>JBKBKC010000007.1:83863-219187 GCA_046294265.1 Gemmobacter sp. | reverse complement strand
ACACGCCGCCGGAGTTCTACAGGATGCGGCCTTCCCATGATCAACCCCCATATCTGCAACACAGGCAGCGGATCGCCGATCAAGCCTCAAGGGAACCGCGACGACCGCGACACGCTCTAAGCGCATTTTTACTTGTTAAATCAAATCACAAGGTAATTTTTGCTGGCGGAAGGGGTGGGATTCGAACCCACGGATGCTTTCACATCGGCGGTTTTCAAGACCGCTGCAATCGACCACTCTGCCACCCTTCCGTAGCGCGCCCGTACGCTCCCCCAAGCGCCGCACCGGGAAGGAGTGGCGGGCTTTGGTCGGAGGCTGCTACAGGACGCCAACAACGCGCGCCACTGTTGCCATGTTCCGGGCGCATCGTCCAGCGGCGGCCGCAGTTCCGCAGCGCCGCAGCGGCAACGCGGGTGGTACGTTCAGCGGTAGAAAGGGTTGGACCATGCGCGGCGGCCCTGCGCATCGCGTATTGTGACGCGCAGAAAGCGTGAGCTGCCAAAGCGTTTCAGGGGGATGCGCGCCTCGGTCATGCCCTCGCCATGCACCGACACCGCCGCTGTGCCGGCCCCTTGCACGATCACCGTGGCGGCTGGCGAACAGGACACCTCCACCGCATCCGCCGTCAGGTGCACGTCGTGCAACTCCGGCCCCTGGCTGGCGTAGAACGCTCCGGCCTTCAACGCAGCGAGCAGCGCGTCGGGCTCGTTCTCCTCGGCCTTGACCATCACCCAGCCGCCGAAATGGTCAGGCTCGTAAAAATGCGCGTCATCGGTGGCGATGAGTGACAGCTCATGCCCATCCGCCAGCAGTAGGTCAGCCATGGCCGTGCCGTCGGCCCGGTCGCAGCCGACCGCGCAGCCGTGGTTGTAGATCTCCACCGCATGGGCGGTGTGGATCGAGCGTGCGTCGCGCAGCGTCAGACCCGACCATTGCGGATGCGCTATGGCCACAAAGGCCCCCGCGGCCACCGCGCGGGCGGCGATCGCCGGCCCGCTTTCCTGGCCTTCGGCAGGCTCGAAATCCGGGCTGTCGGAGGGGGCGAAGTCGGGCGGCAGGCCGACGGCGAGCATGTGCCACAGCTCGCCGTTCTCCATCTTGCCGGAATGCAGCTCGGCGCCGAGGATCGTCGTGAAGGCATTGGTGCGATACGGCACCGTATCGACGATGGGATAGCCATAGGCGCCCACGAAATGATCGGTCAGCGCCAGAAAATCATACCCTTCCTCGCGGTAGCGGCGGCACACCTCTTCGGGTTTCAGCACGCCGTCCGATCGGGTCGAATGCGTGTGCAGGTTGCCCTTCCAGAAACGCCCGGGGGCGGTGAAAGCGGCAAGGCGCTGGTCGGTCATGGCGGGCGCTCCATTTCGGTGTCGCGGTTGTGGCAGAAGAGGATGACGGGATCGTGTCGGTTTCGCCGCTGGCCCGGCCGTCAGGCCACGCGGTGCCCCTGCACCCAGACCCCGCGCACCGCCGCAGCCCCCGCCACCCGCGCCACGCGGATCACATCGGCCCGCGCGCCGGGGTCCAGATGCCCGCGGTCAGTCAGGCCCGCGGCGGCGGCGGGGGCGCGGGTCACCGTGGCCACCCCGCGCGCCACATCGCCCCAGAGGTCACCCAGCATCAGCGCCGCCGTCAACAGTGCCGAGGGCACATAATCCGACGACACGATGTCCAGAAGGTCCGCCTCGGCCAGGTCGCGCGCGGCCACGTTGCCGGAATGCGACCCGCCCCGGATCAGGTTCGGCGCGCCCATCATCACCGCGATCCCGTGGTCGCGGCAGGCCTGCGCGGCCTCGAGGGTGGTGGGAAACTCGGCAAAGCCCACGCCATGCGCGTGGCTGCGCACCACATCCGGGACCAGCGTATCGTCATGGCTGGCCAGCACCGCGCCATATCGGCGCGCCTCGGCCACCGCCGTCGCCTCATGCAGCGCGCCCATGCGGGCCGACAGGTCCTTCTGGCCTTCGATATGGGCGTCGAACTCGGCCTGGGAATAGCCGTGCTTGCCCATCACATAATCCTTGAGCGACTTGAGGTTGCGGAACTGGCGCGCGCCCGGCGTATGGTCCATCAGGCTGACGATGCCCACACGGTCGACGGGGCCGAACTTTGCCATTTCCTCGACCAGGGTTTCAGAGCACATCTCGGCCCGCAGGTGCAGGAAATGGCTGATCCGCAGCGCCCCCGCCGCGCGCAGGCTCAGGATCTCGTCTGCCAGCGCCCGGGCATATTCGCCGTAGTTGCCCTTGGCCTTGCTGACCACCGATCCCACGCGCAGCGCGTCGAACACGGTGGTGATGCCCACACCCGCAAGCTCGGCATCATGGGCGACGATGGCGGCGGCATGGGGCCAATCGACCTTGGGGCGCGGCTCGATATGCCGCTCAAGGTTGTCGGTGTGCAGCTCGACCAGCCCCGGCATCACCAGATCACCTGCACAGTCCACCGCACCCGCGGGCACCCCCGCCCCCTCTGAAATCTCCGCAATCTTGCCGTCGCGCAACAGGATGCTGCCATGGATCACTTCGGCGGGGCGGACAATGCGGGCATTGGCGAGAATCGTCTCGGTCATCACGGGCTTCCTTGCAGACGGGGTCGGACGAGGGGTATCAGGGCGGCGCAGTTAGCGCGAGGGAGATGCAGATGGCCGAGGCCGATCCGCGGTTCGAAGGGTATCGCCGCTTTGCGGTCTATGCCGCCCCCGAGGGGGCGCTGGGGAATTTCGGCGCGGCTTGGCTGGGCTGGGACGCCGCAGCGGGGACCGCGCGGCAGGCCCCGGACATCGGCCCCCTGCCCCGCCCATGGGACGAGATCGTGGCGACGCCGCGCAAATACGGCTTTCATGGCACCATCAAGCCGCCCTTCCGGCTGGCCGAGGGCATGACGCCCGCCGATCTCCACTGGGCGACGCAGGCGCTGTGCCTGCGGCTGGCCCCGGTGCGGCTGGAGGGGTTGCGGCTGGAGCGGCTGGGCGGGTTTCTGGCGCTTGTGGTGGCAGGCGACCAGACCCGGCTGGCAGAGATGGCAGCCCAGGTGGTCGAGGCCTTGGACCCGTTCCGCGCCCCCCCCGATACCGGCGAGATCGCCCGGCGAAGGCCCGACCGGCTGACACCCGGCCAAAGGGCCAATCTGGAGCGCTGGGGCTATCCCTATGTGATGGAAGAATTCCAGTTCCACCTGACCTTTTCGGGCGAGTTGCCGGAACCCGAGGCCGCGGCGCTGGAGGCGGCCCTTGCCCCGCATCTGGCACCGCTGCTGCCGCGGCCGTATCTCTTTGACAGCCTTGCGCTGTTTGGCGAGGCCAGGGACGGGCGGTTCCACATGATCCACCGCTACACGCTGGCCCGTAACCGGAGCTGAGGACCACAGCCTCACGGTGCCGCACGGTCGGGTTCAAGCGCCGCCAGAAAGGCCGCGACTGCCACTTCAAGCGCGCCGCCGTTCTCCACCACCCGCACCGGGATGCCCGGCGGCACCTCATAGCGCGCGCGGGCGAGGCGGGCTGCGATATCCCCGGTCGTCTCGCGGCCCCGCGCCGCCAGACGCTCGGCCAGCACATGGATGGGGGCGGTGACCAGAATCACGGTCAGGTTCGGAAAGGCGTCCCAGGCCTCGACCAGCATCGCGCGGCTGCCGTTGAACACCACGTCGCGGCCCTGCGCGATGGCATCGAGCGCCGAAGCCGGGATGCCGTAGGACAGTCCATGCGCCTGCCAGTGCAGACAGAAATCACCGCGCGCGGCGCGGGTCGCAAACTCGGCCTCGCCGACACCCTCGAACGGCTCTCCCCCCGTCTCCTCCAGCCGGGTGATAACGCGGCGCACAACATGCAGGCCCGGGCGGGCGGCCTGTGCAACGGCGATCAGCGTGTCCTTGCCTGCCCCCGACGGCCCCACCACCGCAAACACCCGCCCCGCCACCTCAGGCCGCCCGCGCGGGCGTGAAGCCCGTCACATCCACCAGCCGGTCGCAGACCCGCGCCCTTGCCCCCTCGTCGTGGAAAATCCCCAGGATCGCAGCCCCCCGCGCCTTTGCCGCCTCGATAAGCTCCAGCACGACCTCGCGGTTGGCGGCATCAAGGCTTGCGGTGGGTTCATCCAGCAGCATCGCGGGATAGGGATGCACAAAGCCGCGCGCGATGTTCACCCGCTGCTGTTCGCCACCCGAAAAGGTGGTGGGCGACAGGCCCCACAGCCGCTCGGGGATGTTCAGCCGCACCAGCAGCGCCCGCGCGCGGTCGCGCGCCGCCTCCGCCGGAACCCCCAGTGACCGCAGGGGGTCAGCCACCACATCCACCGTGGGCACCCGCGGCACCACCCGCAGGAACTGCGAGACATAGCCCAGCGTGCCGCGCCGCAGTTCGATGACCGTGCGCGGCTCTGCCCCCGCCACCTCGATCCCCGCCACCCGGATCGAGCCCTCATCGGCCAGATAATTGCCCCAGACCATCCGCATCAGCGTGGATTTCCCCGCGCCGGAGGCGCCGGTCAACCCCACGCATTCCCCGGCACGCACGGCCAGCGACGCGCCCGCCATGACCAGGATCACCGTGCCGCCCTGATTGTGCAGGGTGAAACTCTTGCCAAGCCCCGAAACCTCGATCACCGCCGTCATAGCCACTTCTTCCATTTGAAGAACAGGTAGGTGCCCACGGCGGAGGCCAGCATCATCCCCAGCGCCATCGGGTAGCCAAAGCTCCATTGCAGTTCCGGCATCACCTCGAAGTTCATGCCATAGGCGGATGCGATCACCGTGGGCGGCAGGAACACCACCGCCACCACCGACACAATCTTGATCGTCTGGCTCTGCGTCAGGTTGATCATGCCAAGGGTCGTATCGGTCGCAAGGGACACGCGCGAGTTCAGGTGGTCGGCATGGACCTCCAGCGCATGGATGTCGCGCATCAGGCCCTTGACCACGTCCTTGAGCGCCGTGCCGCGCTGGCCTTCGGTCAGTGTCTGGCCGTAATAGCTGATCGCCCGTTCGATCGTCAGCAGCGACAGGCGGACCCGCGCGATCTGCTCGCCCTCGCGCCCGACCTTGCGCAGCGCGTTCTGCAGCAGTTGCGCATCCGTGAGGCCGGCCTCGCCATACACCTCGCGCGCCACCGCATCCAGCGCCCGCCCCGACCCCTCGAGCAGGTCGGCCAGACGGCCCACGATCTCTTCGACAAGGCTCAGGAACAACCGTTCGGCATCCATGCAGCCGGGGCCCACCTTGTCGGCCCGTTCGGGATAGGTGGCAAAGGGGCGCGGGGCGTGGTGGCGCACGGTGTAAAGCCGCGCGGGCGTCATGATGAAGGTGACCGGGCCCGACATAGGCTCATTGCTGTCCGACATGCCGGGCAGCACAAGGGTCATGTAGTCGATGCCGTCCTCGCGGTAGAGCCGGGCCGAGATCTCGATCTCTTCCATGTCGGCGAGGGTGGGAACCTCGATCCCCAGCGCCTGCACCGCCTGAACCTGCGCGGGCTGCGGGCGGTACAGGTCGATCCACAGCGCCTGATCCAGCGGGGTCTCGGGGGGCAGACGTTCCAGTTTCGGGCCAAGGGCGCGGTAGGCAAACAGCATGGGATCAGACCTGCAGCACGGAGGATACGAGAAGCTGCGTATAGGCATGTTGCGGATCGTCCAAGACCTGATCGGTCAGGCCCTGTTCCACCACGCGCCCGTCCTTCATCACCATCAGCCGGTCCGCAAGCAAACGCACCACGGCAAGGTCATGCGTCACGATCACGGCCGACAGACCCATCTCGCGCACCAGCCCGCGCAGCAGGTCCAGCAACCGCGCCTGCACGCTGACATCAAGGCCCCCCGTGGGTTCGTCCATGAACACAAGACGCGGCCCCGTGACCAGATTGCGCGCGATCTGCAACCGCTGCTGCATGCCGCCCGAAAAGGCGCGCGGTCGGTCGTCGATGCGGGCGGAGTCGATCTCGACCCGGCCCAGCCAGTCTGTCGCGGCCGCACGGATCTGGCCGTAGTGGCGCGCGCCCACGGCCATCAGGCGTTCGCCCACATT
This sequence comes from Gemmobacter sp., assembly GCA_046294265.1. GTDB lineage: Bacteria > Pseudomonadota > Alphaproteobacteria > Rhodobacterales > Rhodobacteraceae > JBKBKC01. The sequence goes on along the minus strand of JBKBKC010000007.1, from coordinate 213,163 downwards.
GCCGCCCGCGGTCACCCCCATCCGCAGCCCGTCGCGCGGGTTCTGGTGCACGAACGCCCAGTCGGTGCGCCCCAGCATCCGGCGCTCCGGTTCCGACATGGCCACCGTGTCGCGCAGGCCAGTCCGGGTGTCAAAGATCACGGCACCCGCATCCGGGGTCAGGTGCCCCGCCAGACAGGACAGGAGGGTTGACTTGCCCGACCCGGATTCGCCCACGATGCCCATCACTTCGCCGGGCCAAAGATCGAACGATACATCCGCGCAGCCTATGCGGGCGCCATAGCACTTGGTCAGGCCCCGGACGGACAGAAGGGGCTGATGCGACATTGCCACCTCACCCCGCACGGTGCTGCCCCCACGCACGGCGCACAAAATCCTTCAAAGGATTTTGCAATTTTCTTGCAAGAAAATTGACTGCACCGGTCACACCGCATCCTCCTGTCCGGTAGGCTCATGCCCGTCCGCCCTGCGCCCCGCGCAGTAATCCGTATCGGAACAGACGAACATCCGCCCGCCCGCATCATCCACGATCACCTCATCCAGATAGCTGCTGCCTGACCCGCAGAGCGCACAGGCGCCGGGCGCCTTCGACGGCGTGAAGGGATGGTCGTCGAAATCAAGACTGACCGCGCAGGAATAGGGCGGCAGCGCATAGATGCGCTGCTCGCGCCCCGCGCCGAAGAGCTGTATCGCGGCGCAGTCCGACAAACGCGGGTTGTCGAACTTGGGGATCGGTGAGGGATCCATCACATAGCGTCCCTCCACCTTGACCGGATAGGCGTAGGAGGTCGCGATGGACCCGTGGCGGGCGATGTCCTCATAGAGCTTCACATGCATCAGACCGTAGTCCTGCAAGGCATGCATCCGCCGCGTCTCGGGCTCGCGCGGTTCCAGAAAGCGCAGGGGTTCAGGGATCGGCACCTGATAGACGAGGATCTGCCCTTCGGCCAGCGGGGTTTCAGGGATGCGGTGGCGGGTCTGTATGATGGTCGCCTCAGTCGTGCTGTCGGTCACCGCCACCCCGGCGGTTTTCTGAAAGAACTTGCGGATCGATACAGCGTTTGTGGTGTCATCCGCGCCCTGGTCGATCACCTTCAGCACGTCTTCGGGGCACAGGCAGGCCGCCGTCACCTGCACCCCCCCGGTGCCCCAGCCATAAGGCATCGGCATCTCGCGGCTGGCGAAGGGCACCTGATAGCCGGGCACCGCCACCCCCTTGAGGATCGCGCGGCGGATCATGCGTTTGGTCTGCTCATCCAGATAGGCGAAGTTGTAAGCGGCAGCGCCCGCGCTTTCGGTCACCATTTTGCCAGATTTCCATGCTTTTCTTCCAGCCGGAGATCAACCAGAGGTTCAGAAGGACCCGACCCGAGATGATTGAACTCGCCCTTGTGCTCTGCGGCACGGCAACGGCGGCGATCCTGATGCGCGCATTGGCCGATGTGTTGCAGGATACCCCGATGCGCCGCGATGGCTGGGACTGATCCCGTCACCCCAGCGACGCCGTGACGACAGGAGACCGGATGCCTGACGCCTTGATCCTCAACATCGCGTTGCTGTTTGCGGCGCTTGCCGTGCTGCGATGGCTGGGCCTGCGCCTGCTTTACCGCTTTGCGCCGGTCTGGGCGGTCGGTCCGAACGGGTTTCTGATCGACACCACAGGCAGACTGGGGGTCTGGCAGATGGGCGACGGCCATCTCAACCCGCGTGGGGACCATGCCGCAGCGGACCATCATCGGACGGGATGCGACTGAACGGATCATTCCGCGGCCTCCGGCGCTTCCCCGGCCGCCATCGCCTCGCGCCGCAGCCGCCGCACCAGTTCCAGCTCTGACTGGAAATCGACATAATGGGGCAGCTTGATATGCTCCAGAAACCCGGTGGCCTGGATGTTGTCGGAATGCATCAGCACGAATTCTTCGTCCTGCGCGGGGGCCCCCACGAAATCCTCGCCCAGTTCATCCCACCGCAGCGCGCGGTCCACGAGGGACATGGCGATCGCCTTTCGCTCGGACTGGCCGAACACGAGGCCATAGCCGCGGGTGAACTGCGCAGGCTCGGTGCGTGATCCGGTGAACTGGTTCACCGTCTCGCATTCCGACAGCTCCACCTCGCCGATCTCCACCGCAAAGCCCAACTCCGGAATGTCCATCTCGACGGCGACCATGCCGATGCGCAACTCGCCCACAAAGGCGTGCGTGCGCCCATAGCCGCGCTGCGTGCTGTAGGCGAGGCCCAGAAGGAACCCCTCATCCCCCCGCGCCAGCGCTTGCAGGCGAAGCGCGCGGTTCGCGGGCATCTGCATCGGCTCGCGCGTCAGATCAGGCGGGGTGGCGTTTGAGACCGGATCGGTTTCGATCATGCCGTCTCGGTTCAGGAAATCGGTGATGTGGGGGGCGCGCAGGGCGGGGTGGCCTGCATCCCCGTGCGGGGCCACGGGATCCTCGCCGCCGGCCATGAGCGCGAAGTCCAGCAGGCGGTGGGTGTAGTCGAAGGTCGGGCCCAGCACCTGCCCGCCCGGCGCGTCCTTGAAGGTTGCGCTGATGCGGCGGATGCACGCCATGGCGCCAGTGTCCACCGGGCGCGAGGCGCCGATGCGCGGCAGGGTCGTGCGATAGGCGCGGATCAGGAAGATCGCCTCGATCATGTCGCCGCGCGCCTGCTTGATCGCCAGCGCCGCAAGGTCGGGGTCATAAAGCGACCCCTCTGCCATCACCCTGTTCACCGCCAGCCGCATTTGCTCGCGTATCTGCGCGATCGAAAGCTCCGGCACGCCCGGATCGCCGCGCCGCTCCTCGGCGAGGAAGGCATGCGCCTCGTCGATCGCCCGCTCACCCCCCTTGACGGCCACATACATTCAGGCGCCCTCCACCCGGGTTGAGCGTGGCAGACCCGCCAGCCGGTCGCCACAGGTCAGGAACGTGTCGAACCCCAGCGGGAACCCTGCGCGATTGGTGGCAAAGGCTGCGACCTCGGGCAGCGACAGATGCACCGCCTCGCGGATGCCGGGGCCGGTCAGCCGCATGCCCGCGTCCGCGAGGCGGGCCAGTTCGACGATCAGCGTCACTGACCGGTCGGGGTATTCCGGGGTGCCGATGGCAAAGCGGTCCAGCGGTTGCAACCCTTCCCAGGTGCCAAGCGCGAATACCGCCCGCGCGGCGCCTACCAGCGGCGCACCGGTGTGAAAGGTGACCCAGTCGCGCAGGGGGCCATGGTCATGCGCGCCGGCCAGATGCACCGGCGTCGTGGCATCCGCCAGCGTCAGAAGAAGCACCCCGGCGGCAACCGAGGCGGGTGCGGGCGGTGCGGCCCCCGCCACCGTCTCGATCCGGCCGGGGCGGGACATCGCCTCCAGCGCCGCGCGAAAGGCCCGGGCGGCGGCGACGGGCGCATCGGCAAAACCGCCGGACAGGGCATCGGTTGCGGCTTCGGTTGAGGCGACAGTCATGCATCCTCTCCCCTGACCAGCGTGAAGAACTCGACCTTCGTGCGCGCTGCGCGGGCGGCGCGGGCCGACCGGCGTGCGGCCTCTTCAGCGGCCAGCGGCTCCAGCACCCGCGTGCGCAGTGCCTCCGCGCTCGGTCCCTGCATCAGCGCATCGACGATGGCCGCGCGCAGCGCATGCGCCCGGTCGCGGCCCTGAACATGCGCATGGCCCACCTCTCCCGTTACAAGGCGCAGCGAACAACGCGTCACCGTCATTTCGCCCAGGTTGAAGGGCGCGCCCTTGCCCCCGATGCGGCCGCGCACCATCACCGCCCCGGTTTCGGGCGGCCGCAGCAGGGCATGGCCGGGCAGCGCCCCGGGCATCAGTGCGGCCAGACGCGCGGCGGATGCTCGGGCCAGAAGGCCCATCCAGCTGCTGCGGTCGGTCGGAAGGGTCCGGGACGGTTCGGGGGGCATGACGGTATCGCGTCGCTTGATATACAACTAGACACCTGATAGACCGAGGCAACACGATCTACAAGCCCGAGAGTTGTGAAACTTTGATGACGGACCACACCGAATGATTGCCTCGCCTGCGCAGCCACCCAACCAGCCGCTCTGGCAGTCCATCGCCGCAACCCTTTCGGCCGAGATTGCCGAGGGCATCTATGGCCCCGGCGACAAGCTTCCGACCGAGGCGGTGCTGTCGGCACGCTTCGGTGTCAACCGCCACACGGTGCGGCATGCGATGGCGCATCTGTCCGATCAGGGCCTGGTGCATTCGCGTCGCGGGGCGGGGGTATTCGTGCATGCCCGGCCAACCGAGTATCCCCTGGGCCGCCGGGTCCGGTTTCACCAGAACCTGACGGCCACGGGCCGCACCCCCTCACGCCGCCTCCTGCTTCTCGACACCCGGCGCGCAAGCGCGGCCGAGGCCGAAGCGCTGCAACTTGCGCCCGGCGCGTTGGTGCATGTCTACGAAGGGCTGTCGCTGTCCGACGGGGTGCCGATCGGGCTGTTCCGGTCGGTGTTTCCTGCCGCGCGGTTCCCTGGCCTTCGCGACCGGCTCGGCGAGACGCTGTCGGTCACGGAAGCGCTGGCGGCAGAGGGGCTGGCCGATTACACCCGCGCCTCGACCCGGCTGACGGCCAAGGTCGCGCGCGGCACGCGGGCCGCGCTGTTGCATCTGCCGGAAGGCGCGCCGTTGTTGCGCACGGTGGCGTTGAATGTCAGCGCCGGGGGCCAACCGGTGGAATACGGGATCTCCTGGTTCGCGGGCGACCGGGTGACGCTGGTCGTGGCCCCCGAGTAACGCAAATTCGCAAGAAAACAGGGCGTTCCTGTCATACCAGCGTTGCGCAACAGGTTTATCCACAGCCAAAACCAGATCCGAGCAGTCGTCCCATGAACCTGCCTCTCCCCCCCCTGCGCTTGACCCGCGCGGACGTTCTGCGCGGCGGCGAGATGCAGCGCCGCTCGGTCTGCCTTGCGGACGGGCGGATCACGCGCGGGCCGCTGCCCGAGGTGGACCTGTCGGGTTATCTGATCCTGCCCGGCATCATCGACCTGCATGGCGACGGATATGAGCGCCAGATCCACCCCCGCCCCGGCGTGGGCTTTCCGCTGGCTGCCGGCCTTGCCTCGGCCGACCGGGAATGCGCCGCGCATGGCGTGACCACCGCGTTTCTCGCCCAGGGCTGGAGCTGGGAAGGCGGGCCGCGCGGCCCGGACGGGGCCGAGGCACTGATGGCTGCGCTGGCGACCTACCGCCCGCAGGCGCTGACCGACCTGCGGCTGCAGCTGCGCGCCGAGGTGCATCTGGTGGAGGCGGGCGCGCGGCTGATCGCGGCCGTCGCCCGGCACCGCATCGGCTATGTGGTGTTCAACGACCACCTGGAAGACGCGCAGGACATGCGCCGCGACCGCCCCGCGGAATTCGCGCACTGGGCGCGGCGGAACGGCCGCAGCGTCGAGGAGATGCACGCGGCCATCGACGCCGCCGCCGCGCGGGCGCGCGAGGTTCCCCGCCACCTCTGCCGACTGGCCGATGCCTTTGACGAGATGGGCGTGCTCTACGGCAGCCACGACGACCCGGACGGCGAGACGCGCGAGCGCTATTCGATGATCGGTGCCCGCATCGCAGAGTTCCCCACCACCCGCCGTGCCGCCGCCGCCGCCCGTGCGATGATGTCCCCGGTGCTGATGGGCGCCCCGAACGTGGTGCGGGGGGGCAGCCAGTCAGGAAATGTGGCGGCGATGGACCTGATTGCCGAGGGGCTCTGCGATGCGCTGGTGTCGGATTATCACATTCCCGCGCTGGCCATGGCCGCCTGGGCAATGGTGGATCGCGGCGTGATGGACCTGCCCCGTGCCTGGACGATGATCTCGGCCCGCCCGGCCGAGGTGCTGCGGCTCGCCGACCGTGGGCGGATCGAGCCGGGGATGCGCGCCGACCTGACGGTGGTGAACGCCGCCAGCCGGGCGGTGGAGGCCACCATCGCAGGCGGGCGGTTGACCTATCTGGCGGGCGAGGCGGCGCGGCGGTTCCTGAGCCAGCCGCAGATGCTGCGGATCGCGGCGGAATAAGGCGGGGCGAGCCGTCTCAACCGCCGTATCGCGCGAGGAAATCCTCGGCCGGGAGAGTGCGGAACGCCGGCAGGGACTTGCGCAGGGTCTCGTGGTCCCAGTCCCACCACGCCAGCGCCTGCAACCGCGCGGCGACGGGTTCGGGGAACCGGCGGCGCAGGAGGCGCGCAGGCGTGCCCGCGACGATGGTATAGGCCTCCACATCCCGCGTCACCACCGCCCCGGCCGCCACCACGGCGCCCGCGCCAATGGTCACGTCGGGTTTCACAATGGCACCGTGGCCGATCCAGGTGTCGGGGCCGATCACTGTGCGGCGCGCGGCGCGGCGGGTGAAGAAGGCGGCGTCGTCAGCCTCCTGCGGCCAGTAGTAGCTGGAGCGGTAGAGGAAATGGTGCAGCGAGGCCTGCGCCATCGGGTGGTCGGTCGGACCGATGCGGGTCATCGCCGCGATGTTGGCGAATTTGCCGACGGTGGTGTTGGCGATGTCGGCGAGGCGGTCGCAGTAGGCGTAGTCGAGAAACGCGGTGTTCACGATGCGGCTGCCGCGCCCGACCTCGCAATAGGCGCCGAAGGTGGAGCCTGCGATCTCGCAGTCGGGGTGGATGTGGGGCGCGGTGGCCGAGAGGCGGGGCATGCGGCACTCCGGTGTATGGTGTCCCACGGTGGGACATGTCGGCGGGTCAGGCTCATCAAGGGCTTCCGGGCCTGAATTAACCTGTTCTTAGGACCTGCGCGAGATGCGGCATCGGGGCTGGGCAGATCAACGGCGTCGGCCTGCGGCATCGGCCCCGGGGCGCTGCCCCGGACCCCGGGGTATTTGGGCAAAGAAGAGAACGGCAGGGCGGGCGCGCGGGATCAGTGCCCGCCGCCATCGCCCTTGATCAGTTTCGCCCGCAGCCAGCCGGACAGGCTGTCCATCACCATCACCATGATCACGATGAGCACGATGTAATAGGTAACCTCTTCCCAGTCCTTCTGGGTCTGGATCGCCTGGGTGATGAAGAGGCCGATGCCACCGCCGGCGATGGCGCCGATGATCGCGGCGCTGCGGGTGTTGCTTTCGAAACAGTAGAGGATCTGCGACGGCAGGATCGGGGTTACCTGCGGGATCACCCCGAAGCGGTAGCGCTGCACCGGGCGTGCCCCGGTGGACTGGATCCCCTCGATCTGCTTCTTGTCCACGTTCTCCAGCGCCTCGGAAAAACTCTTGCCGAAGCTGCCGGTGTCGGTGATCAGGATCGCGAGCGCGCCGGTCATCGGACCGGGGCCGAAGGCGCGGCTCAGGATGATCGTCCAGATCAGGCCATCCACGCCGCGCACGAAGTCGAACACCCGGCGCACGGCGAAGCGCAGCGCCATGCGCGGCGCAAAGTTCCTGGCCGCGAGGAAGGCCAGCGGCAGTGCGACAATGGCCGCCCCGAAGGTGCCGAGGAACGCCATCAGGATGGTTTCCCAGATCGCCCAGAACACATCGGCATGCCGCCACATGTTGTTGTTCAGGAAATCCGACCATGCGCCCGCGATGTTGCTGCGCGCGGGGTCAAGCTGCAGACCGAAGAGGATGGCGGTCAGCCCCCGGTCGCAATAGGGGCTGTCGAGGGTGAACCAGAACAACTCCCACCCGAAGAAATAGCGAAACACCTCGTCCTTCGAGCGGGTCATGGTCACGCGGCCCTGGTCGGTGGTGATGGCGATGCGGTTGGCGCTGGCGTTGATCCAGGACGGCATCTCGCGCCCTTCGGGCAGGATCAGGCGCAGCGCGCCCTCGTCGCGCGCGATGGCGATGGTGCCCTCGTCGCCCGCATCATAGGAGATGCCGCCCTCGGGCAGGAAATGCACGACATGGCCCTTGCCGAGGTCCACCATCACGTCGCTGGCGTCGCCCGTCACCCAGTCGGGGCGGGTGCCCGCGGGATAGCGCCCCTTCGTCTCGCCCTCGATGGCGATGTCGAGGGTGCCGGAGCGGATGTCGCGGGTGACATGCACCTTGTGGCTGTAGCTGTCGGCCACGAGGATGCGCGCGTTGTCCAACCGGGCACGGTCGGCGAGGCCCGGAATGTCGAAGGCGAAGAAGATGTAGACGAGATAGGCCAGCACGACCACGGGCACGATCAGGGCGGTGGTCCGCTTTTTCGCGATCAGCCGCAGGGCCGCGGCGCGGGCGGTATCGGCGGTGAATTCGGCGGTGGCGGTCATGCGTGATCCCCGTGCACCAGCTTGTTGCGGTAGTGGCTGCTGATCTGGTCGAACACCACGATGGCGAGGAACAGCAGGACGAAGATCGCCGCCGCCTGGTCGAACCGGCCGACGCCGAAGGTCATGGTGTTGCGCAGTTCATACCCGATGCCCCCCGCCCCCACGAAGCCGAGGATGGCCGATGCGCGCACGTTGATCTCGAACCGCATCAGGGCGTAGCTGAGGTAGTTGGGCGCCACCTGCGGGATCACGCCGAGGAGCATCCGCTGCCACCAGCCCGCGCCTACCGATTGCAGGCCCTCCACGGGCTTCATGTCCACATTCTCGGACACCTCCGAAAAGAGCTTGCCCAGCGCGCCTGCCGTATGCAGCGCGATGGCGATCATCGCGGGCACCGGGCCGCCGCCCATGATGTAGATCAGCACCAGCGCGATCACGATCTCGGGGAAGGCGCGCAGACGGTCCATCGTCCGGCGGAACACCGGGATCAGCCGGGGGAAGGGTGCGAGGCCCCGCGTGGAGAGGAGCGAGAAGAGAAGGCCCAGGATTGCGCCCAGCAGGGTGGAGACGGCGGCGATGTTGATCGTCTCGATCAGCGCGGGAAAGAAGGTGACCACATGGGTCGGGAAGCGGTCGATCTTTTCGATGACCTCGCCGACCACGGTGGCGGGGAAGTCGAACACCTGGTGGATGCCGGACCAGAAGCCGCCCGCGTTGCGCCCATCGACGGTGCGGAACCCCGAGACCATGAGGACGACGAACACCGCGAGCAGGATGCCGGAATAGGCCTGCCGGCGGCGATTCTGCGCCAGATAGGCGGTGCGCACATCGGCAAGGCGCGGTGCGGTGGCTGCCGCGGCAAGGTCGGCCATGGGTCCCCCGGAAGGCAAACGAAACCGGGCCGCGCGGTCTGGCGCGCGGCCCGGCTGGTCAGGTCAGGATCAGTTCGCGGCAACGCGCTTGCGCGATTCCACGATCACCTCGTAGGCGTCATGCCCGATCGGGCGGAAGCTCAGGGCGTCGCCCGCCTGGATCGCCTGGGCGCAATCCTTGTCGGTGTAGGGAAGGGCCGCGAGCATCGCGGTCATCTCGATCTTCACGCGTTCGGGGATGTTCTTGCGGATGACGATCGGGCCTTCCGGAATCACGTTCGATTTCCAGATCTGCACGAGGTCGTTCATGTCCACGATGCCCGCGTGGGCCGCGTCGGCCGCCTTGCGCAGCGCGCCCGAGTTTTAGCCGTCTTCCCATTCGCCGATGGCGTCGGCCCAGGTCACCGAGGCGTCGAAATCGCCGTTGGCGACGCCGACGATGGACTGCTCATGCCCGCCCGAGAACACCACATCCGAGAAATACTCGCCGGGCTTGATCGAGAAGCCGCTGTCCTCGATCTCGATGCGGGGGATCAGGTAGCCCGAGCCGGAGTTCGGGTCGCCGAAGGCGAATTTCTTGCCCTTCATGTCGTCGAAGGAGGTGATGCCGCTGTCCGCGCGGGCAAAGCCGATGGCGTGGTAGCCGTAGCTGCCGTCGGTGTTGACCTTCACGAGGATCGGCTCGACCGCCTCGGGTTTCTCGATGTAGATCGCGGCATTGGCTGACGGCCCGAGCCAGGCAAGGTCGATGGAGCCGCCCAGGGGGCCCTGCATCACGCCGTTGTAGTCGGCGGGCGCGAAGAGGCGCGTGGGCACGCCGAGCAGTTCCTCGGTGTATTTGCGAAAGCATTCGTTGGAGTTCATTCGGTCCTAGGCGTTTTCTCCGCCGAGGATGCCGATGCGGAACTCGGCGATCGCGTCCTGCTCCAGGCGAGGCGCGGCGCGGCGCGGCGCGGCGCGGCGCGGCGCGGCGAGGGTCGTGGTCGCGGCAAGGATGGCAAGCAGCTTTTTCATCTGTCGTCTCCGGGTTGAAGGCCCCCCGCCGGACGCGGGACGCGGGCCGGGTAAAGGGGGGGTCAGGCACCCAGCATCGCGGCCTTGTAGGCCTGATCCTGCGGCAGGGTGTCGATGGAGGTGGAGGCGCGGCCTCCGAAAAGCTCGCATCCGCGCCGTAGATGTCGCGGGCGACACCGGTGGTCAGCTGGTCGGGGCTCCCGTCGAACACGATGCGGCCGTCTCGCATGCCGATCACGCGGTCGCAATAGCGGCGCGCGGTGTCCAGCGTGTGCAGGTTGGCGATGACCATGCGGCCATCCTCGTCATGGATGCGCTCCAGCGCGTCCATGACGATCTATGCGTTCATCGGATCGAGGCTGGCGCTGGGCTCGTCCGCGAGGATGATCTTGGGGTCCTGCATCAGGGCGCGCGCGATGGCCACGCGCTGATGCCGACAAAGGCCGGTCGATCCACGGTAAAGCTGATGTTGTCCACGGCCGCCTTCTGGCCGAACATCCGCGTCACGGTCTGGATTTCAAGCAGCATGCCGCCCCCTTTGGTTCCATGCCCGGTTAGGCACGCCCTGCGTAAGCTTTGTGAATGCTGCGTGAAACTTTGATGACGTCGGCGCGAGGGGCGCTGATCCGGCGCCGGGGACCGGCCGGCCCGCCCCTTGAAGCATCTGTCCTGACATGCCGCGCATGTTCGGCAGGCAGCGCGCGAACGGTCCCACGCCGTGGCGCGCGGGCAAAGACATCCGCAGACCGAGCTTGCCCCTTCTTCCGTCCCCAAATATCCCACGGGGGTCCGGGGGGCGTGAAGCCCCCCGGGGGTCGGCAACGGGTGCCTCAGCGGGGCAGATAGTCCTCGGCCTCGAAGTCCACCGCCTGCCCCGTCATCGCCGATCTTTGTGCCGCCATCCCCATGGCCGCCGCCCACCAGCCATCCTCCAGTGCCACCTCCACCCGTCCCTGCCCGGCCGCCGCCGCCGCAAAGCCCGCGTGCTGGTAAAAGGTCGATCCGTTGTGGTCGCCCGCCTCCAGGATCGCGGGGTCCACCGGCACCTCGAGCACGCGGGGCCCCTTGGGGTTGCGGGGGCTGACGATCACCTGCGGCACCGGCGCCGCGCCCAGATGCGCGGGCCAGAACCGGCCCGGGCCGGGCACCAGGCATTCGATCTTGCCCATGGGGCCCACGGCGCTGATCTCTTCCTGATAGCGGCTGCCTTCGGCGAACATGCACAGTTCCAGCATCGAACGCGCGCCATTCTGGAAATCGACGATCACATAGGCATTGTCCCAGATGTCGGGGGTGCGGCCCGCCACCATTTCGTCCTTGTGGTTCACGTCCTGGCCTGCGGAGGCCATCACCCGCACCGGATCGCAGCCCATCACCAGCCGCATCAGGTCGAAGAAATGGCAGCATTTCTCGACCAGCGTGCCGCCCGACTGCGCGTTGAAACGGTTCCAGTCGCCCACCTTGGACAGGAACGGAAAGCGGTGTTCGCGGATGGTGAGCATCCGCACCCCGCCGGTGGCGGCCTGCGCCGCGCGCAGCAGATGCGCCACGGGCGGCATGTAGCGGTATTCCATCGCCACCCAGATCGGCGCCGGATAGGCGCTACGCAGGGCGGCCAGGCGGGGCGCGTCGGCGGGGTCGGTGAAAAGCGGCTTTTCCACCAGCACGGGCAGCGGGCGGATGCGCGCCACCTCTTCCAGTTGGCCCACATGCAGGAAATTGGGGCTGGCGATCAGCAGGCAGTTCACCGCCTCCACGGCCAGCACCTGGGCCACGCTGTCCACCATCGCGGCCCCCGGCGCGAAGCGCTGCGCCTCGGCGCGCATCGCGGCGTCGGGTTCATGGATCGCCACCACCTCGGCCTGCGGCAGAAGAGCGATGTTTCTCAGATGCTCCTGCCCCATCATGCCGCAGCCGATGACGCCATAGCGGATTGTCTTCACGGTGTCCGTCCCCTGTTTTCGGCGCCTGTGCGCGCGCGTTCCTGTCCTGCGGCCTGTTTCAGTTCCTGCGGCCTATTTCAGCCGCGCCACATAGCGGACCCGCGCGGGGTCGAACCATGTGCGTGACACCTCGGCCCGCGCGCCGTCCTGTGCCCATGAGACGCGGGTGATCTCGGGCAGCACGGCGCCGGGGGCATGTGGAAACCCTGCCGGCGCCCAGCCGGGCAGCGCCCCCTGCCCCACCGTATCCTCGGCCCGCTGCACCCAGAGGCCCAGCCGCGTGCGGTAGAAGAGATAGAGCGATTCCGAGAGGTCCTCGATGCTGATGCGGGGGGCATAGTCGCCGTCCAGCCAGATCTCCTCGACCGCCGCCGGGATGCCCGACAGGAACCGCAGGCGGCGGATGCGGTGCGCGTCGGGGGCGGTGCCGAAGGGCGGCAGCCCCTCGTCCTTGGGCACCCGGTCCACCGCCAGCACCTGCGCCGTGGGCAGCCCGCCGCCCGTCGCCAGTTCCAGCCGGAACAGGGCATAGACGCTTTCTGCATCCGCGCGCGCGCGCACATAGTTGCCCGATCCCTGCACCCGCGTCAGCATTCCCTTCGCGGTCAGATCCTGCAGCGCCATGCGCAGGGTGCCGACGGCGATGCCGAGGGACGCCGCCATGTCACGCTCTGGCGGCAGCCGTTCGCCGTCGATCAGCCGCCCCGCCGCGATGTCGCGGATCAGGAGTTCACTGATCTGCTGATAGAGCGGAAGGGACCCGGGTTTCATGTGCGACTCAATGGCGACCGGTTAATTGATGCAGTATTGATCTACATCATGGCAGGTGTTACGCAAGCGGAAAGATGCATCTTGGGGGGAGAGAATCAGATGACCGTGGTGCCCGTCACATCGCCCGATCTGGAGGGTGCCGAGGTCAGCTGGTTCGCGGCGCTCTGCTCGGACGATTATGAATATCTGGGCGTGCCGGACGGCCGCCTGCGGTCGTCCTGGGCGCATTGTTCGGACATCGTGAAGGCGGCCGAGCGGCTGGGGTTCCGCAACATCCTGTGCCCGTCGTCCTATCAGGTGGGGCAGGACGTGCTGACCTTTGTCGCCGCCGCCAGCCAGATCACCACCGACATCAACTTTCTGGCCGCGATCCGCTGCGGCGAGCTGCATCCGATGATGCTGGCGCGCACGGTGGCGACGCTCGACCACATGCTGCAGGGGCGGCTGACGCTGAACGTGATCAGTTCCGACTTTCCGGGCGAGGTCGAGGACAGCGCGCGCCGCTACCGGCGCAGCCATGAGGTGGTGGAGATCCTGCGCAAGTGCTGGACGCAGGACGAGGTGGCGCATGAGGGCGAGATCTACAGCCTGAAGAAACTCCCCGCCGACCCCGCGCGGCCCTACCAGCAGAACGGCGGGCCGCTGTTGTATTTCGGCGGCTATTCCCCGGACGCGCTGGAGCTGTGCGGGGCGCAGTGCGATGTCTATCTGATGTGGCCCGAGACGAAGGACATGCTGGCGCAGCGCATGAGGGACGTTCATGCGCGGGCGGCGGCGCATGGGCGCACGCTTGACTATGGCCTGCGCGTCCACGTGATCGTGCGCGACACCGAGGCCGAGGCGAAGGACTATGCCGAGCATATCGCATCCAGGCTGGACGACGAATATGGGCAGCTGATCCGGGGGCGCGCGCATGATGCGGGGTCCCTGGGCGTGTCGCACCAGGCGCGGGCGCGCGAGCTTGCGGACCAGTTCGGCTATGTCGAGCCGGGGATGTGGACGGGGATCGGCCGCGCGCGGTCGGGCTGCGGGGCGGCGCTGGTGGGATCGACCGACCAAGTGCTGACCAAGCTGGAGGAGTATCGCGCTATGGGCATCCGGGCCTTCATCCTGTCGGGCTATCCGCATCTGGACGAGGCGGAGCATTTCGGCACCCGCGTGTTGCCGCAGCTGAAAACGGTCAGCCTGCCGCACGCCTATGGCCGCGTGCCGGCGGGCGTGCCCGCCACGCCCCTTGGAACCGGGGAGCGGCGCTGATGGAGCGGGTCACGCTTGCGGGCGGCGTCACGCTCAGCCGGATCGTTTATGGCATGTGGCGGCTGGGGGATGACCCCGACACCTCGCCCGGCCATGTGCAGGCCAAGGTGGAGGCGTGCCTCGCGCAGGGCATCACCACGATGGACCAGGCCGACATCTATGGCGGATACACCGCCGAGGGCCTGTTCGGCGCGGCGCTGCGGGCGGCGCCGGGGTTGCGCGACCGGATCGAGATCGTCACGAAATGCGACATCGTGGCCCCGGTGGGCCGCCACGCGGGCGCGCGGGTGAAACACTATGACACCTCGCCCGCGCATGTCACCGCCTCGGTCGAGGCCAGCTTGCGCGACATGGCCACCGACAGGATCGACCTGTTGCTGATCCACCGGCCCGATCCGCTGATGGACCACCACGCGACCGGGGCCTGCCTTGACGCGCTGGTGGGGTCGGGCAAGGTGCGGGCGGTGGGGGTGTCGAACTTCCGGCCCTGGGACCTGTCGCTGTTGCAGTCGGGCATGGCCACGCGGCTGGCCACCAACCAGATCGAATTGAGCCTGATGGCGCATGAGGGCTTTGTGAACGGCGATGTGGCCGACCTGCAGGAGCGCGGCCTGCCGCCGATGGCCTGGTCGCCGCTGGCGGGCGGGCGGCTGTTGGCCGAGGCGCCGAAGGGCCTGCGCGCGCGGCTGGACGATCTGGGCCGCGCCGCGGGGGCCGACTGGTCGGCGGCGGCGGTGGCCTGGCTCTTGCACCACCCCGCGCGCATCCTGCCGGTGATGGGCACCAACTCCCTGCCCCGCATCGCGGAGATTTCGCGCGCATTGCAGGTGCCGATGGATCGCCAGACATGGTTTGACCTCTACACTCTGGCCCTGGGCCGCGAGGTGGCCTGATGCCAGAGGATATGCAGATGCCCGAACCCGTGACCGAACCGACCTTCGCCCCCGACACCGCCAACCCGCGCGCCCTGCGCGATGCCCTGGGCCGCTTTGCCACCGGCATCTGCGTGATCACGGCGCAGGGGCCGGACGGCCCGATGGGATTCACCGCCAACAGCTTTGCCTCGCTGTCGATGGACCCGCCGCTGGTGCTGTGGTCGCCCGCGAAAGCCTCGGGCCGCTATCCGGTGCTGGTGGCGGCGCGGTTCTACACGATCCATGTGCTGGGCAGCGCGCAGGGCGAGGTCAGCCGCCGCTTCGTGCGGGGGGGTGCGGGTTTCGACGGGCTGGGCCATGAGATGACGGCCGAGGGCGTGCCGGTGATCCCCGGTTGCCTCGCGCGGTTCGACTGCGAACAGCACGCGCTCTATGACGGGGGCGACCATACGATCGTGGTGGGCCGGGTGATCCGCGCCGCCATGACCGACGGCGCGCCGCTGGTGTTCAGCGCGGGGACATACGGCAGCTTCGCCGCAAGCTAGCCACGCAAGGCCGGCACGGGGGACGGCGGGCCATCGCCCGCCCCACCCCCGGCCGGGGTGCAGCGCACCACAGGACCGACGGCCCGGAGGAGGGCGCGCAACAGGGAGGGGGGCACCGATGGGTGCATTGGTTGGGCTGACCGCGGCCCTGGGCGCGGTCAATGCCGCGCTTCTGGCGGCGGGACGATGGATTGGGGGGGCCTGCGTCGCCGTCATGGTGGTGGCGATCCTGGTGCAGGTGTTCTTTCGCTACGTGCTGGGCAACGCCCTGCCCTGGCCGGAAGAGGTCGCGCGGTTCCTGATGCTGTGGATGACCGGGCTGATGGCCCCCACGGCCTATCGGCAGGGCGGCTTTGTCGGCATCGACATGGTGGTGCGCCTGCTGCCGCGCGCGCTGGCGGCGCTGCTGGCGCTGCTGCTCTTGGGTCTGGCGCTGGTCATGCTCTGGGCCGGGCTGCGCATCGGGATTGCCGAGGTGGGCGGGTTCGGTGGCCGGTTCGAGATGGACGCCTTCCGCGTCCCGGTGGGGTTCGCGGATGGCGCGGTGGTCTGGAAGAAGGTCACGCGCGGCTGGATGATGGCCTCGCTGGTCGTCGGGGCCGCGCTGATGGTCGCGGTGACGGTAGAATTGATGCTGCGCGCGCTGGTGCGGATGCTGGGGGCGGGCGACCGCCTGCCGGGCATCGAGGGTGCGGCCATGGCGGGAGCGGAATGACATGCTGAGCCTGTTCCTCCCCCTGTTCATGATCTTCCTGTTCCTTGGCCTGCCGGTGTTCTTCGGCCTGATCGCGGCCCCCGGAATCCTGTTGTGGATGAACGGGCAGGAGCGTGACATCGTTCTGCTCTACCGCAACGTCTACAACGGGATGGACAGCTTTCCGCTGATGGCCATTCCGTTCTTCATGCTGGCGGGCGAGGTGATGAACCGCTCGAACATCACGCTGCGGCTGGTGGAGTTCAGCCAGGCGATGATCGGGCACCTGCGCGGCGGTCTGGCCCATGTGAACGTGCTGTCGTCGATGCTGTTCGCGGGGCTGTCGGGGTCGGCGGTGGCGGATGTGTCGGCGCTGGGGTCCATGATGATCCCGGCGATGGAAAAGCAGGGCTACACGCGGAAATTCGCGGCAGCGATCACGGCGGCGTCGTCGATCATCGGGCCGATCATCCCGCCCTCCGGCATCATGATCATCTACGCCTATGTGATGGGCGAAAGCGTCGCCGCCCTGTTCCTTGCGGGGATCGTGCCGGGCATCATGATCGGCGGGGCGCTGATGTTCATGATCTGGTTCCTGGCCGACCGCTATGACCTGCCGCTGTCAACCCGCCGCGCCACCTGGGGCGAGGCGGGCACCGCCAGCCTGCGGGCGATCTGGCCGCTGATGACGCCCGTCATCATCCTGGGCGGTATCCTCGGCGGCATCTTCACGCCCACCGAGGCTGCCTGCGTGGCCGTGGGCTATTCGCTGCTGATCGGGCTTTTCGTGATGCGCACCCTCAGCTTCAAGGACCTTCCCGACATCATGATGAAGGCGGGCATCACCTCGGCCGTGGTGCTGCTGCTGGTGGGCGCCGCGATGGCGTTCAAGACGGTGGCGAGCCTTGCCCGCACGCCCGAGATGCTGGCGGCGATGATCCTGGGCATCTCGGACAATCCGCTGATCCTGTTGTTCCTGATCAACATCCTGCTGTTCATCGTGGGGATGTTCCTCGATGCGGGGCCCGCGATCATCATCCTGGGGCCGATCCTGGGGCCGGTGTTCACGGCGATGGGGGTGGACTCGGTGCATTTCGCCATCATCATGGCGGTGAACCTGACGGTGGGCCTGTTGACGCCGCCGATGGGGCTGGTGCTGTTTGTCACATCATCGGTATCGGGGTTGAGGGTGGAGACGATTGCCCGCGCCGTGATGCCGTTCCTGCTGGTGGAGATCGCGGTGATCTTTCTGATCACCTATTTCCCCGCGCTGACCCTGACGATCCCGAGGCTTCTGGGCTTCGTGAACTGACCTGAAACGACCAAAACGGGAGGAGACCCACATGTTCAAGACAACCCTGAAATCGCTGGTCCTGGCCAGCCTGCTGGCGGGCACGGCGGGCTATGCCGCCGCACAGGCGATCACCCTGCGCGCCACCGCCAACTCGAACGAACAGGATGAGGATTACGACGGCCTCGTGGTGTTCAAGAACTATGTCGAGAATGCCTCGAACGGGGCCATTGCGGTGGACCTGTTCATCGGCACGCAGCTGTGCGCCACCGGGCAGGAATGCCTTGCGGGCGTGGCCGATGGCTCCATCGACATCTACATCTCGACCTCGGGCGGGGCGGCGGGAATTTTCCCCTATATCCAGGTGCTGGACCTGCCTTACCTCATGAGCGACGACCGCGTGGCCGAAGAGGTGCTGCAGGGCGATTTCGTGCGCTTCCTGCGGACCAAGGTGCTGGCCGACAGCGACGACACGATCCGGCTGATGACGGTGGGCAACACCGGGGGCTGGCGCAACTACGCCAACACCAAGCGCCGCGTGGTCGCCCCCGCCGATCTTGCCGGGCTGAAGATGCGCACCGTGCCCGCCGACCTGCCGCAGGAGCTGGCGCGCGGTCTGGGGGCTGCGCCCACGCCGATCCCGTGGCCCGAGCTGTTCACCTCGCTGCAGACGGGCGTGGTGGAAGGGACCGCGAACGGGATCACCGACATCATGTCGATGAAGTTCCCCGATGCGGGCCTGAAATACATCACGCTGGACGGCCACAGCTACATGGGCGCGTTCTGGTGGATGTCGAACCAGCGCTTCACCGGCCTGAGCGACGACCAGAAACAGGTGGTGCTGGACGGTTTCGCCGCCCTGCAGCAGGCGACATTCGCCAGCCCCAAGCGCAAGGAGATCAAGGCCTACGAGGATTTCAAGGCGGCGGGCGGCGACATCTATGTGCCCACCCCGGCCGAGAAGGCCGCGTTCCAGCAGGCGGCGGCCCCGGTCTATGACTGGTTCAAGGTTAATGTGAAGGGCGGCGCGGAGACGCTGGATGCCTTTACCGCCGCGGTGACCGAGGCGACGGCGCGCGTCGATGCGGCCCGCGCGGCCGACATGAACTGAGGGGCCGTCCCGGCCCCCGCCCCCCGCGCGCCCCACGGCGCGCGGGGGGCATCTGCTTCCGCCCGACGCCCTTTTGCGGCCAGCCCGAGTGATCCCCGATGACCCTAGCCACGGGCCCCCGCGCCGCCCTGACCCGCCTGTGGTGGGACAGGCATTTCCCCGGCCTCGCCATCGCGGCGCTGGCGGCGCTGGCGGCACAGTTCCTGTCCGACCACTACGGCGCGCCGGCGATGCTGATGGCGATCCTGATCGGCATGGCGCTGCACTTCCTCGCAGAAGAGGCGCGGACCTCGCCCGGCATCGACCTCGCGGCACGGGTTCTGTTGCGTGTGGGCGTGGCGCTCTTGGGCCTGCGGATCTCGGCGGGGATGGTGATGGAGCTTGGCCTGCCCGCGCTGGCGCTGGTGATGGCGGGGGTGGCGCTTACCATCGGGTTCGGCATCCTCGTGGCCCGGCTGAGCGGACAGGGTGGCAGCTTCGGGTTCCTGACCGGGGGGGCCGTAGCGATCTGCGGCGCCTCCGCCGCCATGGCCATCGCCGCAATCCTGCCCCGCGACGGCACGCGGGCCGAGGCGGCCGAGCGTGATCTTGCCTTTGCGGTGGTGGGGGTCACGGTTCTGTCCACCCTTGCGATGATCCTCTATCCGATCCTGACGGCACGGCTGGGGATGGACACGCGCGCCACGGGCCTGTTCCTGGGCGCCACGATCCATGACGTGGCGCAGGTGGTGGGGGCCGGGTTTTCGGTGGATGACCCGACCGGGGAACTGGCCACGCTGGTCAAGCTGATCCGGGTGACGGCGCTGGCCCCCGTGGTCGTGCTTGCGGCCCTCGTGCTGCGCGCGCAGGGGCAGGCCGAGGGCCGCCGCCTGCCGCTGATCCCGGGCTTTGTGCTGGCCTTCCTCATGCTGGCCGCGATCAATTCGACCGGCCTTCTGCCCGCCGCCGTCACCGATCTGGCCACCGCCCTTTCCCGCTGGGCGCTGCTGACGGCAATCGCGGCGGTCGGCATGAAGATCTCGCTGCCACGGCTGATGCAGGTCGGTCGTCCGGCACTTGCCCTGATCCTGGGCGAAACGGTGTTTCTGGCGGCAATCGTGCTTTTCGGGTTGCAGGTGCTGCCGCATCCTGCGCCGTGACCCTGCGTGACCTTGCACGGATGCAGCCGCGCGCATATGTCTGAACCCAACCCGACCGCGGAGCGTTGCGCCATGATCACCGATCAGCTTGCCCCGACGCCCGCTGCCGTTCAGCTTCGGGACGCCCCGCCCGCGGACATGGCTGCGCGCGCCGCGGAGGCCGCGGCGTTCCTCAAGGCGCTGAGCCATGAGGGCCGGTTGATGATCCTTTGCCATCTGGGCCAGGGCGAACGATCGGTGACCGAACTGGAAAACCTGCTGGACCAGCGGCAGGCGGCGGTGAGCCAGCAACTCGCGCGCCTTCGGCTGGAGGGGCTGGTGACCTGCCGGCGCGAGGGCAAGGTGATCTATTATTCCATTCACGACCCGCGCGTGCGCCAGGTGATTGGCCTCATGCACGCGATGTTCTGCCGGACAGACGACTGACCCCCACCCCGGCAACCTGCCCCGCGCCTACCCCAAACGACAGGTCATGGGGGGTTGCCAGCGGCCAAGCCCTTGTCCAATCTGGCCTTCGCAATCACGGGGGCACATGGTGGCGATGCCGGGTCCGGTCCTTTTATATCTGCGCGTGGTCGAGGCGGTGAACCGGTCCGTAGGCCGGTTGGCGATGTATCTTTTGTTCGTGCTCATGGCGGTGCTTTTGTTCGGGGCCATCAGCCGCGCCGTCTGGGTGCCGCAGATCTGGACGGACGAGAGCGGGCAGTTCCTGCTGATGGCCTATTTCATGCTGGGCGGCGCCTATGCGATGCAGATGGGCAGCGCGGTGCGGATGGACGTGTTCTATTCCCGCTGGAGCCCGCGCACGCAGGCCGCGGTGGACTGCATCACCATCTTTGCGCTCTTCGTGTATCTGGGCGTCCTGTTGTGGGGTGGCATCGAGAGCACGCAATATGCGTTGCAATATGGTGAGCGGCGGTCGGGCATCTGGCGGCCCTACATGGCCCCCATCAAGATCGTGATGGTGGCAGGCATCGTGCTGATGATCCTGCAATGCACCTGTTTCCTGATCCGCGACCTCGCGCGCCTGCGGGGCCACGAGATACCGGAGCACGCCGCGTGAGTTACGACTGGATCGCGGCCCTGATGTTCATATCGATGCTGGTCACGCTGATGACCGGGCAGCGGATGTTCGGCATCATCGGTTTCGTGGCGGTGGTGGCAGCTTTGCTGCTGTGGGGCGAGCGGGGGGGATATGACCTCGCCTTCGCGCAGACCATCAAGGTGATGAACTGGTTTCCGCTGCTGACGCTGCCGATGTTCATCTTCATGGGCTATGTATTGGCCGAAAGCCGGTTGGCGGATGATCTTTACCGGATGTTCCATGTCTGGTTCGGCCCGGTGCCGGGGGGGCTGGCCATCGGGACGATCTTTCTGATGGTGCTGATCTCGGCAATGAACGGGCTGTCTGTGGCGGGCATGGCGATCGGGGCGACCATCGCGCTGCCCGAGTTATTGAAGCGCGGCTATGACAAGCGGATGGTGACGGGGGTGATCCAGGCGGGGTCGAGCCTCGGCATCCTGATCCCGCCCTCGGTCGTGCTGGTGCTTTACGCGCTGATCGCGCGGCAGTCGGTGGCCGACCTGTGGCTGGCGGGCATCCTGCCGGGGCTGATGATGGCGGCGATGTTCGTGGGCTATATCTGGCTGCGTTGCCGGATGAACCCCGCACTTGGGCCCGTGCTGGCGGCGGAGGAACGCGCCAGGGTCACACGCGCCGAGAAATGGCGTCTTCTGACCGCCGGTCTGCTGCCGGTGGGGATCTTCCTCGCGATGATGGTGCCGTTTGTCACGGGCTACACGCGGCTGGTGGAAAGCTCGGTGATCGGGGCGCTGGCGGC
This sequence comes from Gemmobacter sp., assembly GCA_046294265.1. Lineage (GTDB taxonomy): Bacteria > Pseudomonadota > Alphaproteobacteria > Rhodobacterales > Rhodobacteraceae > JBKBKC01. The sequence continues at coordinate 191,602 of JBKBKC010000007.1, read as the reverse complement.
GCTGTTGGTGGCGACGCTCAAGGGCCGCATGACCCGCGCGGTGTTCGAGACGGCGACGCGCCAGACGCTGGCAATCTCCTGCATGTTCCTGTGGATCATCCTCGCGGCCCTCGCCTTTGGCGCGGTGTTCGACGGGTTGCGCGCGGTGGATGCGGTGAAGGGGCTGTTCCTCGACCAGTTCCATCTGGGCCGGTGGGAGGTGCTGATCCTGATGCAGTTGAGCTTCATCCTGATGGGCACGTTCCTTGATGACACCGCCATGCTGGTGATCGTGGCGCCGCTTTATGTGCCGCTGGTCCGCGCGCTGGAATTCGATCTGGTGTGGTATGGTGTCCTTTACACCATCACCTGCCAGATCGCCTATATGACGCCCCCGTTTGGCTATAACCTTTTCCTCATGCGGGCCATGGCCCCGAAGGAGGTCAGCCTCATGGATATCTACCGCTCCATCATCCCCTTTGTCGCGGTGATGGTGGTGGCGCTGGCCACGGTGATGCTGTTTCCCCAGATCGCGCTGTGGCTGCCCGCGCAATTCAAGTGACCAGAGGTGCCGCCGAACGGCACCCCCCAACAAGGAGAGAACCCGATGACCACGAGACGCAAGTTCCTGACCACCGGCGCATTGGCCGCCGGGGCCACCACGCTGGCCGCCCCCGCCGTTCTGGGCCAGGCCCCGATCAAATGGCGGTTGCAGACCTATGCCGGGGCGGCCCTTGGCGAAGAGGTGGTGAAGCCCGCCATCGACGCCTTCAACAAGATCGCCGCAGGCCAGATGGAGATCGAGCTTTACTATGCCGACCAGCTTGTCCCGACGGGAGAGCTGTTCCAGGCCATGCAGCGCGGCACCATCGACGCGGTGCAATCGGATGACGACAGCATGGCCTCGCCCACCGAGGTCACGGTGTTCGGCGGCTATTTCCCGCTGGCGCTGCGCTACAGCCTGGACGTGCCGGTGCTGTTCAACAAGTATGGCCTGAACGAGATCTGGGGCGAGGAATATGCCAAGGTCGGCGTCAAGCATATCTCGGCGGGTGCCTGGGATCCGTGCCATTTCTCGACCAAGGACCCGATCAACAGCCTGGCCGACCTGAAGGGCAAGCGCGTCTTTACCTTCCCCACCGCAGGCCGGTTCCTGGCGCAGTTCGGCGTCGTGCCGGTCACCCTGCCCTGGGAGGATATCGAGGTCGCCGTGCAGACGGGCGAACTGGACGGGATCGCCTGGTCGGGGATCACCGAGGTTTACACCGTCGGATGGTCGAACGTGACCAACTATTTCCTCACGAACAACATCTCGGGCGCCTGGATCGGCCATTTCTTCGCCAACATGGACCGCTGGAACGAACTGCCCCCCAACCTGCAGGAACTGATGCGGGTGTGTTTCGAGCAGTCGCACTACTACCGCCAGCACTGGTATTGGGGCGGCGAGGCCGACCTGCGGGTGAACGGGCCCAAGCTGGGGCTGACCACCATTCCTGACGAGGAATGGGCGACGGTGGAGGCCGCGGCCGAAACGTTCTGGGAAGAGATCGCGGCGGAAAGCCCGGTGAAGGCGCGCGTCGTCGAGATCTTCAAGACCTACAACGACCAGATGCAGAAGGCCGGCCGCCCCTACCGCTACGGCTGACGCCGGCCGGTCCGGGCCGGTCCTGCGGGGTCGGCCCGGGTCTGGTATTCCTTACGTTGGGTCAAATGCGTTTTGACCGCGCAAAACTTCGTGATACGAATTTGACAGGGGTCATTTGGGGCCTTTCAGGATTTTGCAGTCACGCAAGCGCCGCGCGCGCGCGTCATCCCTTTGGAGGAGTGATTCATGGCCAAGAAACCCGATGCGGGCGGCAAGGACGACAAAGGCCTTTCGCTGGAAGACATTATGCGAATCGGCAAGACGAAGGAGTTGAACTTCGTCGCCGGGATCGCGAAGGGTGGCACGGCGGGCATTGTCGCCGACCTTCGCAAGGGCGGCCCCGCCCTGTTCAACATGGCGAAGGACAAGTTCGAAGGCCTGAGCCGCGCGAAGAGCATCGCCGGCAAGTTGGTGATCAACGGCAAGCAACTGGACCTGACCGTCGAGGATGAAGAAATCCCGGGGGCGCTGAAGAAGGCCCTGAAAAAGACGCTCAAAGAGGCCGGGATACCGATGAAGGTGGTCATCCACCTGCCCGGCGGCGGCACCGACGAGGATGACGGCGACGAGGATGACGGCGAGGGCGGCGGTGGCGCGGCCGCGGCGGTGGGCGCGGTCGGCGGTGCGATCGCTGATGCTGTCGGAAAGATCGGCGGGGCCATCGGGGGCGCGGCCGGCAAGATCGGCGATGCGGTGAGCGGCGCTGTGGGTGGCGGCAAGGAAGCCGCCGATGAGGCGAAGAAGCAGGCGGAAGCGCAGCAGGCAAAACTGCGCGAGCTTGGCAAGATCATCAAGCAGGAAGCGCGCAAGCTCGGCCCGATCGGGATTGCCCTGAACGTCATGGTCAAGCTGGCAGAGACGCTGAGCAAGTCCCTGAAGGTCAAGGACGCCGAGAAGATCATCGCGCAGATCATCGAAAAGCTGGAAAAAATTCTGGGCCAGCTGCCCGGATCGCCGGGTGGCGACGGCAAGCCCGACGAGGGCACCAAACCCGACGAAGGCGGCAAGCCCGGAGCACCCGATGAGGGAGGTTCGCCCCACAACGACCTTCAGAAAGAGGTTCTCGCCCAGTGGGACGACCAGCAGTTCGTGCTGGAGGCGTTGGTCGAGACCGGACCGGAGGAAATCCGGTCGCAGGGAGCCAAGCTCTTGAAGATGATGCTGGATGTGGTCGCGGCGAAGGACTGGAAAAAGGCCAAGGGCGTGCTGAAGGTCATCTCGGCCTATATCGAGAATGCGCTGAAGGACGTGGGCGACGTGGACGCCGACCGCGGCGATGACAACAACCGGGGCGGCGGCAATTCGGGTGGCGGCGGGTCGGGCGGGGGCGAGTCGGGCGGGGGCGAGTCGGGCGGGGGCAACGGCGGCGGATCATCGGGCGGTGGATCGTCGGGCGGTGGCTCTTCGGGTGGCGGATCGTCGGGCGGTGGCTCTTCGGGTGGCGGATCGTCGGGCGGGAGCGGTGGCGGCGGATCCTCTGGCGGCGGACAGGGCGGGCAGGCTGGCGGAGGCACGGGCGGTGGCTCCGGCGGGCCGGGGGGTCAATCAGGGGGCCAATCGGGGGGCCAATCGGGGGGCCAATCGGGGGGCGGATCGTCCTCCTCCTCGCCCAAGACCCCGGCTGGCAAGACCGCCAAGGGCATCGCGGACTCCATCGGCAAGGTCGCGTCCAAGATCGCGGGCGCGGTCGGCAGCCTGGCTGGCATGATCGGCGGCGCCATCGGCAAGGTTCTGGATGCCGCGGCGCGGGCCGCGCAGGCGCTGGCCGCCCGGCTGGCGCAGGGGGCGCAGGTTGCGGCGCAAGGGGCCGCCGAAGCTGCTCAGGCCGCCGCAGGCGCGGTGGAGGCAGCGGCTGCGGCCGCTGAAAGCGCTGCCCAGCAGGTGGCCGAAGCGGCAGAACAGGTGGGCAACGCCGCTTCCGACGCGGTGAAAAAGGCCGGCGACGCCGCGCAGGACGCCATGAACCAGGCTGAGGACGCGCTGGCCAAGGCCAAGGCGCAGGCCGAAGCCGCCGCAGCCGCAGCCCTCAAGGCCGCGCAGGCCGCCAAGAACGCCGTGGACGACACCGGGGCGCGCGCCGCCGAGGCCGCTGCCAAGGTGGCCGAAGCGGCGCGCCGCGAGGCGGATGCCGTGCTGGGCCGCGCCGAACAGGCCGCGCAGAAGGCGCAACAGGCCTGGGAGCAGGCGGTCGAGTTGAAAGACCGCGCCATCGACAAGGCCACCTCCGAAGCCGAGGCCGTGAAGGACAAGGCCAAGGGTGTTGTGGACGACATCACCTCCAAGGTCGAGCAGGCGAAGGGCAAGGCCGAGGGTGTCGTGGACAAGATCGTCCAGGAGGCCAAGGCCGCCGCAGAGAAGGTGGGCCAGGAGGTGGCCGACCTCGTGCCCGACGCCGGCACCATCGGCGGCAAGCTCAAGGACTTCGTCGAGGACCGCAAGAAGGATGCGGATTCGGCGGTGGACACGGCCATTTCGGTGGTGACCGAAGTGGCCCAGGACCTGGCCGAAAAGGGCAAGGCGCTGAAGGACGAGGCCGAGGCCACCGTTGAGGGCCTGAAGGACATGATGGGCAAGGCCAAGGAAGGGGCCGAGGCCGTTGACAGGAAGGTTGAAGACCTGAAGGCCGAGGCCGGCCCCTGGGCCGAAAAGCTGATCGAGGGCGCAAAACGCGCGTTCGAGGAACGCCAGCGCCAGATCGACGAGGAAAACCGGCGCATGACGCAGCAGGTCGATACGATCAGCTCGGGGGTCAAGACCCTGTTCGATGCGGTGGGCAAGGCGGCCGAGGGCTTTATAGACCGTGCCACCGACAAGGCGAACAAGGCAGCCAAGGAGGCCTTTGACAAGGGCGCCGAGACGGTGAAGGAGGCGAGTGCCGAAGCCGAGAGGATGAAGGAGGATGTCGAAAGAGCGATCGCCGCCGCCATCGAAGCGGCCAGGAAAGAGGCCGAGGACCTCAAGGCCAAGGCGAACGCCAAGAAGGACGAGTTTGCCAACAAGGCCATGCAGGCCCCGGCCCTGGTGGGCGAGGAGGCCGTCAGGCTCTGTGAAGAGGCCAAGGCCGCGGGCGGCGAGGCGGGCAATTTCTTTTCCGGCCTGATCGACACGGCGCGCGGCAAGGCGGGCAAGATCTTTGACGAGGTGGTGGACAAGACGGTCGAGACGAAGCGCGAGACCGAGGGCACCATCGAGAGCATCCTGCGCGCCATCGAGGCCACCAAGCTGTCGTTCGAGGAACAGATCGCGGCGCAGATCGAGCGCGCCAAGGCACGCGCGGAACAGACCGCCAAGGATGCCGAAACCACGCTGGACGGCATCAAGGAGCAGGCGTCCGAGATGCTGGACGGCCTGGACGACGACTATGAGAAGCTGAAGGAAGAGGCGGGCGAGTTCGCCGAAAAGATCGCCAAGGCGGCGGTCGATGCGGCCAAGGACGCCAAGAAGGCGGTCGAGGACAAGGCGGGCGAGGTCGAGAAGGAGATCAAGGCGATCCCCGACGCGATCAAGTCGCTGGTCGAGCAGGGCAAGCAAGCGGTCGAGAAGATCGTCAACGAAGTCAAGGACGACGCGGTCAAGACCGCCGAGGACGGGATCAACACCGCCACCCGCGCCGCCGAAGAGGCCGCCCGCAAGGCCCGCACCCTGAAGGAGGCCGCTGAAAAGTCCTTCGAGGAGGCCAAGAAGGCCGCCGAGGACGAGGGCCAGAAAATCGTCGATGAGGCCAACAAGATCATCGATGAGGTGAAGGCGGTCTCGGACAAGGCCAAGGGCGGCCTCGAGAACTTTGTCGATGACATGATCAGGGACATCGAGGAAAAGGCCCGCAAGCTGACCGAGACCGAGGAAAAGGCAAAACCTCTGGGCAAGATCGGCGACAAGGTGGCCGAGGCCATCAAGAAGATGAACGCACAGATCGAGGCCGAGAAGAAGGCCACCGAAGAGGCGATCAAGCGCGGCAGCGACCTTCTGGGAGCCGAAATTGACACCTGGAACGCCACACTGGGCGAGGGCAAGGGCGAATACCGACGGATCCGTGCGCAGTGCGAGGCCCAGGCGGAGCAAGCAGCAGAGGTCGTCGCGCGCTGCGAGACCGCTTATGGCAATTCTGCGGGTGTCGATCAGGCCAGAGCCGCCCATAGCAAGCTGGAAAACCTGAAGGCGCGGATGACCAACGCGAGCAAACAGGTCGAGGATATGGGCAACACGGGGACGGAGATGGCCAAGCAGGCCGGACAGCTTCGGGACGACGCCAACAAGGCTGGCAGCCTTAGCAAGATGAAGGATCAGTTCGCACGGTTCATCGTGAAGCTGGAGGCAATCCTCGCCGAAGGGCCCGGCATCGAGCGGGAGTCGCAAGCCGCGATGGTCGCCTGCGAACAGGCCGAGGCCTTTGCCAAGACCGACTTCGAAACCCTCAGGTCGCAGATGCTGGGCGCTGCGGCCAGCGATGAAAAGGCGATCTCGGCGGAACTCGGCAAGGCCCGCAGCGGTGACGAAAAGGCCATCCGTGGCCTGGTTGAAAGCTCTGCATCGCGGCTTGCGACGGCATCGCAGATGGTGGCGGCGCTCGATCAGATGGGCGGTGAGGAGCCGTTGAAGCTGCGGGTCGAGATGGCGAAGTCCAAGGTGCGCATCGAGGACATGCTGAGCGAGGCGGCGAAACTCTATGCCAATCTCGGGTCGAGATAGGTCGGGTCAAAGACCGCCTGAACACCACAGCAGTGGGGGGCGGCGAAGCCCCCCTTTTGCGTGGCGCGGCCCCGGGCTTGCCCCCCTGCCCGCCACCGCCTAGAACCCGTCAGGCCCGGCCATTCGGGCAGCGCAGCCCGCAGGACATGCCATGCACGACATCCGCGCCATCCGCGACAACCCCGCCGCATTTGACGCGGCCCTCGCCCGGCGCGGGCTGCCCCCCGCCTCGGCCGACCTGCTGGCCATCGACGAGGCGCGGCGCGCCCGCATTCAGGCGGCGGAAACCGCCCAGGCCGCGCAGAATGCCGCGTCAAGGGAGGTGGGCGCAGCCAAGGCGCGTGGGGACGAGCCCGAGTTCGCGCGGCTGCGCGCCCTTGTGGCCGAGACAAAGGCCGAGATCGCGCAGATGACCGCCGAGGCGGAGGCCCAGGACACCCGCCTGCGCGCCGCCCTGTCGGTGATCCCCAACCTGCCGCACCCGGACGTGCCCGAAGGCCGGGACGAGGCCGACAACGTGGAGATCCGCCGCTGGGGCACCCCCCGCACCTTCGACTTTGCCCCGCTGGAGCATTTCGAGATTGCGGGCGTCAGGCCAGGCATGGATTTCGAGACGGCCGCCAAGCTGTCGGGCGCGCGCTTCGTGGTGCTGAAGGGCGCGGTGATCCGCCTGCACCGCGCGCTGGCGCAGTTCATGCTGGACACGCATATCACCGAGCACGGGCTGACCGAGGTCTGGACCCCGGTTCTCGTGCGCGAAGAGGCGATGTTCGGCACAAACCAGCTGCCGAAATTCGCCGAGGACAGTTATCAGACGACCAACGGCTGGTGGCTGATCCCCACCTCGGAGGTGACGCTTACGAACTCGGTCGCGGGCGACATCCTCGATGCGGGCGCGCTGCCCATCCGCTATACCGCGCATTCCCAGTGCTTCCGGTCCGAGGCGGGATCGGCGGGCAAGGACACCACAGGGATGCTGCGCCAGCACCAGTTCGAGAAGGTCGAGATGGTGTCGATCACCACGCGCGACACCAGCATGGCCGAGCATGACCGCATGACCGGTTGCGCCGAGGCCATCCTGCAAAAGCTGGGCCTGCCCTACCGCACGGTGGTCCTGTGCACCGGCGACATGGGGTTTGGCGCGCAAAAGACGCATGACATCGAGGTCTGGCTGCCCGGCCAGAACCGCTACCGCGAGATCAGCTCGGTCTCGGTCTGCGGCGATTTCCAGGCCCGGCGGATGAACGCGCGCTACCGGCCCGCAGGCGGCGGCAAGCCCGAATTCGTGCACACGCTGAACGGGTCGGGCCTGGCCGTGGGGCGCTGCCTGATCGCGGTGCTGGAGAACGGGCAAGAGGCGGATGGATCGGTCACCCTGCCCGCCGCGCTGCACCCCTACATGGGCGGCGCCACGCGGATCACGCCCGGGGGCGGGCTGGCCTGAGAGGCCTTGTCAGGGCAAGGTCCCTGGCACCGGCGCAAACCCGGTCATCGGATGCGCCACCACCTGTCGCGCCAGGGCGATGAACCCCGCCACCTGATGCGCGGCGGTGGCCGCCCCCTTCTCGGCGCTGGCCAGATGCGCCTCGCCCACGGCCCCGGCGGGATTGAGGTCGGAGGCGATCCAGCCAAAGGCCACCGGCCCCACCGGCGCAATCGCCGCCCCCTCCGCCGCACTGGGCAGGTCGCGGCAGGCGGCCCGGTCCACCAGGTCGGGGCGGAAATGCAGCATCAGGCTCGTCTCGTAATCCCCGCCATGGATGCCGAAGGCCTGCTCGCGCGCCGAATACATCCCCTTGGGCACCCCGAACGACACCCACTGGCAGCGCACCGCCAGCATCCCCGCCCGCACCCGCAATTCGCGCGACAGGATCGACATCAGGTCCAGGTTGCCGCCATGACTGTTGACCAGGATCACCTTGCGCAGGCCTGCCCGCGCCACCGACAGCCCGATCTCCCCCCAGGCCCGCAGCGCCGTCTCGGCCGTCAGGGTCAGGGTCCCCGCGGCCCAGGAATGCTCGTTCGACTTGCCCACCTCCTGCACCGGCAACAGGACCAGCGACAGATCGGCCGGGCAGTCCGCGCGCAGCCGCGCCAGCATGCCCGCCATGATCAGGCTGTCGGTGCCCATGGGCAGATGCTCGCCATGCTGCTCGGTCGCGGCCAGCGGCAGAACCGCCACATCCCGCATCGGATCGAGCGCGCGAAACTCCGGCGCGCGCAGGCTGCCCCAGTCGCGCAGGCTCATCGCGCGCCTCCTATCAGCCGGTCCATCCGCGCGCCCACCTTGGCCAGATGCCGCGCGCGGCTGTCGGGGGTAGAGCTGTCCATCAGGTAATGCGCGGCAAACACCCGCCGGTGCCGGGGCGCGCACAGAAACCCCACCCCCCGCGTCAGCGTCCGCTTGCCCGGCGCCCCCACCACCTGCGTCAGCCACCAGGACGCCCCGCAGGTGGTGAACACCCCCAGCCGCGTGATGTTGTGCAGCCCCGGCCGGATCGTGCGATTGGCCGCGTCCGGCATCAGGAACGCCACCTCGGGCAGCATCACCCGGTCGAGCCAGCCCTTCAGCATCGCAGGCAACCCATACCACCAGGTCGGATAGACAAAGATCAGCGTGTCGCACCAACGCAGGGCCGCCACCTCCTCCTCGACAAGGGCGCAGTTGGCAGGGCTGTCCAGATAGCCTGCCCATTCCACACCGGTCAGGACCGGCGAGAAGCCCTGCGCATAAAGGTCACGCAGCCGCACCTCCGCCCCGGCCCCCATCAGCTTTGCCACCACCGCATCCCGCACCGCCGAGGTGAAACTGCCCTCCTGCGGATGACAATAGACCACCAGCGCCCGCATCAGAACCGCCCCATCTCGTCCGTCACGCGCCCCAGGAAGCGCGTCCGGTCCGCATCCGTTGCCCGATTCATGTCATAAAGCGCCAGATACCGCATCCGCTCGGGCCGGCACACATGCCAGATCGCGCGCCGCACCACATGGCGCGGCGGATCGCCCGCCAGATAGGCCCGCATCCGCGTGCCGCCATAGGTCGTCACCGCCGCGAGCGCGCGCACCTGCGTCAGGTTCGGGCGCACCATCCCCTCCTCCAGCCGGAAACTCACGCCGGGCAGGAACACCCGGTCGAAAAACCCCTTCAGGATGGCCGGAAAGCCAAAGTTCCACACCGGAAATACCAGCACGATTGCCTCTGCCGCCCGCACCCGCTCCACATAACCCGCCACGGGGGCCACATGAGGGCCGACCTCGTGATACCCCCGCCGCTCAGCCGCCGTCAGCACCGGGCTGAACCCTTCGGCATAAAGGTCGCAATCATCCACCTCCCACCCCCGCCCGCGCAGCGACTGCACGACGGCGCCATGCAAGGCGGCCGAAAAACTCTCTGCGCAGGGATGCGCGAACAGCACGAGCGCCCTCGTCATGGCGCAGCACCCGTGGCACGGCCGTATGCCTCCGGCGGGGATATTTGGGCCAAGATGAAACCCGCGGCCATTTCATCTTGGCCGAAATATCCTCGGGGGGTGAGGCCCGTCAGGGCCGAGGGGGGCAGACAGCCCCCCTGTAACGCCCGCCTCATGGTGCCGCCCTCAGGCCCCTGTAGGCATAGACGCCCACATAGTCGAACCCGGGCTCATCCCAGGCAATCATCTTGCCGGGGTTCAAGAGGCCCTTCGGATCCGCCTCGCGCTTGAACGCCAGTTGCCGGTCGTCCACGGTCTGACGCCCGCCCTCCTCCAGCGTATAGCGGTGAGGGTTGAAGATCATGGCGCCCATCCCTTCGTGGATGCGGATGATCTCGTCCAGCCGCGCCTCGGTGGTGAAGCGCACAAGGCTCAGCCCCGCAAACATCGTGCGGCCGTTCTCCTTCATCACCTCCAGATGCTGCATCACCTCGCCGCTCGGAAAGGCTGCGCGCACCCGCTCCACCAGTGCCAGATGGTCGGGGGCGGCGTAGCGCACCTGCAGGTAGGTTACGCCCGGGTCCACCTTAAGCGCGCGCAGGGTGGTGTGGTTCCAGCCGTATTCGAACACAGGCCCGGGTTCCTTGTCCCAGTCGGGCCGGTCCGACCGCCAGATCAGCCGGGCCTCGGGGCGGCGGGCGAGGAAGGTCAGGAAGCCGTCCATCGCATGAGGGGCAATCATCAGGCCCAGCAGCGCCTCGCCGGCTCGGACATGCGGCGAGACGCGCTGGAAATAGTCCTGCGCGATGGGGGCCTCATAGACCGAAACCAGCTTTTTCAGGATGCCGTCCTCATTGGCCAGATCGTTGGCCAGCCCCGCGGCCATCGGGAAATCCGGGGTGGCCACGAAGATCTCCACCCAGTCATAGGCCGGGGCCAGCGGCAGCTCGATCTCGGTGATGATGCCGTTGGTGCCATAGGCGTGGCTGACGCGGTGCAGTTCCTCGCCGGTGAACTCCAGCACGCGCGGTTCCGCCTCCATCGTCACCACGCGCAGGCGGATGATGTTGCCAAGGTCGCGCAAGGCCCCCCAGGTGCAGGAGCCGATGCCGCCCGACCCGCCCGCGACAAAGCCGCCGATGGTGGCGGTGGCCCAGGTGGAACTGAACATGCGGATCTCTTGCCCCGAATGTGCGCGGCACGCCGCATCGAGGTCTTTGAGCAGGCAGCCGGGTTGCACCACCACCCGCCCCGGCAGGATGGATTTCACCGCGTTCAGGTGTTTCAGATGCAACACCAAGCCGCCTGCCAAAGGCATGGCCTGGCCGTAGTTTCCCGTTCCCATTCCGCGGGTTGTGACCGGAACCTCATGTGCGTGGCAGATGCGCAGCACCTCGATCACCTCGGCCTCGGTCCGGGGCGATACCACGAAATCCGCCGTCACATGGTCCAGCCGCGCCTTCAGGACCGGCGAATACCAGAAGAAATCGCGCGACTTGGCGCGCACCGACACCGGGTTTTCGTCAATCTCCAGGTGCCGCAGGGCGGCCTTGGCGGCGTCGATGTTCATGGGGTCTCCATCAGGTGGTCAAGTTCGGCATAGTCGGGCAGGGTCGTGTCGATGGCGCGGCCTGCCCGGATCACCACGCGGTCGGAGTGCGGGCGCGAAAACGCCTCGGACCAGTCGCGCGCGCGCAGGATCACCAGATCGGCGGGGGCGCCGGGGGCAAGCGAGGGGGGCGCGAACCCGCAGGCGCGCGCGGGGTTGGCCAGCACCGCCTGCACCCAGTCGGGGGCCGCATGGTCCAGGTGTCCGATCCGCGTCGCCTGCCGCAGCACCTCCAGCACGTCCATGTCGCCATAGGCATAGAACGGGTCGCGGGTGTTGTCGGAGGCAAAGCTGACGTTGATGCCACGCGCCGCCATCTCATGCACAAGGGTGATGCCGCGCATCCGGGGGGTGCGGCGGGCTTGGCGGTCCTGCAGGTAGAGGTTGCACATCGGCAGACTGACCACATGCAGGCCGGCGCGGGCAACAAGGTCCAGCGTCTCCATCGCCTCCGCCTCCGCCATGGCGCTGACGGAACAGCAGTGTCCCACCACCACGGGGGCAGAAAAGCCCGTGTCCAGAACCGCTTGCGCGATCAGCCTGAGGGTGTTCGATCCGGTGTCCAGCGTCTCGTCCACATGGAAATCTGCCGAAAGCCCCCGCGCCTCGGCCATTCCCAGAAAGTCGCGGATGCGGGTGGCGATGTCGGGCATGGGATAGGTGACCATGCCCAGAACGCCACCCGAACCCGCCACGATGTCGGCGGTGCGGGCAAAGGCCCCGTCGGTCGAGAAATCCCCGGCCCCGATCAGGCAGGCCGCCTGCAACGCGATCCGCCCCGCCCATTCGGCGCGCTTTTTCATGAACACCGGGAACGAAATCGCATCCTGCGGCGGAATCGCATCCAGATGCGTGCGGATGGCGCAGGTGCCATGCGCGTAAGCGCAGCGCAGCGAAAACTCCATCCGCGTGGCCACATCGGCGGCGGTCCAGCGCGCCGCGCGGTCGGCCCCCACGGTGGTCAGCGCCCCCATGAAGGTGCCATCGGGGTTGGGGCTGCGCGGCCAGATATGGCCCTTGTCCAGATGGGTGTGCATGTCGATGAAGAGGGGCAGGACCATGGCGCCCTTCAGGTCCACCTCCGGCGCAGGGGCTTCGGTAATCCGCCCTGCGTCCAGCGTCAGCGCATGGCGCACAAGGTCACCGGCCTGCCCCAGAACACAGGCGGGCACAGAGGCATTGACCAGCCGCACCGGGCCGGCAGGGAGATGAAGAAAGCCGCTCATATCTCTCGTTTCAAGGCACTTTCATGCCATTTGCGCAGCAGCATGTGCGACAGGAACGACAGCCCCGCAAAGATCACCACCCCCGTCGCCGCGATCAGCAGCAGCGCCGCGAACATCCGCGGGATGTTCAGCCGATACCCCGCCTCCAGGATGCGGAACGCCAGGCCCGACCCGATCCCGCCCGTTCCTGCCACATATTCCGCCACCACCGCCCCGATCAGCGCCAGCCCCCCCGCGATGCGAAGGCCGCCGAGGAAATAGGGCAAGGCCGAGGGCAGTTGCAGATAGCGCAGGCGCTGCCACCGCGATGCACGGTAGATCGTCATCAGGTCGCGCAGGTTGTGGTCGGCCGATTTGAGCCCCAGCGTGGTGTTGGCGAGAATCGGAAAGAACGCCACGATCCAGGCGCAGAGCAAAAGCCCCGCCAGACGGTTCTCGACATAGATGAAGATCAGCGGTGCCACCGATACCACCGGCGTCACCTGCAGGATCACCGCATAGGGGTAGAACGACATCTCGGCCCAGCGGCTTTGCGTGAAGAGGATCGCAAGGCCCACGCCCCCCACCACCGCCACCGCCAGCGCCATCAGCGTGATCTGCACCGTTACCAGCAGGGCGTCGAACAGGATCGCCCAGTCCTTGACCAGCGTCTGCACCACCAGCCCCGGCCCCGGCAGGATGTAATGTGGAATGGCGTTCCACACCACCACCCGGTCCCACAGCCAGACCCCCAGCCCCAGCACCAGCACCGGCAGCACCCATTTCGCCACGCCCTCGATCCGCATCGCGCGCAGACGGCGCGCTTCGTCGGCATCGACGGCATCGGGGTCGCGCGGGCGCTCTTCGGCGATGGTCATGCAGCCTCCATCGCGCCGTGCAGCACCTTCGACACCTCCAGCGCATGGGCGGCATAAGCGGGCGAGGTGCGCCACGCGAGATCGCGCGGATATGGCGCGTCCACCGCCACCTCGGCCACCACCCGGCCGGGGCGCGGGGCCATCACCACGATCCGGTCCGACAGGAAGACGCTCTCGAACACCGAATGTGTGACAAAGATCACCGTGCAGCCGATCCGCGCCTTCAAGGCCAGAAGGTCATCGTTCAGCTTCTGCCGCGTGATCTCGTCCAATGCCGCAAAGGGCTCGTCCATCAGGATCAGGCGCGGTCGCGTCACCAGCGCCCGCGCGATGGAGACCCGCATCTTCATGCCCCCCGACAGTTCGCGCGGATAGGACCCCTGGAATTTCTCCAGCCCCACCAGCCGCAGCGCCTCCAGCACCTCGTCCCGCACGGAGGTGTAGCTGGCCCCCCGCAGCCGGAACGGCAGCCACACGTTCTGCGCGGCCGTCGCCCAGGGCATCAGCGTCGGCTCCTGGAACACCACGCCCAGATCGCCCGTCGCCATGCCGCCCTCCCAGACGATGCGCCCCGCCGTGGGCGGCATCAGCCCCGCGATCAGCCGCAGCGCCGTTGACTTGCCGCAGCCCGACGGCCCGAGCAGAGAGATGAAATCGCCCTCATGCACCACCAGCTGCATCCGCGACAACGCCTGCACGCCGCCCGCAAAGGTCTTGTCCACGCGCGCCATCTCCAGCACGCGCGGCCGTTCGCCCATGGGAAGCGCCGCCTGCACCGATGTCAGCCCTCCATGCCGCTCGGGCGGCCCTGACCGGGGCCACCCTCGCCTTGCCTGTCGCGCATCACTTCTTCAGGTCCATCCCCAGCCCCTTGCCGACATAGCTGAAGTTGATGGCGCTCTTCCAGTCCAGATCGGCCGCGACCACACCGGCCGCCACCATCTTGGCATAGAAGTCCCCGACCTTTTCTTCGGTCATCACGCCGATCCCCAACGTCAGCGCATCCCCCGAATCCACGATCCCCGCCTCTTTCATCCTGGCGATGGCATAGGCGATCGCTTCATCGGAAATGTCAGGATTGTCCTTCTTGATCATGTCATTGGCAGCGGCGTTGTCGCCATAGAGGTAGTTGTACCATCCCGTGACCGTGCCCTCGACAAAGCACTTCACCTGCTCGGGCTTATCATTCACGGTGGGGGCCATCGCCTCGATGATCGTCGAATAGGTGGAATAGCCAGCATCCGCGATCAGCCAGACATCGGGCTCGAACCCGCCTTCCTTGGCCACGTAATAGGGCTCGGAGGACAGATAGCCCTGCATCGCGCTGTCCTTGTCGGCGATGAAAGGGGCGGCGTTGAACGTGTAGGGCACGCGCTGTTCGGCGGTGAAGCCATAGGCGTTGATCATCCACTGGTAGAAGCTCGCGAACCCCGCATCGCCGATGAAAACGCGTGGCAGGGTCTTGATCTCTTCAAAGCTCGACACCCGGCCCGGATGGGTCAGGATCACCTGCGGCTCTTTCTGGAACGAGGCGGCCACGGCCACGATCGGGATGCCCTCCTGCACCGCGCTGAACGTCTCCAGAAGGTTCCCGCCCATGTGGTAATCCACCCGCCCCGCGATCATCAGCGCGCGGTTGTTCACCTGCGGCCCGCCCGGCTGGATGGTCACGTCGAGGCCACAGGCGGCATAGGTGCCGTCCGCAACCGACTGGTAGAACCCGCCATGCTCAGCCTGCGCCACCCAGTTCGAGCCGAACACCACCCTGGCATTCTCGGCCATGGCAGGTGCGGCAATGAGGGCGACAAGCGAGACGCTGCCAAGGATGCGGGCGGTCAAGGGCATGGGATACCTCCGGGGGGATGTTGTGATTCTGTCGCATATCAGCCTAGGTCAGGACGGGGGCAGGGCGAGAGGGATGACCCTCCCCTGCCCGGAAAAGTTGCGACACCCGGATTTTCCGACCCAATCCCCGCCGAAACCGCCCAAAACTTGGGCAATGCAACGGATACCCACATGCGCAGCCTCGCCCCACCCGGCATCAGCCCCCCCTTCGCCGCCTATGCCCATGGCGTAGAGGTCCCACCCGGCGCGCGCCTTGTGGTCACCTCGGGGCAACTGGCGCTGGCGCCCGACGGCACCGTGCCCGACGGGGCCGAGGCGCAGTCGCGGCTCTGCCTTGCCAACTGCGCGGCCATTCTGGCCGAGGCGGGGATGGGCCCGGCGGATGTTATCCGCATCAACGCCTTCGTCACCGACCGCGCTCATATGGCAGGCTATATGACGGCCCGTGATGCCTGGCTGTCCGGGCTCACCCGCCGGCCCGCCTCGACTCTGGTGATCGTGTCGGGCTTTACGCGGCCCGCGTTCCTGGTGGAGGTGGAGATGACTGCCGCCGCCCTCTGACCGCGCGCGCCGGGCCTGCGTCGCAGGGGGGCGCTGCCCCCCGGCCGTTCCGGCCTCCCCCCGGGATACTTTCGGACAGAAGAAGCTGCGGACAACAGGTCTTTCTTCCGTCTTGAAATATCCTCGGGGGGTGAATGGCGCGGACGCGCCAGAGGGGGGCAGACAGCCCCCCTTGGTGCAGGATAGGCGCCGACGGCGGCCCTGGCGGCGAGGCCAGGTAACGGGCAGATGTTGCAGGCGCTATCCGCTGCGAGTAAAGGCGCTGCGCCAAGTGTCATAGGCGGCCAGCAGAAATGTCACGCCCGCCACGATCGACAGGTCCAGCCGGGGCACGTGCCACAGGAGAATTCCGAGGAACCCCGCCATCGTCAGGATCGCCAACACCGCAAAAAGCCTGTTCATTCCGCCCCTCCCGCCTGCATCGACCCGACCTGCTCCACCAGCCACCGCGCCGTGCGCATGAGCCGCGCGTCATCGCCGCGCCGCCCGATCAGCTGGACCCCCATCGGCAGCCCGGTTTCGGACTGGAGCAGCGGCAGTGTCACCGCCGGCACCCCGGCCAGCGTCCAGACCCCGTTGAAGATGGCGCTTCCCGTGCTCTCCAGCCCCTCGGGCGCGGGGCCGGGGGCGGCAGGGCAAATCAGCGCATCGCAGCCACCAAAGGCCTGGTCCAGTGCGCCGTTCAGCACCTCGCGCCAGTCCTGCGCGGCGATATAGTCGCGCGCGAGCACCGCCTTGCCCTCATCCAGCGCCGCGGTCAGGACCGGCGACATCTGCGCCCTGCCCCGCCGCTCCAGCCCGTAGTAGCATTTCGCCATCTCGGCAAAGTTGATCCGCCGCCGTTCCGCCTCGGCCCCCGCAAAGGCCGCCGGCAGGGGCAGATCGAAACACTGATCGCCCAAGGCCGCGCAAAGCTCGTCCAGCGCGGCCAGCATGTCGGGATGCGCCTCGGCCTCGGCGGGCAGGCGGACGCGGGCGAACATCGGCGTCACCGGGGCGCGGGACCGCGCAACCTCCAGCATCCGGGGCATCGGCAGGGGGACGGTCGCGCGGTCGGCGGGGTCGTGGCCCGCCAGCACCTCGACCAGCAGCGCCGCATCCGTCACGTCGCGGGCAAAGACCCCCAGCGTGTCGAGAAAGGGCGACTGCATCAGCACGCCTGTGCGCGGGATCAGCCCGAAGCTCGGCTTCATCCCCACCACGCCGCAAAAGGACGCGGGCCGGATCAGCGAGCCGCCGGTCTGCGTGCCGATGGCCAGCGGCACCATCCCCGCTGCCACCGCCGCCGCCGATCCCTGCGACGACCCGCCCGGCGTGTGCGCGCCGTTCCAGGGGTTTCGGGTGGGGCCGGGGTGCATGAAGGCGCATTCGGTCGTCACCGTCTTGCCCAGGATCACCGCCCCCGCCGCGCGCAGGCGCGCCACGATCCAGGCATCCTCGCCCGGCACGCGGCCTGCGTCGATAGGGGTGCCGTTGCAGGTGGGGATGCCCTTGGTGTCGATGATGTCCTTCAGCGCCACCGGAACCCCGTGCAGTGGCCCGATGGCCGCCCCCGAGGCCCGGCGCGCATCCAGTGCGCGGGCCTGCGCAAGGGCGTGATCACCGTCGAGCCAGGCCCAGGCGCGCACCTCGGGTTCCACCTCGGCGATCCGGGCAAGGCAGGCCTCGACCAGATCGACGGCCCGCATCGCCCCTGCCGCCAGCCTGTCACGCAATTCGACCGCGGGCAGCGCGAGAAGGGCAGTCACATCAGCGCGATGGCCCATAGAACGCCTCCGGCAGGTAGAACACGATTTGCGGATAGGAATAGAGCAAGGCCATGCACATGAACACCATGCCGACGTAAGGCAGCACGCCCGAGAAGATCTGGGTCAGCTTGATCTGTGGTGGCGCGATGCCCTTGAGGTAATAAGCGCTCATCGCCATGGGGGGCGTCAGGAACGAGGTTTGCAGGTTCAGCGCCACCAGCACGCCGAAGAACAGCGGGTCGATGCCGTAGAGCGGCAGCAGCGGCAGGAAGATCGGCACGAAGATGATGATGATCTCGGACCATTCCAGCGGCCAGCCCAGAAGGAAAATGATCAGCTGCGCCATGATCAGGAACTGGAACGGTGTGAGGTCAAAGGATTTCACGAATTCGGCGATCACATGCTCGCCGCCCAGATAGGAGAACACCGCCGAAAAGGTGTAGGAGCCGACGAAAAGCCAGCACACCATCGCGGTGGTGCGCACGGTCAGATAGACGCTTTCGCGCAAGCGCCCGAAGGTCATCGCGCGGTAGGCGACCGCAAGGACCATGCCGCCCAGGGCCCCGATGGCGGCAGCCTCGGTCGGGGTGGCCAGCCCGAACAGGATCGAACCCAGGACCGACAGGATCAGGAAGGCCAGCGGAAAGAAGCTGGTCGCGAGCATCCACATCAGCTTGCCGAAGGGGACGGAGGGCAGTTCCTCTTCGGTTGGGCGCGGCGCCAGCTTTGGATCGATGATCGCGCGGCCCATGATGTAGATCAGGTAAAGCCCGACCAGCGTGAACCCCGGCAAGAGCGCCGCCGCATAGAGCCGCACGATGGAGACGCCCGAGGCCGCAGCATAGACGATCAGCATGATCGAGGGCGGGATCAGGATGCCCAGCGTGCCGCCCGCGCAGATGATGCCACTGGCGAAGGACGGGTTGTAGCGCGCCTTGAGCATCACCGGCAGCGCCAGCAGGCCCATCAGCGTGACCACCGCCCCCACGATGCCCGTCGCCGTTGCGAACAGCGCGCAGGTGATGAGTGCCGCCACCCCCATCGAACCCGGCACGTTGCGCGTGGCGACCGCGAGGGTGGAGAACAGCTTGTCCACGATGTTCGCGCGCTCGACGATGTAGCCCATGAACAGGAACAGCGGAATCGCCGTCAGCACCTCGTTCGAGATCACCGAATAGGTCTGGTTCACGAACAGATCGAAGATGCGGTTGTTGTAATACCCCTCCAGCCAGAGACGGGTGCTGTCCCACCAGCTTGCATCCTCGCCCAACCGGTTGAAGCCGCGCCACATCCGGGAGGGATCATAGTAGGCGTAATACCCGAAGGCGATGCCCAGGGCCATCAGCGTGAAGGCGATGGGAAAGCCCAGGAACACAAAGCCGATGAAGATCGCCAGCATCATCAGGGCGATTTGGGGGTCGGTCACGTCGGGTTACTCCGCTTCTGGCATCCGAGCCTTGGGATCTCGCAGGGGGTCCGTTTCGGAAGGGGGTCGGTATCGGCAGGGCGTCAGTGTCGGGACTGCGCCTGTTTCATCAGCACGGCTTCGGTTTCCTCCACATCCACCTCGGCCGTCATCCAGCGCCCCTCGCGGATGCACAGGACACAGCGGAACACCTGCGCAATGCCCTGAATGAACAGGAGGATACCGGCCGCCACGATCACAGACTTGAACTGGTAGATCGGGATCCCTGCGGGCGAGTTGATCGAAACCTCCGCGTAGCTCCAGGACCGCGCGGCGTATTTCCAGCCCGCGAGGATCAGCGCCGTGATGCCGGGGAAGAAGAACAGGATATACAGGGTCAGGTCCACCATCGCCTGGGTGCGCGGCCGCCATGTGCGATAGAGAAAATCGCCCCGCACATGCCCGCCCTGCGACAGCGTGTAGGCCCCCCCCATCATGAAGATGGTGCCATACATGATGAAGGACACGTCCAACGACCAGGGCGTGGGCTTGTTGAATACATAGCGCGACATGACCTCGTAGCTCACGCCGAATGTCATCAGAAGGATCAGCCAGCCAAAGGTGCGGCCGAACCAGCCCGACAGGGCATCGGCAAAGCGGATGTAGGCGCGCATGGGGCAATCCTTGCGTGAAAGCCGGGGGCACCTGTCGGAGCCCCCGGTGCGGGTCGTATCTTGGGAACGGTCAGAGCTTCAGCTTGCCGGGGAAGTAGTGGTCATAGGCCAGCGCGAGGTCCGGCGCGTTCATCAGCTCGTAGTAAGCGACCTGATCCACCCAGGCGCGCTGGCTGTCCATCACCTTCTTGTTGAACGCGTCCTTCTCGAGGTCGGCGATCAGCTGGTCCCAGGCCGCGAGCTGGCCTTCCAGGATCTCCTTCGAGGTGCGGTGCACGACCACGCCATTGTCGGCCTGCAGTTCGGCGAGGTCCTTGGAATATTCGCGCATCGCCAGCGCCAGGTTCGACGTGGCCGAAGCCTCGACGGCATATTTCAGGATCGCCTGCAGGTCGGGATCGAGGTCCTCCATGAAGTCCTTGTTGAACAGGAATTCAAACGCTTCGGACGCCTGGTGATAGGACGACAGGTAATAGTTCTTGGCCACGTCCTGCGCACCGAAGCGGCGGTCGGAGGAGGGGTTGTTGAACTCGAACGCGTCGATCACGCCACGCTCCATCGCGGGGACGATCTCGCCGCCCGGAAGCTGCGCCACCGACATGCCCATGGCCTGCAGCAGGTCAGCCGCAAGGCCCACGGTGCGGTATTTGAAGCCTTGGATGTCGGCCAGCGTGTTCACCTCGCCCTTGAACCAGCCGAAGGGCTGCGCGGGCATCGGCATGCCCATCATGCCGATCACGTTCAGCTTCAGGATGTCCTGCGTCAGTTCGCGATACAGTTCAGCGCCGCCGCCCTGGTAGAACCAGCCCAGCATCGTGGTCGCCGATCCGCCGAACACAGGGCCGGTGCCGAAGAACGAGGCCGCCTTGGACTTGCCATACCAATAGACGGGCACGGTATGCGCCGCGTCCAGCACGCCGTCGTTCACCGCGTCCATCACCTGAAAGGCGCCAACGATGGCGTTGGCGGGCAGAAGGTCGATCTGCAGGCGGCCACCGGACATTTCCTGGACGCGCGTGACATACTCGCGCGCGAAATCCATCCAGATGTCCGACGCGGGCCAGGATGTCTGCATCTTTACCACCAGAGGCGCCTGCGCCAGCACGGCCGGGGCCGCCAGCACGGCGCCTGCGGCGGCGCCGCCTGCCATGGCACCGGAACGCAGGAACGAGCGGCGCGACAGCGCCTTCTTGTCGGATTGGGTCATTGTGTCCTCCCGAGACGATTCTGTGCCGGTGCCGCATGGCCCCTGACATATTGGTAAGGTCTACTCACCAATTCCAGCAGCGCAACCCCTCACCCGGCAAGAATCGCGCGAAAACCGGGGAAACACCAGCCTTTTTTCCCGTCGCGGGCCCCTGCCTGCGGCGTTAGCGATAACTTCTGCGCCGGTGCACGGGCCACCGCGGCCGGCGTCTCATGCGACTGCATGTCCATCATCCCACCCTCTTGCAGGCTGCCACCCTCGGGCTGTGCGGTCACGTCGTCAAACGGATCGCGGGCGGACGGGGCGGCGGCGGCATCGGCTTGCATCTGCGCCTTGTCGATCATCCGGGCCAGACGCGAGGCCGGACGCCGGACCGGACCATCTGCGGCAAACGGAACGCTGCGCGATCCGACCTAGGGCGCCGCACGCATCCGCAGGAACCCGACGATTTCCGGCATTTCCGCCAGCGCGCGGTCCCAGGCCCCCTCTTCCGCAAGCCCGGTCACGACGGCCCAGCGGGCGCGCAGGCCCTCGGGGTCGGCGACATCGCCCCCTTGCAGGGCAGCGGCGATCAGCGGGGCCACAATCGCCTCGGCCCGGTTCCATTTCGCGGCTTCGCCGCGCTTGACCGCCAGTGCCGCCTGCACCTCGCGGATCATGCCCATGGCCGCCTCGGCCTCGCCCGCGTCGATGCGGTCCGTGGCCTGCGCCAGCCTTGCCGACAGGGCATCGGTGCCAGGCATCGCGGCCAGACGCGACGACAGGCCATCCACCACCCCGCGCAGCTTGGGCAACCGCGCATCGGGTTTCGGGGGATCCTTCCGGGCATCGGACTTTGCGGCATCCGATTTCGCGGCATCGGGTTTTGCGCGGCCGGGTTTGGCAGCCCGCGGTTTCGCGCCCGCCTTGGGCGGCACCCGCGCCATCGCCAGCCGTGCCATCACCATCTCCAGCTTCGAGATGGAAGCTTCCGCCTCGGTCAGCTTGCCTGCACGGATCATCGCCGCCGCACCTGCAAAGCCCGCCTGCACCCGGTCGGCCAGATCGGCGGGCACCGAGGCCAGTCCCGGCTGGATCGCCTGCATCCGCGCAGCCAGTTCGCGCGGGTCCGCCGCCGGATCGGGGGCCGCATCCAGTTCCGCCATCCGCTCTTCGACCGCAGGATCAATCGCATCCACCGCCGCATCCGCACCATCGCTTGCGCCGCCGTCATCGCCCTCCCATTCGGTCAGCACCTCGATATCGCAGTCGATGACGTTGCCGTCGGGGTCCAGGACCACCACGTTCAGGTTGATCTTGCTGCGCTTGAGGTAGCGCTTGATCTTCTTGGCAAGCTGCGGGAGCGTGCGGAAACAGGTCAGGCGCAGTTCCGACGACACGGCCTGGAGGGTGCCAAAGGCGGTCTTGGTCCCCGCCCCGTCATGCAGCGCCAGCTTTCCCAGCATCTCTGGCTTCTTGCGGGCATGGGCGGCGAGGTATTCGTCATCCTCGTCGGTGGTGCCGGGGTTGAAGCCGAAGGCAATCGGCATCGTGCGCGATTTCTTGACGATCTTCTTCAGGTCATCGCCGGTGACGGGAAACTCGCTGGCCATGAGATCCTCCGTGCCCGACCCCTGAGGCGGGCAAAATGCAGGTGCCGTGATATGGGCCAAGTGTCCCGAACCCAGAGGCCCCGGTCAAGCCGGAATACGGCCCTCAGGCCGCCGGAGTGACCCAGGCGGCCCCCTTGGCCGAGGACCGCACGCAGGCATCCACGAAGGCCACGCCCGCAAGCCCCTCGGCAATGCCGGGGAAGGTCACCTCCGGGTCAACCGGCGCACCGCTGCGACGGGCGAGGATGGCGCGCGCGGCCTCGGCATAGATGTTGGCGAAGCCCTCCAGATAGCCCTCGGGGTGGCCGGGCGGCACGCGGGTCAGGCGCGCGGCCTCGGGGCCCGCCCCCGCGCCGCCGCGCGTAATGCGCTGGCGCGGGGCGCCCAGCGGCGTGACCCACAGGTAATTCGGGTCCTCCTGCGCCCAGTCGAGGCCCGCCTTGGTGCCGTAGACCCGCAGGCGCAGCGCGTTCTCGTTGCCCGGTGCCACCTGGCTGCACCACAGTATCCCCCGCGCACCGCCCTTGAACCGCATCAGCACGTGGCCGTTGTCATCCACCCGCCGCCCGGGCACGAAGCTCTGCAGATCGGCGGCCAGCGCCTCCAGTTCCAGCCCGCTCACGAAGCAGGCAAGGTTATAGGCGTGGGTCCCGATGTCGCCCGTCGCCCCGCCCTTGCCCGACTGCGCGGGATCGGTGCGCCAGGCGGCCTGCTTCTGCCCGGTCTCCTCCAGCGGTTCGGTCAGCCAGTCCTGCACATATTCCACCTGCACCAGCCGGATCTCGCCCAAATCCCCCGCCGCCACCATGGCGCGGGCCTGCCGCACCATCGGATAGCCGGTGTAATTGTGCGTCAGCGCGAAGATCGCGCCAGAGGCTTCCGCCGCCTTGGCCAGCCCGCGCGCCTCGGGCAGCGTCGCGGTCAGCGGCTTGTCGCAGATCACATGGATGCCGCGCTTCAGGAACGCGGCGGCCACCGGCGCGTGCATGTGGTTGGGGGTGACGATGGCCACCGCCTCGATCCCGCCCTTCCGCCGCGCCTCGCGCGCCGCCATTTCGGCAAAGCTGCCATAGGTCCGGCCTGGGTCCAGCCCCAGATCGGCGCCGCTGGCGGCAGACTTCTCGGCATCCGACGAAAAGCACCCCGCCACCAGCTCATAGTGATCGTCCAGCCGCGCCGCGATCCGGTGCACGGCTCCGATAAAGGCCCCGCGCCCGCCACCCACCATGCCCAACCGGATGCGCCCTGCCCGCGCCTCGCTGCGTCCCTCGATCGCCATGTCACGCCCTCCCTAGTGCCAGTGTCGCCGGATCAACCCGATCGCCTCGGAATAGACCTCTTTCTCCGAGGCAAAGAGCGGCCGCCAGACCCGCGTGGCGGCCGCCAGGTCTGGCAGCGCCTGCCCGAAGGCCTCCACCGTCAGCCAGCCGTCATAGCCACCCGCCTTCAGCACACCCAAGGCCCCCGCAATGTCGGCATGCCCCCGCCCCGGCGTGCCCCGGTCATTCTCGCTGACATGCACATGGCGCACTGACGCCAGCGTGGCGGCCAGGGCCGCGGCGGGGGCGCGTTCCTCGATATGGGCGTGGAAGGTGTCGAAGAGATAGCCATAATTCGCCCGCCCCACCCCGGCGACCAGCCGCGCCGCCTGTGTGGCGGTGTTCAGAGCGTAGCATTCAAAGCGGTTCAGCGGTTCCACCGCCAGCGTGACCGCATCCCCCGCATGATCCGCCATGGCCTGATGCGCGATCACCAGCCGGTCCCACTCTGCCGGTGTCGGCCCGGTGCCGGAGAATGTGGCCAAGGGCTGCGTGAATGGCCCGCACAGCACCTCGGCCCCCAGCGCAACCGCGCAATCGACCAGCCCTTTCAGATGGTCCACCCCGGCGGCATGACAGGCGGGGTCCGCGCTCATCGGATCGTGCGCTGCGTCGGGCACCACGGCCACCACGGTCGCAGCCAACCCCTCACCCGCCAGCATTCGCGCGGTTTCAGCATAACCGGCGGGTGTGCCGCCGAACACCGGCACCTCCACTCCGTCATAGCCCGCTGCCTTCAGCGCCCTGAGCACGGGCAGATGGTCGCGCGACAGATGCGTGGTCCAGAGAAGCAGGTTGAACCCGATCTTCATCCCCGCCCCCGTATTTCAGGTTAACCCCAACATCGCCCGGTTCGCCGCCCGGTCAGCCCCTGACCCCGCAAAGTCGTCGAACGCCTTTTCGGTGACGCGGATGATATGCGCCGCCACGAAATCCGCGCCCTCGCGCGCGCCGTCCTCGGGGTGCTTGAGGCAGCATTCCCATTCGACCACCGCCCAGCCGTCATAACCATACTGGGTGAGCTTGGAGAAGATGCCGCCGAAATCCACCTGCCCGTCGCCAAGGCTGCGGAACCGCCCCGCGCGGTTCACCCAGGACTGGTAGCCGCCATAAACGCCCTGCCGTCCCGTCGGGTTCAGTTCGGCGTCCTTGACGTGAAACATCTTGATCCGGTCGTGGTAGATATCGATGTTCTCAAGGTAATCAAGATGTTGCAGGACATAGTGGCTGGGGTCATAGAGCATGTTGGCGCGCGTGTGCCCACCCACCCGGTCCAGGAACATCTCAAAACTGATGCCGTCATGCAGGTCCTCGCCGGGGTGGATTTCATAACACAGGTCCACCCCGCAGTCCTCTGCGTGGTCCAGAATCGGACGCCAGCGCGCGGCCAGCTCGTCGAACGCCTCTTCCACCAGTCCTGCCGGGCGCTGCGGCCAGGGATAGACATAGGGCCAGGCCAGCGCGCCGGAAAAGGTGACATGCGCGGTCAGGCCTAGATTACGGCTGGCGGTTAGCGCCTTTTTCACCTGATCGACGGCCCATGCCGCCCGCGCGGCGGGATTGCCGCGGACCGTCTCGGCCGCAAAGCCGTCAAAGGCGCGGTCATAGGCGGGATGCACGGCCACCAGCTGGCCCTGCAGGTGGGTGGACAGTTCCGTCACCGCGATCCCGTTCTCGGCCGCCTCGCCCTTGAACGTGTCGCAATAGTCCTTTGACGCCGCCGCCCGGTCCAGATCGAACAGCCGCGCGTCCCAGCTTGGCACCTGCACGCCCTTGTAGCCACACCCGGCGGCCCAGGCGGTAATCGCCTTCCACGAGTTGAACGGGGCCGCATCGCCCGCGAACTGCGCCAGAAACAGCGCCGGTCCCTTGATGGTTTTCACAGACTCACCCCCTCGCCAGATGCTCGAACAGCCGCGCCACGCCCTCGGCCCCCGGATCGTTGTGCCCCGCCAGCTTGTCCGCGCCCAGATAGCTGGCCCGCCCCGCCCGCGCCCGCGTCATCGCGGCCGTCGCCTCTGCCCCCGCCCGCGCCGCCGCCGCCGCGGCCGCAAGGCCATCGGGCAGCGCCGCCAGCGCCGGGGCCAGCGCGTCGATCATCGTGCGGTGGCCGGGGGCGGCCCCGCCCACCTGCATCACCCGCTCTAGCCCCGCCGACAGCGCGCCGATCCAGGTTTTGCCGCTGGCACTCGCATCGCCTGCCGCGGCAAAGAAGATGGCAAGCAGCACGCCCGACGATCCGCCCATGGTCTGGCTCAGTTCATTCCCGATGGCGCGGTAAAGCTGCGTGGGGTCCGCCAGCGGCAGCCGGTCCACCGCCGCCACCAGCGCCCGCGCGGCGGTCGCCAGCGTGCTGCCGGTATCCCCGTCGCCCGATTTCGCATCCAGCGCGTTCAACGCCGCCTCCTGCGCAATCAGCGCCTCACAGCAGCGCAGAACCAGCGCGCGCCGCACGGGATGGGCCGAGGGCATCGGCTGGATCGGAGCCAGCCCATCAGGCAATGGGCGCAGCAAGATGGGTCGCACCTCGGCCAGACCCGGCCATGCGGGCGGCTCCACCGGGGCCGCGAGTGCCGCCACGGTCGCCGCATCACCCGAAAGCAGCGACACCGAAAATCCGTGCATGTCCAGCGAAGTCATCAGCCCCGCAGGCCCGATCATCCAGCCCAGCCGGTCGCCCATCACCCGCGCCAGTTCCTCGGCCAGCACCGACATCTCCAGCGGCGTGGTGGAGCCGAGGTTGTTCAGGATCGCCACCTGCCGCCCCGCGCCCATGCGCGGCATCAGCCGTTCGGCCACCATGCCCATGGCCGCGCGGGCGCCTTCGAAATCCACCTGCTCCACCCCCGGCTCGCCATGGATGCCAAGGCCCAGCTCGGCCTTGCCCGCGCCGATCCGATCCTCCTTGGGGCTGCCAGGCACGGTGCAGGTGTCCAGAGACATGCCCAGCGACACCGCCCCCCCTATGGCTGCCCTCGCGGCGGCCTCGACCGTCTCAAGATCCGCCCCATCTTCGGCCAAGGCCCCGGCGATCTTGTGCACGAACAGCGTCCCCGCCACCCCGCGCGGCTGCGGCAGGTCGGGCAGGGCCACATCGTCATCCACCACGACCATTGCAACCCGAAGGCCAAAGGCCCGCGCCCGCTCGGCCGCCAGCCCGAAATTCAGCCGGTCGCCCGTGTAGTTCTTCACGATCAGCAGACACCCCGCCTGCCCCGTCACCGCCAGTATCCCCGCCAGCACCGCATCCACCGACGGGCTGGCAAAGACCTCGCCACAGACCGCCGCCGTCAACATCCCGCGCCCGACAAATCCCGCGTGGCTCGGCTCATGCCCGGACCCGCCGCCCGACACCAGCGCCACGCGGTCGCGGTTCCAGTCCGACCGGAGCACGACCTTGATATGCGGAAACCCGTCCAGCCGCGCCAGCCTGCCGCCGCTGGCGCGCAACACGCCCTCGATGGCCTCGGTGACGAGCGTATCCCTGGCATTCATGAACTGTTTCATCGACCTGTCCTCAGTGAACGCGATTTCCAGACGCATCGAACCATAGCGGCGCGACCGGGGCCACCGCCACCACCGCGCCTGCCCGCAGGGGCGTGTGCGGGTCGGCCAGCGTCACCAGCGCATGCCCCGCCATCGACAGATGCAGGCGCGTCTGGTCGCCCAGATGCTCCACCCGCTGAACCTCTGCCGCCTGCCCCTGCCCCAACCCGTGCCCCTGCCCCAGCGCAATATGCTCGGGCCGCAGCCCGATCTGCACCGCCCCCGCGGGTGCGCCCGGAAAGGCCGCGGCGGGCAAAAGATTGATGCGCGGCTGGCCCAGCCTTGTGGCGACATAGGCGCTCGCCGGGTCCTCATAGACCGCGCGCGGGGTGCCGAACTGCACCAGACGGCCCTGGTCCAGCACACCCACATGGGTGGCCATGGTCATCGCCTCGATCTGGTCATGCGTGACATACAGGAACGTCGCCCCCAGATCGCGGTGGATGCGCTTCAGCTCGATCCGCAGGTCGCCGCGCAGCTTGGCATCCAGCGACGACAGCGGCTCATCCATCAGATAGATGCGGGGGCTGCGCACCAGTGCCCGCCCGATCGACACCCGCTGCATCTCGCCCCCCGACAGGGCGGTGGACTTGTTGTCCAGCTTGTGCGCGATCCGCAGCGCCTCGGCCACCTCGGCCACCCGACGCGTAATCGCGTCCTCCGGCCAGGCCAGCACGGGTGAGCGCAGGGGAAAGGCCAGGTTCTCGCGCACCGTCAGATGCGGATAGAGCGAGTATTGCTGGAACACCATCGCCACATCCCGCTGCGCCGGAATGTCGGCCAGCACCGACTGGCCCGCGATGCGGATATCGCCCGCATCGGGCCGCTCCAGCCCCGCGATCAGGCGCAAGGTGGTGGTCTTGCCCGCCCCGGTGGGGCCGAGGAGCACCACAAAGGCCCCGTCCGGCACCACCATGTCGATGCCATCCAGCGCGACGGTCTTGCCAAAGGATTTCGTGAGCTTGGACAGGATGACCTCAGCCATGCAGCACCCGTTCATTGGCCGCCGTCCGCAGCGCCCGCCCTGTCCCCGCATCGAACAGCGAAAGCGTGGAGGCGGTCAGCGCAATCCCCACCGTCTCGCCCGTCCGCACGACGGCACCCGATGGCACCCGCGCCTTGACCGTTCCATGGGGCGCCACCAGCGTGACGATCTGCGTGGTACCCAGATATTCGGTCGCCTCGATCCGGCCGCGATAGGGGGCGCTGTCGGACAGATGCACATGCTCTGGCCGCACCCCCAGCACCAGCGCCCCCTCGGCCCCCTCGCACATCGTGGGCAGATCAAAGTCCGCCGCCCCCAGCCGCACCGATGTGGCCCCCGGCGCCACAGCCCCCGTGAAGGCCAGCACATTCATCGGCGGCGAGCCGATGAAATCGGCCACGAACAGCGTGGCGGGATGGTCGTAGATGTCTTGCGGCGTGCCGAACTGCTCCACCACCCCGTGGTTCATCACCACGATCTTGTCGCCCATCTGCATCGCCTCCAACTGGTCATGGGTGACATAGACCGTGGTCGCCCCCATCCGGTCATGCAGCGCGCGCAACTCCTCCGCCATGATCTCGCGGAACTCGGCATCGAGCGCGCCCAGCGGCTCGTCCATCATGAAGGCCTTGGGCCGCCGCACGATGGCGCGCGCCAGCGCCACCCGCTGCCGGTCGCCGCCCGACAGGCCCCCCACGGGACGGTCCAGAATATCCCCGATCCGCAGGATGCGCGCCACCTCATCGATCCGCGCCGCCACCTCGGCGCGCGAAAATCCCTGGCTCACCAGCGGATAGGCGATGTTCCGGCGCACGTTCATATGCGGATAAAGCGCGAACATCTGGAACACAAAGGCGATATCACGCTGGCTGGCGGGGCGCTGGCTCACATCCTCGCCGTCGATTGTGATGACCCCCGAGGTCGGCAACTCCAGCCCCGCGATCATGCGCAGCGTCGTGGTCTTGCCGCAGCCCGAGGGCCCCAAGAGCATGAAGAACTCCCCGTCCCGGATCGTGAAGCTTGATCCCTCCACGGCGGTGAAGGCCCCGAATTCCTTGCGCAGGTCGCGGATGACGATTTCGGCCACGATCTACTCCGGAAAATGCGAGACGACGACGAACATCACGGTCCCCGTCAGCGTGACGGCAAAGGACCACCCATAGGCCCAGAGCGAGAAGGGCTGCATCAGCATGACCACGCCCAGCCCGATCAGCACGGTGGCCACCATCTCCCACGGCCCGCGGCGCAGGCGCACAAGGCCGGTCAGAAACCCGCTCATGTCCGCCTCCCGGTTTCATCTTGGCCCAAATATCCCCGCCGGAGGCATCCGACATCAGCCGCAGGAGCCTCCGGCGGGGATACTTGGGCCAAGATGAAATACAGGGTCATTTGCGCACCGCGCCGAAGGTGATGCCGCGCAGGAGGTGCTTTCGCAGCATGATGGTGAAGATCATAACCGGCAGCAGAAACAGCGTGGCCCCCGCGGCGACCGCAGGCCAATCCTGCCCGCCCACGCCGATGATGGTGGGGATGAAGGGGGGGGCCGTCTGGGCCGTTCCGGAGGTCAGGAGGACGGCGAAGGCGTATTCGTTCCAGGCGAAGATCAGGCAGAAGATGGCGGTGGAGGCGATGCCGGTCGCGGCCTGGGGCAGCACGACCTTCCGGAACGCCTGGAACCTTGTGTAGCCGTCGATCAGAGCCGCTTCCTCGTATTCGCGCGGGATCTCGTCGATGAAGCCTTTCAGGAGCCAGACGGCCAGGGATATGTTCACCGCCGTGTAGAGCAGGATCATGCCCAGATGCGTGTCCGACAGGCCAAGCGTGCGATACATCAGGAAGATCGGGATCGCGACGGCGATGGGAGGCATCATCCGCGTGGACAGGATGAAGAACAACAGGTCATCCTTCAGCGGGATCTTGAAGCGCGAGAAGGCATAGGCGGCCAGCGTGCCCAGAAAGATCGACAGGAAGGTGGAGCCGAAGCCGATGATCACCGAATTGGTGAAGCGCGCGCCGAATTTCGACGGCCCCGCAATCACCATGTCGCGGCCCCGCACGATGGTTTCGGCCATTCCCTGCGGCGGCGGCAAGGCCGCCAGCGCCTCGGGCGAAACACGGGTGCGGGTGGTGAAGAGGTTCACATAGCCCTCCAGCGTGGGCTCGAACACGAACTTTGGCGGATAGCTGATGCTGTCGGGGGGCGACTTGAACCCGGTCGCAATGATCCAGGCCAGCGGGATCAGCGTGATCACCGCATAAAGGATGACCAGCGTGCCCGCGATCCATTTCGACCGTGCCGAGGGTTCGGTGATGGAAACCGCGCTCATCGTTCCTTCACCTTGTTCAGGGCCTTGACGTAGATGCTTGCCAGTCCGAAAACCGTGACAAAGAGGATGATCGCATAGGCCGAGCTGTAGCCCGTGCGCCATTTCTCGAACGCCTCGCGCTTGAGATTGATCGAGGCAAGCTCGGTCACCGATCCGGGGCCGCCCCCCGTCAGCTGCACCACCAGGTCGAACATCTTGAAATTCTCGATGCCCCGGAAGAGCACCGCCAGCATCAGGAAAGGCAGCACCATCGGAACCGTGATCGTCCAGAACTGCCGCCATTTGGAGGCGCGGTCGATCTCGGCAGCCTCATAGATGTAGTCGGGTATGGACCGCAGGCCCGCGAGGCAGATCAGCATGACAAATGGCGTCCACATCCAGGTGTCCACGATGATGATCGCCCAGGGTGCCAGCCGCACCTCGCCCAGCATGGCGAAGCTTGAGGGCGGGATGCCGGTGAAGAAACTGACCACATAGTTGAACAGTCCGATCTGCGGCTGGTAGAGGAAGGTCCAGAAATTGCCCACGACCGCGGGCGACAGCATCATCGGAATGACGATCAGCGTGGTGATCAAGTCGTTGCCGCGGAACTTGCGGTTGATGAGCCAGGCAAGCGCAAAGCCGATCAGCACCTGAAGCATGATCGTCCAGACGAGGAAATGCGCCGTGGCCTGCATGTTGGCCCAGATGCCTTCGCTGTTCAGGATGCGGGTATAATTGCGCAAACCGACCCATTGCACCTCGGCATTCGGGCGGTTGGCCTGGAAGTTGGTGAACGACAGCCGCACCGTCCAGATCAGGGGAAAGATGTTCACCGCCAGCAACAGGAATATCGTCGGCGCCACGAACAGCCATGCAATGGCGCGGTCCGACAGGCCCCGGATGCGGCGGGCCACGTTGGGCGGCGTGGCGCGGGCCAGGCGGTCGACGGAGGTGTCGGTCATGGATGGGCTTCCGGGGAAAAGAGGAACGCGGCGGGCAACCTCAAACTGAGGAGGGAGAAGGCCAAGGATGCCCGCCGGTCCGACAGGGCGGACCAGCGGCCCGCCCCGGCTGTGGCGGCGCGGGGGCGAAGCCCCGCGCCGGATGCGGTCAGAGCTTGCCTTCGTCCTCGAACACTTCGGTCCAGTCGGCGATCAGCCCGTCCAGGGCTTCTTTCGCCGTGCCCTTCCCGGCCACGACGTAATCATGCATCCGCTCCTGCATCGCCAGCAGCAGGGACGCATAGGCCGGCTCCTGCCAGAAGTCCTTGACCGCGCCCATTGCCTCCAGGAAGTCACCGGCAAATGGGGCCGAGTCCGGGAAGCTTGGATCGTTCACCACCGAATTGTGGGCGGAGTATCCGCCAAGTTTCCACCATTCCGCCTGAATCTCGGGCTGCGCGAACCATTTGATGTATTCCAACGCCGCGTCCTGCTTGGTCGAGTAGGACACCACCGAAATTCCCTGCCCGCCCAGGGTGGATCCGGCCGTCACCTGCGGCGGATTCACGAAAAAGTCGATCTTGTCGCCGCCTGTGTTCGGGTCGGCATAGAGGCCGGGGAAGAAGGCGAACCAGTTCATCGCCATTGCCACCTGCCCGGATTTGAAGGCATCGAGGCTCTCGCCCATATAGGCGTTGGTGTAGCCGGGCGGTGTCGCGGTATCGTAGAGGGTCTTGTAGAACTCTAGCGCCTCGACGGCGGCAGGGCTGTTGATCGCCCCCTCCATCTTGTAGGTGCCCGGCTCGGTCTCGTAATCCACGCCCCAGGCATAGAGCGCGCCGGTGATCCCCATGGTGATCCCCTCGGACCCCCGCTCGGTGAAGATCGAGGCACCATAGATTGTCTTTCCGTCGATCTCGCGCCCCTGGAAGAACTGCGCGATCTCCAGAAGTTCCATCTGGGTCTTGGGCTCCGCCAGGTCGCGGCCGTGCTTTTCCTTGAACGCGGCCTGGATTTCGGGGCGTGCGAACCAGTCCTTGCGGTAGAACCAGCCGTTGGCATCGGCCATCGCGGGCAGCGCGTAATAGTTGGGCGTGCCCTTGGGCCAGGTCGAATAGGCATAGACCGTGGCAGGCATGAAATCGTCCATGCTGATGCCTTCGCGGTCGAAGAAATCGTTCAGCTTCACATAATGGCCGTTCTCGGCGCCGCCGCCGATCCACTGGCTGTCACCGATCAACAGGTCGCAGAGCTTCCCGCCCGAGTTCAGCTCGTTCAGGATGCGGTCGGCAAAGTTGGGCCAGGGTGTGAACTCGAAATTCATCTTGTGCCCGGATTTCGCCTCGAAGTCTTTCGACAGCTCGACCAGCGCATTCGCCGGATCCCAGGCGGCCCAGCACAGGGTCAGATCAGCCGCCTGGGCCTGCGTGGTCCATGCCAGGGCGATGGCCGCCGACGCGGCCAGATGGGTGCGTTTCATGATGTCTCCTCCCAGAGTGTGAACGGGGGCGGGGACCCTGCGCCGCAAGGGCCCGCCTTCTTGATTGACCCTACGATAGACCCAGCCCGGCGGCGCTGTCCACGATTCTTTGAGGTACGTCCCTCAAACATCTTGTCAGCCCATCTGCGGCAGGTTCTCGCGCAGCAGGATGTGGATGCGGATGCGCTCCTGCGCGGCGTCGATGGGGGTACCGTCCGCCCCCGCCCGCAACAGCCGCAGCGACGACCGCGCAATATGCCCCGCATCCTGCGCGATCACCGCGTCGATGCGCCCGTCGCCAAGGGCCGCGCGGGTAAACGGCGTCAGCTCATGCGCCACCAGCACCACCCGCCCCGCCATCCCCGCCGCCGCCACCGCCTCGGTCACCCCCCGCGTCCCTGCCCCGGCGACATAAAGCGCCACGACATCGGGGTTGGCGGCCAGGCAGGCGGCGGTGACCCGCGCCGTCAGCCCGCTGTCGTCATGCCCCTCGACCGAGGGCAGAGGGTCCAGATGCGCGAAGCGCTCCGCCAGCACGGCATCAAAGCCCAGCCGCCGCTCCACCATGTCACGCGCCAGCATCGACGACACCACCACCGCCACGCGCCCCGGCCGCGCCCCGGCAAAGCGGCCCAGAAGCGTGCCGCCGGTCCGCCCTGCCGCAATATTGTCAATGCCCACGAAATGGTCGCGCGCGGCCTTCGGCTGGTCCGTGACCAGCGACACCACCGCCACCCGCCGCGCCTTCAGCCGCGCGATCACGTCGCGCACCTCCGGCGTCTCATGCGCCATCACCGCCACACCGTCCAGCGGCCCCGCCATCGCCGCGTCCAGCGCCAGCACCAGCGCATGCGGGTCACGCGGCGGCACGGTCAACACGCTCACCTCGCTGCGCTCCGCGATCAGCCCGCGCGCGGCCTCGGTGATCGCCGCACGCAGGCCTGCCACGAACTGGCTGGGCACATCGGGCAGGACATAGACGAACCGATAGACCCGCTGCCGCGCCAGGTTCGCCGCCGCCACGTCGCGCACATAGCCCAGCCGCCGGATCGCATCGTTCACCGCCTCCGCCGTCTGCGCACGCACCCCCGGGCGCGCGTTCAGAACCCGGTCCACGGTGGCAAGGCTCACCCCCGCCTCGCGCGCGATGTCGTTGACAGTCGGTCGCATCCGGCACCTCCCGCGCGCCACTATCCAGCGGCGCGCGAGGTACGTCAATCACGCACGAATGGCGTCTTCTTCTGTCCCCAAATATCCCGGGGTCCGGGGCAGCGCCCCGGGGCCATCCACCCACGCCACGCCAGACGCCTATCCCCCGCCCGGCCCCGCCGCGCGCGTCGCCCGCGCCAGGATCGCCACCGCCACCAGCCCCACCGCCATCACCAGAAGCGCCGCCGGGGCCGCATCGCCCAGCCGCTCCAGACTTGCCTGCTCATAGACCCGGGTCGAGAGCGTGTTCCAGTTGAACGGACGCAAGAGCAGCGTCGCGGGCAGCTCCTTCACGCAATCCACGAACACCATCAGCAGCGCCACCGCCACCGACCCGCGCATCAAGGGCAGATAGACCGCCGCCAGCGCCCCCCCCGGCCCCCGGCCCAGCGACCGCGCGGCCAGCGGCAGCGCAGGCGCCACGCGGCCGAATGCCGCCTCCACCCCGCCCTGCGCCACCGCAAAGAACCGCACCGCGTAGGCCAGCACCAGGGCCGCCGCCGTGCCCGTCAGCACCAGCCCCGGATCGCGCCCCGTCACCGCCAGCACGGCATCCGCCAGCCGGTGGTCCAGCGCCGCCAGCGGCACCAGGATCCCCACCGCCAGCACCGCGCCGGGGGCCGCATAGCCCAGCGTGGTCACCGGGATCAGCCGCTGCGCCAGCGCGCGGCCCGACATCCGCGCGGCGTAGACCATCACGAGGGCCCCCGCCACCGTCACCGCCGCGGCCAGCGCGCCCACCGATACCGTGTTCCACAGCGCCCGCCCCAGCCCGGGGGCCAGCCAGCCGCCCGCATGGCGCAGCCCGTGCCCCGCCATCACCGCGACCGGCAGCACGAAGCCCGCGCCAAAGGGCACCAGACAGGCCGCCGTCGCCGCCCATCCCCGCCACCCAGCCAGCGCCACCGGGGCCACCGGCCGGGCCGACCGCGCCTGCCGGTGGAACCGCGCGCCGCGCCGGCCCGCCCGCTCCAGCGCGATCAGCAAGAACACCACCCCCAGGATCACCAGCGCGATCTGCGCGGCCCCCCCCGCATTGCCCGCCGTCAGCCAGACCGAAAAGATCCCGCTCGTCAGCGTCGGCACCCCGAAATGCGCGACCGTCCCGTAATCCGCCACCACCTCCATCAGCGCCAGCGCCACGCCCGTCGCGATCGCGGGCCGCGCCATCGGCAGGCCCACCCGCCAGAACAGGCCCCAGGGCCCCGCCCCCAGCGCGCGCGCCACCTCATAGGTGGACCCCGACGCCTCTCGGAAGGCCGCGCGCGCCATCAGATAGACGTAGGGATACAGCGCCGCCGACAGCACGATCACCGCCATCCCCGGGCTGCGCACCGCCGGGAACCAATAGTCGCGCGACGATTGCCACCCCATCGCCGCGCGCAGGCCGGTCTGCAACGCCCCTGAATAATCCAGGAAATCGACCAGCGCATAGGCCCCGACATAGGCCGGGATCGCCAGCGGAAACAGCAGCGCATGGTCCAGCCAGCGCCGCCCCGGAAACCGGTACATCACCACCAGCCAGGCCGCGCCCGTCCCCGCCACCGCCGTCAGCATTCCCACCCCGGCCATCAGGACGCCCGTGTTGGCCGCGTAGCGCGGCAATACGGTCGCCATCATGTGCGGCCAGATGTTCTCGCCCGGCATCAGCGCCAGCACCACCACCGCCAGCACCGGCGCCACCACGACCAGCGCGATCAGCACCGCCACCGCCGACCACAGGCCCGGCCAGTGCGGACGCCAGCGCGGACGCCAGCGCGGGCGCCGCGCGGCCAGGGGAAGTTGAGCGTTTCGGTCGGCCATGGCGAAACCGCCGTACAGGAAAGCGGTTTCGCTGTCCAGAAATCCCTCTATGATCCGCGGCGTCCGACATCCGGGGTATCATGCGCATCGTCTATCATCTTGGCGTCCATTGCACCGACGAGGAACGCCTCCTTCGCTGCCTCCTGAAAAACCGCGCGTCACTCTCGGCCGAAGGCATCGTCGTGCCCGGCCCCGCGCGCTATCGCACGCTCCTGCGCGACACCGCGATGCAACTGCGTGGCCAGGCCGCCAGCCGCGACACCCAGGCGATGCTTCTGGACCAGATCATGGACGAGGACCGCGCGGACCGGCTGATCCTCAGTTGGGACCATTTCATGGGATATGCGCAAAGTGCGGTGCGCGACCGGCTCTATCCCGCCGCCGCCGACCGGATGTTCGCCTTCGCCCGCATCTTCCCCGAGATCGAATGCGAATTCCATCTGGCCATCCGCAACCCCGCCACCTTCATCCCCGCCATGTCGGTGAAGCAGAAGGTGGCGACGGTGCCCGAGTTCCTCGCGGGCACCGACCCCTTCGCGCTGCGCTGGTCCGATCTGGTGGCCCGGCTGCGCCAGGCGGTGCCCGAGGCCCCGGTGACCGTCTGGTGCGACGAGGATACGCCATTGCTGTGGCCCGAAGCACTGGCCGCCGTGTCGGGCCATGCCCCGGACACGGTGCTGGAAGGGGCCGACGACCTGCTGGCCACGATCATGCGGCCCGAAGGGCTGGCGCGCCTGTCCGCATTCCTGGCCGCCAACCCGCCCGCCGATGCCACAGCACGCCGACGCGCCGTGTCGGCCTTTCTGGACAAGTATGCGCTGCCCGAGGCGGTGGAATACGACATCGACCTGCCGGGCTGGACCGAGGACACCATTGCCCGTCTCAGCACAAGCTACGATCAGGATGTCTCGCGCCTGATGCGGATGGAGGGGGTGACGGTCCTCGCCCCCTGATGCGCGATGTTCAGGCCATCCCCAGTGCGGTCTTGTAAACCTCCAGGATCTCTTCCTCTTCGGCCACGTCGTCGGGCTTGCGCTTGCGCAGGGCGATGATCTTGCGCATCACCTTGGTGTCATAGCCGCGCCCCTTGGCCTCGGCGAACAGCTCCTTTTCCTGCTCGGCGATGTCCTTCTTCTCGGCGGCCAGCTGTTCGGCGCGCTCGATGAACTGGCGCAGCTCGTCGGCGGTGACGTTGTAGGAATCGGGCGATGGGGTCATGCGCGGGCGGCCTCTGCTGAAGGATGGATCGGCCCCGCGTCCTAGCCGCTTCGCCCCGCCGCCGCAACCGCCCGGATCGCCAGCGGCTGCCCCTTGCCAGCCCCCCGTCCGGCGCGCTAGGCCTGTGACGCGCGCACCGGGAGAAGGGGTGCGCGGCATCCAACCGTCACGGGGAACGCGCCTATGGAATGGCTGATCTGGATCGGCGCGGCGGTTGCGCTTGCCGGCGTGGCGGGCCTTGCGCTGTGCATCGCGCTGGCCCTGCGGGCGCGGGGCGCGGGTTTGCCCGATGCGGAAATGCGCGCGGCCCTGCAACGGGTGGTGGTGCTGAACATGGCGGCCCTCGGCGTGTCGGCGCTGGGGCTGATGCTGGTGGTGACGGGGATCTTGCTGGACTGAGCGTGGCGGCGGATCGCGGTCAGTCGTTCAGCGCAGACAGCCGGATGTCGCCCTGCACCAGCTGATCGACCAGCGGTGCCGGGGTCCAGATCGCGGGCTCCTGCGCCGCCCAGCGCGCCAGATCGGCGCGCAGCAGGATCAGACCGCGCGCATCGGCCCATCCCATCGGCCCTGCGACGTGCCGCGGCCAGCCCAGACCATGCACCAGCGCGCAGTCGATGTCGGACGGGCGCAACGCCGCCCCCTCTCCCAGCAAACGGAACCCGGCATTGGCCATCGCGGCCATCAGCCTGTCCTCCACCACGCCGGGATTGCCCTCGCCCGCGATCCCCGCCACCGACACCTGCCACCGGCGCAGGGCGGCGGCCACCGGCCCCGGACCGTCGCGCGCGGCCAGATGCCGCGCCGCCGCCGCCAGAGCGCCCGTCAGCACCGGCACGATCCCGCGCCCCCGCGCCTGCACGGCCAGCCTGTCCATCCGCTTCAACAGCGCCAGAACCGTGGCGATCGCGGCGGGGGCGGTGCCCTCGCCCACCAGCACCTCGGCCAGCCTGCGCCCGGGGTAGAGCGTCAGACCAACCCCCTGCGGCCCGCTGCGCCCATAGCGGCCCAGCGTCACCACCGGGGCCAGCGGCAACCGCCCCCGTGCGATGGGCGGCAACTCCGCCCCCGCCGCGGCAAATCCGTCCGCCAGCACCAGCAGGTCGGCCATCGCCTCGTTCGGCGCCTCCTCCGGCCCCTCATCGGCCAGCGCCGGGGTCAGGCGCGCCCAGTCCGCCTCGCGCGCCTGCGCGCTCAGGCGGCCCGCGGCCACCGCCGCCTCCTGCGCCGCGGCCACCGCCTCCAGCCCCGCCACCAGTGCGGGGCGGTCGGCATCGGCCAGTGTCACCCGGCACCCCGCCGCCAGAAGCGCCCGCGCGATCTCGGCCCCCTGCGGCCCCGCGCCCAGCACCAGGGGTGCATGCACCGGCTGCGCGGCGGCCTCGGCCCCCGGCATCCTGGCCGCCCGCCGGTCGGCAAAGAACGCCGCCCGCAGCGCCAGCGCTTCGGGCGAACCCACCAGATCGCCGAAGGCCGCGCGCTCAAAGGCCAGCCCCTGCGCGAAGGGCAGCAAAAGTGCGGCCTCGACACAATCGACGATCCGCACCGGCGCGGGCAGCGGAGAGGCCGCCACCTGCACCCGCGCCGCCGCCACCGCCGCCACATAGGCCCGCCCGTCGCGCATCCCGTCACGGCGGTCCCGCGTGGGTCGGGGACCATCCATGCCCCGGGCCATGGCCAGCGCGGCCCCGGCCAGATCCTCCTCCACCACGCGGTCGAGGATACCCAGCGCCAGCGCCTCGGCCGCCCCCACCGGGCGCCCCGTCAGCATCAGGCGCAGCGCCTCCTGCGCCCCGATCAGCCGGGGCAACCGCTGCGTGCCCCCGGCACCCGGCAGGATACCCAGGCTCACTTCGGGCAGCCCCACCCGCGCATCGGACAGCGCCACCCGGCCATGGGCCGCCAGCGCAAGCTCCAGCCCACCGCCCAGCGCCGATCCGTGCAGCGCCGCGACCACGGGTTTCGGGCAACCCTCGACGAGGTCCAGAAGGTCGGGCAGGCCGGGCGGCTGCGGCGGCTTGCCGAATTCGGCAATGTCCGCCCCGGCGGGAAAGGTGCGCCCTTCGGCCCGGATCACCACCGCGCGCACACCGGCCTCCGACTTGGCTGCGGCGATCCCCTCCGCCAACCCGCGCCGGACCGCCTGCCCCAGCGCGTTCACCGGCGGTGCGTCGATCACCAGCACCAGCACATCGCCCGAGCGATCCTGACGCACTGGCACGCGCACGGCTTGCCCGTGATCCTGCCCCCGGTCCTGACCGCGATCCTGCCCGCTGTCGTCCATCCCCAACCCCTGCCGGGTTTTTCCCGTGTCAGGCCATTAACGGCACGGGGGGCGCGCTTGGCAATCCCGCTTCTGGCGCGGGGCCGGGGCCAATGGTCAGACGGGCATCCACACGGGCATTCAGACGGGCATGTTGTCGAACATCTCCTCGTCCGCCTCGGGGGGCACCGGCCCCATGGGCATCAGGAACATCAGGGCGCGCATCTCTTGCAGCAAACGTTCCAGATCGGGATCGCGCGCGGCGCCGGCTTCTGCATGGGCCCGATCTCCGCCGGGCGCACCGGTATCCGTCCTATCTTTCGTCATCATTGCATCCTCCCCCAGGTTGCATGGCCCCGTGTCAGGGCCCGTTCACGCCGCACAGTCGCGGCAGAGCGGCGTATAGGGCAGCACCTCCAGTCGCGCCGCCCCGATCGCCTCGCCGCAGCGCGCGCAAAGGCCATAGTTGCCCGCCGCCATCCGCTCCAGCGCCGCCTGGATCTGGCGGATTTCCTGCTGGCCCGACAGGCCCAGCCCCTCCAGCACTTCATCATCCTCGCGCGCGGCCGCCATGTCGTCCCAGTCGGGGTCCTGGTGGCTTTCCAGTTCCGCCTCGATCCCCTCCAGCCGCGCGGCCAGTTCCGCCAGCCGCGCCTCCATCCGCGCCTTCTGCTCCGAAAGATCGATCATGCCGCACTCCCCTGCAAGGAAGCCAACGCTACGCTGCCGATGCCGGCCCGACCTTGATGCAGGTCAACCGGGCCGAGCCCGGCGCCGGATTGGGGCCCCGGACACGGAAAAAGCACAAAGACACATTCAAAACTTGAAATGTGTTTCCTGCGGGTCTATATGCACTCGGCAAGCCAGTCCGTGACCCAGAGGCCCCATCATGACATCTGCCCACGCCACCTCACCCGTCGTGCACCCGTTCTTTGACGAGGCCACGAACACCCTCACCTATGTCGTGCAGGAACCGCAGGGCCGTGCCTGCGCCATCGTCGATTCGGTACTTGATTTCGACTATGCCTCCGGGCGCACCGATACCCGCTCCGCCGATGCGGTGATCGACTTTGTCCGCACCCAGGGCCTTGATCTTCAGTGGATCCTCGAAACCCATGTCCATGCCGACCACCTGTCGGCCGCGCCTTACATCCAGGAACGGCTGGGCGGCAAGATCGGCATCGGTGAGCGGATCACCGTCGTGCAGGACACCTTCGGCAAGATCTTCAACGAAGGCACCCGTTTCCAGCGCGACGGCTCGCAGTTCGACCAGCTGTTCCACGACGGCGACAGCCTGATGATCGGCCAGATGCGCGCGGACGTGATGCACACGCCCGGCCACACCCCCGCCTGCCTGACCTATGTGATCGAGGATGCGGCCTTCGTGGGCGACACGCTGTTCATGCCCGACTTCGGCACCGCGCGCTGCGACTTTCCCGGCGGGTCGGCCGAGGTGATGTGGGATTCGATCCAGAAGATCCTCGCCCTGCCCGATGCCACCCGCATCTTCGTCGGCCACGACTACAAGGCCGAGGGGCGCGATACCTATGCCTGGGAAACCACCGTCGGCGACCAGAAGGCGCTGAACAAACACGTCGGCGCCGGCAAGAGCCGCGCGGATTTCATCGCCATGCGCACCGAACGCGACGCCACGCTGGCGATGCCGCGCCTGATCATCCCGTCATTGCAGGTGAACATGCGCGCAGGCCATATGCCCGAACCCGAGGACAACGGGGTGAGCTACCTCAAGGTGCCGGTCAACGGCATCTGACAGCACAGCGTTCGACAGGAGAATTCACATGCTTGACCTGATACGCCCCGAATGGGTCTGGGGACTTGCCGGAGGGCTGATGATCGGCCTGGCGGCTGCCATTTTCATGCTGGTGAACGGCCGCATCATGGGCGCCTCGGGCCTTGTCGGCGGGCTGGTGGACGGCTCGGGACGCAGTAATGCGGCCGAGCGTGCGGCCTTCCTCGGCGGTCTGGTGCTGGTGCCGGGGGCTGTGGCGCTGCTCTGGGGCGCGCCCGCCACCAACATCACGTCCAACCTCGCCATCGTGATCCTTGCCGGGCTGCTCGTCGGCCTGGGCACGCGGCTGGCCAATGGCTGCACCTCGGGCCACGGGGTCTGCGGCATCTCGCGCTTCTCGCTGCGCGGGATTGTTGCGACCGTGTTCTATCTGCTGGCGGGGGGCCTTGCCGTGGTCACCGCCCGCCATCTGCTGGGAGTGATCTGAGATGATGCGCAACCTTGTCGCCGCCGCCTCCGGCGCGCTGTTCGGTCTGGGCCTGATGCTGTCGGGGATGACCGACACGACGCGGGTGCAGGGATGGCTCGACGTGTTCGGGGCCTGGGACCCCACGCTGGCCTTCGTGCTGGGCGGGGCGATCCTGCCCATGGCGCTGGCCTGGCGCATCGCCGCCGGGCGCAAGGCGTCGGTGCTGGGCAGCGCCCTGCCCGCCCCGCCCGAGCCGCGGCTGGGCCACAACCTGATCGTGGGATCGGTCCTGTTCGGCATGGGCTGGGGTCTGGTGGGCCTCTGCCCCGGCCCGGCCATGGCCTCGCTGACCTGGGGGGGCCTGGGTGGTGCGGTCTTTATCGTGGCGATGCTGGCGGGTATGCTGGCGGCCCCGGCGGTGCGCCTGCGCATCGACCGGATCGCCGCCCAGCCCGCCTGATTTCGCCCGCCATCCGACCAGGAGCCCC
Source organism: Gemmobacter sp. (assembly GCA_046294265.1). GTDB lineage: Bacteria > Pseudomonadota > Alphaproteobacteria > Rhodobacterales > Rhodobacteraceae > JBKBKC01. The sequence goes on along the minus strand of JBKBKC010000007.1, from coordinate 149,375 downwards.
CGATGGACATCCGCCACCTGACCCCCACCTATGCCGTCTCGCCCCAGATCGCGCCGGAAGACCTGCCCGCCATCGCCGCCATGGGCTTTGCCACGATCATCGACAACCGCCCCGACGCCGAGATCCCGCCCGCCTGGCAAGCGGACGCGATGCAGGCGGCGGCCCGGGCGGCGGGGCTGTCCTTTGTCGCCAACCCGGTGGTGGGCGGTGCGTTGACCATGGACAACGTGACCGCCCAGGCCGAGGCCATCGCCGCGGCCCCCGGCCCGGTGTTGGCCTATTGCGCCAGCGGCAACCGCTCTTCGGTCGTCTGGGCCTTGGCCCATGCCGGTCAGATGCCGACGGATGACCTGATCGACCTGCCCGCGCGGCACGGCTACCAGCTCGAGGGGCTGCGCGGCCAGATCGAGGCGCTTGCCACAGGCCGCTGACGACGCGCGCGGGGCCTTGGCGCATGTGGACCGGGCAACGGGTCGGCGCCCGGGTGCTGCGGCACCGAGGACACGGGCATTTCCGGGCACGGGTCCGACGCGGGCCGGCTGCTGCTGTGACGGCCGCAGGATCGGGCCAACGGCCATGGCCTGCCCGCGTGTCGCACCGGCCCCCGTCGCCGGAAACCTGAACGTTTCCGGCACGGTTTCTGGCAAGAAACCGCGCACAGACCATCGGCGAGGGCGCGACGCCCGCACCGTCCCGCCCATCGCCCCCCCCGCATGGCGGCGTGCGGCCTCTCCGCCCGCCCGACGTCGCCGGTTCATCGGCCAATAAAACCCGCCTACTGCGTGCCCGTCCTGCGCATCCCCTCTTCCACCATGGCCAGCCCCGGCTCCAGCCCGCCCTCGCCCCGCATCGCTGGCGCGGCCCCTTCCGCCAGGCGCACCGCGCGCATCCCCCGGTTCTGGCCCAGCCGCCCTCCGGTCAGGCGCCGCCCGTCCGGCCCCTCCAGATCGATCCGGTCGAGCGCCGCGCCGCCCAGCCGCAGCACCTCGCCCGGCGCCAGCGCCATCACCTGGCCCAACGGCAGAACCACCCGGCCCAGCACCGCCTCCAGCACCGCGGGGGCGGCCATTACCTGCTCGGCCATCGCCGCCTGGAACACCAGCGCCGCCGCCGTCTCGGACACCGCGACCTGCGGCGCGGGCCGGGTGCCTCGCCCCTGCGCCGGCAGGGCCAGCGCCACCTGCCCCGACCGCATCCCACCGCCCAGCGCGATCTCGGCCCGCAACAGGCGAAACCCCGCATCCTCCAGCATCAGGCCCAGCGGGCGCGGGTCGTCAAGGTAGGAGACATAGCGGAACCCGGAGGCCCAGACCCGGTCCTCCGCCCCCTCCAGCGCCTCGTCCAAGGCGCCCAGCACGGCATCGACCAGACCCTGTGCCATGGCCGCATCCGTGCGCGTCGGTCGCCGCGCGGCGACCGGGCGCGCGGTCACGCGGCCCAGCGTCACCTGCTCCACCAGCGACGCCAGCACCTCGGCCGACAGGGCCAGGACCCCAAGGCCCGCCCCCGGCCCCTCGACCACCGCGATCAGCGCGCGTTCCGGCAACCGCTCCAGCACCTCGGCCAGCGTGGCGTGACCCGCCTGCACATCCGTGGCGACCAGATCGAGGCCCAGCGCACCCTGCGCCCCGCGCGCCAGCGCCAGCGGCCAGTGCGCCACTGCCCCTCGCCCCGCAGGCACCTGCACCGCCGCCCCGATCTTGCGCCTGATCGCCTGCACGTCCAGCCCCTCGCGCCCGTCCTCACGCCATGACTGTCACGCCCGCCTTTCCAAAGCGTTAACCGCCGCCCAAACCGGGCCCTCAGGCCGCCTGCTCCAGCCGCAGGGGCAGCGTCACGCGGAAGGCGGCCCCGCCCTGGCCGGGCAGATAGCTGACCGTGCCGCCCAGATTGGCCATTACCTCGCGGCAGATCGCCAGGCCCAGACCCGCCCCCCCGGCGCGCGTCTGGTCGGTCAGCCGCGCGAATTTCTCGAAGATCAGGCCCTGCTTGTCGGCAGGAATCCCCGATCCGTTGTCGATCACATCCACCGTCACCCGCCCCGCCCGGTGCCGCACCGCGATGCGCAGCTCCGGCGCCGCCGCATCGCAATACTTCCGCGCGTTCGAGATCAGGTTGATGAACACCTGGCACAGCCGGTCGCCATCGGTGCGCACATGGATCTCCTCGGCCAGGGGATCGCGGTGCACCACGAATGTCCGCTCGGGCCGCGTATGCGCCGCCGCCGAAACCGCCCGGTCGATCATCTCGCGCAAGGACACCAGCCCCAGGTTCAGCTGCACCGTGCCGTTCTCCAGCACGCTCAGGTCCAGCAGGTCATCCAGCAGTCGCGTCAGCCGCTTGGCCTCGTCATGGATGATCCGGCCGTATTTCACCACCAGCTCGGACGGCAGGTCCCCATCGGTCAAAATCTCCGAAAACGCGCGGATCGAGGTCATGGGCGTGCGCAGCTCATGGCTGATCTGGCTCAGGAACGCGTCCTTCTGCACCGAAAGCTGCGTGAGCTTTTCATTCGCCTCGCGCAGCGCCCGCGCGGTGCGGGTCAGCTCCACCTCGCGCGCCTCAAGCCTGGCGGAATACTCCATGATCTGCGCGGCCTCGTTGGCCACCGCCATCAGATCCTCGACCGACACCGCCGCCCGCCCGGCGATCTGGCTGATCATCGCATGGGCCGTGGCCGCCCCCACCGAGCCCGACAGCCGCCGCTCCAGCCCCGCGATGAAGGCGGGCGTGGGGTCGGGCAGCATCCCGGCCTTGCCTTGCGCGCGCGCCTCACCCTCGAACAGCGCCTGCGCGGCCTCGTCGCCCAGGATGCGCTGCGCCATCACCAACAGGGCCTCGGGTTCGGCCCCGCCGCGCGTCCATTCCTCGGGGCCGCGCCCCTCGTCGAACACATTGACAAAGGCCGCGCCCTGCAACCGCTCCACCGGACCGGGAAAGGTGGCGATCGAGACGCCAAGGAAAGCCGCCGCGTTCAGCACCATCGACCAGTAAAGCGCGTGGATCAGCGGATCCATCCCCTGCACGCCAAACAGCGCCCTCGGGCGCAGCCAGCCGATGCCCCAGGGCCCTTCGGCGAACACCGCCGCCGGGATCACGGCATCGGGGCCGAACGACGGCAGGAACAGCGTGTACATCCACACCACAAAGCCCACCGACAGCCCCGCCGCCGCCCCCGCCCGCGTCGCCCCCCGCCAGAAGATGCCCCCGAGCATCGCAGGCAAGATCTGCGCCACGCCGACAAAGGCGATCAGCCCGATGGCCGCCAGCGCCGCCGATCCCCCCGACAGCCGGTAATAGGCATATCCCAGCGCCAGCACGCCCGCGATGGACAGACGTCGCGCCACCAGCACCAGCCGCCGCAGGTCGCCTGCCACCGCCCCCCCGGGCCGCAGCCGCAGCCACAGCGGCATCACCACATGGTTCGACACCATCGTGGCCAGCGCGATGGACTCGACGATCACCATCGAGGTCGCCGATGAAAACCCGCCCAGAAAGGCCAGCATCGCCAGCGCCCCCTGCCCCTCGGACAGGGGCAGCGTCAGGACGAACATGTCGGGGTTCGACCCCTCGGGCATCCGCTCCAGCCCCACCACGGCAATCGGCACCACAAACAGGCTCATCAGCAGTAGGTACAGCGGAAAGGCCCAGCTCGCAGTGGCCAGATGCCGCTCGTCGGCATTCTCGACCACCAGCACCTGGAACATGCGCGGCAGGCAAATCACGGCGGCGCCCGCGCAGAACAACAGGCCCGCCCAGCGGCCCGGCTCCAGATCCCAGTCGCCGATCCGGCTTGCATCGATGCGCGCGATGATGTCGGCAGGCCCCCCCGCGATGCCCCAGACCACAAAGATCCCCACCGCCAGCAGCGCCACCAGCTTCACCACCGCCTCCACCGCGATGGCCGTCACCACCCCGGTATGCTGCTCGTTGGCATCGAGGTTGCGCGTGCCGAACAGGATGGTGAACAGCGCCAGCCCCCCCGCAACCCAGATCGCGGTGGACCCGGCATCGCCCGTGAACCCCGCCGGCGCATCCTGCACGAACACGCCAAAGGACAGCGTGACCGACTGCAACTGAAGTGCGATATAGGGTGTGGCCGCCACCACGCACAAAAGCGTCACGATCACGCCCAAGAGGTTCGACTTGCCATAGCGGCTGGAAATCAGGTCGGCGATCGAGGTCACGCGCTCGCGCCGCCCGATCCGCACCAGCTTGCGCAACACCCACCACCAGCCCACAAAGACCAGCGTGGGCCCCAGATAGATCGTCAGGAACTCCAGCCCCGACCGCGCCGCATATCCCACCGCGCCATAAAACGTCCAGGCCGTGCAATAGACCGACAGCGACAGCGTGTAGACGAGCGGGGACCGCAGCCACCCCGCCGCCCCCCGCTCGGCCCGCCGCTCGACCAGGAACGCCACGAGGAACAGGAACACCACATAGGCCAGCGAGGCGAGCACCAGCAGGTTGAAGGGCATGGCCTCAGTCCTCCTCCCCGCCCTGCACCCCGTCCCCCTGCGCCATCAACCGCCGCGACAGGAACGCCGCCGCCGCCACCAGCACGGCCCAGACCACGAACAGATAGATGCCGTCCGGCGCCGTATCGCGCGCCTGCGTGTTGCCGGGGGCCCAGAGGATCGGCAACAGCACCAGAAACGCCCCCGCCACAGGAAGCAACCGCGCCGCATCCCGCAGCCGCCGCCGCCGGTAGTGGCCGGGGTTCAAAAACAGCGGCCGCCGCCCCGTCATGTCCGCCCCTCCCCCAGCAGGCCCCGCACCGCCGCAAGCAACTCGGCATTGACAAAGGGCTTGGTCATGAACCTGTCCGCCCCCGCCTGCTCGGCTGCGGCACGGTCGCGCTCCTGCCCGCGCGCGGTCAGCATCAGCACCGGCAGCGCGCCCAGCGACGGCTCGCCGCGCAGGCCCCGCAGCACCTCGATCCCCGACACGCCCGGCAGCATCAGGTCCAGCACCACCAGATCGGGCCGCGCCCGCCGCACTGCCTCCAGCGCATCGCCCGCCCCGTCATGCGTTGACACCCGAAACCCGCCGCGCGCCAGCAAATAGCGCATCGCCTCGGCGATGTGCGGCTCGTCCTCGATCACCAGAACATGCGGCCCGCCCGGACCGGGCCGCGCCTCCGGCCCGGCGGCAGCATCGCCCGGATGGCCCATGCCTCCCCTCCTTCCCGGCGCCTCCCCGCACCGCTCTCCCGACTATCGACCGAAAGCCCCGCCCCTGCCAAGCCCTCGCGCGCGTCACCCCTGCCCCGCGCGCGCCGCCGCACTCGCCGCCCCCACCGCCGACAGGATCGAGGGCTCGCGCCGCGCCTCACAGCCCTCGCGCGGGCAGATCCGGCAGGCCCCGCCGACGGGCAACACCGGCCCCGCCGGCCCCTTATCCGGCGCGATCAGCATCGCCGCCCGGCGCAATTCGATCCCGCCGAACCCCTGCGGATGCGCCACCTCGCAGATCGCCCGCACCCTGAACCGCTGCGGCACCATGCCCGGCACCTCGGCCACAGCCTCCACCGGCACCATCGGCCGGCCCAGCGCCGCGTAGAGCGGCCAGAGCGGACAGGCCCCGCCCCCGCGCGGCATCGGAAACCCCGCGATCCCCTTGCGGATCAGGGCCGCCCCCGAGGCATCGCAGATCACCAGCCCCTCGCCAGCCCCCGGCCGCGTGGCGATGCGGCGCATCGCGGCCACGCCGCCCACGCCGAACCGCGCGGCCACCCGCAACGGATCGCCCCCCGCCGCGTCCAGCGCGGCGCGCAGCGGCTCCAGCGGCATCGCCGCCGCATCGGCGGCCGCCTGCGCCGCCCAGTCGCGCGCCAGCGCCCGCGCCGCCCCCGTGGCCAGCCGCGCGATCCCGGGCGCCAGCGCCGCGGCCCCCGGCCCGCCCGCCTCCACCTCCGCCAGGTGCCAGCCCCGTGCGGCCAGCCATTCCTCCACCTCCTCCTGCGGGTCCACCGCCGCCCCCGTCTCGGCCCCCTCCGCCGCCTCCAGATAGGCCACAAGCGCCTCTGCCCCCATGGCCAGCCGCTCGCTGTCCTGATGCAGGTTGGCGTGGAACCGCCGCCGCCAGTCCGGCGCCACCCCGCCTTCCGCCAGGATGGCGGCGGTCGAGCGCACGCTCGTCGCCGCACTCAGCACCTCATGCAGCGCCGCCGACAGATGCGGGTCATGCCCGATCCGGTCCGACAACGCCGACACCACCCGGTCCAGCTGCCCGATCCGCCGCGCCTGCGCCGCGATCAGCTCGGCCCAGCCCGGAAACCGCCCGGCCATCTCCTCGGTGCGGTCCACCTCCGCCGGGGCCTGCCCCACCATCGCCGCGGCCGCGCGCAGCTCTTCCACCCGCGCCGCCGCCCCGCCATCGGCCAGCGCCGCCGCCTCCACCTCCAGCGCCGCCGCCAGCCGCAGCAAAAGCGCGTCGCCGATCCGCCGCCGGTCATGCTCGATCAGGTTCAGATAGGCCGCCGAAATCCCCGCCCGCCGCGCCAGATCCGCCTGCCGCAGCCCCTGCCGCTCGCGCACCGCGCGCACCCGCGCCCCGGTCAGCGCCACCGCCATCAAGATCCCTCCCGCCAGAGCCCCACCCTGCCACGGCGCGAAAACCTTTACAACTTTCTGAAAATTTGGCCTCTCCTTGACCAAATACCCTGGGGGGAGGCGAAGCCGGGGGGCAACGCCCCCCTGCACGGCAAGGCAAGGGGCGCGCCGGTGGCCCGGACGCGCCCCCTGCCGTCGTCACCAGATCACTTCAGCGCCGCATCCGAAATCTCGTGGGTCCAGGCCATGCCCTCGGGGGCCCTGGTGATCGCCGGGTTTTCCGCCGACACCGCCGACAAGAGCGATGCAACCGTCTGGTCGAAATCGGCCGGGTCCAGCGCGCCGGACGATCCCGCCGTCAGCTTGGCCACTTCGCCCATCATGTAGGTCTGGTGCTCCAGCGTCTGCAACCCGGTCTGGTCGGCCTCCACCACGATCGCCGCCGCCTCCGCCGGGTTCGCCTCGGCGTATTTCCAGCCCTTCATGCTGGCGCGCACGAACCGCACCATCCTGTCGGCAAAGGCGGGGTCGGCCAGCCGGTCCTCCAGCACATAAAGCCCGTCCTCCAGCACCGTCACGCCCTGATCGCGATAGCTGAAGAACGCCAGATCCTCGGGCTTGAACCCGGCATCCAGCACCTGGCCGTATTCGTTGTAGGTCATCACGCTGATGCACTGCGCCTCGCCCTTCAGCAGCGCCTCCACATCGAAAGCCTGTTTCAGCACCGTCACCCCGCCCGCCGATCCATCCGTCGCCAGCCCCAGCGATGCCATCCAGGCATAGAACGGATATTCATTGCCAAAGAACCACACGCCCAGCGTCTTGCCCGGAAAATCGGCGGTGGTCTCCACGCCCAGATCCTTGCGGCAGACAAAGCTCAGACCGCCGTTCTTGAACGGCTGCGCGATGTTGACCAGCGGCACGCCCCGCTCGCGCGCAGCCAGGGCCGCGGGCATCCAGGTGGTGATGACATCCGCACCCCCCCCCGCGATCACCTGCTCGGGCGCGATGTCGGGCCCCCCCGGCAGGATCGTCACATCCAGGTTCTCCTCGGTATAGAACCCCTTGGCCTCGGCCACATAATAGCCCGCAAACTGCGCCTGCGTGACCCATTTCAGCTGCACCGACACCTTGTCCTGCGCCCAGGCCCCCGTCACCGAGGCCGTTGCGGCAAAGGCCGCCACGACCGCCGCCGCAAATGTCCGTCTCATCATCGTCGCTACTCCCCTGTTGTCCGTCATCCCCGCCCGCGTTGGGACGGGTGCCAGAAGGTGACGCGCGCCTCGGCCCACGCCACCACTCCATAAAACGCGCTGCCGGCCAGCGCCGCCACGAAAATCTGCGCCCAGACCATGGGCAATTGCAACGATCCCACGGCCGTCGAGATGCGAAACCCCATCCCGCGCGTGGGCGAGCCGAAAAACTCGGCAACAATCGCGCCGATCACCGCCAGGGTCGTGGCGATCTTCAGCCCGTTGAACAGGAACGGCATCGCGGCCGGCAGCCGCAGCTTGACCAGCGTCGTCCAGTAACCCGCGCCATAGGTCCGCATCAGGTCGCGCTGCATCCGCTCGGCCGCCACCAGCCCGGCCACCATGTTCACCAGCACCGGAAAGAACACCATCGCGAACACCACCGCCGCCTTCGACTGCCAGCCAAAGCCGAACCACGTCACCATGATCGGCGCCATCCCCACCACCGGCAGCGCCGCCACGAAATTGCCCACCGGCAACAGCCCCCGCGTGAGGAACGGCGAGCGGTCGATCAGCACCGCCACCCCCACCGCCGCGCCGCAGCCCATCACATAGCCCGCGACCGCCCCGCGCAGGATCGTCTGCACGAAATCGCCCCAGAGCAGCGGCAGGTTCGCGGCAACCGTTCGCGCCACCACGCTCGGCGCAGGAAGGATCACCTCGGGAATGCCGAACCCCCGCGCGGCCCCCTCCCACAGCACCAGCAGGCTCGCCCCGAACAGCACCGGCGGCAGGAATCGCGCGCCCCCCCGCAGCCTGCGACGAGACAGCACCACATTGCCCCACCAGGCCGCCAGCCACACCAGAACCGCGGGTGCGAACAGGCTCATCCCCGCACCCCCATCGCCCGGTCCGCCGCCCGCTGCAGCACCCCAACCGCCAGGATCAGCCCCCCCGCCAGCACAGCGGCCGCGAACAGCGACGCCCACATCACCAAGGGCTGGCCAAACTGGCTGCCCACCAGCATCCGCGCGCCAAGGCCCTCCACCGCCCCCGTCGGCAACTCGCCCACGATGGCCCCCACCAGCGCCGCCGCGATGGCCACCTTCAGCGAGGCAAAGAAATAGGGCATCGAGGCGGGCAGCCGCAGCTTGGCGAATTCCTGCCAGCCGCTCGCGCTCCATGTCGCAAGCTGGTCAAGCTGCATCGCATCGGGGCTGCGCAGCCCCTTCACCATGCCCACCAGCACCGGAAAGAAACTCAGGTAAGCCGCGATGATCGTCTTGGACACCAGCCGGTTCTCCACCCCCAACCGCTCGCCAAGGCCCAGCGTGTTCGACAGGACCACGATCATCGGTGCCAGCGCCACGATGGGGATGGTCTGGCTGATCACCGCCCAGGGCATCACGCTCGTCTCCATCACCCGGAAATAGACGATCCCCACCGCCAGCCCCACGCCCACCACGATCCCCAGCACGAAGCCCGACAGCGTGGATTGCAGCGTGATCCAGCCGTGCCACACGAGGCTCCGCTTCGAGGTGACGGGCTGGCCCGTCACCCCCTTCCACAGCTCCGCCACCACCTGATGCGGCGCGGGCAGGACAGGGCGCGCCTGCCGCATCGTCTCGCCCACCATCTCGGCCGTGGTCAGGCTCCGCCCCGCCCGCGCAGCCTGCTCATTCACCCAGCGCGCGTTCATCCAGACCGTCCCGGCATACCAGACGCCAAGGATGATCAGCAGGACCGAGAGCACCGGGACGACGCGGTTCATGCCCGCCCCCGTTGCGCCTGCGCCCCGACCACCGCGCGCCGTGTCGGGACGGAAAACCGACGCAAAGCATACGCGCGCGGGACGGATGCCAGACGCACATCACCCCTCATCCGAATGCCCGGCCCGCAGCCCCTCGCGCACCCGGTGCGCGATGGCGATGAACTCCGCACTGTCACGGATATCCAGCGGCCGCTCCCTCGGCAGCGGGCTGTCGATGACATCGGTGATCCGCCCCGGACGGGGGCTCATCACCACGATCCGGGTGGACAGATAGACCGCCTCGGGGATGGAATGTGTCACGAATCCAATGGTTTTTCCCGTCCGCGCCCAAAGCTGCAAAAGCTCCTCGTTCAGCCGGTCGCGCACGATCTCGTCCAACGCCCCGAACGGCTCATCCATCAACAGGATGTCGGCGTCAAAGGCCAGCGCCCGCGCGATGCTGGCCCGTTGCTGCATCCCCCCCGACAACTGCCAGGGGTATTTCCCGCCAAATCCTTCCAGTTCAACCAGTTGCAGCACGTCCTTCACACGCCGCTCCTGCTCCGCCCGGTCAAACCCCATGATCTCCAGCGGCAACCGGACATTCCCCGCGATGGTCCGCCACGGATACAGCCCCGCCGCCTGAAAGACATAACCATAAGCCCTTGATTTCCGGGCCTCCTCAGGGCTCATCCCGTTTACTGTCAGCGTGCCTTCGGTGGGCCGCTCCAACGCCGCCACCGTCCGCAGGAACGTGGTCTTGCCACAGCCCGACGGCCCGATGAACGACACGAAATCCCCCCTGTTTATCAACAGGTTGACATCCTTCAGCGCATGCACCGGCCCGTCGTCGGTGGGAAACGTCAGCCCCACCCCCCGCGCCTCGATCACAGCCTCCACTCAGACCCCCGTGGCGGGCACGCCCGCACGCTCCACCGGCCGCGGCGCGGTCAGCGCCTTCCACTGGCTCAGCGCGCGGTTGACCGCAGGCCGCGCCGCGCGGCCGACGAACTGGCCATGCCCCTCCTCGGTCCGCACCTCGCCATCGTGAACCGCGACCTTGCCCCGCGTCAGCGTGAACCGCGGCAGACCCTTTACAGCAACGCCCTCGAACACGTTGTAATCAATGAACGATTGCTGGGCGCCTGCGGTGATGGTTTTTTCCTTCTCCGGGTCCCAGACCACAAGATCCGCATCCGCCCCCACCAGAACCGCACCCTTGTTCGGATAGAGGTTCAGGATTTTCGCGATATTCGTGCTCGTCACGGCCACAAATTCATTCGGCGTCAACCTTCCCGTGCCTACACCATGGGTCCAGAGCACTGGCATCCTGTCCTCCAGCCCCCCCGTCCCGTTGGGGATCTTCGAAAAATCGCCCAGCCCGAACCGTTTCTGCGCTGTTGTGAACGCACAGTGATCCGTCGCCACCACCGACAGGCTGCCCGATTGCAGCCCCGCCCAAAGGCTCGCCTGATGCGCCTTCGATCGGAAGGGGGGCGACATCACCCGCCGGGCCGCGTGGTCCCAGTCGGGGTGGAAATACGCGCTCTCGTCCAGCACCAGATGCTGGATCAGCGGTTCGCCCCAGACGCGCTTGCCCTGCGCCCGCGCCCGCCGGATCGCCTCATGCGCCTCCTCGCATGAGGTATGCACAACATAGAGTGGCACACCCGCCATATCCGCCAACATGATGGCCCGGTTCGTGGCCTCGCCCTCCACCTGCGGCGGGCGCGAATAGGCATGGGCCTCCGGCCCCCGGTTGCCTTCGGCCAACAGCCGCGCGGTCAGCTCGGCCACCACATCACCGTTCTCGGCATGCACCATGGCCAGGCCGCCAAGATCGCCAACCCGCTGGAAAGACTGGAACAACTCGTCGTCGTTCACCATCAGCGCGCCCTTGTAGGCCAGGAAATGCTTGAAACTCGTCACCCCCGCCGCCACGGCCTCCGCCATGCCGTCGAACATCGCCTCGCCCCACCAGGTCACCGCCATGTGGTAGCTGTAGTCGCAGTTCGCCCGCCCGGCCTTGTTGTGCCACATCTGCATGGCATCCATCGGCGCCTGGCCCTGGCCCGGCAGCACGAAGTCCACCACCATCGTGGTCCCCCCCGCCAGCGCCGCCCGCGTCCCGCTCTCGAAATCATCGGCCGAATAGGTGCCCATGAAGGGCATCTCCAGATGCGTATGCGGGTCGATGCCCCCGGGCATCACCAGGCAGCCGGTCGCATCCAGCACCGCATCCCCCGAAAGGTCCGGCCCGACGCCCACGATTTTCCCATGCTCGACAAGCACATCCGCGTCATAGCTCAGGTCCGCCGTCACAACCGTCCCGCCCTTGATCACCGTGCTGGCCATGTCCCGCTCCCTGGTTTCTTCTGTCCACAAATATCCTGGGGGTCCGGGGGTGAAACCCCCGGGGCGCGCTATCCCGCAATCCCTGCCGTCTCCACCACCGCGTGAAACAACACATCCGCCCCCGCCCGCGCCCAGTCGGGCGTGATTTCCTCTGCCTCGTTGTGGCTCAGGCCATCCACGCAGGGGCACATCACCATCGTCGTGGGATAGACCCGGTTGATCCAGCAGGCATCGTGCCCGGCGCCCGAGATGATGTCCATGTGGCTGTATCCCAGCCGCTCCGCCGCCGCCCGCACCCGCCCCACCAGCACCGGATCGAAGGCGGGCGGATCGAAGAACCCCACCACCTCACTTTCGAATGTGCACCCCAGTGCCGCGCAGATACCCGGCGCGCGGGCGGTCAGGTCGGCCACCATCGCCTCCAGCGTCTCCAGCACATGAGATCTGAAGTCCACCGTGAAAACAACGCGCTCGGGGATGATGTTGCGGCTGTTGGGATAGACGTCGATATGGCCGATGGCGCCCACGGCATTGGGCTGGTGCGCCATCGCGATCTCGTGGACCAGCTCCGTCACCTGCGCGAGGCCCCGCCCCGCGTTGCGGCGCATCGGCATGGGCGTCGATCCGGTGTGGCTGCCCTTGCCCGTCACCGTGCACTGGATCCAGCGCAACCCCTGGCCATGCGTGACCACGCCCACCTGCCGCCCCTCGGCCTCCAGGATCGGGCCCTGCTCGATATGCAGCTCGAAGAACGCGTGCATCTTCCGGGCGCCCACGGGCTCGTCGCCGCGCCAGCCGATCCGCGCCAGTTCATCCCCGAACCGCAACCCCTTGGCATCGCGCCGGTCATAGGCCCAGTCCTGATCCAGCACCCCCGCGAACACGCCCGAGGCCAGCATCGCCGGCGCAAAGCGCGTGCCCTCCTCGTTGGTCCAGTTGGTCACCACGATGGGGCGGCGCGTCTGCAGGCCCAGATCGTTCAGCGTGCGCACGATCTCCAGCCCCGCCAGCACGCCCAGAACGCCGTCATACTTGCCGCCCGTGGGCTGCGTGTCCAGATGGCTGCCCACATAGACCGGGTCGGCCTCGGGGTCGGTGCCTTCACGGCGGGCATACATGGTGCCCATCTGATCCACGCCCATCGTCATCCCCGCCTCGGCACACCAGCGGGCAAAGAGGTGGCGACCCTCGCTGTCCTCATCCGTCACGGTCTGGCGGTTGTTGCCGCCCGCAAGGCCGGGGCCGATGCGGGCCACCTCCATCAGGCTGTCCCACAGGCGGGTGCCGTCGATGCGCAGGTTTTCACCCGGTGTCTGCATGGTGTGCTCTCCCTGTCAGCCGGGGCTGTGGCCGCCCCGTTCATGGCCAGCAACCCGATTCCGTTCCTGACCGATTGGTAAAAAGGAGGGCACCACTTGGGCGCAGCCCCGTCAAGAAAAATCCCGCCCGTTTCGGGGCGGGATGCTGCACCAGCGGGCAGATGGCGCGAAAAGCGTCAGGCGGCGGCGGGACGCAGCCCGCCCTGCGGCGCGTGGCGGCCCTTGGGCAGGTAGCGGCCATAGCCCAGATCGCGCGCCTCGATCTCGGGCGTGCGGCCCGACACCACATCGGCCAGCACCCGCGCCGACCCCGCCGCCATCGTCCAGCCCAATGTGCCGTGCCCGGTGTTGAGCCACAGATTCGGCACGGTCGAGGCACCCACGATGGGCGTGCCGTCGGGCGTCATCGGGCGCAGGCCGCACCAGAAGCTGGCGCCTTTCAAGTCGCCGCCGCCCGCGAACAGCTCGCCCACCGATTTCTCCAGCGTGGCCCTGCGCTTGGGGCTCAGCGACAGGTCGAACCCGGCGATCTCGGCCAGGCCGCCCACGCGGATACGGTCGCCCAGACGGGTGATCGCGACCTTGAAGGTTTCGTCCATCACGGTGGACACCGGCGCGCGGGCCTCGTCCACGATCGCGGCCGTGATCGAATAGCCCTTCACCGGATAGACCGGCAGGCGCATCCCCAAGGGGGCAGCAAGGCGCGGGGAATGCGACCCCAGCGCCAGCACAAAGCCATCCGCCGTCAGCAACCCGTCCGAGGTCATCACGCCGGTCACGCGGCCCACGCGTTCCACCAGATGCGCGATCCCCACGCCCCAGCGGAACGTCACGCCCAGGGCGCGCGCCTTGTCGGCCAGCCCTTGGGTGAACTTGAAGCAATCGCCCGTCTCGTCGCCCGGCAGGCGCAGCCCGCCCGCGATCAGATGCGCGGACCCGGCCAGCCCCGGCTCGGAGGCAAGGCAGCCCGCGCGGTCCAGCACCTCGAAGGGCACGCCATCGGCGCGCAGCACGGCGATGTCCTTTTCGGCGGCCTCCACCTGCTTTTGCGTGCGGAACAGCTGCAACGTGCCCTGCATCCGCTCGTCATAGGCGATCCCGGTGTCCGCACGCAGCGCCATCAGGCAGTCGCGCGAATATTCGGCCAGCCGCACCATGCGCGACTTGTTGCGCTGATAGGCCGAGGTGGTGCAGTTGGACAGCATCCGCGCCATCCACTCCACCCGTGCCATGTCCAGCTTTGGCTGGATCACCAGCGGCGCATGGGCCTGGAACATCCATTTCAGCGCCTTCAACGGAATGCCGGGGGCGGCCCAGGGGGCGGAATAGCCGGGGCTGACCTCGCCGGCATTGGCAAAGGAGGTTTCCAGCGCGGGGCCCGGCTGGCGGTCGATCACCGTCACCTCATGGCCCTGCCGCGCCAATTCATAGGCCGAGGAAACCCCGATGACGCCCGCACCCAGAACGATGATCCGCATATCCGCACCCTTTCGCCACACCCGACCGATTGCCCGAGGATATGCGATGGATTGCGTGAAATTTCCGGGCTTTCCCTGCGGCAGAACAAGCTTTCCTCGCAATCTTTCGTCGCTCAACTCAGAAATTTGCGAAGATTTCCTCGCTTGCGCGCGAATCTGGCGAAGATCGTCACTGGCTTAGCCGGCCTGCGGGGGCCCCACGGCAGCCAGCCCTGCGCGCATCCGCCTAGCATCCGCGGGGCTGAGCGGCAGGCGGTCGATATGCGCGTCAAAGGAATAGCCCGGATTGATCTGGCGCAGCTCGGCCCAGACCCGCCGCGCCTCATCGACCTGCCCCAGATGGCCAAGCGCCACCACCAGCATCGCGCGCGACAGGTCGGTGCCCGGCGCCAGCCGGATACGCTCGCGAAACCGCGCGGCCGCCGCGTCATAGCGGCCCGCCATCAGATAGGCGAGGCCGAGGAAATGCACGAACTGCTGGGCGAAGCTCGGGTCCAGCCGGATCGCCCGCTCCAGGTAGGGCACGGCCGACAACGGATCGCCGGAATAGACCAGGACATGCCCCAGCGTGCCGTAACCATTGGCATAGTTGGGGTTCAGCCGGATTGCCGTCTCGGCGTTGCTGCGCGCCGCGTCCATCTCCTTGCGGGCAAGGGCCACGATCGCCATCGCATTGTGCGCAAGCGGTTCCCTGGGGTTCTTTTCCAGCGCCAGCCGGGCGAAATGCTCTGCCTTTTGCAGCGCATCGGGCGCACCGGTCAAACGGTTCGTCATATCCACCGTATGCAGGATGCTGATGAACCCGTAGGCCTGCGCATAGTCCGGGTCCAGCGCGATCACCCGTTCCAGCGTCGCCATCGCGCGCGCGAAGGCTGCGCGCGGGTCCACCTGTGCCTGCAGCATGTCGGCCCATTCGCCGCGCCCGCGCATCAGCAGTTCGTAGGCATGCATGTTGGTGGTGCCCTTGTCGGCCAGCATCGCCCGCTCGACCGGACGCAGCCGCACCTTCAACGCACCGACGATTTCCATCGTTACCTCGTCCTGCACGGCAAAGATGTCGGTCATGTCGCGGTCATAGCGTTCGGCCCACAGGTGATGGCCGGTGCGCGCGTCGATCAGCTGCGCGGTGATGCGCACCCGGTTCCCGGCCTTGCGGATCGACCCCTCCAACACCGCGCGCACGCCCAAATCGCGGCCCACCTCGCGCAGATCCGCCGCCCGATTGCGGTAAGCAAAGGACGAATTGCGCGCCACCACCGTCAGCCCCCCGATCTTGGACAGGTCGGTGATGATGTCCTCGCTGATCCCGTCCGAAAAGTAATCCTGTTCGGGGTCGCCCGACATGTTCGCAAAGGGCAGAACGGCGATCGACGGCGCCTCCTCCTCCAGCGCGGGCAGTGCCTGGGCCTGACCGCCCCAGGACCAGGCCCTCACCGGTTCCGCGATGTTTTTAAGCACGAGGTCCCCCGCATCCTCGAACACCACCTCCACCTTGCCGCGCACCTGCGCATGGACCGCATCCGACACGAGAATGCCCCCCTTCGGCGCCAGCGCCTCCAGCCGCGCGGCCACGTTGACCCCATCGCCAAAAATGTCGTCCCCCTCGATCACGATGTCGCCGAGGTTCACGCCGACGCGGAACAGGATCGGCTCCGCATCCCCGTGCGCGGCGTTGAAGGCGGCCATCCCTTCCTGCACGGCAACCGCGCAATCGACGGCATCGACGGCGCTGCCGAATTCCACCAGCGCGCCGTCGCCCATCATCTTGACGATGCGCCCGCGCCGGGCGGCGACGGCGGGGTTGAAATGCTCGGCCCAGACCGTGCGCAGGCGGGCCAGCGTGCCCGACTCATCCGTGCCCATCATCCGCGAAAAACCCACCACATCGGCCGCCAGAATGGCCGCAAGTCGGCGCTGCACGCGCAGGTCGTTCATCGTGTCGAAACCTCTCAGCGCGCCCGTCACAGCCGCACCACGGAGGTGGGCAGTCCGACGGCGCGGGTCAATGCAGCCGTTTCAACACATCCGCAAGCGTGCCGATCAGCTGGTCGATATGCGCCTTTTCGATGATCAGGGGCGGCGACATGGCAATGATGTCGCCGGTGGTGCGTATCAGGATGCCCTTGTCATAGGCATCGAGGAAGGCACTGAACGCACGTTTGGTCGGCTCCCCCGCGACAGGGTCAAGCTCGACCGCGCCGATGAGGCCCATGTTGCGGATGTCGATGACGTGCGGCAGCCCTTTCAGCGAATGCAGCGCCTCCTCCCAATAAGGGGCAATCGCCGCCGCACGCTCGAACAGCGCCTCTTCGCGATAGGTTTCCAGCGTGGCGATGCCGGCGGCACTGGCGATGGGGTTGCCGGAATAGGTATAGCCGTGGAAAAGCTCGATCACATGCTCGGGCCCCTGCATGAACACGTCATGCACCGCCGCCGTGGTCAGAACCGCGCCCATCGGGATGACACCGTTGGTCAGGCCCTTGGCCGTGGTCATCATGTCGGGCAGCACGTCGAAATACTGCGATCCGAAGGCCGCGCCGAGGCGCCCGAAGCCGGTGATCACCTCGTCAAAGATCAGCAGGATGCCATGCTTGGCCGTGATCGCGCGCAGCTTTTCCAGATAGCCCTTGGGCGGCAGGATCACGCCGGTAGACCCCGCCACAGGCTCCACGATCACCGCCGCGATGGTCTCGGCCCCGTGCAGCGCCACGATCCGCTCCAGGTCATCCGCGAGGCTCGCACCATGCGCGGGCTGGCCGCGCGTCATCGCGTTCTGCGCGGGCAGATGCGTGTGGGGCATGTGATCCACGCCTGCCAGCAGCGTGCCGAACATCTTGCGGTTGTTCACGATCCCGCCCACCGAGATGCCGCCGAAATTGACGCCGTGATAACCCCGCTCGCGCCCGATCAGCCGGGTGCGCGCCCCCTCGCCCCGCGCGCGGTGATAGGCGATGGCAAGCTTCAGCGACGTCTCCACCGACTCGGAGCCCGAGTTGGTGTAGAACACATGCTCGATCCCCTTGGGCGCGATGTCGATGATGCGATTGGCCAGCTCGAAGGCGGCCGGATGCCCCATCTGAAAGGCGGGCGCATAGTCCATTTCCGCGGCCTGCCGCTGGATGGCCTCGGTGATCTTCGGGCGGCAATGGCCCGCGTTGCAACACCACAGCCCGGCCGTGCCGTCCAGCACCTGCCGCCCGTCCGAGGTGGTGTAGTGCATGTCCTTCGCGGCCACGAACATCCTCGGCGCCTTCTTGAACTGGCGGTTCGCTGTGAACGGCATCCAGAAGGCATTGAGGTCGTTGGGCGAAGGCTTGCGGTCGAGCGCCATGGCGGATTTCCCAGGGAAAGAGGAGGGCCCGGCGAACCATTTGACCGGACGGATGCCGGCACGTTAGCATCGGCGCCCGCGCCGTCAAGACTGGCCCCCCCCGGCCCCGACACGAAGCCTCCGACAGGACAGCCCCGATGCCAACCCGCCCGCGCACCCGCATCCAGACCCGCAACCAGGAAACGATCCTCGACGCGGCGCTGGAGGTGTTCTCCGCCCATGGATTTCGCGGCGCAACCTTGGACCAGATCGCCGAGGTGGCGGGACTGTCCAAACCGAACTTGCTTTACTACTTCCCGTCCAAGGAGGCGATCCACCAGCGCCTGCTCACCGAACTTCTGCGCACCTGGCTCGACCCCCTGCATGCGATGGACGCCGGCGGCGAGCCCGTGGAGGAGGTGCTGGCCTATGTCCGCCGCAAGCTCGACCTCGCGCGCGATTTTCCCCGCGAAAGCCGCCTTTTCGCCAACGAGATCCTGCAGGGCGCCCCCCGGATGCGGCCGGCGATCGAGGGCGACCTGCGGCAGCTGGTCGATGACAAGGCGGCGTTACTGACGGCCTGGATGGAGGCGGGTCGCCTGCGCCGGGTGGACCCGCGACATCTGATCTTTTCCATCTGGGCGCTGACCCAGCACTATGCCGATTTCGACATGCAGGTGCGCGCGGTGCTCGGCCCCGGCCACGATCCCTTTGCCGAGGCGGGCGACTATCTCGACACGCTGTTCCGCCGCCTTCTGACACCCTGACGCGCGCCCTGGACGGTGCAGGGGGGCATTCTGCCCCCCGGCGCGTGCCGCGCCTCCCCCCTGAGGGTATTTTTTCAAAGAAGAGAACAATTTAACTCAAATTTGTTCTCTTCTTTGCACAAATACCCATGCGACGCGGGTCAGGGGTCCTGCCGTTTCAGTTTGAAGGCAATCTGGCGCAGCATGCCGTGAAAGGTCTGCACCTCCGCCCGCGTCAGGCCCAGCCGGGCCCACATGTTGCGCAGGTTGCCCTTCATATGGGGCGTCTTTTCGGGCGGGAAAAAGAACCCCGCCACCTCCAGCCGCTCCTCGAAATGGTCAGCCAGGCGCGCGACCTCGTCGCGGCTGGCGAGATCGCCACCCGCCATGTGCAGCACCTCTGCTGGTTGCCCGGCCTCCTGCCGCAGCCATTCGTAGCCCATCAACAGCGCGCATTGCGCGAGGTTCAGCGACGGAAAATCGGGGTTCACCGGCACCGTGACGATGGCATTGGCGGGGATCACCTCGTCGGTTTCCAGCCCGGTCCGTTCGGGGCCAAAGAGCACCCCTACCCGCCTGCCCGCCGCGGACAGCGCGCGGGCATGGGCCATGGCGCGTTCCGGCGTCATCACTGGTTTCACCAGTTCACGCGGGCGCGCGGTCGTGGCGAAGACATAGTCGCAGTCGGCAATCGCCCCCGGCACATCAACAAACAGCCCCGCCTGATCCAGGAGTCGCCCCGCCCCGCTGGCCATCGCCACAGCTTTGGGGTTGGGCCAGCCGTCGCGCGGGGCGACGACGCGCATCTGCGTCAGGCCGAAGTTCAGCATCGCCCGCGCGGCCGCGCCGATGTTCTCGCCCATCTGCGGGCGCACGAGGACAAAGACGGGGGGCTCGGCCATGGCGGGCCTGATAGCCTACGCGCCCCCAGTAGCCAAGCCCCGCCGCCTGCGCTACAGCGCAAAGGCCCAGTCCGACCGACGCCAGGAAGCCGCCATGCCCGATGCCGACCGCCCCCAGATCTACCTGATCACCCCGCCCGCCTTCGATCCAGCCGAATTCGCGGACAGGGTGGCGGCCGTCCTGGACGGGGCCGAGGTGGCCTGTCTGCGGCTGGCGATGGCGGGCAGCGATCTGGATGCGATCAGCCGCGCCGCCGACACGCTGCGCGGCGTGGCGCATGCCCGCGACGTGGCACTGGTGATCGAGCGTCACGCCCTTCTGGTGCCGAAGCTGGGGCTGGACGGCGTGCACCTGGCCGATGGCGCGCGGTCGGTGCGCAGCCTGCGAAAGGACCTCGGCGCCGATGCAATCATCGGGGCGGCCTGCGGTGTCACCCGGCACGAGGGGATCGGCGCGGCAGAGGCGGGCGCCGATTATGTGGCCTTTGGTCCGGTGGGTGCGACGGGCCTTGGCGACGGCCGCATCGCCGAGGCCGATCTCTTTGACTGGTGGTCGGAGATGATCGAGGTGCCGGTGGTGGCCGAGGGCGGGCTTACGGCCGATCTGGTGGCGCGTCTGGGGCCGGTCGCGGATTTTCTGGCCATCGGCGCGGAAATCTGGAATGCGCAGGACCCGCTGGGGGCGATGCGGGCGCTGCTTGCGCCGCTCGGCTGAGGCGACCAGCCTCAACTGCCGATGATCGCCTTCACATAGGCGATGGTCTCGGCATAGGGCGGGATGCCGTCGTGTTTCTCCACGGCCGCGGGGCCCGCGTTGTAGGCGGCCAGTGCCAGCCGCCATGACCCGAACTTCTGGTGCATCATGCGCAGATAGCGCGCGCCGCCGTCGAGGTTTTGCGCGGGGTTATGGATGTCCACCCCCACCAACCGCGCCGTCCCCGGCATCAGCTGCGCCAGTCCCGTCGCCCCCTTGTGCGACACCGCCCCCGGGTTCCAGCCAGACTCCTGTTGCACCAGCCGCAGGAACAGATCCTCGGGCACCCCATGCTTTCGTGCCGCCGCGCGCGCGGTTTCCAGATACTCGCCCCTATAGCTGCCCCGGAAGCGCGGAATTGCCGGATCGAGGGGCGAGGTCGTCTCGGACTTCGGCTTCAGCCGGGCCGAGGCCGCATATTGCTTGGACAACCGCGTGTCCAAAAGCCGGGTCTGCTGGTTGAAGACCGCACCGCGCGACTTGCCCGAGGTGGAGAGCACAAGGCCCTCGGCCAGGGCCACGCCACCCCAGCCCAGGGCAACGAGTGCCGCCATCGCCCCCAACCCCGATCGCATGCGCCGCATCCCGCCTCCGTCCTTCGGCGGAAACAATAGGGATTTCGCCGGTTTTGGCCAGACCCGGATTTCGGGGGTGAATGCCAGTCGGCAAGGTGGCGCCGCCTGATGGCCTGTCCGGATCGCAAGGCAGGGGCCAACGGTTGCGGGGGCGGGGCGGGAGGTCTATAGCCTTTGTCAACCAACCCCGGTGCAGCATACGGGGGGATCGGCAACAGGGGGACGGCATGGCGGGGTCGGTGAACAAGGTCATTCTGGTGGGCAATCTGGGCCGCGACCCCGAGGTGCGCAGCTTTCCGAACGGTGGCAAGGTGGTGAACCTGCGCATCGCCACCTCGGAAAACTGGCGCGACAAGGCCAGCGGTGAGCGCAAGGAGCGCACCGAATGGCATTCGGTCGCGATCTTCAACGAAAACCTCGGCAAGATCGCCGAGCAATACCTGAAAAAGGGCTCCAAGGTCTATGTCGAGGGGCAGCTGGAAACCCGCAAGTGGCAGGACCAGTCGGGGGCCGACCGCTATACCACCGAGGTCGTGCTGCGGCAGTTTCGCGGCGAGTTGACCCTGCTCGACGGTCGTGAGGGCGGCGGTAGCGGGGGCGGCTATGCCGATGACCGCGGCTATGACGACGGTGGTCGCGCGGCCTTGCCCGCGTCGGGGGGCGGGCGGTCGGGCGGCTATGGCGATGCGCCCGGGCGCGGCGGCTACGGCGGCGGCGCGCCGGCGGGCCGCGGCGATATCGACGATGAAATCCCGTTCTGACGCGCATTCGGGGGCGGGCCATCGCCGCCCCTTTACCCCCGACCTGAATTCCCTATATAAACGCTAGGAAACACCAGGCGGGACCGACATGAACCAGCCCCAGGAACGCCTCGAAGGCACGCCGCTCATCCGGCCGTCCAGCACGGATCATCCGCTCTATCCGCAGGTGGTGGATGCCTGCCGCACGGTGTTCGACCCGGAGATCCCGGTCAACATCTTCGATCTGGGCCTGATCTACACCATCGAGATCGGCCCCGAGAACGAGGTCGATGTGCTGATGACGCTGACGGCCCCCGGCTGTCCCGTCGCGGGCGAGATGCCGGGTTGGGTCGCCGATGCGGTGGAACCCCTGCCGGGGGTAAAGCAGGTGAACGTGCAGATGACCTTCGATCCGCCTTGGGGCATGGACATGATGTCTGACGAGGCAAAGCTTGAACTGGGCTTCATGTAGGCCCGGAAAGGACACCCCGATGTTCGCCATCCCCGGCAAACCCGCCGTCACCCTGACCCCCGCCGCCGCCCGCCAGATCGCGCGCCTGATGGCGCGCGACGGCACGCAAGGGCTGCGCATCGGCATCAAGAAGGGCGGCTGTGCGGGCATGGAATACACCATGGACTATGTGGCCGAGGCCAGCCCCCACGACGCCGTGGTGGACCAGGACGGGGCGCGCGTGCTGATCGCACCCATGGCGCAGATGTTCCTCATCGGCACCGAGATCGACTATGAGACCTCGCTGCTGGAAGCGGGGTTCAAGTTCCGCAACCCCAATGTGGCCGAGGCCTGCGGCTGCGGCGAATCGATCAAGTTCAAGGACGCCGCCGAGGGCTGACCCCTTTTCGCTTCCCGCATCCTCGCCTATCCATGGTGCGAACGGCGGAGGGTGATCATGCGCAGACTGGCAGCGGGCAACTGGAAGATGAACGGCACGGGCGGCCACCTTGATGAGGTGCGCGCCCTGATTGCGGCCCACCCGGCCCCGCACTGCGAGATGCTCCTTTGCCCCCCCGCGACGCTGTTGCACCGCATGGCCCAGGTGGCGGCGGGGTCGGCGCTCATGATCGGCGGACAGGATTGCCATGCGCGTCACACGGGCGCCCATACCGGCGACATCTCTGGCGCGATGCTGAAAGAGGCGGGCGCGACGCATGTCATCCTCGGCCACAGCGAACGGCGCACCGACCACGCCGAGACCGACGCCATGGTGCGCGCCAAATGCCTCGCCGCGCAGGCGGCGATGCTGTTCCCCGTGGTCTGCCTGGGGGAAACCCAGTCCGAACGCCAATCCGGGCGCACGCTGGAGGTGATCGGGGCGCAGCTTGCAGGCTCCCTGCCCGACGATCTGGTGTTTTCCCCCGACCATGGCGCGACCCTGATCCTCGCCTATGAACCGGTCTGGGCCATCGGCACCGGGCTGACCCCCACAGCCGCCGAGATCGCCGAGGTCCACGCCTTTTTGCGCCAGGGCCTGATCGCCCGCCATGGCGACCGCGGCGCGACGGTGCGCCTTCTCTACGGCGGCTCGGTCAAGCCCTCGAACGCGGCCGAGATCTTCGCCCTGCCCGATGTGAATGGGGCGCTGGTGGGCGGTGCCAGCCTCAAGGCCGCCGATTTCGGTGCGATTGTCGCCGCCTTGGACGCGGCATGACAGGTCGCTTCCCGGCCAGCCTGTCGCAGCAAGCCCTGCAATAACGGCGGCATGACCGCCCTTGCCCCCGCCCTCCCGCGCAGCCTCCTGTCGGCAAACCTGATCTGCGTGGCCTCGATGCTGATCTGGGCGGCGGGCCTGCCCGCGGCCGACCTGCTGATCCCGCTGGTCCCGCCCCTGCAACTGACCGCGATGCGCACGGCCACCGCGGGGGCCGTGCTGCTGGCGGTCTGGGTGGCGGTGGAAGGGGTGGGCCCGGTCCGGCGCGCGCGCTGGGGGGCCGGGATCGGCGTGGGGGGCGTCTGCATCGGCCTTGGCGCGGTGCTCCTCGTGATCGGGCAGGCCTATACCGATGCGGTGACCGTGGCGATCAT
The DNA here is from genome assembly GCA_046294265.1 of Gemmobacter sp. GTDB lineage: Bacteria > Pseudomonadota > Alphaproteobacteria > Rhodobacterales > Rhodobacteraceae > JBKBKC01. The sequence continues at coordinate 125,655 of JBKBKC010000007.1, read as the reverse complement.
CACCGCCTCCATGCCACTGATCGGAATGGGGCTTGAGGTGGCGCTGGACGGGCGGCGCATCACCGCGCGGTTGGTGCTGGGCCTGATCCTCAGCCTTGCGGGCGGGATGATCGCCTTGGCACAGGGGGGGATCGCGCTGAACCTCGGGCTGGGGGCGCTGGCGGCCTTCGGGTCGTGCCTCGCCTTCACCTGGGGCTCGCGCGCCTCGGTCAAGGTCTTCCCCGAACTCACGCCGCTCGGCCGCGCGTCGATCACCGTCGCGGGGGCCTTCATCGCGACGGGGATCGTGACGCTGGCCTGGACGACCCTCTTCGACGCGCCCGCCGTGCAATGGGCCGCCTTCGGCTGGCCGCAGATCGGCGCGCTGGTCCTCTTCGGCATTGGCTCGCTCGCCGCAAGCCAGATCCTGTGGCTGATCGCGGTGGAACGGCTGGGGATCGGCGCCTCCAGCCTGCACATGAACGCGGTGCCCTTCTATGTGATGATCTTCGCCTTCGCACTGGGGTCGCCGTGGAACTGGCTGCAGACCTTCGGAGCGGGCGTGGTGGTGGTGGGCGTGATGGTGGCGCAGGGCCTGATCGGGGGTCGCATCCGCTGATGCAGACCCTCGCGCAATCGCCCACCGACCCCGCCTTCGTGCAGAACCCCTATCCGTTCTACGACCGCGCCCGCAGCCAGGGCCCCTTTTTCCACTGGCAGGATTACGGCATGGCCTGCACCGGCAATGCCGCCGCCGTCAACGCCCTCCTGCGCGACCGGCGCTTGGGCCGCGAGGCCCCGCCCGAGGCGCGCGCCCCCGTCCCGCGCCACCTCGCCCCCTTCTACGCGGTCGAAAACCATTCGATGCTGGAGCTGGAGCCTCCCCGCCACACCCGCCTGCGCAGCCTCGTGCTGCGCGCCTTCACCTCGCGCCGCATCAACGCGATGGCGCCCGAGATCGCGGCCCTTGCCCACACCCTGATCGACGCCCTGCCTCCGGGCGAATTCGACCTCCTGCCCGACTTCGCGCAGAAACTTCCCGTCATCGTGATCGCCCGCCTGCTCGGCGTGCCCGAAGCGATGGCCCCCGACCTCCTGCGCTGGTCGAATGCCATGGTCGGCATGTACATGGCCCGCCGCACCCGCGCCGACGAGGACCGCGCCGCCCGCGCCGCCGCCGACTTCTCCGCCTTCCTGCGCGGCTACATCGACGCCCGCCGCACAAGGCCCGCCGATGACCTCATCACCCACCTGATCGCCGCCGAACAAGATGGCGACCGTCTGAGCACCGACGAACTCATCGCCACCTGCATCCTCCTTTTGAACGCAGGCCATGAGGCGACCGTCCACACCCTCGGCAACGGCGTGAAAACGCTGCTCGAAGCCGCCACCGCGCCCCGCACCCTCGCTCCCGACCACATCGCGGCCACCGTTGAGGAAATCCTGCGCTACGACCCGCCCCTCCACCTCTTCACCCGCCACGCCTATGCGGATATCGAGATCATGGGCCACACAATCCCCAAGGGCACGAAAATCGCACTCCTCCTCGGCGCCGCCAACCGCGATCCGGGCGTCTGGCACGCCCCCCACCGCTTCGACCCCGCGCGCCCCGAAAAACCCAACCTCGCCTTCGGCGCGGGCCTGCATTTCTGCGTGGGTGCCCCCCTGGCCCGGCTGGAACTCCAGACCGCCCTGCCGATCCTCTTCGCCCGCCTGCCCCGCCTGCGCCTCGCCGCCCCGCCCGCCTATGCCGACAGTTACCACTTCCACGGCCTGCAGGCGCTCCATCTTTCCCGCTGACGGCTTCTTCTGTCCCCAAATATCCCGGGGCCCGGGGCAGCGCCCCGGACGTCTCACACAGGCAGAACGGTGGTCGCCTTGATCTCCTCCATGCTCAAAAGTGCCGTCACATTGTAGATCCGCACCTCCGCGATCAGCGCCTGATAGAACGTGTCATAGGCCCGCGCGTTCTTGACCCGCACCTTCAGGATATAGTCGATGTCGCCCGCCAGCCGGTGCGCCTCCAGCACCTCGGGCCGCTCGCGCAGCGCCGTGAGGAACCGCCGCTGCCACTCCGCCTCATGCTCGCTGGTGCGGATCAGCACGAAGAAACAGGCCTCCAGCCCCAGCGCCTCGGGGTCGAGGATCGCGGTCTGGCGCAGGATCACGCCCGCCTCGCGCATCCGCTTGATCCGGTTCCAGACCGGGGTCTTGGACGACCCCACCTTCCGCGCGATCTCGTCCAGCGACTGCGCGGCATCGGCCTGCAACTCGCCAAGGATTTTCCGGTCGATCTCGTCCAGCCGGACCGCCATTACCGCCCCCCGTGGTTTTGCGGGAAATCCCTCCCGCATCGCCGCCAGAATAGAACATAAATCCTTATCTGCAACCCCCCATGGCCCCCAAGCGGAACAATATCCTATATTGACCCCGCAACATCCGAGGTTCCGCCATGCCCCACCATCCCGTCCTCTTCGTCGGCGCAGGCCCCGGTGCCGCCGAATACCTGACCCTCGGCGCCCTTCGCGCGCTGGAGGGGGCCGAGGTCGTGATCCATGACCGCCTCGTCGGCCCCGAGATCCTCGCCCTGATCCCCGCCACCGCCCGCCGCATCGACGCGGGCAAAGAGGGGTTCGGCCCCTCCACGCCCCAGACCGACATCAACGCCACGCTCGTCGCCCATGCCCTGACCGGCGCGCGGGTGGTGCGGCTCAAGGGCGGCGATTGCGGCATCTTCGGGCGGCTGGACGAAGAGATCGAGGCGCTGGAAGCGGCGGGCCTCCCCTTCCGCATTCTTCCCGGCCTCACCTCGGCCACCGTCGCCGCCGCGCGGATCGGCCAGTCGCTCACCCGGCGCGGCCGCAACGCCAGCCTGCGCATCGTCACCGGCCATGACATGACGGGCTATGCCGAACAGGACTGGCGCGGGATGGCCCGCCCCGGCGAGGTCGCGGCGATCTACATGGGCAAGGCTTCCGCCCGTTTCGTGCAGGGCCGCCTGATGATGCACGGGGCCGATCCCGCCACCCCCCTCACCATCGTCGCCAATATGTCCCGCGCGGATGAGGCGATCATCGGCGCCACCCTCGCCACCCTGCCCGCTGCGGTTGCACGGGCCGAGGGCCCCGCCGTCATCCTCTTCGGCCTCGCCCCCCGCGCGGCCACCGCCGCCCTCCCGGCCCTCAAGGAAGCGCAAGCATGAAACACCGGTTCACCCCCAAGGTCGTCACCGCCAATGCACTCATCGAGGGCGATGTGGTCTACCTCACCGCCGATGACCGCTGGACGCGCCACCACCATGAGGCCGAGCTGATCGAGGATGACGCCGAGGCGCAGATGCGCCTCCTTCATGCCGCCTCACAGCGGCAGGTGGTGGTGGGGGCCTATCTCGCGGATGCGAGGATGGGCACCAAGGGCCCCGAGCCCGTGCATTTCCGCGAAGGCGTCCGCACGCGCGGTCCCTCCAACTATCCCCACGGGAAACAGGCAGACCGCCATGTATGACTATTCCGAATTCGACGAGGCTTTCGTGCGCGCCCGCGTGGCGCAGTTCTCGGATCAGGTGGCACGCCGTCTGGATGGCTCCCTGACCGAGGATGAATTCCGCCCGCTGCGCCTGATGAACGGCCTTTATCTGCAACTTCACGCCTACATGCTGCGTGTGGCCATCCCCTATGGCACGCTGAACCCGCGCCAGATGCGGCAACTGGCGATGATCGCCGACACCTATGACAAGGGCTACGGCCATTTCACCACCCGCCAGAACATCCAGTTCAACTGGCCGAAACTGCCCGACGTGCCCGCCATCCTGCAGGCCCTCGCCGATGTGGGGATGCACGCCATCCAGACCAGCGGCAACTGCGTCCGCAATGTCACCGCCGACCATTTCGCGGGCGCTGCGGCGGATGAGATCGAGGATCCCCGCCCGGTGGCCGAACTCCTCCGGCAATGGTCCACCGACCACCCGGAATTCCAGTTCCTGCCCCGCAAGTTCAAGATCGCCATCACCGGGTCGCCCAACGATCGCGCCGTGACCCGCGCCCATGACATCGGCCTGCGCATGATCCGCAACGCGGGTGGAGAACCCGGTTTCGAGGTGATCGTAGGCGGCGGTCTGGGCCGCACGCCGATGATCGGCCACACGGTGCGGGACTTCCTGCCCAAAGCCGACCTCTTGCCCTATGTGGAAGCCGTGCTCAGCGTCTACAACGCCCTCGGGCGGCGCGACAACAAATACAAGGCGCGCATCAAGATCACCGTGCATGAGACGGGAAAGACTGAGATAACCCGGATGATCGAGGATCGCTTCGCCGAATTGCGCCCGCTCTTCGGCGGGGCCGATCAGGCGCTGCTGGGCCGGATCGAGGCCGCCTTTGCCCCGCCCGCCTTCCGCGACGCAGGCACCGATGCCTTTGACGCCTTCCACGCCAACGATGCGGTGTTTCGGGCCTGGGCCGACACCAACCTTGCGCCGCACCGCCGCGCCGACCATGCCATCGTCACGATCAGCCTCAAGGCGCATGGGGCCACGCCCGGCGACGCGACTGCCGAACAGATGAGGGTCATCGCCGATCTTGCGGAAACCTATGGCTATTCCGAGATCCGCATCAGCCACGAGCAGAACGTCATCCTGCCCCATGTCGCCAAATCCGACCTGCCCGCCCTGCACGTGGCGCTGTCGCAGGCGGGCCTTGCCACGGCCAATGTGGGCCAGATCTCCGACATCATCGCCTGCCCCGGCATGGATTATTGCGCCCTTGCCACCGCCCGCTCGATCCCCATCGCGCAAGAGATCGCCACGCGGTTCCAGGCGCTGGACCTTGAACACGACATCGGCCCCCTGAAGATCAAGATCTCGGGCTGCATCAACGCCTGCGGGCACCACCATGTGGGCCATATCGGCATCCTGGGCCTCGATCGCGCAGGCGTCGAGAACTACCAGATCACGCTGGGCGGCGATGGCACCGAAACGGCGGTGATCGGCGAACGCGCCGGGCCGGGCTTTGCCTATGACGAGATCGTGCCGGCGGTGGAACGCCTGATCAGCGCCTATCTTGCCCTGCGCGAGGGCCCAGAGGAGACCTTCCTCGCCGCCTACCGCCGCCTCGGCCTGCCCCCGTTCAAGGCCGCCCTTTACGGCGAAGAGGCGCGCGATGCCGCGTGATCTGCCGCAAGGCCCGGTGCCCGACCGGGTGGCCGCGCTGAATGCACGCTACCGACACCATGGGGCGACGGCGGTGCTGGAGCATGCGCTGCGCGACGCCGACCTTGGCCGGGTTGCGCTGGTGTCGTCCTTCGGGGCGGAATCGGTTGTCCTGTTGCATCTGGTCAGTGTGATCGCGCCGGAAACGCCGGTGCTGTTCATCGACACCCGGATGCTGTTCCCCGAAACGCTGGACTATCAGCGCGAGGTGGCCGAACGGCTGCACCTGTGCGACATCCGCACGATCCGCGCGGCCCAGCCCCGCGTCGCCCATGAGGACCCCGACGGCACCCTGCACCAGTTCAACACCGACGCCTGCTGCGCGGTGCGCAAGATCGAACCGCTGGAGCGCGCGCTGCGGGATTTCGACGGCTGGATCACCGGGCGCAAGCGGTTCCAGGGCGCGGGCCGCGCGGCGGTGGAGTTCTTCGAGGCCGAGGGCGACACCCGCATCAAGGTCAATCCGCTGGCCCATTGGGGCCGCGAGGATCTGGAGGATTACATGGTCAACAACCGCCTGCCGCGCCACCCCCTGGTGGCGCGCGGCTACCCTTCCATCGGCTGCGCCCCCTGCACAAGCCCCGTGGCGCAGGGTGAAGACCCGCGCGCAGGCCGCTGGCGCAACAGCGAAAAAACCGAATGCGGCATTCATTTCGTGGACGGCCGCGCCGTCCGCATCCCCAAGGAGAACGCGGCATGACCGTCCTCGTCACCGACGCGGGCTTTGGCCCCGAGGACTGGAACGAAGGCTTCACCGCCCTGCCCGACCTCACCCCCGACACACGCGCGCTAGACCTGCCCAACACCGCCGATCCCGAGGCGCTGGCCCCCCACCTGCCACAGTTCGCGCTTATCCGCATCGCCTTTCCCGCCTTCAGCGACGGGCGCGGCTTCACCCTGGCCCGCCGCCTGCGGATGCTGGGCTACCAGGGCCGCCTGCGCGCGCATGGCCATGTGATCGCCGACCAATATGCCATGGCCCGCCGCGTGGGGTTCGATGAGGTGGAGATCGCGGACGACCTTGCCGCCCGCCAGCCCGCCTGCCAGTGGCAGGCCCGCGCCGACTGGCGCGCCCATGACCATCAGTCGCGCCTGCGCGCCTGAACCTGTTGCGGGCGCGACTTTCACCTGACTTCGATCAACGCTAAAGATGGAAGGCCGGTGCAGACCGGGATGACCCTCATGACCAAAGCGACCCTGATGACCGACGCCAGCCCCATCCCCGCCGCCAAACCCCACCTGCCCGACGCCCAGACCGTGACCGCCGTCACCCACTGGACCGACCGGCTGTTCTCGTTCCGCGTGACGCGCCCCGCCTCGCTGCGCTTCCGGTCCGGCGAATTCGTGATGATCGGGCTTCTGGGCGACACCGGCAAACCGCTTTTGCGTGCCTATTCCATCGCCTCACCCTCCTGGGACGAGGAACTGGAGTTCTATTCGATCAAGGTGCCCGATGGCCCGCTGACCAGCCGCTTGCAGCATATCCGGCCGGGCGACCAGATCATCCTGCGCCCCAAACCCGTGGGCACGCTGGTTCATGACGCGCTGTTGCCCGGGCGGCGCCTGTGGTTCCTGGCCACCGGCACCGGCATCGCCCCCTTCGCCAGCCTGATGCGCGACCCCGAAACCTACGAGAAATACGATCAGGTCATCATGATGCACACCTGCCGCGAGCTGGCCGAGCTGGAATACGGCCACCGGCTGGTCGAAGCGCTTCGCGCGGATGAGCTGGTGGGCGAACTGGCGGCGGGCAAGCTTCTCTACTATCCCACCACAACCCGCGAACCCTCGGCCCGGATGGGGCGGGTGACCGACAACCTGTCGTCCGCCAAGGTCTTTTCCGACCTCGGCATCCCCGGCCCGATGGACCCTGCGACCGACCGCGCCATGGTTTGCGGCAGCCTCGCGTTCAACATCGACGTCAAGGCAATCCTTGAGGGCTGGGGCCTGCGCGAGGGGGCCAACAGCGAGCCCGGCGAGTATGTGGTCGAAAAAGCCTTCGTGGGCGACGGCATCTGACGCTCGGGGCCGGGTGCCACGCCCGCCGGGCGCGGCACCCGGACAGGTCACAGACCCAAGGCCGCGCGCACCCGGCCCAAGGCCGGACCGATGATGTTCGGGTTCGTCTCGGCGGCACGCACGGCGGCGCGCAGCGTGGCCTTGGTCGCGTCATCCAGCGACGACGCCTCTATCAGCGCAACGACGGCCCCGGCGTCGAAGTTGGCTGGGTCCAGAACGGCGGCCGGATCAAGCGCCTGCGCGGCTGCGGCAGCCTCTTCCGCCGCCTTCCGCGCGGCCTCCTCGGCAGCGGCAGCCGCTGCGGCAGCCTCTTCCGCCGCCTTCCGCGTGGCCTCCTCGGCGGCGGCAGCCTCTGCGGCAGCCTCTTCCGCCGCCTTACGCGTGGCCTCCTCGGCGGCGGCAGCCTCTGCGGCAGCCTCTTCCGCCGCCTTACGCGTGGCCTCCTCGGCAGCGGCAGCCTCTGCCGCCGCCTTCCGCGTGGCCTCCTCGGCAGCGGCCTGTGCGGCAGCCTCCTCTGCTGCCCTCTTCGCGGCTTCCTCGGCCGCCAGCCTTGCCTGCTCGGCCTCGGCCAGAGCCCGCTGCGCCGGGACATACCCGAACTGGTAATACCCCAGCCCGGCGACCGCGACAAGCACGGCCCCAATCATCACGGTCTTGTTCATTGCATTTCTCCTGCGGACCGCGACGGCGGCGCGGCGACGGTGTGCAAATGACAGAAATGAGTCGAATTGAAAAGATCAATGCCTCATGGCCGCCCCGGGCCTTCAATTGCGGTTGAAGCGGCGCGCCTGCGCGGCTATTTTGCGCATCGCGATTGTCACCACACAAGGAACGCCACCATAGCCCGCAGACCGCACAACGCCCCGCCGCAACGCGATACCGGCCCCCGTGTCAACGACCGCATCCGGGGCGGAGACATCCGCCTGATCGGGGCCGAGGGCGAGAATGTGGGCGTGGTGTCGCCCGCCCGCGCCCTGGCCATGGCCGAAGAGGCCGGGCTTGACCTTGTCGAGATTTCGCCGACCGCCGTGCCCCCGGTCTGCAAGATCATGGACTACGGCAAGTTCAAGTATGAACAGCAAAAGCGCGAGGCCGAAGCGCGCAAGAAGCAGCACATCATCGAGATCAAGGAAATCAAGTTCCGCCCCGGCACCGACACGCATGACTATGAGGTCAAGATGCGCTCGGTGATGAAGTTCTTGGGCGAGGGCGACAAGGTCAAGGTCACGCTGCGCTTTCGCGGCCGTGAGATGGCGCACCAGCAGCTTGGGTTGGAGCTTTTGAACCGGGTCGCGGACGATGTGGGCGAGGCCGGCAAGATCGAATCGATGCCCCGGCTCGAAGGCCGGCAGATGGTGATGATGATCGGGCCGAAGTAGCGGCCGCGCAGGGCATCGCGCCCCACTTCGCCGTCAAGACATGGCCCCGCCCGCCGGCGGGGCTTTCTCATGCGGCTTCTTCCTGTTGGCACCGCCCGGTGGATGCGGGACAGGCCGTTGGCGCGGCAAGGCGGGCAACCCCTGACAAAAGGTTTATTCGCTTGGGTTAACCCGTTGAAAAACAGTCCGTCGTGAAGCGTCCCACCGTGGGACATCTTTGCTCAGGGCTCACGCGCCTGTGGCCGGGTCGGGATTTCCTTCAGCAATCCCCCCACCCCCATCGCCGCGATGTCGCCATCCGAAAGGTCGATCCCGCAGGCCAGCCGCTCCAGCACCCAGTCCGCCCCGTTCAGCGCGGGGCTGCGCGCACAGCCCGGCAAACCGATCACCGGGCGCCCGGCCAGATCGCCCAGCAACAGCAGGTTCCCCGGATCGACCGGCATCCCGAAGCGCATCACCCGCCCCCCGGCCGCGCGCAGCCCCTCGGGCGCCGTGTCGCGCAGGTCGGAGGTGGCCGAGCCCGTCAGGATCAACAGCATCTCGCCCGGAATCGCGGCGAGGGCCGCCGCGATGTCGGCCTCGTGGTGCGCCACCACCTGAACCGCCTCCAGCCGCATTCCCAACCGCCGCAGCCGCATCTCCACCGCGCGGCGTCCCTTGGCGGCCAGTTTCCCGTCCTGCCCCGGCACCTCGGTCAGCACGAGGCCCGCCGAGGCGCGCATCACCGGGCGCACCCGGACCGCCTGCACGGCCAGCACACAGGCCAGGTCCAGCGCGGCCCCCGGCACGGCATAGGCGATGATCTTGACCGTCGCTGCCAGTTGCCCCGCCGCGACCCGCGTCCAGGGCGGCAGCGTCGCCAGCGTGATCGCGGGGTCGATGCGGTTGATCGCATGAACCGCACCCACGTCGATCTCTGCGACCCCCGCGCAGGCCGCATTCAGGTTGACCCGTCCGGTGAAGGCGGCAGAGGGCACAAGACAGGACGCCCCCGGATCGGGCAGCAGCAGCGCCGCCGCCAGCCGTGCCGCGGCCGCATCCTCGGGCACGTCGCCGGGATCGGGCTGCGCCACGGTGACGGAACCGCGCCCCGCCGCCGCCAGCCTCGCGATGTCGGCGGCCCCAAGCACTCCCCCCTTGCGCAGCCGCCCGCCCGGCAGCGGTTCGGAATGCGCCAGGATCGCCCCCAGCGCCTGCGCCAGCGGAACCGGACCGAACCGCATCAGCCCTGCCGCATCCGCTGGGTGATCTGGGCCATGATCGACACCGCGATCTCTGCCGGGCTTTTCGCACCGATGTCGAGGCCCACGGGGGCGTTGAGGCGGGCCAGTGCCGCCTCGTCCATCCCCGCCGCCCGAAGCCGGTCGAGCCGTTTGGCATGGGTGCGGGGCGAGCCGAGGCAACCGATGTAGAAGGCGGGCGAGGCGAGGGCGGCCAGGATCGCGGGGTCGTCCAGCTTGGGGTCATGGGTCAGGGTGACGATCGCGGTGCGGGCATCGGGGGCAAGCGCCGTCACCGCCTCATCGGGCCAGTCCTCGACGATGCGCTCGCCCGGAAAGCGGTCCGCCGATCCGAAAGCGCCGCGCGGGTCGATCAGGGCGGGGTCGTAGCCGCAGAGCCGCGCCATCGCGACCAGCGGCTGCGCGATATGCACCGCTCCGATCACCAGCATCCTCAGGGGCGGGTTGTGGATGGCGATGAAGCTGCCGTCCTGCTCAAGGCCCGAACGGTCGGCGCGCATCCGCTCCGCGATGCGCGGGGCCAGCGGATCGCCCGGGCCCTCGGCCAGCCTGCGCGCGCCCGTTGCGACATCGGCCACCAGCGCCACGGGGCGCCGCGCGGCACGGGCGGCGACCAGCGCGGCCAGCAGGTCAGCCGGCATGCCCTGCCCCGGCATCACCGGATCGACCAGCACCCGGATCGTGCCCCCGCAGGCAAGGCCCACGGCAAAGGCCGTGTCATCCGTCACGCCAAAGCTGAGCATCCGCGACCTGCCGTCCTGCAACGCGTCCATCGCCTCGGCCACCACCGCGCCCTCGACGCAGCCGCCCGAGACCGAGCCCATCATCTCGCCCGCGCCCGACACCACAAGCTGGCTGCCCACTGGCCGGGGGGCCGATCCCCAGGTTTCCACCACCGTGGCAAGCGCGGCACCGCGGCCCGACGCGTGCCAGTCCAGTGCGATTTCGGGAATGCGGTCGTGATCCATGCGGCGGCCCCTTGCGTCTCGCGCAGTATGCGCTGGGGGGCCTGCCGCTGGCAATCCGGGCGCGCCGGTCCGGCTCCGGTGCGGCGGGTGGATTTGGATGTCTGGATCAAGAAGAAGGACGGGCGCCGGGATCTGCCCGGGCGCCCGTCCTCATGTCAGCCGCGACACCCGCCTAGCGCGAGGCCGTCAGCAGCGGCGAGATCATGCGGACCGCCACGCGGCGGTTCCGCGGCTCGGCGGCCTCGGTCGGGACCAGGAGGTCGCTTTCGCCATAGCCCTGCACCACGAGGTTTTCCGGCGGCACCCCGAAATATTCGGTCAGCGCAAGCGCCAGCGATTCCGCGCGCCGATCGCTGAGCGTCAGGTTCGAGGTGTCAGACCCAACCGCATCGGTATGCCCCTCGATCAGGAACAACTCATAGGGCCGCTCGCGCACGGTGTCGGCGATGAACCGGCCAAGTGCAGCAAGCTTGTTCGCCTCGGTTGCGGCAATGGCAGAGGAGCCGGTGGCGAAGATGATCGGCGCCACGTCCACCGTGGGGGCCAGCGCGCGGACCTGCCGGATATCGCGGATCTGGCGCAGGCTGAAGCTGCGCCCGACGTCGCGCGCCGTGACGGCGGCAAGGGCGGCGGCCAGTTCAAGATTGCCGCCGCTGGCGCTGATGGTCACAGGTGCCACCTGACGGGGCAGCGTGGTCACGTCGATCGGCTGGATCGGGGCGGTGTCGTCGATCAGCAGGGTCTCGCGTCCATCCAGATCGACCCGCGCGCGGCGCAGCACGCGGCCCGAGGCGTCGCGGATGGTGATGATGCGGCTACCGTCGTCACGCTCGACCACGGTGCGGGTCGATCCGTCGCGGAACGTCTCGGTGCGCACGGTCGATCCGGGGCGACGCAGAAGCGTGTCGTCATCCTTCAAAAGTGTCAGGCTGCCATCGTCGCGGCGCACCACGACACGGTCGCCGGTGTTCGCCTCGACCTTGTCGCCATTCTTCAGGATCGCGCCCACGACCAGCGCGCCAAGGGCCACGAGGCCGACCTTTTCCAGATCGGACAGGCCACGGCGGCCCCGTGTGTCAGCCTGCGGCGCGGCGGCGAATTCCTGCGCGGAAGAGCGGGTATCGGCCTCGGTAATCGTGGCAGTGGTGGTCGCGGTTGGGGCGGTGGCCGGATCGGCGGTGGTTTCGGTGGTCGGATCGGCGAGGGCCGCCGCGAGCGGCGTCTCGGCAGTTTCGTCCACGGCGGCGGGGGCAAGGATGTCCTCCAGCGTGGTCACCGCCTCTGCCTCGGGCGCTGGGGGGATTTCGGCGGGGGCCTCGGCGACAGGCGCTTCGGTTGCGGGGGCTTCGGTTGCGGGGGCTTCGGCGACGGGCGCTTCGGTTGCCGGGGCCGGATCGGCCGTGGTGATCGCCTCCGGGCGCGCCTCAGGCCGGGTCGTCGGCTCGGCGGTCTCGGTGGGGGCGGTCTCGGTGGGGGCGGTCTCGGTGGGGGCCACAGCCGCGGCGGCCGCATCTGCGGCGGCCTGTGCGGCGGCCTCATCGGCGACCGCCTCGGCAGCAACGGCTTCGGCGGCGGCTGCTTCGGCGGCAGCTGCGTCGATGGCGGCCTGCGCCGCCGCATCGGCGGCGGCTTTCGCGGTGGCCTCGGCGGCGGCGGACGCGGCCGCGGCTTCGGCCGCGGCGGCTTCGGATGCCGCCTGCGAGGCTGCATCGATGGCGGCGGCATCGGCAGCAGCCTGCGCGGCGGCGGCATCAGTGGCGGCCTGAGCGGCGGCCTCGGCGGCGGCGGCCTCCGCGGCGGCGGTCGCGGCGGCCTCGACGGCGGCGGCGTCAGCCGCAGCCTGTGCGGCAATCGCATCTGCGGCGGCGCGCGCCGCTTCGGCCTGCGCGGCCATGTCCGTCACGATCGCGTCAAGGTCGCAGGGCGCGCCTTCGGCAGGCGTGCAGACCACCGTGCCATCATCCAGAACGACCCGGCCATCCGCATCCAGAGCCTGCGACCAGAGCGGCACGGCAGGAACGGAGGTCAGCACAAGCGCGAGCGCGGTGGTGGAGGCGAGCAGACGTTTCATCTTCTATCCTTGTCCGAATCAGGGCGAACCCTTGGGTTTCTGCCCAATCTCTGCCGGTTCTGGCGCGGATAGGCGATAACATCGCACGGTCGCGCAAGATCAACCCGGCGGTGGGGCGATGCGAGGGGGAAACGCGCGCACCCCGCGAACGGTTCCACGGGGTCTGGCGATGCGGGGGCTCAGGCAGGGTCGGAGCCTGCAGCGGGGGTGGCGAGCCAGTCCCGAAAGGCGCGGAAGGCCGGCAGCGCGTCGCTGCGCCCGGGCCAGATAAGCAGATAGGGGCTGGGGCCGGTCAGCACCTTGACCGAGGCGCGCACCAGCCCGCCCGGTGCAGGACAGCCCTGCGCCCCCGTCTCTGGCACCAGCATCTTTTGCACAAGCATCTGTGGCACCAGCGCCACCCCCATGCCCGCGCGGGCTGCCGCCAGCACCATCGCAAAGGTCTCGAACCGAGGGCCACGCAGGGCTGTGGCAGCCTCGGCGCCGAACCAGTCGCGCCAAAGCTCGGGGCGCGTGGCCTGTTGCAGCAGCGGCAGGCGGGCAAGCTCCGCATCGGTCAGGGGCCCTGCGGGAACAAGTGCGGGGGAGGCGACCGTGATCAGCCGCTCCGCCGCCAGCACCAGCGCGGCAACTCCGCCCGGGGCGGGCCCGCGCAGGATCGCCGCATCGCGGGCGTCACGGTCGAAATCCGGGGGGGCGAGGGTGGCAGAGATGTCGAACGTAATGCCCGGCGCGGCCGCGACGAAGGCGGGCAGGCGCGGGATCAGCCAGCCGGTGGCAAAGGTGGGCAGGCAGGCAAGGCGCAGCACGTCACGGTGTCCGCCAAAGCTCATCACCGCCAGCGCCGCGCGGTCCAGTGCCGCCAGAAGGCCCTGCGCCTCGGGCAGGAATGCCCGGCCCGCATCCGACAGGATGAGCCGCTGCCGTTCACGCCGAAATAGCGCGACCCCCAGCCGCGCCTCCAGCGTGCCCAGGGACCGGCTGACGGCGGATTGCGTGAGGCCCAGCATCTGGGATGCCCGCGCCGATGTGCCACCATCCGCAGTGGCGACAAAGGCCTGCAGTTCGGCCATGGTGGGGGTATAGGCGTGGCGCATGGGCAAGGAATGATGCGCAAGGCTCATCAAGCTGTAAACCCTTCTCATTTGGCGCGGGCGGCCTGTTGCGCTAGGATGCCCCCAACCGAGGAGAGCACCATGGACACTGCCACCCCGCCCAAGCTGAAGACCAAGGATGCCCCGGATCTGGGCCGCTTCGACTGGTCCGATCCGTTCCGGCTGGAGGATCAGCTGACCGATGAGGAGCGGATGCTGCGCGATGGCGCGCGGGCCTATGCGCAGGACCGCCTGCAACCGCGCGTGATCGCGGCCTACCGCGAGGAATCCACCGATCCCGCGATCTTTCGCGAGATGGGCGAGATGGGCCTTTTGGGCGTGACGATCCCCGAGGAATACGGCGGGCTTGGCGGCAGCTACGTCGCCTATGGCCTCGTCGCGCGCGAGGTGGAGCGGGTGGACAGCGGATATCGCTCGATGATGTCGGTGCAGTCCTCGCTGGTGATGTATCCGATCCATGCCTATGGGTCCGAGGCGCAGCGGCAGAAATATCTGCCGAAACTGGCCAGCGGCGCATGGATCGGCTGCTTTGGGCTGACCGAGCCCGATGCCGGGTCCGACCCCGCGGGAATGAAGACGCGCGCGGTGAAAACCGCGAACGGCTACCGGATCAGCGGGTCGAAGATGTGGATTTCGAACGCGCCGATCGCGGATGTCTTTGTGATCTGGGCGAAATCCGACGCGCATGGCGGCAAGATCCGGGGATTTGTGCTCGATAAGGGGATGCCCGGCCTCTCCGCCCCCAAGATCGGCGGCAAGCTGAGCTTGCGGGCCAGCGTCACCGGCGAGATCGTGATGAAGGATGTGGAGGTGGGCGAGGATGCCCTGTTGCCGCATGTCGAGGGGCTCAAGGGCCCGTTCGGCTGCCTCAACCGCGCGCGCTACGGGATCAGCTGGGGCGTGATGGGGGCGGCGGAATTCTGCATGGAGGCCGCGCGCCGATACGGGCTGGACCGGCGCCAGTTCGGCAAGCCCTTGGCGCAGACGCAGCTATACCAGGTGAAACTGGCCAACATGATGACCGACATCGCGCTTGGGCTGCAGGCCTCGCTGCGCGTCGGGCGCCTCATGGACGAGGCCCGCGCGGCACCGGAAATGATCAGCATCATCAAGCGCAACAACTGCGGAAAGGCCCTCGAGATCGCCCGCCATGCGCGCGACATGCACGGCGGCAACGGCATCCAGGAGGATTACCAGATCATGCGCCACATGGTGAACCTGGAGACGGTGAACACCTATGAGGGAACGCATGACGTGCATGCACTGATCCTGGGCCGGGCGGTGACGGGCTTGCAGGCGTTTTTCTGACGCGGCACGCGAGGGGTCTGCGGGCGCCGGGTCACGTCGCGCCGGAATCATCCACCGATGGCACAGGATGGCACAGGATGCCGCAGGGCCTGTGCGCCGGGGGCGGATCAGCGCGCCAGCAGGGTCGCTGCCGACCGCGCGCGCAGTCGGTGGCCGATGGCGCGCGCGAGCCGGTCCATCGCCTGCGGCGCCGGTGCGACCGCCCCCGCCGCCGCCCCTGCCGCCGCCGCCGCCAGCCCCGCGTCGCCGCTGGCCCGCGCAAGTCCCGCGACAAAGCCGGTGACGTATCGCCGCTCTGCCTCCGGCATCGGGCTGGACAGGCGGCGCGCCGCCTGGACAAGATCATCATGCAGCGCAAGCATATCGGCGGCCACGGGCGCGTCGCCCTCAGCCACTCTGGTGCCCCCGCCTTCGGGAAGCAGCCACATCCGCTCGGGCAGGCAGCCGACGACCGCCGCCCGGAACGCGCCAAGCCCCGTCACAGGCTTGGCCAGAAAGGCCGCCGCCCCTGCCCGCCGCGCCGCCGCCGCGCGCCCCGGGTCGCCGCTGATCACGAGGACGGGCGGCGCGGCGGACCCGCAAGCCGCGATCCGCGCCACAAGGTCAAGCCCGCAGCCATCCGGCAGGCCGGGATCGACGATCACCAGATCGGGGCGATAGACCGACAGGTGCCGCCCCGCCGCCTCCAGCGTCTCGGCCCGCCGCAGCCGCGCCCCGCTGCGCTGCGCCATCAGGCGCAAGGCGTCGCAGGCAAAACGGCTGTCCTCGACCGCGAGCAGGGTCAGCCCGGTCAGCGGCATCGCGGGTGTGGGCGGATCGCTGAACGCCCCACGGGGAGCTGGCTGGCGGGTGGTGGCAAACCGGTCGGGTGGCATCGGTGATTCGGGCATGGTGCACCTTCGGCAAAGGAACCACACCATTCAGGCAGGAATGGGCTAACGCCCGGTAAACGGTCACATCGGCGCCCTGCGGCGGCACGCCCCCTTGCGGCGGGGGCCGGGCGCGGTAGAACGGGGACGTTAAAACAGAGGAATGCCATGATCGGACGCTTGAACCACGTGGCCATCGCCGTGCCGGACCTCGCGGCCGCGACGGCGCAATATGCCGAAACGCTGGGTGCCTCGGTCGGCGCGCCGCAGGACGAACCCGACCACGGCGTGACGGTGGTGTTCATCGAATTGCCCAACACAAAGATCGAGCTCCTGTATCCGCTGGGCGAGGACTCTCCGATCGCGGGATTTCTGGCCAAGAATCCCGCGGGCGGCATCCATCACATCTGCTATGAGGTCGAGGATATCATCGCCGCGCGCGACCGGCTCAAGGCTGCGGGCGCACGGGTGCTGGGGTCGGGCGAGCCGAAGATCGGCGCGCATGGCAAGCCGGTGCTGTTCCTGCATCCCAAGGATTTCAACGGCTGCCTTGTGGAACTGGAACAGGTATGAGCATCACCGCCGCCGCCGTCCTGTTCGCCGTGACCTGGTTCATGGTGTTCTTTATCGTGTTGCCGCTGCGCCTGACGACGCAGGGCGACACCGGCGAGGTCGTGCCGGGCACGCCGCCCGCGGCCCCCGCCGGGTTCGTGGTCAGGCGCAAGGCGCAGGTCACGACTGTCGTGGCGCTGGTCATCTGGGCGGTGATCTGTGCGGTGATCCTGTCGGATGTGATCACGGTGCGCGACATCGACTTTTTCGGCCGCATGGGCTGAGGCGGCGTGAGGGGGTGCGCGCACCCCCTCTGGCGCGTCCCGCGCCATTCACCCCCGCGAATACTTGGACCATCGGGAACAGGCGGGCGTCAGTCGCGCGGTCTGGCGGCGTGCAAACGATGGAAAAGATGGGTGAAGGTGGCCGCCCCCAGCACCGGGATCAGCAGATTGACGATCGGGATGGTCAGCGGTGCCGCCATCAGCGTGCCTGCCGCCCAGACGGTCAGGGGATGGCGCGCGCGCAGGGCCTTGGCCCCCGCGCGTCCCAGGCGGCGCATGGCCACCAGCGTGAAATACTCGCGCCCCAGCAGGAAGCCGTTGATCGCCCAGAAGGCCACCGGAATGGCCGGTCCGGCAAAGACATAGACAAAGACCGCCAGCAGGTTCACCGCAATGAGAAGGGCGAAGAAGTTGAAGCTGTCCACCAGCACGTCGCCCAGGGGCAGGCGCGGTGCGGGGGCCAGATGCGCATAGTGGCGCGCCTCGACCGCATCGACCACATCGTCAAGGAAAAGCCCCGTAAAGGCCGAGGCGACGGGCACCATCAGGAACACCGACAACCCGATCATGAAGAGCGCCGAGCCCCAGGTCAGCAGCGTGTCAAGGCCCCCCACGGGGCCGACCAGCGGGATGTCCACCGTCTCGGGCGTCAGGCTCTGGATCGCCCAGAGGAAGGCGGCATAGACCGCGACCAGCAGCGCCAGCGTCAGGAGCACACCCCAGACGAGAACGCGGCGAAAGCGGCGGTCACCAAGTTGCCCGAGCGCCCGCAGGAAGTCGCCGAGGATCCCCATGCGCTCAGTCGGCCCAGGTGACGGTGCGCGCAAGATCCGGGCGGGGCCGATCGGGGGGCACATGCGTGATGCTGCCCATATGCACGAACCCCGCCACCCATTCCTGCGGCTGCGCCCCGAGGGCGGCCTTGGCAAAGCCATGGTCATGGCCGGGCCATCCGGTGATCCAGGCCGCGCCATACCCCGCCGCATGGGCCGCATTCACGAGGCCGAGGCACAGCGCCCCCGCCGACAGCGTCTGTTCGATCGGCGGGATGCGGTCGCCCCCGCGCGGGCTGGCCAGCACCGCCACACAAGTGACCGAGCGTGCGAACTGCCCGCGCCCCTTGTCGATCTGCTCGGGCTCCAGACCCAGCTCCGCCCCCCGCGCCTCCGCCACCTCCGCCCAGCGGTCCAGCGCCTGGCGCCCCGCCACCACAAGCCGCCAAGGCTCCAGCTTGCCATGGTCTGGCACCCGCAGGGCTGCGGTCAGGATTGCGGTCATCGTCGCGCGGTCGGGCGCGGGGGCGGCGAGCGTCTTGGCCGGATGCGACATCCGGGTGGCGAGAAAGGCGAAGGCGGCAGGGTCGGCGGGCATCGGGGCCTCCATCACGGCGGATCAGGCCGGGTCGGGCCCGGTGGGCAACGGGGCCGCCAGGACGAAACTGAGCGAGGCGGCCGTCAGGTCGGCGCGCAGCGATACCTCTACCACCCGGTCGGCTCCCTGCACCAGGCCGCGTGCCTTGCGGATGCCGGGGAAGATCTCGCTGTCGGCGGCGGGCACAAAGGCCCAGTCGCCGCGCCGGGCAGGCTGCCCCGTCGCCTTTCCGGTGTGCAAGGGCGACAGGTCGATGCGCGGCCCGTGCAGGCCATAGAGTTTTTCCGAAGAGATGCGGATCGTCGCCGTGGGCACGCCGAGGCTGGCGCGGAATCCCTCGCCCCGCCCCTCGGGCCAGAAGAACACCCGCGCGTCCAGCCGGTCCGACCAGTCGGCCAGCGTCAGCCCGTCATCGAGGAAATCCTGCCCCTGCCCCGCCAGAAGCTGCGCCTGCGAGGTCAGACGCGCGCGCAGCATCCCGTCCAGCCGCACCTCATGTGAGGCGGGGCGCAGGCGGAACACCGCAGGCGACACCTCGGCAATCTCGCCCAACTTGGCCGGGCGCAGGATCCCCAGCGCCCGTATTCCAGGCAGGTTGTCGGCCCGCGTGATATGACGCAGTTCCGGTCCAACCAGTTGCAGGAATGCGGCAAGGCTCATCCGGTCCTCATCCCCCGCGCACCACTGCGATCATCCGCGCCACGTTGTCAGGATCGGCATCGGGCGTGATCCCGTGCCCGAGGTTGAAGATATGCGGGCCGTTCGAAAAGGCCCGCACCACCCGGCGCGTCGCCTCGTCCAGCGTCTCGCCCCCGGTGACCATGTGGCCGGGGGCGAGGTTTCCCTGCACGCAGCCATCCACCTGCACATGCGCCGCCGCCCATTCCGGCGTCACCGAATTGTCGATCGCCACGCAATCGGCCCCGGTGGCCCGGGCAAAGCCGATGTATCCGTCGCCCGCCTCGCGCGGAAAGGCGATGACGGGCAGGCCCGGATGGCGGGCCTTCAGGGCGGCGATGATCCGGCGCGTGGGCTCGACCGAAAAGTCGATGAAATCCTGCCCCTTCAGGCTGCCCGCCCAACTGTCGAACAGCTTGACGACCTCGGCCCCCGCCTGCACCTGCATCGAGAGGTATTCCACCGTCGCCTCGGTCAGCCGGTCGATCAGGCCCGCGAAGGTGGCGCGGTCCGCGGCCTTCAGGGCATGGGCCGCCGCCTGGTCGGGCGAGCCGCGCCCGCCGATCATGTAGGTGGCGACCGTCCAGGGGCTGCCTGCAAAGCCGATCAGCGTGGTCTCGGCCGGCAAGGCGCGGGCGAGGATCGTCACCGTCTCATAGATCGGCGCCAGCGTCTCGTGGATCGCCTCGGCGGGCTTCAGCGCGGCCAGTTCGGCGGGCGTGGTCAGGGTGGACAGGCGCGGGCCCTCGCCCTCGACGAACCACAGCTTGGCCCCCATCGCCTGCGCGATCAGCAAGATGTCGGCAAAAAGAATGGCCGCGTCGAACCCGAAGCGACGGATCGGTTGCAGGGTCACCTCGGCCGCCAGGTCCGGGTTGTAGCACAGCGACAGGAAATCCCCTGCCTGCCCGCGCGTCGCCCGATACTCCGGCAAATAGCGCCCCGCCTGCCGCATCATCCAGATCGGCGGGGTGGGCAAACGCTCACCCTTCAGGGCCCTCAATATGGTCTTGTCCGTCATGCCGTTCTCGCCGTCCGTTAGGTTCCCGGTTCGTCCGCTTCTGAGGGCTGCTTGTCAAGGCTTGCGGGGCCTCCCGCGTACAATGCAGCCGGGCGTGAGGACCGGAAATCCTCAATCCGCCGCGCCGCCTCGCGATAACGCGCCGGGATGGCCGCTGTCCCGGTTGCAGCCGGGGCGGACCTGCCTCCGGCCACGCGCAATCCGCTCGACGCAGCCAACACCGGGCGATCCGGGTGACAGACCATTCCGACCGACCGGCAGCGCAGATTGCGCGACAGATCATGGCGCACCACATGCCGCCCAACGGCTGGCCCTTGCACGGCCCCTACACGCTGCGCCCCCGCGGCGCCCCGACCACCTTACCGCCGAAGGTCCGCGGCCGGCCATTCACGGCCCCGCACGACCATCTAGGGGCAGTCGCCGCACCCCCTCCGCCAGTGTTTCGCGCGAGACCCTGCGCGCCCGCCCACAACCAGCTTCGACGCCCTGCGCGATACATGTGACACCTCGAACCGCCGCCCCGACCGATCCATCCTCGACGCCCCCGCGCGGCCCCCTTCGTACCGGCACGCCCGCGTCGCCTTATCGTCACCAACCGCGCGCGCCGGGACATCGCCGCATCGCGCCAGGCCCGAACTCGGGAACCGGCGGGAAACACCCGCTTGCCAGCCACTGAAGACCCGCCCTAAACAGGGCGCATGACGCATCCCCTCCCCTCCCCCGCCTACCCCCTGCGCATCGGCACGCGCGGCTCGCCCCTCGCCCTGTGGCAGGCGCATGAAACCCGCCGCTGCCTGATGGCCGCACATGACCTGCCCGAAGCGGCGTTCGAGATCGTGGTGATCAAGGTCACCGGAGACGCGATACAGGACCGCGCGCTGAAGGACATCGGTGGCAAGGGCCTCTTCACCCGCGAAATCGAGGAGGCGCTGCTGGAAGGCTCGATCCACATCGCCGTCCATTCGATGAAGGACATGCCCACGGCCCAGCCCACGGGCCTGATCCTCGATTGCTACCTCGCGCGTGAGGATGTGCGCGATGGCTTCGTCTCTCCCGGCGCCTCCAGCATCGCCGACCTGCCGCAGGGCGCCACCGTGGGATCATCGAGCCTGCGC
This sequence comes from Gemmobacter sp., assembly GCA_046294265.1. Lineage (GTDB taxonomy): Bacteria > Pseudomonadota > Alphaproteobacteria > Rhodobacterales > Rhodobacteraceae > JBKBKC01. Next base: position 104,482 of record JBKBKC010000007.1, on the reverse strand, counting down.
CGCCGCGCGCAGCTGAAACTGCGCCGCCCCGACCTGCATCTGGTGGAGTTCCGCGGCAACGTGCAGACCCGCATGCAGAAACTGCAGGACGGCGTCGCCGCCGCCACCTTCCTTGCCATGGCGGGCCTCAACAGGCTCGGCCTGTCGCACGTCGCCCGCGCGGCGATCGCGCCCGAAGAGATGCTGCCCGCCGTGGCCCAGGGTGCCATCGGGATCGAGCGGCGCACGGGCGACACCGCCACCGCGACACTCCTTGAGGCCATCCACCACATCCCCACAAGCCAGCGCCTCGCCGCCGAACGCAGGTTCCTCGCGACGCTCGATGGCTCCTGCGAAACCCCCATCGCGGGGCTGGCGGTGCTCGACGGCGCAACCCTCTGGCTGCGGGGTGAAATCCTGCGCCCCGACGGAAGCGCGCATCTGGCGGGCGCGCGGCGCGGCCCCATCGCGGACGGCCCGGCCCTTGGCGCCGACCTCGCTCAGGACCTGCTGGCCGAGGCCGGCCCCGGTTTCTTTGCCGACCCCTGATCCTCTCCTTGACCAAATACCCTGGGGGGAGGCCGCAGGCCGGGGGGCAACGCCCCCCTGCGCCGCCTCAGCCCCGCCAGAGGGCCGGCATCAGCCCCCGAAGCGCGTTGCCTACCCAGAGCCGGACCCGGCCCAGGTCTGCCGCCACCAGCACCGCCTCGCGGCACCGCCCCTCGGCCAGCATCCCCGCCCGCAGCACCCCCGGCAACAGGCCCGATGACCGCGGCGGCGTGCAAAGCCCGGCACCTGCGTCAAAGAACACCGTGGTGATCGACCCGTCGCAGACCTCGCCCCGCTCGTTCAGGAACACCACCTCGTCCAGATCCGCCGCCATCGCCGCCCGGCCCGCGTCATAGCCCGCCCGTCGCGTCGATTTCACGCCCAGCCAGGGATCGCCCGACATCAGCCGCACCCCTGCCAGCCCCAGCCGCCAGACCGGCGGGGACGCGGGCAGCCCCGCCACCGCCACCGCCACCACCCCGCCCGCTGCCAGCGTCAGCCGCACCCGCGCGGCCTGACCCTGCGTCACGGCACCTTGCAGCACGGTCTTCACCCCCCCCGCATCGCATGGCCAGCCGAACCGCGCCGCCGCCCCCTCCAGCCGCGTCATATGTCCCGCCAGCCGCGGAAAGACCGTGCCATCCCACAGCATCGTCTCGATCAGCGCGAGGTCTGGTTCAGTCAGATCGGTGCGGCGAAACGGGCCTTCCACAGCGCCTCCTCCCATTCCCCGTCCGCAGTGGAATCCACGACAACCCCGCCGCCCACGCCGAACACCGCCCGCCCGCCCGGCCACAGGCTGACGGTGCGGATCGCCACGCTGAAGGCCGCGTCACCGTCCGGCGCCATCCATCCGATCGCCCCGCAATAGGCCCCGCGCGGATGCGGCTCCACCGCGCGGATGATCTCCATGGCGCGGATCTTCGGCGCGCCCGTCACCGACCCGCAGGGAAAGAGCGCCGCCATCAGTCCCGCCAGACCAGGCCGCCCCAGCAGCCGACCCGTGACGGTCGATGACATCTGATGCACCGTGGGAAACGCCTCCACGGCGTAAAGCTCCGGCACGGCCACCGACCCCACCTGTGAAATCCTGCCAATATCATTGCGCAGCAGATCCACGATCATGAGGTTTTCTGCCCGTGCCTTGACGGATTCGAACAGGTTTCTGGACAGCCGGGCATCCTCTTCCGGGCTTTCCCCCCTCGGAGCCGTGCCCTTCATCGGGCGGGCGCGGATCACCCCTCCCCTGACCGCAAAGAACACCTCCGGCGAGCGTGACACCACCGCAGGCCCCACCCCCAGATCGACCAGCCCGCCCTGCCCCACCGCCCCCCGCGCGGCCAAAGCGGCATAGAGGGCGCCAGCCCCCCCCTCGACCCGTGCGGCCATCGGGAAGGTCAGGTTGACCTGATAGCAATCGCCCGCGCGGGTCCAGTCGGCAATCCGCCGGAACGCCTTTCCATAGGCCGCGCGCGACACCAGCGGCTTGGCCTCGGTCAACAGCACCTCTCCGCCGGGCGTCTCAAAGGCCTGCGGTGCGTCAAAAATGCCAAAAGCCAGCAAGGGCCCCTCGCGGCCCTCGGGCATCAGCGGCAACAGCCGGGGCTCCAGCGCATAGCCCGCCTCATAGGCGACGTAGCCCGCAACCCACAGCCCTGCGGCCCGCGCCGCATCCAGCCGCGCCAGTGACGGGGCCACCTCGTCCGCCTCCCAGGCCGCCACGACCTCGCGCGGGGCGGCGAACCGCACCGGAATCCCGCCCGGTCCCGCCTCGAGTAAAATCACGCGCCGCCCCCGCCTTGCACCAGACGCATCTGACACGCAGGGTCACCCCCGGCAAGCGGCGGAAACGCCACCCTAGAACGGCCGTTCGACATTGCCCGAATAAAAGAACATGCCCAGCCCCAGCGCGAACACGATTTGCCCCGCGACCGCATGCAGAACCACCGCCAACGCGAAGGACCCGCGACGCTCATAGGCCCAGGCAAAGGCCAGCCCGCCGAAAAAGGTCATGCCCGCCACGATCCAGGACCAGTACATCAGATGCGCAAAGGAAAAGACCGCCGCGTTCAGCGCGATCCCCGGCCAGCCCCCCGGCAGGATGGCGCCATAGCGGCGAAAGAACAGCGGCCGGAACACCACCTCCTGCGGCAGCGCCGACAAGACCGGATAGAGGATCAGGATCATCACCAGCAGCCCCGGATTGGCGGTGGCAAAGGCCAGCGGCCGCCCCGCCGTCGTCACCCAGGACACCACAAGGGCCGTCGCCAGCGTCACCGCCGCAAAGACCGCCACCGCCCGCCACTCCACCCCGCCCCGCACCAGATCGCCCCAGCGGAACCCAGGCGTGAGGTGCAGCAGCGCAATCCCCAACGCCGTCGCCGTGAATAGCGCGGCAAACATCGCCGAAGGCGGCAGGAACAGCGCAATCACCAGCGGCAGACCCAGAAAGAATGCACCCCATTCCGCCCAAAGCCGCCCCCTGCCCGCCTGCGTCGCCACCACCGCTTGTGTCATGCGCCCGCTCCCGTTGACCCATCGCGCCAGATAGGGCCGGCGGGGCGTCCGCACAGCCCCCTTGCGCCCTTGCGCCCCCCGCCTGCCCCTCTATAACGCCGTCAATTTGCCGCCAGACCGCCATAGCCCGGGGGGCCACCCATGCCGAAACGCACCGACATCCGTTCGATCATGATCATCGGCGCGGGGCCCATCGTGATCGGCCAGGCCTGCGAATTCGACTATTCCGGGGCCCAGGCTTGCAAGGCTTTGCGCGAGGAAGGCTACCGGGTGATCCTGGTCAACTCCAACCCCGCCACCATCATGACCGATCCGGGGCTGGCGGATGCCACCTATATCGAGCCGATCACCCCCGAGGTGGTCGCCAAGATCATCGAAAAGGAACGCCCCGACGCGATCCTGCCCACGATGGGCGGTCAGACCGGCCTGAACACCGCGCTGGCGCTGGCCGACATGGGCGTGCTCGACCGGTTCGGCGTGGAATTGATCGGGGCCAAGCGCGAGGCCATCGAAATGGCCGAGGACCGCAAGCTCTTCCGCGAGGCGATGACCAGGATCGGGCTGGAAAACCCCAAGGCCACGATCATCGCCGCCCCGAAACTGCCCTCCGGCAAATATGACATCGCGGCCGGCGTGGCCGAGGCGCTGGCCGCCATCGAATACGTGGGCCTGCCCGCCATCATCCGCCCCGCCTTCACCCTGGGCGGCACCGGCGGCGGCGTCGCCTACAACCGTGACGACTATGAGGCGATCGTGAAATCGGGGCTGGAGGCCTCCCCGGTGGCGCAGGTGCTGGTGGACGAATCCCTGCTCGGCTGGAAGGAATTCGAGATGGAGGTGGTGCGTGATGTCGCCGACAACGCCATCATCGTCTGCGCCATCGAAAACGTCGATCCGATGGGCGTGCATACCGGCGACAGCATCACCGTTGCCCCCGCGCTCACCCTCACCGACAAGGAATACCAGATCATGCGCAACGGCAGCATCGCCGTGCTGCGCGAGATCGGGGTCGAAACCGGCGGGTCCAACGTGCAGTGGGCGATCAACCCGGGGGATGGCCGCATGGTGGTGATCGAGATGAACCCGCGCGTGTCGCGGTCCTCGGCCCTGGCGTCCAAGGCCACCGGCTTTCCCATCGCCAAGATTGCCGCCAAACTCGCCGTCGGCTATACGCTCGACGAGCTCGACAACGACATCACCAAGGTCACGCCCGCGTCCTTCGAACCCTCCATCGACTATGTCGTGACCAAGATCCCGCGCTTCGCCTTCGAGAAGTTCCCCGGCGCCGAACCCGCGCTGACCACCGCGATGAAATCGGTGGGCGAGGTCATGGCCATCGGCCGCACCTTCCACGAATCCCTGCAAAAGGCGCTGGCCTCGATGGAAACCGGCTTGACCGGCCTTGACGAGATCGCCATCACCGGCGCCCCCGACCGTGCGTCGATCCAGAAGGCCCTCAGCGCGCAGACCCCCGAACGCATCCGCGTCATCGCCCAGGCCATGCGCCACGGGCTGAGCGACGACGACATCCACGCCGCCACCGCCTTCGACCCCTGGTTCCTCGCCCGCATCCGCGAGATCATCGAAACCGAAGCTACCATCCGCCGCGACGGCCTGCCCGTCACCGCAGAAGGTCTGCGCGCGCTCAAGATGATGGGCTTCACCGACGCCCGCCTCGCCCGCCTGACGGGCCGCGACGAGCCCCAGGTCCGCCGCGCCCGCCGCAACCTCGGTGTGGTCGCCGCCTTCAAGCGCATCGACACCTGCGCCGCCGAGTTCGAGGCGCAGACGCCCTACATGTATTCCACCTACGAATCGCCGGCTATGGGCGAGGTCGAATGCGAGTCGCGCCCCACGGCGGCGAAAAAGGTGGTGATCCTCGGCGGCGGCCCCAACCGGATCGGGCAAGGGATCGAGTTCGACTATTGCTGTTGCCACGCCTGCTATGCGCTGACGGCGGCGGGCCATGAAACCATCATGGTCAACTGCAACCCCGAGACGGTTTCCACCGATTACGACACCTCGGACCGGCTCTATTTCGAACCGCTCACCCTCGAACACGTTCTGGAAATCCTGCGGGTCGAGCAGGACAACGGCACCCTGCACGGCGTCATCGTGCAGTTCGGCGGCCAGACGCCGCTGAAACTGGCGCAGACGCTGGCGCAGGAAGGCATCCCCATCCTCGGCACCACCCCCGACGCCATCGACCTGGCCGAGGACCGCGAGCGGTTCCAGCAGCTTTTGCACCGCCTAGGCCTGCGCCAGCCCGTCAACGGCACCGCCCGCAGCCGGGATGAGGCTTTCGCGGTGGCCGCCCGCATCGGCTATCCGCTGGTGATCCGCCCCAGTTTCGTCCTCGGCGGCCGCGCGATGGAGATCATCCGCGATGACGCCCAGCTTGACCGCTACATCCGCGAGGCCGTGCAGGTGTCGGGCACCTCCCCCGTGCTGCTGGACAGTTATCTGGCAGGCGCGATCGAGGTGGATGTCGATGCCCTGTCGGACGGCGCGCAGGTGCATGTGGCGGGCATCATGGAACATATCGAAGAGGCGGGCGTCCATTCCGGCGACTCTGCCTGCTGCCTGCCCCCCCATTCGCTCAGCCCCGAGACCATCGCCGACCTGAAGCGCCAGACGGTGGAGATGGCCCGCGCCCTGAACGTCGTGGGCCTGATGAACGTGCAGTTCGCGATCAAGGACGGGGTGATTTATGTGCTGGAGGTGAACCCCCGCGCCTCCCGCACCGTGCCCTTCGTCGCCAAGGCCACCGACAGCGCCATCGCCAGCATCGCCGCCCGCCTGATGGCCGGCGAGCCGCTGTCGGCCTTCCCCCTGCGCGAACCCTATGCGCAAGGGGTGGGCCCCGACACCGACCTGCCGCTGGCAGACCCCCTGACGCTCGCCGACCCGATCACGCCCTGGTTCAGCGTCAAGGAGGCCGTGCTGCCCTTCGCCCGCTTCCCCGGCGTCGATCCCGTCCTCGGCCCCGAAATGCGCTCGACGGGTGAGGTGATGGGCTGGGACCGCACCTTTGCCCTGGCCTTCCTCAAAGCGCAGATGGGGGCAGGCACGATGCTGCCCGAGGCCGGCCGCGTGTTCCTGAGCGTGAAGGACATGGACAAGACCGCCGCCCTGTCGGACGCCGCCCGCGGCCTGGTGGCAATGGGCTTCGAGGTGGTGGCGACCAAGGGCACAGCCGCCTGGCTGGCGGGGGCAGGCGTGGCCTCGACCGCGGTCGCCAAGGTCTATGAGGGGCGGCCCAACATCGTGGACCGGCTGAAAAACAACGAGATTTCGCTGGTGATGAACACGACCGAGGGCACCCAAGCCATCTCGGACAGCCGCGATATCCGGCGCGTGGCGCTGATGGACAAGATCCCGTATTTCACCACTGCTGCGGCGTCGATTGCGGCTGTGGCCGCGATGAAGGCGCGGGGCGAGGGGTATGGGGTGAGGACGCTGCAGGGGTGAGCGCCGACCCCGGCTTTGCCGGGGCGAAAACGCTCCGGTGGAGCGTTTTCAGGCGCGAACGCCCGCGAAAGCCTTCGCGGGCGGGGGGGCGGTCAGGGAGTACGATTTTGGTCCACTCGACTACGACTGATAGCTTCGTTCATTGGAAAGAGTTTCTCAACCCGGAAACTTTGCGACACAGAATGCTTGCTGCTTCTCTGTTTCTTGTTGCCCATGAGATGCTCCAGACTGCAGTAAAGTCTCGACTTCGCGACTTCTATCTCATCGGATTTGATGAGCGCGGAATCAAGTACAGCCCAGCATATGAAGAAAAAGTTCTTTCGCTCGATCCAAAGGGCAGAAAGGACGTGTGGCGAGCTTCTCTGGTTTGGTTGGAGCAAGTGTCGGCCATCGACCAGAAAGACAAGGACCAGATTAAGGAATGCACTGACGCCCGGAACATATTCGCGCATGAGCTCAACGAAATTATTTCTGGCCGAAAGAATCCAGACTTTGAGCGGTTGTTCCCGATCTTGGTTGATTTAATTGTAAAGATTGACAAGTGGTGGGTGGTAAATGTAGAGTTTGAGACCGACCCTGATTTCGATGCTGCTAGAATAGACGTGGCACAGATCGTGCCTGGGTCTCAATTAATGCTTTCGATCATCCATCAGGCCGCTATTGGCGATATCGCTGCCGCCCAAGAGCTATATGAGGCCTTCGTTTTAGAGGCCACCTCTCAGCAAGCGTAGGGCGCACATCATCTGCGCCCCCCTCACTCCGGCCGCCCCTCCAGAAAGGCGATCGCCCGCGCAGGGTCGCCGTTCCGACCTCGTTCCTCGAAGAACTCCGCCGCCCCCCGCGCCCCGATCTTCTCGGCCAGCGCCAGCGCGATGAACTGGTTCACCGACACACCATCCTTGGCCGCAAAGTCCTCGGCCGCCTTTTTCAAGGATTGGGGCAGGTTCAGGGATACACGCGCTTTCAAGTCATGATCCTTCGTCTTCCTCCTTGCCCAACACCACGGCTCCATCCGTGTCGGTCAATTTCGGCTGTGTGTCTGGTTTCACGCTCCAACCCCTAACAACCCCTTAACACCCCCCACCCAACCCCTTGATTTCAAACACCCCGCAACCTGTCCCACCGTGGGACACCCCCATCCCCCCTTGACACCCACCCGCAAACCCGCCATCTCCGCACTATCCGAAGCCCGTGCCGCGTGAGCACCTGAAGGCCCGGACATAGGTTCCCATCATCACGCGAGGGTTCCCGCGCAGGCACGGGCAGCGGCATCCGCCGGGGCCGAGGGCCGGGCGCGACCACGCATGTATGGGGTTCCCATGACGACTTTCGCCGATCTCGGCCTGTCTCCGCGGCTTCTGTCCGCCCTCGAAAAGACCAACCTGAAGATGCCCACGCCGATCCAGGCGCAGGCAATCCCGCATATCATGGCGGGGCGCGACCTGATGGGGCTGGCGCAGACCGGCACCGGCAAGACCGCGGCCTTTGGCCTGCCGCTTCTGCACCGCATCCTCGACCTCGGCCACCCGCCGGGGCCGCGCCACGTTCGGGCGCTGATCCTGGCGCCGACGCGCGAGCTGACGCTGCAGATCAAGGACAACCTGGAAACCTTCACCAAGGGCACCGCCGTCAAGGTGACGATGGTGGTGGGCGGCGCCTCGCTGATCAAGCAGGCCCACGCCCTGTCGAAAGGCACCGACGTGCTGGTGGCCACCCCCGGCCGCCTGATCGACCTGCTGGAGCGGGGCGACGTATCCCTTGAGAAATGCGCCTATCTGGTGCTGGACGAGGCCGACCACATGCTGGACATGGGCTTCATCCACTCCCTGCGCCGCATCGCCAAGCATATCCCGCAAAAGCGCCAGACGATGCTGTTCAGCGCCACCATGCCCAAGGACATCGAGGAGATCGCCGATACCTACCTGCGCGATCCCATCCGGGTGCAGGTGGCGCCGCCCGCCAAACCCATCGAGAAGATCGTGCAGGGCGTCCACTACACCCCGCAGGGCGACAAGGCGAAGCTCTTGGAGTCCTACCTGCTGAAACACCCCGGCGAGCAGGCGCTGGTGTTCGGGCGCACCAAGCACGGGTCGGACAAGCTGACCAAGCTTCTCGATGCCTGGGGCTTCAAGGTGGGCGCGATCCATGGCAACAAGAGCCAGAACAACCGCGACCGTGTGCTGACCGAATTCCGGAACGGCCAGCTTGACGTGCTGGTGGCGACCGATGTTGCGGCGCGGGGGATCGACATTCCGACCGTCCGGCACGTCTATAACTACGACATGCCCAACGTGCCGGAAAACTATGTCCACCGTATCGGCCGCACGGCGCGGGCGGGGGCGGAAGGCACGGCGGTCGCTTTCTGCGCGCCCGCCGAGATGGGTGAGTTGCAGGCCATCGAGAAGCTGTTGAAGAAACCGCTGCCGGTGATCGGCGGTGCGCCCTGGGCCGCGGATGTGGTGGCGGCAGCACCGAAGCCCATGGGGGGCCGTGGCCGCCCGCAGGGCCAGGGCCGACCCGCCCGCCCGCAGGGCAAGCCGCAAGGCAAACCGGCAGGCCGTCCCGCCGCGAAACCCGGTGCAGGTGGCCATGCGGGAGGGCAATCCACCCCGCGCGGCCCGCGCCCCGCGCAAAAGGGCGGGCGCGGCTGAAGCCGTCTAGGCGGCCCCCGTCAGGTGGCCGCCTCATCCTGCAGGTTCAGCTTCATCATCATCATCAGCGCCTCGTGGAGATCGCCAGCGTTTCGCGCAAAACCCTCTTCGCCCCGTTGATAAAGGATGCGGCCGTCCGAAATTGCCGAAGCGGTTTCTGCCATCAGGATGTCGAACCGGTGGACCAGCGCCACCACATCCTCATTGATGCCGCTGGACTGGGCATCCCGGTGCTCTTTGTCATCGAACATCAAGATGCCACGCCAATCGGCGAGGGAAGAGATGGCAAGTGGAAACCGGGCCGCGGTCACCGGCGCCGTCACCACGCAGGTGAGCGTGAACCCGCCAGCATGTTCCGCCGCATCCGCGCAATTCCGCCCCAACGTGGCCGTGGATCTGCCAGTCCGTATGCAGGCGGTTTCGATTCCCGCGTCCCTGACCAGTGCCTTGGCGTCCTTTCTCGGATAAAGGGCGACGCCCAGTATGCCTCCGGTCCAGAATATTTGTAATCGCAACAATTTTTTCCCGTTAATCGGACGCTCAAACTTTGTCATCCACAATCACGGCACCGCAGCCGTGGTGCCGGGTAACGAGTGTCCGGCGTCCCCAGCGCCGGGTGTAGGGGTTCCGTCGTGGTGCTGCCAAGGGTGCGGCCATGGCACGGCGAACCTTTCCGCGCAGCCGTGCTGGCCGCGCGCAGCCAAGGCTGCGGTATGGTGGGGTAACCAGTGATGCGGGGTGGCGCGAGGCTTGTCCCTCGCGCGCCCCGCGACGTTCTCCTGCCGCTTGCGCGCCTCGGAGCGAAGTTGCTAGGTGCGCGTATGGCAAAGCTCTACTTCCACTATTCCACGATGAACGCGGGCAAATCGACCGCTCTGTTGCAGGCCTCGCACAATTACCGCGAGGGGGGCATGCAGACCTATCTGGTCACCGCTCAGTTCGACGCCCGCGCCGGCGCGGGGCGCATCGCGAGCCGCATCGGGATCGGCGAGGCGGCCGATACCTTTGCCCCCGGCGAGGATCTGTTCGCCAAGATCGCCGCCCGGCAGGTGGCGGGCCCCATCGCCTGCGTGTTCATCGACGAGGCGCAGTTCCTGTCGAAACCGCAGGTCTGGCAACTCGCGCGCGCAGTCGATGACCTGTCGGTGCCGGTCATGTGCTATGGATTGCGCGTGGATTTCCGGGGCGAGCTGTTTCCCGGCTCGGCGGCCCTTCTGGCCTGGGCCGACGAGATGCGCGAGGTGCGCACGATCTGCCATTGCGGCAAGAAGGCCACCATGGTCATCCGGCGCGGCCCCGACGGGCGGGCGCTGTCGGAAGGCGAGCAGGTGCAGATCGGCGGCAACGAAACCTACGTGAGCCTCTGCCGCCGTCACTGGCGCGCGGCAACCGGGGACGGGACGGACACCTGACGCGCCCGCGCCGCGATCATCAGGCCCGCAAGCGTGATCATGGCCATTCCTGCCATTGCAAGCGGCGTCAGCACCTCGGACCAGATCAGCCAGGCCCAGATCGCCGAGGCGGGCAGGATGACATATTCAAACACCGACACCCGGCTGGCCTCAGCGATCTGGTAGGCGCGCACCATCATGCCCACGCCGATCATCGACCCTGCCGCCTGAACCGTGGTCCAGACGAGGAAGGTGCCCGAAGGCGTGACCCAGCCTCGCGTGACAAACCCCGCCGCCCCATCGGCCACCGGAAGCGGCAGGACCGCGAGCACCGCCATGCCCACAAGGCCCAAGAGCCCGAGCACGGCAAAGAACCCGCCGGTGAGCACCACGGCACTTTCGCCTGCACACCATTCCCGCGTGGCGATGTTGCCCAAGGCATAGAGCACGCCCGCCGCCACCGGAAGCCCCGCGGCAAGTGATGCCCCCGCCAACGCCTCGGGGCCCAGCACCAGCACCACGCCGATGAACCCGACCGCAACCGCCGCCACCCGCACCGGTCCGATCGGGTGCCCATAGACCAAACGCGAGATCAGCAGGACGAAAATCGGTGCCGTGAACAGCCCCGCCGCGACCTGCGCCACCGGCAGAAAGGCCAGCGCTCCGAAATAGATCAGCATTGCGCAGCCGTGGATCAGCGACCGCGCCAGCACCGCTCGGGGCCGGTTGGGCACAAGCCGAAGCCCCACCATCGCCGCCAGCCCCCCGATCATGATCACCACCATGGCCGAGCGGAGGGCATGAAACTGCCACAGGCCGCCCTCCACCGCGATCACCCGCACGAAATTGTCCGTAAATCCGATGACTGTCGCATAGCCCAGGATCAACAGGGCGGCGGCCAGGGTTCGGTCGGCGGATGGGGTCATACGGGAGCATCTCCGGCGGTGTGCGATCCGTTTTTTCAGCGGGACCGTCTTTGCATCTGGACTGTCTTTCCAACTGGACCGGGCCGGGTCAATATGCTGGCCGGAAAGCGACATCGGAATGCGGCAGGGGGATCGTGCATGGGCTGGCTGGCGGATGAAGCGGGACTGGACCGATGCGCGGCGAACCATCGCCCGCTGACGCCGCTTTTGCATCTGCAACGCGCAGCCGATGTGTTCCCAGACCGCACCGCGCTGGTCTATCGCGCGCAACGCTGGAGCTATGCCGAATATCACGCCCGCGCCACAAGGCTGGCCTCCGCGCTCGCGCGGGCGGGGGTTGTGCCCGGCGATGTGGTGGCGACGCTGCTGCCCAACGTGCCTGCGCAGGCCGAGGCGCATTGGGGCGTGCCCGCATCCGGCGCGGTGCTGAACACGATCAACACCCGGCTGGATGCCGACACCGTGGGCTATATCCTGGACCACGGGCAGGCGAAAATCCTGATCTGCGACAGCGCCTTCCTGCCGCTGGCCGAGGCGGCCATGGCCCGCATGGATGCCCCCGCCCCCCGCGTGATCGAGGTGCCGGATGCGCAGGCCGGGGTGGCGGCCAGCGGCCAGCACCTGACCTATGACGGCTTTCTGGCCGGGGGCGATCCGAATGCGCCCTGGGTGATGCCCGAGGATGAGTGGGAAAGCCTCGCGCTCAACTACACTTCGGGCACCACGGGGCGGCCCAAGGGCGTGGTCTATCACCACCGCGGCGCCTATCTGAACACGATGGGCACGGTTGTCAGCTGGGGCATGACGATGCATCCGGTCTATCTGACCATCGTGCCGCTCTTTCACTGCAATGGCTGGTGCCACACCTGGATGGTGCCGGTGCTGGGCGGCACGGTGGTTTGCTGCCGCGACATCACGGCGGCGGCGATCTATGAGGCGATCGCCGACCATGGCGTGACGCATTTCGGTGGCGCGCCCATCGTGCTGAACACCCTGATCCATGCGCGCGACACCGACCGCCGGGCGTTCTCCCATGCGGTCGAGGTGTTTACCGCAGGCGCCCCGCCCCCCGCCGCCACCCTGGCCGCCATCGAGCCGCTGGGGTTCCACGTCAAGCAGGTTTACGGCTTGACCGAAACCTACGGCCATATCACCGAATGCCTGTGGCAGGACCGCTGGGACGGGCTACCCCAGGACGCGCGCGCCCAGATCAAGGCGCGCACCGGCGTGATGCAGCCCATGGCGGGCGAGGCGGTGGTTATGGACCCCGCCACCATGACGCCTGCGCCCCGCGACGGGGCCACGCTGGGCGAGATCATGCTGCGCGGCAACACGGTGATGAAGGGGTACTATCGCAACCCCGCCGCCACCGCTGAGGCATTCAAGGGCGGCTGGTTCCATTCCGGCGACATCGCGTTCCAGCACCCCGACGGCTATCTCAAGATCACCGACCGCGCCAAGGACATCATCATCTCGGGCGGCGAGAATGTGAGCTCGGTCGAGGTGGAGGGCGTGCTGATGCACCACCCGGCGGTCCTTTTGTGCGCCGTGGTGTCCAGGCCCGACGACAAATGGGGCGAGGTGCCTTGCGCCTTTGTCGAGCTGAAACCGGGTGCCGAGGTGAGCGCACCCGACCTGATCGCCTTTGCCCGCGCGCAACTGGCCGGGTTCAAGACGCCCAAGCATGTGGTGTTTTGTGACCTGCCCAAGACCTCCACCGGGAAAATCCAGAAATTCGAGCTGCGCGCCCGTGCCAAGGCGCTCTAGCCCCCCGCGCCACTCTCGACTATGGCCGCGTAGCCGGTATGATCCCGCCGCATGGCAGGGCATGTGCAATCGGGGCAAGGGCAGTCGGGGCAAGGGCGTGACCGCGGCATGACAGCGCTGACCCGGTATCAGCGGCTGGAGGCGCGTGGCCTCTGGCGTGACCTGCCCGAAGCGCAGCGGCGCGAGGTGGTGGTATCTCTGGGAGAGGCGTCACTGGTGCTGACCGATCCGCGCAGCGACACGGCGCTGACCCATTGGTCGCTGCCCGCACTGCGCCGCATCAACCCAGGCGTAACGCCTGCGCGCTATGCCCCAGGCGATGAGACGGCCGAAGAGCTGGAACTGGATGACGCCGACATGATCGGCGCGCTGGAAACCGTGCGCAGCGCGATCCGGTCGGCGCGGCCGCGGCCAGGGCGGTTGCGCGATACGATCATGGGGGGGGTGCTGGCGCTGGTGATCGGGGCGGGGGTGTTCCTGTTGCCCGATGCGCTGCTGACGCATACCGCTTCGGTCCTGCCGCCCGCCACCCGCGCCGATCTGGGGCGCATGGCGCTGGCCGATCTCGTGCGCGTGACGGGCAAGCCCTGCGCAGCCCCGCTGGGGCAGGCCGCGCTGAACCGGCTGTCGGCGCGGCTTTTTGGCGGTCAGGCCCCGGTGCCCGTGGTCGTCGTGCGCGAGGGCGTGGCCACCTCGGTCCACCTGCCCGGCCGCCTGGTGATCCTGTCCGAGGCGCTGGTGGCCGAGGCGGACGGGCCCGAGATGGCCGCTGGGTTCATCCTGGCGGAACGCACCGCCGCGGAAACCCGCGACCCTGCACTCTCGCTCTTGCACCATGCCGGGCTGCTGGCCACGTTTCGGCTGCTTACAACCGGTGCGCTGCCGCCCGCATCGGTCGCGGGCCATGCCGAAACGCTGCTGCGCACCGGCCATGTGCCACCGCCCTTCGATGCGCTGCTGGCGCGGATGCGCTTGGCCGAGGTGTCGGCCACGCCCTATGCGCAGGCGATTGATCCGACGGGTGAGACCGTGCTGCCGCTGATCGAGGCTGATCCCTTCCCGGACGGCGCACCCCGGCCCCTGCTGCGCGATCAGGACTGGGTTGCACTGCAGGACATCTGCACCGGCTGACACCACGCAGGAAAAAGACCCCCCGACACAAGGTCGGGGGGCCGGAAGTGTGGTTCTGCCCGACTTCTTGCCATGCAGCCACGGGGTTGCCCGAAGCCGCGCAGATCGTGTTACCGGATGAAGGCGTCGGAAAAGCCCGCCCGCCGCGCCGCCGTCAGCGCCGCCTGTGCCTGGCCTGCCGAGGCGAAGGGCCCGGCATGGACGACCTGCACCGGCTTGCCCTTGATGCTGCCGCGCCCCATGGCCACGGGCAGACCCATCGCGGCCAGCCGCGACCGCGCGCCATCGGCATTTGCGGGCACACCGAAGCTGCCGACCTGCACATAGAACCGCCCCGTGGCCGCCGCCGCAGGTGCCACGGCGCGGGGAGCCGCGCTGGTGGACAGTGTTACGGCGGGCCGTGCCGCACCGCTGGCCGATACGGTCACATGCCGCTGGACCTTGGCGGCATCGGTCACCAGCCGCGCGGGGACCTCGCGTGTCCAGACCTGATCCTGCGCGGCCTGGCCCGATGCGGCCATCTGCCCGCGGCGCGGGTTCAGTCGGTCATCCTGCCAGGCGGGTCTGTAGCCCTTGGGGACCGGCGGCTGCTCAAGCGGAGCAAATGTCTGGCCCGAGGGCGCATAGCCGGCCACTGCCCCATCAATACCTCCCACGCCGGTGGTGCACAGGATCGTCGAACCTCCGCCGCGCAGGGGGAACCGCTGCGCGACTGGCGCAGACGCAGGGCAGCTGATGCGGCCATCGGCCAGATAGCGGGGGCCGAATGTGGCGGCGCCGGTCGCAACGGGGGCAACCGTCACTGGCGACGCCGGAGCGGCAGATGCTCGCGCCACGATCTCGGTCGGCGGCGGCGGGGCGGGGGCCGTCACCCGCCCTTCGGACATGCCGACGCGGCGGGCGAAATCGGGAATGCCGTCAGGGCTGCGCACGCAGAGGAGCGCCGTCCGGCCGTCGGTCGTCAGCAGCCGCTCACCATAGGGGGCGTGGGCCGGGCACCCGGGCGTGGCCGATGCCAGACGCACCTGCGGCGCACTTGCGGAGGCTGTCTTCGGGCCCGCTACGGGCACCGTCAGCGACGCCCGAGGCGCGGCTGCTGCGGCTGGGGCCGCCGCAATGCCCACGGGCACCGGGGCGGCGTAGCGGGCAGCCGGAATGCCGCTGCGCCCTGAGGTGTCGCGGATGCGCGGCGCTGAGGTGGTGGTGGCCACCGTCCCCATCGGGTCAACGGCGCGGCGCGGGGCGGGGGCGGGGGCGGGTGCAGGGGGCGCAGCCGCAACCGTCTCGGGCGTGAAGCTGGGTGTCATGCCACAGATCTGGCGGCGGTCACGGCTGACGCGCGGCACCCAGGTCACGCTGCCACCGATCCCGCCCCGCAGGAACATGCAGCCGCGGCTGTCCACATATTGCTGGCCGGCAAAACCTGCGGGCGGCTGTTCGCGGGGCCCGCGCAGGTCTTGTGCCGCGGCGGGCGACAGGGTTGCTCCTACAAGCCCGGCTAGGGCCAGCATCCGAAACATCATGCGATACACCCCTCGCGTTTTGGCAAGAATGCGTCAGGACTGTTTCCGAGTAAAGCGTGAATTCCTCTATTTTGTGCCGAACATGCGATCCCCCGCATCCCCTAGCCCAGGCACAATATATCCATGGTCGTTCAGATGGCTGTCCACAGCCGCTGTGACGATGGGCACGTCGGGATGCGCCTCTTTCATGCGGGCCACGCCCTCGGGGGCCGCCAGAAGGCACAAAAAACGGATGTCGCGCGCGCCGGCCTCTTTCAGCAGGCTGACCGCCGCCGCGCTGGAATTGCCCGTCGCCAGCATCGGATCGACCACGATGCAGACGCGATCCTCCAGCGCATCGGGCAGCTTGCAATAGTATTGCACCGGCTGCAGCGTCTCGGGGTCGCGGTAAAGGCCCACGAACCCCACCCGTGCCGCTGGGATCAGTTCCAGGATGCCGTCCAGAAGGCCGTTGCCCGCCCGCAGGATCGAGATCAACGCCAGCTTTTTCCCCTCGATCGCCGGGGCTTCCATCGGACACAGCGGCGTCTCGATGGTGCGCGTGGTCATCGGCAGCTCGCGCGTGACCTCATAGGCCAGCAGCAGGCTGATCTCGCGCAACAGCCTGCGGAACGACGCGGTAGAGGTGTCGCGGTCGCGCATGATCGACAGTTTGTGCAGCACGAGCGGATGGTTGACCACGGTCAGGTGCTCGGTCATCGGGGGGCCTCCAGCCGTTTGAGGATGCGCGCTCGGGTATCGGCGTCGCAGAATGCGGCGTCAAGGGCGGTGCGGTTCAGCCGCGCGAACTGCCCCTCGTCCCAGTCATGGGCATCGTGCAGGCGGTCATATTCGCGCGTCATGGTGGTGTGGAAGAACGGCGGATCGTCGGTCGAGACGGTCACCTTCACCCCGCGCCGGTCCAGTTCGGCAATGGGGTGCGCGCGCCAGTCGGGGTAAAGGCCGAGGGCCAGGTTCGAGCCCGGGCAAACCTCCAGAACCACGCCGGTTTCGGCAAGATGATCCACCAGCGCCGGATCCTCGATGGCGCGCACGCCGTGGCCGATGCGGGCGGGGCGAAAGGCCGTCAGCGCGTCGCGGATGCTCTCGGGCCCGCCCCACTCGCCGGCATGCGCGGTCAGGCCCAGCCCCGCCTCGCGCGCGCAGTCGAAGGCCCAGGTGAAATCGGCGGGCTTGCCCACCGTCTCATCCCCCGCGATGCCAAAGCCGGTGATCCAGTCGCCCGCCGTCTCGGCGGCGCAAAGGGCGGTCTGGCGGGCCTTGTCGGGGCCGAAATGGCGGATGCAGGTGACGATGCCGCGCAGGGTGATGCCTGCGTCACGCTCGGCCATTTCCGCCGCCTCGCGGATCGCGGCCAGATAGTCGCGCCAGGCCGTCCGGTCGCGCCCGCCGCAAAAATCCGGGGACAGGAAGGTTTCGCAATAGATCACGCCACTTGCCGCACTTTCTTCCAGCACGGCGAGGGTCAGGCGGTGGTAATCCTCGGGCGTGCTCAGAACCGAGGTGGCGGCCTGATACACCTTCAGAAAGTCCCAGAAGTCCGTGAAACGATAGAAACCTTTGTCATCAAAGATGCCCTGCAGATCGACCGACTTGCGCTTGGCCAGATCGCGGATGAAGGCGGGGGGGGCGGCCCCCTCCAGATGCAGGTGCAGTTCGATCTTGGGCAGGTGCGACAGGGTCATAGAAGGGTCCTTCCCGGCCCGGCGGGGGGCAGGCCCAGATGGGCCGCGATGGTTTCGGCCACATCGGCAAAGGCGACATGGCCCAAGAGCCCCGCGCCCGCGCCCTGGATCAGCACCGGCACCCGTTCGCGCGTGTGGTCGGTGCCGGGGGCGGTAGGATCATTGCCGTGGTCGGCCGTGAAGATGGCAAGGTCACCGGGCCGCAGGCGGGCCAGAAAGGCCCCCGCCACGCCGTCGAACCATTCCAGCGCACGGGCATATCCCGCCACGTCGCGGCGATGGCCATAGAGGCTGTCGAACTCGACGAAATTGGCGAAAGTCAGGGATCCCTCCTCGGCCTCCTCCGCCAGGGTCAGAAGATGCGCGGAAAGGTCAAGGTCGCTCTGCCCCTTCCAGTCGCGCCCCACGCCCCGATGGGCAAAGATGTCGCCGATCTTGCCCACCCCATGCGTCATCCGCCCCGCTGCCTGCGCGCGGTCCAGGATCGTGGGCGCGGGCGGGTCCATGGCGTAATCCCGCCGGTTGCCGGTGCGCCGGAACGCGTCCGGCGCCCCGGTGAAGGGACGCGCGATCACCCGGCCCACGCGCATTGCGTGCAGGCGGGGCGCGACGGCGGCACAAAGCGCCCACAGCCGGTCCAGCCCGAACGCCTCTTCATGCGCGGCGATCTGGAACACGCTGTCGGCAGAGGTGTAGCAGATCGGCCAGCCGCTGCGCAGATGCGCCTCCCCCAGTGCCTCGATGATCGGAACCCCCGAGGCGTGGCAGTTGCCCAGGGTGCCTCCGGCCCCAGCGAGCGCCGCCACCTCGGCCATCAAATCAGCCGGGAAGGCGGGCACCTCGCGCGGGAAATAGGTCCAGTCCCAGGGCACCGGCACCCCGGCCAGTTCCCAATGACCCGAAGGCGTGTCCTTGCCGCGCGACACTTCGGTGGCCGCCCCCCAGCGCCCCTGCGGCACGGCCCCCAGCCCCGGCATCCCGGCCCCCGACGCCAGCCGCACCGCCGCCGACAGGCCAAGTGCATCCAGCACCGGCAGGCGCAACGGCCCGCTGCGGCCCGCATCGGCGCGCCCTTGCGCGCAGGCCAGCGCGATATGGGCCAGCGTGTTGGCCCCGGCGTCGCCATAGTCTGCTGCATCTGGCGCGCCGCCCGCCCCCACCGAATCCATCACGATCAGGAACGCGCGCGTCATGCGATGCGGCCCAGGATCAGCGACGGCTCGTCCGGGGCCTCCTCCGAAATGCGGTAGGCGGAGCGGATGGCGGCCACCGCCGCCTCGGCCTCGGCCTCGGTCGCGGCATGGACAAGGGCCAGCGGCACGCCCTGCGTCACATCCTCGCCGATGGAGGCAAGGTCGGACAGGCCCACCGAGGGGTTCACCCGGTCGCCCTCGCGCAGCCGCCCGGCCCCCAGCCGCACCACGGCATGGCCCAGACCCTCGGTGTCGATGCTGGCCACGAACCCGCTGCGCGGGCTTGTCACCTCGCGCGTGACGGGGGCGGCGGGCAGGCGGTCGGGCCAGCGTTCGATGAAATCGGCGGGGCCGCCCTGTGCCGCCACCATGCGCCCGAAGATTTCGGCCGCGGCCCCGGTTTCCAGCGCCTGCTGGATGCGCCCCGCGCCATCCTCGGCATCCGCCGCGATCCCGCCCAGGGCCAGCGCCTCGCCCCCCAGCGCCGCCGTGATGTCCCACAGCGCCGCATTGACCGAAGTGCCGGTCAGCGTCTCCATCACTTCGATCACCTCCAGCGCATTGCCCGCGGCCGTTGCCAGCGGCTGCGACATGTCGGTGATCAGCGCCGTGGTCATGCAGCCCGCCCCCTGCGCCGCCGAGACCAGCGCGCGGGCCAGCGCCTCGGCCTCACCCTTCGTTTTCATGAAGGCGCCAGAGCCGCATTTGACATCGAGCACCAGCGCCTCCAGCCCCGCCGCGAGTTTCTTGGACAGGATCGAGGCGGTGATGAGGTCGATGGACTCCACCGTGCCCGTCACATCGCGGATGGCATAAAGGCGGCGGTCGGCGGGGGCGATCTGGGGGCTGGCCGAGACGATGGCGCAATGCACCTCCGCCAATTGGCGGCGCAGCGCGTCCTCGGCCATGGCGCTGCGAAAGCCGGGGATCGCCTCCAGCTTGTCCAGCGTACCGCCGGTGTGGCCAAGGCCGCGGCCCGAGATCATCGGCACATAGGCCCCGCAGGCCGCCAGCGCGGGTGCGAGGATCAAGGACACGCAATCCCCAATGCCGCCGGTGGAGTGCTTGTCGATCACCGGGCCCGGCAGGTCCCAGTCCAGCACCTGACCGCTGTCGCGCATCGCCCGCGTCAGCGCCACACGACCCGCCGAGCCAAGGCCCCGCAGGCACACGGCCATGGCAAAGGCCCCCGCCTGCGCATCCGTCACCACCCCCGAGGCAAGGCCCCGGGCGAACCATTGCAGCTCTTCCGCCGAAGGTTGCTCCCCCCGGCGGATGCGGGCGATGATCGCGCGGGCCTCCATGGCCTAGCGGCCGTCCGGCATGAATTCGGGACCGAAGGCACCGGGCAGCAGGTCAGCCAGCGTCACGGTGTTGGTCTGTCCCGAGGTCGTGCACATCGTAACAGGCGTGTCGGGGGTGGCGAACTCTGCGATCTTCTGGCGACAGCCACCACAGGGAGGGACCGGCGCCGGGGCATCGGCGACCACGAGGATCCGGGCGATGCGCCGGTCGCCCGCCGCGATCATGGCGGCAATCGCGCCGGCCTCGGCGCAGGTGCCCTGGGGGTAGGCCACATTCTCGACGTTGCAGCCGCGGTGGATGTGCCCCTCGACCGACAGGATGGCGGCCCCGACCTTGAAGCCGGAATAGGGAGCGTGCGCGTTCAGGCGCACCTGTAGTGCGGCATCGTAGAGCGACATGGGGGCCCTCCGGGGCTGTTGACGGTTGAAGTGTGCGGTGCGGCCGGGCGGGATGCAAGCGGCGGGAGGGTGGAGGGGGCAGGAGGGGGGGGGGGGGGGGGGCCCCCCCCCCCCCCCCCAGGGGGTGTAGGAA
>JBKBKC010000007.1:0-83853 GCA_046294265.1 Gemmobacter sp. | reverse complement strand
GGGGCGGCGGGGCGGTCTGCACGCGGCGGGTGGGTGGTGCGGGCAGGAGCGGGGGTTTCACACCCCCGCACCCCCGTGGGATATTTTTGGACAGAAGAAGCGGGGAGGAAAAATGAAAACCCGCATTAGACGAGGTCCGTCGCGGGATTGGCAGGAAGTTCCACCTCTAGCAGTTCGAGATCGGCTGAGGGATCGGCATAACGCGTGGCGAGGCCGGGCGGGATGACGAAGGCATCGCCGGGCGAGAGGGGGGCCGGGGGCGCGCCCTCGGCCTCAAGCGTCATCGTTCCGGCCATAACATAGGAGAAGAGGATGTCGCCCTGATGCCGGGTAAGGTGCGTGGGGGTGCCGCCGGGGCGGACGACCATGACCGAGGCCGCGCCGCCGGTATGCGCGGCGATCGTGGTGTCGCGGGCCACGAAGCCCGGCAGGCGGCATGGGGCGAAGGCGCCCGTGGCGGCGGTGTTGTGGACAAAGCGCTGGCCGGACCATTCCCGCTCGGGGCGCAGGTGCGGCGTGGGCAGGGGCAAGTCATGGTCAATCACCGTCAGGTGTTCTGCGGGCACGCCGATCTCGATCACCTCGATCCCGTCGGAGGCGTGCAGGACGCGGTGGCGAATCTCGGGCGGCTGGATGAAGCAGTCGCCCGGATGCAGGCGGATCGGGGGGCCCTGATCCTCATAGACCACATCGACCCAGCCCTTGACGCAGAAGATCAACTGGAAGCCGACCTTGTGGAAATGCACCATGTCGGGCACCGGGCCGCCCTGGGGAATGCGTATGTGGCTGGCGATCATCGCGCCGCCAAGGCGCGAGGGCACGAGGTCGCGGTATTGCATGCCCGCCCGGCCCACCACCCAGGGGGCCTGGTCGGCAAGGCGGCGCACGACGAAGGCATGTTCGGTGGGCGGCTGGACCACGGGGGGATCGAGCGCCGAGATCACCACCCGCGTGCCCCCGGGCGCCGTCAGCTCACGCGCGCCGCCTGCGACCAGCACCGGATCGTCAGCCAGGATGCCGATGGTGCCCGGCGCCCCCTGCCCCGCTTCCAGCCGCAGCCGCAGGCCATGGCCCGACAGCACCGCCACACGCGGATCGTCGGCGGGGAAGATGCGCTCAAGCCGCATCCCGAAGCTGCAGGTGAAGTAGGCGATGTCCTCGGCAAGCGCGGTGGTGGCCAGATGCACCTCGGCGCGGATGTTCTGCATGATCTACCCCCGGAACTTTCGCGCGACCCTGCGACTGTCGCACAGGATTTGCAAGAATGCGCGACAGCGGGCGGAACGCGGGCCGGGCTTGCACCCGCCCGCCATTCGCTTAACGTTAAACGACCACAGCGGAGGGGCAGATGGAAACCGGACCACAGGACGCGAGCCGCCACCCGGCGCTGGACTACCATGAGTTCCCCAAGCCCGGAAAGCTGGAGGTCCGCGCGACCAAGCCCCTTGCGAACGGCCGCGACCTGAGCCTTGCCTATTCGCCGGGCGTGGCCGAGGCCTGCCTGGAGATCAAGGCAGACCCCGCCACCGCGCGCCGCTACACCGCGCGCGGGAATCTTGTGGCGGTGGTGACCAATGGCACGGCCGTGCTGGGCCTTGGCAATATCGGCGCACTGGCCTCGAAGCCGGTGATGGAGGGCAAGGCGGTCCTCTTCAAGAAATTCGCCAATATCGACTGTTTCGACATCGAGGTGAACGAACCAGACCCCGTGCGGCTGGCCGAGATCGTCTGCGCGCTGGAGCCGACGTTTGGCGCGATCAACCTTGAGGATATCAAGGCCCCCGACTGCTTCATCGTGGAACGGCTCTGCCGCGATCGGATGAATATCCCGGTCTTCCACGATGACCAGCACGGCACCGCCATCGTGGTGGGAGCTGCGGCGACCAATGCGCTGCATGTGGCGGGCAAGCGGTTTCAGGACATCAAGATCGTCTCCACCGGCGGTGGCGCGGCGGGCATCGCCTGTCTGAACATGCTGCTCAAACTGGGCGTGCGGCGCGAGAATGTCTGGCTGTGCGATATCCACGGCGTGGTCTATGCGGGCCGCGAGATCGACATGAATCCGCAGAAGGCCGCCTATGCGCAGGCGACGGAAGCCCGCGTTCTGGATGAGGTGATCGCAGGGGCGGATCTGTTTCTGGGGCTGTCGGGGCCGGGGGTCCTGACCCCCGCAATGGTGGCCAAGATGGCACCGCGCCCGATCATCTTTGCGCTGGCCAACCCCTCGCCCGAGATCCTGCCCGATGTGGCCCGCACCACCGCGCCGGATGCGATCATCGCCACGGGGCGCAGCGATTTTCCCAATCAGGTCAACAACGTGCTGTGCTTTCCTTTCATCTTTCGAGGGGCGTTGGACGTGGGCGCCACCACGATCAACGACGCTATGGAACTGGCCTGCATCGAGGGGATCGCGGCGCTTGCCCGTGCCACCACCAGCGCCGAGGCCGCCGCCGCCTATCAGGGCGAACAACTGACCTTCGGCGCGGATTATCTGATCCCCAAGCCGTTCGATCCGCGCCTCATGGGGGTCGTGGCCAGCGCCGTGGCCCGCGCCGCGATGGAAACCGGTGTGGCCACGCGGGCCATCCCCGATCTGCACGCCTACAAGGCGCATCTGGACGGGTCGGTGTTCCGCTCGGCCCTCATCATGCGGCCGGTGTTCGAGGCCTCGCGCGCGGCCGAGCGGCGCATCGTCTTTGCGGAAGGCGAGGATGAGCGGGTGCTGCGCGCCGCCAATGCGATGATCGAAGAGTCGAACGACAAGCCCATCCTGATCGGCCGCCCCGATGTGGTCGAGGCGCGGTGCGAGCGGGCGGGCCTGCCGATCCGTCCGGGGCGCGACTTTGACATCGTGAACCCCGAGAATGATCCCCGCTACCGCGACTACTGGGAAACCTATGCGGGCCTGATGGGGCGTCGGGGGGTGACGCCCGACATCGCGCGGGCCGTGATGCGGACCAACACAACCGCCATCGGCGCCGTGATGGTGCACAGGGGCGAGGCCGACAGCCTGATCTGCGGCACCTTCGGTCAATACCTGTGGCATCTGCGCTATGTGCGCGAGGTTCTGGCGCGCGACGGCCTTCACCCTGTGGGCGCGCTCAGCCTGATGATCCTGCCAGACGGGCCGCTGTTCATCTCCGATACCCATGTGCATCCCGAACCCACGCCCGGCCAGATCATGGAATGCGTGATCGGGGCCGCGCGGCATGTGCGCCGCTTCGGCCTCGTGCCCAAGGTGGCGCTTTGCGCCTCGTCGCAGTTCGGCAATCTCGACTGCGACACCGGGCGGCGGATGCGCGCGGCGCTGGAGCTTCTGGACGCACGCGAGCCCGACTTTGCCTATGAGGGCGAGATGCACATCGACGCGGCGCTGGACCAGGACCTGCGTGACCGGATCTTTCCGGGGGGGCGGTTCGACGGCGCGGCCAATGTGCTGGTGTTTGCCAATGCGGACGCCGCCTCGGGGGTGCGCAACATCCTGAAGATGCGCGCGAACGGGCTGGAGGTGGGGCCGATCCTGATGGGCATGGGCAACAAGGCGCATATCGTCACGCCCTCGATCACCGCGCGGGGGCTATACAACATGACCGCGCTGGCGGGCACCCCGGTCGCACATTACGGCTAAGGCCGGGGCGAGGCGCAGGAACTCAGGGCGTGGCGGAACGCAGCACCGTTTTGCGCGCCCCCTTGCGCAACATTCTTGTGTCGCGGCTTTCCTCGGCGTAACGGTCGGCAATGCGATTGGGGGGGGCATGCCATGGGATACCGCACGGAATACGATGGCTGGAAGGCTGACCCCGAAGGGTTCTGGATGGACGCGGCCCGCGCCATCGACTGGGTGAAACCGCCCACCCGCGCCCTCGATGACAGCCGCGCGCCGCTTTACGAATGGTTCACCGATGGCATGGTCAACACCTGCTGGAACGCGGTCGACCGGCATGTGCAGGACGGGCGCGGCGCGCAGGCGGCGATCATCCATGACAGCCCCGTCACCGGCACCACCACCTCCATCACCTATACCGACCTGCAGGACCGGGTCGCCCGCCTTGCCGCGGGCTTGCGCGACCACGGCATCGGCATGGGCGACCGGGTGATCATCTACATGCCGATGGTGCCCGAGGCGCTGGTGGCGATGCTCGCCTGCGCGCGGCTGGGGGCGATCCATTCGGTGGTGTTCGGCGGATTCGCCGCCACCGAACTGGCCGTTCGCATCGACGATTGCCAGCCGAAGGCGATCATCGCCGCCTCCTGCGGGGTCGAGCCTGCGCGGGTCGTGCATTACAAGCCGCTGCTCGACGGCGCGCTGGAGCTTGCGCGGCACAAGCCCGATTTCTGCGTTATCCTGCAACGCGCGCAGGAACCGGGCAGCCTGACCCCGGGGCGCGATCACGAATGGCACGCCTTCCAACGGGGCGCCGACCCCGCCGACTGCGTGCCAGTGCCGGGCAATCACCCGGCCTATATCCTCTACACCTCCGGCACCACGGGTGCGCCCAAGGGCGTGGTGCGCCCCACGGCGGGGCATCTGGTGGCGCTCAACTGGTCGATGCGCGCGGTCTATGACGTGGGTGCGGGCGACGTGTTCTGGGCGGCCTCGGATGTCGGCTGGGTCGTGGGGCACAGCTACATCTGCTATGGCCCGCTGATCGCCGGCTGCACCACCGTGGTGTTCGAGGGCAAGCCCGTGGGAACCCCGGATGCGGGCACCTTCTGGCGGGTGATCGCCGAACACGGCGTGCGCAGCTTCTTCACCGCCCCCACCGCCATCCGCGCGGTCAAGCGCGACGATCCAGAGGGGAAGCTGGTCGCACGTTATGACCTCTCGCGGCTCAAGACGCTGTATCTCGCGGGCGAACGCGCCGATCCCGATACGATCCTCTGGGCACAGCGCCACCTTGGCAAACCGGTGATCGACCATTGGTGGCAAACCGAAACCGGTTGGGCCATCGCCGCGAACCCCATGGGGATCGAGGCCCTGCCCGTCAAGATCGGCAGCCCCTCGGTGCCGATGCCCGGCTATGACGTGCAGGTGCTGGATGAGGGCGGCCATCCGTTGCCCCCTGGAACGCTGGGGGCCATCGCGGTGAAACTGCCGCTGCCCCCCGGCACGCTGGCCACCCTGTGGAACGCGGAAGCGAGGTTCGTCGCATCCTACCTGACCCATTTCCCGGGCTACTACGAGACGGGGGACGCAGGCTTCATCGACGACGACGGTTACCTCTACATCATGGCGCGCACCGATGACGTGATCAATGTGGCAGGGCATCGGCTGTCCACCGGCGCGATGGAGGAGGTGCTGGCAGGACACCCCGATGTGGCCGAATGCGCGGTCATCGGCGTGGCGGACGACCTCAAGGGCCAGTCGCCGCTGGGGTTCTTGTGCCTCAACCGTGGGGTCACCCGGCCGCATGACGCGGTGGTGAAGGAATGCGTGGCGCTCATGCGCGACCGGATCGGCCCGGTGGCCGACTTCAAGCGCGCCGTGGTGGTGGACCGCCTGCCCAAGACCCGCTCGGGCAAGATCCTGCGCGCGACCATGGTCAAGATCGCCGACAGCCAGCCCTTCAAGGCCCCGGCCACCATCGACGACCCCGCCATCCTCGACGAGATCGCCGAGGCCCTGCGCAGCATCGGCCTTGCGCGCGACAGCGCCAGCTAGACCAGCGCACCTCGCGCTCCGATGACGCGGCCCGCCAGTTTGGCCCCGGCCGCCATTGCCCCGGTCAGGTCGGCCCCCGTCAGCCACGCCGCCAGAAACCCGGCGTTGAAGCTGTCGCCCGCCGCCGTGGTATCGACCACCTGCGCCACGGGGGTTGGCTGGAACCTCACCTCCTGCCCCCGGTCCAGCGCCAGAACCTCGCCCGCACCGTCCTTCACCACCACCAGCCCCGCCCCTGCCCCCACATAGCGCGCCGCCGTGGCGGCGGGGTTCGCATCCCCGAAATGCACCGCCTCATCGTCATGGCTCGGCAGCACCACATCGGCGAGGGCGGCACCCTGCATGATCGCCCGCCGCATCGCGTCGGTATCGGCCCACAGACGCGGCCGCAGGTTCGGGTCAAAGGCCACGATCGTCCCCGCACCCCGCGCGCGCTGCAGGGCCGCCAGCAGCCGCGCCCGCGCCTCCGCCTCCAGAATCGCTAGCGTGATCCCGGAAAGATAGGCCAGCCGCACCCCCTCCAGCGCCGCCTCAAGGCGCGCCGCGTCCGCCGCAAGCGCGCGCGCCGCCGACTGCCCCCGCCAGTAGGCAAAGCTGCGCTCGGCCCCGGTCAGCGAGATCAGGTAAAGCCCCACCGTGCGCGCAGGGTCGCGCGCCACCGCACCCGTGTCGATCCCCGCCCCGGCCATGAATGCCACCATCCGGTCCGATACCGCATCGGTCCCCACCGCCGTCAGATAGCCCACGCGCCAGTCGGCGGGCAGGCAGCGGCGGGCATACCATGCCGTGTTGAAGGTGTCCCCGGCAAAGCCCATGGCATAGAGGCCCCCCTCCTGCGGGGCCATCTCGACCATGCATTCGCCGATGGCGAGGAACGCCTCACTCACCTCCCGCCCCATTCTCGAAATAGGCGGCATGTTCGGCCCTGATGCGCCCGATCTGGTCCTTGATCCGCGCCAGATGCGCTCGCATCGCCATCACCGCCTCGCCCCCATCACGCGCCCGAATCGCGGCCATGATGCGCAGATGGTCGTCGAATGCATCCTGGCTGGCAAAGGCCAGCGACAGGAAGCGCACGCGGTCCACATGCGCCCTGGTCTCGCGGATGATGTCCCAGGCAAAGGCATGGCCCGCGCAGACGCAGATCTCGCGGTGGAAAAGGTCGTCCAGCCGGTGAAAGGCCAAGGTTTACGCGCCGCCACTGCCTTGGCCTGATCGTCAAGGATCGCCTGCAGCGCGTCCATGTCCTCGGGCGTCAGCGCCTCGCAGGCCAGGCGCACGGTTTCCGCCTTGATGGCCGAGCGGATGAACCGCGCCTGCATCACCGCCTCATCCGAGCTCTGCGAGACCGTCGTCGCCCGTTGTGGCCGGATCGACAGAAACCCCAGCTTCGACAGCCGGTAAAAAGCATCGCGCACCGGCTGGCGCGACACGCCAAGTGCTCTCGCCACATCCACCTCGGACAGTTTCGCCCCCGGTGGCAGGTCGAGGCTCAGGATTTGCCGGTGCAGTTCGTCGAACACGCTGTCGGTGATCGAGGCCCGGTTGATCGGTTCCAGCACCTTCAGCGCGGCAAGATCAGACAGTTGTCGCCTACGTTGACAGGTTGCGCATACTAGGTGTTTAGTTCCACGGCCTGATGGTGCGATCCTTTCGAAGGAATGGAAGGACGCACTATGGGACAAGTTCGTCACGGCAGCGCCGCAACGACAGAGGCAATCCGTCGAGCAATCCAGAATAGTGAAGAAAGCCGGAGGGCGCTGCCGGCGCGCCCGCAAGGTTCCAGAAACGCGTTTGCATGTTTGCTGGAACACAACCGCCGGTTTCAAGATGGGAAAGGCTGCAGGTATCCCGTCGCCGAACGCGGCACGCGGCGCCGCCGTGGTGCATTCGGCGACCCGGGGCCGCCTTTGGCTTGCGGTCTTGGGTGCGGGATCAAAACGGCGTCTCGTTCCGAAACCATCCCGCACCCGACCTTTTGACCCTTCGGCAAAGCCGTGCCGCACCGGGCTGCCTCGCGCGGTTCCGCACCATTGAGGCACCACAGGTTCAAACCCGGGGGCGAAGGCCGTTCGGACCTGACCGCATGGCCAAATCCAGATCGCGCTCGCGGGTGACGGCGGCGAGGGACACAGAGGACCTTGCCCGCAAACGCGCCAAGAGAGGCCCCCGGCGTCGGCGAGGGTCAGCCGAAGGCGATGATCGCAAGGCACACCATCACCGGCACCGTCAGCAGGAGGCGCAGGCGCATCCACCAGTCCGGGGCCAGCCCTTGCCGCCAGAACGTCCAGTCGAGCGCCAGAAGTCCGGCGAATCCCGCCATAAGGTTCACCGCCGCCGACACCGGCCCGCCCCCCACCATCAGGAACGCCCATAGCGCCGGGATCACCGACAAGGCAAACCCGGTGGCCGCCGCGCGCCCTCGGCTTTGCGTGGAAAATCCCCAGAGCACACCCGACATGAAGGACAGGATCACTGTCCCGTAGGCCAGCCCGACATAAGGCGCGATGAAGCGCGGGCCCAGATGGCGCAGACCCCACTCCGCCAACCCCGGAACCAGTTGCGTCGCCGCCCCCCACAGGAACGGGATCAGCCCGGCCAGGCCAAGGAGCAGGGCGGATCGGGGGATCATCATGGCACATTCTCCGTCTATGTCGCCAACACGGCCTAGCACTCCCCTCCGTCCTGTCCAGTCGGCGCAATCGACCGATGCCCGGCCCCGGCTAGGGCCTTCGCGGAAGGACGGGGATATCGTCGTCCGGGTCGTCCGTCCTGATGCGGGGTGGACACATGGGCGCGGTCGGGTGCGACGCGCGGTGCGATACAGGCTGGGCCGACCTGAAGCCTGATGGACAACGGACCGGCTGTGCGCGTGGTGACGGGGCATGCGCCCCCCCTGCCCGAGGCATGGGGGCTGGCCATCGGCCACCATCGGAAAGGCGCGCGCCTCGGGCATCGCGCAGAATGTGCCCTCGGGCGACGCTCTGACGCACTTGGCCACCACGGCGCGCGAGACAACCCGCAGCGCGCCGCAGTCTTTCGCAGGATTGTTGCACAGCCGTCACCCGCCCGTCACAGCTGCACGACATCTAACGCACATGTTCGTGACGCTGGAAGGTCTTGAAAAACGATGGCCCGGTGCGGCGCAGCCCGCGCTGGCGGGCGTTTCGCTGTCGGTGCAGAGGGGCGAGTTCGTGGCCCTGCTCGGCCCCTCCGGTTGCGGCAAATCCACCACGCTGCGGATCGTGGCGGGGCTGGACCAGCCCACCCGGGGCCGCGTGCTGATCGACGGAAAGGATGTGACGGCGACACCACCCGAAGCGCGCGGGATCGCGATGGTGTTCCAGAACTACGCGCTGTTCCCGCATCTGAGCGTGCGCGACAACATCCTCTTTGGCCTGCAGGTGCGGCGCGCGCCCCGCGCCGAGATGGCCAGCCGCCTGGAGGAGGCCGCCGAGCTTCTGGGCCTGACGGCGCTGCTGGACCGCAGGCCTTCGGCCTTGTCGGGCGGGCAACAGCAGCGCGTGGCGCTGGGGCGCGCGGTGGTGGCGCGTCGGCCGATCCTGTTGATGGATGAGCCGCTGTCGAACCTCGATGCGCTGTTGCGCCAGGAAATGCGGCACGAAATCCGCGCCCTGCAGCGCAAGCTGGGCCTGACGGTGCTGTTTGTGACCCATGACCAGGCCGAGGCGATGAGCATGGCCGACCGGATCGTGCTGATGCAGGCGGGGCGGATCATGCAGGTGGCGGCGCCCGAGGCGCTCTATGCCCGCCCCGACCATGCCTTTGCCGCCCGCTTCATAGGGGCGCCGCCGATGAACATGCTGCCGCTGGTGCCGGGGCCGCAGGGATCACCGCACGGCCCGGTGGTCCAGGGCACCGATTTCGCGCCGGGGGCGCCTGCGGGTGCCACGACGCTGGGCCTGCGCCCCGAGGCCCTGGCAATTGCCGCCACCGGCCTGCCGGTGACGGTGGAAGCGCAGGATTATCTGGGGGCCGAGACGATGGCGCTGTGCCGTGCCGGGTCCACGCGCCTCGCGCTGCGCCTGCCCGGGGCCGGGGCGCCCGCGCCCGGCACCGCCCTGCACCTGACCTGGCCCCCCGGGGCCGCGCATTTCTTTGGCCCCGACGAGTTGCGCGTCGATCCGCGCGTCAATCTGCAAGTCGGGGCCCCCGCCACGCCTGCCCCCCAACCCGTCATGGAGACCCTGCCCAAATGACCCTGCCCCGTATCGCCCTTGCCGGAGCGCTGGCCCTTGGCCTTGCCCCCGCCGCCGCCCTCGCCCAGACCGAAGTGGTGTTCAACTTTCCCGTCGCCGTCGGCGGACCGGTCACCGCGATCATCGACGAATACGCCGCCACCTTCAACGCGGCCAACCCCTCGATCCAGGTGACCCCGGTCTATACCGGCAGCTATCAGGACACGATCGCGCGCACGATCACCCAGATCCGTGGCGGCGAAAGCCCCGCCATGGCCGTGCTCTTGTCCACCGACACCTTCACGCTTTATGACGAGGATGTGCTGGTGGCGATGGACGACCTCGCCACCACCGAGGAAGACCGCGCCATGCTGGCCAGCTTTTTCCCAGCCTTCCTCGCCAACGGCCAGGTCGATGGCAAAACCTGGTCGCTGCCCTTCCAGCGGTCCACCCCGGTGATCTACTGGAACAAGGAGGCCTTTGCCGAGGCCGGACTGGACCCCGAAAAAGGCCCCGCCACCTGGGACGAGATGGTGGAGATGGGCAAGAAACTGGTGAAGCGTGACGCCTCGGGCAACGTCACCCGCTGGGGCGTGCGCATTCCGACCGCAGGCTTTCCCTACTGGCTGTTTCAGGGCCTGACCACGCCCAATGGCGTCATCCTCGCCAATGCCGAGGGCAACAAGACCAACTTCGACGACCCCGGCGCCATCGAGGCGCTGGAATATCTGGTGGCGCTCTCGGCCGAGCATGGCGTGATGGCACCGGGCGTGATCGAGTGGGGCGCCACCCCGCAGGCGTTCTTCGAGGGCGAGAATGCCATCATGTGGACGACCACGGGCAACCTGACGAACGTGCGCAAGAACGCGCCCTTCGCCTTTGGCGTGGGGATGCTGCCCGCCAAGAAATCGCGCGGCGCGCCCACCGGGGGCGGCAACCTCTTCATCTTCAACACCGTGCCCGAGGATGTGCAAAAGGCCGCTTTCGAGTTCGCCAAATGGGTGACATCGCCCGAGATGGCCGCCGACTGGTCGATCAAGACGGGCTATGTGGCCGTCAGCCCCGCCGCCTGGGAAACCGAGGCGATGAAGGCCTACGCCGCCGAGTTTCCGCCCGCCACGGTGGCGCGCGACCAGCTGGCCCATGCGGTGGCCGAGCTTTCGACGCATGAAAACCAGCGCGTGGCGCGCGTGCTGAACGACGCGCTGCAAGCGGCGCTGCTGGGTCAGAAAACCCCCGCCGCGGCCCTGGCCGAGGCACAGGCCGAGGCTGACCGCATCCTCGCGGCCTATCGCTAAGATCAGCGGGGCGGGGCCGTCGCTGGCCCCGCCCCCCAACCCCATGCGGCGCGTTCCCCTGACCCCCTATCTGCTGCTGGCGCCGGGCCTTGTGCTCCTGGTGGCCTTCACGCATTGGCCGGCGCTGCTGGCGCTGTGGAACAGCCTGCACAGCACCCCGCGCGGCCGCCGCCCCTCGGTTTGGGTGGGGGGCGACAACTATGCCGCCCTGCTGTCCGACCCGGTTCTGGCCAAGGTGTTGTGGAACAACACGATCTATGCGGCGGCGACGATCCCCGCCTCGATCGTGCTTGCGTTCCTGATGGCGCTCTGGGTCAACGCGCGCCTGCCGGGGCGCGGCTTTGCGCGGCTGGCCTATTTCACGCCCACCATCCTGCCGATGGTGGCCGCCGCCAATATCTGGCTGTTCTTTTACACCCCCGGTTTCGGCCTCTTGGATCAAGTGCTGTCGGGGGTGTTCGGCCTGCCCTCCACCAACTGGCTGGGGTCGGACCGCACGGCACTTTGGGCCGTGATCGTGGTCGCGGTGTGGAAAGAGGCGGGGTTCTTCATGATCTTCTACCTTGCCGCCTTTCAGGCCGTGCCGCCCTCGCTGGCCGAGGCCGCCCGGATCGAGGGCTGCGGGCGCTGGACCTATGTGCGGCGCGTGCTGATCCCACTGGTGGCGCCGACCACGCTCTTCGTGGCGGTTAACGCGCTGATCAACGCCTTCCGGGTGGTGGACCACATCTTCATCATGACCTTCGGCGGGCCGAACAACGCGACCAACCTTCTGCTGTTCCACATCTGGGAGGTGGGGTTCAAGTTCTGGGATACCGCGCAGGCCTCGGCGCTGACCATGCTGTTGCTGGCAATTCTCGCCATCATCGCGGCGGTGCAGTTCTGGCTCCTGGAACGGCGGACGCACTATCGATGACCGACCGCACGCCCACCCTGGAGGCCGTGGGGGCCTGGCTGCTTGCGGGACTGTGGCTGTTGCCGATCCTGTTCGCGGTCTGGGCGGCGGTGCATCCGCCGGAATACCTGACCGGTTTCAACCCCTTGGCCCCGCTGACCACGGGCAATTTCGAACGCGCCTTCGCCGCCGCGCCCTTCGGCCGCTACATGATCAATACGGCGATCCTTGTCACGGGCATCCTGGCCGCGCAATTCGTGCTGGGCACGTTGGCCGCCTATGCCTTTGCGCGGTGGAGCTTTCCGGGCGCAGGCATCCTTTTTGCGCTGGTGCTGGTGCAACTGATGGTCTCGCCCGAGATGCTGATGGTGCAGAACTATGCCACCATCGCGCGGCTGGGGCTGGTGGACAGCCTCGCGGGCGTGGCCATTCCTTACGTCGCCTCGGCCTTCGGCATCTTCCTGTTGCGCCAGACTTTCCGGCAGGTGCCGAAAGAGCTGGAGGAAGCCGCGGTGATCGAAGGCGCCGGATGGTTCACCGTGCTGATGCGGGTCTATGTGCCGCTCGCGCGACCCGTCTATGTGGCCTATGGGCTGGTCTCGGTCAGCTTTCACTGGAACAATTTCCTGTGGCCGCTGGTGGTCACAAGCTCGGTCTCGACCCGCCCGGTGACCGTGGGGTTGCAGGTGTTCGCCAGCGTCGATCAGGGGATCGACTGGACGGTGATCTCGGCCGCGTCGCTGGCGACCTCGGCGCCGCTCCTCATCGCGTTCCTGTTGTTCCAGCGCGCCTTCGTGCAAAGCTTCATGCGGGCGGGCATCCGCTAGGGGGGGGTCGCCCCCGCCCGCCCCGCATCAAAGGACGATCGCACCAGCGCCTCGCACCGCGCGGCCAGGGCCTTGCGGTCGGCGACGTCTGCAACGGCCACGGGGGCGTGGAATGTCACCTCCACCCGCCCCTGCCGGGGCTGCGCCAGGATGCGCAGAAGGTGCCCGCCGAAATCCATGTCGCCCCACCAGCCGTAAAGCCGCGCGTCCTGCCCTTCCGGCGCGTGATAGACGACGCTGACCGGCTGGAGGCGCAGGCTCTCGCGCAGGCCCTGCGCCTGGAAGGCGGCGAAGAGCGTCGATTTGAAGGGCAGCATCCGCAGGCTGTCGGTGCTGGTGCCCTCGGGAAAGAACAGCAGTCGATGGCCCGCGCGCAGCCGATCCTCGAAAAGCGCCGCCTGCGCCCGCGCCTCGGCCCCGCTGCGGGTGATGAACACCGTGCCCGTGGCCCGCGCCAGCCAGCCGATGCCGGGCCAGCGCGCGACCTCGGCCTTGGCCACGAAATAGATGCGGTCGCAGGCATTCAGCGCGAAGATGTCCAGCCATGAGCCATGGTTCGCCACCACCGCCCCCGGCCCCCGCATCGGCTGCCCGCTCCGCACCAGCCGCAGTCCCATCACCGCCAGCGCGAACCGGCAGACCGCCTGCGTGATATGGGGCGTCCAGGGTCGTCGCGCGCCGTGCAGCGGACGCTCCACCAGCCGCAACAGCAGCATCAGCACCAGCCCGCCATAGGCCGCCGTGCCAATCGCCAGCCCCCGCAGCACGACCCGCACCCAGCCCATCGGCCCCGGCCGCCAATCCGGCAGCCGCCCCTGCAGCCAGTCGCTCATGCCCCGCCGCGCACCTGCTTGCGAGCATAAAAATCGCGGTGCTTGGCGCTCATTCGCGCGGTGTCCATGATCAGGCAGACATCGGTGGTATTGAAGGCATTGTCGATCCAGGCCCCGTCACCCACGAACCCGCCCAGCCGCAGATAGGCCTTGATCAGCGCAGGCGTGGCCAGCATGGCCGCGCGACGCTCCAGCGCCTCGGGCG
The DNA here is from genome assembly GCA_046294265.1 of Gemmobacter sp. GTDB lineage: Bacteria > Pseudomonadota > Alphaproteobacteria > Rhodobacterales > Rhodobacteraceae > JBKBKC01. The sequence goes on along the minus strand of JBKBKC010000007.1, from coordinate 69,934 downwards.
GCAGCAGGTTCATCTCCTGCCGGTGCGCGGGACGGGCACGCACCCGGATCGCCTCGGGGGCCAGATGGTGGTGGTGCAGCCAGGACAGCGACTGTGCCAGCGGCACCGGATCGCAGCCGTGGAAACTGGCCACCCCGAACAGCACCTCGATCCCCCGCGTCAGCACGTAGTCGGCAAGCCCGTTCCACAGATGGAACATCGCCGACCCGCCGCGATATTCGGCATGCACACAGGACCGCCCAAGTTCCAGCAGCCGCCTGCCCGTCGCCTTCAGCGGCCCCAGGTCATATTCCGTCTCGGAATAAAAGCGCCCGATCTCGGCCGCGCGGTCGCAGGGCAGCAGGCGATACACCCCCACAACGTCATCCAGCGCCGCCGCATCGCGGCGGTTGTCCACAAGGATCAGATGGTCGAAGGCGGGATCGAACTCATCGGCCTCGAACCGGCCCGCGTGATCGACCAGATCGCCGTCGCCGCCCAGTTCCTCGACGAACACGCGGTACCGAAGCCGTTGCGCGGCCTTCAGGTCGCGGTCATCCCGCGCCAGCCGCAGCACCAGATGCGGATCGTCCGCCTTCATCCCCACCCCCCGCCGAGCCTTGTCCGCCGCCGTCTTATGGGTCGGGCGGCAACGATGCAACACATTCCATCGGCACCCGTGGCTGGTTTGACAATCACGGGTTGTAATGCGCGCCACACGATTCTAGCTTTGATCCATCAGACCGAAAACGGGCAGCAGATCGACCCGGCGACCATCTAAAACGACCTTTCCGGCGTGTTCAAAATTCACCGTGATCCGGTCGCCGATCACCGATTGCACCTGCCCGGTGCCCCAGTCTGGCTGACGCGGATGCCGCACGCGCATCCCCGGTGACAGGATCGAGTTTCCCATGGTTCCCCCCTCTTGCGACCGGAGACGCCGATGCATGACATGCCCTACCGCCCTGATCCCGCAACATCGACGCAAGCGCCCGATCTGGCCGCGCTGATCGGCTCGCGCATCTGCCATGACCTTATCAGCCCGATCGGAGCCATCGGCAACGGGGTGGAACTGCTGATGATGGAGGGGGCCACGAAAAGCCCCGAAATCGCGCTGATCTCGGAAAGCGTGGCCCATGCCAATGCCCGCATCCGGTTCTTTCGCGTGGCCTTCGGCGCCGCCTCGCCCGGCCAGCGGATCGGCCGGCCCGAGGTGATGTCGATCCTTGCCGACACCACACGCGGCGGGCGGCTCTCGATCGACTGGCAGGGCCCGCAGGATCTCGCGCGGACCGAGGTCAAAGCCGTCTTCCTCGCCCTCATGGCCTGCGAAACTGCCATGGCCTACGGCGGTCGCATCACCGTGATGCAGGAGGCAGGACCGGATGACGCTATCTGGACCGTGATAGGTCAGGCCGCGCGGCTGCGGCTCGATCCGGCCCTCTGGGCGGGGCTGGCGGGGGCCGAGACACTTCCCACCACGGCCTCTCTGGTTCATTTCGCGCTGCTGCCCGGCACGGTTGGGGCACTTGGCCGCAGGCTGGCCGTCGAGACGGGAGACACCGACCTGCGCCTGTCGTTCTGAGCCGACCCTCTCTCTGCAGGGCCCGGTCCGGCGGTCACGCCCGGATCGTGCCGTCCCCCGATACGAGATACTTGAAACTGGTCAGCTGCTCGGCCCCCACCGGGCCGCGCGCATGCAGCTTGCCCGTGGCGATGCCGATCTCCGCCCCCATGCCGAACTCGCCCCCATCGGCGAACTGGGTCGAGGCGTTGCGCATCAGGATGGCGCTGTCCAGCCGCGCGAAGAACCGCGCGGCGGTCGCGTCGTTCTCGGTCAGGATCGCCTCGGTATGGCCGGAACCGTAGCGGCGGATATGGGCGATGGCCTCATCCACCCCATCGACCAGCCGCGCGGCGATGATGCTGTCCAGAAACTCGCGGCCGAAATCCTCCGGCGCCGCGGGCACCGTGCCCGGCACCTTCAGCAATTCGCCCTCCGCGCGCACCTCGACCCCCGCCCGGATCAGGTCCTCGATCAGCACCCCGTCATGGGCCGTGTAGAACCGCCAATCGATCAGCAGGCATTCCGCCGCACCGCAGACCCCCGTGCGCCGGGTCTTGGCGTTCAGCACCACCGCCCGCGCCTTGGCCAGATCGGCGTCGCGGTCGGCATAGACGTGGCAGATGCCCTCCAGATGCGCGAACACCGGCACCCGCGCCTGCGACTGCACGAGGCCCACCAGCCCCTTGCCCCCCCGCGGCACGATCACGTCGATCCATTCCGTCGCCTGCAGCATGTCGGTCACGACCTGCCGGTCGCGCGTGGGCACCAGCTGGATCGCCGCCTCGGGCAGCTGCGCCTGCCGCAACCCCTCCACCATGCAGGCATGGATCGCGGCCGAGGTGTTCAGGCTCTCGCTCCCGCCCCGCAGGATCACGGCATTCCCGGCCTTGAGGCACAGCGCCCCCGCATCCGCCGTCACGTTCGGCCGGCTTTCATAGATCACCCCGATCACCCCCAGCGGGGTCGCCACCCGCTGGATGTGCAGGCCCGAGGGCCTGTCCCATTCCGCCAGCACACGCCCCACCGGATCGGGCGCCTCGGCGACCATGCGCAAACCGTCCACAATGCCCCGGATGCGCCCCTCGTCCAGCCGCAGCCGGTCGCTCATCGCCGCCGACAGCCCCCGCGCCTCGGCCAGCCCCATATCCTCGTAGTTGGCATCGAGTATCCGATCCCGCGCGTTCCACACGAACTCCGCCGCCCCGATCAGCGCCGCGAACTTGCGCTCGGGCCCGGCAAAGGCCAGCTCCGCCGCCGCCTCCCGTGCCGCCCGCCCCATCCGCCCGATCAGGTCGCCTGCCGCCCCGTCCATCGCATCCGCCCTTCCGCCCCGACCATTCATCTTGGTCCAAATATCCCCGCCGGAGGCTCCCGCCCCCGCTACCCTCACACCACCATGTCGTCGCGGTGCACCAGCGCCGCCCGCCCCGGATAGCCGAGGATCGCCTCGATCTCCCCCGACCGGTGCCCGGCGATGGCGCGCGCCTCGACCGCAGTATAGCGCACCAGCCCCTTGCCTAACACCTCGCCCCCCGGCCCCAGAATGGCCACCGGATCGCCCCGGCCAAATGCCCCCTCCACCGCCACCACGCCTGCAGGGAGCAGCGACCGCCCCTGCGCCAGCGCCGCCACCGCGCCGGCATCCAGCCGCACCTCGCCCCGCGGCTTCATCGCCCCGATCCAGCGCTTGCGCGCAAGCTGCGGATCGCCCTCTGGCAGGAACCAGGTGCGCGGCGCCCCCGCCATCAGCGCGGATAGGGGCCGCAGGCCCGACCCCTCCATGATCGCCATCGCGCAGCCGCCCTTCACGGCGGTCTTGGCGGCCATCAGCTTGGTTTTCATGCCGCCCTTCGACAGACCCGACACCCCATCCCCCGCCATCGCCTCGATCTCCGGCGTGATCCGCTCCACCAGGTCGAACCGCCGCGCCGTGGGATCCAGCCGCGGATTGGCCGAATAGAACCCGTCCACATCCGACAACAGCACCAGCTGATCCGCCCCCACCGTCACCGCGATCTGCGCGGCCAGCCGGTCATTGTCGCCAAACCGGATCTCGTCCGTCGCCACCGTGTCGTTCTCGTTCACGATCGGCACCACGCCGAAACCCAGCATCGTCGCCATCGTCGCCCGGCTGTTGAGGTATCGCCGCCGGTCCTCGGTATCCTCCAGCGTCACCAGCACCTGACCCGTGGTGATGCCATGCGGGCGCAACACCTCCTCATAGGCCCGCGCAAGGCGGATCTGCCCCACCGCCGCCGCCGCCTGTGCCTGCTCCAGCGGCAGCGCCCCGGCAGGCAGCGCCAGCACCTTGCGCCCCAGGGCAATCGCGCCCGAGGACACGATCACCACATCCGCCCCCCGCGCCCGCAACGCCGCCACATCCTCGGCCAGCCCCGCCAGCCAGGCCGAGCGCAGCCCCTCCGGCCCGACCAGCAGCGCCGAGCCGATCTTGACCACCAGCCGCCGCACGGACCCCAGGTCGGGGGTCGCCTGCCCCGTCACGGATGCCACGGCCCCTCCTCGGGCACGACCACGCGCGCCCCCATGATCTGGGCCATCAGCGCGCGGAGCACGGACTGCACCCCCTGCCCCGTCACCCCCGACACCACCAGAACCGGCCCGCCGCTGGCCTTCTCCAATGCGCGGCGCCGCGTGCCAAGGGTCTTGACATCCAGCGCATCGGCCTTGTTCAGCGCAAGGATGCGCGGTTTGTCCCCCAGCACCTCGTTGTAGGCCTCAAGCTCGGCCACGATGGTCCGGTAATCCTTGACGACGCTCGATGACGTCCCATCCACCAGATGCAACAGCACCGCGCAGCGCTCCACATGCGCGAGGAACTGGATACCCAGCCCCCGCCCCTCGCTGGCCCCCTCGATCAGCCCGGGGATATCGGCCATCACGAATTCGGCCTCGTCCACCCCCACCACGCCAAGGTTCGGCACCAGCGTCGTGAACGGGTAATCCGCGATCTTGGGCCGCGCGTTCGACACGGCGGCCAGGAACGTGGATTTCCCCGCATTGGGCAGCCCCACCAGCCCCGCATCCGCGATCAGTTTCAGCCGCAGCCAGATCGTGCGCTCCACCCCCGGCTGGCCAGGGTTGGCATGGGCGGGCGCGCGGTTGGTGGAGGATTTGAACTGCATGTTCCCCCAGCCGCCATTGCCGCCCCGCGCCAGCTGCACCCGCTGGCCCACCGTCACCAGATCGGCGATCACCGTCTCCTCGTCCTCGTCCAGAACCTCGGTCCCCACGGGCACCTTCAGCACGATGTCCTCGCCGGTCTTGCCCGTGCGCTGCGCACCCATGCCGGGCTGGCCATTCCGGGCAAAGAAATGCTGCTGGTAGCGAAAGTCGATCAGCGTGTTCAGCCCCTCGACCGCCTCAACCCAGACCGAGCCGCCATTGCCGCCGTCGCCTCCATCCGGGCCGCCGAACTCAATGAACTTTTCGCGCCGGAACGATACGCACCCCCCCCCGCCGCCACCCGAGCGGATATAGACCTTGGCGAGATCGAGGAACTTCATGCGCGGGATACTTTCGGAAAGGGCCATGAGGCCGGGCGAGACATGCGATACGATCCTTCGCCCCCCTGATCAAGGGCGCGCCCGGCCCCGGCCCCGGGGGCCAGCCCCCGGTCCCCCGGGGTATTTTTGTCAAGGAGAGAACCGGATGACCGTGCCTGTCCTCTTCTTTGTGAAAATACCCTCCGGGGGTCCGGGGGTGGAAAACCCCCGGTGGGTGAAGCCGGGTGTCACGCCGGGCGGTCAGGTGAGGCGGCGCAGATAGGTCCAGGTCGGCACCCGCGCGCCGCGGGCGATGCAGAAGGTTTCGGCGTCGCCGATGTATTCAAAGCCTGCATTGGTCAGCACCCGGGCCGAGCCGGGGTTGTCCTGGAACACCTCGGCAAAAACCGTGCGGTTTTTGAGCGGGTTCGCTGCCACCAGCGCCTGCACCGCTTCGGATGCGATCCCGATGTTCCAGAAGGCCGGCGCGACCCAGTAGCCGATTTCGGACTGGCTGCGGTCCATCGCCTTCAGGCTGATGACCCCCAGCACCTCGGGCAGGCCGGATGCGGTGCCGTCCATCACCCAGATGTCCTCTCCCTCGGCGCGCGCCATCGCGCGGGCGACAAACGCATCTGCCGCGCCGGGCGGCAGGGGGTGCGGGATCGACCGCGTCGCCTCGGCCACGCGGCGGTCACCGGCAAAGAGTGCGAATAGCCCCGCATCGGCCCGCCGCACCGGGCGCAGCACGAAGCGGTCCGCCGCGATGTCGCCTCCGGCCTGCGCGGCGCGCGCAGCGTCATCTGCTTGGCCCCTGATCATGTCGAGCGTCATGGCATTCCTCCTCGAAACCATGAGCAGCGCCTTTGCGAGGGTTTTCCGCCGCGCCACAATCCCTGCCCTGCCTTGTCAGATGGGACGTGACGTCCCGTTATGCAACCTTTCGGCGACCGCAGCTCCATCTTGCGCCTGCGCCGCTGCTCGCCCGCAAACGGCAAGGGGACCGGCCTTGCGGCCGATCCCCCTGCTCCAACACGGATGCGAAGGTTCGGCTTACTCTGCCGCTTCGGGCATCGGCAGGACCGAAATGAAGGTGCGGCCCTTGAAGCCCTTGCGGAAGGCCACGCGGCCCTCGACGGTGGCAAAGATCGTGTGGTCCACGCCCATGCCGACGCCGCTGCCGGGGTGCCAGGTGGTGCCTCGCTGGCGAACGATGATGTTGCCCGGGATGGCCGCCTGGCCGCCGAACAGTTTCACGCCCAGACGGCGGCCTGCGCTGTCGCGGCCGTTGCGGGACGAACCGCCTGCCTTTTTATGTGCCATGGATCGTCCTCCTTATTCGGCGGTCGCGGGGGCTTCGGCCTTGGGGGCCTTGGCGCGCTTGGGTTTCGGGGCGGCAGCCTCGACCGGGGCCGGGGTGGTGCCATGGGCGGCGCGGCGCGCGGCGGCGGTGCCGGTGGCGGCGGCCACGCCCGTATCCTCGGCCCCCGCGGCCAGAACCTCGGTCACGCGCAGCAGCGTCAGTTGCTGGCGATGGCCCTTGGTGCGCTGCGACGAGTGTTTCCGGCGCCGTTTGACGTAGTGGATGACCTTGGGGGCCTTGATCTGGTCGATCACCTCGGCCTGCACGGCGGCACCTGCCACGAAGGGTGCGCCGACCGTCAGCGTGTCGCCGCCGACCATCAGGATATCGTTGAACTGGACCTTGGCTCCAGCAATGACGTCAAGCTTTTCTACGCGCAGCACGTCACCCGCCTGCACCTTGTATTGCTTGCCACCGGTCTTGAGGACCGCGAACATGGGTCTTTCCTTCTCTCGGTTTCCGCGCCCTTCGGCCCCGGGGGCGAACCCCGGCGTTTGGTGCCTTCGGACAGCGCGCCCCCGGGACGGGAGCGTCATGAATATTGAAACCCGGCGGACAGGGGTGCGCGCCGGGCTGTTGGCGTATCGCGTAGGTCGGCTGCGAAGTCAAGCACGGGATGCGGCGGCGATCGGGCAGGGTCCGGTCAGATATCCTCGCCCAGCATCTGCCGCGCGGCCGCGCGGCCAAGATCAAAGCTGACCCGGCCGAACACCGCGTCAAAGGCGGCAAACAGCGCCACGTTCAGCCGTTTGCCGGCGGGGGTCAGCGAAAAGGCGATATAGGCCTCAAGGTCGCGATCCTCCACCGGACCATAGGCAAGGGCCAGGAACGGATAGAGCCAGTCCTCGGTTTCTGACCGGATCTCAGGCTCCTGCCCCCAGACATCCGACAGCATCTGCGCCTCGGTCATGTCCTCGCCAAGGCCCCCCGCCTCGGCCAGCCCGCGATAGAAGGCAAGGTTGGCGTTCAGGGCACCCTGCACATTGGCCTCGATCAGGTCATTGGCCTCGGCAAAGCGTTTCAGGAGGGCAAGGCGCGGGTCGTCCTGCGCGGCCATGTCCTCGGCCCGCGCCTTCGCCGCCTCTTCGGTCGCCTCATCGAGCAGGGCGCGACGCGCCTCGATCTCCAGCGTCAGCAGGGTCTGGCCACGGGTGTCGGAAAAGAACGCCTGCGACGCTGCGATGGCCGCCGCATCGCCGCCTATCTCACGGGCAAAGGCGGCCTCGAACCGGCGCTGCATCGTTGGGGCGTCATAGATGAGCTCCAACGCCATCTGCCAGGCAGGACCGCCCTGCCCCGGGAACATCTCGGCCTCAAGCTTTGCGCCATAGTCGAGCCCTTCGAGGCGCATCACCCCCATCACCTCGGCGATGCGCAGCGTCTGCGACAACTCCCGCGCTGCCTGGTCGGCGGCGGAACCGGTCATCGGCACGGCCTCGGCCTGCACAGGCGTCACGGGCAGCGCGCAAAGGCCGAGCGCGACCAAAGCGGCTGCCAGGGCCATGACCGGACGACGATGCTGATGGGACATGGGAATCTCTCCGGCTGGATGCGGTGCCTGCGACACGCCTGAGGTAATCCTTTGGCCCGTGCTTGCCAAGCTGGCGATCCGGCCTGTTGCGCGGTCGTGAAGTCCGCCCCGGCGCGGCGGCGCTATTTCATGCCGGGCGTTCCGTCGAACTTTTTGGCAAGGCTTTCCCAGCAGTCGATATAGTCGTCCTGCAGCGGGGCCTCGCGCGCGGCAAAGGCCGTCAGGTGCTGGGGGAACCGCGTCTCGAACATGAAGGACATGGTGTCGGCCAGCTTGTCGGGGCGCAACACGGCCCGCGAGGCCCCTTCGAACGCCTGCCGGTCAGGGCCATGCGGCAGCATCATGTTGTGCAACGACAGGCCGCCCGGAACGAACCCCCTGGGCTTGGCGTCATAGATGCCGTGGATGTTGCCCATCAGTTCGGACATGATGTTCTTGTGATACCACGGCGGGCGGAAGGTGTCTTCGGCCACCATCCAGCGATCACGGAACAGCACGAAGTCGATATTGGCCGTCCCCTCCACCCCCGAGGGTGCGGTCAGGACCGTGAAGATCGACGGATCGGGATGGTCGAACAGGATCGCCCCCACTGGGCAATAGGTGCGCAGGTCGTATTTCACCGGCGCATAGTTGCCGTGCCAAGCCACCACATCCAGCGGCGACTGGCCGATCCGTGTCTGATGGAACTGGCCGCACCATTTCACCGTGACGGTGGACGGCACCTCGCGGTCCTCGAAGGCCGCCACGGGCGTCTTGAAATCGCGCCGATTGGCCATGCAGTTGGCCCCGATCGGGCCGCGGCTTGGCAGCTGGAATTTCTGCCCGTAATTCTCGCAGACAAAGCCGCGGGCGGGGCCGTCGAGGACCTCGACGCGGTAGACGAGGCCGCGCGGCAGGATCGCGATCTCCTGCGGCTCCAGGTCGATGATGCCAAGCTCCGTGCAAAACCGCAGCCGCCCCTCCTGCGGCACCACAAGCAATTCACTGTCCGCGCTGTAGAAATAGGCGTCCTGCATGGATGCCGTCACCAGATAGACATGGGCGGCCATCCCCACCTGGATGTTCACGTCGCCCGCCGTGGTCATGGTGCGCATGCCCGTGAGCCATGTCAGCGTCTGCCCCGCATGGGGCAAGGGATCCCAGCGATACTGGCCCAGGCTGATCACATCGGGGTCGATATGGGGCGCGGTTTTCCACAGCGGCAGGTCGATTTTCGCGAACCGGTGCGTGTGGCGCACCGAGGGGCGAATGCGATAGCACCATGTCCGCTCATTCTGGTGGCTGGGGGCGGTGAAGGCGGTGCCCGACAGCTGCTCGCCATACAGGCCATAGTTGCACCGTTGCGGGCTGTTGCGGCCCTGAGGCAGGGCGTCCGGCAGGGCCTCGGTCTCGAAATCATTGCCGAAGCCGGGCATGTAGCCGTCATGCGCGCCGCCCGCGCCATGCGCGCGGATCAATCCGCCGGATTTGGCCTGGGTGTTCATGGCGGTCTCCGTATCGAGATGGGCACAAGACGCCTACAGCGTGGTTGCATCCGGGCGAAAAGTCAATATCGTTGCATCTGCAACGACTTTGGACACGTTCCATGCCTGCCCCCTTTCATCTGCCCGACTTCCTGCCCTACCGCCTGACCACATTGGCCGCCCGGGTGAGCCGCCACCTGTCGGCCGCCTATGGCCAGGTGCAGGAACTGTCGGTGCCTGAATGGCGCGTGATGGCCCATCTGCACGAGGCGGGCGAGGTGTCGGTGCGGGATATCCAGATCGCGGCGGGCCTTGAAAAATCGCGCGTCAGCCGAGCGGTGGCACGGCTAGGCGCGGCGGGTCTGGTGCAAAAGGTGCCGGGCCTTTCGGATGCGCGGCTGGTGGCGATCTCGCTCAGCCCCGCGGGCGTGGCGGCACTGTCCCAGCTCTTGCCCATCGCGCTGGCCGTCGAGGAGCGGCTGCTGGAAGGCGTGCCGCCCGCCGACCTCGCGGCCTTTCTGAGGGTGATCGCGCAGCTTGACGCAAGACTGGTCGGTGATGCCGCGTGACGCCGCCATGGCAGGAACCTGCCGCCCCGCGCGACTGTGAGGTGCCAGTTCGGGACGAACCGTGCTAACCTTGCATGGCGACGTCATTCGCGACGCTCGAAGGTGCCCCGATGCTGACCCGAACCGACATAGCCGCCCTGCGTTTCGGCATCGGCCTCCCCCTGCCGCCCGGAGCGCCGACCGATCCGGCGGGCCTGCTGTCTGCGCTGGCGGAGCCCGACCACGCCGCCCTCGGCCGGCCGGTGCAGGGCACGGCAACGGCGCTGAGCCTGCTCGTGGAAGGCCTGGAGGCGCGCCGCGCATTGCGAAAGTCCGGCGACGCGACAATGCGCCAAGATGCGGCCGCGGCAATCCGAGCGTTCAACGGCATTCATGTCCGTGTCCAGATCGCCCGCGCGCTCGATGCGCAGGACGGCCTGCGTGAACGTCTGGTGCGGTTCTGGGCCGACCACTTCACCACCCGTGCGCGCATCACCATCGACGCGCCGCTGACATTCGCGAAAATCGAGGACGCAATCCGTCCGAACCTCACCGGCCGCTTTTCCGACCTGCTGGTGGCGACCACCCTGCATCCGGCGATGCTGAGCTATCTTGACCAGTCCAGCTCGATCGGCCCGAATTCCGAGGCGGGCCTCAGGCGCAGGCGGGGCCTGAACGAGAATCTGGCCCGCGAGTTGATCGAACTGCACACGCTCGGCGTGGACGCGAGTTATTCGCAACGCGATGTAGAGCAGTTGGCGGCGCTCCTGACCGGACTGGGCGTGGATGGCGAAACTGGCACGGTCTTTCGCCCGCAATGGGCGGAACCGGGGGCGGAAACCGTTCTGGGACGCAGCTATGGCGGCGAGGGGCTTGCCCCCATCGTGGCGGTCCTGCACGATCTGGCCGCGCGGCCCGAAACGGCGGGACATCTGGCGCGCAAGATCGCCGTGCACATGGTGTCGGATGATCCCGATCCGGCCCTCGTCGCGACCATCGCCGCCGCATGGAGCGCCAGCGACGGCGATCTCATGGCGGTTTATGGCGCCCTTCTGGATCATCCGGCTGCCTGGACCCCCGATCTTGCCAAGATGCGCCAGCCGTTTGATTTCGTATTGGCGGGGTTGCGGGCGCTGGGGGTCACCGGCGCGGACGTGATGGACATGCCCGACCGGACGCTGCGACGTAGCATCCTCAATCCTCTGGCGGCGATGGGCCAGCCGTGGCAGGCCCCAAATGGCCCTGATGGCTGGCCCGAAGAAGCCGAGGCCTGGATCCGGCCGCAGCTTCTGGCCGCGCGGATCGCCTGGGCCATGCAGGCCCCTGCCAGCCTGCGCCGCGACCTGCCCGATGCGGCGGACATGGCGCATGCGGCCCTCGGCCCCCTGGCCGAAGGGCGGCTGCTCTGGGCCGTGGAACGCGCCGAGACGCGGGCAGAGGCGGTGGGGCTGGTCCTGGCCTCGCCCATGTTCAACCGGCGATGAGGGGTATGGCGATGGACCGGCGGTTCTTTCTGCGCGGGCTGGGGGCGGCGGGCTGTTCGGCGGCGGCTTTTCCATGGCTGAACACCGTGACCCTCGCAGGCTCGCCCTCGGGGGCCCTCGGAGATCACCGTATGGTGGTGGTGATCCTGCGCGGGGCGATGGACGGGCTGGATGTTGTCCAGCCGCTCTTCGATCCCGGTTTCGCCCTCGCGCGCCCGACGCTGGGCACCGGCGAGGGCGTGTTTCCGCTGGATGGCCGCTTCGGGCTGCATGCGCGGCTGGGCGGGCTGTTGCCGCTGTGGCAGGCGGGCGAGTTGGGGTTCGTCCATGCCACTTCGACCCCCTACCGCGACAAGCGCAGCCATTTCGACGGGCAGGATCTGCTGGAGGCCGGGCTGCCGCATGACATTGCGGCGTCGGGCCTGACACCTGCCGATCTGGCGCTGGTGCGGCGCGAGGGCTGGCTGAACCGGATGCTGCAGGCGGTGCCGGGGATCGAGGCCCAGGCCTCCATCGCGGTTGGGCGCGAGGCGCTGCCACTTCTGGCGGGCCGCGCCCCCTCCCTCAGCTGGATGCCGGACCAGAGCCTGCCCCTGACCGCGCAGGGCCAGCTTCTGCTGGAACACCTCTATCACGACGACCCGCTGTTCCGCGATGCCGCGGCCGAGGCGATGATGCTGGCCGCGGACTCCGCGCTGGACGATATGGACGACAGCGCACAGGACGGAATTCAGGCCGCGATAGCCCCCGCTGATCCGGGGGTGCCCATCCCGCCGCGCCTGGCCGACATCGACCGGCTCGTGGAGTTTGCCGCACAGCGGTTGCGCGGCGAGTCGCGGATCGGGGCAATGTCGCTGGGTGGCTGGGACAGCCACAGGCAGCAGGCCGGCGCCCTCAACGCACCGCTCGCGCGGCTGGAACGCATCATCCTGACGATGAAGGCCGGGCTCGGACCCGATGTCTGGGGCAAGACGCTCTTTGTCGCGATGACCGAATTCGGCCGGACGGTGCACGAGAACGGCACGCGCGGAACCGACCACGGCACCGGCGGGGCGATGGTGCTGGCCGGTGGCGCGCTGCGGGGGGGGCGGGTGCTGGGCCGCTGGCCGGGGCTGGCCGAGGCCGACCTCTATGCCCGCCGCGACCTTATGCCCACCTCAGACGTGCGCGCCTGGGCCGCCTGGGCGATGCGGGGCATGTTCGGCTTTGACCGCGCGGTGCTGGAGGGCAGCGTCTTTCCGGGCCTCGACATGGGGAACGATGATCCCCGACTGTTGCTCTGACAGCTTTTCGTCGGGCCGCGCGGGTGATACGCCCTCCGCCGCACCACCGGAGCACCCAAGATGTCGCAGGACGACCTGGGTGGATGGGAACCGCCGCCGCCTGCGGCCCGGGTCTTGCAGGGGCGATGCACGCGGCTGGAACCACTGTCGGCGGCATTCATTGGACGCGACCTCTTCACCGCCGCGCAGAGCGCGCCGCGGGTCCGGGAGTATCCGCCCTATGGCCATTTTTCCGACGGGGCCGCGCACCGGGACTGGCTCAGCGGAGTTGACGACGGTGGCGACCCGATGCTCCTCGCCCATTGCCTGCCCGATGGCACAGGCTGGCGCGCGGCCGGTGTCGCGGCTTTCCTGCGTATCCAGCCGGCAGCCGGGTCCATCAAGGTGGGCCACATCTGCCTGTAGCCCGCGATGCAGCGGACCCAAGCCGCCACCGAGGCGATGGCCCTGGTGATGGCAGAAGCCTTCGGGCGCAATACGGCCGCTATGAATGGAAATGCAATGCGCCCAATCTCGCATCCCGCCGCGCGGCGCAGCGGCTGGGCTTTTCCTATAAAGGCGTGTTCCGCCAAGCCGCCGTGGTCAAGGGCCGCAACCGGGATACCGCCTGGTTCTCGGTGATCGACAGCGAATGGCCGGCACTGCACAAGGTCGTTGACCGCTGGCTGGCGCCTGCGAACTTTGACATTCCAGGGCAGCAGCGGCAGGCCCTGTCAGTGCTGACCCGGCACCTTCTGGCGCCAGCAGATCCGGCGCTCGCGGCGGGCTAGGCGAGGAACTTGATCCCGGGACGCCTGCTGTCCCCCTGGCCATGCCACGCTCGGCCGAGCCTGGACAACCCTTCATCGAACCACCGCTATCGCGCACTATGCGCCATCAGTCGTGCAAGATCGGCCATCGCCGTTCTCCGCGGCATCAAACGTCCTTGAAAAGTCCGGCGGGATGGTGCGAGCCGCCCGGGACCCGCTTCTGCCCTGCCATCGGCAACCCGGCCCACCCGCAGATCACCAGCCGGATCAATACCCCCCGCCCGCTCCATCGCCCTGCCACGCACGCGCGAGGTTCGAAAACCGCGTGAACTTCCCCTCGAAGGCCAGTTCCACCGTCCCAATCGGCCCGTGGCGCTGCTTGCCGATGATCACCTCCGCCTTTCCATGGACCTGCTCCATCACCGCCTGCCATGCGGCCATCTTGTCCAGCTCATGGTCGCCCGGCTTTTCCCGCTCGCGGTAGTATTCGTCGCGGTAAACGAACATCACAACGTCCGCGTCCTGCTCGATCGACCCCGATTCGCGCAGGTCGGACAGCTGCGGGCGCTTGTCGTCGCGGTTTTCCACCTGGCGCGAGAGCTGCGACAGGGCGATCACGGGGATGTCTAGTTCCTTGGCGATGGCCTTCAACCCTTGCGTGATCTCCGACACCTCGTTCACCCGGTTCTCCGACCGGCTCGCCCCCTTCAGAAGCTGCAGATAGTCCACCATCAGCACGTCGAGCCCATGCGTGCGCTTGAGGCGCCGCGCACGGGCGGCGACCTGGCTGATCGGAAGGGCGGGCGTGTCGTCGATGTAGAGGGGGCAAGCCTCCAGCGCCTTGGCGGCCTCGACGAAGCGGCGGAATTCGGTCTCCGTCAGCGCGCCGCGGCGGATCTGGTCGGAGGGCACCTCGGCAGCCTCGGAAAGGATGCGCGCGGCCAGCTGCTCGGCGCTCATCTCCAGGCTGAAGAAGCCCACCACGCCGCCCTCCACCGCACCCTCGCTGCCATCGGGCAGGCGGCCGCGGCGGTAGGCCCGGGCGATGTTGAAGGCGATGTTGGTGGCAAGCGAGGTCTTGCCCATCGAGGGGCGGCCCGCAAGGATCAGAAGGTCCGAGGGGTGCAGCCCCCCCAGCTTGCGGTCCAGATCGGTGAGGCCGGTGGAGATGCCCGCAAGCCCCCCGTCACGCTGATAGGCGGCATTGGCCACGTTGACGGCGTCCGTGACCGCCTTCAGGAAAGATTGAAAGCCCCGCTCGGCCACCCCCTGCTCGCCCAGCTTGTAAAGCCGCTGCTCGGCCTCCACGATCTGGTCGCGCGGCTCGTTGTGGACATCGACCGAAGCCGCAGCGGCGGCGATGTCGCGGCCCAGCCCAATCAGCTCGCGCCGCACGGCAAGGTCATAGATCATTTGCGCATAGTCGCGCGCGGCATAGGCGCTGATCGCGGCCCCGGCCAGACGCGCGAGATAGGCGGGGCCGCCCAGCTCCTTCAGCCCCGCGTCATCTTCAAGGAACGCCTTGAGCGTCACGGGGCTCGCCAGCGCGTTCTTCTGGATGCGCGCGGCGGCGATCTCGAAGATGCGGGCATGGGTAGGCTCGTAGAAATGTTCGGCTTTCACCAGGGCTGAGATGCGGTCATAGACATCGTTGTTGGTCAGGATCGCGCCCAGCAATTGCTGTTCGGCCTCGATGTTGTGGGGCATCGCCTCGGGCTCGGTGCCGGTGCCCGCGGGCACGATCTGCCGGAAATTCACGATCTCGGTCATGGCTGCCCCCTGCCCCGTTCCGCCCGCAAAGCCCCCGCCGCGCGCGCCCCCGTCTGACGCGGGGTATCCCGTCCTGCCCCGAACGAATGTTCGGAATCAAGCCCCCGCACATATTGCGACATCTGGCAGGATCACCCCAAACCTAGCAGAAACAAGACCCCGGCGCACCATCGATTGTGGGCCGCATGCGGGGTTGCCTGAGTCGTCCCGGGCTTGTCCACAACATCGTCCACCGAAATCTTAGCGGCCCGCGCGCGCCTCCTGCCAGGCGCGCGGGGCGGTCAGGAAGGCCTCCACCTCCGCGAGAGTCGCGGCATCGAACACGCCCTGCGCCCGCGCCTCGGCCAGCACGTTCCACCAGGTGCAGAGGTGGTGCAAGGCCACGCCATGCGCGGCCAGCCGCGCCTCGGTGCCCTCGAAGATGCCGTAGTAAAAGATCACCGCCGTATGGCCGCAAGTCGCCCCCGTCTCGCGGATCGCATCGACGAACGACAGTTTCGATCCCCCGTCGGTGGTCAGGTCCTCCACCAGCAGCACGCGCTGCCCCTCCGACATGCCACCCTCGATGCGCGCGTTGCGGCCGTATCCCTTGGGCTTCTTCCTCACATAGCTCATCGGCAGTGCCAGCCGTTCGGCCACCAGGGCCGCAAAGGGAATGCCCGCCGTCTCGCCGCCCGCGATGTTGTCAAAGGCCTCGAACCCCGCCTCTCGCATCACCGTCACCGTCAGGAAATCCATCAGCACCGACCGGATGCGCGGATAGCCGATCAGCTTGCGACAGTCGATATAGGTGGGCGAGGGCAGGCCCGAGGCCAGCGTGAAGGGCTCGGCCGCGTTGAAATGCACAGCCCCGATCTCCAAGAGCGCCCGCGCGGTCAGCCGCGCCATCTCGTCCTTCGGGGGGAATGTGGCGGGGATCATGCGGCATACCTCACACTTGCAGCTTTCATCTTGGCAAAAATATCCCCGCCGGAGGCTCCGACGCCGCCACCCGCACCCCGTCCGCAGACCCGGCGCTCAGCCTTCCACATGCCAGAACACCGGGAAACCGGGATCGAACACCGTCACCGGCCCGGCCTCGGTCAGGATGCGCGCGGGCCATGCAGCCCGATCGCCACGGCGCAGGGTGATGCGCCCCTCGTTCACCGGCAGGCGGTAGAAGGCAGGGCCGTGCCGCGACGCGAAACCCTCCAGCCGGTCCAGCGCGCCGTCCTCTTCGAACACCTGTGCGAGGATCGCCAGGGTGTTGGTGGCAGTGAAGCAGCCCGCACAGCCGCAGGCGGCCTCCTTCGCCGCATCGACATGCGGCGCGCTGTCGGTGCCCAGAAAGAACCGCCCCTCGCCCCCCGTTGCCGCCCCACGCAGCGCCAGGCGGTGGTTTTCGCGCTTGGCCACCGGCAGGCAGTAGTAATGCGGCCGCAGCCCGCCCGCGAGGATGTGGTTGCGGTTGATCACCAGGTGATGCGTGGTGATGGTGGCGGCAAGGTCAGACCCCCCCGCGCGCGCATAGGCCACCCCTTCTGCCGTGGTGATATGCTCCATCACAACCCGCAAGCCCGGCAGGCGGCGGCGCAGGGGATCTAGGACCGTGTCGATGAACACCGCCTCGCGGTCGAAGATGTCCACCGCCGGGTCCGTCACCTCGCCATGCACGCAAAGCGGCAGCCCGATGTCGGCCATCCGCTCCAGCACGGGGATCACGCGGTCGAGGTTCTGCACGCCCGCGTGGCTGTTGGTGGTGGCCCCGGCGGGATAAAGCTTGACCGCCCGCACCAGGCCCGACGCAGCGGCGGAGGCCATGTCCTCGGGGTCGGTCCCTTCGGTCAGGTAAAGCGTCATCAGCGGCTCGAACGCCATGCCTTCGGGCAAGGCTGCCAGAATGCGCTCGCGGTAGGCGCGCGCATCGGCGGCTGTGACCACGGGCGGCACGAGGTTGGGCATGACGATGGCGCGGGCGAAATGGCGCGCGGTCTCGGGCAACACCGCGCGCAGGACGGCCCCGTCGCGCAGGTGCAGGTGCCAGTCATCCGGGCGGCGGATTGTCAGAGTGTCAGCCATGTCACGGCCGTAGCAAAGCGGCCACAGCTTTGCCAGAGAGATTCGGGCAGGGATATTGACGATCGGCGCCGACGGTAGTTTGTTTGCACCGCTCCCATCCGCTGCAATCTCCGCAAAATTGCCGCGCGGCCCGCCCTCCGCATCCTGCTGTGTCCAAACCGCGCGGCGCGACCGAAGGGATTTGCCATGGAACGCCTTATGGCGGCCTGCGCCTTTGCCGCCCGCCACCACACCGGCCAGACCCGCAAGGGCGCCTCGCGGGCGCCTTACGTCAACCATGTGATCGAGGTGGCCGCCCGCGTGGCCACCAGCCCTGCGGCCTGCGAGGATACGGTCATCGCGGCCCTCCTGCACGACACGGTGGAGGATACCAGGGTCAGCGAGGCTGACCTGATCTCCGCCTTCGGCCTCCGTATCGCGGCCATCGTGATGGAGGTGACCGACGACAAGCGGCTGGATCAGCCGACGCGCAAGGCGCTGCAGGCCTCGACCATCGGCACGAAGTCACCGCAGGCGCGGTGGATCAAGATCGCCGACCAGACCGCGAACCTTGCCGATCTGGCCGCCGCTCCGCCAGATGACTGGGACGCGGCACGGTGCGCCGGATATGTGGACTGGGCCTGCAGGGTGGTGGACGGCGCGCGCGGCACAGATGCTGCGCTGGAAGCCGCGTTCCATGCACAGGCCGCAGAAACGCGGTCCGCCCTTGCAAGGGGCAGTCACTGATCGGCCGGTCCTGTCGGCTCCGCCAGTTCGGCCAGACGGCGCCGGAAGCTGGGCGCCTTCAGCCGCCGCGTGACCGACCTGCAGATCATCGCCTCGCGGCCGGGGTGGTCAGCCTCGCGGGCGGTGAACAGGAGGTGGCGCAGGTAGGGGCCGAAGTTGCGCCGCACGCGCATGGCCTCGGCAAATGTCATGTCGTCCAGCCGTCCCTCCATGGCCGCCTCGACCAGGCCATCCATTACCCCCATCTTGCGCAGGCCCGCGTCGGGGCGCTTGCCAAAGTGGCGGGCGGGCAGAAGCCGGGACCAGGGACGGTGGAACAGTGCCGCGTGCATCGCATCCTCGCGTTCCATCGGATCAAAGATCACCGAAACCCGCCCGGCCCCTTCGGTCATGTCGGGAGCAAAGCCGTAGCGCCCCGTGAAATCCAGCCGCCGCGCAGCCCGGAAACGCGGGTCCCAGCCTGCAAGCGCGGGCGACAGCGTGGCCTGCGGCGCGATGGCCAGGACGCCAGCTCCCGGGGACGCCACCGAATAGGCCGCCGCCGCATAACCACCCTGCCCCGCGCCATAAAACAGAACGCGGTCAAAATCCTCGAAAAACGCGTCATCCACCAGCCGGTCGATGTAGCGCCAGACCGCCGGATCACGCCACCACGTCGCGCCCTCGGCCAGCAGGCCCAGCCAGGACCAGCCCTTCGCCCGCGCCTGGACAAACCCATGCGGCAGACGCCCCGGCCCCTCGGCCCGCACCGCGCCCGCCTCGTCGAAGGTCACCAGCAGCGTGGTGCCCTCGTCGGCAAAGAGCGCGTGATGGCGGTGTCCCAAGGGCTCGCTGTGCCCCAGATCCTCAAACATCGCATCCAGCGCCGCGATCCATCCCTCACGGTCGGCAGCGTCGATCGACAGTGGCGGCATGGCGGTTTCGGTATCGGACATCTGATCACCCGGCGTGAAAACTGGGTCCGCAAAAGCTGCGAACCCGATAACCCTGTCACTGTCACGTGGCGCTTCCGCGAAAACAAGTGGGCAACGGGGGGGCAGCCCATCGACAACGCCGACGGATTGTTTCCACATCGCGCAACCCAAAGTTGCATCGCGGCGACATCAGGGACCCGCGCGACCATGCCGCCAGACCTCGCGCGCCTCGGATTCGGTCAGGCATCGGGTCGGCGCCGTCATCAACAGCCGCCCATACAGGGCGCGCCACCCCTCGCCCGCCGCCATCAGCGCCGCAAATCGCGCGCGCCGCCATTCCACCGCCGCGCGGTGCAGCGGCCCCAGCACCGGATCGGCCATCATGTCGGCCCGAAGCGGGGTCGCGGCGGCGGTCAGTGGCAGGATGGATGTCTCCTCGACATCGCAGAAATTGCGCTCGATCCAATAGGACATGTCGAAGGTCCCGCCCTCGCGGTTGGCCCGGCCCCGGTCGCATTTCACCAGATATCCCTGCATGGAGCCCACGGCATAGTGGTTGATCTGCGCCAGTGCATAGTGGTCCTGCCCCGGCGGAGCAAAGCTTGGCCCGGTGTGGAATGCAGGCGGCAGGCGCCGCCCCGACCCGTCAAGCCAGACCTGATGCGCCAGCCGGGCGGGATCAGGCGCGCGAGGGCGGTGGACGCCGAAGCGGGCAAAACTGCCGTCACGGCGGAACAGCGTCTTGATCTGCTGCGCGCGCCACGGCCAGTGCAGCACGCGCGGGGCGGCGCGGATGAACTGTTCGGTGACGGGGGAGTCGGCAATCTGCGCCACCCCCGCATTGCCGAACATCCGCCAGACCAGCGCCACCGCCGTCGCCTCCGGCAGCGCGGCCAGAAGCGCGGGGAGGGTGCGGTCCCCCACCTGCACGTTCACGAATTCATCGATGTCGAGCACGATGGTCCAGTCGGCCATGCCGGCCAGCGGATGGCGGTCCGCAGCCTTCAGCGCCGCCCATTGCGGGCCCTGTGGATGGGGGCCCGGATTGCGTGCATGGATCAGCCAGCCCATCGCCTGGAGCCGGTCAAGCATCGCATCGGTGCCATCGTCGCAATCATTCGAGAACACGAGGATATCGGTGACCCCGCACAGGCGGTGATGCGCCAGCCATTCGATCAGGAACGCGCCCTCGTTGCGGACGGTCAGGATGGCGAGGATTCGCATCGCGCCAGCCTTTCCCGGATCGCCGCCACCATCCCCGCCCATGCCGGATCGGCGGCCAGCGCCGATGCCCGCGCCTGGTGCCAGCGCACCGCCGCGCGGTGCAGGCCGGCCAGCACGTCATCCGCCATCAGCCGCGCGCGCCATTCGGCCACGGCGGGGGCGATGCGCTGGATGGCGTCACAGGGCTCTTCCGCGTGATCGAACCGGTCCCAATAGTCCAGCCCCATGTCCTGTCCCATGTGGTTTACCCGGCCCCGGTCGCGCTTGACCAGAAAACTCTGCCCAGACCGCAAGGCATAATGATTGACCTGGGCATAGCGATAGTCGGCCTGCACGAACAGCCGGTGATGCTGCGGGACCAGCGGTATACCGCCCGGCAGTTCCACCCGGAAGGCCGCGCCCGCCTGCGGCACTGGCGCATGGATGCCGATGCGCCGCAGCGGCAGGCGGCCCCGAAACAGCGATTTCGGATAGGCAAAGCGCGGCGCACCCGGCCCCGTGGCAGGGGCCGCAAGGGTGAAATGGCGCGTCACCGGCCGGTCACGATACGTCCACCATCCCGCCGGCCCGAAGATCCGCCAAGGGACCGAGATCACCTCGGCCCCGTCCGAGGCCGCGGCCACCAACGCACGCACCGTGCCATCCCCGAGGCGCACCGCCAGAAACTCGTCCGCATCGCAAACCCAGACCCAATCCGCCCCTCTCACCTCGGGCGCGCGCCCGGCCTGTTTCAGCGCCGCACGCTGGATCGATGTCGCGGGCCAGTGCCGCGTCGCATGGTGCCGCGCAAGGCCCATCGCCTGCAATCGCTGCACCATCGTCGCGGTCGTATCGGCGCAGTCATTGGTGCAGATCACGGCATGATCGAACCCCAGCGCCTTGTGATGCGCCATCCAGTCTATCAGGAATGCGCCCTCATTCTTCATGCAGGCGATGACGGTGAAGATCTCAGCCATCCTTCCCCCTGGGGTGCCTGCAGGAGCCTCCGGCGGGGGTATTTCGGCCAGGAAGAAGCTGATGGCACTCGTGCTTCTTCTTGATCCGAATACCCGTTCTGCGGGCACCGCCGATGTTCCCGCTTGCAGATGGCGCGCTCAATGCGCAGCCTCCCCCTGCTCGGCCACGGTGAAGAAAAAGCCGGGGGCGAGGTCCTGCAGGGGCAGGTCGGAGGGGATCACCTGCGGGCCCGCATTGAAAACGGCCGAGCCGAAATGCGCCTGAAGGCGGCAAAGGCGTTCCATCCGGGGGCTGGTGAGTTCGGCGAAGAAACGCTCGTAGTTCTCGGTTTCGCGCAGCTCGGCGATCTTGGCGCGGTGCGCGGCCACCGACGCCCGGTGGGCGGCGGCGATGTCGGGGTCGGCCATCAGCCGGCCCAGTTCGGCGTGCAGCATCGGCAGGCGGGGCTGAAGCGTGCGGTCCTCGACCGCGTTGTGGTTCATGCGGAACCAGTAGTTCACTCCCTGGTCGCGATCGACGTGGTTCACGCGGCCGCGGTCACGCTTGACCAGAAAGCTTTCGGCCGAGCGCACGGCGTAGTGGTTCAGTTGCACCCAGTCATAGCCGTAGGTCTCGAGGCTGGACCGCCAGCCGTTCCTGAACATCTGGCGCGGCATCGGGCGGCCCGCGCCGTTGAGCCATTTCACCCGGTCCCAAAGGTCGGGCACCAGCCCCTTGGGGCGGTGGACGCCCAGTTTCTTGTAGATGTCGATGTTGCGAAACAGCGTCTTGAACCCCCAGGCTTGGTGCGGCTTTCGGATCACCTCGGGGGCGCAGCGGTCGAACTGTTCGGTGACGGGGCGGTCGTGAAAGCCGTGCACCTCGGCATTGCCGAAGAGGCGCCAGGTAAGGGCGATCATGTTGGCCCCCGGCAGGGCCGTCTCCATCGCGGCGTAGAGGGTGGGCAGGCGGCCGTCGCCCAGCTTGATGTTGATGAATTCGTCCACGTCCATGCAGATGCCCCAGGCGCAGTCGCGCATGAGGGGTTCATGTTCGGCGGCCTGGAGGGCGGCGTGCTGGGGTTTGAGATCGGTCGCACGGAACGGGTTTTCGCGGTGCTGGACGATCCCCTTGGCCTGAAGCAGGTCCAGCATGGTGTCGGTGCCGTCGGTGCAGTCGTTGGTGTAGATCAGGAAATCCTGCACCCCGATGGCGCGGTGCCAGGCCAGCCATTCCAGGATGAAGGGGCCTTCGTTCTTCATCGTGGTGACGATGGCGGTGCGGCCGTTGGTGGCCTCGGCGCGGGGGCGCGAGACGGGCGCGCGCACGGGTTTCCAGCCGAACACGTCTTGCGAGAGGGCCAGCAGCGCCGGATCCTCGACCAGCGAGGTCTTGGGGGCCAGTTCGGAGGCCGCGCGGCCGGGCACGCGGATGGCCATGGCACGCCAGAAGCGGGTGGCCGCGGCGGCATCGGGTTTGGCATAGGCCACGCGGATCATGCGCCAGGTGTTTTCCAGCCCCGCGCGGGCCGGGGCCACGCCCCAGCGCATCAGCCCCTCGCCCCGGTCGAAGGGGTGGCAGATATGGTCGCCGATGCGCGCCTCGGCGCCCGCGCGCACGCGCCAGGGGTAGATGCGGCGCCCGGTGAGCGGGATCACCCCATGACGCGCGGTGGTGCAAAGGTCGAAGGCCGAGGGGGCGCCGGGAGCGCGCGGTTCCAAGTAGTCGGAGGCGTCGAGCATGAGGACCGCGCGCGCCTGCGCGAGGAAGCGCCATTTCAGAAGCTCGGGCATCAAGCCCTGCCCCAGGGGCGCGCGCCAGGGGTCGGGGGCGGGCACCTCCATCCGGTCCTTGCCCGGCGCGTCGGGCGCGAGGATCGGATGGGTTTCGGGGGGCAGGTCGGGTTTGCCCAGGGGCACCGGGCAGTCGAGCAGGATCAGCGTCATCGTTGCGGGGAGGTCGGCGGCGAGCGCGCGGGCCAGGGCGTCAGGGTCTGCGTCTGGATCAGGGCCGGTGATGCGCGCGGGCAGGCGGTTCACGATCACTGCGCCTGTGGCCCCGTGATGGTCCGCGTGATAGCATAACCAGTCGGCCATCTGCGCCGCCGTCTCCTCCAGCCGGAAGGCCACCAGGCAGTCCCGCCCCGCCATGAGCGCCGTCTCCTCGGCGATCGGGTCCAGGGTCAGGGATGTGCCGTCTGCAAGCGCGATATCCGTGACGTCTGCTCCGCTTGTGCCCACTGCCCCGTCGAACACCGCCAGGGTGCCCCCGGACACCTCGCGCAGATCGAGCGGGAGAGCAGTGCCGGGGGCGCCGTCGGGCGTGAAGCGGGCGGGCGGCGTGCCTGTGCCAAAGAAGACGCGCATCCGCCCATCGGCGCCCTGGACCGTCTCTAGCAGCAGCCCCGCCCCGGTGTCGCGCGCCCCGAGGCTGCGGCGGATCACCCGCCCACCTGTCATCCGCGAACCTTGCGCGCCATTTGCCATTCCGCCATCCTGCCCATGAGCGATCTTTGGCCGCTCCTCGCGCATCATTAACACGACGGCCCCCGCAGGGCAAAGCACCGATGCCGCGGATTGTGCGCATCGCATTGCAATTCGCTGCATTTTCGGCAGACTGTTCTCGCAATGGCACCAACTCCGCGACCGGATGACTGGGGCCGAGAGGGGCAGGAATGGCACGGACGCGCGAGGTGGGCACGCTCTGGATCGGAGGGGCGCTGAGCTGGCTGGAACAGCTGTGCCTGAAATCCTTTGTGGATGCCGGGCAGCGGATCACCCTGTTTTCCTATCACGATATACCCAATGTGCCCGATGGCGTGATCCGCCGCGATGGGCGCGAGGTCCTGGAGACCGACAATTTCCTGAAATACGAAAAGAAGGACAGTTTCGCACTGTTCGCCGACCTGTTCCGCATCCACATGCTGCGCGCCTGCCCCGGCATGATCTGGGTCGATACGGATGTGTATTGCCATCGCCCCATGGATTACGACAGCGACGTGGTGATGGGGTTCGAACTGCCTGGCGGGGAACGGGTGAACAATGCCGTCCTCGGTCTGCCGCCGGATCATCCGATGCTGGCGGCGATGCTGGACTTCACCGCCGATCCCTTTGCCATTCCGCCCTTCCTGCGACGGGCACAGCGGCAGGAGTATCGCGAGGCCGCCGCGCGGGGCACGCCCGTGCATGTGAGTCAGCAGGCCTGGGGAACATGGGGGCCGATGATGGTAACGCATTTCGCGGGGGCCTGTGGCGTGCTGGACCAGGTGCAGCCGCTGGATGCGTTCTATCCGGTCACGTTTCCCGACCGGCTGATCTTTTTGCGGCCGTCACGCAAGGTGCGGGCCCATCTGACCGCGCGGACGACCGCCCTGCATCTCTGGGCCTCCAACAAGCGCGAGTTGGGGCTGCGCCATCACGGGGTGCCGCCCGAGGGCAGCTATCTGGCCGACCTGTGCGCGCGCCATGACATCCGCCCCGAGGCCGCGCCGATTGCCGGAAGGGGCCGCCGGGTATTCGATGCGGGGCTGACGGCGTCGGTGGACCTTGACCGGGTGGCGCGCTTCGCCGATGCGGGGGGCACGGCGCAGAGCCTGGCGCTGGCCGCCCATTCGCGCTGGGGCTGCGCAATCGACCTGATCGACATCGACCACAAGGGGAGGCTGTTGGCCGGCCCCTCGCCCTGGGTGGCCCCTTATGTGGATTTCCTGACGTCCCATGACGTGCCCGCGTCAGCCATACGCCGCGTGGGGGCCGAGGGCGACCTCGCCCCGGCCGAGGTTCTGGCGATGCTGCAGGGGTTCGGCGACACCGCGCGGATCAGCGGGGCCGGGGTGATTTTGGCGCGGGCGCTGGCACCGGGGGGGCGGGTGCTGCTGGACATTCGCAAGGGCTCTGGCAGTTATCCCTATCTGAAACCCTGGGGCGAGGTTGTGGCGCTATCCACCCGCGACGACGCGGGCACGCAGGTCACACGGGCGATGCTGAAGCGCGGCAATGGGTCGGTGACCCAGGCGCCCCCTGCAGTGACGGTGCGCATTCAGGGGTCGCCGGTCGCTGGGTCGACCCCACCCTCCGCGTCCGCGGTGGACGAGGCATCCGAACCGTGGTCGGCGATCGCCACGCGCCTTGCGGGGGCCGAAGGGTTTTTCCGCGAAGGGGGCGAGCATGCAATGCTCTATGTCCCGCGCAGCTCCGATGTGCTGGTGGTGACCTTCGACAACCTCGACCTCGCCATGGACAAGCGCGAGGACCGTCACCCCTGGGGATTCTCCTTCATCGAAAAGCAGGGCTGGTCGATGCTGGGGGTAACGGCGGCAGGCTGGACCTGGTTCCGCGATCCCTGGGTCTGGGGCCAGTTCGATACACTGCGCGACGCTGGGTTCTTTGGCCGCTTCGGGAGGGTGGTGTTCTACGGGGCCTCGATGGGCGGCTACGGGGCCTGCGCCTTTGCCGCTGCTTGCCCCGGGGCCGATGTGGTGGCGATCTCGCCGCAATCGACGCTGGACCGGGCGCTGGTGCCGTGGGAGACGCGCTATTCCACCGCCTGGGGGCGCGACTGGCAGAGCCGCTATGGTGATGCGGCCGAGATGAGCCTGACGGCCCGGCGGGTGACGCTGCTGCATGATCCCTATGAGCCGCTGGACGCCGCCCATGTCGCGCGCTTCACCGGCCCGAACGTGATGCCCTTGCGCACGCCGCTCTTGGGCCATCGGCTGGGATCGTCGCTGCACCAGATGGGGATCCTGACGCCGATCATCCTGGGCGCGCTGGAAGGCACGCTGACGGACGGCGAATTCTATCGCATCCTGCGGGCCCGCAAGGCCTTTCCGCGTTACCAGCGCGAACTGTTCAAGCGCGCGGTGGCACGAGGGCATGACCGGCTGGCGCGGCAGCTGGCGCGCTGGGTCCTCACGCGGGGCGACAACCGCTATATCCGCAAGGCGGTGGCGGCGATGTAGCCCTTGCGGCGGCCCGGCTGCTGCGGCATCCCCGTGTCATGTCACCGCGCGCTTTCCTGAACGTCGAACACTCCGCCACCGGCCGCCGCTGGGTCGGCCCTACGGATGCCGAGGACCGCGCGGCCGAGGCGATCGCGCAGGTGGCCCGCCTTCCCCTGCCACTGGCGCGCATCCTCGCGCGGCAGGGTGTGGCGCCCGAGGCGGCGGCGGCCTATCTGGCGCCCGCGCTGCGCGACCTGCTGCCCGACCCGTTGTCCCTGCGCGACATGGCCGCCGCTGCCGACCGGCTGATCGCGGCGGTCAAGGGCCGCCAGCGCATCGCGGTCTTTGCCGACTATGACGTGGACGGCGGGGCCTGTGCCGCCCTTCTGATCGTCTGGCTGCGCGGCATGGGGCGTACGGCGACCCTGTATATCCCCGACCGGATCGACGAAGGCTATGGCCCCAACCTGCCCGCCATGCAGGCGCTGGGGGCCGCGCATGACCTGATCCTTTGCGTCGATTGCGGCACGCTGAGCCACGCGCCGATCGCAGCGGCGCGCTGCGATGTGGTCGTGCTGGACCACCACCTGGGGGCCGAGACGCTGCCGCCGGCGCTGGCCGTGGTAAACCCCAACCGGCAGGACGAAACCGGCGAGCTTGCGCATCTGTGCGCCGCATCAGTGGTGTTCCTTCTGCTGGTCGAGGCGAACCGGCGGTTGCGGCTTGAGGGGGTGCAGGGACCCGACCTGATGGCGATGCTGGACCTTGTGGCGCTGGCGACGGTGGCGGATGTGGCGCCCCTGGTGGGGGTGAATCGCGCGCTGGTGCGCCAGGGCCTGCGGGTGATGGCGCGGCGCGAGCGTCCGGGCCTTGTGGCGCTGGCCGATGCCGCGCGGATGACGCAGGCGCCGAACACCCATGCGCTGGGGTTCCTCTTGGGGCCGCGGGTCAACGCGGGGGGCCGCATCGGACAGGCCGATCTGGGCGCGCGCCTGCTGGCGACGGAGGATCCGGCCGAGGCGGCGGCGCTGGCCGAACGGCTGGACCGGCTGAACACCGACCGGCGCGAGATCGAGGCGGCGGTGCGCGCGAGCGCCCAGGCGCAGGCCGAGGCGCGGGGGGTGGAGGGCCCGCTGGTCTGGGCGGCGGGCGAGGGGTGGCATCCCGGCGTGGTGGGCATTGTCGCCGCCCGGCTGAAAGAGGCGTTCAACCGCCCCGCCGTGGTGATCGGGCTCGATGGCGACATCGGCAAGGGATCGGCCCGGTCAGTCGCAGGGGTCGATCTCGGAGCCGCCATCCATCGGCTGGCGGATGAGGGGCACCTGATGCGCGGCGGCGGGCACCGCATGGCCGCGGGTCTGACCGTGGCGCGCGACCGGCTGGAAGGGGCGATGGCGCGGCTGGGCGAATTGCTGGCGCGACAGGGCGCGGGCACGGGCGGCGCGGGCGATCTGCGCATCGACGCGCTCATGTCGCCCGCCGGGGCGACGCCCGAGTTGCTGGAGGGGATCGAGGCCGCAGGCCCCTTTGGCCAGGGCGCGCCTGCGCCCCGCTTTGCCTTTGCCGCACAGGCGGTAGCCACGCAGCCGGTAGGCGACACGCACCTGCGCCTGTCGATGCAGGACGGCGGCACCCGGCTGGACGGGATCGCCTTCGGGGCCCGCGAGGGGCCGCTGGGGCCGATCCTGGAGGCGGGCGGTCATCGCCGCCTGCACCTTGCGGGCAAGCTGGAGATCAACAGCCATGCCGGACGAAACCGTGTGCAATTGCGCCTCGACGATGCGGCGGCGGCGGACTGAGGCGACCGCTGCATAGGCCGGGCGGTCGGAGGGCCGCCGCAACGGCGCCTTGCCCCGCCGCACGTTCCCCGTCTGACACATCACCGCATCACAGCGTCGATTTCCCCCTTGCAGCCCGCCCGCGCCGCCGCTAGATACGCCCACACCGAAGCGCGGCCCGTTCGTCTATCGGTTAGGACACCAGGTTTTCAACCTGGGAAGAGGGGTTCGACTCCCCTACGGGCTGCCATTTTCATTTCTAATGCATTGTTATTCATGGCTTTTCCCGGCCTTTCTGTCCAACTTTTCAGATAGGTTGGACACGCTCCCAAGCTTGGCGAACCCACTGTCAGCAAGCTTTGCCCGGTTCGCCTTCTTCGTGTAGGTCGCCGCCTGCTTCGTATCTTCGTGCGCCAGATAGGACGCAATTTCCCACTCCGATGCCCCGGCGTTGGCCAGTCGGGTTGCTCCGGCCTTGCGCAGCCCATGCAACGAACCGGGCACCTTGGCTTCGGCGCAGCGGTCGCGGAACCAGTTGCCCAGCGTCTCGGGCTTGTATCCAACCGGCTGGCGGTCCTGCGTGATGAACAGCAGGCGGTCGGTCGGCAAGTTCGTCAATTCAAGCGCCAGTTCGGGCAGGATCGGCAGATCGGCGGCCACGCAAGTCTTGCCACGGCGATAGGCAATGCGTTCGTTGCCGTCGCGGATGCTGACGTGCTGTCGCCCTACCCTGCACAAGTCCTGCCGCGACATGCCGGTGTTAAGCGCCAGCAACAGCACCAGCCGGGCTTTCGATCCCGGCGGGTGACGGTCAAGGAACCGCTCCACCTCGGCCTCTGTCCAGGTGTGATAGCCATCCGGGTTCACCTTGCGGCGGTCGGCATGCTTCGCCGGGTTCGGCCCGGTGTAGCCGCGTTTCTTCGCCGCGAAGTTGAACAGCATGGACAGGTTTTTCTTGACGGTGTTCGCGGCAACCGGCCCGGTTTTCTTCGCCATCAGGGCCTCGATGTGCCGCACCTCCAGCCGCGCGAAGTGATACTTGCCCGCCGCCTCTCGCAGCCAGTCCAGTTCCCCCCGGATGCTGCGCTTGCGCGACACCGACAGGTCACTGAACCGCATGCTGCCAAGGTATTCCTCGATCAGCCACGCGACGGTGCCCGCCTCTGCGGTCGAACGCGGCGCTTTGGCCCCCGTCAAAGCGGCTTCATACGCGCCCAGAAACTCGGGCGAGCGATACGGGCCGGGCAGGTTGCAGCGGAAGTCGCCCATCTCAAAGCGCCAATAGATGCGGCCCTTGACGATGTTCTTGCGAACGCCGGGATATGGGTTCTTGCGCTTCGTCATTTCAGCAGCTTATCGGGATCAGGCCCGGCCATCGTGTCGGGCAGTTTACCGGCGATGATCGTGTGTGTTCCGTTTGGCTCCACCTTGATGCACCATTCCGGAACGCCCGCCGCCCGCATCGCTTTCGCGTAGCGGGTCAGGTCGGACTGTTTCAGAAGGGAAGCGCGGTTTGCCATCAGTCGGCCTATTCGCTGCCAAGGATGGAAGCTTCTTCGTTCAAGTGCGCCACCACGAAGGCGCGATGATCCTTGATGCAGAACGACAGCCACAACGACTTGTCGGGGAAACCGTCGTAGCGCCGATCGGCATTCACCTCTTGTGCCGCAAAATGCCCTTTGCCGTTCGATGCTTTCAGGTAGGACACCACCTCGGCCTCGGGGTTATTTTGGATCAGCCGCAAGACATTGCAGGCGATGTGCCCCGCCCCTTCCTGCGACATGCCGATATCGGTCAGCATGACGTGGATGCGCAGCGCGATGATGTCGTCAACGTCGAACACCCGCGCTGATCCTGGCGTCGTGTCCGGGGCGCAGGGATACTTGTTGAAGTGCACCAGTTCGTTGAACCGGGCCGGGTCGATCCCGGCGATGTTGCAGGCGAGTTTCGTTCTGGCTTTCAGCATGTTCAGTCTCCTTTGGCCCAAGCGGGCAACCTCTTGCATCTCACAATAGAGAAACCGATTGTGGTTTGCAAGAGGCTGCCCGAGCATGTGGTCTAGGTAGCCCGCGACTCGGCCATCTTCGCCCGGCGTTCCTTGAACACCTCACCGAAGGCCCCCATCGCGTCGTCAAGGGTCATCCCGCCGTCAACCATGGCGCGCAGCGTCACCAGCAGCATGTCCTTTTCCAGCTTGTCGTATTCCTTGGTTGCCTCGATCACCCGGCGCTGATCCTCGCAGCTTTTGCGAAACTCTGCCGCCATGCCCTGCGCATCGCCGCAGAATATCCAGTCGAACGATGCGCCGCTTTTCTGCATCCAGTCGTGCAACTCGTCGGTCAGGTAGATGTTGCCGCTGCGAATTTTCAGCTTGGGCTGCGGGATGCCGAACCATTCGCAGTGCTGCACGATGCGCGAGCGGATCACGGCTGCGTCGGACATGCGGGTATCGGTCCCCGGCAAGGGGGTTTGGTCGGTCATGGTGTTCTCCATTGCAGTGGATTGGTAACAGGGTTACCATATGCCCAACGTCACAGTTGCCGCAAGAGAAAAGTAACAGGGTTACCATATGGACGCCGCACAATGCAGAATGGCCCGTGCTGCAACCGGCCTAGGCGTCCGTGACCTAGCGGTTGCTGCGTCGGTATCGCCCAACACCATCGCCCGCCTTGAACGCGGCGAAACGATCCGACCCGCGACCATCGCAGCCATCCGCGCGGCCCTAGAAGCGGCTGGCGTGGTGTTCCTCGCAGAGAACGGCAACGGGCCGGGGGTCGCGCTTAGGAAGGGCTGATCCCCGCGCGCGCGGGCGAAAAGCTGTTGCAGACGCCAACAGCTTTTCACCCGCCCGCCCCCCCCGCGCGCGCGGGCGAGGGTCTCCCTAGCGTTGAGGGCCGCAACGCTAAGCCGGCTGATCCCCGCGCGCGCGGGCGAGGGTCCGCCAATTGGCGGTTGCTCGGGCAACGTTCGGCAAATTTGCGGAAGGTTTAGTCGTGCCACACGGTGTGGCACCAAAGCAAAGGCCGGGACAGCGTAGCACGTGCCCCGGCCCCTTGGCTGCCTGACGTGGCCGCCGCTGATCGGCCCTAGGCCCCAACCTGTGCCGCTCCGCGCCGCGCCTGCTAAGGAGAACAGGCCGCGCCTGACGGGGTTTTCGGCATGTCCACCGGGCACTCACCGTCTGATCCCAGATGCTTTGCGGGACTGATGCCGCAGGGCGCATCCCGGCCCTATTCGTCGGCCCAGTCGATGAATTGCAGCGCGTCTTGCAGCGTGGCCCCCTCGATCCCCGCCGCCTTCGCCTCGGCCAGCGCCTGCACCATCGTTGCCAGCGCCCGCGCCTTGCCGCCTGCGTCGAAGGCTTGCATCGGTCGCACAACGTCCACCGTGACGGGTGCCCCCAGCTTGGCGGTTGCTTCCTCGGCCAGCAGGCCCGCCATGGGCTGCAACACCAGTTGCGCCAGATGCCTTTGAGCCTCGCGCACAAGCGGCCCGGTCGTGGCCCTGTTCATCAGCCCCGGCAACACACCGAAGGCCATGCAGATCGCATCCCTTGCCGCGTCCAGGGTTTGCGCCGTCATGCTGCGTTGCAGGTCGGGCGATAGCTGATCCGGTGCCTTGCCGATGGTCGGGTGCATCCCCGCCGCCGTCGCCTGCGCCACGCCCTCGATCACCAGCGACGATCCCCGCCGCCCCCGGAACGCTTGGCGCATCGTCGCCATGTCATCCGAAGAACCCTCGGGAACATGCACGATCAAGCTGCCAAGCGGCGCATCCCGGTAGATATCGCGCAGAGCCGTTTCCACCTGTTGCAGCAGATCGGCAGTCAGAGCCGCGCGCCGCAGGGGTGCCGTGCCCGTCCAGGGTGCCACCATGTCAGAGCCGGTGCGCAGATGCAGGACTTCCCCGGCCAGAGCCGTTTCCCTGCGCCCGCCGCCCGCCTCGGACACCGACAGGCGATAGGCGCGCGGGATGCCGTTGCGGGTGGACACGTCCCAGTCGGAACAGGGCACCAGGCCATCGCCGGTGATCAGCATCACGGCTTCACCACGCAGCGCCAGAGCGCGCGCCAGAAGGGCCATATGGCCCCGCGTCAACAGGTCGGTGCCCTTCACATCGGCAAGGCTGAAACCCGCCTCCCAGAGCGACACGCAGGACTGCACGGTTGCCGTGAGTTCCCCCAGGCCCGACACGCCGCTGATCCAGCTTTCCCGCGCCGCCATGATTTGCGCCGTGTAGCCGGTGCCGCTGGATCGGGTTTCGTTGCTCGGCAAATTTGCCGCTTGAACGCTATTCGGCAAATTTGCCGATTTGCCTCTGAAAAAATCCATCAGGCCCATGTCAAACCCTCCATCGGTTCAGGGGGTGCGAAAGGTGCAAATTTGCCCCTTTGTCCGTTGCCCAGCTTCGCGCCTCGATTGCGCCGCCGGATAGGCGGGCACCGTCACCGCCGAAAACTCGAACACGTCGCCAGCCGTCACGCGCCGCAACAGGCCAGCGCCGCGCCGCTCGATCCGCTCGCCGCCCGCCGGAACCCGGAACCCCGGCGACAGGCCCCGCACAAGGCCAGCCCCATGCGCCGCCAGAAAGTCGCGCGCCCAGGTCGTGCCCGCGTCCACCGTCGCCGCAATGGTCACGCCCGCGTCGTCATCCGTCACCGTCAACGTGCCCGCCGCGCGGCTGGCAAGGGGGCGGTCATAGTCGTGCCCGAACAACAGATGAATATCCCCGCCCGCCTCGATCCGGCCCGCGAAGGCCCGTGCCTCGATCACTTCGGCCCGCCCCGGTGACAGTTCCGTTTCACTGCCGTAGGGAAAGCGCCCGGTCACCCGGACGCCCCCGTTGTCATCGCGGCGCAGTTCCAGCGCGCCGCCGCCTGCTACACCGCCCCAGAGCATCACGCAGCCGCCAAGCGAAGGCCGGTCAGGACTTCCAGTTGCGCAGGCCGCGCCACCGTCACATCCGCCGTCGCCAGTGCCGTGATGCGCAGCCCGCCCGCCTGCGCGTCGGTGTAGGGGTCGCGGATCATGTCCATGGCTCCCCACAACCCGACGAAGATCGGCGCGACACCGCCCGCCGCCGTGGTCAAAAGCGCCGTCACCGCAGACGGGGAACCCGCAGGGGCTGCAAGCGCGTTGCTCGTCATGGTCACACTGGCAGGCGGGATGAACCGCACCAGACGATCCCATTCGCTCATGGAGTCCAGGATCGACTGTTTTTCGTCCAGGTAGTTCCAAGCCTCGGGCCGGGACAGAAGGTTCACCGAACCCGGCCCCGTCGCAGCGTTCGCCACCATGAACCGCGTTACCGCCGTGCGGAACGCCGCCGCAGAGATTTCAGCGTTCACCGCCGTTGCCGTGATGCCATAGGTTGCGGCCCCGGCAATGACACCAAGCGGTTGCCCATCGGCCCCGGTGCCCAGGAAGATCGCCCGGTCAAGAGCCTGTTCCGTGGCGGATGCCATGTCGCGCTTGATCGCCGCTTCAATGGCAGGCCCCGATTGCAGCAGGGTCTTGCGGCTGATCCGCATGTGAATCCCCAACGTGTGATCAGGGGTCAGCGGGCGGTCAGCGGTCACAAACTGCGTCGGCCCGGCCACGTTGCCGCCTTCGGTCGCAGCCCAGCCCGCCGCCACCGATGACGTGACAACCGGGTATTCCCGTTCGCCGAAAGGAATGCCGATCATCTGCGCGCCCATCCGGCCCGCCACCGATGCCGGGAACAGCCGGTCGATGATCGGCATGGTTTCGCGCGGGTTCGGGGTGCCGCTGGCAACCGTGTTGCGTTGCTCCAAGGCACCATAGGGCACCGGAATGCCGCGATAGCCGCCCTTGGCGCGCAGTTCCTGCACAACCTCTGCCGTGCGGCCATCGAAGGCCCGGCCTTCGTCCAGGGCAAGCGCCACCTGCCGAAGTTCAAACCCGGCCACCAGGTCATCCCACTGGCGACCATCGCGGGTTTCCAGTTCGCGCCCTGCGTCCCTGCGTTCGGTATCCTCGCAGATCAGCGCGGCCCGATAGCGGGTTTCGTTCTGGCGAAACTCAAGGTCCATCGCCTCGATGTTGCGCACTTCGTCATCGGTCGGCTTTTCCTTGCCAACCAGGCCCGCAAGCGCCTGCCGGATTTCCGACTGGCGACGGGTAATTTTCACGCTCTCAAGCATGGTGTTCTGCCTCATTCTCTCGGGTTGAAGTTTCCGCCGCCAGATCGGCAACGGCAGTCGCCCAGGCTTTCCGCTCCGGGGATCTCTCTTTGTGCCCGCACTCGATGCGGGTCTTTTACGTGTGACAGGACGCACACAAAACTTGCAGATTGGCGGGGTCGAAGGCCCGCGCGGGTGCGCTGCGCACCGGCTGGACATGATCCACCTCAAGCCGCTTACGGCCACCGCAGCACCGGCATTTGCAGCCGTCACGCTCAAGGATGACGTGCCGCAGAACCTGCCAGCGCCGGGTTTTCAGCACCGGGCGGGAATGTCGCGCGAAGTCTTTGCGGGTCAGAGCCATGCCACCCTCGCCCGCTTCACGGTCGCCGCCTTGCGCCGCGCGCCCTCGGCCACCGCCAGCACAACAGCCGCCGCCGCGTCGATCCGGCCCAAGGATCGTGCCTTCGCCAGCTTGTGATTGTTCGCCGGGTCAACCAGCGTGATCGCATCGGCAAAGGCCGAACGCAGCAAGAGCGACGGGGCCACGCTGATTTCGCCGTCAAACAACGCGCGCCGGAACCGTTCGATATCTTCGGAACCGTCTTTCCAGCCAAACCCGCGCCAGATGAACGGCACCCGCGCCAGCCCCGCGCCCTGCATGGCTTCGGAAAATTCGGCATGGCGGAACCTGTCACCCACCACGCAGGCCACTTCGGCCCCGTCCAGTTGCCGCACGATCCCCGCCAGCCATGGGCCGGGGGGCACCGTGTTTTCGCCCATGACTGACAGTTCCCCGCGTTCCTGCATCTCGGCATATCGGCCCGACACGCCATCCGCAGCACCTCGATCCGCCAGCGTCGGGAAGGCCGGGAAGGTGCCCAGAGCCTCAAGCCGCCCCGTGTCAGGCCAGTAGAACGCCGCCGCCGACATGGAACGCGAACCGCCCAGATCGACACCCAGGATGCAGGCCCCGGAACGCGGGGGCAGAGCATCGGGGGCACATTCCGCCGACAGCCATTCGTCCACCGTCACCAGCACCGAACGATCTTCGGATGACACCCGCTCGTTGCGGTTCAGGTTGCGGAACGATGACAGCGCAGAGCCGCCCCGCGCGATAGCCCGCCGCGCCTGCGCCACCAGCCATTCCGGGGTTGCGCCGATGCCCTCTGCCGCCCCCGGATTTGCCATCAGCAGGCTTTCCATATCGTCGGCAGGCAAGCCCGGCGGGGGCCGGTGTTCCTGCACATACGATCCCGGCGGGGGCGCATCCAGCCAACGGGAAAAGGTGTTCGCGTCATCCGGTGCCGATGTGCTGATGATCAGCGCCCGTCCGCCCCGCTTGCCCAGGCCAGACAGGATCGCGTTTTCCAGATTGTCGCCCTTGTCAGCAGCCCATGCCGCCCGCTCGTCAAGGATCGCCAGCGTCGGGGCACCGCCCAGGATCGACTTGCCATCGGCAGGAATGACGCGGATCAGCCCGCCCCCGTTTGCGGAATACTCGGCCTCCAGCTTGTAGCCGTGCCGCACCGTGAACAGTTCCTGTTCCCCATCGGGCAGGCCCTGAATGAACCCGACAACAAACTGAAACGCCGTCTTGGCCTGATCCCGGTTGCGCGCCGCAAGGATGATTTCCCGCTTCGGCTGCGCATCCCAGACGCCCATGCAGGCCCCCAGAGCAAGGCCCGCCGCAAGCGCCGTCTTGGCATTGCCGCGCCCAATCGACAGGACGCCCACCATCACATCCGGGGCCATCGCGCCGCGAACGAACCGCCGCTGATACTCGGCCAGCCGCAGAACCTGCCCCGCCTTCGGCCCCTCGGGAACGATCAGGGTTTCCAGAAAGGCCAGCGCCGTTTCGCAGATCGCCCCCTCGGCCCGCTCAATGGGGGAAAGAGAAAGACGCCCCCCGCCGGTGCCCGGCCCGGTTGAAGTCGGGGCATTGGCACCAGATTGCGCCCGCTTGGGCTTGCGCGCACTCACAGCCGCACCCGCTTGTATCGGGCGACGATGCGCGAGGCTTGCAGCGACAGGCCCTGTGCGCCCTTGTCCGCGCCCCTCAGGTCATAGGACTGCGTTGCCTGATCGTTGATTGCCGCTTGCAGATCGGCGGGCATGTCGGAAGGCCCAGCACCGAACCCCGCAGGGTATGTGACGATCAGCGCATCCCCGGTTGCCCGCGTCGGCAGATGCAGCACAGGCCACAACCCCGCCTCGATCCACCAGCCCGCCGGGTGCGCCGTCAGGTTGCCGTCCAGGTCGCGCAGTTGCACCGTCACCGGGTGATCGGCCAGCCCGCCCGCGTAGAACGGCGCGACAGGCAAGGCCACAATGTCGCCCCATGCGTCGAACGTCGCCGTAATGACTTGCGCCACAAGCGCCAGATCGGTGCGCGCCTCGATCTCGGCAACAGCGGCCCCGGCCATGGTGTAAAGGTCGGGATCTTCATCCGTCGCCGTGATGCGCGCGTGAGCCTTCACCGCGCCCAGGGCGAAGGCGGTTGCAGAGCCGATAGGGGTGCGGATGTATCTCATTTCGATGCCCTCTGGCGGGGGTTGAACCCCGCCCTTGCGGGTGTTCCAAACCCATAGGGGTATGGGGATATACTGGAACAGGGGGTTGGAAGGGGGTTGGAAGGGGGTTTGGCACCCACTTTGGCACCCGGTTGGAAGGGGGTTGGAAGGGGGTTGGAAGTCATGCCGATGCCTCCAGAAACTGCCGCCGTTTGGAGGGCGGACCATCCTCGGCGATGCGGATTGCACCCCTCAGCAGCAGGGCTTCCATGGCACCCTTGAACGCGGCTTTAGTCATGCCCTCGGCCTTCGGATGCAGGCTGAACACCTTGGGCGCATAGGTCGGCCCGCTCGCGTGGTTCACCTTGCGGCCTTGCTCCGTGAACGCGCGCAGCAGGTCGAGGAACACCCGTTCGGCCTTCGCCCCCACGGCCAGCTTGTCCAGCCCGCTAGGGGCTTCCTCGGCCCGGAAAACGCCCGCCTGCCAGCGTATGGCGATTTCGCCGCCGGTGCGGCCATAGTTGGCCTTCTTGGTCGCCAGCACCCGCGCATCGGGGTCGGGTTCATAGGCGTCCTGAACGATCCGCGACAGGTAGAGCCGTGAGCGAACCGAGTTATTCCAGGCGGTCGAACCGGACGTGCCGGAACCGCTATTCAGGCCGGTGAGAGACGGATGCGCCAGCAACATGACAG
Source organism: Gemmobacter sp. (assembly GCA_046294265.1). Classification (GTDB taxonomy): domain Bacteria; phylum Pseudomonadota; class Alphaproteobacteria; order Rhodobacterales; family Rhodobacteraceae; genus JBKBKC01. The sequence continues at coordinate 32,768 of JBKBKC010000007.1, read as the reverse complement.
CGCAGCGCCGCTTGAGCGCCAGCCCGCGCAGGATGCCCACGAATTGCCGCACCTTGGCCCGGTCGTTTTCGTTGGCGGGATACACATCGGCCAGCGTGTCGATGACGATCAGCACCGGGTTATCCTGCGCGGCCCGCGCGTCCAGTTCATCGAACAAGGCGGACTGGATCAGCGCCACCTGCGTTTCCACCGCCAGCAAAGCATCCTCGCCCGCCAGCGAACGCAGGGTCAGGCCCGACAGATCGTCATAGGACAGGCCCTCGGCCCGCAGAATGTCATCCGTCCTGCGGTGCAGTTCATCGTCGTCATCCTCTGCCGTGATGAAGATCACGCGGCCCTGCGTCACCGGCCTGCCCAGCCATCCCGTGCCCGTCGCAGCCCCTACGGCCAGTTGCAGCGCCAGCAGGCTCTTGCCGGTGCCACCGTCGCCACCGAACAGCGTTACCGTGTTCTGCGGCACCAGGTCGGGCACCAGCCATTCGCGCGGCGGCACCGGCTTATCCTTGAGCGTGGCGGCAATGTAGAACGTGCTGGCCCGTTCGGCCTTGGGGATGATCGGAACAACCCGAGCCGGAACCGGCATGGCATTGCGTTCGCGCCGGTCGCGTTCGGCCCGATAGTCGGCGAACGCATCGGTGAAGAGGTCTTGCAGCGTCATGCCACGATCCCCCAATGCGCCGCCTCGAAAGCCATTTCCCGCGCCTCGGGTTCAAGCTGCGACAGAACCGTGAAGGCCAGCGCCATCAGTTCCGGCGTCGTGAGTCGGGTTGCCCAGACGATCCCCGCGTCATTCCAGATCGCCGCGTCATCGGCGGTCAGGGCAAAGCCCAGCATCTTCGCGGCCCGCTTGTGGCGGTCCTGCGAGTAGAGCGACATTGCGTTGGACTTTGGGCGGTTTTTCCGTTTGGTATCAATGGGGGGTATAGTGCCGTTTGGACAATTCAACCCGTTGATATCATAAGGAAATGGCGCATCCCTACGGGCTGCCACTCTCCTTCCCAGATGGCAAGGCGGATGGCGGTGTTGCAGATGTTCGTCACCGCGTGGGTCGGCGTTTGCGGCCTCAGGATCCTTGCCCGGCTGGTGACAAATCTTCATATCCGCTTTGACCATGGGAAATGTTGGTCCCCCGCCGATTGTCGCGGCATGTGCGTGTTGCTGTAGATCGGCGAAAGCCATCGTCCCATGATCTAAGCAGGCTACGGCGAGGCAACGGGCGCATGGCTTGGGGAAGTGTTGCAGCGTGGCAAAGGCGGCGTGCCCCGGTCCATCACCCGCAGGGCGCCGCCGAGGAATGCGTCTCGTGCGGCTCGCGGACCGGCGAGTTGTTGCGCCAACCGCCCGGATGGCGCGCGGCGCTGTAAGGAAAGTTCCACCACCCCCGCCTAGCGTCTGGCGAAACCCGCCTGTCCGAAGGTCACCCGGCATGTCCGACGCCACCCCCAACCTGCCCCTGCCCCTGAGCCAGCCTGACGGGGTGCAACGGCATGTGACCCACATCGACGCGCTGCGGGCGCATGATGAACTGATGCAGCCGGTCGTGGCCCTGTGCGTTCCGACCGACCCGCCCGTCTCCCTGCAGAAAGGGGACCGCCACATCGTCGTGCCAGCCCCGACCGGGGCTCGGGCCGGTCCGCCGCTTTGCGTCGCGGTGTTTGAGGCCGGGCAGTGGTTCTTTCCGGAATCGCAGGACGGCGGGCGCGTGTCGGTTCTAGCCGAATGTGCCGAAGTTCTGTTTCCTGGCGGGTTCTGGCAGACGGCGGCTCGTGGCTTGCGCGTCTCGGCCCACGGTGTCACGGCCCGCACCGTCTCGGCCCTGGGCGTCAACACTGCGCCCGAACTCAACCGCCTGTCGGTGGCGGGTGCGGCCACGCGTTTCATCCATGCGGGCACCGGCGGGCACCGGATGACGCTGAACAAGGCGCCAGCGGGCGATACCGCAAGCCTGCTGTTCCAGACCGGCTTTTCCGGCCGGGCCGGGATGAACGTGACCGGCGGCAACGCATGCGCTGTCAAGGTCAGCGACCATCGCGCGACGTTCCGGGCCGGCCCTGCGATCGCGGCCTCCTTCGGTATCGCCAACATGTCGCAAGGTGCGACGATCCCGCCCGGTTCTGCAAAAGCGCATGCCCTGTATTTCCGCGACGCTCCGGTGCCGGGCCTCGTCGCCCCTCCCACAAATGATATCGGCTTTTCCACCAACGGGATGCAGCGCGCGGTGATCACCAGGACGGCCCCGCAGGTGAACCTTCCGGTCACCGGCACCGCCTTTGCACGGACCGCCACCGAAATCACGAAGGGCCGATTGCCGCAGGTCGGCGACTTTGGGGGGGACCAATCCGGGAGCCCCACGTTGATCCCCGCTTATGGCAGCGCGATCTGCCCGCGTTCGTGCCGACAGTCATCCGCCAACGACGACAGCGATGGCGCGCAGGCAACCGTCATCCGCGCGGGTTTTGGTTCAACGCGGCAGGTCGCGTTTGCCAGTCTCGTCACCGGGGGCAGCATTCGCTTCCTGGGCCTTAGGCAGATGGGCAACACCACCAGAGGGTCGGCGGTAAAGTTCTTCCACCAGCAGAGCATTCCGGCGATCGAGCCGCTGACCGTCGGCGTGCCCACGGGGCGGTGGATCGAGGCGGTCAGCCTGTTCCGGTCGGCCAGTGCGTCATGGACCCTACTGGGCGCCTGTGCGGCGACGACGGCCCCTGTCGTCGCGGGGGGTGCCGACGATGTCAACGCCGGGGGGACGGCTGCCGGCCCCGGCGCCACAGGCGCGGTCCTGCGCAGGCTTTCGGGTCTCACGAAGGGGTCAACCCTGGTTTTTCCCGCGGTGGCCTTGGACCGCTGGTTCGCATGATGGAGGATATGATGCACCTGACCCTGACACCCGTGCGCGGCGACGCGCCACTTAGCCTGCATCGCCATGGCGATGTTCTGACGATCAACGGCGAGGCCTTTGATTTCTCGCCCCTGCCAGAGGGGGCCACCCTGCCACGCGACGCGGTGAACTGCGCCTGGATCGCGGACGACGTGACGCGGATCGGCGGTGTGCTGCACCTGACGCTGCTTCTGCCGCACGGGGCCTGTGCGCCCGACGACACGCGGTTCCCCAAGCCCCTGCTGCTCACCGGCGACGGGCCGGTGGCGCTGCCCCTGTTCGCAAAGCTGGAGACCGCAGATGACCATTGATTTCGGACGTATCATTTCAGCCAAGGACAAGGCGCAGGCCGAACTGGCCGCAGCACAGGAGGCGGCTCGGGGGCGGGTTCTGGCCGCGATCGAGGCCGCGACGCTGCAGATCGTCGGCCGTGTTCCGCTGGCCGAGATGCTGTCCTGGACGGCCAAGGAGACGGCGGCGCGGTCCTGGGGCACAGCGGCCGGGGCGGCGGGTGCGGCGGACCTGATCGAGGTCGAGGCCCGTGTGACCGGCGAACAGCCCGACGCCCTTGCGCAGCGCATCCTCCACAATGCCGAGGTGTTCCGGGCGGCGGTTGCCTGCCTTGCGGGCATCCGGCGCAATTCCGATGCGTTGATTGCGGCCGCCGAAGCGCCCGACGCGGTTGCCCGGATCGCGACCGAGGCTGTGTCGCGGGTGGCGGCGCTGGCGCAGACCCGCGACTGATGCGCCGCCTGCGCGGAAGAAGGCTCAGTTATCGACGACGCTGCTGATCTGGTTGGTGATCCCGAACACACCGCCGATCAGCTGCGTGATGCTCTGGAATGCGGTCAGCGGGCTTTCGGACACATAGATCACGTCGTCGGGGTTGATCATGAAGCGGCCCGCGCTGAACAGCCCGTCCGCGGTGGTCAGGTCGATGACAAAGATCACCCGCTGCGCCCCCGGCCCCCGCACCCCGTCGCGCACCGCCGCGGCGGGGTATTCGCGCAAGATCAGGATCGCCTGCGGATCGGCGCGTCCGGAATTCACCCCGCCGACCGCCGCCATCGCCTCCAGCGCGGAAACCTTTTCGCTGGTGAAGCGCAGCACCTGCTGGCGCCCGGCCGCCCCCAGCGCGATGAACTTGCGCGTGTCGCTGGCGATGATGACCTGGTCGCCGCCCTGCACGATGGTATCCAGCTCGGGGTTCTCGTAGAGCCGCTTGACCGTCGTCACATATGTCTTGCCGCCCCGAACGAGGCGCACCAGCGGCTGTTCCAATCCGGCCGAAACCCCGCCCGCCTGCGCGATCAGGCCCAGCACACTCATCGCCCCGTCGCCCAGCGGGAAACTGCCGGGCTGGGCGACGCCGCCGACGATATCCACCGAATTCGCACGCCCGACCGAGAGCGATAGCTGCACCTGCGCCGAGGGGGCGATGGAGGTCAGCTGGGTCTGGATCGACTGGCGCGCGGACTCGGCCGTCTGTCCCGCCACCGACACGCGGTCGAGATAGGGCACGAATATCGTCCCGTCATTGGCAACCGTCAGTTGGGCCAGCGGCACCGATTTGGCCCCCTGCGTGGCCAACAGAGAGGTTTCGGAGGCGTCCCAGACCACGAGATCCAGCTTGTCACCCGCCCGGATCGTGCCGACCGACCGGCCGCCGCCGCGCGACAGCCAGCCGCCGCGCGGGCCGTCGCCGGTGACCGGCCAGGACTGCACGCGCGGCAGCAGGTCGCGCGTGACCGGATAGACGGCATAGGGGGTGCCAGCATCCGCCTCGGCGGTCTTCAGGATGCGCTGACCTTGTGCCGCGCTGCGTGGCAAGCTGCACCCCGACACCAACGCGGCCATCGCAACCACCCCGAATCGACGCCGAGTAAAGTGCTGCATCCATGTCCCCTTGGGCGGCGCAGCAGTCGCACGACAGGTCTGCGGAAGCCTCTTGCGCGCCAGCATAGCCGGGCAGGTGGCGCGGTCAACCGCCAGCCTGCGGCTGAACGAACGGCGCGGAGCGACCCTGCGCAAAGCGGCAACAGCGGGGCGATCGCAGGGGTGGGGCGGGGGCCTAAAGCGGGGCGAACCCGCCCTGCTCGTGCCAGCGGTGCGCATCCGCAATCATCTGGCGCAGGGTGGACCGTTCCGGCCGCCAGCCCAGCTCCTCCACCGCGCGACGCGAGCCTGACACAAGCCGCGCCGCATCGCCCGCCCTGCGCGGCCCTTCGGTCAGCGGCACAGCGCGGTTGGTGACGGCACGCGCGGCCTCGACCACCTCGCGCACCGAAAACCCGTGGCCCGAGCCCAGGCAGAACACCCGGTCGCCGCGATCCTCCAAAAGCCAGCGCAGGCCCGCGACATGCGCCTCCACCAGGTCCATCACATGCACATAGTCGCGGATGGGCGTGCCATCGGGCGTGGGATAGTCGGTGCCATGCAACGTCAGCGCCGCGCGGCGGCCCGCCACGGCGTCGAGCATCAGCGGGATCAGATGCGTCTCGGGCGTATGGCATTCACCCACCTCAGCCTCTGGATCGGCCCCCGCGACGTTGAAATAGCGGAATATGACATGGCGCAGCCCATGCGCGCGGCCGAAATCGCGCAGCATCTCCTCGATGGCGCGCTTGGTGGCGCCGTAGGGGTTGATGGGGTTCTGCGGCGTGTCCTCATCCACCGTCACGCCGTCCGGCTCACCATAGGTGGCGCAGGTGGAGGAAAAGACCATGCGCCGGCACCCCGCCGCCAGTGCCGCCTCAATCAGGTTCAGCGACCCGCCCACATTGACGCGCCAGTAGCGCCCCGGATCGGCCATCGCCTCGCCCACGAGGCTGAGCGCCGCGAAATGCATCACCGCCACGGGCCGCCAGCGGGCAAAGGCCTCATCCAGTGCCGCCCGGTCCGTCAGGTCACCCGCGTTGAACGGCCCGAACCGCACCGCTTCGCGCCAGCCGGTGGACAGGTTGTCGAATGTGACGGGGGTGAGCCCTGCCCGCGCCAAGGCCTTGCAGGCATGCGACCCGATATAGCCCGCCCCGCCCGTCACCAGCACCACGTCCGACATCGCACCCCCCCGCAGCCCGCGCGGGACAGGGCCATGGCACGGGGGGCAGTGTCAAGCCGTGGCGGGAACGGCGCGCGATGCTTGCCCCTGCCGCGGGATCGTGATTGATCGGGACCGGGCCGCGACGATCGCGGCAGCACGACCAGAGCGGGGACCGCGCAGGGTGGCAGTAAGGATAACGCAGGCAGAGGCCGACCGCGTGGCCGCCACCGCGCGCCGCGTGATCGAGACCGAGGGTGCTGCCCTGATGGCGCTGGCCGCCGACCTGCCGGCCGGGTTTCTGGAGGCTGTCGAGGCGATGCTGGCCTGCCGGGGCCGGGTGATCCTGTCGGGCATCGGCAAATCGGGCCATGTCGCGCGCAAGATCGCGGCCACGCTGTCCTCGACCGGCACGCCCGCGATGTTCGTGCATCCGGCCGAGGCGAGCCATGGCGACCTTGGCGCCATCACCGCGCAGGACCTGTGCCTGTTGCTGTCGAACTCGGGCGAGACGTCGGAACTGTCGGACCTCATTGCCCATGCCCGCCGCTTTGGCATCGTGCTGGTGGCGCTGACGGGCCGGGCAGGGTCCACGCTGGCAAAAGCATCGGATGTGGCGCTGATCCTGCCCGCAGCACCCGAGGCCTGCCCGCATGGCCTGGCCCCCACCACCTCGACGACCCTCGCGATGGCCCTTGGCGATGCGCTGGCCGTGGCGCTGATGGAGCGGCGGGGGTTCGATGCCGACCATTTCCGCACCTTCCATCCCGGCGGGCGGCTCGGGGCGCGGCTGGCGCGGGTGGACCAGCTGATGCGCGGGGCATCCGATGGCCCGCTGCCGCTGGTGGCCCCGGGCACCGCGATGGACGAAACGCTCTTGGCGATGACGGCGGCGGGCTATGGCATCGCAGGCGTGGTTCAGGACGGGCGGCTGGCGGGGGTCATCACCGACGGCGACCTGCGGCGCAACCTGGTGGGGCTGATGGACCGCCGCGCGGGCGACGTGGCGACGCGCCAGCCCCTCACTGCCCCACCGGACATGCTCGCGGTCGAGGCCGTGGCGCTGATGAACGCGCGCAAGATCACGCAGCTTTTCGTCGTGGATGGCGCGGGCGCGCCCCTCGGCATCCTGCATATCCATGACTGCCTGCGGGCAGGGATCACCTGAGGGCAAGGGGGCCGCCATGCGCAGCGTCATCATCATTCCCGCGCGCTACAAATCCTCGCGCTATCCGGGCAAGCCTCTGGTGGGCCTGCGCGGCCCTGACGGCACCGTGAAATCCCTGATCCGCCGCTCGTGGGAGGCCGCGATGGCCGTGCCCGGCGTGGCGGAGGTGCATGTGGCGACCGACGATGACCGCATCCGCGCGGCGGCCGAGGCCTTTGGCGCGCATGTCATCATGACCTCGGAAGACTGCCGCAACGGCACCGAACGCTGCGCCGAGGCGGTGGCCGTGGCCGGGATAAAGGCCGATCTGGTGGTGAACCTGCAGGGCGACGCGCCGCTGACGCCGCCCTGGTTCGTCACCGCGCTGATCGAGGCGATGGCCGCCGATGCCGCCCGCGGCGGCGGGGCCGAGATCGCGACCCCGGTGATCCGCTGCGACCAGACCGCCTTCGACAACCTCCTGTCCGACCGCCACGCGGGCCGGGTGGGGGGCACCACGGCGGTGTTCGACGTGAACCGCCGCGCGCTCTATTTCTCCAAGGAGGTGATCCCCTACACCGCCGGGCTGGAGGGGGGCGCGATCCCGGTCTTTCACCATGTGGGCCTTTATGCCTATCGCCCGCAGGCGCTCGCCGCCTATTCCGGTTGGCCCACCGGCCCGCTGGAGGCGAACGAGGGGCTGGAGCAACTGCGGTTCCTGGAAAACGGCCGCCCGGTCCTTTGTGTCGAGGTGGCGGCGCAGGGGCGGGTGTTCTGGGAACTGAACAACCCCGTGGACGTGGGCCGGATCGAGGCCGCGATGGCCCAGATGGGCCCCTGAGGCCCCTTGCGCCGTCAGGCGGTGGTGTCGATCAGCATCCGCCAGTAGCGGCGCATCAGGAACAGCGCGGTCGGCAGCAGGATAGCACAGATGCCCAGGACATAGACGACCGAGACATATCCCGGTTGGTAAGTTGCATAAATCCCCATCCGAACGGTTGCGATGATGTGCACAAGCGGGTTCCACGACAGCCATTCCCGATAGGGCAGCGGCACCGACTCCGGCAGGATGATGACACCGGACAGGATGAGCAGGGGCCGTGAAATCAGGCTCCACACGCGGTCCCAGATGGGGAAAAAGTGAAACAGGGTGCAGTTCAACACACCGACCGACAGCCCCATGAGCAATGCCATGCACAGGCCGAGCAGCAGATAGTCGTATTTGAAAAGCGGATTGATGTCATAAATCAGAAGGATGCCCATCATCACAATGGAGTAGATGATGAGCTTTGTCATGGACGCGAGCAGGAACCGCGCGGCGATCACATCTATGTAGGTCACCCCGGGATAGGTCAGCAGCGGGCGGGCGGACCGCACTGCGATCGCGACCTTGGTGCTGATATCGGTGAACATGAAGAAGGGCAGCAGGCCCGATGCGTAGAACAGCGCAAAGTTGTTGCCGATTGCGGGCGACCGCATGATCAATGAAAAGATGAACATCAGGACCAAGATCCCGACGACCGGCTCGACGATCTCCCACAGGTATCCCAGGATCGTGCGGCCGTTCGACATGCTCATCTCGCGCAGCAGAAGCGCAAAGATCGTGCGCGCGGTGCGCATCCCAAGGGCACGCTGGGGCTGCCTGCGTGGCGGGACGGGCGCACCCGGCATCTGGATGAGGTTGTCTTGCTGCAACTGCATGCTCCCGACTAGAATTCCCGCAACCAAAGGGGTAACACATGGCACAGCCGCGTCGCGCCGGCTGCAAGGTTGGCGGAGCCTCGGGGTCCGGGCCATCCGTCGCCTGCTGCGGGATGATGCTGCGCATCAAGGCCCCGCGCGGGGCCGGGGCATGGCATACAGGCCTCCGCGCCGGAGACAATAGTCGATAGGACAGGATTTGGAAGAGCCTTCGGACAAGCACAGACCCGCCGGACCCGCGATCACGCCGAATCCCGCAACGTCGGGACCGGGCACGTCGGGACCGGGCACGTCGGGCTCCGGCACGTCGGACCGGGCGGGCGAGGCGGTGCGGGCGGCGGTCTCGGCGGCGGTCCGTGCCGAACGGCAGAAGAACCGGGCGGAACGGGCCGCAGGCGGCGCAAAGCCACAGGACGGCAGGCGTGAGGCCGTCCGGGCGGCGCGTCGGGCGGATGCCGAGGAGGGAAAGGCGCCAGAGCCCGGACAGGGCATCGCGAACCCCTCCCTGCCCGACGCGGCACCGCAAAAGGCTGTCAAGGACCCGGGTCCGCCAGCCCCTCCCACCCTTCGACCCGAGGCCCCCACACTCAAGGCCGTCGCACCAAAGACCCCCGCACCAAAGACCCCCGAACCACTGCCCCCGGCAGCCGCGCCCGACACAGCGCCCCACGCAGCGCCCCACGCAGCGCACGGGCCCGCAGCCCGGCAGCCCGCAGCGCCCTCACCCGTTGCGGCGCCCGCCGCCGCTCCGGCAGCCGATGCGCCTCGGGCCACGCACGCCCCGGCCCATGCGGCATCCGCGACTGCCGCAGCACAGCCCAACGCAGCACAGGCGGGCGCTGCGCCGCCGGCCCTCCAAGCTTCTGCTGCGGTGAAACCAGCCCCGCCCGCGCCACAGCCGACCGCCGCACCGCCCCCCGCCGTGGCAACTCCGGTTTCGCAATCAGCAGCCCCGGCAAAACCGGTCGCGCCTCCGGCACAGCCCACCGCAGGGCCTCCGGCGGAACAAACCTCGGCCCCGGCGACACCGGTCGCGCCCGCCGCACCGCCCCCCGCCGCGGCACCTCTCGCAGCGCAAACCCCGATCCGCGCGAAACCGGCCGCCGCACCCCCCGCCGCGCCAGCCCTGGCCCCGCAGAAACCCGCAGCGCCGCCGCCCGCCGAGGCACCTCGGGCGGCGCCCCCTTCCGCTGCGCCGGGTGCGATCGCCTCGGCGGCTCCCCGCCTGCAGGTCGTGCCCAATCCGGGGGCTGCCACGGGGAACGGCCTGCCCCGCTTCACCGGGGCGGGCGCCGCCACGATCCGCCGACGCCACCGGGGCCTGCTGGCAAGCTTTGTGCTGATGGTCGTCCTTCCCGTCTGCGCGGCCGTCTATTACCTGTGGTTCATTGCCCTGCCCCAATACGACTCGCGCGTCGGCTTCTCGGTCCAGAAGGAGGAGATGGGTTCGGCGATCCAGATCCTCGGCGGCATCACGGAGCTTTCCGGCGGTGGCACCAGCGACACCGACATCCTGTTCAAGTTCATCCAGAGCCGCGAACTCGTGCGCATCCTCAACGACCGGATCGACCTTGTAAGCATCTACACCCGCCCCGAGGACCCGCTGTTCAGCCTGGTCGCAAACCCCACCATCGAGGATCTGGAGGATCACTGGGGCCGCAAGGTCGATGTGTTCTATGACACGGCGACCCGCCTGATCGAGGTGCGCGCGCTGGCCTTCACGCCAGAAGATGCCGTCAGGATCACCCGCGAGATCTATGCCGAAAGCACGCGGATGCTGAACGACCTGTCGGCCATCGCCCGCGCGGACGGAACGCGCTACGCGCGCGAAGAACTGGACACCGCGCAGGACCGCCTGAAACTCGCGCGCCAGGCGCTGACCACCTTCCGCATCCGCAGCCAGATCGTCGATCCGGCGGCGGATGTGCAGGGGCGCATGGGCCTTCTCAACAACCTTCTGGCGCAGCAGGCGGCGGCGCTGATTGACCTCGACATCCTGGCGTCGAACACCGGCACGAACGATCCCCGCTACATCCAGGCGCAAAAACGGGTGGAGGTGATCGACAACCGCATCCGCGCCGAACGGGCACGCTTCGGCGACAATCCGGCGGCCGAGGATGAACGCTACGCCGATCTGGTGGCGGAGTTCGAGGCGCTGAACGTCGATCTGGAATTCGCGCAAAAGGCCTATCTGTCCGCCCTCGCCGCCTATGACAGCTCCATCGCCGAGGCGCAGCGCAAGTCGCGCTATCTGGCCACCTATCTGGCCCCGACCGAGGCCGAACGCTCCCGCTATCCCGACAAGTTCCTGATCATGGTTCTGGTCGGCGGCTTCCTGTTTTCGGTCTGGATGATCGCGGCGATCGTATTCTACTCGCTGCGCGACCGGCGCTAGGGCGGGGGGCACCTCATGATCCGGCTGGAAGGGATCACCAAGACCTATCGTCTGAACGGCCAGGCCAAGACCGTTGCCAACAACATCACCTGCACCTTTCCGTCGCGCACGGCGGTCGCGATCTTCGGGCGCAACGGGGCGGGCAAGTCCACCCTTCTGCGCATCATCGCGGGCACGCAGGAATTCGATGCGGGGCGGGTGACGGTGCAGGGCACGGTGTCCTGGCCCGTGGGCTTTTCCGGCAGCTTCCACGGCGACATGACCGGGGCCCAGAACACCCGTTTCGTCGCGCGGATCGCGGGCGTGGATACCGACGAGCTGGTGGACTATGTGCGCGACTTTGCCGAGCTGGGGGCGCATTACTATCTGCCGGTGCGCACCTATTCCTCGGGCATGCGCTCGCGGCTGGCCTTTGGCGTGTCGATGGGCATCAAGTTCGACACCTATCTGGTGGACGAGGCGACCGCCGCCGGGGACCAGATCTTCAAGCAAAAGGCGCAGGAAGTGTTCACCCAGCGGATGCGCGACAGCGGGATGGTGTTCGTCACGCATTCGCTGGGTCAGGCCAAGGCGATCTGCCAGCACGGCGCTGTGCTGGAGGATGGGCGGCTGCACTATTACACCAAGGTCGATGACGCCCTCGCGCATCATTTGGAAAACGTGCGCCGCGCGCAGGCAGAGGCGGGCCGCTGACCCGGGCGCGCGCCCGGGACCGGATCACGAGAACAGGAAATCCGACACGTCAACCAGCGATGCGGGTGTTCCCGTCAGGATGATGACCTGATCCCGGATCGAGATCACGGCCCCCTCGGCCGTGCTGGTGACGGACAGCTGCGCAAAGCGCACATCGGCATTGGCGCCGGAGACGCCGAGGATGCGGATGCGGTCGACCCCGTTCTCGAAATCCTCGATCCGGTTCAGTCCGGGGATGGTCAGCGTGGGAAGGCTGAACACGAACACATCCGCGCCGCTCCCCCCGAAAAGGATGTCGTTGCCATCCCCGCCTTGCAGCGTATCGGCCCCCGCGCCGCCATACAGCGTATCTGCCCCCGTGCCGCCGTTCAGCACATCGTTGCCAGCCTCACCAAAGACCAGATCGTTGTCGGGCCCCGCGCCCACGGTGTCATTGCCATCGCCGCAATAGATCGTGTCATTGCCGTCGCCGCCGCCGATGTTGTCGTCGCCCGCGCCGCCAAAGACCAGATCGTTGCCAAAGCTGGAGGCGAAGCTGTCGTTGCCCGCACCGCCATACAGGATATCGTTGCCATATCCGCCGCGCAGGATGTCGCGGCCCTCGCCACCCTCGATGGTGTCGTTGCCGGGCCCGCCCGCGAGGTCGTCATCGCCGCCGTCACCCACCAGGCTGTCGTTGCCCAGACCGCCACCGACGGTGTCGTTCCCGGCCCCGCCATAAACGGTGTCGTTGCCGTCCGACGCGGCGATCTGGTCGTTGCCTTCGCCGCCATAGATCAGGTCATCCCCCGCCTGGCCCAGCAGCGCGTCGTCGCCGTCGCCGCCATAAAGCGTATCGTTCCCCGCGGCCCCTTCCAGCCGGTCATTGCCGCCGTAGCCATGGATGAGATCGGCGCCAGAGGTGCCGACGAGCCGGTCGTTCCCGGGCCCCCCCTCGATCGGCCGCGCGCCCATGAGATCGGCCGCAGCCACGGTACGGTCGGTGAACTGAAAGAACTCCACGCCGAAAATCTCGTCGATCCCGTCCGCACCCGACAGCCGGAACCCGCCCGCGATGGCGGTGACAGTCGTGCCCGCGCGGGTGGCGTTGATCACCACCGTGTCGCTGCCGGCACCCCCATACACCGTGTCGTTGCCGCGCCCCGGCGTGATGATGTTGTTGGCCGCGTTTCCGGTCAGCCGGTCGGCCCCCGCCCCGGTGCGCAGGTTCTCGATGATGGTGCCGGGGGCGATCACGAGGTTGCCGCGCTCGCCCCCGACATCGGATGCCGCGCCCGGCGTCAGGTCCACCACCTGATTGCCCGTCAGCGTCGAGAGGTCCAGAAGGTCGGTCCCCCCGGTGTCGCGGATCGTGAGGCCGATGGCCCAGGCATTCGCCCCCGTCGTCCAGTATGCGGGATCGGGTGTCACCCCGTCGAACAGGTAGGACGAGATGCGCCCCAGATAGCCGCCCACGTTGGAATTCGCACCCCAGACGGTATTGCCCGCATGCACCGCCCCCGCCGGGCCATACAGAAACTCGATCGCCGCCATGTCACCGATCATCGGCGTCACGGGCATCCAGTCGGTGCCCCCGACATAGGTGTTCTCGGAGGCCGAGAAATAGGACATCACCGACATCTGCCAGCTGTCGTTGCGAAAGAAGGCGTCAAATGCATAGTTTGCGTTGCCGTCATAGGGGCCGGTGTGGCCCAGGCCAAGCGCATGACCGATCTCGTGAATATAGGTCACAAAGGAATAGGTGTTGATCTGGGTGCCATAGCTGGACAGCCAGCCCGTGCCGATGTTGACATCCGCCCGCGACACCCGCCCGGTTTCGACGTTGTAGGACGAGGGCCCGGCATAGGCGCCGGGGCTGTTGTCATCCAGCACGATCCGCGCCGTGCCCGTGGTAAAGCTGAACAGCAGGCCGGTGGCATAGGTCCATGCCTCGAATGCCATCTCGGCCAGCCGCTGGCCTGCCGCGGTCAGACCGGTCATGTTCACGCTGATCGTGCCGCCCGCGGGAAAGTCCACGCGCAGCGGCTGGTTGATGCCCCAGTTGAACTCGGCCAGCTGCACCACCACCTGCGGCACGGTAAACACGTCGGTTGCGGCCAGGATGGTGTAGCGCCCGGTCTCCGACCCCCAGGCCGCGGCCGAAACGTAATGCCGTCCGCTGGTCGTGGCGGTATAGGCGATACCGGAGAACAGGTTGTTGGCCCCTTCGATATCGTCGTTGTAGGCCACCTGCGTGCCCGAAGGGTTGTGCAGCCGCAGCACGGTATCATCGACGCCCAGCGTCCGCCCGTCGCGACCAAACAGCATGAACACATACCGCTGCCCCGCCACGAGGTCGATCCCGATCCAGTCGATGTCGCCGGAGAACCCGATTGTGCCGTTGAACCGGTCGCCTACGGCCATGGTATAGCCGGTCGCGGTGTTCGCGGGCGCGTCGCCGGCTTCCGAGAACACCGCCTGCCGCGTCAACGGCGCGCCTGGCAATGCCTGCGCGCCCTCATCATTCAGAAATTCGTTCGGGCTGCTGACAAGGCTCATTCAACACTCCTGGAATAGCATTCTGGACTCACGTTTTGGATGGAGGAAGGGTGACAGCAGACCCATTGCCTGGATAGCCACGCATTCGGATAGGCGCCAACCACAGCGTGTTTTTTCGGCGTCCGAACTGTTTCCGCCAGACCGCACCACAGGTTGCGCAAAGCCCCGCACCTGGGCTAGACACAGCCGGGGCGGCGTGCCCCTCAAGCCCGACCGATCGGCACGGAATGACACCGCAGATCTTCATCGTTCTTCCGATCTTCAGGCCCAACCCCGAATTCCTCGCGGCGCAGCTTGCGTCTGTCTCAGCGCAGTCCGTCGCACCCGAGCGTGTCATTTTCGTGATCGCGGACGGGTCTTCCTGCGACCTTGTGCGCAAGCTTGCGGCGGCGGCGGGGCTGGCCTGCGATCTTGTCGAACCCGCACAGGACCTTGACGCACCCCGCGCCTTCGAGGCCGGGCTGTCGCGGGCGCTGGAACTGGCGGGGCCGGAGGCGCTGATCGCGCTGTGCGACCAGGACGACATCTGGCACCCCGAGCGCCTGGCAGAGGGCGCGCGCACGCTGCAGGCGACAGACGCGGCGCTGGTGCATTCGGATGCCCGCGTGATCGACGCGGGCGGCCGCGTCATCCACCCCTCCATGTTCGCGTTCGAGCGGCGGCAGCGCAGGCCGGGCCTGCGCGGCCTGCTGCTGCGCAACAACGTGACGGGCATGACCGTGATGATGCGGCCCGGCCTTGTGGCCCGCGCCCTGCCCTTTCCGCCGCAGGCGGGGGTGCATTTCTATCACGACCTCTGGCTGGCGCTGGTGGCCGAGGCGACCGAGGGCATCGCCTTCGTGCCGCGCGCACTGGTCGATTACCGCCAGCACGGGGCCAACGCGCATGGCGTGATCGACCGCCGGGCCCGCCGCCCGGGCCTCTCGCTGCCCGGCCGGACCTGGCTGCGGCGCGAGGCGGCGGCCTATGCGCTGGCGCGGTATCTGGCGCAAAGCCTGCACAACCGGATGACCGATTGCGTGCAGCTGGGCCAGATGCGGCACGGCGAGGCAAAGGTGGCCCCCCTTCGGCCCTACCTGCGCCGCCTGACCGGCGCGGGCGCGCATCTGGCGGATGCGGCCCGCCTGCTGGCCACGGGCCATCTGCGGCTGGCGCAGACGGCGATCGCGCGCGGGGCGGTCACGGTCGGGCGCAGCGTCTGGGCCCTGCGCGAAGCGCTGGGACCGGGGGTCAGCAGCGCGCTCGACCGGTTTGACGAGCGGCTCTACAGCCTCTCGCCCGGCGTGCTGCCGGTGGTGCCCCGCAGCATGCAGCCCGCGCAAGCCGGTGCGGCCCCTCGCGCCGCGGCGACGGTGGTCGACGCGCGCAAGGTGCTGCGGTTTGCCGCCGTGACCACCGCCGAAACCCCCGTGTTGCACGTTCTGGTCCCCACCCTGAACCCGACCGAAGTGTTCGCGGGCATCGCCACCGCCGTTGATCTGGGCCTGATGCTGGCGGCGCGGGGCGTGCCCGTCCGGTTCATCGCGACCGACCTGCCGGTGTCATCAGCCGATGCGTCGCGGCGGCTGATCCTCGGCCGCATGTCGCCAGGGATGGAGGCGACGGGTGCCGCCGGGCGGGTGGACTTTGCCTGCGGCATGACCACGCCCGAACTGGCCTTCCACCGCAATGACGCGATCATGGCCACCGCCTGGTGGACCGCGCACGGGGCCACACGGCTGATCGACGGGGCGGGCCTGTCGCGGCGGTCGTTCCTCTATCTCATCCAGGACTATGAGCCGAACTTCTATGCCTGGGGCCCCGAATTCGCCGAGGCCGAGGGCAGCTATGCGCTGAACTTCCAGCCGGTGTTCAACACCTCGCTCTTGCGCGATTACTTCGCGGTGATGGGCCATGGCTTTGCCGCCCCCGACAGCGCCGCCTTCCACCCTTCCATCGACATCGACCGCTATGCCCGCGGCCTGCGGCCCGACCGCACCGGCGCGCCGCGCCGCATCGCCGTCTATGGCCGCCCCGAGGTGCCGCGCAACATGTTCCCTACCGCCGTCGAGGCCCTGTGCGACTTCATCGCCGCCGAGGGGCTGACCCCCGACCGGGTCGAGGTGCTGTCGGTCGGCCTGCGCCACGAACCGGTGGCGCTGGCCAATGGCGTGGTGATGACCAGCCTGGGCAAGCTGCCCTACGAGGATTATCCCGACTGGCTCCTGACGGTGGACCTGGGCCTCTCGCTGATGCTGTCGCCGCACCCCAGCCACCCGCCCATCGAGATGGCCGCCTCGGGCGCGCGGGTGGTCACCAACCGCTTTGCCACCAAGGACCTGAGCCGCCTGACCCCCGCCATCCTGTCGGTCGATGGCACCGCGGCGGGGGTGGCGCAGGGCCTCGTGCGGGCATGGGCCATGCCGCCCGTCGCCGACGCCGAACGCCGGATCGAGCTGACCGCCCTTGGCCGCCCGCTGGCGGAGGTGGCCGAACAGCTCGCGCGCGGCCTGCCGGGCATCACGGCGGATCAGCGGGCGGCGGAATGACACGAGAGGTTCTTCTGCATATCGGCGCGCCCAAGGCGGGCTCGACCTATCTGCAGCGCGTGCTCTTGCAGAACCGCGACCGGCTGGCGGCGGCGGGCATCGCCTATCCGCATGGCGGCGGCGACCATCCCGGCAATGCGGGGGCTATCGCAGGGATCGACGCGGCGGGCTTTGCCGCGCTGTTCGAAGGAGGGGCAGAACGGGTGATCCTGTCGCATGAGGATCTCTTTGCCCATGAACGCGATGCGATCCCGCTTGCGGCCCTGGCGGCGGCCGAGGGGGTGCGGGTGCAAAAGCTGGTGTTCCTGCGGCCCTGGGGCGCATTCTGCCCCGCCGACTATTCCCAGCACATGAAGCAGAACTTCGACCGCTACCTCGCCCTGCGCAGCCCCTTCGACGGGCGCAGCCTGATCGAGATGGCGACGCGCCGCGCCCGCCAGATCGACCCCGTGGCGATCTTCCTGCGATGGGCGCATGTGCTGCCCCTGCCGCCCCTGATGATCGCCCCGCATACCGCCATCCGCGCCACCATCGAACGCCTGACCAGCCTGACCGACCTTGACTGGGCGGTGCCGCATCACCTGACCAACCCCTCGCTCCGCCTCGCTGACCTTGAGGATATCGCCGCCCTGATGCGCGGTCCCGATGTGCCCGACGAGACCGTGCGCGCGGCCTATGAGGCGGCACACCGCCGCACCGAAGACCCCGATCCGCTGAGATCGCAGGACCTCCTCGCGCAACTGGACGCGATGTTCGACCGCCAGAACCGCGAGCTGCGGGCCGTTTACGGCTATGACAACCGCCTCGGCGCAGCCCCTGACCTATAGCCGCCCCAGCACCGCCGCCAGCCACAGCGCCGCCGAACTGGCCCGCGTCTGCCGGTAAAGACCCAGCCGCCACAGCCGCCACAGCCGCAGCGGCATCCCCCGCGTCGCCCGCATCGCCTGCCAGCCGTCCAGCACCGCCCGCGCCTCGGGCGCCAACCGGTCGCGCACCGCCATGAGCGCCGCCGCATTGACCTCGTTCCAGTCGCGGAAGGTGCCGTCAACCACCTGCCCCAGCCGCCGCAGCCGCGCGCGCCAGCCGTCATTCGCGCCGATCTGGTTGCCCCCGTGCTGGCGGTAAAGGATCGTCGGCATGTCGTCATGGACAACCCGACCCCCCGCCCCTGTGACGACCTGATAGGCCCACCAGTCATGCACCACCACGCGCCCTGTCCGCCGCGCCGCATCCCGCAGCAAGGCCGCGGCGGGCGGGGTCAAGAGCTGCGTGTTGCCCGCCGCGATGTTCTGCACCAGCGCGTTGCGGAACGAGGGCGGGCGCGGGCGCGGCGGCGACATTCGGCGCCGCTCCAGCCCCTCGGTCACGACCCAGCTGCGCGAGCAATACATCGCCAGCCCGTCCGCATGCGGCGCCAGCGCCGCCAACCCCCGCGACAGCCGGTCGGAAAGCCAGACGTCATCCTGGTCGGCAAAGGCCAGCCAGCCGGGCACCGCGGGCAGATCGGCCACCATCGCCAGATAGTTGGCATCGGCCCCCCGCCCCGGTCCCGGGCCCAGGTCCAGCCTTAGACCGGGATGCGCAGCCGCGAAGGACGCGAACACCTGCGCCGTGCCGTCGATCGATCCGTCATCGCGCGCGACCAGCGCCCAGTCGGCGTGATCCTGCGCCGCGAGGCTGTCCAGCTGCGCGCCCAGATGCGCCGCCCCGTTGTAAAGCCCCATCAGGATGGTGACGCGCCGATCACCCCCCGCTGATGTTTCAGCCATCGTCCCGCAGGCCGGCGATCAGCGCCGCGAGGTTCTGGCCATAGCGGTTCTTGCCATAGCGCTTCGCCGCCACTTGCAGCGTCTCGATGTCGATCCATCCTGCGGCATGGGCGATCTCCTCGGGGCAGCCGGTCTGCAGCCCCTGCCGCTCTTCCAGTGTGCGCACGAAATTGCCCGCGTCCAGCAGGCTGCCATGCGTGCCGGTGTCCAGCCAGGCGAAACCCCGCCCCATCCGCCGCACCTCCAGCAATCCATCATCCAGATAGCCCTGCAACAGGTCGGTGATCTCCAGCTCTCCGCGCGGCGAGGGGACCACGCGGGCGGCGCGATCCGGCGCGCTGCCGTCGAGGAAGTAAAGGCCCGTCACCGCGTAGTTCGATGGCGGCACGGGCGGCTTTTCGACGATGCTGCGCACCCGGTCGCGGCCCGCCTCACCCGGTTCGAAATCAACCACGCCATAGCGTTCGGGATCGGCGACGTGATAGGCAAACACCGTGCCTCCCTCGGGAACCACATCGGCCGAGGCCAAGAGTTGCGGCAACCCGTGGCCGAAAAAGATGTTGTCGCCCAGAACCATCGCCGACGGCGCCCCGGCCAGGAAATCGCGCGCCAGGATATAGGCCTGCGCCAGCCCGTCGGGCGAGGGCTGCACGATCCAGGTGATCGAGATGCCCCAGCGCGACCCGTCCCCCATCAGCCGCTGGAACTGCGACTGGTCGTCCGGTGTCGTGATCACCGCGATCTCGCGGATGCCCGCCAGCATCAGCACCGACAGCGGATAATACACCATCGGCTTGTCATAGACCGGCAGCAGTTGCTTCGACACGCCCTCGGTGATCGGAAACAGCCGGGTGCCCGACCCGCCCGCCAGAATGATGCCCTTGCGTGCCGTCATGTTCGGTTCCCCGTGATCCCCGCCTGCGTGGCAGTGGCCGCCAAGGCGTCTGCGCCGTGTTTACCCGCCCCCCGGGCGAGGCTCAAGCGCGCGGTCACAGAAAAAGGAAATCCGCCGCCGAAAGATCGCCGGGCGCGATTCCGGCCAGCAGGATGGAATGGCCGCGCAGCACGATCTCGGTGCCCGGCACCCCCTCGACGAGCGCCGCAGAGACGGCGAGCGACTGGAACTTTGCCGCCGCCGTAGCGCCGGGCACATAGTGTATCTGCAACAGGTCGATGCCGCGCTCGAAATCCATCACCAGATCGCGCTCGCCCGCCACCATCGTCGCAAAGACAAAGGTGTCGGCGCCTTCGCCCCCGTAAAGCGTGTCGTTGCCCAGCCCCCCGGTCAGACGGTCACGCCCGCTGCCGCCCCACAGCACGTCATTCCCCGGCCCTCCGCCCAGGATGTCGTCCCCCGAACCGCCATACACCAGATCGTCATCCTCGCCCGCGCCGATGGTGTCGTTGCCGTTGCCGCCAAAGATCGTGTCCCGCCCGGCACCGCCTCCGATGTTGTCGTTGCCGCCCCCGCCGTCCACGAGATCGTCGCCAAAGCTGCCCGCCAGCGTGTCGTTGCCCGCGCCGCCATAGATCCGGTCATGGCCCAGCCCGCCGCCGATCACATCGTCGCCATCCTCGCCATGCACCAGATCGTTGCCCGGCCCCGCGACCAGCGTGTCGTTGCCCGCGCCGCCATAGATCGTGTCGTTCCCGTTCCCTCCGCCAACGTTGTCATTGCCGTCGCCGCCATAAACCAGGTCATCGCCGTCGCCCGCCGGAATCAAGTCGTCACCCGCCCCGCCATAGATGGTGTCATTGCCCGCCTGACCCTTCAGCGCATCATTGCCCGGTCCGCCAAAAAGCAGATCATTCCCCGGACCCCCCTCCAGAACGTCATCCGCATCGCGGCCCTCCAGCGTGTCGTTGCCCTCGCCGCCGTAAAGCCGCCACTCGGGGCCCGCTCCCACCGCGATCCAGTCGGCAAAGACCGTGCCCTCGATGCGCTCGATCCCCTCGAACCGGTCGCCGGCCGCCCAGCCGGTGTTGCCGGCAGGTGCCAGCGGATCAATCCGCACCGCCGCGGGGGCAGGGGCATAGCTGACCGTATCGGTGCCCTCGCCGCCGAAATAGCGGTTGGCCCCCGAACCGGCGAGGAACCGGTCGTTTCCCGGCCCGCCATACACGTCGTCATCGCCCGCGCCGGGGGCCAGCGTGTCGTCGCCCTCTCCCCCGTCCAGCGTGTCGTTGCCATCGCCGCCCTCCAGCAGGTCGGCCCCGTCACCGCCCCACAAAAGGTCGTTCCCCGCGCCCCCGAACAGCCGGTCGTTGCCTGTGCCGCCGTCCAGCGTATCGTCGCCCGCACCACCCTCGATCTGGTCCGGCCCCGCCCCGCCGGACAGCCGGTTCGCGCCCCCGTCGCCCACGATCACGTCGCCAAAGGCGCTGCCCTCCACCGCCTCGATGCCGGAGTAGGTATCGCCCGCCGCCTCTCCGGTGTTGGTGGCGGGGGCGGACAGATCGACCCGCACGCCCGCAGCAGCGCCCGCATAGCTGGCGGTGTCGAAGCCCGCCCCGCCGATCAGGACATCCGCCCCCGCCCCCCCGGCCAGCGTGTCATCGCCGCCTCCCCCGTCCAGCGTGTCATCGCCCGCGCCGCCCTCCAGCCGGTCGGCCCCGTCACCGCCCCAGAGCAGGTCATTCCCGGCGCCCCCGAACAGCCGGTCGTCACCCGGGCCGCCGTCCAGCGTGTCCGGCCCTGCGCCCCCGGTCAGGTCCAGCCCCCCCTGCGGTGGCGGTGGTGGCGGCGGAGGAGGTGGCGGCGGGGGTGCCTCCTCTCCGTCCAGGAGCGCGCGCGATACCGGGATCATCGGCCAACCGCGCACCTCGGCCTCGGTCAGCGGGCGACCCGTCGCGGTCACGATGGTCAGCACCTCGTCGCCGAACCTGATCACCGCCCCGGTGGCTGTAGGCGTCACCGACACCTGCGCGGTCGAGCGCAGGAAGGGCCACAGCGACAGGTCGATCCGGTCCACCCCCGGCTCGAAATCCAGAATGGTGTCGGCCCGGCCATCCGCGGTCAGCACGAACAGATCGGCCCCCGGACCGCCGCGCAGGGCATCCTCGCCCGGCCCGTCGATCAGGATGTCGTTGCCGGCCCCCCCCTCCAGCGTGCCCGCCCCGGACGCGCGGAACATGAAGTCATGCCCGCCGGTGCCCGCGGCATGGCCCCCCGTCGCCCCGATCACCTGCCCCATCCCGGCCAGATTGATCCGCAACAGCGTCAGCCCCGCCTCGGCCCCCGAGCCGACCAGCACCTGCACCTCATCCCCCACCCGCAGCATCTCGACCGCCGCGATGTTGGCCAGCGAGGTGTCGGTGCCATCGGCCAGCGTGGACAGATGGATCAGCCGCCCCTCGGGCGTCATCGTGAACAGCGACAGGCCGTTGTCCCGCCCCGCGGCCACGACAAAGGCGCGATCGCCCACCACCATCGCATCCAGCACCGACGCCCCCTGGAAGCGCGTCGCCAGATCGTCGATCAGGTGGTCGACCAGAACCATCCGGCCCGTGTCGGCCATGCGGAACACCGACAGGCTGGACGATCCCGCCGCCGCCGCGATCACATAGACCTGCCCGCCCAGGGTGACGCTGCGCAGGGCCGTCACCGCCTGCACCGGCACCATCTCGGCCTGCCCCATCGCCGTGGCCCGCGCCAGCGCACCACCCGCGCCCACCTCCCAAACCGTCAGCCCATGCTCGACCACCGACCCCGCCACCAGGAACGCGCGCCCCCCCAGCGTGACGCCCAGCATGGCCGAGATGCCCGCTGCATAGATGTCCGCCGTATCGGCCAGCGTGCCCCGCGCGGCCAGCCCGCCTGAAGCCAGCACCTCGAAGATCGCAACCCCCTGCCCGCCCGGTCGCGCGACATAAAGCCAGGTGCCCCCCGCCGCCTCGACCGTGACGAGTTCCACCCGCTGCGTCTGGGTGATGGTCGTTCCGCTCAGAAAGGCGCTGACCGAGGCCGCGCCCGCCAGCGCCCGCGCCAGGGCCACCGCCTCGGGCAGCACCGAGCCCGACTGCCCGTCCACCGTCATCGACACCCGGCTGCCGGAATGCGCGACAAAGTCGCTCTCGGTCCCCAAGGCCCCCGCGACGGCCGCCAGCGTCACCGATTCGCGCGTGACGTAGTTGACGACGCGGAACCCCGCCGCCCCCGCCACAATCTCCAGATGGGCGGCCGGAACCGCGAAACGCACCCCGGCCACCGTCCCGATCACCTCGAGCCGTTGCATGCACCCACACCCACACTTGCGTCCCCACGCAAGCCTCAGGATGCGGAACGGCCGCTAAACGCGGCTTAACCGATGGTGGCAGGAAAATGGCGTTTGCCGCGGACTTTCAGAAACCCCGTCGCGGATGGCGCAAACGCCGCAGCGCCTCAGGGCCGCGGGCTCTGCGCGATCAGCGCATCCAGAAAGGCGTCAAGTGCTGCCGCGTCCAGCGCCCCGCCCGCCCGCGCGGCGCCAAGCTCCGGCCCGGCCTGCCAGTCGCCGGCATGCGTCCGCCACTCGATCCGCGCCATGAACCGGCGCGGCTGCGCCCGGATCACCACCAGCCGCAGATCGGCCGCCGCCTCCGGGCCCATCGCAGCCCCCGGCCAGACCCGCGCCACCCGCGCGACAAAGCGGGCGCAAAGGCCGGGGGGCGTATCCTGGCAATACACCCCAGGCGCCGCCACCCGCGCAGGAGACCCGCCCAACGCCTGCCCCGCCATCACCACCCCCATGACCAGCGCCGCAACACCCCGCCGCATCCTACACCCCGATCCCCACCGCCGCAGGCGTCACGGCCCGCCGCCGCACGACCGCCTCGCGCCAGGTGATGTAGCTGATCGCCCCGATGATCACGCCCCCGCCCAAGAGCACGAAGCCGTCCACCGCCTCGCCGAACACCAGCGCGCCAAGGAGCGTGGCCCAGACCAGTTGCAGAAAGGTCACCGGCTGCGTCACCGCAAGGGGCGCGGCGGCAAAGGCCCGCATCATCGCGTAATGCGCCGCACTCGCGAAGGCCGCGACCAGCGCCAGCCAGGCCAACTGCACCCCGCTGACCGGCACCCAGACCCACAGCGCCAGCGGCAACAGCCCGATCGTCACCGTCAGCGACATCATCGCCACCACCGCCCCCGGCCCCGCCAGCGCCGAAAGCCGCTTGGCATAAAGATAGGATGCCGCAAAACAGAACGCCGCCCCCACCTGCGCCAGATGCCCGTCGGTGATCTCGCGCAGGCCCGGCCGCAGGACGATCAGCGCGCCCACCACCGCCACCCCTACGGCCACCAGCCGCCGCACCGCCAGCGCCTCGCCCAGAAACAGCGCTGCCCCCAGCGTCACCAGCACCGGGTTCAGATAACCGATGGCCGTGACCTCGGCCACCGGCAGCCGCGCCATGGCATAGAACCAAAACACCACCGCCGCCACATGCACCACCCCCCGCTGCGCATAAAGCGGCAACACCCCCGGCCCGAACCCGCCCCGGAACACCGCCACCAGCGAGGGCAACAGGAACAGCGCGCCAAAGCCGAACCGGATGAATGCCGACTGCGCGGCGGGCAGCTCCGTCCCCAGATGCCGCACGATCCCCGTCACCGCGACGAAACACAGCCCCGTCAGCAGCATCCAAAGCACACCGGCAACGGGCCTTGACGGATCGACGGTCTGGGCTGGTGTCAGGCTCATCCGCGCATCTCAACCACCCCGCCCCTTCGGCCACAACCCCGTTTCCGTTCTTTGACGTGGCGCCGCCCGAAAGGTCGCTATGGGTATTTGAGCAAAGAAGAGAACGGCTAAACCCGCGCCAGTTCTCTTCTTTGTCTTAAATACCCCTCGGCGCTCACCAATGCGGCGGACGCTCGTCGCCCAGCACCACGCCGCCGCCCGTCTCGGCCTCGCGCGCGGCCTCGCGTTCGACCAGCATCGCCACGCGCCGCGTCAGCGCGTCGATCTCGGCCGACTGGCGCGCGACCACACCGCTCAGGTCCTCCATG
This sequence comes from Gemmobacter sp., assembly GCA_046294265.1. Lineage (GTDB taxonomy): Bacteria > Pseudomonadota > Alphaproteobacteria > Rhodobacterales > Rhodobacteraceae > JBKBKC01. Next base: position 8,093 of record JBKBKC010000007.1, on the reverse strand, counting down.
GCGCGCAACAGATGCGCCACGCGCTCTTCCAGCCTGTCGATCCGGTCCATCCCTGCCCCCCGCTTGCCGCCCCTGCCCCTATCCGTTACACCGCCCGCGAACGCCTGACGAGGGTCCCCATGGCCAAGGACAAAGCCCCCCGCCGCCCCCGCGCCGAACCGCCGCGCGGCTTTCGCGACTATTTCGGGGCCGAGGTGGCAGAGCGCCGCGCGATGCTGGACACCATCGCCGGGGTCTATCACGCGCATGGGTTCGACGCGCTGGAGACGAGCGGGGTGGAGACGGTCGAGGCCCTGGGGAAGTTCCTGCCCGACGTGGACCGTCCCAACGAGGGCGTCTTTGCCTGGCAGGACGAGGATGCGACCTGGCTGGCGCTGCGCTACGACCTGACGGCGCCGCTGGCGCGGGTGGCCGCGCAATACCGCAACGACCTGCCGATCCCCTACCGCCGCTATGCCATGGGCCCCGTGTGGCGCAACGAGAAGCCGGGGCCGGGGCGGTTCCGGCAGTTCTATCAATGCGATGCCGATACGGTGGGGTCGGCCTCCGTGGCCGCGGACGCCGAGATCTGCGCCATGCTGGCCGAGGCGCTGACGGCGCTGGGGCTTAAGGACGACACCCTGATCCGGGTCAACAACCGCAAGGTGCTGAACGGCGTGATGGAGGCGGCGGGCGTGCTCGACCCCGCCGACCCGGACCGATACGCCACCGAACGGGGGATCGTCCTGCGCGCAATCGACAAGCTGGACCGGCTGGGCGAGGGCGGCGTGCGGGCGCTCCTGGGCGAGGGGCGGCGCGACGAGAGCGGGGATTTCACCAAGGGGGCGGGGCTGTCGGGGGAACAGGCCGGGATCGTCATGGGCTTCACCGGCGCGCGCCGCGAGACCGGGGCCGCCACCTGCGCGGCCCTGCGCGATCTGGTGGGCCAGTCTGCCCTTGGCGCCGAGGGCGTGGAAGAACTGGAGACCATGGCCCACCTTCTTGACCGTTTCGGCCTCGGCCCCGACCGCATCGTGATCGACCCCTCTGTGGTGCGCGGCCTGGGCTACTACACCGGCCCGGTGTTCGAGGCGGAATTAACCTTCACCGTCACCGACGACCAGGGCCGCCCGCGCCAGTTCGGCTCGGTCGCGGGCGGGGGCCGCTACGACGACCTCGTGAAACGCTTCACCGGCCAGTCCGTCCCCGCCACCGGTGTCTCCATTGGCGTGGACCGGCTGCTGGCGGCCTTGCAGGCGAGACGGGGCGCCGCCGCCCCCGCCTCCGGCCCCGTGGTCGTGACCGTGATGGACCGTGACCGCATGGCCGAGGCGATGGCCATGGCCGCCGAACTGCGCGCGGGCGGCATCCGCGCCGAGGTGTTCCTGGGCAACCCCAAGGATTTCGGCAAGCAGTTGAAATACGCCGACAAGCGCGCCTCTCCCGTCGCCGTGATTCAAGGATCGGAGGAGGCGGCGCGGGGCACCGTCATCCTCAAGGACCTGATCCTGGGCACGCAGATCGCCGCCGGGGCCAGCCTTGAGGAATGGAAGGCCCGCCCCGCGCAGGTCGAGGTGCCGCGCGCGGGCCTTGTGGCGGCGGTGCGGCGGATGCTCGCGCCATGACGGCTGCGGCAGCCCCCCCTCCCTCTCCCTCCCCCACGAGGGGGGAGGGAAGCGTCCCGCGCCCGCGTCTCATGCCGGGCGGCTGGCGGCGCGTGCCTCCCCTCCCCCCCCGTGGGGAGGGGATGGGGGTGGGGGTGCCCCGCGCCATCCCCCCGCGCCCCACCCCATGACCCCCGACACCGCCGCCATCCGCGCCGAGGCCGAGGCCGCCTTTGCCGCCTTCCGCGCGGCAGGCGCCACGCCCGTGGAAACCGGCATCCTGCAACCCGCGGGCACGCTTCTGGACCTTTACGGCGAGGATATCCGCGCCCGCGCCTATGTCACCCATGACCCGCAGCTGGGCGAGATGATGCTGCGCCCCGATTTCACCGTGCCGGTGGTGCAGGCCCATATGGCGCATGGCGCGGACCCCGCGCGCTATTGCTACATGGGGCCGGTGTTCCGCGCGCAATCCACCCATGCCGACCGGCCGCGCGAATACCTGCAAACCGGGTTCGAACTCTTTGACCGCAGCGCGCCGGAACTGGCGGATGCCGAGGTCTTTGCCCTCTTCGCCGACCACCTGGCCCCCCTGCCCCTGACCCCCGTCACGGGCGACATCGGCATCCTGATGGCGGCCGTCCGGGGCCTCGACACCACCGCGCGCCGCCGCGCGGCCCTTCTGCGCCATATCTGGCGGCCCGCGCGGTTCCGCCGCCTGCTCGACCGGTTCTCGGGCCGCGCGCCCCAGCCGCCCGAGCGCGCGGCGCTGCTGGATCACCTGCGCGCCGCCCCCATCCCCGAGCTGATCGCCGCCGCAGGCCCCCTGACCGGCCAGCGCAGCGCCGGCGAAATCGCCACCCGCGCGCAGGCGCTCCTCGAGGATGCCGATACCCCGCCCCTTAAGGCGCCCGAGGCCGCCCTCCTTTACGACCTCCTCACCCTCACCGCCCCCGCCCGCGCGGCGCTTGCGCACCTCACCGGCATCACACCCCTCCTGCCCGCCATCGCCCCCGCCGTGGGCCGCTTTGCCGCCCGCCTCGACGCGCTGGACGCGCGGGGCATCGACACCGCCACCCTGCCGTTCGAGGCCAGCCACGGCCGCACCGCCATGGAATATTACGACGGCTTCGTGTTCAGCTTCCTTGCCCCCGACGCCGCCCTGCCCCCGGTGGCCTCGGGCGGGCGCTATGACGCCCTGACCGCCGTGCTGGGCGGCGGGCAGGCGATCCCGGCCGTGGGGGGCGTGATCCGGCCGGCGCTGGTGGCCGCCCTCAGGGGGCAAACATGCTGAAGATCGCGCTGCCGTCCAAGGGCCGCCTGATGGAGCAGGCGCAGGACTGGTTCGCCACCCGCGGCATCACCATCCGCCAGACCGGCGAGGGGCGCGAATATGCCGCCACGCTGGAAGGGCTTGCGGGCGCGGCCCCGGTGCTCCTCTCGGCGGGCGAGATCCCGCGCGACCTTGCCGCGGGCCGCATCCACCTGGGCGTCACCGGGTCCGACCTCATTCGGGAAAAGCTGGCCGACTGGCCCGCAGAGGTGGCCGAACTCGCCCCCATGGGCTTTGGCCATGCCGATCTGGTGCTGGCCGTGCCCGCCGCCTGGATCGACGTCGCCACGCTGGATGACCTTGACGCCGCCGCGGCCGCCTTTCGCGCCTCCCACGGCCGCCGCCTGCGCATCGCCACCAAATACCACCGCCTCGTGCGCGAGCACCTCACCGCGCATGGCATCGCGGACTATGCGCTGGTGGACAGCCAGGGCGCCACCGAGGGCACCGTGGCCCAGGGCAGCGCCGAAGCCATCGCCGACATCACCTCCACCGGCGAGACGCTGCGCGCCAACCACCTGCGCGTGCTGTCGGACGGGCTGATCCACGCGAGCCAGGCCACGCTCTTCCTGTCCCGCCGCGCCGCCTGGGGCCCGCAAGAGCGCGAAACCCTGGCCGCGCTGACCGCCAGCCTCGGCGTCGCGCTGCCCGGGCTCGGCTGACGCGCCCTGCCGGGGGGCGGATGATCCCGACGGGGGCACCGAAACCGCGACTGCGGCCCATCCCGACGGCTGCGGATCCGTCGTGCCGCCGGGCGTCCCACCCCGCGCGCTGTCGGTACAATGTCGGGACGGATGCCAGACGCAAACCCGACGCAGGCAGGACGGACACCAGACGCAGGTTTTCGCGCCAGACCAGCGGGTTACAGCCCTAACGCAGCCCGATCTCGGCCAGGGCGGTCGCCAGCCCCGGCGGCAACGCATCTTCGCGCGCGCGCCCTGCGGCCAGATCGCGCGGCGCATCCGCGGGGGTCAGATAGCGCCAGCCCTGAAAGGGGCGCTTGGGCGTGGATTCGGTGCGGATGATGGCCGCATCCAGATGCAGCGCGCAGCGGGTGATCCCGTCGCCCTCCTCCATCTGCTCCAGTGCAAGGATGGGCTGGCGGCACAGGATCAACCCCTTGATCACCCAATACAAACTGCCGCCATCCGTCACCTCGTCGGCGCGCTTGGGCCACATGCGCGTCACATGCACCGCCCGCCCCTTTGGCCAGCGCCACGCCTGGGACTTCTGCCAGCCGGCCAGATCCTCGACGCTCTCCGCGCCCACGCACAACTTGAGTATGTGAACTGTCATGCACGCAACCATAGCGGCAGGATCGGCAGCGACAAGATGGACAACGCCCGCGCCCTGCCCTATCTTGTGGTTTCCCCCGTAGTTATCCACAACCTGAGGCGTCCCATGACTGCTTTCGCTGCCCCCATCGCCGAGCAAATCTGGGACATGAAATACCGCCTGAAGGACGCCGACGGCACCCCCATCGACCACACGGTCGAGGATACCTGGCGCCGCATCGCCCGTGCGCTGGCCGAACCGGAGGCTGACCCCGCCGCCTGGGAAGACACGTTTTATCAAGCGCTTGAGGGGTTCAAGTTCTTGCCCGCAGGCCGTATCACCGCAGGTGCCGGCACGGGCCGCAGTGTCACGCTCTTCAACTGCTTCGTCATGGGCACCATCCCCGACACCATGCCCGGCATCTTCGAGGCGCTGAAAGAGGCCGCGCTGACGATGCAGCAGGGCGGCGGAATCGGCTATGATTTCAGCACGATACGCCCCAAGGGTGCCGCCGTTCACGGGGTTGCCGCCGATGCCTCGGGGCCCCTGTCCTTCATGGATGTGTGGGATGCGATGTGCCGCACGATCATGTCCGCGGGCAGCCGCCGGGGCGCCATGATGGCCACCATGCGCTGCGACCACCCCGACATCGAGGCCTTCATCGAGGCCAAGAAAGACCCCGCGCGTTTACGGATGTTCAACCTCTCCGTGCTAGTCACAGATGCGTTCATGGCCGCCGTCAAGGCGGACGCGCCGTGGGAATTGGTCTTTGACGGCCGCGTCTATCGCACCCTGCCCGCCCGCGACCTGTGGAACCGCATCATGCGGTCCACCTATGACGTGGCCGAACCGGGCGTCATTTTCATCGATCGCATCAATGCAGCCAACAACCTGTCGTATGTGGAAACCATCGCCGCCACCAACCCTTGTGGCGAGCAGCCGCTGCCACCCTATGGCGCCTGCCTTCTGGGCTCGATCAACCTCGCCGCCCTGATCCGTGCGCCCTTCGCCGCCGAGGCAGCGCTGGACGTCACCCAGCTCGACAACCTCACCCGCACCGCCGTCCGCATGATGGACAACGTGGTGGACACCAGCCGCTTCCCCCTGCCCCAGCAGGCCGAAGAGGCCCGCCAGAAGCGCCGCATCGGCCTGGGCGTGACTGGCCTCGCCGATGCGCTGTTGATGATCGGCCTGCGCTATGGCTCTGAAAAAGCAGCGGAAACCACCGAGGCCTGGATGCACGCCATCGCCCGCGCGGCCTATCTCGCCTCGGTGGACCTTGCCCGCGAAAAGGGCGCCTTCCCCCTTTTCGACGCCGAAGCCTACCTTGCCTCCGGCACCATGCACAGCATGGACGAGGACGTGCGCGCCGCCATCCGCCAGCACGGCATCCGCAACGCGCTCCTCACCTCCGTCGCCCCCACCGGCACCATAAGCCTTTATGCCGGCAATGTTTCTTCGGGGATCGAGCCGGTTTTCGCCTATGCCTACACCCGCAAGGTGCTGCAAAAGGACGGCAGCCGGACCGAGGAAGAGGTGGTCGATCACGCCGTCCGCCTCTGGCGCCAGATGCACGGCGACGCCCCCCTGCCCGACCATTTCGTGAACGCCCAGACGCTGCCCCCGCTGGACCATGTGCGCATGCAGGCAGCGGCGCAAAAATGGGTGGATTCAAGCATTTCCAAGACGATCAACTGCCCCGAGGACATCAGCTTCGACGCCTTCAAGGATGTCTATCTTGCCGCCTGGGACCAGGGCTGCAAGGGCTGCACCACCTACCGGCCAAACGATGTGACGGGCTCGGTCCTCACCGTCTCCGCATCTTCCGAGCAGACTCCCGCCGAAACCCCCGCCCTCGGCCATGCGGGCGGAACCGGTGCCGAGGTGGTCTATCTTTCCGACCCCCTCGACCGCCCCGCGGCTTTGGAAGGCCAGACCTACAAGCTCAAATGGCCCGGCTCGGAGCACGCGCTTTACATCACGGTCAACGACATCGTCATCGCCGGACACCGCCGCCCCTTCGAGGTGTTCATCAACTCCAAGAACATGGAGCATTTCGCCTGGACCGTGGCGCTGACGCGGATGATCTCGGCGGTCTTCCGGCGCGGGGGCGATATTTCCTTTGTGGTTGAGGAACTCAAGGCCGTCTTCGACCCCCGCGGCGGGGCCTGGATTGACGGGCGCTACATCCCCTCGATCCTGGCAGCGATCGGCGGCGTGATCGAACGCCATCTGATCGAGATCGGTTTCATCGCGGGCGAGGGGCTGGGCCTGAAGTCCGACCCAAAGGCCGAGGGCGTTCCCCTCCCGCGCGGAAAATCCTGTTCTTCCTGCGGCAGTTACGACCTGCGCATGATCGAAGGCTGCCTGACCTGCACGGCCTGCGGGTTCTCAAAATGCGGGTAATGTGCCTGGACTTCTGGACCTGAAACGCACCGGAAAGTTTGTCCATTCCGGTGCGTTTTTTGTCCATCGCGACCTGCATAGTTTGTCCATCGGCCTCTAACCGGGCCGGCGGACACGAAAATCCTCCGAAAGCGAGGTTGGCCCGGGCGGCGCCATAAACGCCCAATTTCCCCCGCTTGACGTCTGCGAAAATCGGATGCATCCAGCTGGCATGAACAGGATCATGCCCTCACGGCTCATACGAGCGATCTCCATCTGACCCCGCTCGCCGGGGCCGGAGACGGTCGCGCATCCTGAACACAGCCCACCCCCGCAGCGCCGCTATCCGGTCCCGTCCATCTTCCATGGACTGAGGACTTTCCATGCCCACCATCAAATTCACCGACGCCACCTTCTTCGATGGCGAAACCTCGACGATCGAAGATCGTCTGAGCGACTTCCTGAAAATGTATCGAAACCGGAAAATGGGGCTCGGCCTTACCGGTTCGGCAAATGGCAGGCCTGAGATTGCCCGCTTGGAACTCGACACCTTCGGGGACGGGGTCATGATGGGCGTGAGCCTGACGACCGCGGATTCGAAAAAGATCCGGCGCCGGGCCGCCCTGCTGGTCCAGCGCCGCAATGCGATGTCCGGTCTTGCCCATCTCAAGCCCGATGAAATCAAGCGGCTCTCCGTCCTGAAGAACGGCGCAAGACTCACCTCGCCCGGAAACGAGGCCTGGGCCGACGAGCTGGCCGCGGCCCTGCACTCCGAGATGCCCTGGATGGGTCCGGCCACGGAGGCGGCATGGCATGCCCTGCGCCGGTCGTCCCATCGTGGAGATGCCGGTCTTCGCCTGCCGCCCATGATCCTGAACGGCCCCGCCGGCATCGGAAAGAGCGTGTGGGCGCGTCGGCTGGCGGAGCTGTGTGCGGTGCCCGCCTGCGTGGTGGAGGTGGGGTCCGGTTCAGCCGGTTTCCGGATCGCTGGCCTTGAGCGCGGCTGGTCCTCGGCCGGGCCGGGGCGACCGTTGGAAACGATCCTTCAGACCGGGATCGCCAACCCGATGATGATCGTGGACGAGATCTGCAAGATGCAGACGCACACCTCGGAGAAGGGGCAGGTCCTCCAAATGGCGACTACCATGCTGGCCCTGCTAGAGCCGGCCACTAACAAGTCGTGGGAGTGCCCGTTCTACCGGGTGAAGTTCGACATGTCGCACGTCAGCTGGGTGATGACCGCCAACAATGCCGAGAGGGTCCCGCTGCCACTCCTGAACCGCTGCACGGTGATCGACCTGCAGCGCATCGGCCTCCTTGATCTCTGCACCTTTGCACGGGCGGAAACCGCTCGCCGCGGCCTGTCGGATGCGTCTGGGGAGGCGATCGTAGAGCAATGACCGAAAGTTGGTGATGGTCCGATCAGGCGGCTTTGATTTCGTGCTTGATCCCGTCTCGGAATTCAACCCCTTGGATGATGTCGGGCAGTCGGTTCTGACCGTCGAGTTTGCGCCACT
>JBKBKC010000006.1:0-224517 GCA_046294265.1 Gemmobacter sp. | reverse complement strand
CAGCCCGTGCCGCGCGGCCTGCGGCGAGTTTGGCCAGCAGGTCGGCGGGCAGGGCGGCGCGCACGGCCTCCAAGAGCATTTCGGGGGGGATCTCGGCGCTGTCGTCGGGGGTTTCGCTTTGATCCTCGGCTTCGGGTTGGTCGGGGGGTTGATCGGGGGGCTGATCGGGGGGCGTCTCCTGATCCTCGGGGGCTGGTTCGGGGATCACGGTCGCCCGATGCGCCAGCACCAGCCCCGCGGCCATCTGCAAATCCGCCTCCCCCACCGCGTCTGCCCCGCGCAGGGCCGCCAGCGCCCGTGCTGCGGCAAGCGCCAGCATCGGCGCGCGCAGGCTGTCAATGCCAAGCGCCGTGGCCGCCTCTGCCATCGCCAGCAGGGCTCGCGGCGGGGTGGCGATGCCGGGCAGGGCCGCCCGCGCCCGTGCCAAATCGGCGGGGTCAGGCGTGATGGCCCGCGTCTCGCCCCAGCCCAGCCCGTCAAGGTCGAGAAACAGGGCCAGCCGTTCGGTCAGCGCGGCCGGGGCGATCTCGTCCGCCTCGGCCCCCTCATCCAGCGCGATCACCGTACCCGCGCCGGTGTCCAGCCACTGGCCCAGCCGCGCGGCAAGGCCGCCGGGGCAGCGTTCGGCCATGGCCAGCACCACCGCAGGGCCCCCCGCCAGCATCCCGGCCGACCGGATGGCGTGCCCCGAGGCCAGCGTGGCGGCAAGGTCGATGCCGCCGTAGAGCACCTCATCCCCCGCCCCCGGATGCAGCCGCCGCCGCGGCTGGGGCAGGGCGGCCAGCGCGGCCACCACGCGGTCGCGGATCGGGCCCGACCGGGCGCGCAGCCACAGGCCGCCCAGGGCTGCCGGGTCCACCGCCAGCACCGCCAGCGCCGATTCCACCCGGTCCCAGGGGGCGTCGGTCATGCGGGCAGCACCTCGTCCAGCAGGCGCGCCACGCGGGCGCCGCTGCCCGCCTCGTCCAGCGGATCGCGGCGCAGGCGGTGGCGCAGGGACATGCCCGCCACGGCGCGCAGATGGGCGCGGGTGATGGCGGTGGCCCCCTCGAAGGCCGCCCAGGCGCGGGCCGCGCGCAGAAGGGTCAGTTCGCCCCGCAGGCCGTCCGACCCCAGCGCGATGCACAGGGTCGCGCAATCCTCCAGCACCGCGTCGGGCGTGGCCATGCCCGCGATCCCCTCGCGCGCCGTCACGATCTGGCCGCGCAGGGCGGCATCCTGCGCCTTCCAGCCCTTCAGGAAGGTCTCGCGGTCACGCTCATAGGCGTCGCGGCGGCGGATGACCTCCACGCGGCTGGCCACATCGCGGGGGCTGGCGACCTCCACCGACAGGCCGAAGCGGTCCAGAAGCTGCGGGCGCAACTCGCCCTCCTCGGGGTTGCCCGAGCCCACGAGCACAAAGCGCGCGGGGTGGCGGATCGAAAGGCCCTCACGCTCCACCACGTTTTCGCCCGACTGCGCCACGTCGAGCAGGAGATCGACGATGTGATCCTCCAACAGGTTCACCTCGTCGATGTAGAGGTATCCCCGGTTCGCCCGCGCGAGCAGGCCAGGCTCGAACGCCTTTTCGCCGCGCGTCAGCGCCCGCTCGATGTCCAGCGCGCCCACCACGCGGTCCTCGGTCACGCCCAAAGGCAGGTCGATCACCGGGGTGGGGCGGGTCACGATCCGGTCGCTGGCAACCTGCGCCCAGTCGGGCACCGATGCGCGGTCGGGCGAATTCACCGGGCAGCCTTCGACCGCGCGGATGGGGGGCAACAGGGCCGCAAGCGCGCGGACGGCGGTGGATTTGCCCGTGCCCCGGTCGCCGAACACCAGCACCCCGCCGATGGAGGGGTCGATGGCCGTGAGGACCATCGCGCGTTTCATCTCTTCCTGCCCCACGATGGCGGAAAAGGGGAAGGGCGCGGGGGCGGTGCGTGTCATGGGGTCGTGGGTGGTCATGCGGCGGGGTCCAGTGCGGGCAGGAGGGGGGGCGGGGCGGGCAGGCGGGCCAGGGGGTTGCCCCCCTCCCACTGTCCTTGCGCGCCCAGGATGCGGAAACGGGCGTAAAGCTCTTCGCGGAACCAGCCGTGTTCGCGCACGGCGGCGATGGCGCGGCCATGCGGGCCGTCGCCGCGCGCGAAGTTTGCCATGGTGGCGGCGTCGGGCCAGATGGAGAAGGTGACCTGATGCAGCATCGGCACCTCGCCGATGCCGATCTTGAAGGCCACGTTGGGGTCGGCCCCGATGACGGCCGAGATATCGGGCACGCGGGCCCAGAACTGTCGCAGATGCGCGGGCCGCACGGTGGCGCGGGTCAGGGCGGCGAGGGGGCCGGGGGTGTCATCCGGTGCGGGACGGAACGGCGCGGCCCCCGCCCATGCCCCGCGCGCGGTCTGGGGCAACAGGAACACCGTCCAGTCCTCCACCGCGCGCGCGCGCCAGCGGGCATAGACCGGGGCCTCTGCCACCCGGTCCCGCGCCGTGGCCAGATTGGGCCAGCAGGCGAGGATCGCCCAGACGGCGGTGTTGGGGCGTGGCGTGAACCCCTCGCCCGTGCCCGAGCCGCAGAGCTTCCAGAACTCCGCCTCGCGCATCCGCAGGAAGTCGATGCGCGCGGCGCCCATCTGGCCCAGCACCCAGAGCCGGCCCCAGAGCCCGCCGAAGCGGAACAGGCTGAGCGTCACGGTCTGCATGATCCCCCGGACCCCTCCTGTCGGCGCTGCGCGGACTGTAAGCCCAGACTGACAGGTTTCAAGCGCGATGGAAAGCGTTGCGGGTTATTTCCGTGCCGGTGCAAGGGAAACTTGTAAATCAGACTGGACACTCTATCATCCTGTCCATGCAAATCGATCCGCCGCAGCGCCCCGCCGATTCCCCCCTTTCCCGTGCCGTGGTGGTGGGGGCCGGCATCGGCGGCCTTGCCGCCGCGATGCGCCTGGCCGCAAAGGGCTATGGCGTGACGGTGGTGGACAGGCTGGACCGCGTTGGCGGGCGCGGCTCGTCGATCAGCCAGGGCGGCCACCGGTTCGATCTGGGGCCAACCATTGTCACCGTGCCGCAGGGCTTGCGTGACCTCTGGACCGCCTGCGGGCGCGATTTCGACGCGGATGTGGACCTGCGCCCGATGGATCCGTTCTATCGGATCACGTGGCCGGATGGGTCGGATTTCACCGCGCGGCAGGATACGGCTGCGATGCGGGCCGAGGTGTCGCGCCTCTCGCCCGCCGATCTGCCCGGATATGACCGGTTCCTCAAGGACAGCGAGGCGCGCTATCGCTTTGGTTATGAGGATCTGGGGCGACGCCCGATGCACCGGATTGCCGACCTTCTTAAGGCGCTGCCCCTCTTCGTGCGCTACCGGGCCGACCGGTCGGTCCATGCCCATGCCGCGCGGCGGGTGCAGGACGCGCGGCTGCGGTTCGCACTGTCATTCCATCCGCTGTTCATCGGCGGCGACCCTTTCAACGTGACCTCCATGTATATCCTCGTCAACCACCTCGAAAAGGCGTTTGGCGTTCATTACGCCATGGGCGGCGTGCAGGCGATTGCCGAGGCGATGGGCCGCGTGATCGAGGATATGGGCGGGCGCATCCTGCTGGAGGCCGAGGCCGACGAGGTGCTGGTGGCCAAGGGCCGCGCGCGGGGGGTGAAGCTGACGGATGGCCGCGTGATCCCGGCGGATGTGGTGGTGTCCAACGCCGATGCGGGGCACACCTATGACCGGCTCTTGCGCAACCGGCCCCGGCGGCGCTGGACCTCCACGCGGCTGGCGCGGTCGCGCTGGTCGATGGGGCTGTTCGTGTGGTATTTCGGCACCAAGGGCACGCGGGGGCTGTGGCCCGATGCGGGGCATCACACGATCCTGGTGGGCCCCCGCTACCGCGAGCATATCAAGGACATCTTCGTGCGCGGGCATTTGGCCCCCGACATGTCGATCTATCTGCACCGCCCTTCGGTCACCGACCCCTCGGTGGCGCCCGAGGGCGACGACACGTTCTACGCCCTCTCGCCCGTTCCGCATCTGGGGCACGATACGGGCGTGGACTGGCAGGCCGAGGCCGAGCCCTACCGGCAGCGCGTGCAGGCGGTGCTGGAGGAGCGGCTGATGCCGGGCCTGGGCGCGCATGTGACCGAGAGCCTGGTGTTCACGCCCGAGACGTTCCGCGATCGCTATCTGACGCCCTTCGGATCGGGCTTTTCCATCGAGCCGCGCATCCTGCAATCGGCCTGGTTCCGCCCGCACAATGTGAGCGAGGAACTGCCGGGCCTGTATCTGGTGGGGGCGGGCACGCATCCCGGGGCGGGGCTGCCGGGGGTTGTCGCCTCGGCCGAGGTGTTGGGGCAGCTGGTGCCCGATGCGGTGGTGGCGCCCGCCATGGCGCGGATGGCCGCGGAATGAGCCGGGTCGTGATCCCCGCGGCCGATCTGGCCGCCTGTCGCGCGGCGATCCGCACGGGGTCTTTGTCGTTCCACGCGGCCTCGCGCCTGTTGCCGCCTGGCGTGCGCGATCCGGCGCTGGCGCTCTATGCCTTTTGCCGGTTGGCCGATGACGCGGTGGACGAGGGGGCGAGCGACGCGGGCCCCGACAAGACCCGCGCGGTGCTGGCGCTGCGCGACCGGCTGGATCTGGTCTATTCGGGCCGTCCCCGCAACGCCCCCGCCGACCGCGCCTTCGCGGCGGTGGTGGAGGGGTTCGCGATGCCCCGCGCGCTGCCCGATGCGCTGCTGGAGGGGTTGGCGTGGGATGCCGTGGGGCGGCGCTATGCCACGCTGTCGCAGGTGATGGACTATGCCGCGCGGGTGGCCGCCGCCGTGGGCGCGATGATGTGCGTCCTGATGCGGGTGCGCGAGGCCGACACGCTGGCCCGCGCCTGTGACCTGGGCCTTGCGATGCAGCTGACCAACATCGCCCGCGACGTGGGCGAGGATGCGCGCGAGGGGCGGCTTTACCTGCCCACCGACTGGCTGGCCGCGGCGGGGATGACACCCGAAGGGTTCCTTTCGCGCCCCGAGCCTACGCCCGAGGTGCGGGCGATGATCGCGCGGCTCTTGTCCGAGGCGCAGGTGCTCTATGATCGCGCAGGCGCGGGGGTGGCGGCGCTGCCGCCCGCCTGCCGTCCGGGGATCGAGGCTGCGCGGCGCATCTATGGGGCCATCGGGGTCGAGGTGGCGCGCGCGGGCCATGACAGCATCACCCGTCGCGCGCATACCACGCGCGGGCAGAAGCTGCGGCTGATCGGGGGCGCGATGGTGGGCACCATCGGGGCGGCGCTGATGCCGCGCGGGGCGGTCCTGCATGCGGCCCCGGCGCCCGAGGTGGCGTTCCTCGTGCAGGCGGCGGCACAGCCCGCGCGGCGTGCGAGCAGGTCCGAGACGCTGTTCGCGGTGCTCGCGCAGCTTGAGGCGCGCGACCAGCACCGGCGCGCCGATGCGCGCGGTGCACGCGCCGAGGGCGGGATGGCGCAGACCCTCTGATCCGGGTGAACTGCCCGTTTCCTGACCGGGGCGCAGGTTCACGTCCCGGATGCGCGGACATATGGCGCGGAAATGTTGGTGTCTGCGGCCCACCGTGCTAGGTCCGCCAAGGCACAACGGAGTATCGCCATGGATCTGGGGTTCGACTGGGGCCTGTTCCTGACCTTCCTGACCGCCTGCGGCGCCGCGGCGGCCACGGGTGCGATGTTCGAGCCGGGCGCCTGGTATAAAGAGTTGAGAAAACCGCGCTGGACCCCGCCGGGCTGGGTGTTTCCGCTCACCTGGACCGTGCTTTACCTGTGCATGGCGGCCTCTGCGGCGCGCATCGCCATGCTGCCCGACTCCGGGCAGGCGCTGGCCTTCTGGGCCGCGCAGATCGCGTTCAACACGCTCTGGACGCCGGTGTTTTTCGGCCTGCACCGGATTAGGGCCGCGATGGTGGTGATGGTGGGGCTGTGGACCACCGTGGCGCTGACGCTGGTCAGCTTCTGGGCGCTGGACCCGGTGGCGGGCTGGCTGTTCGCGCCGTATCTGGTCTGGGTGACCATCGCGGGGGCGCTGAATTTCACGGTCTGGCGGATGAACCCCGGCGTCGGGGCGGCCGCCTAGTCGTCAAACCGCCACTCCGCCCGGCGCGGCACCCGCACCGCCAGCATCGGCATCAGCCAGGGGCCCCGGAACCGGCGCAGGTCCAGCACCTCATGCACCCCGGTCGTGGTCTCGCCGTCCAGCACCGTATGGACGAGGGCGCGGGAATAAAAGGGCGCCTCCAGCATCGCCATGGCCTGCCGGGGCCGGGTGCCCGGATCGGCACGGGTGGTGCGGCGGATGCCCCAGAGGGTGCGGGCCATGCGGGTTTCGGGGGGGGCGTTCGTGATCTCGCAGGTCGTGCCGTCCGGCGCGATGTGCAGCCCCAGCGCAAGGCGCGTGCCGTCGCGCCGCGTCGCGTCATAGAAACAGGCGGCGCCTGTGGCCAGCGGATAGCGGCCCCAGGTCCAGCTGTCGAAATCGGCCTCCAGCGCGCGGGTGCCGGAATTGCCGTCGAAATAGCCGTGGCCCTGCCAGCGGTGGCCCTGGCTCAGGTCCACGTCTATGCGGGCGATGGGGGCATAGGGGCGCCATAGATGCGCACCGTCGGGCGTCAGCGACACCTCAACTCCGGTGACGGCAGAGGGCGTGACCACGATGCGCCCCCGCACCGGCGTCACCATCGGGGGCGCGCCCCATTCGTTCACCTCGATCACCAGCCTTGTGCCGTCCCAGGTCATGCTGGACGGCCCCACCTGCAACCGCGCCTCCGACTGGCGCAGCGCGGCCCGCCCCCGGTCGGTCATGGTGAAGCGTCCGCCGGGGCCGTAGGTGGCCACGTTGATGCAGCAGTGGTTGGCCGGGTCGCGCCGCCCCGACCAGCGATACCAGGGCGAAAAGACCGATCCTATGAACCCGATGACCGAGACGGCGCGGCTGCCGCAGTCGCTGACCCCATCGACATACCACCAGGCATAGCCATCCGGCCCGACCTTGACGGCGAAGGAGGGGAGGACAGCACCGCCTCGGCCGCGTTCCAGCCCGAGCGCGCCGCCATCGGCACCCCCGCCCCCGGATGCACCCCGCCCCCGCAAAGCCACAGGCCCGGCAGCTGCGTCGCCGCCCCCGGCCTGCGGAAACTCGCCGTCAGGCCATGCGGCGACAGGCCGTAGATCGCCCCCAGGGTCGCCGGGAACATCCGGGCGAAGGTGGCGGGGGTGGCCATCGCCGCTGGCCCCGGCGGGGGATCGAAGGTCAGGCCGTGGCGGGCCAGCGTGTCCAGCATCATCGCGTGGCATCGTGTGTCCTCTTCGGGGGTGGGGGCGGCGCTGGCCGCCTGGCTCTGGGGCGGGGCGTTCAGGATGATCTCGAACCGTTCGGGGCCGGTGGGGGTGGCGGTGGCGCGGTCCTGCGCGCAGACGTAGAAGGAAGCCGCCTGGGGGGACCGGCCGCGCGCCAGCGGGCCGAATTCGGCGCGCGGGTCGTCGGTGAAAAAGACGTTGTGATAGGCAAGGTTGCGCCCCCGCGGGGTTGCGGCAAAGCTCCAGACCCGGGCCGAGAGGCTGCGCGGGCTGGTGGCGCGCGCAGGCACCGCCGCTTTGGCCGCCGGTCCCAGCAGCCCCGCCACCAGTGCGGCAGGATCGCCGTTGAACACCACATGATCCGCGCCCACCGTGGTGCCATCGGCCAGACCCACGCCCGACACCCGGCCGAAATGCGCGGTGATCCGCGTCACCGGCACGCCATACCGGAACCGCGCGCCCCGTGCGGCGGCCAGCGACGCCAGCACCTGCGCCAGCCGGTGCATCCCCCCCTGAACCGCCCAGACCCCCGCCGCCTCGGCCTGCCAGATCAGTGCAAGCACGGCGGGCGAGGCCTGCGGGCAGCCCCCGACATAGGTGGCGTAACGGCCGAAAAGCTGGCGCAACCGGGGATCGGCGAATTGCAGCGCGAGCCAGCGTTGCAGCGTCATCACTGGCATCAGCATGGGCCAGAGCGCAGGCTCCCCCGCCGCCGCCCGGGCAATGGCGAGGGGCGAAAGGGTCGCGGCCTGCATCACCGGCGCGTCGAAGGCGGCAAAGGCCGCGCGGGTACGGGCATCGAAGCGGCGGAAATCGGCCTCGGCGCGCGGTCCGGCAAAGGCCGCGATGGCGGCGGCGGATGCTTCGGGGTCGGCGTGCAGGTCCAGCGGCCCCGACCCCGGCCACCAGTGCCGCGCGAGCAGCGGCTGGGGGATCAGCGTCAGGTGATCCTCTGTCCGCGTTCCCGCCGCTTGGAACACCCGGTCGAAGATCCCCCGCAGTGTCAGGACCGTCGGCCCCGCATCCACCGGGCCCGCCGCACTGTCCACCACGCGCATCTTGCCGCCCGGGGTGGCGGCGGCCTCGATCACCGTCACATCGCAGCCGGCGGACGCCAGCCGAAGGGCGGCGACAAGGCCGCCCACGCCCGCACCGACGACCGCGATGCGGCGTCCCTGACCCTGATCGCCCGCAGGCATCTCCATGCGGCCACTGTTGACTCATGGGTCTGATCTGTCCAGTATGAATGACACATGGCTGTCCATTAATTCTGACAGTCCGCGATTTCTGACAGTCCTCGCCTCCCCCGACCGAAAGGCCCAAGATCCATGTCCCTGTCCGCATCCAGCGCCATCCAGATCGACGCGCGCATCGAGGCCGCCATCCTGCGGGCGCTGAAGGCGGGGCAGGGGGGCGACGCGCCGCCGCGCCTCTCGGCGGCGCTGCCCTATGCCGTGCTGCCGGGCGGCGCGCGGATCCGGCCCACGATCCTGACCTCGGTCGCCATGGCCTGCGGCGACGACCGCCCCGCCCTGACCGATGCCGCCGCGGCGGCCCTGGAGTTGATCCATTGCGCCAGCCTCGTGCATGACGACCTGCCCTGTTTCGACGATGCCGACACCCGGCGCGGCAAGGCCACCGTGCACCGCGCCTATGGCGAGCCCCTCGCGGTGCTGACGGGCGACAGCCTGATCATCCTCGCCTTCGACACGCTGGCGGGCTGCCCCGACACCGATGCGCGCCGTGCGCTGGGCCTCGTGCGGGTGCTGGCCGCGCGGTCGGGGATGCCGGGGGGCATCTGCGCCGGGCAGGGCTGGGAAAGCGAAGAGACGGTGGACCTGCGCGCCTATCACCGGGCCAAGACGGGGGCGCTGTTTGTCGCGGCCACGCAGATGGGCGCGCTGGCCGCCGGCCACGACCCCGAGCCGTGGGAAGAGCTTGGCGCTCGCATCGGCGAGGCCTTTCAGGTGGCCGACGATCTGCGCGACGCGCTGTATGACGCCGAGACGCTGGGCAAGCCCGCGGGGCAGGACGCCATCCATGCCCGCCCTTCGGCAGTCACCGAAATGGGCGTGCAGGGCGCCATCCGGCATTTGCGCGACATCCTCGCGGGCGCGATCTCGTCGATCCCGTCCTGCCCCGGCGAGGCGATGCTGGCCGCCATGGTGCGCAAGTATGCCGAGCGGATGACGCCGGTGGCCCCCGCGATGCCGCCCGTGATGCGCTCTGTCTGATCCCGTGGCGGGCCTGCCCGACATGCGCGCCCTTCCGGCAGAACAGCCGGGCTTGATGCACCGGCTGATGTCCTCGCCCCGGTTCCAGGCCTGGGCGGCGCGGATGCCGCTGGTGCGCCGCATCGTGCGCGCCGAGGGGGCCGCGATGTTCGACCTGATCCAGGGCTTCGTGCGCAGCCAGGTGCTGCTGGCGCTGGTGGAGCTTGACCTTCTGCCGCGTCTCGCCACCCCCCGCGCGCCCGCCGATCTGGCCGGGGCGGCGGGGATGGACGAGGATCGGATGCGCCTGTTGTTGCAGGCGGGGGCGGGGGTGGGGATGTTGCGCCGGTTGCAGGGCGGGCGGTTCACGCTGACCCGCCGCGGGGCCGCCTTCCTGGGGGTGCCTGGATTGTCCGCCATGGTGCGCCATCACGGCGTCCTTTACCGTGACCTTGCCGACCCGGTGGCCTTTCTGCGCGGCCAGACCGACCCCGAACTGGCCCGGTTCTGGCCCTATGTCTTTGGTGCGGCGGCGGCGGAGGATCCGGCGACGGCCGACCGCTATTCCCGTCTGATGACCGACAGTCAGGTGCTGGTGGCCGAGGATACGCTGCGGATGGTGGATTTCCGGGGCATCGGGCACCTGATGGACGTGGGCGGCGGCACCGGGGCATTCCTGCGTGCCGTGGCCGCGCGCCATCCGGGCTTGCGCCTGACGCTGTTCGATCTGCCCGCCGTGCTGCAGGCTGCCGTGCTGCCCCCCGCCATCGCCCGCGCGCCGGGCAGTTTCCGCGACGATCCGCTGCCGCAGGGGGCCGATGCGATCAGCCTGATCCGCGTGCTTTATGACCATGCGGACGAGACGGTGACGGCCCTGCTGTCACGCGTGCATGACGCCTTGCCGCCCGGCGGGCGGGTGATCGTGTCCGAACCGATGTCGGGTGGCGACCGGCCAGACCCCGCGACGGATGTTTATTTCGCCTTTTACTGCGCGGCGATGCGCACCGGGCGCACAAGGTCTGCCACCGAGATCGCGCAACTGCTGGCCGAGGCGGGGTTTTCCGGCATCACCCCGCATCCCGGCCCGCGCCCCTATGTCACCAGCGCCGTTACGGCGACGCGGACCTGATGAATAATGTGTCCATTCTTGTTGACAGTTCTGGCTGTAAGGCTAAAGTTACAGATACGGGCCTGACCCGACTCCTTGCCCCCGCCAGAAGGGGCGCCGCCCCCGACAGGACGAACCGAATGCAGACCACCGCCGTCATCCTCTCCGGCCCGCAGTCCCTGTCCTTGGGGGATGTGGTGCTGACGGCCCCCGGGGCCGGGGATCTGGTGGTCGAGATTGCGCATTCGGGCATCTCCACAGGCACCGAAAAACTCTTCTGGTCCGGCACGATGCCGCCCTTTCCGGGCATGGGCTATCCGCTGGTGCCGGGCTACGAATCCTCGGGCGTGGTGGTCGAGGCGGGCTCTGCCAGCGGCTTTGGCGTCGGCGATACGGTCTTTGTGCCGGGGGCCAACTGTTTCGCGCTGCCGGATGGCGGCGCGCTGCGCGGCCTTTTCGGCGGTGCCGCGCGCCATCTGGTGACGCCCGCCGCGCGCGTCACGCGCATCGACGCCGGCATGGGGGCCGAAGGGGCGCTGCTGGCGCTGGCCGCCACCGCCCGCCATGCGCTGGCCGGCTTCGATACCGCGCTTCCCGACCTGATCGTGGGCCATGGCGTGCTGGGCCGTCTGCTCGCGCGTATGACCATCGCCGCCGGCGGCGCCGCCCCGATGGTCTGGGAGATCAACCCCGACCGCCGCGAAGGTGCCATGGGCTACCCCGTGCTGCACCCTGACGACGACCCGCGCCGCGACTATCGCGCGATTTACGATGCCTCGGGCGCGAAAGACCTTCTGAACACGCTGATCGGCCGTCTGGCCCGCGGCGGCGAGGTGGTGCTGGCCGGGTTCTATACCGACCCCGTCAGCTTCGCCTTCCCCCCCGCCTTCATGAAAGAGGCGCGCATCCGCATCGCCGCCGAGTGGATGCCCGAAGACCTGACCGCCACCCGCGCGCTGATCGAGGCGGGGGCGCTCTCGATGGCGGGCCTCGTGACCCACCGCGCGAAATCCGGTGATGCGCCAACCGCTTACGCGACGGCCTTCACCGACCCTGACTGCCTGAAGATGATATTGGACTGGAGCCACTGATGACCGACGTGCCGAACCTCAAGGATTTCGATGCACGGCTGCGCGCCGAGGCCGCCGAGGAACCGACGCTGGAAATTCCCCAGTCGGAACCCACGAAAAAGACCCAGATCATCGCGATCTACGGCAAGGGCGGCATCGGCAAGTCCTTCACGCTGGCCAACCTCAGCCACATGATGGCCGAGATGGGCAAGCGCGTGCTCTTGATCGGCTGCGACCCCAAATCCGACACCACCAGCCTGCTGTTCGGCGGCAAGGCCTGCCCCACGATCATCGAAACCTCCACCCGCAAGAAGCTGGCGGGCGAAGAGGTCAAGATCGGCGACGTGTGCTTCAAGCGCGGCGGCGTCTTCGCGATGGAACTGGGCGGGCCGGAAGTAGGCCGCGGCTGCGGTGGGCGGGGCATCATCCATGGCTTTGAATTGCTGGAAAAACTCGGGTTCCACGATTGGGATTTCGACTATGTGCTCCTGGATTTCCTAGGCGACGTGGTCTGCGGCGGCTTCGGCCTGCCGATCGCCCGCGACATGGCGCAAAAGGTGATCCTGGTCGCCTCGAACGACCTGCAATCGCTGTATGTGGCCAACAACGTCTGCTCGGCGGTGGAGTATTTCCGCAAGCTGGGCGGGAACGTGGGTATCGCGGGGCTCGTGATCAACAAGGATGACGGCACGGGCGAGGCTGCGGCCTTTGCCGCCGAGGTGGGCATTCCGGTGCTGGCCGCGATCCCGCAAGACGACGACCTGCGCCGGAAAAGCGCGAACTATCAAATCGTTGGCTCGTATGAAAGCCAGTGGGGCCCGATGTTCGCGGCCCTGGGCGAGGCGGTGGCCGAGGCCCCGCCGGTGCGGCCCCGCCCGTTGTCGCAGGACGGCCTCCTGAACCTCTTCGACGCCGAGACGACGGGCAAGGATTTCGTCCTGACGCCTGCGACCGACGCCGACATGCGCGGCAAGTTTGCCGTGGCGAAGAAATCCCTCGAAGTGGTGTATGACAATGCTTGACCTTGGCGCACTTTCCCTTCTGGAGCAGGCCCTTGCGGCGCTGGCTTCGGGTGGCCGCAAATGACCGGCAAGGTCGGATATGACGGCGCGGACGATGTGGCCCTGACGCCCGTCGCCACGGATGCGCTGCCCGTCTCCGGCCCTGTTGCGGCGGACGGGGCCTGCCAGTCCGGTGCCACGCTGGCCGAAGCGGCGCGTGCCGCAGGTTCCGGTGGCATCCTCGACCAATATGCGAAGGACTACCCGCAAGGGCCTCATGACAAACCACAATCCATGTGCCCGGCCTTTGGCTCGCTGCGCGTGGGCCTCCGGATGCGGCGGGTGGCGACGGTGCTGTCGGGTTCGGCCTGCTGCGTCTATGGTCTGACCTTTGTGAGCCATTTCTACGGTGCGCGGCGGTCGGTGGGCTATGTGCCTTTCAACTCGGAAACGCTGGTGACCGGCAAGCTCTTCGAGGATATCCGCGAGTCGGTGCACGAGATGGCCGACCCTGACCGCTATGACGCGATCGTGGTGACCAACCTTTGCGTGCCCACGGCCAGCGGCGTGCCGCTGCGGCTATTGCCGCGTGAGATCAACGGGGTGCGGATCGTCGGCATCGACGTGCCTGGCTTTGGCATCCCCACCCATGCCGAGGCGAAGGACGTGCTGGCGGGCGCCATGCTCGCCTATGCGCGGGCCGAGATCGAGGCGGGGCCGGTGCAGGCCCCCGCGCAGGGACGTGCCGACCGCCCCACCGTGGCGCTGCTGGGCGAGATGTTCCCGGCAGACCCGATGATGATCGGCGCGATGCTGGCCCCGATGGGCCTTGCTGCCGGCCCCGTGGTGCCCTGCCGCGAATGGCGCGAACTTTATGCGGCGCTGGACTGCGGCGTCTGCGCGGCGATCCATCCGTTCTACACGGCGGCCGTGCGCGAATTCCAGGCGGCCGGTCGGCCCATCGTGGGCTCCGCCCCCGTGGGCCATGACGGCACCGCCGAATGGTTGAAGAACATCGGTGAAGCCTATGGGATCGCAGCGGAAAAGATCGCCGCCGCGCAGAACGCCTTCCTGCCCGCCATCAAGGGCGCGCTGGCCGCCTCTCCGATCAAGGGCCGGATCACCGTGTCGGGCTATGAAGGCTCCGAACTTCTCGTCGCCCGCCTCCTGATCGAAAGCGGCGCCGAGGTGCCTTATGTCGGCACCGCCTGCGCGAAATCGCCCTGGTCCGACTGGGATCGCCAATGGCTTGAGGCGCGTGGCGTTGCGGTGAAGTTTCGCGCGAGCCTTGAGGATGATCTGGCGGCAATGGACTGCTTCCGGCCCGACCTCGCCATCGGCACCACGCCACTTGTGCAAAACGCAAAAGAAAAGGCGATTCCATCGCTTTACTTTACCAACCTCATCTCCGCGCGCCCGCTCATGGGCCCTGCCGGCGCGGGCAGTCTGGGGCAGGTGGTCAATGCGGCCATCGCCGGGCGCGCCCGCATGGACACGATGAAAGACTTTTTCGAAGGTGTCGGCACAGGTGATACCGGTGGCATCTGGGAAGGCGCTCCCAACCTTCGCCCGGACTTCCGCGCCCAGCACCAGAAGAAACTCGACAAGGCCGCCAAGGCCGCCCGCGCGGAGGAGATGATATGACCTCCGCTGCTTCTTCTGTCCCCAAATATCCCACGGGGGTCGTCCACTCGGTTCGCCATCGGTCCGAGAACCGATGGACGACGGGGTGTGAAACCCCCGCTCCTGCCGCCGCCGCGAGGTGCCCCGCATGCTGATCCAGGACCATGACCGTGCCGGCGGCTACTGGGGCGCCGTCTATGCCTTCTGCGCGATCAAGGGCCTTCAGGTGGTCATCGACGGCCCCGTCGGCTGCGAGAACCTGCCGGTGACCTCGGTCCTGCACTACACCGACGCGCTGCCCCCGCATGAGCTGCCCATCGTGGTCACGGGCCTGGGCGAGGACGAGATGACCTCGGGCACCGAAAGCTCGATGGCGCGGGCGTGGAAGACGCTGGATCCGGCACTTCCCGCGGTGGTCGTCACCGGCTCCATCGCCGAGATGATCGGCGGCGGGGTCACGCCGCAGGGCACCAACATCCAGCGGTTCTTGCCGCGCACCATCGACGAGGACCAGTGGCAATGCGCGGATCGCGCGATGACCTGGCTCTTCACCGAATTCGGCCAGACCAAGGGGCGGATGCCCCCCGAGATGAAACGGCAGGAGGGCGACCGCCCCCGCGTCAACATCCTCGGGCCGATGTATGGCGTGTTCAACATGGCCTCCGACCTGCACGAGATCCGCCGCCTGGTCGAGGGGATCGGGGCCGAGGTCAACATGGTGATGCCCTTGGGCGCGCATCTGGCGCAGATGCGGCATCTGGTGAATGCGGATGTGAACATCTGCATGTACCGCGAATTCGGCCGGGGCCTGTGCGAGGTTCTGGGCAAGCCCTATCTGCAGGCGCCCATCGGCATGGAATCGACCACCCGCTTCCTGCGCAAGCTGGGCGAGTTGCTGGACCTCGACCCCGAGCCCTTCATCGCGCGCGAAAAGCATTCGACGCTGAAGCCACTGTGGGACCTCTGGCGCTCGGTGACACAGGATTTCTTCGCCACGGCGTCCTTCGGGATCGTGGGCACCGAGACCTATGCCCGCGGCATCCGGCAGTATCTGGAAACCGACCTCGGGATGCCCTGCGCCTTTGCCGTGGCGCGCGTGGCCGGGCAAAAGACCAACAACGAGGCCGTGCGCGGCCTTGTGCGCAGCAAGCGCCCGCTGATCCTGATGGGGTCGATCAACGAAAAGATGTACCTGGCCGAAACCAAGGGCGGCTTTGGCCCCCAGCCGACGTTCATCCCCGCATCCTTTCCCGGCGCCGCGATCCGGCGCCACACCGGCACGCCCTTCATGGGCTATGCAGGTTCCGTCTACCTGCTGCAGGAGGTCTGCAACGGCCTCTTTGACGCGCTGTTCCACATCCTGCCGCTCGGCACCGAGATGGACGCGGCCGCAGCCACCCCCACCACCCTGCGCCGCGATTTCCCCTGGGATGCCGACGCACAAGCCGAACTTGACCGGATCGTGGAGGAACACCCGATCCTGACCCGCATCTCTGCCGCGCGCACCCTGCGTGACGCGGCCGAGAAATCCGCGCTCGACCAGGGCGCTGAACGGGTCGTGCTGGAGACTGTTGCGGCCCTGCGGGGCCGGAACAGCGCATGAACCCGAGGGAGAATGAGATGACCGACTACAGCTTCGATATTCCCAAAGGGCGGGCCCGCCGTACCGGGCCGGTCGAATACACGATCTATTTCGCGCCGATCTTCGTGATGGCGCTGCCGTTCAGCCTGGCCGTCTGGGCCAGCTATCCGCTGCGCAAGGGCCGCCTGCCGTCCGAGGGCCCGCTGGCGCGGGCGCTGCGCGATGCGCGGGGCATCACCGCTCAGATCATCCGCGGCGTCTGACGCCCGGTTCGCCGTCGCGCATATCGCGACAGCAAAAGGTTTCCGCCCCGCGCCCGGGGTGCCCACCCCCCCGAAAGGGGGCACGCCATCCGACTTCCCGGGTCACTCCGGGGGGGCGGGTATCAAGACCGGGCAGTCCGCCCGGGCATACCCCGGCCGTGGGGAACGCGGCCCAGTCTCACCATCCGGAGGGTAGTATGGCTGATCAATCCAACCTGAGTTTCACGGGTCTCACCGACCAGCAGGCTCAGGAACTGCACTCGGTCTACATGAGCGGCCTTTGGCTGTTCTCGGCCGTTGCTGTCGTGGCCCACCTGGCCGTCTTCATCTGGCGTCCGTGGTTCTGAGGGAGAAAAAGACATGTCAAAGTTCTATAAAATCTGGCTGATCTTCGATCCCCGTCGCGTGTTCGTGGCACAGGGCGTGTTCCTGTTCCTGCTCGCAGCGATGATCCATCTCGTCCTGCTCAGCACGCCCAGCTACAACTGGCTGGAGATCTCGGCGGCGAAATACAACCGTGTGGCGCCCTGACAGCGACCGTCGCTGCGGGCGGGCCTGACGGTCTGGCCGCGGCAAAACCCCTGCCCCGGGGCAACCTTGGGCGGGGGCTTACCACCCCAATGAAACACATCCCGGGCACGGCCTGCGCACCTGATGCGCTGCGGCCAGAGACAGCGGAGAGGGAAGCATGGCACTGCTCAGCTTCGAACGAAAATATCGCGTGCCAGGTGGCACGCTGGTCGGCGGGAACCTGTTCGACTTCTGGGTCGGCCCTTTCTATGTCGGCTTCTTTGGCGTCACGACATTCTTTTTCGCGGCGCTCGGAACCATCCTGATCTTCTATGGCGCGAGCCTGCAGGGGGTGTGGAACCCCTGGCTCATCTCGATCAACCCGCCGCCCATCGAATACGGGCTGTCGGCGGCGCCTTTGCGTGAGGGCGGGCTGTGGCAGATCATCACGATCTGCGCGCACGGTGCCTTTATATCGTGGCTGCTGCGCGAGGTGGAGATCTGTCGCAAGCTGGGCATGGGCTATCATGTGCCCTTCGCATTCGGCGTGGCGATCTTTGCCTATACAACGCTGGTCGTGATCCGGCCGGTGCTGATGGGGGCCTGGGGCTATGCCTTTCCCTACGGGATCTGGTCGCACCTCGATTGGGTGTCCAACACGGGCTACCAATACGGCAACTTCCACTACAACCCCGCGCATATGATCGCGATCACCTTCTTTTTCACCACCTGCCTCGCGCTTGCGCTGCACGGCTCGCTGATCCTGTCGGCGGCCAACCCGGTGAAGGGCAAGGAAGTGCGCACCCCCGATCACGAGGATACCTATTTCCGCGATCTGATCGGCTATTCGGTCGGCACCCTCGGCATCCACCGCCTGGGTCTCTTGCTGGCGCTGAACGCGGGCTTCTGGTCGGCGATCTGCATCCTGATCTCGGGCACCATCTGGTTCGACCAGTGGGTCGTGTGGTGGGACTGGTGGCTTGAGCTGCCGTGGTGGGCTGGCATTCCGGGAGGCGTCAATGGCTGATTACCAAAACATCTTTACCCAGGTCCAGGTGCGCGCCGCACCGGAAATGGGGATGGTCGAGGACGTCGAGCTGGACAACCGCACCCGCGGGGCCACCTTCTCGACGCTGGCGGGCTGGTTCGGCAACGCCCAGCTGGGGCCCATCTATCTGGGCACCATGGGGGTCATCAGCCTCGGCGCCGGCGCGATCTGGTTCTTCATGGTCGGAGCCTGGTATTGGGCGCAGGCGGGCTTCAACCCGGCGGTGTTCATGCGCGATCTGTTCTGGCTGTCGCTGGACCCGCCCGCGCCCGAATACGGACTGAGCTTTCCGCCGCTGGCGGAAGGCGGATACTTCCTGATCGCGGGCTTCTTCTTCCTGGTGTCGCTGAGCACCTGGTGGGTGCGAACCTGGCTTCGGGCCGAGGCGCTGGGGATGGGCAAGCACGTCGCCTATGCCTTTGCCTCCGCGATCTGGCTGGTGCTGGTGCTGGGTCTCTTCCGGCCCATCCTGATGGGGTCCTGGTCCGAGGCGGTGCCCTACGGCATCTTCACGCACCTCGACTGGACCAACACCTTCAGCCTGACCTACGGCAACCTGTTCTACAATCCGTTCCACGCGCTGAGCATCGTCTTCCTCTACGGGTCGGCCCTGCTGTTCGCGATGCACGGGGCGACGATCCTGGCCGTTTCCCGCTTTGGCGGCGACCGGGAACTGGAACAGATCTTTGATCGCGGCACGGCCACGGAACGCGCCGCCTTGTTCTGGCGCTGGACCATGGGCTTCAACGCCACGATGGAAGGTATCCACCGCTGGGCCTGGTGGTTCGCCGTGCTGACCACGCTGACCGGCGGGATCGGCATCCTCTTGACCGGGACTGTGGTGGACAACTGGTATGTATGGGCACAGGACCACGGCTATGCGCCGCTGAACTGACAGGAGAGAACCGATGTCGGAGAAACAGTACTATGAGGAAACCGAGTCCGCGCGTCTGCGGTCATGGATCCTCTCCCAGATGATGCGGGGGGCGGGCTATGCGGCCGTCCTCGTGTTCGGAACGATGATCGTGATCTACGCGATCTACCTTTTCGGGCTGCTGCTGCCGCCCGAAAGCAAGACGGCCCCTTCGCCCTATGGCTTCGTGATCGAAGCACCCTTGGCGCGGGTTGCCTGAGACCTGCCGGGGGGCGGCGCTGCCCGCCCCCCGGCCAAGACGTTCGGGCCATTGCCGGCCCGGATCTGGGCGACCACAGCCCGGTTCCCTTCCTGTTGGCGACAGGAACCTGGTGCCGTGATCCACGGCTCACGGCACCTTTTTTCCCCGCCAGCCATTCCCTCTGACCACGGAGGCCGACATGACGCTGACCCCCATCCTCGACCGCGTTGCGGGCCCGGCAGACCTGCGGGTGCTGAGCGACGCCGACCTTGGCCGCCTGGCGCATGAGGTGCGGTCCGAGGTGATCTCGGTCGTCTCGGAAACCGGTGGGCATCTGGGGTCCTCCCTCGGGGTGGTGGAACTGGCCGTCGCCATCCACGCGGTGTTCAACACGCCCGCGGACAAGCTGATCTGGGACGTGGGGCACCAGTGCTATCCCCACAAGATCTTGACGGGCCGCCGCGCGCGGATGCGCACATTGCGCCAGGGCGGGGGGCTTTCGGGTTTCACCAAGCGGTCGGAAAGCGAATACGATCCGTTTGGCGCCGCTCATTCCTCCACCTCCATCTCGGCGGCGCTGGGGTTTGCGATGGGGCGCGAGATGGGGCAGGCCACGGGCGACGCCATTGCGGTGATCGGCGACGGGGCCATCACGGCGGGCATGGCCTATGAGGCGATGAACCACGCAGGGTCGCTGGGCAAGCGGCTGATCGTGATCCTGAACGACAACGACATGTCAATCGCCCCCCCCGTGGGCGCGATGAGCCGATATCTGACGCGGCTGCAGACCACCGCGCCGGGTGCGGCCTTCCGCGACTTGGCGGCGGGGTTCGAGGCGGTGCTGCCCGGCCCCCTGCGCGAACACGCGCGAAAAGCCCGCCAACTGGTCACGGGGATGCCCGGCGGCGGCACGCTGTTCGAAGAGCTCGGCTTCACCTACATCGGCCCCATCGACGGCCATTCCATGCCCGAGCTTCTGGCCACCCTGCGCGCCGCGCGGGCGCGGGCCACCGGCCCGGTGCTGATCCACGCGCTGACGGTGAAGGGCAAGGGCTATGCCCCTGCCGAGGCGAGTGCGGACAAATACCACGGGGTCGGCAAGTTCGACATCGCATCGGGCGCGCAGGCCAAGGCCAAATCCAACGCGCCCAGCTATACGGGCGTGTTCGGCAACGCCCTGACGGCCGAGGCGGCGGACGACCCGCGCATCGTTGCGATCACGGCAGCCATGCCGGGGGGCACGGGGCTGGACATCATGGCCAAACGCTTCCCCGCGCGGGTGTTCGATGTGGGCATCGCCGAACAGCACGGCGTGACCTTTGCCGCCGGGATGGCGGCGAGCGGGTTGCGCCCGTTCTGCGCGATCTATTCCACCTTCCTGCAGCGCGGATACGACCAGATCGTGCATGATGTGGCGCTGCAGAACCTTCCCGTCCGCTTCGCCATCGATCGCGCGGGGCTGGTGGGCCAGGACGGCGCGACCCATGCGGGCGCCTTCGACATCGGGTTCCTGAGCGCGCTTCCCAACATGGTGGTGATGGCCGCGGGGGATGAGGCGGAACTGGTGCACATGGTCGCGACGGCGGCGGCGCATGACGCGGGCCCCATCGCCTTTCGCTACCCGAGGGGCGAGGGCGTGGGGGTCGAAATGCCCGACCGCGGCGTGCCCCTGACCATCGGGCGCGGCCGCGTGCTGCGCGAGGGCACGGATGTGGCGATCCTGTCCTTCGGCGCGCATCTTGCCGAATGCCTGCTGGCCGCCGACCGGCTGGCCGAACAGGGCATATCCGCCACCGTTGCCGATGCCCGTTTCGCGAAACCGCTGGACCATGACCTGATCGCGCAGCTCTCGCGCCACCACGCGGCGGTGATCACCGTCGAGCAGGGCGCGCGCGGTGGCTTTGGCGCGCAGGTGCTGGAACACATGGCAAATGCGGGGCTTTTGGACAGCGGCGCGCGGCTGCGCACGATGACGCTGCCCGACCGCTTCATCGACCAGGCCAGCCCCGCCGCGATGTATGCCGAGGCGGGCCTGACCGCCGCCGACATCGCCGCCCGTGCCGCCGCCGCGATCACCCCGGTGATGCGGGTGCCGGGGCTGCACCTCGTGCAGGGCTAGACCGCCGGGCCGCACCGCGATTGAATACGTTTTTTGGGTATTTGAGCAAAGAAGAGGACGCCGGTGTGGTGTTCTCTTCTTTGTCCAAATACCCATGCAACACCGCCGCCGCGCAGGTCTTGCAAGGCTGGCGGCAAGCTCGGGGGGTATGGATGCGCAACACCGACAGGCTGATGGAGATGGTGGAGGCGCGGCGCGACGCGTTCGAGGCGCTGTCGGATGCGGTGTTCGACACGCCCGAGGTGGCCTATACCGAACGGCGCAGCGCCGCCGCGCATCGCGCGGCGCTGGAAGCAGAGGGCGCGCGGGTGACCGATGCCCTTGCAGGCATTCCCACGGCGGTGATGGGGGAATGGGGGCAGGGCGGCCCGGTGATCGCCATTCTGGGCGAGTATGACGCGCTGCCGGGGCTGGGTCAGGTGGCGGGGGTGGCGGAGCCAGCACCCCTTGGCGGGTTCGGGCATGGCTGCGGGCACAACCTGTTGGGCTCGGCCGCGATGCTTGCGGCGGTGGCCCTGCGCGACTGGCTGGCCGCGGCGGGGCTGCCGGGACGGGTGCGCTATTACGGTTGCCCGGCGGAGGAGGGCGGGGCGGCCAAGACCTTCATGGTGCGGGCGGGGTGTTTTGCGGATGTGGATGCCGCGGTCACCTGGCACCCGCTGGACTATACCGGCGTGATGGCGCCGCGCGCGCTGGCCAATATGCGCATCGACTATGTGTTCACGGGCACCGCGGCCCATGCGGCGGCGAATCCCGAACTGGGGCGCTCGGCGCTGGATGCGGTGGAGTTGATGAGCGTCGGCGTGAACTATCTGCGCGAGCATATGCCCGACGGCTGCCGGGTGCATTACGCCTATCAGGATGCGGGCGGCACCGCGGCGAATGTCGTGCAGGCCCGGGCCGTGGTGCGCCATCTGATCCGGGCGCGGGACGCGGCCGAACTGCTGCCGCTGGTCGCGCGGGTGGAGAAGGTGGCGCGGGGGGCTGCCATGATGACGGAGACCGAGGTCGAGATGCGCATCTTTTCTGCGGTGTCGAACCTTTTGGCCTGTCCACCGCTGGAGGAGGCGATGGAGCGGCATGTGATGGCCTTGGGTGCCCCGGACTGGGACGAGGAGGACCGCGCCTTTGCCCGCGACATCCGGGCCACCCTCACGCCCGCGCATGTGGCCGACACCTTCCGCCGCTGCGGGCTGCCGCTGGACCGTGAAAAGCCCCTTGCGGATTTCGTGGTGCCGATGGCGCAGGCGGTGCCCGCCTCGCAGGGGTCAACGGATGTGGGCGATGTGTCCTGGGCGGTGCCCACGGTGCAGGCCTGGGTTGCGACCTGCGCCATCGGCACGCCCTTGCATTCCTGGCAGCTGACCGCGCAGGGCAAGTCTGCGGCGGCGAAGAAGGGCATGGTGCATGCGGCGCGGATCATGGCGGCGGTGGGGCGGGAGTTGCTGGAGAGCCCTGCCCTGCTGGCGGCGGCCAAGGCCGACCATGCGGCGCGGCTGCGGGCGCAGCCCTATCTGTGTCCGATGCCCGACGAGGTGATGCCGCCGATACCGGCGTGATGGCTGAGGGCGCCGGGGCTGCGCGCCCCGCGACCGCCGGTACTCGGACCGGTGGCGCACCGCCGTTCGCACCCGCGGGATATTTGTGCCATCAGGAAATGGTCGGGTCAGGGTCGGGGTCGAGCCTGGCCGTGCCTGCGGTCATGCCCGGCGCGATGCGGTCGAGGCGCATCCAGGCCAGAGCGCGGGGGCCGGAGCGGGTGCCGAGGCGGCCTGCCTCCTTGCCACCCGCGAGGATCGCGGTTCCGGGGGGGGCGTCCCCGGTGATCCTCAGGCGGGTGAGGCGCTTTTTCAGCTCGGTCTTGTGCTTCATGCGGGCGGTTACCTCCTGCCCCACATAGCAGCCCTTGCGGAAATCGACGCCGTGCAGGCGCTCGAAATCCATCTCGAGGATGTAACTGTCGTCGGGGACAAGCTCGGTGCCTGTCTCGGGGATCAGGTGTTCGACGCGGATCGCGTCCCAGTCGGTGGCCTCCTCCGGGCCGGGCGCACCGTAGCGGCGCCAGCCCAGCGCCGGGTGGCGGGGGTCGGGCAGGGCATCCGCCGGGGCGGGGCCGAGGCCGCGCGTCACGGCTAGGTCGGTGGCCCCCATCTGCACATCGGCGCGCAGCCGGTACATGGCGAGGCGGCGCAGGGTAGCGTCGGCCAGCGGTTCGGGCAGATCGAGGAGCAGGGCATCGCGGGTGTTCGCCACGAAGAAATCCGCAAGGTATTTGCCCTGCGGCGTCAGGAGCGCCGTCCAGACGATCCCCGGCCCCGGTGCGAGTTTCAGCACATCGTTGCTCACCAGTCCCTGCAGGAAGGTCAGGGCATCGGTGCCGGTCAGCGAGACGATGCGGCGCATGGGTTGCCTTTCGCGGTCAGGTGGTGAACTGCAGGCGGCAGAGATCGGCATAAAGGCCGCCGCGCGCAAGGAGGTCGTGATGGGTGCCGATGTCCACCGCGCGCCCCCCCTCCATCACCACGATGCGGTCGGCATGGCGCACGGTCGCCAGCCGGTGTGCGATCACCAGCGTCGTGCGGCCCTGCGCGATCTGCAGGAGCGCCTCGGTCACCGCCGCCTCCGAGGCGGCGTCGAGGGCCGAGGTCGCCTCGTCCAGCAGGAGGATCGGCGCATCGCGCAGGAGGGCCCGCGCGATTGCCACCCGCTGGCGCTGCCCCCCCGAGAGGGCCGAGCCGCGGGGCCCCGCGGGGGTGTCGAGGCCCTGCGGCAGGGCGGGCAGGAAATCGGCCACCCGCGCTGCAGCCAGCACCCTTGCCAGCCGGTCGGGGGCCAGGTCGCGACCCATGGCGAGGTTCTCGCGCAGCGTCTCGTCGAAGAGGGCGGCGTTCTGCGAGACCACCGCAAAGGCCGCGCGCAGGTCGTCAAGCGGCAGGGTCGCCGCATCGGTGCCGCCGATCAGGATGCGGCCCGAGGTGGGCCGCGCCAGCGCCGTCAGCAGCGAGAACACGGTGGTCTTGCC
Organism: Gemmobacter sp.; assembly: GCA_046294265.1. Lineage (GTDB taxonomy): Bacteria > Pseudomonadota > Alphaproteobacteria > Rhodobacterales > Rhodobacteraceae > JBKBKC01. The sequence continues at coordinate 200,554 of JBKBKC010000006.1, read as the reverse complement.
CGCGCCGGAGGGGCCGACGATGGCCGTCATCCGCCCTGCCTCGGCGGTGAAGGACAGCCCCGACAGCGCGGGGCCTGCGCCCGGATAGGCGAAATGCACGTCCTTGAAGGCCACCGACAGCGGCCCCTCCGGCATCCGCGCCGTGGCGGGGGCGCGGGGGGCGGGCGTAGTGTCGAAGAGGCGGAACAGGCGTTCCAGCGAGGTGGCCGCCACCTGCCAGAAGCCCGACAGGTCGCCCAGCCTGCGCAGCGGCTGGAACGTCAGGGCCATGGCCGAGAAGAAGGCCATGAAATCGCCCACCGTGCGGGTGCCTGCCGCGATCTCGCGCCCCGCGAGGATCAGGACCAGAAAGAACCCCAGCCCCGTCACCACGTCGATCAGCGCGGGGATGGTGGCGCGGCCCGCGGCCATCTTGACCTCGGCGCGGCGGATGCGGGCGACGGTGGCGGCAAAGCGCGCGGTCTGGTAATCCTCCATCGCGTTCAGCTTCACCGCCTCGATGCCGTGGAACACCTCGTCAAGGCGGGTGGCGCGGCCCTGCGCCTCGTCCCGCATGGCACCCGTCTTGCGCCGGATGTAGCGCTGCACGGCGATGGTGGGCAGGATGAGGAGGGGGGCACCCACCAGTGCTGCCAGCGTCCAGATCGGGTCGATGGTGATGGCCACCACCAGAAGGCCCAGAAGGGCGATGGCATCGCGCCCCGCGCCGGTGATCAGCGTGGTCCAGATGCCCTGCACCGCTGCCGTGTCGCCCTGCACCCGTTCGATCAGGGCGCCCGGCGGGTTGGTCTGGAAAAACCCCTGTTCCAGCGTCAGGAGGTGGCGCAGCAGGTCCACCTGCATCGCGGTCGCGGTGCGCTGCGCCACCAGCGTCAGGATGGTCTTGGACAGGATCGAGGTGACGGCCCGCAGCACAAAGAGGCCCAGGATCGCCAGCCCCACCCAGGTCACCGACCCCGATCCGCCGGGGGCAAAGACCTGATCGAACAGCGGTTTCAGCAGATAGCTGAGCGTGCCGAGGGTGGAGCCTTCGATCACCATGATCGCCAGCGCCACGGCCATCAGCCCCCGGTGTTGCCGCAGCCAGCCGTGCCAGAGCCTGCCGAAAAGGCGGCCGGAGGTATAGCGGGGGTCGGTCTGGACATCGGGTCTGGCCATGGGCCGGGTGTAGGGGAAGGCCGCGCCATGGGCAAGCTGCGCCCCCGTGCTATGGTGGCGGGCGACTCGGGCGGGCAGGAAGGGGATAGGCGATGTTCACGGCCTCGATGCGGTTCGATCTGGGGCCGGATGTGGGCGCGCTGCGCGATATGGTCCATGCCTGGGCGCAGGCGCGGGTGAAGCCGCTGGCCGCCGCCATCGACCGTGACAACGCCTTTCCCGCCGGGCTGTGGCGCGAGATGGGCGAGTTGGGCCTCTTGGGCATCACGGTGCCCGAAGAGCATGGCGGCGCGGGCATGGGATACCTCGCCCATGTGGTCGCGGTGGAAGAGATCGCGCGCGCCTCGGCCTCGGTCGCGCTGTCCTATGGCGCGCATTCCAACCTCTGCGTGAACCAGATTGCGCTCAATGGCACGCCCGAGCAGCGCGCGCGGTATCTGCCCCGGCTGGTGTCGGGCGCGCATGTGGGCGCGCTGGCGATGTCCGAGGCGGGGGCGGGGTCGGATGTGGTGGGGATGCGCCTGCGCGCGGTGCGGCGGGGCGGGGACTATGTGCTGAACGGCACGAAATACTGGATCACCAACGGACCGGATGCCGATGTGCTGGTGGTCTATGCCAAGACCGACCCGGAAGCGGGGTCGAGGGGGATCACCGCCTTTCTGGTGGAGCGGGGGATGCCCGGTTTTTCCACCGGCCCGCATCTGGACAAGCTGGGGATGCGGGGGTCCAACACGGGCGAGCTGATATTCGAGGATTGCGCTGTGCCCGCCGCGAACGTGCTGGGGGCCGAGGGGCGCGGGGTCGCCGTGCTGATGTCGGGGCTGGATTATGAGCGGGTGGTGCTGTCAGGGATCGGCACCGGCATCATGGCCGCCTGTCTGGACGAGGTGGTGCCCTATCTGCAGACCCGCCACCAGTTCGGGCGGCCCGTGGGATCGTTCCAGCTGATGCAGGGGAAACTGGCCGACATGTATACCGCGATGAATTCGGCCCGCGCCTATGTCTATGAGGTGGCCCGCGCCTGCGACCGGGGCGAGGTCACGCGGGCCGATGCGGCGGCCTGCGTGCTTTATGCCAGCGAACAGGCGATGGTGCAGGCGCATCAGGCCGTGCAGGCGATGGGGGGCGCGGGGTTTCTGGCCGACGCGCCGGTGGCGCGCCTTTTTCGCGATGCCAAACTGATGGAGATCGGCGCGGGCACCTCCGAGATCCGCCGGATGCTGGTGGGGCGCGAATTGATGGGGGCGCGATGACGGGGGTTTTTGCGCGATTGACCACCGGCACCCGCCCGCTTTGCGATGCCGGTTTGCCGGTGGGTCGCCGGTCTTGCGCTGCATGGTCTTGCGCGGTCGGAGGGTGCCGACCCGATGCCCACGCGGCTCTGCCCGGGCTGCAAGACCTGTCTGCGACCTCGCGGCGGCAAGGTGGACCGGGCGATGCGGGGCGCGATGCTGGTGGCGCCGCGTCGCCGGATCGTCGCCGACGTGCGGGCAACGGCGGCGGCGCTGATCCTTGCGCTGGCGCCGCCGGTGTGTTTGCCGCGCGTGCGAAGGCTGGAGCCTGCGACATGACGGCCGCGCGGCCTCATCCCGGTCGCGTCTGATGCGCCCCCGCACCCTCTGGCTGCCCGTCATGGCCCTGACCGCATTCGCGGGTGCGCTGGGGGCCACGCAGGGCCTGCGCGCCGCCGCGCGCGGCGAAACCCCGGTGATCGAGGCGATGGCCGCGCGCTATCTGGCAACTTCGGGGCCGGATGCGCGCGCCACCGATTGCCAGGCGCGGCCCGGCACTGGCATGTTGGGTTGGCTGGTGGTCAGCTGCGGCCCGCCCGGGCAGCCTGCGCGCCACTATCACGTCAACCGTCTGGGCTGGCTGGTGCAGGAAACCGCCGCCCCGCCCCCCGCCCCGGAGACCTGAGCGATGCGCCTGATCCTGCTCTTGCCCCTGATGCTGGCCGCACAGCCTGCCGCCGCGCAGGACCCGCGCTTTTCCCCCCGCGCCACGCTGGAATGTCTGGGCGCCAACGCGGGCAGCCCCGAGGCCCGCGCCTGCATCGGCCTGTCCGCCTCGGACTGCATGGAGACGACGCCGATGGGCGGCACCACCATCGGCATGGGCTTTTGCCTCGATGCCGAGCTGTCGCTGTGGGACGGGCGGCTGAACGCGGCCTACCGGGACCTCATGGCCCAGAACCGCGCAATGGATGCCGAAACCCGGACATACGGCGGCAATGCCACCCCGATGGCCGATGCCCTGCGCGGGATGCAGCGCGCCTGGATCGCCTTTCGCGATGCCCGCTGCGACTATGAGCGGTCGCAATGGGGCGGCGGCACCGGAGGTGGACCCGCCACCTACGCCTGCCTGATGCAGATGACGGGCGAGCAGGCGCTCTATCTGGAGGCGACGCTCCAGGCGGCGGCGGCGCAGTGATCGCGCCCCTTGCTCACAGGGGGGTGCCATGCGCCTGACCTCTCTCGCCTTGCCCACGTCCGAGGCCTTCCGCACCAACCGCGCGGCGCATCTGGCGATGCTGGCGCAGGTGTCCGAGGCTGCGGCCCTCGCCGCCGAAGGGGGCGGCGTGCAGGCGCTGGCCCGCCATGTCGCACGCGGCAAGATGGCCCCGCGCGACCGCGTGGCGGGCCTCCTCGACCCCGGATCGCCGTTCCTCGAGATCGGCGCGATGGCGGCGCATGGCATGTATGATGGGGCCGCTCCGGGGGCCGGGCTGATCGCGGGCATTGGCCGGGTGCACGGTGCGCAGGTGATGGTGCTGTGCAACGACGCCACCGTGAAGGGCGGCACCTACTATCCGATGACCGTCAAGAAACACCTGCGCGCGCAGGAGATCGCCGCCGAATGCCGCCTGCCTTGCATCTATCTGGTGGACAGCGGCGGCGCGAACCTGCCCAACCAGGATGAGGTCTTCCCCGACCGTGACCATTTTGGCCGCATCTTTTACAACCAGGCGCGGATGAGCGCCGCGGGCATTCCCCAGATCGCCGTGGTCATGGGCTCCTGCACCGCGGGCGGGGCTTATGTGCCCGCCATGTCCGACGTGTCGATCATCGTGCGGGGGCAGGGCACGATCTTTCTGGCAGGCCCGCCCTTGGTGAAGGCCGCCACGGGCGAGGTGGTGACGGCCGAGGATCTGGGCGGTGGCGACGTGCACACGCGCCTGTCGGGCGTGGCCGATTATCTGGCCGAGGATGACGCCCATGCCCTGGCCCTTGCGCGCGAGGCCGTGCGGCACCTGAACCGGACCCCGCCCGCCACCGTCGCCATGGCCCCCCCCGAAGACCCCGCCTATGACGCGGAAGAGATCCTCGGCATCGTCCCCCCCGACCTGCGCACCCCCTATGACATCCGCGAGGTCATCGCCCGGGTTGTGGACGGCAGCCGCCTCGACGAATTCAAGGCGCGCTTTGGCGAGACGCTGGTGGCCGGCTTTGCGCATGTCATGGGCATCCCCGTGGGGATCGTCGCCAGCAACGGTGTCCTCTTCTCCGAGGCGGCGCAAAAGGGTGCGCATTTCGTCGAACTGTGCAGCCAGCGCGGCATCCCCTTGGTATTTCTGCAAAACATCACCGGCTTCATGGTCGGGCGGCGCTATGAGAACGAAGGGATCGCGCGCCACGGGGCCAAGATGGTGACGGCCGTCGCCTGCACCGAGGTCCCCAAGGTCACGATGCTGGTCGGCGGCTCCTTCGGTGCGGGCAATTACGGCATGGCGGGGCGCGCCTATCAGCCGCGGTTCCTGTGGACCTGGCCGAGCAGCCGCATCGCGGTCATGGGCGGCGAACAGGCGGCGGGCGTCCTCGCCACCGTGCGGCGCGAGGGGATCGAACGCAAGGGCGCCACCTGGTCGGCGCAGGACGAGGCGGAGTTCAAACGCCCCACGGTCGAGATGTTCGACCGCCAGTCCCATCCCCTCTATGCCACCGCGCGGCTCTGGGACGACGGCATCATCGACCCCCGACAGACCCGCGCCGTGCTGGCGCTGTCGCTGATGGCCGCCCTGAACGCACCGGTCAGGGAGACACGCTTTGGCGTGTTCAGGATGTGAGGGCGCTCGCGGGCTTTGTCCGATCGACCTGTGCCGGGATGGCATCCTGCCTCGTTTCTTTCGTCCTCAAATATCCCGGGGGTGCGGGGGCTGGCCCCCGCTCCTGCGCCCCACATCAGGCCCGCCCATGTTCCAGAAGATCCTGATCGCCAACCGGGGCGAGATCGCCTGCCGGATCATCGCCACCTGCCGCCGCCTCGGCATCGCAACGGTCGCCGTCTACTCCCAGGCCGACGCAACGGCCCGGCATGTGGCCCTCGCGGATGCGGCACTGCCCATCGGCCCTGCCGCCCCGCGCGACAGCTACCTGCGCGGCGACCGGATCATCGCGGCGGCGCTGGCCTCGGGGGCCGAAGCGATCCATCCCGGCTATGGCTTTCTGTCCGAAAACCCGGCATTCGTGGATCAGGTCACCGCCGCTGGCCTCGTGTTCATCGGCCCCTCGGCTGGGGCAATCAGGGCCATGGGCCTCAAGGATGCCGCCAAGCGGCTGATGGCCGGGGCGGGCGTGCCGGTGGTGCCGGGCTGGCAGGGCACGGACCAGGAGCCCGCGCGGCTGGAACTGGAGGCGGCGGGCGTGGGTTACCCGCTGCTGATCAAGGCCGTGGCGGGGGGCGGCGGCAAGGGGATGCGGCGGGTGGACCAGGCCGCCGATTTCCTGAACGCGCTGGAAAGTGCCAGGGCCGAGGCGCGCGGCGCCTTCGGCAACGACGCCGTGCTGATCGAGCGGTATATTGAGCATCCCCGGCATATCGAGGTGCAGGTCTTTGGCGACGGCACCGATGCGGTGCACCTGTTCGAGCGGGACTGCTCCCTCCAGCGCCGCCACCAGAAGGTGATCGAAGAGGCCCCCGCCCCCGGCATGACGCCCGGGGTGCGCGCCGCCATGGGGGATGCGGCGGTGCGCGCCGCCTGCGCCATCGGCTACAGCGGGGCGGGGACGGTGGAATTCATCGTGGACGGGGCAGGCGGCCTGCGCGAGGGCGGGTTCTGGTTCATGGAGATGAACACCCGCCTGCAGGTCGAACATCCGGTGACCGAGGCGATCACCGGCGTCGATCTGGTCGAATGGCAGCTGCGCGTGGCGGCGGGCGAGCCGCTGCCCCTGCGGCAGGACCAGCTGACCATCACCGGCCATGCCTTCGAAGCGCGGCTTTATGCCGAGGATGTGGCGGCAGGCTTTCTGCCCGCCACGGGTCGGCTGGCGCATCTGGCCTTTCCGGCAGGCATCCGCGCCGATACCGGGGTCGCCTCGGGCGACAGCATCAGCCCCTGGTATGATCCGATGATCGCCAAGATCATCACCCACGGCCCCACCCGCGCCATCGCCCTGAACCGGCTGGCCCGCGCGCTGGAGGAAACACAGGTGGCGGGCACGGTGACCAACCTCGGCTTTCTGGGCGCGCTGGCCCGGCATCCGGGCTTTGCGGCGGGCGAGGTCGATACCGGGCTGATCGCGCGGGATCTGGCGGCGCTGACCGCCCGGCACCCCCGTGACCACATCGACCTTGCGATGACCGCCACCGCCTTTCTGCACGCCGCCGACCTGCCCGAGGGGCCGCTGGCAGGCTTTGCGCTGTGGGAGCCGCTGGGACATGTGATCGCGCTGCGGCAGGGCGAGGAGATGCTGTCGGCGCGGATCACGCTCACCGCACCCGACGCGGCGCGGGTGGAATACGATGGGCTCTTGCTGCTGGCCGAACGCGGCCCCCGCGGTTGGGCGGTCGAGGGGCAGGGCCCGCTGCCGGTGGTGCAGGACGCAGGCGCGGTACATGTCTTTGCCGCGGGCCGGGTGCTCAGCCTCGCGCGCGCCGACCCGCTGGACCGGGCGGCGGCGGCGGGCGTTTCGGGCAATGTCACCCGCTCGCCCATGCCGGGCCTCGTGCGCGAGGTTGCGGTGGTGGCGGGGCAGGCGGTGCGGGCAGGGGACCGGCTGGCGGTGCTGGAGGCGATGAAGATGGAGCATGTGCTGATCGCCCCGCGCGACGGTGTCGTGGCCGAGGTGCTGGTGGCCGCCGGTGCGCAGGTCGAGGCGGGCGCGCCGCTGATCGCGCTGGAGGAGGCGGATGAGGGACCGTTTTAGCCCGCTTCCTCGCGGCACTGGCCCCGCGCGATCCGGTCCTGCGTCCAGCCTTCGGCGAGGGCGGGCCCGCCGGGCACGGCGGTGACCACGAGGAACGCCCAGCCGTTTCGGAGCAGGTGTTCGGAATAGATCATCGTTCCCGCCATGGCCTGCCCCGTCACCGGGCTGTCGAACGACGCCCCGCTGCGCAGCGTCAGCCCCGCACCCAGATAGCCAAGGCAGGCCCAGCCAAAGTGATCGGGCACCGGAATGTCGCGCAACCGCGCGAGCCGCGCGGCCTCGGCACGCATCCGGGCGGAGGGCGCGCGGTCGGTGGCCACGCGGCAGCCGCGTTCGGTTTCCATCCGGCGCAGGTCGGCCACCGCCGCGGCATCCGCCGCCGCCAGCTGTGCGGTGCCGATGCAGCGGGAATTGTCGAACAGCGCCTGTCCCAGCGGGCTGGCAAAGCACTGGCCCGCGCGGTGAAAGATCGCGTTGCGGGTGAGCCAGAGGGTTTCGCACCACGGATCGGCGCGGGCCGGCATGGGCAGGACCATCAGCAGGCAGAGCAGGGGCATGGCACGGTGCATGTGGGACCTTCGAAGCGGCACGGCGGACATCGTGACATCAGCAAAAGATTCGGCAAACCCCTGCGGCGTGATACAGCACATCCCGGCGGCCGCCGCCCCGCGCGGACGCTGCGGAAAACGGCGCGGCGGGCGCGTGACGCCCTGCTTGGCCTTGCAGACGGTCATGCCCCCGCGACGGTTTGGCCGATGTTGTCGCACCGCCTTTGGTTGACCGCGCCGGGGTCGCACGGTAAACGACCTGAGGGGCATCTGGCCGTCCGGTGTCGGCGGCGGGACCCGCAAGATGCCAGCGACAGGAGCCTGCGACATGGATATTCTTCTTAGGGAATACCTGCCCATCCTGATCTTTCTGGCAATTGCCGTGGGCCTCGGCCTTGTGCTGCTTCTGTCGGCCGCAATCATCGCCGTGCGCAATCCCGACCCCGAGAAGGTGAGCGCCTATGAATGCGGCTTCAACGCCTTCGACGATGCCCGGATGAAGTTCGACGTGCGGTTCTATCTCGTGTCGATCCTCTTTATCATCTTCGATCTGGAGGTGGCGTTCCTGTTTCCCTGGGCCGTGGCCTTTGGCGACATTTCGATGACCGCCTTCTGGTCGATGATGCTGTTCCTTGCCGTGCTGACCGTGGGCTTTGCCTATGAGTGGAAGAAGGGGGCCCTGGAATGGGAGTGATGACGGGAACCGCCGTGGGGCCTGACCGCGATGCGCAGGTGGTGGAGTTCAACCGAGAGTTGCAGGACAAGGGCTTCCTGCTGACCGCGACCGAGGATGTGATCAACTGGGCGCGCAACGGCTCGCTGCATTGGATGACCTTCGGTCTGGCCTGCTGCGCGGTCGAGATGATGCACACCTCGATGCCGCGGTATGACCTTGAACGGTTCGGCACGGCGCCGCGCGCCAGCCCGCGCCAGTCGGATCTGATGATCGTGGCGGGCACGCTGACCAACAAGATGGCGCCTGCGCTGCGCAAGGTCTATGACCAGATGCCGGAACCCCGCTATGTCATCTCGATGGGGTCATGCGCCAATGGCGGGGGCTACTATCACTACAGCTATTCGGTGGTGCGCGGCTGCGACCGGATCGTGCCGGTCGATATCTATGTGCCCGGCTGCCCGCCCACGGCCGAGGCGCTGCTCTACGGCATTTTGCAGTTGCAGCGGAAAATCCGCCGCACCGGCACGCTGGTGAGGTAACCGATGAACACCGACACCGCCCCCGCGCTGGAAGAACTCGCCGCCCACCTTGAACTGCGCCGCCCCGATTGCGTCTCTTCCACCCGCATCGCGCAGGGCGAACTGACGGTAGAGGTGCCGCTGGCGCGCCTGACCGGGTTCGTTGAGTTCCTGCGCACCGATCCGGCCTGCCGCTTTACCACGCTGGTGGACATCACCGCCATCGACCACCCTGCGCGGCCCGCGCGGTTCGACATGGTCTGGCATTTCCTGTCGATGTATCGCAACCACCGCATCCGGCTGAAATCGGCGGTGCATGAGGATGAGATGGTGCCGTCGCTGATCGCGCAGCACCCCTCGGCCAACTGGTTCGAGCGCGAGGTGTTTGACATGTTCGGCATCCTGTTCTCGGGCCACCCCGACCTGCGGCGCATCCTGACCGACTACGGCTTTCGCGGCCATCCGCTGCGCAAGGATTTCCCGACCACGGGCTATACCGAAGTGCGCTATGACGAGGCGCTGAAGCGGGTGGTTTATGAGCCGGTGAAGCTGGTGCAGGAATACCGGCAGTTCGATTTCATGAGCCCGTGGGAGGGCGCGCAATACGTCCTGCCGGGCGACGAGAAGAAGGCGTGAGGCGGGTTTTGGAAGGGTCGCGCGGATGATGGACGGCAGCAACGGCTTTAACGACACCCTGACGGGCGAGCAGAAGATCCGCAACTTCAACATCAACTTCGGCCCGCAACACCCTGCGGCGCACGGGGTTCTGCGTCTGGTGCTGGAATTGGACGGCGAGATTGTCGAACGTTGCGATCCGCATATCGGCCTTCTTCACCGCGGCACCGAAAAGCTGATGGAAAGCCGCACCTATCTGCAGAACCTGCCCTATTTCGACCGGCTGGACTATGTGGCCCCGATGAACCAGGAACATGCCTGGTGTCTGGCCATCGAGCGGCTGACCGGGGTGGAGGTGCCGCGCCGCGCCAGCCTGATCCGGGTGCTTTACTCCGAGATCGGGCGCATCCTGAGCCACCTTCTGAACGTGACCACGCAGGCGATGGACGTGGGCGCGCTGACCCCGCCGCTCTGGGGCTTCGAGGAACGCGAAAAGCTGATGGTTTTCTATGAGCGGGCCTGCGGGGCGCGCCTTCATGCCGCCTATTTCCGCCCCGGCGGGGTGCATCAGGACCTGACGCCGCGCCTGATCGACGATATCGACCTCTGGGCCGAGACGTTCCCCAAGGTGCTGGACGATATCGACACGCTTCTGACCGAGAACCGCATCTTCAAGCAGCGCAACGCCGACATCGGCGTGGTGAGCGAGGAGGATATCCAATGCTGGGGTTTCTCGGGCGTGATGGTGCGCGGGTCGGGGCTGGCATGGGATTTGCGGCGCGCGCAACCCTATGAGTGCTATAACGAGTTTGATTTCGGCATCCCCGTGGGCAAGAACGGCGACTGCTATGACCGCTACCTCTGCCGGATGCAGGAGATGCGCGAAAGCACCGGCATCATCCGGCAGGCCATCGCGAAACTGCGGGTAGAGCCGGGCGAGGTGCTGGCGCGCGGCAAGATCACGCCGCCCAAGCGCGCCGAGATGAAGACCTCGATGGAGGCGCTGATCCATCACTTCAAGCTTTACACCGAAGGGTTCCATGTGCCCGCGGGCGAGGTCTATGCCGCCGTCGAGGCGCCCAAGGGCGAATTCGGCGTCTATCTGGTGGCCGATGGCACCAACCGCCCCTACCGCGCCAAGATCCGCGCGTCGGGCTTCCTGCACCTGCAGGCGATGGATTTTCTGGCCAAGGGGCACCAGCTGGCCGACGTCTCCGCGATCATCGGGTCGATGGATGTGGTGTTCGGGGAGATTGACCGGTGATGATGCTTGGGTTCCAGCCGGTGGCCCCCGTGGTGTTCCTGACGATGCCCCCGGCCGTGCCGCTTGTGGCCATCGCGATGTTTCTGAGGTTCTGACCCATGCTTCGCCGCCTGCACCCCCACCAACCCGCTTCTTTCGCTTTCACCCCCGCCAATCTGGCCTGGGCCGAGGGACAAATCTCCAAATACCCCGAGGGGCGGCAGGCCTCGGCCATCATCCCCCTGCTGTGGCGCGCGCAGGAGCAGGAGGGATGGTTGAGCCGCCCGGCCATCGAGCATGTGGCGGGGATGCTGGGCATGGCCTATATCCGCGCGCTGGAGGTCGCGACCTTCTACTTCATGTTCCAGCTGCAACCCGTTGGATCGGTGGCACATATCCAGGTCTGCGGCACCACGTCCTGCATGATCTGCGGCGCCGAGGACCTGGTGGCGGTGTGCAAGGAGCTGATCAGCCCCAAGGCCCATGCGCTGTCCGCCGATGGCAGGTTCAGCTGGGAAGAGGTCGAATGCCTGGGCGCCTGCGCGAACGCGCCCATGGCCCAGATCGGCAAGGATTACTACGAGGACCTGACGCCCGAAAAACTGCGCGACCTGATCGCACGGTTTTCAGCAGGCGAGGTCCCGGTGCCCGGTCCCCAGAACGGGCGCTACGCGGCCGAACCGGTGACGGGACTCACCAGCCTCAAGGATTTCGAAAGCGGGCGGCGTCAGTATAATGCCAGCGTGCAGGCGGCGGTGGATCTGGCCGATACCGTCAAACGGATCGACGGCACCGAGGTGCCGCTTTTGACCCCGTGGAAGCCGCGCGCGGCTCCGCAGGCGCACAGTGCGGCGGACGAGCCTGCACCGGGCGCGGGCCTGCCCGCCGATACGACCGGCGCGACGGTGCAGGAGGCCCCGGCGCAGTCGATGGCCAAGCCCGTGGCGGATGGCGACGCCCCGAACGCCACACCGGCGGCCACGCCCGAGGCAAAGGCCCCGGTGGTCGAGGCGACACGGCCCGAGGGGCTCGCGGCGGCCCGCGACGGCAAAGCAGATAACCTGAGGGCTATCAAGGGGATCGGGCCAAAGCTCGAAGTTCTTTGCCACGCCTTGGGCTATTTTCATTTCGACCAGATCGCGTCCTGGACCCCGGCAGAGATCGCCTGGGTGGACGACAATCTGGAAGGGTTCAAAGGCCGCGTGACCCGCGACGACTGGGTGGCGCAGGCAAGAATACTGGCGGCGGGGGGCGATACGGCGTTTTCGGCCCGCGCAAAGAAGGAAGGCACGCAGGACTGACGACAGCAGCGATGGCAACCGGCCCATGATCCACAGGGCCCCAACGGAGACAGCATGACATGACCGATGTTCCGATGAAGAACGCCCCGCAACTCTGGGGCTGGGCGATGGCGAGCGGTGTTGCGGCGGTGGCGTTCGGGGCGGCCTATGTGCCGGTTGGCCTGTCCTCGGCCGGCGCGATTGCGGTGGCTTCGGTGCTGTTTCTGATTGTGGGGCTGATGCTGGGCCTGCCTGCGCGGGACGAGGCGGCGGCGGCGGCCTCAGAAAGGGTGATGACGCCGTCCAGGATGATGGCCGCGATGGATGCGCCCACCAAGGCGAAGGTCGAGACCGAGACTGCCGCCTGGGTGGCCGAGACCGAGGCCGCGACGGCGGCGGCGGATGTGGCCCCCGAAGCGGCGCATGAAACCATGGCGATCAGGCCGCAGGGCCTGGCGGCGGCACGCGATGGCCGCGCGGACGACCTCAAGCTGATCAAGGGCATCGGGCCGAAGCTGGAGGTGCTGTGCAACTCCCTGGGCTACTATCACTACGACCAGATCGCGGCCTGGACCCCGGCGGAGGTTGCCTGGGTCGATGACAATCTGGAGGGGTTCAAGGGCCGCGTGAGCCGCGACGACTGGGTGGCGCAGGCGCGCGCGCTGGCGGCGGGGGGCACGCCTGCGTGACCGATGCACCCGATCCCCGGTTGCGCGCCCGCGTGGCGCAGGTGCGCGTGGCGGCCGTGGTTCTGGCCGCCACGATGCTTCTGTGGATGGTGGCGCAATGGGCGGGCGGTCGTTTGGGCTGGCAGGTGCGCTATGTGTTCTTGTTCGACATGATGGCGATGGCCGCTTTCGCCTGGACGATGGTGGTGACGTGGCGGCTGTGGCAGTCGCGGCAAAGATAGGGAACGGACGATGCTGAAGGATCAGGACCGCATTTTCACCAACCTCTACGGGATGCACGACCGCACCCTCGCCGGGGCGAAGGCGCGCGGCCATTGGGACGGCACCGCCGACATCCTCGCGCGAGGCGCGGCCACGATCATCGACCAGATGAAGGCGTCGGGCCTGCGCGGCCGGGGGGGGGCGGGCTTTCCCACCGGGCTCAAGTGGTCGTTCATGCCCAAGCAAAGCGACGGTCGGCCCAGCTATCTGGTGGTGAACGCGGACGAATCCGAGCCCGGCACCTGCAAGGACCGCGAGATCATGCGCCACGATCCGCATACGCTGATCGAGGGCTGCCTGATCGCGTCTTTCGCGATGGGGGCGCATGCCTGCTACATCTACATCCGTGGCGAGTATATCCGCGAGCGCGAGGCGCTGCAGGCGGCCATAGACGAATGCTATGACGCAGGCCTTGTGGGCCCGAATGCGGCGGGGTCGGGCTGGGCCTTTGACATCTATGTGCACCACGGTGCCGGGGCCTATATCTGTGGCGAGGAAACGGCGCTGCTGGAAAGCCTTGAGGGCAAGAAGGGGATGCCCCGGATGAAGCCGCCCTTCCCGGCGGGTGCGGGTCTTTACGGCTGCCCGACCACGGTGAACAATGTTGAATCCATCGCCGTGGTGCCGACGATCCTGCGTCGGGGGCCGGAGTGGTTCGCGGGCTTTGGCCGGCCCAACAACGCGGGCACCAAGCTGTTCGCGATCTCGGGCCATGTGAATGCGCCCTGCGTGGTGGAAGAGGCGATGTCGATCCCCCTGCGCGAGCTTTTGGACCGCCATTGCGGCGGGGTGCGGGGCGGGTGGAAGAACATCAAGGCGGTGATCCCCGGCGGGTCGTCCGTGCCCCTGCTGACGCAGACGCAATGCGACGATGCGATCATGGATTTCGACTGGCTGCGCGAGCAGCGGTCGGGGTTGGGCACGGCGGCGGTGATCGTGATGGACAAGTCCACCGATGTCATCAAGGCGATCTGGCGCCTGTCGAAGTTCTACAAACATGAAAGCTGCGGCCAGTGCACGCCCTGCCGCGAGGGCACGGGCTGGATGATGCGGGTGATGGACCGCCTGGTGCGGGGCGAGGCGGAAATCGAGGAAATCGACATGCTCCTGTCGGTGACCAAGCAGGTCGAGGGGCACACGATCTGCGCGCTTGGCGATGCGGCGGCCTGGCCGATCCAGGGCCTCGTGCGCGCGTTCCGGGACGAGATCGAGGACCGGATCATGGCGAAAAAGACGGGGCGCAAGACGGCCGCCCTGGCGGCGGAGTGATCCGGGTGGCCGCGGCCCTGATGCTGACCGCCTGCACGGCACCGGTGGCCGAGGCCCCGCGCGCCGCAGAGGCGCTGCGCGTGCCGGGGCTCTGGCACTGGCAGGGGGCGGATGCGCGGCGCGCGGCGGACGCGGCTTGTGGGGCGCGCGGTGTGCGGGTGTCGATCTATGACCGCTATCAGGCCGGCGATTGGGTCTTTCCCGAGGGCTGCGCATGATCCGGTCCGGCATCGTTGCGGCACCTGGGCGGCCCGTCGGGGCTTGTCATCGCATAACCGGGCGGGCCGTGCCTATCTGGCAGGCAATCATGCCACAGGAGGCCCCGATGTCCCGCACGACACTTGTCCTTGCCTTGACGGTTGCGCTTGCCGCCCCGGTTGCCGCAGCGGCGCCGGTGCCGCTGGCGCAGGAAAAGCACATCAATTCCGAACTGCTGGCCGCGCAGGTGGGCGACATGCTGCGCAAGACCTGCCCGGCCGCCAGTGCGCGCATGTTCGTGGTGCTGAACCGGCTGAACGCGCTGGAACGCTATGCCCGCGCGCAGGGCTATGCGGAGGCCGAGGTCAAGGCCTTCCTCAAGGACCGCGCCCAGAAAGACCGCATCAAGGCCGCAGCCGAAGCCTATCTGGCGCAGGCGGGGGCCGTGCCCGGCGACGTGGAGAGCTATTGCCGCGTGGCCCGCGACGAGGTGCGCAAGCGTTCGCCGGTGGGATCGTTGCTGCGGGTATCGGGATGACGCTGCATCTGGCCGAACTGAACGTCGGACGGCTGGTCGCGCCGACGGGCGATCCGCGCGTGGCCGAGTTCATGGCGGCGCTGGACCGCGTGAACGGGCTGGGCAAGCGGATGCCGGGGTTCGTCTGGATGATGGAAGGCTCGGGCGAGCCGGGCACCGGCAACACCGAGGTCAAGATCGGCGGCGATCCGCAATACGTGTCGAACCTGACCGTGTGGGAAAGTGTCGAGACGCTGGAGGCCTTTGTCTGGAACACCGTGCACCGCCAATTCTACGAGCGTCGGGCGGAGTGGTTTCGGGTGCTGGGCCGGATGCATTTCGTGATGTGGTGGGTGCCTGCCGGGCACCGGCCCAAGTTGGACGAGGGGCTGGCGCGGCTGGACCATCTTGCGGCGCATGGCAACAGCGACCACGCCTTCGGCTGGTCGCATCTGAAAGAGGCGCGGCTGTGGAAAACCCATGGCTGCGCGCAAGTGGCGGCGGAGTAGGTCCATGACAAACCTCAAGAAGGTCAGTATCGACGGCATCGAAGTCGAGGTGGACGGGGCGATGACCCTGATCCAGGCGGCCGAGGTGGCGGGCGTGGAGATTCCGCGCTTTTGCTATCACGAACGGCTGACCATCGCGGGCAACTGCCGGATGTGTCTGGTCGAGGTGAAGGGCGGGCCGCCCAAGCCCGCCGCCTCTTGCGCCATGCAGGTGCGCGACCTGCGCCCCGGCCCGAATGGCGAGACGCCGCAGGTGTTCACCAACACGCCGATGGTGAAGAAGGCGCGCGAGGGGGTGATGGAGTTCCTGCTCATCAACCATCCTCTGGATTGCCCGATCTGCGATCAGGGCGGCGAGTGCGATCTTCAGGATCAGGCGATGGCCTACGGCGTGGATTTCAGCCGCTACCGCGAGCCGAAGCGGGCGTCGGAAGACCTGGACCTGGGGCCATTGGTCGCCACCAAGATGACGCGCTGCATCTCTTGCACGCGCTGCGTGCGCTTTACCTCGGAGGTGGCGGGGATCACCCAGATGGGCCAGACGGGCCGGGGCGAGGATGCCGAGATCACCAGCTACCTGAACGAGACGCTGAACAGCAACCTTCAGGGCAACATCATCGACCTGTGTCCGGTGGGGGCGCTGACCTCCAAACCCTATGCTTTTACCGCCCGGCCCTGGGAGCTGACCAAGACCGAGACCATCGACGTGATGGATGCCTTGGGGTCGAACATCCGGGTGGACACAAAGGGGCGCGAGGTCATGCGCATCCTGCCGCGCAACCATGACGGCGTGAACGAAGAGTGGATTTCGGACAAGACGCGCTTTGTCTGGGACGGCTTGCGGCGCCAGCGGCTGGACCGGCCCTATATCCGCGAGGGCGGCAAGCTGCGGCCTGCGACCTGGGGCGAGGCGCTCGCTGCGGCGGCAGCGGCGATGAAGGGCAAGCGGGTGGCCGGGATCGTGGGCGATCTTGCCCCGGTCGAGGCGGCCTACAGCCTCAAGACCCTGATCGAGGGGATGGGCGGGCATGTCGAATGCCGCACGGATGGCGCGCATCTGCCGCCCGGAAACCGTAGTGCCTATGTCGGCACCGCGACCGTCGAGGACATCGACAGCGCGAAGATGATTCAGCTGATCGGCACCAACCCGCGCGACGAGTCGCCCGTGCTGAATGCCCGCATCCGCAAGGCCTGGACGATGGGGGCCGAGGTGGGGCTGGTGGGGCCGGCGGCGGACCTGACCTACGACCACGCCCATGTCGGCACCGACCGCGCGGCGCTGGCCCGACTTTCGGGAATGGAAATCTCCGAGGCGACGAAAGGAAAGCCGACGCTGGTGATCGTGGGGCAGGGCGCGCTGACCGGTGCGGATGGCGCGGCGGTGCTGGCCCATGCGATGCGGTTGGCCGAGAACAGCAAGTCCGGGTTCCTCGTGCTCCATACGGCGGCGTCGCGCGTGGGTGCGATGGATGTGGGCTGCACCACCGAGGGCGGGATGGCGGCGGCGCTGGAAGGGGCCGAGGTGATCTGGAACCTGGGCGCGGATGAGGTGGACCTGCCCGCCGGGCCGCTGGTGATCTATCAGGGCCACCACGGCGACCGGGGCGCGCACCGGGCCGACATCATCCTTCCGGGCGCGGCCTACACCGAGGAGAACGGGCTTTTCGTCAACACCGAGGGGCGGCCCCAACTTGCCCTGCGCGCCGGGTTCCCGCCCGGCGAGGCCAAGGAAAACTGGGCGATCCTGCGCGCCGTCTCGGGCGAACTGGGGGCCGCGCTGCCATGGGACAGCCTTGCCGCCCTGCGCCGTGCGCTGGTGGCGGCGCATCCGCATCTGGGGCGGATCGACGAGGTTCCGGTGAACGAGTGGCAGCCGATGCCGCTGGCCGACATGGACACGGGCGATTTCGCGCCTGCGGTGGCGGATTTCTACCTGACCAACGCGATTGCGCGGGCTTCTGCCCTCATGGCCGAATGTTCGCGGCTGGCGGCGGGCCGGGTGGACACAGCGATGGCGGCAGAATGACGATGGCGCGCGCGCTTGGCCTTTCGCTGTCGCTGGCGGGGGCTTCGGCCTGCGTGCCCGGCGATGGCGCGGGCGTCGGGCGCGGAGATTTCGCGCCCGAGTATCGGGGCATCGAGACCGTGCTGTTGGACGGCGATCTGGTGAATTTCCGCGTGGCGATGCGCGGCGCGCGCGGGGCGGCGGATGTGGAAAACTACGCGCGCTGTGCGGCCGCGCAATACGCGCTGATCCGCGGCTATGGTTTTGCACGCAATGTTCGCACCGCCACGGCGGAACGGGGTGGCATCTGGCGCGCGGATGCGGTTTACACCGTGTCGTCCTCGCTGCCGCGCGGCGTTCGCACGCTTGACGCGGAAGTGGTGGTAAGGGATTGCGGCGCACAAGGCATACCGACGGTATAGGGGCAGGCGATGGACGGTGGTTTCATGCAATCGGGGGCGGGCATCGCGCTTGTGATCGCGGCGCAGAGCCTGCTGGTCATCGGCTTCGTAATGATCAGTCTCCTGTTTCTCGTCTATGGCGACCGCAAGATCTGGGCCGCCGTTCAGATGCGGCGCGGCCCCAACGTGGTGGGCGCCTGGGGCCTGTTGCAGACCGTGGCAGACGCGCTGAAGTATGTGGTCAAGGAAATCGTGGTGCCGGCGGGCGTGGACCGGCCGGTGTTCTTTCTGGCGCCCATGCTCTCGTTCGTGCTGGCGGTGCTGGCCTGGGCGGTGATCCCGTTCAATGCGGGCTGGGTGCTGGCCGACATCAACGTGGCGATCCTGTTCGTCTTTGCCGTCTCCTCGCTCGAGGTTTATGGCGTGATCATGGGCGGCTGGGCGTCCAACTCCAAATATGCCTTCCTTGGCTCGCTGCGGTCGGCGGCGCAGATGATCAGCTATGAGGTCAGCCTCGGCCTCATCATCATCGGGGTGATTATCACCACCGGGTCGATGAACCTGAGCGTGATCGTCGAGGCGCAGCGCGGGGATTTCGGGCTGTTCAACTGGTACTGGCTGCCGCATCTGCCGATGGTGGTTCTGTTCTTCATCTCTGCGCTGGCCGAAACCAACCGCCCGCCGTTCGATCTGCCCGAGGCGGAGTCCGAACTGGTGGCGGGGTTCATGGTGGAATATTCCTCCACCCCCTACCTTCTGTTCATGGCGGGCGAATACATCGCCATCTTCCTGATGTGCGCGCTTCTCAGCCTTCTGTTCTTCGGCGGCTGGCTGTCACCCATTCCGGGCCTGCCCGACGGGGCGCTGTGGATGCTGGCCAAGATGGCGTTCTTCTTTTTCCTCTTCGCGATGGTCAAGGCCATCGTGCCGCGCTACCGCTATGACCAGCTGATGCGGATTGGCTGGAAGGTGTTCCTGCCGCTGTCGTTGGGCTGGGTGGTGCTGGTAGCGTTTCTGGCCAAGTTCGAGGTGCTGGGCGGGGCATGGGCGCGCTGGTCGGTTGGGGGCTAGCGGATGGGGGTCGATTACGTGCTGTTTGAGCGGTTGTGCGAGCTGTCGCGGCGGTTCCGGCCTGCGGGGCGGACGCTGATGCTGGGCCGCCACGGCTTTGCCCTGCAGCCGCAGTTTGCCAAACGCTATGAGGTGGCGCTAAAGGCCAACGGGCTGGAGGGGCGGCGGTTCGATTATCTGCAGGATGACGGCTATTGCGAAACGCTGATGCGCAGGCTGGGCTTTGGCGAGATGGAGGCGATGGACTTTTCCGATTACGAAGGGGCCGCGATCTTGCAGGACCTGAACAGACCCGTGCCCGCGTCGCTGGAAGGGCAGTTCGGTTTCATCTTTGACGGCGGCACGCTGGAGCATGTGTTCAACGTGCCGCAGGCGCTGGAGAACGTGTTTCGGATGCTGGCGCCGGGCGGACGCTTCGTCTCGGCAAACGGGATGAATGGCTGGGTGGGGCACGGGATCTATCAGTTCAACCCCGAGCTGGTCTGGACATTCTGGGGGCGCACTGCGGGCTGTCATGTGCATGACTGCCGCGCGATCAAGAAATCGCCGGGCGAGGCGGATGAGCATGTGCCCTTCCCCGATCCCGCGCTGACCGGAAAGCGGCTGCGGTTGAAGGGCAAGCTGCCCACCGGGCGGCTTTATCTGTATTACGAGGTTGAGCGGCTGCCGACATCGTCGCTGCGCGACATCATGCTGCAAAGCGACTATGAGACGAAATGGTCGTCGCACACCAATGCCGGGGAAACCCGGCTGGACGCACAGGAGGCCGAGTGATGGCAAACATCGACTGGAACCGCGCCACCCGCTATTTCCTCTTGCAGGATTTCATCAAGGGTTTCGCGCTGGGAATGAAGTATTTCTTCGCGCCGAAGGTCACGCTGAACTACCCGCATGAAAAGGGCCCGTTGAGCCCCCGGTTCCGCGGCGAACACGCGCTGCGCCGCTATCCCAACGGCGAGGAACGCTGCATCGCCTGCAAGCTGTGCGAGGCGGTGTGCCCCGCGCAGGCGATCACCATCGACGCGGAACCGCGCGAGGACGGGTCGCGCCGCACGACGCGCTATGACATCGACATGACCAAATGCATTTACTGCGGGTTCTGTCAGGAGGCTTGCCCGGTGGATGCGATCGTCGAGGGGCCGAACTTCGAATTCGCGACCGAAACGCGCGAAGAGCTGTTTTACACCAAGGAAAAACTGCTGGACAACGGCGCACGGTGGGAAGCGCAGATCGCGCGCAACCTCGCCATCGACGCGCCCTACAGGTGATCCGATGACCGATGCATGGGCCAAGATGATGGGGCAGATGATGGAGCAGGGCCAGCAGATGGCCCGCTCCTTCAACCCGGCGCTGGAGACCTTCAAGGTCAAGGGGTTCGAGGACATGATCCCCACCATGTCCAAGGATTTCATGGAGATGGCCTTTGGCCGCACCTTCAACCGTGACGGGCTGGATGCCAAGACGCGGATGCTGGTGACAATCGCCGCGCTGACCGTGCTGGGCGCGCAGGCCGAGCCGCAGCTGAAGCTGACGGTGCGCCACGCGCGCGAGGCGGGCGCCACGCAGCGCGAGATTGCCGAGGTGATCTATCAGATGAGCATGTTCGGCGGCTTGCCCGCGATGCAAAAGGCGCTCGAGATCGCGCAGTCGGTGTTCGGCGACGAGGAGAAACCCGCATGACGGTCGCCGACCTCGCCTTTTACGCCTTTGCGATCACCGCCGTCACGGCGGGCCTTCTGGTTACGGTCAGCCGCAACCCGGTGCATTCGGTGCTGTGGCTGATATTGGCGTTCCTGTCTGCGGCGGGGCTGTTCGTGCTGCTGGGGGCAGAATTCGTCGCGATGCTTCTCATCATCGTCTATGTGGGCGCGGTGGCGGTTCTGTTCCTCTTCGTGGTGATGATGCTCGATGTGGATTTCGCGGCGCTGAAGGGCGAGATGGCGCGCTACATGCCGCTCGCGCTGTTGATCGGGGTGATCCTCCTGATCCAGTTCGGGCTGGCGTTGGGGGTCTGGGTGCAGGCCGATGGCGCGCCGGGCCTGCGGCAGGCCGTGGCGCCCGATCCGGCCGAGGTGGAAAACACCCGCGCGCTGGGGATGCTGATCTATGACAAGTATTTCCTGCTGTTCCAGCTTTCGGGGATGATCCTTCTGGTGGCGATGATCGGGGCGATCCTGTTGACGCTGCGGCACAGGAAGGACGTCAAGCGCCAGAACGTGCTGCACCAGATGTGGCGCGATCCGGCCAAGGCAATGGAATTGAAAGACGTCAAGCCGGGGCAGGGCCTGTGATCCGCGCGGCCGTATCAGGACTGTGCCTTGCGGCGCTGCCAGGTGCGGTGGCGGCAACGGCGATTTCGCTTTCCACCTGCGAGGATCGCGGAACCCAGATGCGCAGCATGCTGTTCGACCGCCAGCAGGATCGTTTCGTGTATTTCGTCACCGCCGACATCCGCCATGGCCGCAACTTCGATGCAGCGCATAGCCGGGAGGTGATCGCGGATTGCGTGGCCGGATGGCAGATCTCGGTGCCGACCTCCGATGAGCGCGCGGTGACGCTGTTTTCGGACGTGTTCCACGGTGACACCGCCTATGACCGCCGGGGCATCCTTGCGCTGATGCGGAAACGGGGGGTGAAGGGCGCATCCGGGCCGTTCGACCACGGCCATTGCACCTGCAAGGTCCGTCTGCATCAAGAAACGCATCTGGTGGATGACTAACATGGTCAACCGCGCCGCGTCCCGCATGGCCGGCCCTTGGGCATCGTGGCGCCTTGGCGCCTTGGTGGCGGCATTCTCGGCGGCGATGGGTCTTGCCGCACCGGCGCTTGCCTGCTCGCCCGCCTTCCATACGCCCACGTCCGGGCCCCAGCGTGGCACGGCCTGCGCGGTGACCTGGCGGCCCGACGAGATCCGCAGCGTGGGCCTTGGCCCCGCACGCGATCTGGGGGCGGGGTTTCTTGGCCAGATGGCCAGCGACGGCAACGGCTGCTACAGCGAGAGTTACGCGGTGATCATGGACTGCACCGCAGGGCAGGCGCTGGTGATCGGGCCGGAGAATTTCGCGCTGATGGAGCGGATGGAAAACCCCGCACCCGTGGCGCTGGAGCAGGTGCTGGGCCGGATCGACCGGGCCGCCGAGCAGGGCAGGCTGTCGCTGGCGATGGTAGAGGCCGAGGCCGCTAAAGCGGGGCTGGCCACGCGCCTGTCGCTGCGCGCGCGGGACCGGATGGATTTCAACGGCCGGCGCCTTGCGCTGGACTGCGGCTGCAGGACTTTCTATCCGGGGCTGAAACCCGGCAACTGACGGACGGCCCGGCAAGGGGCCAAACGGGCAAAGACCCGGAGGGAACGATGGCGACAGTGGGACTTGAGCATTACCTGGCGGTGGCGGCGGCGTTGTTCGTCATCGGGATCTTCGGCATCTTCCTGAACCGGAAGAATGTCATCGTGATCCTGATGTCGATCGAGTTGATGCTGCTGGCGGTCAACATCAACCTTGTCGCCTTTTCCGCCCATCTGGGCGATCTGGTGGGGCAGGTGTTCACCATGTTCGTGCTGACCGTGGCCGCGGCCGAGGCGGCGATCGGCCTTGCCATCCTCGTTGTGTTCTTCCGCACCCGGGGGACCATCGACGTGGAAGACGCCAACGTGATGAAGGGGTAGGGCGATGCTGTCGATCATCCTATTTGCGCCGATTGTCGGCGCGATCATCTGCGGCTTTTTCTGGCGCGCAATCGGCGAGGTGGCGGCGCAATCCATCGCCACGGGCCTCGTGTTCCTGTCGGCCCTCCTCTCATGGATCGTGTTCTTCACCTTCGACGGCGAGACGACAACGATCGTCCTGCTGCGCTGGATCGAAAGCGGGACACTCGCGACCGACTGGGCGATCCGGCTGGACCGGCTGACGGCGATCATGCTGGTGGTGGTGAACTCGGTGTCCGCGCTCGTGCATCTCTACAGCTTTGGCTACATGGCGCATGACGAGAACTGGAAGGAGGGCGAGCCCTATAAGGCGCGCTTCTTCGCGTATCTGTCGTTCTTTACCTTCACCATGCTGATGCTGGTCACGGGTGACAACCTGATCCAGATCTTTTTTGGGTGGGAGGGGGTTGGCGTTGCCTCCTACCTTCTGATCGGGTTCTACTACCGCAAGAACAGCGCCAATGCGGCGGCGATGAAGGCGTTCATCGTGAACCGCGTGGGCGATTTCGGTTTTGCGCTGGGGATCTTCGCGCTGTTCTACCTGGTGGACTCGGTGCGGTTTGACGACATCTTTGCTGCGGGGCCGATGCTGGCGGAAACCGAGATCCGGTTCCTCTGGACCGGGTGGAACGCGGCAGAGCTGATTTCGGTGCTGATCTTCATCGGGGCGATGGGGAAGTCGGCGCAGCTGATCCTGCACACCTGGCTGCCCGACGCGATGGAAGGGCCGACGCCGGTTTCGGCGCTGATCCATGCGGCGACGATGGTGACGGCGGGGGTGTTCCTCGTGTGCCGGATGTCGCCGATCCTGGAATACGCGCCGGGCGCGCTGACCTTCATCACCGCGCTGGGGGCCTTTACCGCGTTCTTCGCGGCCACCGTGGGCCTCGTTCAAAACGACATCAAGCGCGTGATCGCCTATTCCACCTGTTCGCAGCTTGGCTACATGTTCGTGGCGGCAGGGGTGGGGGCCTATCCGGTGGCGATGTTCCACCTCTTCACCCATGCGTTCTTCAAGGCGATGCTGTTTTTGGGCGCGGGCTCTGTGATCCACGCCACGCATCATGAGCAGGACATGCGCAACTATGGCGGCCTGCGCAAACACATCCCCATGACATTCGCCGCCATGATGGTCGGTACGCTGGCCATCACCGGCGTGGGCATCCCACTGACGCATATCGGCTTCGCCGGGTTCCTGTCCAAGGACGCGGTGATCGAGAGCGCCTATGTCGGCTCCACGGGGGCTTTCTGGCTTTTGGTCTCGGCGGCGGCGATGACGAGTTTCTATTCCTGGCGGCTGATGTTCCTGACCTTTTACGGCGCGCCGCGCTGGAAGGCGGCGCAGGGGCATGGGCACGGGCAATCGCATGACCATCACGGCCATGGCGACGACCACGCCCACACCCCCCATGAAAGCCCCCGCGTGATGCTGATCCCGCTGGCGGTGCTGGGTCTGGGCGCGGTGTTTTCCGGCATGATCTGGTACAACGTGTTCTTCGGCAAGGAAGACGCGATGCGCACCTGGTTCGGGCTGGAGGCGGCGCATCACCAGACGGCCGAGGGCGCTGCCGGCCCCGAGACGGCGGTGCAGGGCGACAAGGTGCATGCGGCGCCCAAGGGTGCGGTGTTCTTCGGCCCTGACAACACGGTGATGCACGACGCGCATTACGTGCCCACATGGGTCAAGGTGTCGCCCTTCGTGGCGATGGTGCTGGGGTTCCTCATGGCCTACCAGTTCTACATCCGCCGCCCCGACTGGCCCGCAAAACTGGCCGCGAACCAGCGGCCCCTCTACCTGTTCCTGCTAAACAAGTGGTATTTCGATGAGCTTTACGACTGGCTCTTCGTGCGCCCCGCGATGTGGATCGGCCGGTTCTTCTGGAAAAAGGGCGATGGCCGCGTGATCGACGGGGCCATCGACGGGCTGGCCATCGGGGTGATCCCGCGCATCACGCGCGCGGCGGGGCGGGCGCAGAACGGCTATATCTTCACCTATGCCTTTGCCATGGTGATCGGGATCGCGATCCTGATCACGGTGATGACGCTGTCCGGGGGGGCGCGCTGAATGGACAACCTCCTGTCGATCATCACCTTCCTGCCCGGCGTCGCGGCGGTGATCCTGGCGCTGTTCCTGCGCGGCGACGACCCGGCCGCGAGGAAGAACGCGAAATGGGTGGCGCTGATCGCCACCACCACCACATTCCTTGTTTCGCTCTTCGTCTGGTTCGGCTTTGACCGCGCCAATCCGGGCTTCCAGTTCGTCGAGGAATACGACTGGATCATGGGCCTGAAATACAAGATGGGCATCGATGGCATCTCGATGCTTCTGGTGATGTTGACCACCTTCCTGATGCCGCTGACCATCGCGGCCTGCTGGACGGTGGAGCACCGCGTCAAGGAATACATGATTGCGTTTCTGGTGCTTGAAACGCTGATGCTGGGCGTGTTCTGCGCGCTGGACCTCGTGCTGTTCTACCTGTTCTTCGAGGCGGGGTTGATCCCGATGTTCCTGATCATCGGCATCTGGGGCGGCAAGGACCGGATCTATGCGTCGTTCAAGTTCTTCCTCTACACCTTCCTCGGCTCGGTTCTGATGCTGGTGGCGATGATCGCGATGTATGTGGATGCGGGCACCACCGACATCCCGTCGCTGCTGCGCCATACCTTTGCCTCCCAGACGCTCAGCGTGCTGGGGATCAGCGTGACGGGCGGGCTGCAGACGCTGCTGTTCCTTGCCTTCTTCGTGTCCTTCGCGGTGAAGATGCCGATGTGGCCGGTGCATACCTGGCTGCCCGATGCCCATGTGCAGGCCCCCACGGCGGGGTCGATGGTGCTGGCGGCGGTGATGCTGAAGATGGGTGGCTATGGCTTCATCCGGTTCAACCTGCCGATGTTCCCGGTGGCGACGGACATGCTGGCCCCCGTGGCGCTTTGGATGAGCGCGATTGCGGTCGTCTACACCTCGCTGGTGGCGCTGGCGCAGGAGGACATGAAAAAACTGATCGCCTACTGGTCGGTCGCGCACATGGGGTTCGTGACCATGGGCGTCTTTTCGGTCAACCAGCAGGGGCTGGACGGCGCGATGTTCCAGATGATCAGCCATGGCCTGATCTCCTGCGCGCTGTTCTTCTGCGTGGGTGTCATCTATGACCGGATGCACACGCGCGAGATCTCGGCCTATGGCGGGCTGGTGATCCGCATGCCGGCCTATGCGCTCCTCTTCATGTATTTCAGCCTTGCCAACATGGGTCTTCCGGGGACTTCGGGGTTCGTGGGCGAGTTTCTGGCGATGATGGGGGCGTTTCAGGTGAACACCTGGGTCGCGGCGGTGGCGGCCACAGGGGTGATCCTGTCGCCTGCCTATGCGCTGTACCTCTACCGCCGCGTGGTGTTCGGCGACCTGATCAAGGAGGCGCTGAAAAGCATCAAGGACATGGATGGCCGCGAAAAGGCGATCCTGGCGCCGCTGGTGGTGTTGACGCTGTGGCTGGGGGTCTATCCCTCTTCCGTGATGGATGTCACCCGCGCGCCTTTCGAGGCAATGATCACCGATTACCGCGCCGCCGTGCCGCTGTCCGGCGACACGCGGCTGGCCGGACAATGACGAAGGGTATCCGCGCATGACACCTGCCGATTTCACCACGGTCCTGCCGGAAATCCTGCTGGCCCTCTATGCGATGGCCGCGCTGATGTTCGGCGTCTATACCGGCAAGGACGCCATGGCGCGGCTGATCACCTGGTCCACGGTGGGGGTGTTCCTGCTTTTGGCCTTTTACATCGGCAGCACGGGATCGGGCGCGCGCACGGCTTTTGGCGGGCTCTTGATCGACGACCCCTTTGCGCGCTTCGGCAAGATCGCGGTTCTGCTGTCGGCCGCCGCCGTGCTGGCGGTCAGCCAGGATTACATGGCGCGGCGTGGTCTCGCGCGGTTCGAATTTCCGGTGCTGATCGCGCTTGCGGTGCTGGGCATGATGGTGATGGTGGGGTCGAACGACCTCATGACCCTCTACATGGGGGTCGAGTTGCAGTCGCTGGCCCTGTATGTGGTGGCGGCGATGCGGCGCGACAGCGTGAAATCCACCGAAGCGGGGCTGAAGTATTTCATCCTTGGCTCGCTGGGCTCGGGCCTGCTGCTCTATGGCGCCTCGCTGACCTATGGCTTTGCGGGCACCACCGGATTCCCGGGCATCCTGAGCACGCTGGCGGGGGAGCCGCCGCTGGGCCTCTTGTTCGGGCTGGTGTTCATGCTGGCGGCCCTTGCCTTCAAGGTCTCGGCGGCGCCCTTCCATATGTGGACGCCCGATGTCTATGAGGGCTCTCCCACCCCCGTCACGGCCTTCTTTGCCACCGCCCCCAAGGTGGCCGCGATGGCGCTGATCGCGCGGCTGGTGCATGACGCGTTCGGGGCGATCCCCGGCGACTGGGGGCAGGTGCTGGCGCTTTTGGCGCTGGCCTCGATGTTCCTTGGCGCCATCGCCGCCATCGGGCAGCGCGACATCAAGCGGCTGATGGCCTATTCCTCGATCGCGCACATGGGCTTTGCGCTGATCGGCCTTGCGGCGGGCACCGCGCAGGGGGTCGAGGCGATGCTGATCTACATGTCGGTCTATGTGGTGATGAACATCGGCACCTTCGCCTTCATCCTGTCGATGGAGCGGGACGGGCAGGCTGTGACGGATATCGGCAGCCTGAACATGCTGTCGGCCCGGGCACCCCTGCCGGCGCTGGCGCTGCTGATCCTGATGTTCTCGATGGCGGCAGTGCCGCCGATGCTGGGGTTCTTCGCCAAGGTCTCGGTGTTGAAGGCGGCACTGGATGCCGACATGGCCTGGCTGGCGGTCGCGGGGGTGATCGCCAGCGTGATCGGCGCGTTCTACTATCTGCGCATCGTGTATTTCATGTATTTCGGCACCGAGAAGGACCCTGTGGACGGGCGCATGGCGGGCGTGCCGTGGGTGATGATGGTGGGGTCGGCGGCGGTGATGGTGCTGGGCGTCATCAACCTGTTCGGGATCGAGGGGCCGGCGGCGCTGGCGGCACAGACGCTGGTACGGTGAGGATCGGGGCGAGGCCGGGGGGCTGCGCGCCCCCCGGACCCCCGGCGGGATATTTGAGCCAAGATGAAAGGGCTGTGGGATGGCGGACTGGCCTGCGGGTGTCGGTCTGGTCGTGCTTGACCGTGTTGACAGCACCAATGCGGAAGCGGTGCGCCGGATGGCGCAGGCTCCGGTCTGGGTGCTGGCGGGCGAGCAGACCGGGGGCCGGGGTCGGCGGGGCCGGGCCTGGGCCAGTCCGCGCGGCAATTTCCATGCGACGCTGGTGATGCGTCCTGGGGGGGGCGCCGGTGATGCGGCGTTGCGCAGTTTCGTGGCGGCACTGGCACTGCGCGAGGCGCTGGCGGCAGTGACGGGGGCGGGTGCGGCGCTGGCGCTGAAATGGCCCAATGACGTGCTGTTGAGTGGGGGCAAGGTGGCGGGGATCTTGCTGGAGGCGGCGGGTGATGGCGCGCGCGTGGCGCATCTGGCGGTGGGGATCGGGGTGAACCTGATCGCGGCGCCCGATGCGGCGTTCCTGGAGGAGGGCGCGCTGCGCCCCGTGACGGTGCTGGGCGAGACGGGTGTGCGGGTGGAGCCGCGTGCGCTGTTGGATCATCTGGCCCCGGCATTCGCGCGGTGGGAGGCGGTGTTGGTGGCCGAGGGGTTCGCGCCGGTGCGGGCGGAATGGCTGGCCCATGCCGCGCGGCTGGGGGAACCCATCCGCGCGCGGACGGGGGCCGAGACGCGCGAGGGGGTGTTCGAGACGCTGGACGAGACGGGTGCCCTGGTGTTGCGCATGGCCGGGGGCCGCGTGGCGATCCCGGCGGCGGATGTGTTTTTCTGACGGGGGGCGGGGATGCTTTTGGCCATCGACTGCGGCAACACCAATACGGTGTTTTCGATCTGGGACGGGGCGGGGTTCCTGGCCACCTGGCGCATCGCCACGGATCACAAGCGCACGGCCGATGAGTATTTCGTCTGGCTGCGCACGTTGATGACGATGCGGAAGGTGGATGTGGAGGTGACATCCGCCATCATCTCCTCGACCGTGCCGCGGGTGGTGTTCAACCTGCGCGTCCTCTGCGGCCGCTATTTCGATTGCCGCCCGCTGGTGGTGGGCCGCCCCGACTGCCGGTTGCCGGTGGACCCCCGGGTGGACCAGGGAACGACCGTGGGTCCCGACCGTCTGGTGAACACCGCGGCCGCGCATGACCGGCATGGCGGCGATCTGGTGGTGGTGGATTTCGGCACGGCGACCACCTTTGACGTGGTGGATGTGGACGGGGCCTATATCGGCGGGGTGATCGCACCCGGCGTGAACCTGAGCCTGGAGGCGCTGCACATGGCAGCCGCCGCGCTGCCGCATATCGACATCACCAAACCCCAGAGCGTGATCGGCACGAATACGGTGGCCTGCATGCAATCGGGCGTGTATTGGGGCTATGTCGGTCTGGTCGAGGGGATCGTGGCGCGCCTGAGATCCGAGCGCGCGCGCCCCCTGAAGGTGATCGCCACCGGCGGGCTCGCCTCGCTGTTCGACCAGGGGACCACGGTTTTTGACGCGGTGGAGGACGATCTGACCATGCATGGTCTCGTCCTGATCCATTTGCTGAACTTGGAATAGCCCGCGGGGGGCTCACCCCGTCGATGTGACGAAGGACGATGCGTATGGCGAACCGGTTGATCTATCTGCCCCTTGGCGGGGCAGGCGAAGTGGGCATGAATGCCTATGTCTTTGGTTATGGCCCCGAGGACAAGGAGCGGCTGATCCTTGTGGATCTGGGCGTGACCTTCCCCGAGATGGACAACACGCCGGGGGTGGACCTGATCTTTCCCGACATGACCTGGCTGATGGAGCGGGCGCACCGGCTGGAGGCCATCTTCATCACCCATGGGCATGAGGACCATATCGGGGCCATCGCCCATCTGTGGCCCGGGCTGAAGGCGCCGATCTATGCGCGCAAGTTCACCGCAGCCCTGGGGCGGCTGAAGTTCGAGGAGGCGGGGCTCCCGCGCGAAACGATCCGCACGGTGGAGCCGCGCCCGGCGGTGGTGGAGGCGGGGCCTTTCAAGGTGCAGTTCCAGCCGGTCAGCCATTCGATTCCCGAATGCTCCAGCCTGGTGATCGACACGCCCGCGGGCCGGATCGTGCATACGGGCGATTTCAAGATGGACGCGAATCCGCTGGTGGGCGAGCCTTGGGACCCTGCTGCCTTTGCTGCCATCGCGGCGGAACGTCCCGTAAAGGCGCTCATGTGCGATTCGACCAACGTGTTCTCGCTGCATGCGGGCAGGTCGGAGTCGACGTTGCTTGCGCCGATCACCGAACTGGTGCGCGGCGCCTCGGGCATGGTGGTGGCGACCACCTTTGCGTCGAACGTGGCGCGGCTGAAAACGCTTGCCGAAGCGGGGGTGGCGGCGGACCGGTCGGTGTGCCTGTTGGGCCGGGCGATGCAGCGGATGGTCAAGGTGGGCGAGGAGACCGGTGTGCTGACGGGCTTTCCGCGCACCATCACCGCCGAAGAGGCGTCGGAGGTGCCGCGCCGGAACCTGATGCTGATCGTGACCGGCAGCCAGGGCGAGCGGCGCGCGGCCTCGGCGCAGCTGAGCCGCGGGCGCTATCTGGGGCTGGAGATGAAGGAGGGTGATACCTTCCTGTTCTCGTCCAAGACCATTCCGGGCAACGAGCGCGGCGTCTTGCAGATCATGAACGCGTTTTCCGAGATGGGCGTGGATGTGGTGGATGACAGCGGCGGACGCTATCACGTCTCGGGCCACGCGAACCGCCCCGATCTGGAGATGGTGCGCGACATCCTGAAACCGCAGATCCTGATCCCCATGCACGGGGACCACCGGATGCTGCGCGAACATGCCAAGCTGGCGGCGGTCGCGGGCATCGCTTCGGAAGTGGCGACCAACGGGATGATGATCGACCTCTCGGGCGATGTGCCCGAGGTGGCGGAGTTCATCGAGACGGGCCGCGTCTATCTGGACGGGTCGGTGATGGTCGGATCGCGCGACGGGGTGATCCGTGACCGCATCCGAATGGCGCTGAACGGCCATTGCATGGTGACGGTGATCCTGGACGAGGATGACAAGCCCCTGGGCGAGGCCTGGGTGGAGCTTATGGGCCTGCCGCCGAAGGGCCGGGGCGGCGCCGATCTGGGCGAGGCGCTGGAGCGCGAATTATCCGGTTTCCTCGACGGGGCGGGGGCCAAGGTCCTGCGCGACGATGAAAAGCTGGACGAGGCGATGCGCCGCGTCGTGCGTCAGGTGGCGATGGCCGAGATCGGAAAGAAGCCCGAGGTGACGGTGGTGATCAGCCGGTTGGCGGAGGGCTGAAGGCGCGCTCCTCGGCCCGCCGCGGCCCTTGTCGCCGGAGAGGTCCGGCGATGAGGGCCTGCGAGGGCAACTGGATAAGCGGTCAGCCTTCGGTGCCCGTGGCGGGCTCGTCCTCGGCGTCATCCGTGGCGGGTGCTGCGATCTTGAAGCTGCGCAGGATGAAGTCGGGCACGTGATCGCCCATGCCGACCACGCGGTCGGAGCGATCCTCGCGCCGGTCACGGCGATCATCCCGGCGGTCGTCGCGGCGCGGTTCGCGACGCTCGTCCCTGCGCTCCTCGCGCGGCTCTTCGCGGCGGGGTGCGGGGGCTGGTCCCGCGGCCACGGGCAGGGCCATCTCGACAGGCTCGATCACCGGGGCAGGGTCGCGGCGCGGTTCGCGCCGGTCGTCGCGGCGGCCACGGTCGCGGCTGCCACCGCTGGAGCCGCTGCGGCGGTCATCCCGGCGGTCGCTGCGTGGGGCCTCGGGGCGGCCGTCGCCTTCGGGCATCACGAAACCATCGGGCAGCGCGCCCTTGGGGATCGACATTTTCAGCAGGCTTTCGATCGCGGCGAGGTATTTGTCATCCGACGGAACCGCCAGTGTATAGGCCTTGCCCAGACGCCCCGCGCGGCCCGTGCGGCCGATGCGGTGGACGTAGTCTTCAGGGTGGCTGGGGGTGTCGAAGTTGAACACGTGGCTGACGGCGGGAATGTCGAGGCCGCGCGCCGCGACGTCGGAGGCGACGAGCAGGTGCAGCGATCCGTCACGGAACCCGTCCAGGGTTTTCGTGCGCACCGACTGGTCAAGGTCGCCGTGGATCGGGGCCGCGTTGAAGCCGTGCTGTTTCAGCGACTTGGCCACCACGTCCACATCCATCTTGCGGTTGCAGAAGATGATGGCGTTGGTGCAGGCCTCGCCTTCCGCCGTGATGATCGCGCGCAGGACCGCGCGCTTTTCGGCAAAGCTGCGGTCGCGGCGCGAGGGCGTGAACTGGATCAGTTGCTGCTCGATGGTCTCGGATGCCGTGGCCTGGCGTGCGACCTCGATCTTGACCGCCGAGGACAGGAAGGTGTTGGTGATCCGCTCGATCTCGGGCGCCATGGTCGCCGAGTAAAAGAAGGTCTGCCGGGTGAAGGGCGTCAGCGAGAATATCTTTTCGATATCGGGGATGAACCCCATGTCCAGCATCCGGTCGGCCTCATCCACCACCATGATCTGCACGCCGTTGAGCAACAGTTTGCCGCGTTCGAAATGGTCGAGCAGGCGGCCGGGGGTGGCGATCAGGACATCGACGCCGCGGTCGATCAGCTTGTCCTGTTCGCCAAAGGCCACGCCGCCGATCAGCAGGGCCTTGGTCAGCTTGGTGTATTTGGCGTAGGTCTCGAAATTCTCGGCGACCTGGGCGGCCAGTTCCCGCGTGGGCGCGAGCACGAGGCTGCGCGGCATGCGGGCGCGGGCGCGGCCCTGGCCCAGAAGGGTGATCATCGGCAGCGTGAAGCTTGCGGTCTTGCCCGTCCCTGTCTGGGCAATTCCGAGGACATCGCGGCCTGCAAGGGCGTGCGGAATGGCCTGGGCCTGGATCGGTGTGGGGGTTTCATAGCCGGCTTCGGTGACGGCCTGAATGACGCGCGGATCGAGCGCGAGGTCTGAAAACTTGGTCATAAGCGTCCTGAGCGATGCGGGATCGGCCCGCATGGGTGAAGGGACGCTGCAAACCGGGCGCCCCGGCGTCTTGCGGTCCAGATCGGCCGCCCCTGCGCCTTAGTTGAAACCGAGCGCCGGGTCAAGGCTGGGCGGGGTCGGGGGGCGGAACGCGGGCGCGACTCCGCCGTGCCCGCATCAGTGTCAGCCGCCGGAAGAGGTTGGCCGGGTCCGCGTTCAGGCGCCCGAGCAGGGCGAGTGCCAGCGGGCCCATCACCGGCTCGGCCTCGGCGCGCAGCCAGATCGGGGCCAGGAGGTTCACGTCAAGGCCCCCCGAGCGCAGGGAAAAGCGCGGCATGTCCAGCGGCATCGGGCCCGGATGCGCCTTTTTCAACCGTGCGGCGGTGGGATCGGCTCCGCCGATGATGCGCTCGTATTCATAGAGCTTCATCAGCGAAAACAGCACGTTGAGCTCTCGCCCCAGACAACGTTCGGTCTCCGTGGCGCCATGGTCGCCGAAGGTGATCGCCGAGGAGATCAGCCAGCGGCTGGGCAGTTCAGCGATCAGCGTTGCGGACTGTTCGATCCAGATGCGGCGGAACAACGGGGCTGCCGCGCGCGGGGCGCGGCGTTTGCGCAGATGCGCGATGAGAAGCGCGTTCAGCGCGGCAAGTTCGGACAGCCCTGCCACGTCCTGCCGGACCTCGTGCCATTTCCGGGCGTGGCGGCTGGCCCCCGGCGGCGGCGCGGCATCTGGGGCTGTGACGGTCTGCGCGGCGAGCGACGCCAGATCGGCGGTCAGCTCAGGCAGCGCCTCGCCTTGCGCCATGCGCAGGCTTATGCGCCGATAGTTCCAGCGGGCGACCATGCTCGCGGGCGCGCCGGGGTAGGTCAGGACGGGGTCTGTCATCGCGTCAAGACGTCGTGCCGGTCATCCGCGCAGCCATATCGGTGCATCTCCTGCCGAAACCCCCTTGAACACATGCAAAGGCTCGCGTCAGGGCGGGGGGATGTAAACCCGTATCGGCCCAGTCCGCGATCAGGGTGCCGCGCGTTGCAGTTGCGCCACGTTGTCTGGCCGCGCGCATGCCAGGGCACCGCGTCTCGCACCGACCCGCCTGCGCCGAGATCACCTGCCTTGCGTTTCGCCGCATCGCGCAGTAACCGGCGAATGCGACGGATCGAACCACGGCACCCGTTTCACCTGAAAGGCCGACCCTCTGCCCGAGGACCGCGAGGACAGCGTGACCGATATCCGAACCGCCCCTTTTGCCCGCAAGCTGTCCACCTTCGTGATGCTGAATGACGGCGAGCTGGAGGTTCTGGACCGGCTTCACCAGCGCCGCCGCTCTGTCGCGGCGGGGCGTGAACTGGTGCATCAGGGGGAAACCGAGCAATCGGCCTATATCCTGGCGAAGGGCTGGGTCGTATCCTACAAGATTTTGCCGGACGGATCGCGGCAGATCGTGGATTTCCAGATCCCCGGCGATTTCCTCGGGTTGCGAAGCGTTCTTCTGCACACATCGGATCACAACGTCCAGCCGATCACCGACATCCAGGTGTCGGAGGTCCTGATGTCCGACCTTCTGGGTCTGTTTGACCATTCACCCCGGCTGGCTGCGGCGGTGTTCTGGGCGGCCTCGCGCGACGAGGCGATGGTGGTCGAGCATCTGGTGGGGATCGGGCGCCGCGAGGCCCCGGCGCGGATGGCGCATTTCTTGCTAGAGCTTGAATGCCGTCTGGCGTTGGTGGGGATGGGCGACCGCACAGGATTTGCCTGCCCGCTGACGCAATATCATCTGGCCGATGCGCTGGGGCTGAGCGCGGTGCATGTGAACCGCGTGCTGCGCCAATTGCGCGAGGACGGCCTCGCCACGTTCCGCGACGGCCGGGTGACCGTTCACGACCATGCCGGGCTGGTGGCGCTGGCAGAGTTCGACCCGATCTATCTGGATCAGGTGGGCCCGCTCCTGCGCTAGACCATCATCTCCTTGGTGGCGGTCAGCTTCAGGGCAGGGTAGTCGCGCTCGATACGGTCGATGTCCCATTTCAGGCGGGTGAGATAGACCATGTCGCCGTCGCTGTCCTCGGCGATATGGCCCTTGTTCACGTTCACGAACTTCTCGACCTCGGCTTTTGTGCCGGAGACCCAGCGGGCCGAGGTGAACTGGCTGGGCTCGAACCGGACGGGCAGGGAATATTCCTGCTCGATCCGGCTGGCCAGCACCTCGAACTGCAAAGCACCCACGACGCCCACGATGAACCCCGAGCCGATCATCGGCTTGAACACCTTGGCGGCTCCCTCCTCGGCGAACTGCATCAGCGCCTTTTCCAGATGCTTGGCCTTCATCGGGTCGCCCGCGCGGATGCCCTGCAGAAGCTCGGGCGCAAAGGAGGGGATGCCGGTAAAGCGCAGGGCCTCTCCTTCCGTCAGCGCGTCCCCGATGCGCAGTTGCCCGTGGTTGGGGATGCCGATGATGTCGCCCGCCCAGGCCTCTTCCGCCAGTTCGCGGTCGGCGGCCAGGAACATCACCGGGTTGGCCACGGCCATGGGTTTCTTCGTGCGCACATGGGTCAGCTTCATGCCGCGCTCGAAATGCCCCGAGGCAAGTCGGACAAAGGCCACCCGGTCGCGATGCTTGGGGTCCATGTTCGCCTGAACTTTAAAGACAAAGCCCGAAACGGTTGATTCCTCTGGCGAAACCTGCCGCTCTGCGGCCTTTTGCGGCTGCGGCTCCGGCCCCATCTCGGCCATCCCGTCCATCAGGTCCTTGACCCCGAAGGAGTTGATGGCCGAGCCGAACCAGATCGGCGTCATCGAGCCGTTGAGAAAGCTTTCCCGATTGAAGGTCGGCAGCAATTCCCGTGCCATTTCAATCTCGTCGAGGAAGGTCTTGAGAAGATCGGGCGGGATGTGGTCGGCGAGTTTCGGGTCGGCCAGCCCGTCGATCTGAACCGATTCCGCCACGCGGTTGCGGTCGGCGCGGTCCATGATCTCCAGCCGGTCATGGATCAGGTCGTAGGCCCCGATGAACTCGCGCCCTACCCCGATGGGCCAGGAGGCCGGGGCCACGTCGATGGCCAGGTTTTCCTGGATCTCGTCGATGATCTCGAAGGTGTCGCGGCTCTCGCGGTCCATCTTGTTGCAGAAGGTCAGGATGGGCAGGTCGCGCAAACGGCAGACCTCAAAGAGCTTTCGCGTCTGGGACTCCACGCCCTTCGCGCCGTCGATCACCATGATCGCGGCATCGACGGCGGTGAGGGTGCGATAGGTATCCTCGGAGAAATCGGAGTGACCGGGGGTATCGACGAGGTTGAACCGGTAGTCGCGGTATTCAAAGGACATGGCCGAGGCGGACACCGAAATCCCCCGCTCCTGCTCCATCTTCATGAAGTCCGACCGCGTGCGCCGCGCCTCGCCCTTCGCGCGGACCTGGCCCGCCATCTGGATCGCGCCGCCGAACAGCAGGAACTTTTCGGTCAGCGTCGTCTTGCCCGCATCGGGATGCGAGATGATCGCGAAGGTGCGGCGACGGGCGATTTCGGAGGGCAGGGGGGCACGGTTCGGCATGCGCGCGGTATAGGGCGCGGCGCGCGGCGCTGCAACGGGGCGGATGTGTCTTGGAGGTGTCGCAGTGGAGGAGTAATCTCGGAACATTAAGGGAACGTGGAGAGATTCGCCATGACACTGTCCGAAATTGCGCAGGAACTGGTCGCGGGCTGCCGCGAGGGCCGGGAAAAGGACAACCTCGCGCGGCTTTACGCGCAAGACGCCGTGTCGGTGGAAGCCGCCGATTTGAGCGGGCAGGGGGCCGCGACGCAGGGGCTCGACGCCATCCGCGGCAAGCATGACTGGTGGGAGGGCGCGCACATCGTCCACGCCGCCACGGCCGAAGGGCCGTTCCTGCATGGCGACGACCGCTTTGCGGTGATCTTCGACATGGATGTGGAGAACCGTGAGACCAGCCAGCGCGTTCAGATGCGCGAGGTGGCGGTATATCATGTCGCGGACGGCCGGATCGTGCGGGAAGAGTTCTTCTACGGCAGCTGATGCCGCCCCGGC
Source organism: Gemmobacter sp. (assembly GCA_046294265.1). Lineage (GTDB taxonomy): Bacteria > Pseudomonadota > Alphaproteobacteria > Rhodobacterales > Rhodobacteraceae > JBKBKC01. Next base: position 163,682 of record JBKBKC010000006.1, on the reverse strand, counting down.
GAAAGGGGGGCGCTGCCCCCCGCGCGTGCCGCGCTCCCCCCGGGATATTTTTGGACAGAAGAAGCTGGACATAGGAACACGGGGGGTGGATCGCTTCTTCTTTCGCTTCTTCTGTCTTCAAATATCCCGGGGGTGAGCCCCCTAGGGGCGAGGGGGCAGCGCCCCCTTGCGGCCGCCCGTCCCGTGAGGTTGCGCCGCGTGGTTGGCGCGTGTATCAGGCGGGCGAATTTCGGCATCTCTGGGGGCGGGCATGCGGCGGGTTGTGATCACGGGTCTGGGTATGGTGACACCACTGGCCTGTGGCGTGGAGGCGACCTGGAGCCGGCTGGTCGCGGGGCAGTCGGGGGCGGGGCCGATCACGCGGTTTGATCCGGCGCAGGTGGTCACGCAATACGCCTGCGAGATCCCGATTGGGAACGGCGCGGACGGCTCGTTCAACCCTGACGACTGGATGGAGCCCAAGGACCGGCGCAAGGTGGATGACTTCATTCTTTATGGCATGGCGGCGGCAGTGCAGGCCGTTCAGGACTCCGGCTGGGAGCCCCGCACAGAAGAGGCGCGGTGCCGGACCGGCGTGATGATCGGGTCGGGGATCGGGGGGCTTTCCTCGATTGCCGAGACCGCCGTGCTGATCAAGGAGCGCGGGCCGAAGCGGGTGTCGCCCTTCTTCATTCCCGGGGCGCTGATCAACCTTGTTTCGGGGCAGGTCAGCATCCGGTTCGGGTTCAAGGGCCCCAATCATGCGGTGGTGACGGCCTGTTCGACAGGGGCGCATGCCATCGGGGATGCCGCGCGGCTGATCCAGTGGGGGGATGCCGACGTGATGGTGGCGGGCGGGGCGGAAAGCCCCATCAGCGAGATCGGGATTGCCGGGTTCAACGCCTGCAAGGCCCTGAGCACCAAGCGCGCCGACGACCCGACGCGGGCCAGCCGCCCCTTTGACGCCGACCGCGACGGCTTTGTGATGGGTGAGGGCGCAGGTGTGGTGGTATTGGAGGCGTATGACCACGCGGTGGCGCGGGGGGCAAGGATCCATGCCGAGGTGTTGGGATATGGGATGTCGGGCGATGCCTATCACATCACGGCGCCCGCCGAGGATGGGGACGGGGGATACCGGTCGATGCAGATGGCGCTGACGCGGGCGGGGCTGGCACCGGGCCAGGTGGATTACATCAACGCGCATGGCACGAGCACAATGGCCGACACGATCGAGCTGGCCGCAGTGGAGCGGCTTTTGGGCGAGGCTGCGGCGGAGGTGGTGATGAGTTCGACGAAATCGAGCATCGGGCATCTCTTGGGCGCGGCGGGTGCGGTCGAGGCGATTTTCTGTGTGCTTGCGATCCGCGACCAGGTCGCGCCGCCCACGATTAACCTGGACAATCCGGCGGTGCGGCCGGTGCTGAACCTTGCGGCCAACGCGGCGGTGCGGCGGCGGATCGACGTAGCGCTGTCCAATTCGTTCGGCTTTGGCGGCACCAACGCCAGCCTGGTTTTGGGAAGGGTGGCGGGCTGATGGTGCGGGCGCTCGTCTCCAACTTCCTGACGCTGGTCATAGTGGCGCTGGTGGTGGCGGCGGGGCTGCTGGCCTGGGGGCGGGAGCAGTTTCAGGGTCCGGGGCCGCTGACCGAGGCAGCTTGCGTCAAGGTGGACCGGGGGGCGAGCCTGAGCCAGGTGAGCCGGGCGCTGGAGGCGCAGGGGGTCGTGACGGATGCGCGCATCTTTCGCATCGGCGCGGATTATTCGGACCGGGAGAATGCGCTGAAGTTCGGCTCGTATCTGGTGCCGCCGGGGGCGTCGATGGTGCAGGTGCTGGAGGCGATCACGGCGGGCGGGCAATCCACCTGCGGGCGCGAGGTGAATTTCCGGATCGGGGTGAACAGCAACGACGTGATCCTGCGCGAGCTTGACCCGGCCACCACGCGCTATGTCGAGGTGGCCAAGTGGGACCCTGCGGTGGAGGCGGCACCGCAGGTCTATGTGGATGCGGGCAGCGACCGCGACCTGCGGTTCCGCGTGACGGTGGCCGAGGGGACGACGACCTGGCAGGTGGTCGAGGCGCTCAAGCGCGCCGATTTCCTCGAAGGGGAAATCGCCGCGCGGCCCCCCGAGGGCAGTCTGGCCCCCGACAGCTATGACGTGGCGCGGGGCGGGCAGCGGGCGGCGCTGGTGGCGCAGATGCAGGACCGTCAGGCGCGGATCCTGGCCGACCTCTGGGCGGCGCGGGCGGCGGATGTGCCCTATGCGAGCCCGGAGGAGGCGCTGATCATGGCCTCGATCGTCGAAAAGGAGACCGGCGTGCCGCAGGAGCGGGGGCAGGTGGCCAGCGTGTTCGTCAACCGGTTGCGGCAGGGGATGAAATTGCAGACCGACCCCACGGTGATCTATGGCGTGACGAAGGGCGAGGGCGTGCTGGGGCGCGGCCTGCGGCAGAGCGAGCTGCGCCGTGAGACACCGTGGAACACCTATGTGATCAACGGCTTGCCGCCCACCCCTATCGCCAACCCGGGGCGGGCGAGCATCGAGGCGGCGCTGAACCCCGATACCACGCCCTATATCTTTTTCGTGGCGGACGGGACGGGGGGCCATGCCTTTGCCGTGACGCTGGCCGAGCACAACGCCAACGTGGCGCGCTGGCGCGAGATCGAGCGCACACGCGGGGCGGCGGATGCGGCGACGGGGGTGCAGACCGAATAGGCAAGCCCCTGGGATTGCTCGACATTCGGGGCGGGTTAACAAAAGGTTACCGCATCGGCCCGCAAGTGCCTGATAACGCTGAATTTTCGGATTGACTCTGCGTCCGGTTTCGGGCATACCTTGTGACATGCTAGAAGAGGTGGGCAAGCGGCACGGGGGCAACCCCGGAGCCGCTTTTTCATTTCGCTCGTGCGGAACAGGCATGAGAGGCGGGGCAACGGGCAGATGACAATCAGGGTCTCGGCAGGGGACTTGGACCAGCGGGAATTGGACCTGCTGGCCTTTACGGAAGAGCAGTTCACGGATGCGGCGGTGGCGCTGGCCAATGCGTTGCGGGCGTTGAAGGAGCATCGGTTCGAGGATGCCCGCACCGCCCTGGCGGTGGTGCGCGACATGAAGGCGGCGTTCGAGCTGAGCATGGATGAAAGGAACCGCGTTGACAAACTCCGCAAGCAGGCAGCCGGATGCGTCCACGGCTATGCCGCAGACATGGACGCCGCGCGGGCTGAGGTCGGGCGCCGTCTGGCTCGCCTCCGCGACGCCGGAGGCGATTGAGGGGTTCGTGGCGGGCCTGAGCGAGAATGCGCTGCTGGCTTTGCCGTGGCTGTTCGAATTCTGGGCGCTGCCGCACCAGCTGCCCCCCGAGGAGGCCTGGCGAACCTGGGTCATCATGGGCGGGCGCGGGGCGGGCAAGACGCGGGCCGGGGCCGAGTGGGTGCGCGCGCAGGTGGAAGGCGCGCGGCCGCTGGACCCCGGCCGGTGCAGCCGGGTGGCGTTGGTGGGAGAGACCTTTGACCAGGCGCGCGAGGTGATGGTGATGGGGGAGAGCGGGATCCTGGCCTGTTCGCCCCCCGACCGGCGCCCCGAGTGGGAGGCGGGGCGGCGGCGGCTGGTCTGGCCCAACGGGGCGGTGGCGCAGGTCTATTCGGCGCATGACCCCGAGGCGCTGCGGGGGCCGCAGTTCGATGCGGCCTGGGTGGATGAGCTGGCCAAGTGGAAGAAGGCCGAGGAGACCTGGGACATGCTGCAATTCGCGTTGCGGCTGGGGGATGATCCGCGCGCCGTGGTGACGACGACGCCGCAGAATGTGGGGGTGCTGAAGGCGATATTGCGCAACCCCTCGAGCGTGCTGACCCATGCGCCGACCGAGGCCAACCGGGCCTTTCTGGCCGAGAGTTTTCTGAAGGAGGTGTATTCCCGTTACGGCGGAACCCGGCAGGGGCGGCAGGAGCTGGACGGCGAGCTGATCGAGGATGCGGAAGGGGCGCTTTGGACCACCGCGATGCTGGCGGCGGCGGTGGTGGAGCGGCCGGAGGCCTTCGACCGGATCGTGGTGGCGGTGGACCCGCCCGCGACCGGCAAGGAAAAGGCCGATACCTGCGGGATCGTGGTGGTGGGGGCCACTTGCCGGGGGCCGGTTCAGGACTGGCGCGCCGTGGTGATCGAGGATGCGAGCGTGCAGGGGGTTTCGCCCGAGGCTTGGGCGCGGGCGGTGGTGGCGGCCTATGACCGGCACGGTGCCGACCGGATCGTGGCGGAGGTGAACATGGGCGGCGACATGGTGGAAAGCGTGATCCGCGGCGTGGCCGCCGAGGTGCCGATCCGCAAGGTGCATGCGAGCACGGGCAAGCGGTTGCGGGCCGAGCCGGTGGCCGCGCTTTATGAGCAGGGCCGGGTGGGGCATCTGCGGGGGCTTGTGGCGCTGGAGGACCAGATGTGCCGCATGACGGTGCAGGGCTATCAGGGCAAGGGGTCGCCCGACCGGGTGGATGCGTTGGTCTGGGCGCTGACCGATCTGATCGTGGAGCCTGCGAAGGCGGTGCGGTCGAACCCCAGGGTGCGGTTCATGTGACGGGTGCTGGCGCCTCCGGCGGGGATATTTGGGCCAAGATGAAAGCGGCAAGGGCTTTGCCTTTCGGCGGCTGAGGGAGATCTGACATGGTGTTCGACTTTTTGCGCCGGGGTGCGGTGGCCCCGGTCGAGACGGGTGTGCCGGAGGTGAAGGCCTCTGCGACCGGCCGGGTGGTGGCCTTTGCCACGGGGGGCCGGGTGGCCTGGAGTCCGCGCGATACGGTGAGCCTGACGCGGGCGGGGTTTCTGGGCAATCCGATCGGGTTTCGGGCGGTGACGCTGATCGCGGAGGCTGCGGCGGCGCTGCCCTTGGTGTTGCAGGATTGCGAGCGGCGGTATGACGTGCATCCGGTGCTGGACCTGATCCGGCGGCCCAATCCGGCGCAGGGGCGGGCGGAACTGCTGGAGGCGGTTTACGGCCAGCTTCTGCTGTCCGGGAACGCCTATGTGGAGGCGGTGCCGGGGGCGGGCCGGGTGCCTAGCGAGTTGCATGTGCTGCGGTCGGACCGGATGGCGGTGGTGCCGGGGCAGGACGGCTGGCCGGTGGCCTATGACTATGCCGTGGGGGGGCGCAAGCACCGGTTCGACATGACGGGCGAGGTGGCGCCTGTCTGCCATTTGCGGGCGTTTCATCCGCAGGACGACCATTACGGGTTTTCGCCGATGCAGGCGGCGGCGGTGGCGGTGGATGTGCATGCAAGTGCGGCGCGCTGGTCAAAGGCTCTGTTGGACAATGCGGCGCGGCCTTCGGGCGCGATTGTCTACAAGGGGGCGGATGGCGGGGCGTCCCTGAGCGCCGAGCAATATGACCGGCTGGTGGCGGAGATGGAGGCCAACCACCAGGGCGCGCGCAATGCGGGGCGGCCCATGCTGCTGGAGGGGGGGCTGGACTGGAAGCCGATGGGGTTTTCGCCCAGTGACATGGAGTTTCACCGCACCAAGGAGGCGGCGGCGCGCGAGATTGCCATCGCCTTTGGCGTGCCGCCGATGATGATGGGGATCCCGGGGGATGCCACTTACGCCAATTACCAGGAGGCGAACCGGGCGTTTTTCCGGCTGACGGTGCTGCCCTTGGTGGCCAAGGTCACGGGGGCCTTGTCGCACTGGTTGCAGGGGTTCACCGGCGAGGCGGTGGAGTTGCGGCCCGATCTGGACCAGGTGCCCGCGCTGGCGATGGAGCGGGACCAGCAATGGGCGCGGGTGGCGGCGGCCGATTTCCTGAGCGTGGCGGAGAAGCGGATGCTGTTGGGTCTGCCGCCCTTGCCGGAGGAGGCATGACGCGGCGGGTGACGGGGGGCTCGCGTTATCTGTTCGACAGTTTCGATGCGGCGGCGGCGCGGATCGAGGCCAACGAGCGGGTGGCCGAGGAGCGGTGGGGCGCGCTGGAATACCGGCTGGGCCAGATCGAGACGACGCTGGAGCGGCTGGAAAAGCGCATCTGGCTGGGGGTGTTCGGGGTGGCCGCGTTCCTTCTGACGCAGGGGGCGGAGGCGCTGATCAAAGCGGCGATGAGGTGAGATGATGGGACGATACCAGATGTTCGGCGCGCCGGAATTGAAGTTCCAGGGCGAGGGGGGCGGGTTCACCGTCACCGAGGGTGCGGTGATCGAGGGCTATGCCTCGGTCTTTGGCCGCCGCGATCAGGGGGGGGATGTGGTCGCGCGGGGGGCCTATGGCGCGTCATTGGCGGCCCTCGGGTCGGCGGGGCGGCGGGTCAAGATGCTGTGGCAGCATGACCCGGCGCAGCCCATCGGCGTGTGGGACGAGGTGCGCGAGGATGACCGGGGGCTTTACGTCAAGGGCCGCGTCCTGACGGATGTGGCGCAGGGGCGCGAGGCGATGGCGCTGATCGGGGCGGGGGCGATCGACGGGCTGTCGATCGGATACCGCACGGTGCGTGCGGAACGCGACGGGAAGGGGCAGCGCATCCTTTCCGAGCTGGAGCTGTGGGAGGTGTCGCTGGTGACGTTTCCCATGCTTCCCGAGGCGCGGGTGGCGGCCAAGGGCGAGGAGCCCGAGGGTGACCACTGGCGCGACTTGGCGACCATCCTTGAGGATGCGCGCCGGATGCTGGCCGGGCGCTAGGCCCCGGACCCCATAGCCAAAGGAAAAGATGATGACCGAGACCAAGGCTCGGGCCGGGGAAGCTATGCCCCGCGCCCGCCATCCGGGCGCGGACGTGACCCACGCCATGTCTGGATTTCTGAACGAATTCAGCCTGTTTCAGGCCGAAGTGAAAACCGCGTTGCAACAACAGGATGAACGCATGACCCTGCTTTCCACCAAGACCAATCACTACGGCCGCCCGGCCCTGGCGGGTGCCGCCGATTTTGATGCGCCCCACAAGAAGGCGTTCGACGCCTATCTGCGGTCTGGCGATGACGATGCGCTGCGGGGGCTGGTGCTGGAGAGCAAGGCGCTGTCCACCGCCGTGGCCGCTGATGGCGGCTATCTGGTCGATCCGCAGACGGCCGACACGATCCGGTCGATGCTGGTGGCCACCTCGTCGATACGGGCCATCGCCAATGTGGTGCAGGTGGAGGCGACGAGCTTTGACGTGCTGATCGACCGCTCGGAGGTGGGGTCGGGCTGGGCCACCGAGACGGGTGCCCAGACCGAGACGGCGACGCCGCTGATCGAGCGCATCTCGATCCGGTTGCACCAGCTGAGCGCGATGCCGAAGGCGAGCCAGCGGTTGCTGGACGACAGCGCCTTTGATGTGGAGGGCTGGCTTGCGGGCAAGATCGCCACGCGGTTCATCCGGGCCGAGGCCGCGTCCTTCGTGTCGGGCGACGGGGTGGACAAGCCCAAGGGCTTTCTTCTGCCGCCGAAGGTGGCGAACGCCTCCTGGACCTGGGGCAACATCGGCTATGTGCCCTCAGGCGCGGCGGGGGATTTCCCGGCGACCAATGCCGCGGATACCATCGTGAACCTGGTCTATGCGCTGGGGGCGGAATACCGCGCCAATGCGACCTTCGTGATGAATTCGAAAACCGCGGGCGCCGTGCGCAAGATGAAGGATGCGGACGGACGCTTCCTGTGGTCGGACGGGTTGCAGGCGGGGCAGCCGCCGATCCTGATGGGCTATCCGGTGCTGATCGCCGAGGACATGCCCGACATCGCGGCCAATGCCTTTGCCATCGCGTTCGGCGATTTCCGGTCGGGCTATACCATCGCGGAGCGCCCCGATCTGCGCATCCTGCGCGACCCGTTCAGCGCCAAGCCCCATGTGCTGTTCTTTGCCACCAAGCGCGTGGGCGGCGATGTGACCGACTTCAACGCGATCAAGCTCTTGCGTTTCGCCACCTCCTGATGGGCGAGCCGATGTCCGGTCCCTGACGGGGCCGGACCCCGGGCGCGCGCGGGGGCGGTTTCGCCCCACCCGTGCCGTCTAGCAGCTCCCTCCGTCCGAGCGGTCGGGGCGCGTGTCCGGGTTTTTTTGCGAAGGGTTGCGGGGGTTTGGGGGACAGGATGGATCTGACGGAAACGGGCACGATACCGGGGGCGGCGCTGCCGATCGCGGCGCTGAGGGCGCATCTGCGGCTGGGGTCGGGCTTTGCCGACGATGCTCTGCAGGATGGGCTGGCCGAGAGTTACTTGCGGGCGGCCATGGCGGCGGTCGAGGGGCGCACATCCAAGAGGCTGATCGCGCGCGGGTTCTTGCTGACGCTGGAGGATTGGCGCGCGGCGGGCGAGCAGGCGCTGCCGGTGGCGCCGGTGGTGTCGGTGGCCGAGGTGCGGCTGGTGGATGCGGACGGGGTGGCGGTGGTGGTGGACCCGGCGCGATGGCGGTTGGTGCGGGATGCGCATCGGCCGAGGATCGCCTCGACCGGGTATCTCTTGCCGCTGCCGCCCACGGGGGGGCGGATCGAGGTGGCGTTTACCGCGGGCTTCGGGGCCTGGGGCGATGTGCCTGCGGACCTCGCGCAGGCGGTGTTCCTGCTGGCCGCCGAATATTACGAGATGCGGCATGAGGGCGGGATGCGGCTGGGAGACGGGCTGCCGCAGGCGGTGCAGGCGCTGATCGCGCGCTGGCGCACGGTGCGGGTGCTCGGTGGGGGCGGGCGATGAGGCCGCCGCGGCTGAGCCGGGCGCTGATGCTGGAGGGCGAGGTTGTTTCGCCCGATGGGGCGGGCGGGTTCGTGCAGTCCTGGACGGGGATCGGCACGCTCTGGGGCGCGGTGGTCGCGGGTTCCGGGCGCGAGGCTGCGGGGGTGGAGGTGCCGCTGTCGGTGCAGGCGTTCCGGGTGTGGGTGCGCGGCGCGCCGGTTGGGGCGCCGTCGCGGCCCGTGGCGGGGCAGCGGTTTCGCGACGGGGCGCGGGTGTTTGCCATTCTGGCGGTGACCGAGGCGGATGCGGACGGGCGATACCTGGTCTGCGCCGCGCGTGAGGAGGATCCGGCATGAGCTATGCGGGGGCGGCGGCGTTGCAGGCCGCGATCTGGCAGCGGCTTTCAACCGCTTCGGCGCTGGCAGGGGTGCCGGTGGTGGATGCGCTGCCCAAGGGGGCGGGCCGGGGGACGTTCATCCTGATCGGGCCGGAGGAGGTGCTGGACGCCTCGGACGCCACAGGCGGGGGGGCGGAGCATCGGCTGGCGATCAGCGTGATCACGGATGCGAGCGGGTTTCAGGCGGCCAAGAACGTGGCGGTGGCGGTGTCGGACGAACTGGTCGGGGCGACCCTGGTGCTGGCGCGGGGGCGGCTGGTGAGCCTGCGTTTCCTGCGGGCGGTGGCGCGGCGGCTGGACAGCGGCGGGGCGCGGCGGATCGACCTGACGTTCCGGGCGCGGGTCGAGGTGTAAGGCACGGATTTCATTCAGCGGTGCGGGCCGGGCGCGCACCCTACAGCGGAGGCGGAGATGGCGGTTCAGAGCGGCAAGGATTTGCTGGTGAAGCTTGACATGACGGGCGACGGGACGTTCGAGACGATCGCGGGGCTGCGCGCCACGCGGATCAGTTTCAACGCCGAGACGGTGGATGTGACCAGTCTGGAAAGCCAGGGCGGGTGGCGCGAACTGCTGGCGGGGGCGGGGGTCAAGTCGGCCACCATCTCGGGCTCGGGCGTGTTTCGCGACGAGGCGACCGATGCCCGGGCGCGGCAGATCTTTTTCGACGGCGAGGTGCCGCTGTTCCAGGTGGTGATCCCGTCCTTCGGGGTGATCGAGGGGCGGTTCCAGATCTCGGCGGTGGAATATGCCGGGAGCCACAATGGCGAGGCGACCTATGAGATGACCATGGCTTCGGCCGGCGTTCTGACCTTTACGGCGCTGTGATGAATCCCTTTGCGGGCGAGGTGGCGCTGGTTCTGGACGGAGAGCGGCGGGTGGCGAAGCTGACACTGGGCGCCTTGGCAGAGCTGGAGGCGGTGCTGGGGGCGGGATCCCTCGTCGATCTGGCGGAGCGATTCGAGGCGGGGCGGTTTTCCAGCCGCGATGTGCTGGCGCTGGTGGTGGCGGGGCTGCGGGGCGGGGGCTGGCAGGGGACGGCCGCCGACCTGATGACGGCCGAGATTGCGGGCGGGCCGGTAGAGGCTGCGCGGGTGGCGGCGGCGCTGCTGGCCCGCGCGTTCACGGTGCCCGGCGAGGGATGAGCCGGCGCATCGACTGGGCGGGGCTGATGCGGGTGGGGCTGCATGGGCTGGGGCTGCGGCCCGAGGAGTTCTGGCGGCTGACCCCGGTGGAGTTGCGGATCATGCTGGGGGCGGAGGCTGCGGCCCCGCCCCTGACGCGGGCGCGGCTGGCAGAGCTGGCGGCGGCGTTTCCGGATGTGAGGAAAGGGCAGGGTGATGGCGGGGATCGAGGAGTTCGAGGCGCAGGTGGCGGCCTTGGAGGCGAGCCTGGGGACGGCGGCGGGGGTGGCGGCGGCCTTTGACGGCGAGTTGGGCCGGATGCGCGACAGCATGGTCTGGACCGGGCGCGAGGTGGGCAGCCTGTCGGCGGGGATCGGGGGTGGATTGCGGCGGGCCTTCGACGGGCTGGTGTTCGACGGGGCAAAGCTGTCGGATGCGCTGAAGGGGTTGGGGCAGTCGATTTCCAACACCTTCTATGCGGCGGCGTTGAGGCCGGTGCAGAATGCCATCGGGGGCGCGATCTCCAACGGGATCAACGGGTTGATCAGCGGGATCATGCCCTTTGAGAAGGGTGGCGCGTTCACGCAGGGCCGCGTGATGCCCTTTGCGATGGGCGGCGTGGTGTCGTCGCCCGTGTCGTTCCCGATGCGGGGCGGGCGGGGCCTGATGGGCGAGGCGGGGCCCGAGGCGATCATGCCGCTGGCGCGCGGGGCCGATGGGCGGCTGGGCGTGCAGGCGGCGGGGGGCGGGCGGCCGGTGACGGTGGTCATGAACATCACCACGCCCGATGTGCAGGGCTTTCAGCGCAGCCAGAGCCAGATTGCCGCCGAGGCGCAGCGCGCGCTGGCGCGCGGCCAGCGGAACCGGTGAGGGGATCACATGGGATTTCATGAAGTGCGGTTTCCCGCCAATCTGAGTTTCGGCTCGGTCGGCGGACCAGAGCGGCGCACCGAGATCGTGACGCTGCAAAACGGCTTTGAAGAGCGCAACACCCCCTGGGAGCATTCGCGCAGGCGGTATGACGCCGGCGTGGGCCTGCGCAGTCTGGACGATGTGGAGGCGCTGATCGCGTTTTTCGAGGCGCGGCGGGGGCAGTTGTTCGGATTTCGCTGGAAGGACTGGGCCGACTACCGGTCATGCGGGGCGCGGCAGGAGGTGTCGGCCACCGATCAGGTGATCGGATTGGGCGACGGGTTGCGGGTGGCTTTTGGTCTGGTGAAAACCTACCGCTCGGGGTCGCAAACCTATGTGCGCCCGATCAAGAAGCCTGTGCTGGGGACGGTGCGCGTGGCTGTCGCCGGGACGCCCAAGGTGGAGGGGCTTGAGTTCTGGGTGGACCCGGCGACGGGTGTGATCACCTTTTCTTCTCCCCCCGATCTGGGGGTGCAGGTGACGGCAGGGTATGAGTTCGACGTGCCTGCGCGGTTTGACACGGACCGCATCCAAACGTCGGTCGCGTCGTTCAAGGCGGGCGACGTGCCAAACGTGCCGGTGGTGGAGTTGCGGTTGTGAGCGGGATCCATGCGCATCTGGAGGGGGGGATCACCACCGTCTGCCGCGCCTGGCGCGTGCGGCGGGGGGATGGCGCGGTGTTCGGTTTCACCGATCATGACGGGGATCTCGCGTTCGCGGGGGTGGCGTTCCGCGCGGGCACGGGCCTGTCGGCGAGGGCCTTGCAGCAGACCACGGGCCTGTCGGTGGACAATTCCGAGGCGCTGGGAGCGCTGTCGGACGCAGGCGTGACCGAGGCCGACCTGATGGCCGGGCGCTATGACGGGGCGGAGGTGACGGCTTGGCTGGTGAACTGGGCGGATGTGGCCGAGCGCGTGGTGCAGTTTCGCGGCACGCTGGGCGAGATCACGCGGGCGGGCGGGGCGTTTCAGGCCGAGTTGCGGGGTCTGACCGAGGGGCTGAATCAGCCGCAGGGACGGGTGATCCAGCGGCAATGCGCGGCGGTGCTGGGGGACGCGGCCTGCCGGTTCGATCTGTCGCAGCCGGGGTATTTTGCGGACGTGCCTGCGGATGCGGTGGAGGAGGCGCGGCTGTTCCGCTTTGCCGGGTTGGCGGGATTTGATGACCGCTGGTTTGAGCGCGGGCGTCTGGTGGTTCTGACCGGGGCGGCGGCGGGGCTGGTCGGTGTGGTCAAGAACGACCGGATTGGGGCCACGGGCCGGGTGGTCGAGTTGTGGCAGGGGTTCGGCGCGCCAGTTGTCGCGGGGGACCTGCTGCGGCTGGAGGCGGGCTGCGACAAGCGGGGCGAGACCTGTCGGCTGAAGTTCGGCAATTTCCTGAACTTCCGGGGCTTTCCTCATGTGCCGGGCGAGGATTGGCTGACCTCATACCCCGCCCGCGCGGGCCAGACCTCGGGCGGGAGCCTGAACCGGTGACGCCGCATCAGGCGGCCGTGGTGGCCGAGGCGCGGGGGTGGATCGGCACGCCTTACGTCCATCAGGCAAGCTGCAAGGGCGCGGGGACCGATTGCCTGGGCCTGCTGCGCGGGGTGTGGCGGGCTGTGATCGGGCCCGAGCCGGAGGTGATGCCCGCCTATACGCCCGACTGGGGCGAGGCGGGCGGGCACGAGGTGCTGATGGCGGCGGCGCTGCGGTGGCTGGTGCCTGCCGCGGAGGCGGCGCCGGGCGATGTGCTCTTGTTTCGGATGCGCGAGGGCGGGATTGCCAAGCATCTGGGGATCGCGGCGTCCATCGGGGCGCAGGCCGCGTTTGTCCATGCCTATACCGGGCATGGGGTTGTGGAGAGCCCGCTGTCGGGCCCCTGGGCGCGCCGGGTAGCGGCGCGGTTCCGGTTTCCGGAAGGAGTGCGGTGAATGGCGACGATTCTGTTGGGGGCGGTCGGCGCGGCGGTCGGCGCGGGGTTCGGCGGCACGGTGCTGGGCCTGTCGGGGGCGGTGATCGGGCGCGCGGTGGGGGCCACGCTGGGCCGGGTGATCGACCAGCGGCTGCTGGGTGCGGGGTCGGCCCCGGTGGAGGTGGGGCGCATCGACCGGCTGCGGCTGATGGGGGCATCCGAGGGTGCCGCGCTGGCGCAGGTCTATGGCCGGGTGCGGGTTGCGGGGCAGGTGATCTGGGCCACCCAGTTCCAGGAACGGGTGACGCGCGAGGGGGGCGGCAAAGGTGGGCCGCCAAAGCCGAAGGTTGAGCGGTTTTCCTATTCGGTGAGCCTTGCCGTGGCGCTGTGCCAGGGGGTGATCGCGGGGATCGGGCGGGTCTGGGCGGACGGAATGGAGATTGATCCATCCTCGGTCACGCTGCGCGTCTATCGCGGGGATGAGGAGCAGCTGCCCGATCCCAAGGTGGCCGCGGTGGAGGGGGCGGCGCAGGCGCCGGCCTATCGCGGTGTGGCCTATGTGGTGATCGAGGATCTGGAGTTGGCAGAGTTTGGCAACCGGGTGCCGCAGTTTTCGTTCGAGGTGATCCGCCCGGCGCAGCCCGAGGGGGGCACGGGTGCGGTGGCCGAGGCGGTGCGCGCGGTGGCCCTGATGCCCGGGACGGGGGAATATGCGCTGGCCACGAGCCGGGTGCATTTTTCCGACGGACCGGGGGTGAACCGGACGGCCAATGTGCATGTCGCGGGGGGACGCGCGGACCTTGTGGCCTCGCTGGACCATCTGGCGACGGAATTGCCCAAGGTGGGGTCGGTGTCGCTGATCGTGTCGTGGTTCGGGGATGACCTGCGCTGCGGCCAGTGCCAGGTGAAGCCCAAGGTCGAGCAGGCGGCGCAAGAGGGTGTGCCGATGGCATGGCGCGCCGGTGGCATCGGGCGGTCTGAGGCGGAAGAGATTGCGCGGATCGACGGACGGTCGGTCTATGGCGGCACGCCTGCGGATGCCTCGGTGATCGAGGCGATCCGCGCGATCCGGGCGCGGGGACAGGAGGTGATGTTCTATCCGTTCCTGCTGATGGAGCAGTTGGCGGGGAACGGGCGCCCCGATCCGTGGACGGGGGCGGCGGATCAGCCGGTGCTGCCCTGGCGGGGGCGGATCACGACCTCGGTGGCGCCGGGGCGCGCAGGCACACCCGACCGGACGGCGGCCGCGGCGGCGGAAGTGGCGGCCTTTTTCGGCGCGGCAAGCCCTGCGCATTTTTCAGTGTCGGGCGAGGTGGTCAGCTATTCGGGGCCAGCGACATGGGGGTATCGGCGGTTCATCCTGCACTATGCGCATCTGTGTGCCGCGGCAGGCGGGGTGGATGCGTTCTGCGTTGGCTCCGAGATGCGGGCGCTGACGCAGGTGCGGGGGGCGGGGGATGCGTTTCCCGCCGTGGCGGCCTTTCGGCAGTTGGTGGCGGAGGTGCGGTCGATCCTGGGGCCGGCAACCCGGATCTCCTATGCCGCTGACTGGTCGGAGTATTTCGGATACCACACCGGGGGGGACGTCTATTTCCACCTCGATCCGTTGTGGGCGGATCCGAATGTCGATTTCATCGGGATCGACAATTACATGCCCCTGTCGGACTGGCGCGAAGGGGATGCCCATGCCGATGCCCGGTTCGGGTCAATCTACAACCTCGACTATCTGCGCGGCAACGTGGCGGGCGGAGAGGGGTATGACTGGTACTACGACAGCCCCGAGGGCGAGGCGGCGCAGCGGCGGCTGCCCATCGAGGATGGCGCTTATGGCGAGCCTTGGGTGTTTCGCTACAAGGACCTGAAAGGCTGGTGGGAGAATGCCCACCATGACCGCATCGGGGGCATGCGGGCGGCGCTGCCGACGGGGTGGGTACCGGGATCAAAGCCGATCCGGTTCACCGAATATGGCTGTGCGGCGATCGACCGGGGCACGAATGAGCCCAACAAGTTTCTGGACCCGAAATCGTCGGAATCGAGGTTGCCGAAGTATTCGACGGGGCGGCGGGATGACACGATCCAGATGCAGTATCTGCGCGCGGTAGCGGCGCATTGGGCCGATCCCGCAGCCAATCCGGTATCATCGGTTTATGGCGCACCGATGGTGGACATGGCGCGCGCCCATGCCTGGGCCTGGGACGCGCGGCCGTTTCCGCAGTTTCCGAACCTGACCGATGTCTGGAGCGATGGCGACAATTACGCGCGCGGGCACTGGCTGACGGGGCGGTCCACGGGGCAGGCGCTGGCGGATGTGGTGGACGAGATCTGCCGCCGCTCGGGTCAGGTGCCCGATGTCTCGCTGCTTTATGGTGTGGTGCGGGGGTATCTCGCGGATGGCGTCGGCACGGCGCGGGGGGCGTTGCAGCCTCTGATGTTGGCCTATGGGTTCGAGGTGATCGAGCGCGAGGGCGCCTTGCGGTTCCGCATGCGGGGCGAGGGGGCCGCCGTGCCGGTGGAGCGGGGGCGGCTGGCGGTGAGCCGGTCGGTCGAGGGCGGGCTGGAGGCGGTGCGCGCGGCCGAGGCCGAGATCGCGGGGCGCGTGCGGTTGGCCTATATGGAGGCGGAGGGGGATTTCGTGCCCCGGCAGGCCGAGGCTGTGTTTCCGGACGAGGCGAGTTTCGGGGCCGCAGAGAGCGAGACGGGCCTTGTGCTGACCGCCGCCGAGGCGCGCGGGACGGTCGAGCGGTGGCTGGCCGAGGCGCGTGTGGCGCGGGATGGCGCGCGCTTTGCGCTGCCGCCTTCGGCGGGGCGTCTGGGGGTGGGTGACACAGTGACCCTGGACGGGCTGCGCTACCGGCTGGACCGGGTGGAGCAGGGCGAGGCCGCATTGGTCGAGGCGGTGCGGGTGGAGCCTGCGGTTTATCGCCCCTCGGATGCAGCAGAGGAGCGGGTGATCCCGCGCCCCTTCGCGGCCCCCGTGCCGGTGGCGGCCCAGTTTCTGGACCTGCCGCTGTTGCGGGGTGACGAGGTGGCCCATGCGCCGCATCTGGCGGTGGCGGCGACCCCATGGCCCGGTCCGGTGGGCGTATGGACTGCGGATGGCGGTGAGGGGTTTGCGCTGAACGGTCTGGTGGTTGCACCCTCGGTGATTGGGGTGACGGAGACGGGGCTGGCGCGCGCGAGGGCAGGGCTGTGGGACCGTGGCGAGCCGCTTCGCGTGCGGCTAGGGGCGGGGGTGCTGGCCTCGGCAAGCGAGACGGCCGTACTGAACGGGGCCAATGCGGTGGCCATCGGCGATGGCAGCGCGGATGCCTGGGAGGTGTTCCAGTTTGCCCGGGCCGATCTGGTGGCACCCATGACCTGGGATCTGTCGCTGCGGCTGCGGGGGCAGGCGGGGACGGACGGGGTGATGCCCGATGTCTGGCCGGTGGGCAGCCGGGTGGTGCTGCTGGATGGCGGGCCGCGGCAGGTGGAGGTGCCGCTGTCGGCGCGGGGGCTGGCGCGAACCTGGCGGATCGGCGTGTCGGCGCGGGGCTTCGACGACCCGGATGTGGTGGAGCAGGTGGTGGCCTTTGACGGGATCGGTCTGCGGCCCTACGCGCCGGTGCATCTGCGGGGCGTCTGGGTTGCGGGCGACCTGCGTCTGGGGTGGGTTCGGCGGACGCGGATCGACGGCGACAGCTGGGCCTCGACCGAGGTGCCGCTGGGCGAGGAGCGCGAGGCCTATCTGGTGCGGGTGACCCAGGCCGGGGCGGTGCGGCGCGAGGTGGAGGTGGGGGCGCCGGGCTGGGTGTATCCTGCGGCATTGCGCGGGTTGGACGGGGTTGCCGGAACATTCCGGGTGGAGGTGGCGCAGGTGTCGGACCGGTTCGGGCCGGGGCCGTTCCGGGGCATCGCGGTTTCGGCCTGACAAGTCGCGATTGCGTGCCTATATTCACGGAGCAACCGGCAGGAGGGCCCGCCATGGCTGAGACGATCCGCGCGATTTCGACTGTCGATCCCGTCTGGAGCCGCGTCTGTGACGAGGCGCGGGCGGCGGTGCTGGCCGAGCCGCTGATGGGGGGGCTGATCCATTCGGGCCTCTTGCACCACGCAAGTTTCGAGCGGGCGCTGGCCTACCGGTTCTCGCTGAAGCTCGCCTCGGGCGAGATGAGCGAGCAGATCCTGCGCGAGATCGCGGATGAGGCCTATGCCCTGGACCCGGAGATCGGCGGGGCGGCGCGTGCCGATCTGGTGGCGGTGTTTGACCGCGACCCGGCCTGTCACCGGTATTTGCAGCCGCTCCTGTTCTTCAAGGGCTACCAGGCGGTGCAGGCCTGGCGGGTTGGCCATTGGCTCTGGGGGCAGGGGCGCATCGACATGGCCTATTTCGTGCAGATGCGGGTGTCGGAGGTGTTCGGCGTGGACATCCACCCTGCCGCGCGGATCGGGCGGGGGATCATGATCGACCACGCCCATTCCATCGTGATCGGCGAGACGGCGGTGGTGGGCGACAATGTGTCCATGCTGCATTCGGTGACCCTTGGTGGGACCGGCAAGGAGGATGGCGACCGCCATCCCAAGATCGGCCATGGGGTGTTGATCGGCGCGGGGGCAAAGGTGCTGGGCAACATCCATGTGGGCCATTGCAGCCGGATCGCGGCGGGGTCGGTCGTGCTGGCGGATGTGCCGCCCTGCAAGACCGTGGCGGGGGTGCCCGCGCGCATCGTGGGCGAGGCCGGGTGTTCGCAGCCTGCGGTCACGATGGATCACCTGCATATCGGGGAATAGGCCCGACTGTAGCGAAGGGGGGCTGTCTGCCCCCCTCTGTGCCTTGCGGCCCATTCACCCCCCGAGGATACTTCTGGACGGAAGAAGTTGGCTTTGGTTTAGGCCAGCATGGCCAGCGGGTTTTCGAGATTGTCGATCAGGGCCTTGAGGAAGGTGGCACCGAGCGCTCCGTCGATCACGCGGTGATCGACCGAGAGGGTCATGGACATGACGGTGGCGATGCCGAGGGTGCCGTCCGTCTGGACCACGGGTTTCTTGATGCCCGCGCCCACGGCGAGGATCGAGCCATGCGGCGGGTTGATCACGGCGTCGAAGTTGTCAATGCCCATCATGCCGAGGTTGGAGATGGCGAAGCTGCCGCCCTGGTATTCATGGGGGGCGAGTTTCTTGGTCTTCGCGCGGGCGGCGAGGTCTTTCATCTCGGCCGAGAGGGCCGTGATGGATTTCAGGTGGGCATCGCGCAGGACGGGCGTGAAGAGGCCACCGGGGATGGCGACGGCCACGGCCACGTCGGAGGGTTTGAGTTTCAGGATGCGGTCACCGGCCCAGACGGCGTTGCAGTCGGGTGCGGCCTGCAGGGCGAGGGCCGAGGCCTTGATGATGAAGTCGTTGATGCTGAGCTTGACGCCGCGGGCGGCAAGCTGGGCATTCAGGGTTTCGCGGAAGGCCATCAGCGTATCGAGCTGCACCTCGCGGCGCAGGTAGAAATGCGGAATGGTCTGTTTCGCCTCGGTCAGCCGGGCGGCGATGGTGCGGCGCATGCCGTCGAGGGCGATTTCCTCATAGGCGCGGTCGGCGAACATCTTCTTGACGGTGTCGGCGGACATGCCCTGCGCGGCAGGCGCGAGGGCTGCGACTGCAACGGGGGCAGGGGCCGGGGTGGCGGCTGCGGCAGGTGCGGGTGCGGCGGGGGCAGCGGCGGCGCCCCCGACATCGGCCTTGACGATGCGGCCGTGGGGGCCCGAACCCCTGAGCGTGGTGAGGTCAAGGCCCTTTTCGGCGGCAATGCGGCGTGCGAGGGGGGAGGCGAAGACACGGGCACCGGTGGTGGCGGGGGCTACACCGACGGCGGTCGGCGCGGCGGCCTTGGCGGGTTCCGCGGGGGCGGCGGTCGGGGCGGCGGCTGGCGCCGGAGCCTTTGCGGCCGGGGCGGCATCGGCGCCTTCGCCGTCCTCGATCAGGATGGCGATGGGTGCATTGACCTTCACACCCGCGGTGCCCTCGGCGACCAGGATCTTGCCCATCACCCCCTCATCCACGGCCTCGAATTCCATCGTGGCCTTGTCGGTTTCGATCTCGGCGAGGATCTGGCCGGATTTGACCTTATCACCCTCCTTCACCAGCCATTTGGCCAGTGTCCCCTCTTCCATCGTCGGGGACAGGGCGGGCATCAGAATTTCGGTGGCCATGGTGCCCCCCTTCAGCGGTAGCAGACGGATTTGACGGTCTCGATCACCTCGGCAACCGTTGTCAGCGCGAGTTTTTCGAGGTTGGCGGCATAGGGCATCGGCACGTCCTTGCCGGTGCAGTTGAGCACCGGGGCGTCAAGGTAATCGAAAGCCCGCGTCATGATCACCGCCGAGAGGTGGTTGCCGATCGCGCCGACCGGGAAGCCCTCTTCGACCGTCACGCAGCGGTTGGTTTTCTGCACACTTGCGATCACCGTGTCATAGTCGATGGGGCGCAGGGTGCGCAGGTCGATGACCTCGGCGCTGATCCCTTCGGCGGCCAGCTTGTCGGCGGCCTCCATCGCATAGGTCATGCCGATGCCGAAGCTGACGATGGTGACGTCCGAGCCTTCGCGCCAGATGCGGGCCTTGCCGAAGGGGATGGTGAAATCGGGCAGGTCGGGCACGTCGAAGGACCGGCCATAGAGGATTTCGTTTTCCAGGAAGATCACGGGGTTGGGGTCGCGGATCGCGGTCTTCATCAGGCCCTTGGCGTCGGCGGCGGAATAGGGCATCACGACCTTCAGCCCCGGGATCATCGCATACCAGGCGGCGAAGTCCTGGCTGTGCTGGGCGCCCACGCGGGCGGCCGCCCCGTTCGGGCCGCGGAACACCATCGGGCTGCCCATCTGGCCGCCGGACATGTAGAGAGTCTTGGCCGCCGAGTTGATGATTTGGTCGATGGCCTGCATGGCGAAGTTGAAGGTCATGAATTCGACGATCGGCTTGAGCCCGCCCCAGGAGGCGCCGACGCCGATCCCGGCAAAGCCCATCTCGGTGATCGGCGTGTCAACCACGCGGCGAGGGCCGAATTCATCCAGCAGACCCTGGCTGATCTTGTAGGCGCCCTGATACTCGCCAACCTCCTCTCCCATCAGGAAAACCGTGGGGTCGCGGCGCATCTCTTCGGCCATCGCCTCGCGGATCGCCTCGCGCACGGTCATGGTCTTCATCGGCGTGCCCTCGGGCCAGTCGGGGCTGGCCTTTGACACCACCGCAACGGGGGCGGGGGCGGAAGCGGCGGGGGCACCGGCAATCGTTGCCACCGGGGCAGGGGCAGCCTTGGCGGCAGGGGCCGCATCGGCGGTTTCGCCCGCGTCCACCATCAAGGCGATGGGGGTGTTCACCTTTACCCCCGCCGTGCCCTCGGCCACCAGAAGCTTGCCGACGATCCCCTCGTCGGTCGCCTCGAATTCCATCGTGGCCTTGTCGGTCTCGATCTCGGCGAGGATCTGGCCGGACTTGACCGCATCCCCCTCCTTCACCATCCATTTTGCCAACGTGCCTTCCTCCATCGTGGGCGAAAGCGCGGGCATCAGAACTTGCACAGCCATGTCGTTCCCCCTCAGGCCAGAATGTCGGTCCAAAGCTCGCTTAGCGGCGGCTCGGGGCTTTCCTTGGAGAATTCGGCGGCCTCGTTGACGATCGCCTTGATCTCTTTGTCGATGGCCTTCAGGTCGTCGTCGGTGGCGAGGCCGCCCTGCACCAGCAGATCGCGCACATGCTCGATCGCGTCCTTCTCCGACCGCATCTTGTCCACCTCCTCGCGGGTCCGGTATTTTGCCGGGTCGCTCATGGAATGGCCGCGGTAGCGGTAGGTCATCATCTCCAGGATATAGGGCCCCTGGCCTGCACGGCAGTGCGCCACGGCCTTTTCGCCCGCCGCCTTCACCGCCAGCACATCCATCCCGTCCACCTGCTCGCCCGGGATGCCATAAGCCTGGCCGCGCCCGAAATAGGTGGTGGATTTGGTCGATCGCCGGACGCTCATCCCCATCGCATACTGGTTGTTCTCGATGACAAAGATCACCGGAAGCATCCACAGTTCCGCCATGTTGTAGGTCTCATAGACCTGGCCCTGGTTGGCCGCGCCGTCGCCGAAATAGGTGAAGGTGACGTTGTCATTGCCCAGATACTTGTCAGCGAACGCGAGCCCCGCCCCCAGCGGCACCTGCGCGCCCACGATCCCGTGCCCGCCGTAGAAGTGCTTTTCCTTCGAGAACATGTGCATGCTCCCGCCCTTGCCCTTGGAATAGCCGCCGATCCGGCCCGTGAGCTCGGCCATCACGCCCTTGGGGTCCATCCCGCAGGCCAGCATGTGGCCATGGTCGCGGTAGCTGGTGATGCGCTTGTCGCCTTCCTTGGCCGCGGCCTCCAGCCCCACGACCACCGCCTCCTGCCCGATGTAGAGGTGGCAGAACCCGCCAATCAGGCCCATCCCGTAAAGCTGCCCTGCCTTCTCCTCGAACCGCCGTATCAACAGCATCTCACGATAGTATTTCAGCAACTCCTCGCGTGAAACATTGGGCTTTTCGGCAGGCTTGCGTGTGGCCACGGGCGAATCCTCCAGGCGAGGTTGCTATTGTTCAACGTTAAACAATCCCATTCCCATCGGAAAAACAAGGGGAGGTGGCGGCCTGAGGCAGCTTCCGGTCCTCTTCTTTGCCGAAATACCCTGGGGTCCGGGGCAAAGCCCCGGGGGTGACGCCGCCTCCACGGCGACGCTTCAGCGGATCACGATCTCATCTGCGCGCAGGTATCCCAGCACGTCGCGCGCCCGCTCATCCAGCAGGTCAAGGTCCAGATATGCGTCCGAAAGGCGGTGCGTCTTGTTCTGCATGGCCACAAGCTCACTGGCGAGCCGGTCACGCTCAACCTCCAGCGCGCGGGTTTCGGCGGCGATCTGGACCTGACGGAACACGCCGTATTCGCCCTGCACCGCCGCAAACGTGAAATAAGCCCCGACGGTGATTGCAGCCACCGCGAGCATCACCGACGCGAGTCCGTGCCCGCCGCTGTTCCTGTCCATCCGGTCCTGCCCATATTTGGTTGCCGCATTCTTGACGCCCGGCATGCCTGCGATCATGCCACATCACGCAGGCAAAGGGAATCCCGAAAATGCCGCATGGTCAGGCCCTTGCGGGCGTGCTTCACCCCGCGACTGAGGCTGCCCAGATCCCCTCGACGGCCTCGCGCAGCATCGCGTCGAACTCGGCATCCGACTGCTGCGCGCTCAGCCCCTCGGTCAGCGCGCGGCTGAAGCTCGCGATGATTCCGCGATTGCGCGCGAGGATCGCATTGGCCTCATCCCGCGGATGCCCGCCCGAAAGCGCCACCACCCGCAACACGCGCGGATGCTCGACCAGCGGCAGATAGAAATTGTCCACACCGGGCAGCGTCAGCTTCAGCATCACCTGACGATCTGCGGGCAGCGCGTCGAGCGCGTCGAGGATTGCCGCGCGCAGCATCGCCTCGGCCTCGGCCTTGTCGGGGATCGCGATCGTGACCTCCGGCTCGATGATCGGCATGAGGCCCGCCGCTGCGACCTGTGCGGCCAGATCGAACTGCTGCGCCACCACGGCGGCGATGCCCGCTTCATTGGCCGCGCCGACGACGGAGCGTTCCTTGGTTCCGAATATCCCGGCCGCCACGGCGCGGGCCAGCAGCGCCTCCAGCCCCGGGATCGGCTTCATCAACTGCACGCCGTCAGCCTCGGCCTCCAGCCCCTTGTCAATCTTCAGAAACGGAACCACGCCGCGCCGCTCCCACAGATAGGTCGCGGTCGGCACGCCCTCCACCGCGCGGTCCATGGTCTGCTCGAACAGGATCGCGCCGACCACGCGGTCGCCGGTGAAGGCGGGCGAGGTGATGATGCGCGCGCGCATGGCATGGATCAGGTCATACATGCCGCCCTCATCAGACCAGGCCCCGTCGGCGATGCCATACTGGCGCAGCGCCTTCGGCGTCGATCCTCCGGACTGGTCCAGCGCCGCGATGAAGCCCTGGCCCATCCTGATCTTGTCGGTCATCGCGGCGGTGGTCATCTGCGGTCGCTCCCTGCGTCAATATTGACCCTCGCGGCATACTCCAGCCCAAACCGCAGCCGCAATCCAGTTAGCGCCAACGCAAGCCCGAATTCGCAGATGCGCGGGGTCATCCCCCGAGGGCGGCCACTCCGGGCAGCACCTTGCCCTCCATCCACTCCAGAAACGCACCCCCCGCAGTGGAAATGAATGTGAAATCCCCCGCCACCCCGGCCTGGTTCAGCGCCGACACCGTGTCGCCCCCGCCGGCCACGGACACAAGGGTTCCGGCCCGCGTGAGCCGCGCCACCTCGGCGGCGGCGGCTCGGGTCGCGGCATCGAAGGGTGCGATCTCGAACGCCCCCAGCGGGCCGTTCCAGATGACCGTCCGCGCCGCGCCGAACACCCCGGCCAGATGCGCCACCGTTGCGGGCCCCGCATCCAGGATCATAGCATCCGCTGGGCAGTCCGCCACGCCGACGGTCTGGCTGGCGGCCCCCGCGCGGAACTCGCGCGCCACCACCAAATCGACGGGCAGGTGGATCGTGCAGCCCGCCGCCTCGGCCTTTGCGACGATATCGCGCGCAATGGGCGCCATGTCCCGCTCGGCCAGCGACGTGCCCACCTCGACGCCCTGCGCCACGAGGAAGGTGTTGGCCATCCCCCCCCCGATCACCAGATGATCGACGCGCCCCACCAGATTGCCCAGCAGGTCCAGCTTGGTCGAAACCTTGGCCCCGCCCACCACCGCCACCACGGGCCGCGCCGGGGTTCCCAAAGCCGCCTCCAGCGCGCGCAGCTCCGCCTCCATCAGCCGCCCCGCACAGGCTGGCAACAGCCGCGCGATCCCCTCGGTCGAGGCATGAGCCCTGTGCGCCGCCGAAAAGGCATCGTTCACATAGACATCGCCAAGCGCGGCCATCGCCGCCGCCAGGTCGGGGTCGTTCGCCTCTTCGCCGGGATGAAAGCGGGTGTTTTCCAGCAGCACAACCTGACCCGGCCCGGCGGCCGCGATCGCCGCCTGCGCGACAGGCCCCACGCAATCGGCGCCAAACACCACCGCCCGACCCAGCGCCGCCTCCAGCGAGCCAACCAGATGCGACAGGCTCATCGCAGGCACCACGCGCCCCTTCGGCCTGTCGAAATGCGCCAGCAGCACCGGCCGCCCTCCGCGCGCAAGGATGTCGGCGACCGTCGGCACGATCTTGTCGATGCGCGTCGTGTCGGTGACCCGCCCGCCCTCCATCGGCACGTTGATGTCCACCCGGGTCAGCACCACGCGGCCCCCGAGTTGCATGTCGTCCAGCGTCTTCCAGGCCATCCGCGCCCCTCCCTTGCCGATGCGGCCTTTCCACAGGATCGCACCGCCTGCGTCAACCGCCCGCATCACCTGCTGCTCACGCAGGTTTGCCCTTTTCGCGCCCGCCCCGCCCGCATAGGGTGCGCAAAACCGAAAGGAGCCCCCATGGCCGAGATCACCGACCCCGAAAACACGATCCTGATGGAGCTGGCCTCCGGCACCGTCACCATCGCCCTCTTGCCCGACGTGGCCCCCCTGCACAGCGCCCGGATGAAGGACCTGGCCCGCGCCGGGGCCTATGACGGCGTGGTGTTCCACCGTGTGATCGACGGTTTCATGGCGCAGACCGGCGATGTTGAGCATGGCAACAAGACGCGCGACGGCTACAACCCCCGCCGCGCGGGCACCGGCGGGTCCGACATGCCCGACCTTCCGGCCGAATTCTCCAAGCTGCCGCATGACCGGGGCACGCTGGGGGCCGCGCGGTCGTCGAACCCCAACTCGGCCAACAGCCAGTTCTTCATCAACTTCTCGGACAACAACTTCCTGAACGGGCAATATACCGTCTATGGCCGCGTGATCGCTGGCATGGAACATGTCGATGCCATCACCCGCGGCGAGCCGCCCGCCACGCCCGACCACATGATCAGCGTGAAGGTGGCCGCCGATGTGGCGTAAGGCGCTTGCCCTGGTCCTGCTGGCCACCCCCGGCATAGCTCAGGACGGCCCCGGCCCCAACCTCGTGATCCAGGTGGCAGGCCAGGCCAACGGCACCATCGTGATCGACCTTCTGCCCGAGGTCGCTCCGCTGCATGTTGAGCGGATCACCAAGCTGGCCGCCGAGGGCGCCTATGACGGCGTGATCTTCCATCGGGTGATCGAGGGCTTCATGGCCCAGACCGGTGATGTGCGCTACGGCAAGGGCGATAGGGCCATCGGCCGCGCCGGGACCGGCGGATCGGACCTGCCCGACCTACCTGCCGAATTCTCCGGCATCAGCTTCGATCGCGGCGTGGTTGGCATGGCCCGCGCGCAATCGCCCAACAGCGCCAACTCGCAATTCTTCATCATGTTCGAACCGGGGCCCTTCCTTGACGGGCAATACACGGTGGTGGGCCGCGTCATCGACGGCATGAAGGTGGTGGACGCGATCAAGCGCGGGCGCGGCCAGTCGGGGTCGGTGGATGACCCCGCCGACATGATGATGACGGTGACGGTGGCCCCCTGACCTTGCCGCAGGACAGGGGGGCGTGCGCCGCCCCCCTGACCCCCCTGCGGGGTATTTGTGCAAAGAAGAGAACAAACTCCGCGCAATGTGTTCTCTTCTTTGCGCAAATACCCCGCAGGGGTGAACGGGCCGCAAGGCCCGGAGGGCGCAGAATGTCTCCTTCTTGCGCCGTCAGCCCAGCACCACCCGCGCATGGCGCTTGCGCCCGACGGTCAGCTTCACAGGCTCGGCGAGCATCGCCGCCCCCACCTGCATCCCCGCATCCAGAACCGGCTCGTCGTTCAGCCGCGCGCCACCCTCGGCGATCAGGCGCTTGGCCTCCTTGCCCGACGCCGCCAGCCCCGCCCGCACGAAGAGCTGCGCCACGGTCACCCCCTCGCCCACGTCCTCGGGCGCCAGCGTCAGCGTGGGCAGGTCATCGCCAATCCCGCCCTTCTCGAAAACCTCGCGCGCCGTGGCCTCGGCCGCCGCCGCCGCCTCGGCGCCGTGCAGCAGGGTCGTGGCGAGGTTCGCCAGCGTCACCTTGGCCCCGTTGATCTCGGACCCGCCGAGCGCGCCCAGCCGGTCACATTCCTCGACCGGCAGCTCGGTGAAGATCTTCAGGAACCGCCCCACATCGGCATCGGTCGTGTTGCGCCAGAACTGCCAGAATTCATAGGCGCTCAGCATGTCACCCGAGAGCCACACCGCCCCGGCTGCCGATTTACCCATCTTGCGCCCGTCGCTGGTGGTCAAAAGCGGCGTGGTCAGCCCGTAGATTTCCGCGTCCAGCACCCGCCGCGCCAGGTCGATCCCGTTGACGATGTTGCCCCACTGGTCCGACCCGCCCATCTGCAACCGGCAGCCATGGCGGCGGTAGAGTTCCAGAAAATCATAGGCCTGCAGGATCATGTAGTTGAATTCGAGGAACGACAGCGACTGTTCGCGGTCCAGCCGCGACTTCACGCTCTCGAAGGACAGCATCCGGTTCACGCTGAAGTGCCGCCCGATGTCGCGCAGGAAATCGAGGTAGTTGAGGTGATCGAGCCATGCGGCATTGTTCAGCATCACCGCATCCGTCGCCCCCTCGCCATAGCGCAGGTAGCGCCCGAACACCCGTTGCATGCCCGCGATGTTCGTGTCGATCTGGGCGGGCGTCAGCAGGGGCCGCTCTTCGGCACGGAAACTGGGGTCGCCCACCTTGGTCGTCCCGCCCCCCATCAGGGTGATCGGCTTGCCCCCCGTCTTTTGCAGCCAGCGCAGCACCATGATGTTCATCAGGTGGCCCACATGCAGGCTGGCAGCCGTGGCATCATAGCCGATATAGGCGGGCACAACCCCCTTGACCAAGGCCTCGTCCAGCGCCTGATAATCGGTGCAGTCGGCCAGATAGCCGCGCGCCGACATGATGTGCAGGAATTCGGATTTGGGATGGTAGGTCATGGCATGCGCCCCCGATGTGTGCGCGGCGGTATAGCCCCGCGGGGCAGGAAGGAAAAGCCATGCTGAAAGGTGGTTCGGTCTGGGCCTTGGGCACGATGTCGGGCACCTCGCTCGACGGGGTGGATGCGGCGATGGTGCTGACCGACGGGCACCGGGTGCTGGAGTTCGGGCCCCATGCCTACCGCCCCTATACCCCCGCCGAGCAGGGCGTTTTGCGCGCGTCGCTCGGCCTCTGGCCCGGCGACGCGGGCGTGGCCGAGGCGGCGGAGGTGGTGGAGGCCGCGCATGCCGACCTGATGGCCCGCTTCTCGGGGGCGGAGATCGCGGGCTTTCACGGCCAGACGCTGGCGCATGATCCAGGCGGCCGCGGCACGCATCAGGCAGGGGACGGCGCGCTGCTGGCGCGTATGCTGGGCCGGCCGGTGGTATGGGATTTCCGCAGCGCCGACGTGCGGCTGGGCGGGCAGGGCGCACCGCTGGCCCCGTTCTACCACTTCGCCCTCGCGCGCCACATCGGAGCCGACATGCCGCTGGCGTTCCTCAACCTCGGCGGCCTGGGCAACCTCACCTGGATCGACCCGCGCCAACCCGCCCCCGAAACGCCGGGCGCTTGCCTCGCCTTCGACACCGGCCCCGCCAATGCCCCGATCAACGATCTGATGCGCGCGCGGCTGGCCCGCGATCACGATGCAGGCGGCGCGCTGGCCCTGTCGGGCCGACCGGACGAGGCGATTGTTGAGGATTTCCTCGCCCACCCGTGGTTCCTGAAGATGCCGCCCAAGTCCCTGGACCGCAACGCCTTCCCGGCCCTCCTGCAAGCCGTGGGCGCGCTGCCCGATGCCGATGCCGCCGCCACGCTGGCCGCCTGCGCTGCCGCCGCCGTCGCCCGCGGCACCGAGCATTTCCCCACCCCCGTCACCCGCCTCCTCGTGGCGGGCGGCGGCCGCCACAACGCCGCCCTGATGGCCCAGCTTGCCCGCCGCCTGGCCGCCGATGTCGCCCCGGTGGAGTCTTGCGGCCTGAACGGCGACATGCTGGAGGCGCAGGCCTTCGCCTTCCTCGCCGTGCGCGTGGCCATGGGCCTGCCCACCTCCTGCCCCGCCACGACCGGAGTCGCGGCGACTGTCGGCGGTGGCAAGATCAGCCACCCCTGACTTCTTCTGTCGAAAAATATCCCACGGGGGTCGTCCATCGAGTCCGCCATCGGTCCGAGGACCGATGGACGACGGGGGGTGTGAAACCCCCCGGCCGTTGTGCAGGGTTTACGCCGCCGCCAGATTGCGCAGCACGTAATGCAGCACGCCGCCGTGCCGCACATAGTCGATCTCGATCTCCGTATCGATCCGGCATTTCAGCTGGATCGTGACCGAGGTGCCATCGCCCCGCGTGATCGTGCAGGGCACCAGGCTCAGCGGCACGATGTCGCCCGACAGGCCGTGGATCGACACCACCTCATCCCCCGTCAGGCCCAGCGATTTGCGCGTGGCCCCGTCGGTGAATTCGAACGGGATCACGCCCATTCCCACCAGGTTCGACCGGTGGATACGCTCGAACGACTCCGCGATCACCGCCTTGACGCCCAGCAGCGCCGTGCCCTTGGCCGCCCAGTCCCGAGATGACCCCGCGCCGTATTCGATGCCGCCAAAGATCACCAGCGGCACGCCGAGGGCCTGCCAGGCCATCGAGGCGTCGAAGATCGAGACCTGCGCGCCGTCCGGCCCCTTGGTATATCCGCCCTCGACCCCCTCGAGCATCTCGTTGCGGATGCGGATGTTGGCAAAGGTGCCCCGCATCATCACCTCGTGGTTGCCGCGCCGCGCGCCGTAGCTGTTGAAATCGCGCACGGGCACCTGACGTTCCACCAGATAGCGGCCCGCGGGCGTGCCGTCCTTGAACGATCCCGCCGGGCTGATGTGGTCGGTGGTGATCATGTCGCCCAGAAGGGCCAGCACCCGCGCCCCCTCGATGTCCGAGATCACGCCGGGATTCGGCGACATGCCGCGGAAATAGGGCGGGTTCTGGATATAGGTGGAACTCGCGGGCCAGTCATAGGTCTCGGCCTCGGTGGTCTCGACCCCCTGCCACTTCTCGTCGCCCTTGAACACGTCGGCGTATTTCTTCTGGAACGCCTCGCGGGTCACGACCTGCGCCACGAGGTCCGCGATCTCCTTGTTGGTGGGCCAGATGTCGGCCAGGAACACATCCTTCCCCGCAGGTGTCTGGCCCAGGGGTTCGGTGGTCAGGTCGATGTTCATGTCGCCCGCCAGCGCATAGGCCACGACCAGCGGCGGCGAGGCCAGATAGTTTGCGCGCACGTCCGGGCTGATGCGCCCCTCGAAGTTGCGGTTGCCCGACAGCACCGACACCGCGATCAGGTCGTTGTCGTTGATCGCCTTCGAGATTTCCGGCTGCAACGGCCCCGAGTTGCCGATGCAGGTGGTGCAGCCATAGCCCACCAGGTTGAACCCGATGGCATCGAGGTCCTCCTGCAACCCCGCCGCCTCCAGATATTCGCTCACCACCTGCGACCCGGGGGCGAGCGAGGTTTTCACCCAGGGCTTGCGGTTCAGCCCCAGCGCGCGGGCCTTGCGTGCAACGAGGCCCGCGCCGATCAGCACATAGGGGTTGGAGGTGTTGGTGCAGGAGGTGATCGAGGCGATCACCACCGAGCCGTCCTTGATCCTGTAATCCTCACCCGCCACCGCCGCCGATTTCAGCGCGGGCTTCGGCAGGGCGGCCACCGCAGGCCCCTCGGCCGCCATGTCCACTGCCTCCTCGCTCATGTCGGTGCCGCGGTATTCCGTCACGACCTTGTAGAAGCTGCCCGCCGATTGGGTCAGCGGCGTCCAGTCCTGCGGGCGCTTGGGGCCGGAGATGGCGGGCACGATCTCGGCCATGTCCAGTTCCAGCGTGGAGGTGTAGATCGGCGCATAGTCATCGCCGCGCCACATCCCGTTTGCCTTGGCATAGGCCTCGACCAGGGCGATGCGCGCCTCGTCGCGGCCCGTCTGGCGCAGGTAGCGCAGCGTCTCGCCGTCGATCGGGAAGAATCCGCAGGTGGCACCATATTCGGGGGCCATGTTGGCGATGGTCGCCCGGTCGGCCAAGGGCAGATTGTCCAGCCCCTCGCCCCAGAACTCCACGAACTTGCCCACCACGCCATGCTTGCGCAGCATCTGCACGACCTTCAGCACAAGGTCGGTCGCCGTGGTCCCCTCGCGCATCGCACCCGTCAGCTTGAACCCCACCACCTCGGGGATCAGCATCGACACGGGCTGGCCCAGCATCGCGGCCTCGGCCTCGATCCCGCCCACGCCCCAGCCCAGCACGGCCAGACCGTTCACCATGGTGGTGTGGCTGTCGGTGCCCACCAGCGTATCGGGATAGGCCACCTCTTCGCCGTTCTGGTCGGCATCGGTCCATACCGTCTGCGCCAGATATTCCAGGTTCACCTGATGGCAGATGCCGGTGCCGGGCGGCACCACGCGGAAGTTGTTGAACGCCTTCTGCCCCCATTTCAGGAACACATAGCGCTCCATGTTCCGCTCATATTCGCGGTCCACGTTCATCTGAAAGGCGCGCGGCGTGCCGAATTCGTCGATCATCACCGAATGGTCGATCACCAGATCGACCGGGTTCAGCGGGTTGATCTGCTGCGCGTTGCCGCCCAGGCCCAGGATGCCGTCGCGCATCGCGGCAAGGTCCACCACCGCCGGAACCCCGGTGAAATCCTGCATGAGCACGCGCGCCGGGCGATAGGCAATCTCGCGCGGGTTCTTCCCGCCGTTGGCCGCCCATTCGGCAAAGGCCTTGATGTCGTCCACGCTGACCGTGCGCCCGTCCTCGAAGCGCAGCATGTTCTCCAGCACCACCTTCAGGCTGGCGGGCAGGCGGCTGAAATCGCCCGCCCCCGCGCCACTGGCGGCGGGGATCGAGTAATAGGCGACGCTGGCCTCGCCTGCGGTCAGGCTGCGGCGGGTGTTCAGGCTGTCGTGTCCGACGATGACGGTCATGCGAGGCTCCTGGCGGTGCGGGCTTGGGATGTGCGGGGGGCCATGCCACGGGGCAGGCCAAGACAGGTTCTACCGCTTTGTATGCGATGGTATGCCAAAAATCCAGTCCTCATCGCGTTGCGGTTGCGGCATTCTTGCACGGCGGACACAGCCGCGTCACGCCCTTGTTCCCTCGCAAAACCTTGATTGGCAGGCCCCCATCCGCTCGGTTACCTCGATCACAGGACGGGGGAGCAGGGAAACCCATATGAAACATGTCGTGAGCGCCGCCTGCGGTCTTTGGCTGGCCTGTGCCGGATGGGCGCAGGCGCAGGTCTCCGTGGATCGCATGACCTCGCCCGTAGTGGTGGAGCTTTACACCTCGCAGGGCTGCTCCTCCTGCCCGCCCGCCGATGCGATCCTGGGCCGGCTGTCCAGCGACCCGCGCGTGATCGCCCTCGCGCTGCATGTCGACTACTGGGATTATCTGGGTTGGAAGGATGTGTTCGCCCGCGCCGAACACACCAAACGGCAAAAGGACTACGCCCGCGCGGCGGGGCGCAAGATGGTGTTCACCCCGCAGATGATCGTGAACGGCCAGGACAGCGTTGTGGGAAACGACGCGGGTGCTGTGGAAGAGACGATCCGCCGCCACGCCGCCACGCGCACCAAGGGTCCGGACATCCGCCTGACCGTCACCCGCGAGGGCGGCCAGATCGTCATCCGGGCCGAGGCCGTGCCCCCCAGCGACCGCGCCTACCGCGTGCAGCTTGTGCGCTACCAGCCGCGCGACACGGTCGAGATCGGCCGGGGCGAGAATGCGGGCCATACGGTGGAGTATTTCAACATCGTCACGTCCTGGCAAACCTTGGGCGAGTGGCGCGCCGGCAAGCCGGTGGTGATGACCGCATCCGCCCCGGGACCGGACCGCACCGTGATTGTTGTGCAGGATGAGCGGATGGGCGCGGTGATGGCGGCGGCGGAACTGCGCTAGAGACCCGCCCCGCCCTTCCAGCGGCGGTGGATCCAGAACCACTGGTCGGGATAGCGTCGCACCAGCGCCTCCAGGCTATCGTTCAGCGCCTGCGTCATCGCCTGCGGCGTGCCATGGGGGATCGGCGCCTCGACGGTCACCTCGAAGTCGAATCCGTCCGGCCTGCGCACCGCATAGGTGGGGATCACCAGCGCGTCGTATTTCAGCGCAAGCTCCGCCGCCGACAGCGCCGTAAGCGCGGTATGGCCGAAGAACGACAGCGGCGCGCCGTGGCCCATGTGCTGGTCGATCAGCATGCCCAGCATGCCGCCCCCCTTGAGGAAGCGCAGCATCTGGCCCAACCCCTCGCGCCCGCGCGGAAAGACCGGCGTGCCGATGCCGGAGATCGCCGCCACATATTGCGCGTTGAACACCGGGTCGCGCATCGGCCGGTAGAGCGCCCCCACCCGGTAGCCCCGCGCGATCAGCGCCGCGCGGCTGGCGTCGTAGTTGCCGAAATGCCCGGTCACCAGGATCACCGGCCGACCCGCCGCATGGGCCGCGTCCAGCGCAGCCACGCCCTCTCCCGTCAGGGGCAGGGCCGCGGCGCGGGCCACGAATTCGGCCCCCGAATAGATCTCGATCAGCGTGCGGCCCACATTGGCGGGCACCGCCCGCATCAGGCGGCGCACCTCGGCGCGCGGCAGGTCGGGCAGGATGAGTGCCAGGTTCTCGCGCACCCGCCGGTCGTAACCGGCCAGGGGTGCGATCACCCAAGCCATGACCCAGCCACACAAGGGCACGCGCCAGCGGTAGGGCAGGCGCAACAGGCCCAGGATCATCCAGCGCACCAGCGTGCCCTGCCACCCGCCGCCCTGCGGTTCCTGCGCCTCATCCCTCACGCCGTTGGCCCCTGACCCTGGTTTCGCGGTGCCAGACATAAAGTCCCGACACCACGATCACAACCGCACCCGCCACCGTGGTCGCATCCGGCAGGTCGCCAAAGAACAGCCAGCCCCAGAGCGTGGCCATCACGATCCCCAGATAGGTGAACGGCGCCACGACCGAGGCTTCGGCCAGGCTGAACGACCGCACGATGCAGACCTGCGCCAGCGTCCCCAGCGCCCCGACGGCTGCAAAGGCGGGCAGGTCTGCGGCGGCGACGGGCATCCAGACGAAGGGCAGCGCGCAGGTCATGATCGCGGTGCAGATCCAGGAGCCGTGGATCATCGAGGTCCAGACGCTTTCGCGCGCGCCCACATGCCGCGTGATCAGCGCGTTGGCGGCATAGCAGCAGGCCCCCGCCAGCGGCAGCAGCGACCAGGGCGAAAACACCGACATGCCGGGTCGGATGATGACCATCGCCCCGGTCAGCGCCGCCGCCACCCCCAGGATGCGCCGTATCCCCAGCCGCTCGCCCAGAAACAGCGCGGCCCCCAGCGTGATGAGCACCGGGCTCAGGTCGGCCAGCGCCGTCGCCTCGGCCAGCCCGATGTGCAGGAGCGCGGCAAAGAAGAACCCGCTGGCCCCAAGCTGCGTGACGGCCCGCGCCAGATGCAGCCAGGGATGCGCGGTGCGCGCCAGCGGCACGACGCGGCCGCGCAGGATCAGCGCCACCAGCACCAACTGCCCCGCCACCCGCGCCCAGACGATCTGCGCCACCGGATAGCGCCCGACAAGCCCCTTCACCACCGCATCCATCAGCGTGAAGATCACGATGGCCGCGATCATCAGCAAGATGCCGCGCCCCACCGGGCCGAGCGCCGCACGTGCCATCACCATCCCCCACGCCGACCCAACCGCGCGGGTTTAGGCCGGGGCACCGCGCGCCGCAACCCGGCTCTCGGTCAGGCAGGGCGCACCGGAATGGCGCGGGGTCATGACCGTGATACAATCGGGGTGCATTCCACGCCGGTCACGGGGTAAGGATGCCCCATCACGCCTTCGCCCTCGCCCACACGCCACCCCCGCCCACCCGAAAGGTTCCCATGACGCCCGAGATCCTCGCCCGCCACAGCCTTGCCCTGACCCTCGCGCAGGAGGCGGGAACGTTGGCGCTGGCCTTCTTCGCCGCGCGCGACGGGCTGGAGGTGGAAACCAAGGCCGATCCGCAAGATGTGGTCAGCCGTGCCGACCGCGAGGTCGAGGCGCTGATCCGCGCCCGGCTGGCGGAACAATTCCCCAGGGATGCGATCCTGGGCGAGGAGGGCGGCGCCACGGCAGGGGCCAGCGGCTTTGTCTGGGTGGTCGATCCCATCGACGGCACGATGCCGTTCCTGTCGGGCCTGCCGCATTGGTGCGTGGCGCTGGCGGTGACGGATGCGCAGGCCACGGTGTCCGCCGTGACCCACGCGCCGGTGACCGGCGAAACCTTCGACGCGGTGCTGGGGGGTGGCGCGCGGCTGAACGGGGCGGCGCTGCGGATCGACCCGGGGCAGGGCCTCGCGGGCCGGATGACCGCGCTGGGGGGCAGCCACCGCACCGACGCCGGTGAACTGGGCCGGGTTCTGTCCGGGCTGATTCAGGCCGGCGGCATGTTCTACCGCAACGGCTCGGGCGCCCTGATGCTGGCCTCGGTCGCGGCAGGGCGGCTGGCGGGATACTATGAGCCGCACATGAACGCCTGGGATTGCCTGGGCGGGATGCTGATGGTCACCGAGGCGGGCGGGGCGGTCCGCCCCGTCGATCTGGCCATGATGCTGGCGCAAGGCGGGCCCGTGCTGGCCGCCGCCCCGCAGGCCCTTGTGGCGCTTGAGGCGGTGATCGCCGAGGCGGGCAGGCCCGCCCCGGCGGCCTGATCCCTAGCGCATCAGCACCACGGGCACCTTGCAGGACCGGATCATAGCGGTGGTGGTCGATCCGATGATGAGGGTGCGGATGCGGCTGTGGCCATAGGCGCCCATCACCAGCATGTCGAACGGCTCTTCGTCCACCAGCTTGCCCAGGGCCGTCTCGGGCTGACCCGGCAGGATGGATGTGTCAGCCTCGATCCCCGCGGCCTTCAGCATGGCCTTGGCATCCTCCAGCCCCTTGGTCACCTCCGCAGTCGCTTGGCCCACGGTGACCACATGCACCGACAGCCCCGCGAACAGGGGGCTGCGCGCGATGTGATCCACCGCCTTCATCGCCGAGGACCCGCCGTCATAGGCCACCAGCACGCGCGAAATCGGACGGAACGCGCGCGAGGCGATGAACACCGGCTTGTGGCTCGCGCGCACGATGCGCTCTAGGTTCGAGCCCAGGTGCCCCTTGGCGAAATCCGCGGCCTCGCCGCGCTTGCCGATCAGGATGACGCGGGCATCGCCCTCCACATCCGCCACCGTCTCCACGATGTCGCCGTGGCGCAGGCGCGTCGTGATCTCGGCCACGCCGGCCTTGTCCAGGATGGCGCGCGCGTCCTCCAGGATGGCGCGGCCGCGGTGGCTGATCAGCTTGGCGCGCTGGGCGTCCAGGTCCGCAAGCTCTTCCATCAGCGCCGAGCGCGCGCCAAGGGTCAGCGCGCCGGAATGGTCCTTGCTGTGACTGGCCTCGCGCCGGCCCAGCACATGGATCAACTCCACCGCCGCACCCGTGCGCTGGGATATCCAGGCGGCATGGTCGCAGACGCTTGC
Organism: Gemmobacter sp.; assembly: GCA_046294265.1. Lineage (GTDB taxonomy): Bacteria > Pseudomonadota > Alphaproteobacteria > Rhodobacterales > Rhodobacteraceae > JBKBKC01. Next base: position 128,220 of record JBKBKC010000006.1, on the reverse strand, counting down.
GGAATAGATCGACCCATCGACAAGGGCCACGATCTTCTGCGGGTGTTCGGTCATGGTCCTGCCCCCTCTCAATGCGACATCAGCTTGTCCAGCGCGCCCGGCTTGTCATGGATGGCAAGCTTGTCAACGATGGTTTCGGTAGCGGCGTTCATGCCCACGATCTCGACCTCGGCACCGTCGCGGCGGAACTTCAGCACGGCCATGTCCAGCGCCTGCACCGAACTGATGTCCCAGATATGCGCCGCCGACACGTCGATCACCACGCGTTCCAGCGCCTCCTTGAAATCGAAGGCGTTCATGAAATCCTCGACCGAACCGTAGAACAGCTGCCCCTCCACCCGGTAGGTGCGCTGCCGCCCGTCCGCCGAGATGGTCGAGGTCACCTGGAACAGCTGCGCGATCTTGCCGGCAAAGAAGATGCCCGACAGCAGCACCCCCACCAGCACCCCGATGGCCAGGTTGTGGGTGTAGACCACGGTGACCACGGTGGCGATCATCACGATCGAGGAGGACTGCGGGTGCAGCCGCAGGTTCTGCAGCGACGACCACGAGAACGTGCCGATGCTGACCATGATCATGATCGCGACCAGCGCCGCCATCGGGATGCGGCTGACCAGATCGCCCAGCACCACCACCATGAACAGCAGATAGACGCCTGCCGCAAAGGATGACAGGCGCCCGCGCCCGCCTGATTTCACGTTGATGATCGACTGGCCGATCATCGCGCAGCCCGCCATGCCGCCGATGAACCCCGTCACGGTGTTGGAGATGCCCTGGCCGATGCATTCCAGATTGCGCTCGGACTTGGTGTCGGTCAGGTCGTCGATGATGTTCTGCGTCATCAGGCTTTCCAGCAGGCCCACCACCGCCACCGCGATGGAATAGGGCAGGATGATCGCCAGCGTCTCGAATGTCATGGGGATCTGCGGGATCAGGAACACCGGCAGCGTGTCGGGCAGCGCACCCATGTCGCCCACCGTGCGCACGTCAAGGTTGAAGGCAAAGGTCAGCCCGGTCAGCACCACGATGGTGACCAGCGGCGACGGGAGCGCCTTTGTCAGCATCGGGAAAAGATAGATGATCCCCAGCCCCGCCGCGACCAGCACAAAGGTCAGCCAGCTGACCTGCCGCGGGTCCAGCTCCGGCAGCTGCGCCATGAAGATCAGGATCGCCAGCGCATTCACGAACCCGGTCATCACCGATTTCGACACATAGCGCATCACGAAGCCCAGCTTGAACACGCCCGCTGCGATCTGGAGCAGACCCGCCAGCACGGTGGCCGCCAGCAGGTATTGCAGGCCGTGATCCTTCACCAGCGTGATCATCAGCACGGCCGTCGCCGCTGTCGCGGCCGAAATCATGCCAGGGCGGCCGCCCGTGAACGCGATCAGCACCGAGATGGCAAAGCTGGCATACAGGCCGACCTTCGGATCGACCCCGGCGATGATCGAGAACGCGATGGCTTCGGGGATCAGCGCGAGGGCCACGACGATCCCGGCAATCAGGTCGCCACGGATATTGCCGAACCATTGCTCGCGGTAGGCGTGGAGTGAGATCATGTCCGTAGGCTCCTGATCGACCCGGGCCGCGGGGCCACGTTTCGAGATGTGATCCGGGTATCGGTCAAGGTTGTCCGGCGGATCGGCGGCCGGAAGAGCCACCCGGGGATTCCCCGGATCCTGGGTTGCTGCAACGCCGCATATAGCCTTGGTCGCCGAAATCCAACCCCTTCATTCCGAACTGATGCGTCTGGGTCGGGGATCTGATACCGGCACCGACACAGGACGGTTTCCAAACTGCGCGGTTGTCGGGTATGGGCAACCGGGGGCTGCGCGGCCGCGCCCCCGCTCAGAAAACAAGGGGCGCATGCAGACCTATCCGCCACATAGACTGTCCGTTGCACCGATGATGGACTGGACCGACCGGCACTGCCGGTTCTTCCACCGCCAGATGACGCGGCGTGCCATGCTTTACACCGAGATGGTCACCGCCCCCGCCGTCATCCACGGACCGCGCGACCTGCTGCTGGGACATGGTGGCGAGCATCCCGTGGCCCTGCAGCTGGGCGGGTCGGACCCGGCGGAGCTTGCCAAGGCGGTGCGGCTGTCCGCGCCCTTTGGCTATGACGAGGTCAACCTGAACTGCGGCTGCCCTTCGGACCGCGTGCAGTCGGGCTGTTTCGGGGCCGTGCTGATGGAGCGCCCCGCGCTGGTCGCGGACTGCGTGGCCGCAATGATCGGCGAAACCGACCGCCCCGTGACGGTGAAATGCCGTATCGGCGTGGATGACCAGGACCCCGGGGCGGTGCTGCCCGCCTTCATCGATCACCTCGCGCGGGCCGGAGTGCGCCATGTGATCGTCCATGCGCGCAAGGCCTGGCTGCAGGGCCTGTCGCCCAAGGAAAACCGCGAGGTGCCACCGCTCGACCATGCCATTGTCCTGCGGATGAAGGCGATGTTTCCGGACATGGCGATCTGCCTGAACGGCGGGGTCACCACGCTGGACCAGGTGCGCGACCTGCTGGCGCAGGGCATCGACGGGGTGATGGTGGGGCGCGCGGCCTATCATGATCCGGCGGCGGTGCTGATCGGGGCGGATGCGCTCTGGGGCGAGGATCATGCGCCGTCCGCCTTCGAGGTGGCGGCCGCGATGCGGCCCTATATCCTGGCCCATCTGGCGCAGGGGGGCCGTTTGCATCAGGTGACGCGCCACATGCTGGGCCTTTTCACCGCCCGCCCCGGCGCGCGGGGCTGGCGGCGGATGCTGTCCGAAGGGGCGTCGCGCGGCGGGATCGAGGTGTTTGACGCTGCGCTGGAGCAGGTGATGCAGGCCGCGGCCTGACGCCTCTGGCGGGGCACATCCTGCCTGCGCAACCTGATCGCCGGGGCCTGTCCCTTCCAGAATCCGGTCAGGTGTGTAGGCTCACCGCGTTTACCGCAACTTTCGGCCATGGCAGCCGCCTACGACAGTCATCTCCCGACACAGGAGCGCCGCACCTTGACCCTCGATCCTGTCCTTCAGTCCGGCCCCGTGATCGCCCTGCACACGGGCGCTGCGTTGACCGCTTTTGCGGCTGGTCCCGTCGCCATCCTGCGCCGCCAGCGCGACATGGTGCACAAAACGGCCGGGTATCTATGGGTCGGCGCGATGGTGGTCACCGCCCTGACGGCGTTGGGGATATTCGAACTGCGTCTGATCGGACCCCTGTCGCCCATTCACGCGCTGGTGGTGGTCACACTCATCATGCTCTGGCGCGGGGTGGCGGCCATCCGGGGGCGCCGCGTGGTCGATCACGCCAGGACGATGGTGCAGCTTTATCTCTATGCCATGGGCGTCGCGGGCCTTTTTACCCTGCTGCCGGGGCGTCGGATGAATGCGGTGCTGTTCGGGGGCGATAGCTGGGCCGGGTTCGGTCTGGCGGCGATGGCCTTTGCGGCACTTGCCTGGTGGCTGTGGAACGCCCAGCCGCCGGTCCGGCGTGGGTGATCCTCGTGCCACCGGACGGATTTGGTGGGTGTATCGCGCCTAGATCCCGCATGGCCCCCGGCGCCTCGGACAGAGCCATGTCGATCGCAAGGGAACGCACGCAGGACGGCAGCCCCAAGATCAGGGCCAGGATCAGGGCCAGGATCAGGGCCGGGAGCAACACCGCCAACCCGGACCCCGCGCCGGCCCTCTGGCCCCCGCTGCTGGACCCCGCTAAGGACTGCAGACCCTGTTTGCGAGGTTGCTGTGCCCCCAGTGGTCGATCTTCTGCCGATGCTTGCTCTTCTCGTCGCCATCGGCGCGGTGGCGGGGGTGATCGCGGGGCTTTTGGGGGTGGGCGGTGGCATCGTGCTGGTGCCCGCCTTCTTTTACACCTTCTCGCATCTGGGCTATGACGGGCCGAACCTGATGCAGGTGTGCCTGGCCACGTCGCTGGCCACCATCGTGCTGACCTCGGCGCGCTCGATGCAGGCGCATGGGCGAAAAGGGGCGGTGGACCATGCGCTTCTGCGCCGATGGGCCCCTGCGATCGCCGTGGGCGCGGTGCTGGGCACGCTCACGGCTTCCGGCCTGCGGTCCTCGACGCTGCAACTGGTGTTCGGCTGCCTTGCGCTGGTGGCGGGGCTCTATCTGGCCTTCGGGCGGGCGCAGTGGCGGCTGGCGCCCGAAATGCCGCGGGGTGTGCGGTTGCAGGGCTATGGCGGGGCGCTGGGGTTCCTGTCGGTGTTGATGGGGATCGGCGGCGGCACCTTCGGCGTGCCGCTGATGAGCCTGCACGGCATGCCGATCCACCGCGCCGTGGGCACCGCCTCGGGCCTCGGGCTGGTGATCGCGCTGCCCTCGGTTCTGGCCTTCCTGATGCTGCCCGTCACGGGCGCGCCGCCGCTGACCGTGGGTGCTGTGAACCTTCCCGCCTTCGCGGCGGTGATCGCCACCACGCTGGTCACCACGCCGCTGGGCGCGCGGCTTGCGCACCGGATGGATCCCGGCCCGCTTAAGCGGGTGTTCGCGGTCTTTGTGCTGGTGGTCGCAGCCAACATGTTGCGCAAGGTGGCGGGGTTCTGAGCGGCGGGGCCGCCAACCCGGGTTGTTGCAACAATCCGGCGCGGATTCTTGCAAGAATTCGGCGCCCCGGCGCGGCGGTCAGCCCCCAGTTCGCCCCATGTGCCCGCCCCGGCGCCGCGAAAGCAGGCCCTGCCTCCCGGGCAGGTCGGCCATCACAGCGCGCCGCGCCGACGGGTCCATGCGCGACCAGACCCCGATCTCGTCCAGCGTCCGCAGACAGCCCACGCAGAGCCGCGACTCCGGGTGTATGACGCAGATCTTCACGCAGGGGCTCTCGATCTCGTCGCGCGCCCAGATGTCGTCGGTCCCGTCCGTCACGGCGCACTCCTGCGGCCCAGATGCGCCAGCCGGTCCAGCGCGCCCTGCAGGATATAGCCTGCCGCCACGGCGTCGATCACCTCGGCGCGACGCTTTCGCGACGTATCCGCCTCCAGAAGCGTCCGTTCCGCCGCGACCGTGCTCAACCGCTCGTCCCACATCAGGATCGGCAGTGGCGTAAGACGCGCCAGGTTGCGGCCAAAGGCGCGGCTGGACTGGGCACGCGGCCCCTCGGAGCCGTCCATGTTGCGCGGCAGGCCCAGCACGATGCCCGCCACCCCGCGCTGCGCGCAAAGATCGAGTATCGCCGCCGCATCCACGCCGAACTTCACCCGCCGCAGCGTATGCGCGGCCCCTGCCACCCCGCGCAGCCGGTCCGACAGCGCAAGGCCCACCGTCTTGTCCCCCAGGTCGAGGCCGATCAGCGACCCCACGGGCGGCAGCAGGGCGGCGAAGGCCTCTGCATCATCCGTGGGGCCGGGAATGGCCGCGGCCTCGGTCATTCTCCCGCCCCCGCGTCGCGCGCCGCGGCCTCCACCAGCGCCAGATCCGCGCTGCGACCGGCGAAGGTCGCGCGCGCCTCGTCGCGGATGGCGCGGGCGCGCGCAGTCTCGCCCAGCACCCCCAGCGCGCGGATCATGCGCGCCCAGTCCTCGGCCGTGCCGCCCTCGCGCGCCAGCCGCTCACCCAGCTGGTCCACCATGCCGCGCACCATCTGCGCGCGCTCCTCGGGCGACATGGCCTCTGCGGCGGCCATGGCGGCGGCATCTGGGCCGGGTGCTTCGGCACCGGCGCGCGGGGCAGGGGGGGTGAACCGCTCGCCCGCGATGGCGGCGAGGTCCGCGATTCGGGCCCGCACCTCGTCCTGCCAGGGGCTGTCGGGCGGTGCCACGCGCAGATACTGCGCCCAGGCGCGGAACCCCAGATCCGGCCGCCCCGTCTGCATCCGCGCGATGCCGTAGAAGAACAGCGCATCCGGCTCGTCCTCGTCGCGGCGCAGCGCCTCGATCAGCGCGGCCTCGGCCTCTGGCGAGATCGTGCCGCCCGCCGCCGCCATCATGTAGCGCGCCAGCAGCACGAAATCCGGCGCCGGGGCCGCCCCTTTCTGGATCTCGATCACCCGCGCCTGCGCCAGCCGCGCAGCCACCATGTTGCCCAGCCGCGCCTCGTAATCCGCCAGCAGGCGATGCCCGGTCAGGTCGTCGGGCCGCTGCGCCACCTTTTCGCGCAACTGCGCCATCAGGCCGACGAAATCGGCCGGAGCCGCAGGCATGGCGAGGGCGGGCGCTCCGGCCTCGGACGCCTCCTGCGAGGGTCGCGCGGCGCGCATCGCGTCGGCCATGGCAAACCGCGCCGACAACGGCAGGTCGGGGTAGCCGGGTGCCCCCAGATGCAGATATCCCCAGACGCCGCCCCCGACCACCAGCACCGCCGCGATGCCCGCCGCGGGCCAGAACGGCCCTCGCACGGTCAGGGCGGTGCCGCCAACGCGCCCGTCCGCCGCGATCAGTCGCCGTGCCACCTCGGCCCGCATCCGCTCGGCCTCGTCCGGGGCGATCACGCCGCGCGCGCGGTCCCGCTCGATCTCGGCCAGCTGGTCGCGATAGACATCGGCATCCCGCGCGGAGGACGGCACCTGCGCGTCGCCCCCGCGCCGCACCGCCAGCACCAGCAGCACGGCCGTCATCAATGTCATCGCCGCCGCCGCGGCCCAGAACAGGCTCATCGTCTCCATCCCATCCACCAGCATCTTCCCTCCCCGACGACTTAGCGATCCGGTGGCCGGGACAAAAGGTCGAAACCGTCGCAGATCGCGCGTGCCGCCCCTGATTCCCCTTGCCTGAATGCGCATTCCCTCCGTAACAATTTCGACATGCCCACCCAGCAGGACCATGCGATCATCTTCGCTGACATCGTTGGCAGCACCCGGCTTTATGAAATGCTGGGCGATCAGGATGCGCTGGATACCGTGACGGCCTGCCTTGACGCGATGACCCGCGTGGCCGAGGCGCGCGGCGGCCAACTGGTCAAGACCATCGGCGACGCGGTGATGATCGCCTTCACCGAGCCCGAGGCGGCTTTCCTGGCCGCCATCGACATGCGCCGCGCCATCGCGGCCCTCGCACCCGTGCAGGTCGGCGACCGGCAGTTGCGCCTGCGCGTGCGCATCGGGCTGCACTTCGGCGCGGCCCTGCGCGAGAACCGGGATCTTTACGGCGATGCGGTGAATGTGGCCTCGCGGATGTGCGACATGGCCAGTGCGGGCCAGATCCTGACCACGGGCGACCTTCTGGATGCGCTGCCCCTGCACCTGCGATCCCTGGGCAGCGCCTTTGCCGATATCGAGGTGAAGGGCCGCAGCGATCCGGTGCGCGCCGTGCGGGTGGCGGACGAATCCGCGATGCAGGAAAACACGCTCGTCAGCTATGGCCGTGCCCCCGATGCGCCGGATGCGCGCGCCGTGGTCACGCTGCGCCATGCGGGGCGGATCTGGACGCCGCAGGCCGACACGCGCCGCATCCTGTGCGGGCGCGAGGCCGGGTGCGACCTGATCCTGAAGGGCTCGCTCGCCTCGCGCCAGCACGCCACCATCGAGATCCGGCGCAGCAAGGTGGTGCTGATCGACCATTCGTCGAACGGCACCTGCCTTATCCTCGGCACCGACCGCCCGATCCGTCTGCGGCGCGAGGAATTCGGGCTGATCCATGCGGGCAGCATCATCTTCGGCACGATGGAGGCCCCCGACGCCGATGTTCTGGAGTTCTCCATCGGCTGACAGTCGCATCGCGGCCATGGATGCAGATCGGCCCATGTCGCAAACGGACGCATTGCGCCGCATGGCGGCTTGGGCAAAGGTGCCGCGCGGCCCATGAACACGGGGCCGCCCCGCATGAGAGTCGCGCGCCGATGACCCGCTATTCGATATTTGCCATCGCCCGCGAGGCCATGCGCCACCACACCGGCTGGACCCGCGCCTGGGCCAGCCCCGAACCCCGCGCGCGCTATGACGCGATCATCGTGGGGGCGGGGGGGCATGGCCTTGCGACCGCCTATTACCTTGGCCGCAACCACGGCATCACCAATGTCGCGATCCTTGAGAAAGGCTGGCTCGGCGGTGGCAACACGGGCCGCAACACCACCATCATCCGCTCGAACTACCTCCAGGACGCCAGCGCCGCGATCTACGAGAAATCCCGCAGCCTCTATGAGACGCTGAGCCAGCAGCTGAACTACAACGTCATGTTCAGCCCGCGCGGCGTGATGATGCTGGCCCAGACCGAGCACGAGGTGCGGGGATACCAGCGCACCGCCCATGCCAATTCCCTGCAGGGGGTGGACACCGAATTCATCACGCCCCAGCGGGTCAAGGAGCTGTGCCCGATCATGGCCATCGACGGGCCGCGCTATCCGGTCCTCGGCGCGCTCTGGCAGGCGCGCGGCGGCACCGCGCGACATGACGCGGTGGCCTGGGGTTATGCGCGGGCCTGTTCCGACATGGGCATGCACATCCTCCAGAACTGCGAGGTGACTGGGGTCCGCACCGAGGGCGGCCGCGTTGCGGGCGTGACCACCACGCGTGGCGACATCGGCTGCACGCGGCTGGGAATCGTGGTCGCGGGCCATTCGGGGCAGCTGGCCGCGATGGCGGGGTTCCGCCTGCCGGTGGAATCTATGTGCCTCCAGGCGCTGGTCAGCGAGCCGATCAAGCCCTGCATGGATGTGGTCGTCATGGCCAACACCGTGCATGGCTACATGAGCCAGTCCGACAAGGGCGAAATGGTCATCGGCGGCGGCACCGACGGGTTCAACAACTTCACCCAGCGCGGCAGCTTCCATCATATCGAGGAAACCCTGCGCGCCCTGATCGAGACCTTCCCGATGCTGTCGCGCCTGAAAATGCTGCGCCAGTGGGGCGGGATCGTGGACATGACGGGCGACCGCAGCCCCATCATCTCGAAAACGCCGCTGGCCAACTGTTTCATCAACTGCGGCTGGGGCACCGGCGGGTTCAAGGCGATTCCCGGATCGGGCTGGGCCATGGCCGACCTGATGGCACGCGGCGAGCCCGGCCCGCTTGCCGCCGAATTCGACATGTTCCGCTTCCGCGAGGGGCGGTTCATCGACGAATCCGTGGCGGCGGGGGTGGCGCACTGATGTCCTCCCTACGCGCCAGCATCGTGTCTGTTGAACCTGCGCGCAGTATGCCTAAATGCAGGGCGAACCCCGACAGGACCGACCCATGCGCCTTTTCCGACTGCCCTCCGCCGACCGTCTGCCCCGCCCCGCCGCCCTCTTCGGCCTCGCCTTCGGCGTGGCCCTTCCGCTCGTCCTTGCCGGGGTGGTGCATGCCGTCATGTCGGGCGGGCTGTCGGACACCCGCGCCCAGCCGGAACCCGCCTACATCGTGTACTAGGCCGATCCAGCGGAACTATTCACGTCCGGCGTGCGTTTCTTGTGCATGTTCACCTGCACAGGAGACGCCCCAATGGCCTACCAGCAGACCACCCCGCCCCGCACCACCACGACCACGACACCCCACGATACCACGACCACCACACCCCACACCTCCGTCCCGCCCAGGGCGGAACAGAACAACAACCTCTGGTTCATCGTCGGCGGCCTCGTCGTCGCCATCATTGCCATCATGTGGTTCCTCGGCCTGTTCTCGTCCAACACCCGGTCAACAACGACCACATCCCCCGGCGCCGTCACCCAGCCTGCACCCGTGGCACCTGCCGCCATCCCGGCGGCGCCCGCGCCCGCAACCGAGCCGGTCACCCCGCCGGCACCCGACCTCGTGGCGCCCGGCGCCCCCGGCACCGGAACTCCGGCAGCGCCAGGCACGGCACCCGGCGCGCCCGCAGCGCCCGCTCCGGTCAACTGACCCGCGTCACGGGCGCATGACCGACACGACCCGGCCGGTCCGGGGGGCACATGCCCCCCGGGCCTTTTTCACATCCGCCGCCCGCACAGCCAAGGCCCGCCCATGCTGATTCTGACCTGCCCGAACTGCGGCATTGCCGCCGAGGAAACCGAACTGCAACCGGGTGGCGAGGCGCATCTGAAACGCTTTGGCCCCGGATCGTCGGACGCGGAGTTCGACGCCTACATGTTCGCCCGGAAAAACCCCAAGGGCGTGCATTTCGAACGCTGGCGGCATGCCTATGGTTGCGGCAAATGGTTCCTCGCCGCCCGCTGCACCGCCACGCTGGAGGTGTTCGGAACCTACCCCGCGCAATCCGCCGCCCCGCCCGACCACATCCTTGACGCGCTCCGCGCCCGCCGCCCGGGCTGGAGCCCCGCATGACCCGCCGCGCGCCCCCCCTCCCCTCCTCCCCCACACGGGGGGAGGGGCCGCCCGCCCCCCGCCGTCCCGCCCCCTCCCTCTGTGCGCCGCCGCGCCGGCCCTGCGCGCCTCCCTCCCCCCTTGATGGGGAAGGGGTGGGAAGGGGGGGCGCCGCCTTGACCGAAAAGATGCTGACATGACCGCCCGCCTTCCCGCCCAAGACGGCCTTCCCGCCATCGGCCGCCTGATCGACCGCACTCGCCGGCTCGATTTCACCTTCAACGGCCGTCGCATGACCGGCCATCCCGGCGACACGCTGGCCTCGGCGCTGCTGGCCAATGGGCAGATGCTGGTGGGCCGCAGCTTCAAATACCACCGCCCGCGCGGCATCCTCGCCGCAGGCCCGGAAGAACCAAACGCGCTCCTCAACCTCGGCACCGGAGGTCGGTTCGAGCCGAACCAGCGCGCCACCACCACCGAACTGGCCGACGGGATGGAGGCCGCCAGCCAGAACCACTGGCCCAGCCTCGAGCATGACATCGGCGCGCTGAACAGCGCCGTCGCCCGCTTCCTGCCAGCGGGGTTCTATTACAAGACGTTCATCCACCCCCGCCCGTTCTGGAAACACGTGTTCGAGCCGGTCATCCGCCAGTCCGCCGGTCTTGGCCGAGCGCCAAAGGACCGCGACGCGGACACCTATGACCAGACCTATGCCTTTTGCGATGTGCTGGTGGCCGGTGGCGGCATCGCGGGCCTTGCGGCCGCCCGTGCCGCCGCCCGGCAAGGCGCCCGCGTGATCCTGATGGAGATGACCGCCCATTGGGGCGGCCGCGCGCCGGTGGAGGGCGAGACGGTCGAGGGGCAGGGGGCCGCAGACTGGATCGCCGCCACCCTGGCCGAACTGGCCTCGCTGCCACGAGTCACGCTTTGCACCCGCGCCATGGTCGCGGGCATCTATGACCACGGCTATGTGCTGGCCGAGGAAACCCTCACCGGGGATGGACCGAGGAAACGCCTCTGGCGCATCCGCGCGGGCCGCATCATCGCCGCCAACGGCGCGCATGAACGCCCCATCCCCTTTCCCGGCAACGATGTGCCGGGCGTCATGCTCGCCTCGGCCATCCGCGACTATCTGGTGAACTGGGCCGTCAGCCCCGGCGACCGCACCGTGATCGTCACCAACAACGACAGCGCCTACCTCACCGCGATCCGGCTGCGCGAGGCGGGCCTGATCGTGCCGGTGATCCTCGACACCCGGATGACCGTGGCGGGCGACCTGCCCGACCGGGCCCGCGCGCTTGGCATCCGCATTGAGCCGGGGCGCTGCATCGTCAAGGTCCGGGGGGCCAAGCGCGTGACGGGCATCGGCCTGGGCCTTGTGCAGGGCGAGGGGGCGGTGCTGGAAGAGATCCCCTGCGAGGCGGTGGCCATGTCCGGCGGCTGGACGCCTGCGGTCCATCTGTGGAGCCATTGCGGCGGCAAGCTCATCTGGCACGACCGCCTCTCGGCTTTCCTGCCCGATCCCGCCCGCCCGCCGCTGAACCACGATGGCAGCGCAATGGTCACGCCCTTCGGTTCCGCGGCGGGCGACCTGACCGTTGCGCAGATCGGGGGGGCAGCGGACGCCATGTCGGGACGGATGCCAGACGCAGACCCGACGCAGACCATACCAAAGCCAGACGCGCTTCCCACGGGCGCAGGCCCCGCCTTGCGTGCCAAGATGTGGCTCGATTACCAGAACGACGTGAAGGTGTCGGACGTGGAACTGGCCGCGCGCGAAGGCTACCAGTCGGTCGAACACACCAAGCGATACACCACGCTGGGGATGGCGACGGATCAGGGAAAGACAAGCAACATCAATGGTTTGTCGGTGTTGTCTCAGGCTTTGGGCGCGACCGTGCCCGAGGTCGGCACCACTACGTTCCGCCCGCCCTTCGCCCCCGTCACCCTCGGCGCGCTGGCGGGCGAGGCGCGGGGGCACATCTTCCAGCCCCTCCGCCGCACGCCCATTCATGAATGGCACGAGAAATCAGGGGCTTACTGGGAGCCCGTGGGCCTGTGGCGCAGGCCCTACTGCTATCCGCAACCCGGCGAGGATCACGCGGCCGCCGTGCAGCGCGAGGTGAACACCACCCGCCAATCCGCTGGAATCCTTGACGCATCCACACTCGGCAAGATCATGGTCAAGGGCCCCGACGCCGGACGCTTTCTTGACATGCTCTACACCAATGTGATGTCCACTCTGCCCGTCGGAAAATGCCGCTATGGCCTGATGTGCAACGAACAGGGCTTCCTGATGGATGACGGCGTGGTGGCGCGGCTCGATGCCGACACCTGGCTTTGCCACACCACATCCGGGGGGGCCGACCGTGTGCACGGCTGGATGGAGGATTGGCTGCAATGCGAATGGTGGGACTGGCAGGTTTTCACCGCCAATGTCACCGAGCAATACGGCCAGATCGCCGTGGTCGGCCCCAAAGCCCGCACGGTGCTGGAGACGCTGGGGGGACTGGATGTGTCCCGCGAGGCGCTGCCCTTCATGGGCTGGATGGAGGGTATCCTTGCGGGTCATCCGGTGCGGGTGTTCCGCATCAGCTTTTCGGGTGAGCTGTCCTATGAAATCGCCGTTCCTGCCGGGCAGGCTCTGGCCCTGTGGGAAAAGATCGTCGCGGCGGGGCAGGCCCATGGCATCACCCCCTACGGCACCGAGGCGCTGCATGTGATGCGGGCCGAAAAGGGCTTCATCATGATCGGGGATGAAACGGACGGCACTGTGATCCCGCAGGACCTGGGCCTAGACTGGGCGATCTCGAAGAAAAAGGCCGATTACCTCGGCAAGCGCGGGCAGGAGCGCAGCCATTTCCACAGGCCGGACCGCTGGCGGCTGGTGGGGCTGGAGGCGCTGGACGGTTCGGTGATCCCGGAAGGGGCCTATGCCGTGGCAGAGGGCCTCAACGAGAATGGTCAGAAGATGACAGAAGGCCGTGTGACATCAACCTATTACAGCCCGACGCTGAGGCGAGGCATCGCGATGGGCCTTGTCGCGCGCGGGCCGGAGCGCATGGGCGAGACGCTGACGTTCAGCAATCCCGGCGGGGCGCCGGTGGTGGCGCGGATTGTGGCGCCGGTGTTCTATGATGCGAAGGGAGAGCGGCAGGATGTCTGACACAGCCACGCCATCAGGCGACGCATCCGCCGCAGGCATCGCCAGAGTGCAAGAGGTCGGCCCGCTTGGCATGATTATGCTTCGCTTTAAGAACGGCTTTGAAGATATTGATTCGATTTTAAAAAATGCTGTCGACTGCGACTTGCCGGGGCGGCGGTTGATGCAGCGTTCGGGGCACCGGGCTGTGGCATGGATGTCACTGGACGAATACCTCCTCATCCTGCCGCGCGAGGAGGTGGACGCGACGCTGGCCGCGCTTTCCGTGGCGCTTGCGGGCCACCATCACCTTGCCGCCGATGTGTCCGACGCCCGCGCGATGTTCCGCGTCACCGGCCCCGCCTCGCGCGAGGTCATTGCGCGCCTTGCTCCCGTCGATCTGGAGCGGATGATGCCCGCAGAAGTGCGGCGAACCCGCCTTGCGCAGGTGGCGGCGGCGATCTGGGCCGAAGAGGGCGGATACACGGTGGTCACCTTCCGCTCCGTCGCGGCCTATGCATCTGACTTGCTTGCCAATGCGGCGGCGACAGGGCCTCACCGGAACGGCACTTGACGTGGGGCGGTGGCCTGCGGTCTTGTCGTCACATTGAAGTGGGGGTTTTGGTCATGCGACTAGGGTTGCGTTTGGCGATGGCCGCCGTCGGGGCGGTTGCGGCGATGGGGCCGGTGGCGGCGCGGGCGGCCTTTGTGCAATACGATTGCCGCTTTGTCGTGGGTGGACAGCGCGACGGATACTGGGTGCCCTCGCAGATGGTGCTGCGCCACGACACGGCGTCCGGTTCCGTGACCGTGTTCGACCCGATCATCAAGCATTTCGCGGGCAACCCGATCCCGGCGAGGCTGTCGGAAGAGACCCGCGCGCGCAGCACCTATGTCTGGTCGGTCAACACGCGCACCAGCGCCAACCAGAGCGCGACCATGGACTACAGCTTCAGCTATTTCCGCAACGGTCGCCCCGCCACCGTCCGGGCCATACCGCGCGGTTATGACAACGAGTTTTCCGGTGACGGCACCTGCACGGTCAAGCAGGGCTAGGCGCGGTCAGGCAGGGCCGGGCACCGCGAGGCGCGAATTTCGTCCGACACGGCTTGACCTCGGCGGGCGGAGCGCACTTATGGCAGGGTAACCCCAACCCCTGAAAGGACCGGCCATGGCTTTCACCCTTCCCGACCTTCCCTATGCCCACGACGCGCTCGCCCCTCTGGGCATGTCACGGGAAACGCTCGAATTCCATCACGATATCCACCACAAGGCCTACGTGGACAACGGCAACAAGCTGGTCGCGGGCACCGAGTGGGAGGGCAAGACCCTCGACGAGATCGTGGCGGGCACCTACCAGGCCGGTGCCGTTGCGCAGAACGGCATCTTCAACAACGCATCCCAGCACTGGAACCACAACCTGTTCTGGGAGGTGATGGGCCCGGGCGAGGCCAAGGCGATGCCCGGCGCGCTGGAAGCCGCGCTGACCGAAAGCTTTGGTTCGGTCGCGAAATTCAAGGAGGATTTCGCGGCGGCGGGCGCCGGACAGTTCGGCTCGGGCTGGGCCTGGCTGGTGCGCGACAAGGACGGAAGCCTGAAGGTCACCAAGACCGAGAACGGCGTGAACCCGCTGTGCTTTGGCCAGACCGCCCTTCTGGGCTGCGATGTGTGGGAGCATTCCTACTACATCGACTTCCGCAACAAGCGCCCGGCTTATCTGACCAACTTCCTGGACAAGCTGGTGAACTGGGAAGCCGTCGCCGCCCGGATGTGATGTCGATGCTGCGCGCCGCCGTCCTGATTGCGCTTGGCGGCGGCATGGTGATGGCGCTGCCCGGCCAGGCGGTCTGGCTGGTGATCCTGGGGGTGCCGCTGCTGGCGGCGCCCCTTTTTCTTTTGCTCGCGGCGGGCGCCGCGCAGCGGCAGGAGCTGCGGCTGATGCGCCTTGCGCCTGAGGGGCGGCTGCGGCGCCTGCTGGGCGGGCCCTTCCTGCGGCTGGTGGTGGCGGCGGTGCTGGCCGGGGGGATCACCGCGCTGGCGCTGGTGCGGCTGGCGGGGCAGCAGCAGGCGGCGCTGGCAGCCTTGGTCGGCGGTGCGGCGGGCTTCGTGCTGGCGCGGTGGGTGCTTGGGCGGATGCTGGCGACCGAACTGAACCCGGCCTATCGCGCCGTGACCCTCGCGGGATGGGCAGCGGCGCTTGGCACCGGGTTCGGGCTGATCGCGCTCTGGATCGCGGGTCTGTGGTGGTCCCCGGCCCCCGCCGCCCCCGGCACCGCCGTGAGCGCGCTGGTCGCCGAAGGCTTGCGCTGGCAGGCGCTGGCGCTGCGCATCGACGCCGGGGTGGTCGAGGCCCTGGGCCGCGCGGGCACCGGCGGTTGGCCTGCGGTCCTTTGGGCCGCGCTCACGCAAGGCGCGGGCGTCGGCTGGGTCTGCGGCACGCTGGCCGCCTGCACGCTGCCCTGGGCCGAGCTTGCGCGCGGCTGGCGGCCAGTGGGTGGCGCGTCTGCGACGTCGTCGGTGCTGGGTCTGGTCGTGCAGTCGATGACGCTGGCGCTGACGCTGGGGGTTGCCTGGCCTCAGCTCGTGCTGAACGCCGAGGCCGGGCTGCTGGCGCGCGGGTCGCTGTCCTTGCCTTTGGCGCGGCTCGCCCCGCGCACCACGGACGAGACCCTGGCCGCGCGGGGTGCGCGCGAGCTGCCTTCGGTCGTGGTCGAGCAGGTGGTGATGGAGGTGGAGCGGATCGGCCGCGACCTCTTCCGCCCCGGCACCATCGACCAGATCGACCGCCTGCCGGCCCCCGCTACCGGCGTGGCCGAGGCCCATGCCAACCTGATTTCCATGACCAACCGCGGCTTCGACGCGATGGTGGCCAATGTGGACCCGTTCCTGGATGGCTACTACAGCCTCGGGGCCGAATATGCGCGCATTTTGGCACTGGCCAAGGGCGAGTTGGAGGCCGAGTTGCAATCCTCGCTGCAACAGGCGCTGATGCAGGGCCAGCCCTTTGCGGGCTACGATGGTGCGGTGGCGCGGCTTCAGGCGGCGGTCGGTGCGGATGAGGCTCGCGCGCGCGCCCTTGCGGGGATTTTGGAGGGCGCTCGGGTGACGGTGCCCGAGGGGGTTCTGCCCAGGATCGTCGCGCAGAGGGAAAGCCTGGAGGGGCTGGCCGCCGCGGTGGACCTGAGCCGCCTTTTGCAGGCGACGCGCGAACGGGGGCTGGCCTCAGCCGGGGGGGGCGCGGCAGTGGTGGCCGCCGTGGTGGTGCGCCGCGTGGCCGTGGGCAATGTGCTGCGGATCGCGGCGACGAAGCTGGCGCAGGCAGTGGCGACACGAACAGTTGGTGGATTGGCGGGGTTCTTTGGAGGCGCGGTGATCGGGGGAGGGGCCGGATCGGTTGTGCCGGGCGTCGGCACGGCAGCTGGTGCCTTGATCGGGGGTATCGCAGGCGGTCTGGCCGTCACGGTTTCCATCGACGTGATTGCCGTGAAGATCCAGGAGGCAATGTTGCGCGATGAGTTCCACGCGCAACTTGTCGCCGAGATCGAGGTGCTGCGGGCCGACACACTGGCCGCCCTTGCCCTGCCGCCCGGCTGACCCCGGCCTACGAGGCCAACGCCCCAACCAGCCCCGCCTCCAGCGCCGCCACATCCGGCACGAGGGTATAATATCCGCGCATCGCGTCCTCGGCGAAGCCTTGCGTGATCACATGGTCCATCAGCGCAGCCAGCGGCTGCCAGTAGCCGTCCACATCCAGAAGGAAGATCGGCTTGCCGTGCAGGCCGATCTGGCGCCATGTCAGCACCTCGAAGAATTCGTCCAGCGACCCGGCCCCCCCCGGCAGCACCACGATTGCGTCCGAGTTCATGTACATGACCTTCTTGCGCTCGTGCATGTCCTCGGTCACCACGAACTGCGACAGGTCGCGGCGGCCCTGTTCGCGCCCGATCAGATGGATCGGGATCACCCCCATCGCCGGGGCGCCCGCCCCTTGCGCCGCGCGCGCCACCTCGCCCATCAGCCCCACATCGCCCGCGCCATAGACCAGCCGCCAGCCCCGCTGTGCGATCATCCGCCCCGTGGCGGCGGCGGCGGCGGCATGGGCCGCGTCGCGGCCGGGACGTGAGCCGCAGAAAACACAGATGGAGTGGCGAGCGGTCATCCGGGGAGGGCCTTCTTGAAACCTGTTGCTTTCTTGGGGTGTAATGGCGTTGCTGGACGAAAGAAAGACCGGGGCGAAAGCGCCGCGATGCAACCTGTATCGGGGCGGACGATGGGGTCGGTGCGGGCAGGGCCCGTGGCGGGGGATGCAGATGGCGGGTTGGCAGGCATTGGGGGCAGGGGCAAAGGCCGGTGTGGTTGTGGCGGCCCTGGCCGTGGTTGCGGGTGCCGTCGTCATCCTGCGCGGCCTTCTGGCCGAGGTTCCGGTCCAGACCTCCGCTCCTCTCCTGTCCGGATCGCCCGGCGTGGCAAGCCCCGCCGCCCCGGTTGCAACCAGGGCAGCGGATGTGCCGGGCTCCGACACCACCGCCGCCGCACCCCCGGCGCCTGTCGTGGAGGCGGCCTCCGCCGCACAGCCTGCGCCTGCAATCCCCGCGGCACCCGCGTCCGTGATCGCGGCGGCGCCGGTCGAAGGGCCGGCGGTGTCAGTTGACGCGGCCGCAGTTGCCGAGGCTGGGGCGGTAACGCCGCCGGAGGCTGTCATGGTGGGCGCGCCTGACGCTGCCGCGGGAAGGTTGCCCGAGGCGATGGCCGGGGATGCGGCCGTGGTCTCTGGTGGCGAGGTGGTGGTGTCGCCCGAGGCTTTGGCCGGGGATGCGTCTGCAGATGCCGACGCGGTGGCAGTAGCGGCGCTCGAGACGGTGGCCGGGGAGGGTGCGGTTTCCAACGCTGCGGTGGCGTCGGTGCCCGATGCCGCGGTGGTGACGGTGCCCGAGGCGGTGTCGGTGGCGAGTTCTGCGGTGGCCGAGGCGGTGGCAGGGGGGTCGGCGGACGGGTCCGGGGCGGGGCCCCTGTTGCCCGCTCCCGAAGCCGCCGCGGGCGTCGCACCCTCGGGCGATATGCCCGAGCCGATGTGGGCGGCGCCTGAGGCGATGGCGGTGGCCATCGCGCCGCCGCCCGAGGCGCCGCCGGCCCCCGGACTGGATGCGACGGCGCGGGTCGCCCCGGTTGCTCCCGGCTTTGACCTTTTGCGGGTCGAGACGGACGGCTCTGCCATCGTGGCGGGGCGTGGGGTGGCAGGGGCGGGGATCGCGGTGCTGGTCGATGCGTCAGTGGTGGCCGAAACCACCGTGGATGCGCGCGGGACCTTTGTGGCTTTCTTCCCCGTGCCCCCCGGACCGGAGGCGCGGCTGGTCAGCCTGCGCATGACGCTGCCCGACGGGCGGCAGGTCGCCTCGGCGGATCAGGTGTTGCTTACCGCTGCGCCCGTGGTGGCCGAGGCCGGTTCGACGGCTGCGCCCGCGGATGCAGCCATGGCAGATGCGGGGCCTGCCGAAGGGGCGACCGCCTCCGCCACGGTGGCCCTCGCCGACACTGACGGAGGCGCGCCGGGTCCCGCCGCGCCGGGTGCCGACGCTCTGGCCCCCGGAGCCCTGGCCCCCGGAGCCCTGGCCCCCGGAGCCTTGGACCGCGAGGCTTTGGCCGCCACGGCCCCCGCCGCGCTGCTTCTGGGCGCGGAAGGGGTCAAGGTGCTGCAACCGGCGACCGTGGCTGCAGCGCTCAGCATCGATGCGATTACCTATGCGCCCGACGGTCAGGTGGTGCTGGCGGGGCGGGGGGCTGCGTTGTCGGTGGTGCGGGTCTATCTCGATGGTGCCAGGCTGATCGACCTGCCCGTAGGAACCGATGGCGGCTGGGGCGGGGTCTTGCCCGATGTGCCCCCCGGGCGCTATCTGCTGCGCGCGGACCAGATCGACGGCACAGGCCGGGTGACCGCGCGCGCCGAAACCCCTTTCCAGCGCGAAACGCTGGCGCGTCTGGCCGAGGCGACCGGACGGCCCCTTCAGAACCCGGACCTGGACGCGGATGCCCCCTTATCAGCTTCAGCCTCGGCGACGGCCCCCGGCTCCGCGTCCGATCCGGTTCCGCCCTCTGCCGTCCTGCCGCCGGTCGTGTCCGGCGCGGGCCCCGTTGTGCTCGTTCCCGCGTTGCCCGTCCCCGCGCCCTCTGCCGCAGCCCAACCGATCGCGGCGGCACCAGTGGGGGTCGCGGCCGAGAGCGCGATATCGCCGCCGCCTGTGCCGGGGCACGCTTCCATCGCATCGGACGCTTCGGCGCCCCCCTTGGTCGGGACGCTTGCCGCTGCGGCGCCGGAGGCTCCTTCCCCCGCTTCGCCACCCCCCGCCTCGCCACCCCCCGCCTCGCCACCCCCCGCCTCGACACCCCCTGTGCTGTTCGCCCCGGTTGCCGCCACCGCCGCCCAGGCCACTGCAGCGCCCGCCGCTGCGCCGCAGGTTGAACCCGGTGTCGCAGGCACCGCTCCCCCGGCGCTCCCCGCCCTTCCCGCCGCCCCGCCGCCCTCGGCCCCGGTGACGGTGACCGTGCAGCCCGGTTTCACCCTTTGGGCCATCGCCAAGGGGCAATACGGCGACGGCATCCGCTATGTGCAGGTGTTCGAGGCCAACCGCAGCCAGATCCGCAACCCCGACCTGATCTATCCCGGCCAGGTCTTTACCCTGCCGGACCCCGCACCCTGAGGCCGCCCCCAGAGCCTACCTCCAGAGCCTGCCCCCTCTGGCCATTTCTCCCTCCACGGCATAGTCAGGGCCGACCAAGGGGGACGGCGATGCGACGAGTGACGGGAACGGCGACAAGCGCGGATGCGGGCACTGCGCGGGCCTCGGGCATTCAGACCATGCTGCGGGTGCTGCCGTATCTGTGGCCACCCGGCGAAAGCTGGATCAAGCGGCGCGTGGTGGCGGCACTTGGCATGCTGATCGTGGCCAAGGTGATCGCGGTGGCCACGCCGTTTCTCTACAAGGCGGCGGTGGACCGGCTGGCAGGCGACGCGCCCGATGCGGCGATGATGCTGATGCTGGGTGCGGTCGGCCTTACGGTGGCCTACGGGTTGGCGCGGTTGGGGCAGGTCGCGTTTCAGGAACTGCGCGACGCGATCTTCGTGCGCGTCGGTCAGCGCGCGTTGCGACGGCTGGCGCTCGAGACCTTTACCCATATCCATCGGCTCTCCATGCGATATCACATCACGCGCAAGACCGGCGGCCTCAGCCGGGTGATCGAGCGGGGGGTAAAGGGCGTCGATTTCCTCTTGCGGTTCATGCTGTTTTCCATCGGGCCGCTGATCCTTGAACTGACCATGGTGTCGGTGATCTTTGCCCTCGTTTTCGGGGTGGAATACATGCTGGTCGTCGTGGCCACGATCACGCTCTATGTTACTTTCACCTTTCGCATCACCGAGTGGCGGGTGAAGATCCGGCGCGAGATGAACAATCAGGACACCGATGCCAACCAGAAGGCCATCGACAGCCTGCTGAACTATGAAACCGTGAAGTATTTCAACGCCGAGGGCCGCGAGGCCGCGCGCTATGACGGCGCCATGGCAGCCTATGAGAAGGCCGCCGTCAAGACAGGGCAGTCGCTCTCGCTGCTGAACCTCGGGCAATCGTTCCTGATCACCACGGGGCTGGTGATCGTGATGGTGATGGCGGCGATGGGGGTGCAGGAGGGGCGGCTGACGGTGGGGGATTTCGTGCTGGTCAACGCCTACATGATCCAGATCACGCTGCCCCTGAACTTTCTCGGCACGGTGTATCGCGAGATCCGGCAGGCGCTGGTGGACATGGGAGAGATGTTCGGCCTGCTGGGTCAGCCCGCCGAGGTGGTGGACAGGCCGGGTGCGCCCGACCTTGCCGTAACGGGGGGGGAGGTGGTGTTCGATGATGTGCATTTTGCCTACGATCCCGACCGAAGCATCCTCAAGGGTGTCACGATCCGCGTGGGGCCGGGGGAGCGGGTGGCGCTGGTGGGGCCTTCGGGGTCGGGCAAATCGACCATCGGGCGGCTTCTGTTCCGGTTCTACGACGTCACGGGTGGCGCGATCCGCATCGACGGACAGGACCTGCGCGATGTCACCCAGGGCTCGATCCACGCCCGCGTGGGCGTGGTGCCGCAAGATACGGTGCTGTTCAACGATACCGTCTATTACAACATCGCCTATGGCCGCCCCGAGGCCAGCCGCGCCGATGTCGAGGCGGCGGCGCGCGCGGCCAAGATCCACGACTTCATCGCGTCATTGCCCGAGGGTTATGAGACCAAGGTGGGCGAACGCGGGCTCAAGCTTTCAGGTGGTGAAAAACAGCGCGTCGGGATCGCTCGAACCCTGCTGAAGGACCCGCCGATCCTCCTGCTGGACGAGGCGACCTCGGCGCTGGACACCCAGACCGAGCGCGATATCCAGGACAGTCTGCGCGACATGGGGCAGGGGCGCACCGTGCTGGTGATCGCGCACCGCCTGTCCACCATCGCGGATGCCGACCGGATCGTGGTGCTGGAGACGGGCCGGGTGATCGAGGAGGGCACGCATGAGGCGCTGATCGCCTCCGGCGGGCGCTATGCCGCGATGTGGGCGGCACAGTCGGCGGAAGATGTGCCCGAGGCGCGGTCCCTGCTGCCTTTTGGCATGGTTCCTGCCGATCTGCCGGAATGACGTCGGCGACCCCGGCCCAGTTGCTGTGACCGGATGATACCGCGCAACCGGAGCTTGCAAGAACTCAAGACCGATTTCTTGCAAGAAATCGGTGCCCGCGCGCGGGTTGCGCCGCAGCCTCCTATTCGGCCGCCCGCAGCGGGGTGGGCATGCCCTGCACGGGGGTTTTTTCGGGCAGCGGGTCGGACAGCACCAGCACCCCCGCCTCTGGCGTGACGACCAGCGTGGCAGGAGGGGGATCGGCCGCCACGACCGGGGGCGGGGCAGGCAGGTCCTGGGGTGCGCCGTCCGGCATCTGCTCCCACTGGATCACCGGTGCGCGCACCTTGCCCGCCGCGCGGTTCAGCGCCAGATCGCGCGCGGCCTCGCTGTTCTTCCCGCTCAGCGCGGACAGCCCGGCGAAGGTGCGGTAGGCCCCTGCCTCGATCCATACCCGAAGCGCCAGAAGCGCGGGCGTGAACACCAGCGTCAGCATCGTGGCGATGCCAAGGCCGAACACAACCGCCGTCGCCAGCTGTTTCCACCACAGCGCGGTCGGACTGTCGATGGACCAGCCGCCGCCAATGAAATCGAGGCTGAGGCCGAACATCATGGGGGCGAGGCCCGCCATGGTGGTGATCGTGGTCAGCAGCACCGGACGGATGCGCTGTTCCGCCGTGCGCACGATAGCCTCGAGGCGTGGCATGTAGCGGCTGAATTCCTGATAGGTGTCGATCAGCACGATGTTGTTGTTCACCACGATGCCAGCCAGCGCCACGATCCCCGTGCCGGTCATGATGATCGAAAAGGTCTGGTCCATCACCAGCATCCCGATCAGCACGCCGGTGGTGGACAGCACCACCGCGACCAAGACCAGCACGGCGTTGTAAAAGCTGTTGAACTGGGCCAGCAGGATGACGAACATCAACCCGAGGGCCCCCGCAAAGGCCTTCATCAGGAAGGCGCCGGATTCCGCCTGCTCCTCTTGGTCGCCGGTCCATTCCCAGGTGACGCCTGCGGGCAGGGGCTGCGCCTCGGTCAGCCATTGGGTCAGCACCTCGATCCGTTCGTTGGCGTTGATCGCGGTGCCGGTTTCGGTGGTCAGGCCCGGGGCGACATCGGCCTTGACGTCGAAGTATCGCGTCTGGTCGATGCGGTCGATGCGGCCCAGTTTCTGCACCGGCTGGCGGGTGATGAAGTTCGACAGCGGCACCAGGCCATCCGCCGTGCGGACCTTCAGCGTGTCGAGGGTGGAGAGCACGCGGTCTGCCTCGGGCAGGCGCACGCGGATCTCGATCTCTTCGTCCGAGCTGTCCACCCGCATCGTGTCCAGCATGATCCCGCGCGTGACCAGCTGCACCATGCCGCCCACGGTGGCCACATCCGCGCCAAACCGGCCTGCGCGCGCCACATCCACGCTGATTTCCCAGTCGATGCCGGGCAGGGGCAGGCTGTCCTCGATGGCGGTCAGGCCGTTCGTGTCCTCGAACTTCGCGCGCACGATGCGCACCGCCTCGTGCAGAATGTCGAAATCGTCGCCCTTCATGCGCAGGTGCACGGGCTTGCCGGACGAGGGGCCCCGGCTCTGGCTCAGCGCCTCGGTCTCGATCCCGGGCAGGGTCGCGAGCCGGTCCATGATCGCGGCCAGCACGAGATCGCCGTCCAGGTCGGGGCGGTCCTTGCGGTCGTCCCAGGGGATCATCTCGATCTGCACCTGGCCCACGGTATCCAGCGGTGCCGAGGCCCCGCCGGTGTTGGAGTTCAGGCCGCCCGCGCCGGCAAAGCTGAACACGGTGTCCACGCCGGGCGTCGCCAGCACGATATCCTCGACCTCGCGCAGCAGGGCATCCTTTTCGATCAGGCTCAGGTTGCCGCGGGCGCGGACATAGATGTTGGCCTGCTCGGTTTCGGATTCGACAAAGAATTCGACGCCCTTGGAGTGCTGGCCGAAATAGCCAAAGACCGAGACCACGAAAAAGATCACCGCCGCCACGGTGACCAGCGGCATGACCGGATTGCCCGCAATGGCCTTGATGAACCAGCCGAAGGCCGTGCGGCGATAGCCCGCGCGGATGCTGCGGGACGCACGCTCGATCTTTGCTGCCTCCAGCGTGATCGAGGACAGGATGCCACCCAGGATGAAGAGGATGGCGCCCGGCACGATGGCCAAGGCGCCGGTCGGGGCGGCGTCGCCCAGCAGATAGGCCGGGTTCAGCGCCTGCATCGCCCCGATGAAGATCAGATACAGCGACGGCGGCACCAGCGCCGCGCGCAGCCACCAGGGCGCGGCCCCCTTCAGCAGCGTTGCGGCGCGGCTGAAGTTGCGGCTCATCCGGCCCGCGACGCCACCCATGACCGGCAGATAGACCAGCGCCACCACAAGGCTCGCGGACAGCACGAAGATCAGCGTGACCGGCAGCATCCCCATGAACTGCCCCGGAACGCCAGGCCAGAACAGCATTGGCAGGAACGCGCAGAGCGTGGTGGCAGTAGAGCTGACCACCGGCCAGAACATCCGCTTGGCGGCCTCGGTGTAGGCGGCCATGGGGCCCGACCCCTCCTGGATGCGCTTGTCGGCGTATTCCACCACCACGATGGCGCCGTCGACCAGCATCCCCACGGCCAGGATCAGCCCGAACATCACGATGTTCGACACCGAGATACCCATCACCGCAAGGAGCGCAAAGCACAACAGGAACGAGGTCGGGATCGAAAAGCCCACCAAAAGCGCCGAGCGTGTGCCCAATGAGGCCAGCACCACGATCATCACAAGCGCGATGGCGGTCAGCACCGACCCCTCCAGCTGGCTGACCATGGATGCAACCTGCGTGGACTGGTCCAGCGCCGTGGTCACGCGCACCGCGTCGCGCATTTCGGGCGACCAGGTGGCGCGCTCGATCTCGACCTGGCGGCGCACCTCGGCCACGGTGTCGATCAGGTTGTATCCCTTGCGCTTGACCACCTGCACGGCGACCGTCGCCTCTCCGTTCACCCGTGCCGTGCCGGTGCGGTCCTCGAAGGTCAGGCGGATGTCGGCGATGTCGCCCAGGGTGATCACCCGGTCGCCGTTGGTCTTCACCGGCAGGTCATAGACCTGGCGCGGGCTGGTGAAACTTGAGGGGATCTTGACCGCAAAGGCGCCCGTGGCGTTTTCCACCTCGCCCGCCGCGATGAGGCGGTTGTTGTTGACCACCACGTTGATCAGCTCGCCCGCCGTGACGTTGTAGGCCTCGAGCCGCAGGGGGTCGATCACCACCTCCAGCATCTCGTCGCGGTGGCCCGCGAGTTCGGCCTTGAGCACAGCATCCATGCCCTCGATGCGATCCTGAAGGTCCTTTGCCGCGCGCAGCAGCGTGCGTTCGGGCACGGCCCCAGACAGGGCGACCACCACAATCGGGAATTCGGAAAAGTTGATCTCGTTGATCGTGTATTTGTCCGCGCCGGAAGGGAACTTGCCCTCGGCATTCGACATCTTGTCGCGCACGTCGGCGATGGTCTTGGACTTGTCCCAGCCGAACTCGAATTCCAGCACCAGCCCGCCGTAGCTTTCGGCCGCGGTTCCAGTCATCTTTTTCAGGCCGTCGAGGCCCGCCATCTCGGTTTCCATGACCTTGACCAGCATCGTCTCGCTGTCGGCGGCCGAGATGCCTGGGAAGGGGACCGAGATGAACAGGGCGGGGATCTCGATGTCGGGCTCACCCTCCTTGGGCAGGCTGACATAGGCATAGGTGCCCGCGATGACCGACATCACCACGAAGGCGATGATCATGCGGGCGCGGCTGGCGGCCCAGTCGACGATGCCGGTCATGGCGTCACCTCGCGCGCCACCGCCCGCACGGGCACGCCATCAATCACGAATTCCTGGCCCACCAGGATCACCGTCGCCTCATCGGGCAGGCCGGTCACCCAGACGCCCTGCGGCACGTCGCGCAGCAGGGACACGCGGGCGAACTGCGCGCGGCTTTCGTCGTCCACGAGGCGCACGCCGAGTTGCCCGTCATCGTCCAGTGTCAGCGCCGAGGCGGGCAAGAGATGCGCGCGCCGCCCCTCTGTCGCAATAAGCATTTCGGCCGTCTGGCCGTCGCGAATCGTCAGGTCGGCGTTTGGAACGGTGACCTCCACCCGGAAGGTGCGCGTGGTCGGATCGGCCGAGCGTGAAAGGAACGTCACGCGCCCCACCACCTCGCGCCCCGAGATCAGCCGCGCACCCGCCATGGCCCCCACTTCGACCTTGTCCACATCCGCCTCGGAGACGAAGCCCACCAGCTTGACCGGATCGAGCTGGATCACCGTGGCGCAGGGGCTGCCGGGTTGCAAAAGTGCGCCGAGTTCGGCGGTATCGGTCTCCAACAGGCCGCCGAAAGGCGCGCGTATCGTCTGGCGGTCGATCTGTTGCCGTGCCGCCTCCACAGCAGTTTCGGCCGCGCGCACCGCCGCCGCCGCCGCCGCCTGGCCGGCCCGGGCCCCCGACACAGCGGCGCGCGCCGACTCCACCATCGCCTGTGTCCCCGCCACCCGGGTCTCCGAGGCAAACCCTCCCTCCGACAAGCGGGTGGCCGCGCGGTCGTTGATCTCGGCCTCGCGCAGGCGGGCCTCGGCCTCGGCCACGCGCGCCTCGGCCTCGGGCACGCCCGCGCGGGCCTGCTCCAGCCGCGCCTGCGCCTCTGCGAGCACGGCGGCATTCGTGCCGGGGTTCAATGCGCAAAGCGTCTGGCCTTCGGTCACATAGGCCCCGCGCCGCAGCGGTTCGGATACCACGAGGCCCGACGCCTCTGCGCGCACCTCAACCTGGCGCGCAGCCTCGGTCTGGCCGCGGGCGAGCACCGCGTTGTCGATCTCTTGTGCCACCGACTGGGTCACAACAACCGCGATCCGCCGCTCTTCCGGCACTCCAGGCGGGCCATCGACCACCTCTGTTGCAGGCGCAGCGGTGACCTGCTCGCCCGCGGCAAAGGCCAGCAGGCGGTCGCGTTCGAACACCAGCATGTAGAGCGCGGCCGAAACAAGGATGGCGGTCAGGAAGGGTAGAAAACGCATGTGATGCCTCACGTCGTACGGGCCTGCGGCGATCCGGCGGCAGGTGGCCTGCCCAAAGCCCCAAGCACATCGCATACGCTAAACTGTCCGGTTCAGATTAAACTTTTCGGCATGACCCCGCAAGGCCGGGGCACGAACAATTCTGCGCCCGCAAAACAGGGTGGTCGGCTGCAACGGGCGGCCGCAGGGCAGACGGCGGCGGGGGCGGGGCTTGGCAAGGACTTTGCTTCCCGTATAAGACGTCTGACAGGCAAGGAGATGGCGGCGTGAGCAACCCCGACAGCTTTATCGACGAGGTGACCGAAGAGGTGCGCCGCGACAGGCTGTTCGCGCTGATGCGCCGATACGGCTGGATCGCCATTGTGCTGGTGCTGTTGCTGGTGGGCGGTGCCGCATGGACCGAATGGCAAAAGGCGAGGGGGCAGGCGGCGGCGCGCAGCTTTGGCGATGCTGTCCTCGATGCGCTGGACGCCGGGACCGCTGACGCGCGGCGCGCGGCCCTTGCGACAGTTCAGGCCGACGGCGCACGCGCGGCGTTGGTGCGGATGCTGCTGGCCTCGGACCCGACCGAAGATGCCGGGGCCACGCTTGCGGCGCTGGACGCGGTGGCGGCGGATGCGGGCTTGCCGGTGGCCTGGCGCGATCTGGCGGTGCTGCGGCGCGTGTCGGTGGCAGGGGCGGCGATGTCCGCCGGGGAACGGCGCGCGGCGCTCGATCCGCTGGCGGCGCCGGGGCGGCCCTTCCGGCCGCTGGCACTGGAACAGCTGGCCTATCTCGCGATCGAGGCGGGCGACAGTGCCGCCGGCATCGCGCAACTGACCGCGCTTACCTCGGATGAGCAGGCCCCGGTCGGTCTGCGCCGCAGGGCGGCACAGATGATCACCGCACTCGGGGGCGGGCGTGACGGGGCGTGACGCGCATCGGAACGGGCCACAGGCCCGGCAGGACGACGGGAAAGGCGTGAAACGCATGGCGGACGCGATGAACGGGGCAGGGAACGGAGCCGGCGTTTCGAGGGCGCTGCGGCGCGGGGGCCTGTTGGTTGCGGTGCTTGCCGGTCTGGTGGCCTGCGCACCGCGAAAAGTGATCCTCACCGGCGAACGGTTCGATCCGCGTGCGCCGCTGGAGGCCTCGATCCCGGTCGAGGGGCAGCCAGCACCCGTGGACACCACCAATCAGATCGTGAACCGCGCCGAGCCCATCAGCCTGCCCGCCATGACCACACCTGCCGACTGGACGCATCGCGGCGGCAACGTGCGCCACCTGTCGCCGCATGTGACGCTCTCGGCGGCCCCGCAGCGGGTATGGAGTGCCAATATCGGTGCGGGCAACAGCCGCCGCAACCGCATCACCGCACAGCCGGTTGTGGGCGGCGGCCGGGTCTTTGCCGGCGACGCCGGGGCGCGCGTCAGCGCCGTGTCGCTGGAAGGCGCGGCGCTATGGTCGGTCGATCTGACCCCGCCGGGCGACAGTTCGCAGGTGTCGGGCGGGGGTCTTGCCTATGGCGACGGGCGGCTGTTCGCCACCACCGGCTTTGGTGAGTTGGTCGCCCTCGATCCCGCCAGCGGTGCGATCCAGTGGCGTCAGAAGCTGGGCTCGCCCGCGACGGGCGCCCCGGCAGTGGAGGGCGGCGTGGTCTATGTGGTGGCGCGCGACAGTTCGGCCTGGGCGGTGCGCGCCGACAACGGGCGCGTGGTCTGGCAGTTGCCCGGCACGCCCTCGGCCACTGGCATGATCGGGGCGGCGGCCCCGGCGGTGGCGGGGAACGTGGTCTATCTGCCCTTCGCAAGCGGCGAGGTCACGGCAGCCTTGCGCGACGGCGGCGTGCGGCAATGGTCGGCCACCGTGGCAGGCCAGCGGCGCGGGCGCGGTTACACCGGCATATCCGAGATCACCGGCGATCCCGTGGTCGCGGGCAGCACCACCTACATCGGCAACCAGTCGGGCCGCACGGTAGCGATTTCCAGCGCGACGGGGGAACGCCTCTGGACCGCCAAGGAAGGCGCTTACGGCCCCGTGCTGCCGGTGGGCAATGCTGTGTTCCTCGTGTCGGACGAGGCGCGGCTGGTGCGGCTGAACGCAGGCACCGGCGAGACTGTCTGGTCCGTGGCAATGCCCTATTACACCACCGACCGAGAGCGTCGCCGCCAGGCGATCACCGCGCATTTCGGCCCGCTTCTGGCGGGTGGGCGGCTGGTGGTGGCCTCGGGTGACGGGGTGGTGCGGCTCTTCAACCCGGTCGATGGCGCGCTGGTGGGCACGGTGGATGTGCCGGGCGGGGCCGCCGCGGCCCCCGCCTTTGCTCGGGGCCTGATGTTCGTGCCGGGGCGGAACGGGCAACTTCACGCTTTCCGCTGACGGCGGGGGGGTGTAAGGCGCACGCTTTGCAGTTGCCGGAGGGCACATGAGCTTTACCCTCGCCATCGTCGGGCGCCCGAATGTCGGCAAATCGACCCTGTTCAACCGGCTGGTGGGCCGCAAGCTTGCGCTGGTTGATGACCAGCCCGGCGTCACGCGCGACCTGCGCGAGGGCGATGCGCGCCTGTTCGACCTGCGCTTCACCGTGATCGACACCGCCGGGTTGGAAGAGATCACCGACGACAGCCTGCAGGGCCGGATGCGGCGGCTGACCGAGCGGGCGGTGGACATGGCGGATGTGAGCCTGTTCGTGATCGACGGGCGGGTGGGTGTGACCCCCTCGGACGAGACGTTCGCCGACATCCTGCGCAAGAAGGGCGCGCGGGTGATCTTGTGCGTGAACAAGGCGGAGGGCAAGGCGGGTGACGCGGGCGCGCTTGAGGGCTGGAGCCTGGGCCTGGGCGAGCCGGTGCGGCTGTCGGCGGAGCACGGCGAAGGAATGGATGACCTTTACCGCCTGCTGAAACCCTTTGAGGCCGAGTTTGCCGAACGCGAGGCCGAGAATGCGCCAGTGGTCGATGTGGACATCCCCGAGGAGGAGGCCGACACCGAGGCCGACCCCGACGCGCACCGCCCCACCGACAAGAAACCCTTGCAGATCGCCGTGATCGGCCGCCCGAATGCGGGGAAATCCACGCTGATCAACCGTATCCTTGGGTTTGACCGGCTGCTGACCGGCCCCGAGGCGGGGATCACGCGGGATGCGATCTCGGTGCGGACCGACTGGATCGGCACGCCCACGCGGATTTTCGACACGGCGGGAATGCGCAAGAAGGCGCGGGTGGTCGAGAAGCTGGAAAAGCTGTCGGTGTCGGACGGGTTGCGTGCGGTGCGGTTCGCCGAGGTCGTGGTGGTTTTGCTGGATGCGCAGATCCCGTTTGAGGTGCAGGACCTGCGCATCGCCGATTTCGCCGAAAGCGAGGGCCGCGCGGTGGTGGTGGCGGTGAACAAGTGGGACCTGGAGGCGGAAAAGCAGGAAAAACTGGCCGAGTTGAAAGAGATGTTCGACCGGCTATTGCCACAGCTTCGGGGTGCGCCGCTGGTCACCGTGTCGGGGCTGACGGGGCGGGGCCTTGACCGGCTGCACGATGCCATCCTGCGCGCGCATGACGTCTGGAACCGGCGCATTCCCACGGCGCGGCTGAACACCTGGCTGGGCGCGATGGTCGAGGCGCATCCGCCGCCCGCGCCGGGCGGTCGGCGCATCCGGTTGCGCTACATGACGCAGGTCAAGACGCGGCCACCGGCCTTTGTGGTGATGTGCAGCCACCCCGAGGATATTCCGGAAAGCTATCGCCGATATCTGGTGAATGGCTTGCGCGACCATTTTGACATGCCGGGAACGCCCATCCGCATCATCTTTCGCAGTCAGGCAGCCAAGAACCCGTTTCGCAACAAGAAAAACTTTGGCACGCCTTCCCGGTTGCGCAAGCATCTGGAGAAGCCCTCGGGCGGATCGGGCGGCGCCGGCGGCAGGTCCTGAGGGCAGATGCCACGCGACGGATGCGGCTCTAGCCCGCAAGCCGGTCCAGCACCCGCGCCCAGGACCGGATGCCCTTGTGAAAGCTTTCCACATCGTATTTCTCGTTCGGGCTGTGGATCTGGTCCGCGTCGCGGGCAAAGCCGATCAGCATGGCGTCCATGCCCAGATAGGTCTTGAAATACCCCGCGATCGGGATCGACCCGCCGGCGCCCACATAGGCCGCGGGGCGCCCCCATTCCTCGGACAGCGCGGCACGGGCGGCCTCGAACGCCGGGTGGCCGATCTCCATCCGGCTGGCAGGGCTCGCGCCGTGCTCTTGCCAGGTCACCTTGGCATCCGTGGGCAACTGCCCCTCGACCCAAGTGCGGAAGGCGGCGCTGACGGCCCTTGGGTTCTGGTCGCCCACCAGGCGTAAGCTGACCTTGGCATGGGCCTGGGACGGCAGCACCGTCTTGAAGCCGTCGCCGGTGTAGCCGCCCCAGATGCCGTTGATCTCGGCCGTGGGGCGCGACCAGAGCATCTCCAGCGGCGTGCGGTCAGCCTCGCCCGCGGGTTCCGACAGGCCCACATCGCCCAGAAACCGCGCGTGGTCAAAGGCGAGGCCCTGCCACTGGGCGCGCACCGCCTCGGGCAGTTCGGTGACACCATCGTAAAAGCCGGGCACCGCCACACGCCCCTGATCGTCATGCAGGCCCCCCAAGATGCGCGTCAGCACCCGGATCGGGTTCAGCGCCGCCCCGCCATACATGCCCGAATGCAGGTCCTTGGTGGCGCATGTCAGGGTCAGTTCTTCGCCCGTCAGCCCGCGCAGCATGGTGACGATGGCGGGCACCTCATCCGCGAAAAGGCCGGTGTCGCAGATCAACGCGATGTCGGCGCGCAGTTCATCGGCGTTGTCCTGCATGAAGGGGATCAGCGAGGGCGACCCGGACTCTTCCTCACCCTCCAGAAACACCGTGATCCGGCAGGGCAGGTGGCCATGTTCGGCGACCCAAGCGCGCAACGCCTCCAGAAACGTCATCAACTGGCCCTTGTCGTCCGAGGCCCCGCGCGCCCGGATCAGGGGGCCGTTGGGGCCCTCTTCCACCGCAGGGTCGAACGGGTCGCGGTGCCACAGCGCCAGCGGATCCACCGGCTGCACGTCGTAGTGTCCGTAGAACAGAAGGTGCGGCCCCCCCGTGCCGCCATGCGCCACCACCATCGGATGCCCGGGGGTGGGGCGGCTGGTGGCCTCAAACCCCAGCGACGCGAGATCGGCCACCAGCCAGTCGGCGGCGCGGGCGCAATCGGCGCGGAAGGCCGGGTCGGTCGAGATCGAGGGGATGCGCAGGAGTTCCAAGAGCCGGTCGATGGATTGCGGGAGGCCCGCGTCGATGCGGGCGAGCACGCCGGACAGGGCGGTGGCAGGGGGGGACACGGTCATGGCATTCTCCGTCTTGTGATCCGGGGGCGACCCTAGCAGGGACGCGGCCCCTGTCCAGCCGCGCCGTTTGCCGCTAAATCCGGCGTAGGTGTGGAAAGGGAGACTTGTGATGTTCAAGGTGATGGGCGCGGTTCTGGTCGTGCTGGTGGCGGGGACGGCGATGGCCGAACCGATGGGCAGCGACGCGGCGCGCAAGGCGCTCTTGTCCACCAAGGGCGTGGCGGTCGAGGTCACGCGGCACAAGGCGCTGTCGGAGGCCGAGGTGAAGGCCGTGGCGATGGTGGCCGAGGGGCAGGTGCATTATGGCGCGGTGGCCTTTTCGCCCGGCGACGGGCTGATGACCGAGGCAACCGTGGCCGCCATCGACTTTCACTCGACCGAGGCCGCCGCCGCCGCCGCCGCCGCCGAGTGCGACGCCAAGCGCAAAGCCCGCACCCCCTGCGCGGTGGTCGCCCTGATCCGACCCGCGGGATGGGAGCCGCGCCCGATCCAGATGTCTGCCGCCGCCGCCGCCGCCTTCCGCAAGGATTACGGTCGCAACGGCCCGCGCGCGATGGCGCTGTCGCAGTCCACGGGCAAGTTCGGCCTTGGCAAGGGTCGCAATGCCCAGGCCGATGCACTGGCCGCCTGCAACAAGGACGTGCCCGCCGCCGATTGCGTGGTGATGATCGCCGACTGATCACGGCTGAAAGAGAGACGTCACGTCAGGGTGACAAATTGTCCTCTGCGAATGTGACAGATTGATCAATATCAAGGCGAACAGGAAACGCGCAACCGATGTTGCGCCCCAGCCGCCCCCGTGGGTCACCCGCGCAAGATCGGCCGCCAGGGAGATACGGATGACCTACGACGCCGCCCTCGATACTGCCCTTGGCCATCTGCATGACGAGGGTCGCTATCGCACATTCATCGACATCCTGCGGACAAAGGGGCAGTTCCCTAAAGCGGTGTGGCGCCGCCCGGAGGGCACCGAACGGGATGTCATCGTGTGGTGCGGCAACGACTATCTCGGAATGGGCCAGCACCCGCAGGTTCTGGCCGCCATGCACGAGGCGCTGGACGCCGCCGGCGCGGGATCGGGCGGCACACGAAACATCTCGGGCACGACGACCTATCACAAGGCGCTGGAGGCTGAACTGGCCGACCTTCACGGCAAGGAGGCGGCGCTGATCTTTACTTCGGCCTATCTGGCCAACGACGCCACGCTGTCAACATTGCCAAGGATCTTTCCCGGTCTGATCATCTATTCCGACGCGCTGAACCATGCCAGCATGATCGAGGGGATACGGCGCAACGGAGGTGCACGCCGGGTGTTCCGTCACAATGACGTTGCGCATCTGCGCGAGTTGATGGCGGCTGACGACCCTGCGGCGCCGAAGCTGATCGCCTTCGAGAGCATCTATTCGATGGATGGCGATTTCGGCCCCATCGCCGCGATCTGCGACCTTGCGGATGAGTTCGACGCGCTGACCTATATCGACGAAGTGCATGCCGTCGGCATGTATGGCCCGCGCGGCGGCGGGGTGGCCGAGCGGGACGAGCTGATGGGGCGGCTTGACATCATCAACGGCACGCTGGCCAAGGCTTATGGCGTGTTCGGCGGCTATATTGCTGCAAGTGCGAAGATGGTCGATGCGGTGCGCAGCTATGCGCCCGGTTTCATCTTCACCACCTCCTTGCCGCCCGCCGTGGCGGCGGGGGCGGCGGCCTCGGTGCGGGTCCTGAAGGGTGCGCAGCACCTGCGTGACGCGCAGCAGACGCAAGCGCGGATCCTCAAGATGCGGCTGCGGGGTCTTGGCCTGCCGATCATCGACCACGGATCACATATTGTGCCCGTGCATGTCGGCGACCCCATCCATTGCAAGATGCTGTCCGACATGCTGCTGGAGCAGTTCGGTATCTATGTGCAGCCGATCAACTTTCCCACTGTCCCGCGCGGCACAGAACGGTTGCGGTTCACGCCCTCGCCGGTGCATGACGCGAGCATGATCGACGACCTCGTGCGGGCGATGGACAGCCTTTGGCGGCACTGTGCGCTGAATCGTGCCGAACTGACCGCCTGAGGCGGCCTTCTGCATGTGCAAACGCACTTGTCATATGTTAGCGTTTCGTCAATAGACCGGAATCGGACGGTGCGGCCGGAAAGACTCGGTGCAGCCGACGCAATCACACGGGACGGGGCGGGACAGCAGGATGATCGGGCGAAGGACACTCCCTTCGACGCCAGAAATCGCCAGACCCAAGGGGTTTGACGACTTCGATCTGCGGCTTGGCGACCTGATGCGGGGCGAACGCGCGACGCTGGGCAAATCCCTGCTGGATGTGCAGCGCGACCTGAAGATCAAGGCGACCTATATTGCGGCGATCGAGAATGCCGACATCACGGCCTTTGAATCTCAGGGCTTTATTGCGGGCTACGTGCGGTCTTATGCGCGCTATCTGGGTATGGACCCGGACAAGGCGTTTGAGAAATTCTGTCTGGAGGCGAACTTTATCCAGGCGCATGGCATGTCGGCCGCGGCATCGCCCGCCCGCATCGCGGCGGCACGCAACCGCGCCGCAGAGGGACGCGATCCGTTTGCCGACCCACATGCGACCTTCGTGCCGCGCGGTGCCGGGATGTTTTCCCGTGTCGAACCCGGTGCCATCGGATCGTTGGCTGTGTTGACGGTGCTGATCGCGGCGCTCGGGTATGGCGGCTGGTCGGTGTTGCAGGAGGTCCAGCGCGTGCAGCTTGCTCCCGTCGATCAGGCCCCGAAGGTGGTTGCCGAGATCGACCCCCTGGGCAATGTGCCCGGCGTTGCGCCTCTTGTGCGGTCGGCCCCCGACCGGATCGGGGCCGTCGACCGGACTGACCGGCTCTACCGTCCCGGGGCGCTGGATGTGCCGGTTATGGTGTCACGGGATGGCCCGATTGCCGCGATTGACCCGCGCCGCCCGGAGGACGCAGTGGCGGCGGCGGTGGAAGAGGCGCTGGCCCAGGCCGACGCGGGCGACGCAAATGTGCAGGTCCTGGCCGATGCCGCTCCCGGCGTCGAGATCCTGGCCGTGCGTCCGTCCTGGGTGCGGGTTCAGGGGGCGGATGGCACGATCTTGTTCGAAAAGATCCTGAATGCAGGCGAACGTTATGTCGTGCCGTCCATGGACGCGCCGCCAATGCTGCGCGCGGGCAATTCCGGCTCGGTCTATTTCGCGGTGAATGGCGTGACCTATGGCCCCGCCGCACCCGGCGCCCAGGTCGTGCGGAATGTAGAACTGTCGCCCGAATCGCTGTCGCAGGCCTATTCGGTGGCCGACCTTGCGCGTGATGCGGATCTGTCGCGCTTCGTGACGACGGTAGCCGAGGCGACCCAGCCCCGTCCCTAGGCGACGGGTGTGGGGTTCCCGTTGCCGCCGCGCTGCGCAAAGGTTATCTGTGAGGCAACTTCGTTTCCGCCGCAGGTTCCCGATGACGCACAATCCGATCCGTCCCTGGCGCAACATAGCCCGCCGTCCGTCGCGCCAGATACGGGTGGGCCGGGTGCTGGTGGGCGGCGATGCCCCAATCAGCGTGCAGACGATGACCAACACGCTGACGACCGACATCGCGGCCACCATCGAGCAGGTGCAACGCTGCGCCGTGGCGGGCGCTGACATCGTGCGCATCTCCACGCCCGACCAGGAAAGCACGCGCGCCCTGCGCGAGATCGTGGCCGAAAGCCCGGTGCCGATCGTTGCCGACATCCATTTTCATTACAAGCGGGCGATCGAAGCCGCCGAGGCGGGCGCCGCCTGCCTGCGCATCAATCCGGGCAACATTGGCGATGCCGCGCGGGTTCGCGAGGTAGTGCGGGCGGCCATGGACCATGGCTGTTCCATCCGCATCGGTGTGAACGCGGGTTCACTGGAGCGGCATCTCTTGGAAAAGTATGGCGAACCTTGCCCGGACGCGATGGTCGAGTCCGGGCTGGATCATATCAAGCTGTTGCAAGACAACGATTTCCACGAATTCAAGATCAGCGTGAAGGCGTCGGATGTATTCCTCGCCGCCGCTGCCTACCAGCAATTGGCCGATGCCACCGACGCGCCGATCCATCTGGGGATCACCGAGGCGGGGGGGCTGACCTCGGGCACGGTGAAATCCGCCGTGGGTCTGGGAAACCTGTTGTGGGCGGGGATCGGCGATACCATCCGCGTGTCGCTGTCCGCCGATCCGGTGGAAGAGGTCAAGGTGGCCTTCGAGATCCTGAAATCGCTGGGTCTTCGGCACCGGGGGGTCACCATCATCTCATGCCCCTCCTGCGCCCGGCAGGGGTTCGACGTGATCAAGACGGTGACCGCGCTGGAAGAGCGGCTGGCGCATATCACCACCTCGATGAGTCTGTCGGTCATCGGCTGCGTGGTGAACGGGCCGGGCGAGGCGCTGATGACCGATATCGGGTTCACCGGCGGCGGGGCGGGGAAGGGAATGGTCTATCTGGCGGGCAAGCAGGCGCATGTGCTGGGCAATGACCGGATGGTCGATCACATCGTTGAACTGGTGGAGGCCAAGGCCGCCGAGATCGAGGCGGCCGAGGCCGCGGCGTCCGAGGCCGAGCCGCAGGCAGCGGAGTAGGGCCAAATTCGTTTGAACGAATTTGCGTCCTCAGCCCCGGCGCTGCCCCTCAACGATCTGGCGCAGCCCGTCCAGCGGCACATAGCCCCGCACCATCGTCCCGCCGATCACGCCGTCGATCACGAAGGTCGGCGTGCCGTTGATCTGCATCGTCTCGGCCAGCCTGCGGTTCGCGTCGATCACCGCCGCCACCTCAGGGCTGCCCATATGCGCAAGCACGGCCGGGGCATCCAGCCCCAGATCGCCCGCCAGCCGGGTAAGGACCTCGGGCGTAGGCTCACCGCGCAGGGTGATCAGGGTGTCATGCGCCTGCTTGTAGGCCTCGGGGCCTGCCAGTTGCAGCACCGCCACCGCAAAGCGCGACGAGGCAAGCGAGGCCTCGCCCAGGATCGGAAATTCCTTGATCACAAAGCGGATGTTGCCATCCGAGGCGACGAGTTCCGCCACCTCGTCATGCGCGCGGCGACAGTAGCCGCAGCGGTAGTCGGTGAATTCGACCAGCGTGATGTCGCCCTCCAGGTTGCCGCCTGACCAACTGGCGGGGTCGTTGAAGATGGCGTCGCGGTTGTCGGCCAGCATCTGCCGGTCGCCCGCCGCCGCCTCGGCATCGCGGCGCGTTTCCAGCACTGCGATGGCCTCCATCAGCACCTCGGGGTTTTCCAGCAGATAGGCGCGCACCTCGGCGCGGAAGGCCGCGCGGTCGGCGTCGTTCATGGCGGTCTGCGCCGAAGCGGGAAGGGTGAGGCAGGCCGCAATGCAGGCGGACGACAGAAGGCGGGCGATCATGGTTTTCTCCGTTTGCTGGCAACCTCGGTCGCCCTGATGATGTCCTGTGCGCGCCGCCACGCGGGCGAGCCCTGCGGCAACATGCCTGCCGCGCGGGTCGCGAGCGGCCCCGCATCCGGCAGGCGGCCCACAATCGCATAGCGTTCGGCACTGGCAAGGGCGGCCATGCCGTTCTGGCCTGCCTTGGAATAGGCCGTGGCAAGATCGCGCAGGATGCGCGGGTCGGCGGGGTCGCGGGTCGCCGCGCGTTCCAGCACCGCCAACGCCTCGCGGTCGCGGCCCGCCGCCAGCAGGGCGCGCCCGTGGCCGCCCAGGATCAGCGGCTCGTTCGGGGCCATCGCGGCGGCGCGGCCCCAGTCGCGCGCGGCGGCGTCGAAGCGGCGCGATTCGAGCAGGATCTGCGCCCGCGTCTCGAGGGCAAAGCCGTCCTTGGGGCGGCGTGCGATCATGCGGTCGATCTCGGCCAGCGCCTGATCGGTCTCGCCCTGCCGGTGCAGGGCCACGGCGCGGCGGATGGTGGCCGCGTCCGATGTGTCGCTGCCGGGCGTGCGGCGCAGCACGTCGCCGGGGTTGCGGGTGAAGGCGTCCAGTTTGGCCTGCAGTCGCGCGAACCAGTAGGCGGCGTTCGGGTCGGTCCGGGGCGTGCCCTTCCAGCCCGCGACAAAGGCCTCGACCGCGCGCAGCCGGTCGCGGGTCAGGGGATGGGTCTGCACATAGGCATCCTGCCGGTTGGGGCGCAGCGCCTCTTGCCCGCGGAACAGCGCCAGCACATCGGCCGCGGCCTGCGGGTCCACCCCCGCCGCCGCCATGTAGCGCAGGCCCGCGGCATCGGCCGAAGCTTCCTCGCCCCGGGTATGGGCAAAGAACACGCCCTGCGCCGACCCCGCCACACCAAGCGCCACGCCTGCCGCAGCCTCGGCCCCGCCCGCCGCCCCGGCGATGGCCGCGAGGATCAGCCCGATGCCGGCGGCCCCCCGCCCGGCGCTGCCCGCGGCGGTGCCGCGCCGGGTGATGTGGCCGTTGGCGATATGGGCCATCTCATGCGCGATCACCGCCTGCAGCTCGGCCGCCGAGCCAAGGCGCAGCACGAGGCCCGAGTGCAGGAAAATGGTTTGCCCATCCACCACAAAGGCGTTCAAGCGCCGGTCATTCACAAGGATCAGCCGCAGTTGGCCGGCGTTCAGCCCCGCCACCGCCGCCAGCGGACGGGCCAGTTCGCGCAGGCCATGTTCAATCTCGGCGTCGCGGATGATGCCCTGCGCGCGCAACGGCTGCGCCAGCAGCGGCATCAGGCAGCATACAAGGGCGATCACGCGCAGTCGCATTGACCTTACCCCCTTTGCTCAGGCATTGCGGTTCGTGGGCACCATAGGAGGGCGGGGATGCGGCTTTCAAGGCGGGGCGCGGTCGATCCCTTCATCGTGATGGATGTGATGGAGGCCGCCCGCGCGGCCGAGGCCGCAGGCCGCCGCATCATCCACATGGAGGTGGGCCAGCCCGGCACCCCCGCACCTGCCGCCGCCCGCGTGGCGCTGGCCCGCGCGATGGAGGCGGGGCCGCTGGGATATACGGTGGCGCTCGGTCTACCGGAATTGCGCGCCGGGATCGCGGGCCTCTATCGCCGCTGGTACGGGGTGGAGCTGAACCCCGACCGGGTGATTGTCACTTCGGGGTCCTCGGCGGCGTTCCTGCTGGCCTTCACCGCGCTCTTTGATGCGGGCGACAGGGTGGGGCTCGGCGAGCCCGGCTATCCCAGTTACCGCCAGATCCTGCGCGCGCTGTCGTTGCAGCCGGTGGGGATCCCGTCGCGCATCGAGAATAGGCTGCAACCCGCGCCGGGGGACATCCCGCCAGACATCGCGGGCCTGATCGTCGCCTCGCCCGGCAATCCCACGGGCACGATGCTGGGTCATGCAGCACTGGCGGCGCTGATCGGGGCGGCGCGGGACCGCGGGATCGCCTTCATCTCCGACGAAATCTATCACGGGCTGCACTACGCCGACCGGGCGGTGAGCGCACTGGAGATCACCGATGACGCCTATGTGATCAACAGTTTTTCCAAGTATTTCAGCATGACCGGCTGGCGGGTTGGCTGGATGGTGGTTCCCGAGGGGCATGTGCGGTCGATCGAACGCCTTGCGCAGAACATGTTCATCTGCCCGCCGCACGCCAGTCAGGTGGCGGCCCTTGCCGCCCTGGACGCGGTGGCGGAACTGGAGGCCAACCGCGCCGTCTATGCCACGAACCGCCGCCTGATGCTGGAGGGGCTGCCGGGGGCGGGGTTCGCGCGGATCGCGCCGCCGGACGGGGCGTTCTACATCTATGCCGACGTGTCGGACCTCACGGATGACAGCCTTGCTTTCTCGGCGGAACTGCTTGGGGGGGCAGGTGTTGCCTGCACGCCGGGGCTGGATTTCGACCCGGTGCGGGGCGGGCGGACGCTGCGGTTTTCCTATGCGCGGGCGACTGCGGAGATCGCCGAGGGGATCGCGCGGCTGGGTGATTACATGGCGCGTCGGGAGCGCGGGTGATGGGTGCGGGTGCCTCCGGCGGGGATATTTGGGCCAAGATGAAGGCGGCGGCCCGTGTCTGGGGGGTGGCGCTGCTGCTGGCCGGGGCCAGCGCCGGAACTGGGGCGGCGCAGGACCTGTCGGCGCTGGCGCGGGTGGATGTGATCCGGTCGGGCATGGTGCTGTCGGGCGATGCGGTGGAGGTGCAGCTGGGGATCAGCCAGCCGGTGCCCTGGCGGGTGCGGGTGCTGGACGGCCCGCCGCGCGTGGTGCTGGACACGCGCGAGGTGGACTGGCGCGGGATCGCGGGGCTGGCGCGAGTGCCGGGGGTGACGGGGTTGCGGGCGGGGCCCTTGCGCGAGGGCTGGTCGCGCCTTGTGATGCAGCTGGAGGCGCCCATGGTGGTGGCGCAGGCCGCGATGGAGACTGGCGAGGGCGCGGCACGGGTCGTGCTGCGGCTGGAGCCCGCCACGTCGCAGGTCTTTGCCGCCCGCGCGGCCCTGCCCGATCCGCCGGGCTGGACGCTGCCCCGGGGCGTCGATCTGCCCCTGCCCCCCGTCCGGGGCAGCGGGCCGCTGGTCGTGGTCCTGGACCCCGGCCATGGCGGCATCGACCCCGGCGCCGAGCGTGACGGGCTGACCGAGGCCGGGCTGATGCTGACTTTTGCGCGCGAGTTGAAGGAAGAGCTGCTGCGCGCGGGCGGGTTTTCGGTGGTGCTGACGCGCGAGGATGACGTGTTCGTGCCGCTGGAAAGCCGCATCTCGGTCGCGCGGGCCGCAGGCGCGCATGTGTTCGTGTCGCTGCACGCCGATGCGCTGGCCGAGGGGCAGGCGACGGGGGCCACGCTTTACACCCTGTCGGACGAGGCATCTGACCGCGCGGCGGCGGCCCTGGCCGAACGGCATGACCGCGATGACCTGTTGTCGGGGGTGGACCTGACGGGGCAGGACGATCTGGTGGTGCAGGTCCTGATGGACATGGCGCGCACCGAGACGAAACCGCGGGTGGACCGGCTGGCCACGGCGCTGCAGGGCGCAATCAAGGCCGAGGGGTTGGCGATGCACCGCCGCCCGCGCCAATACGGGGCGTTTTCGGTGCTGAAATCGCCCGACATTCCGTCCGTGTTGCTGGAACTGGGCTTCATGTCCTCGGCCCGCGATCTGGCGCGGCTGACCGATCCGGTCTGGCGGGCGCGGATGGCCGGGGCGGTGCGCGCCGCATTGACCGCCTGGGCCGCCGAGGATGCGGCACTCTCCGCGCTGCGGCAATAACGGAATTGTGGCGCGCGGGGTGCGGTTTCCCGCCCGGCGGTTTTGCACAGGGCGAAGGTTTCCTGTATGACCACGAAAGATGGCCCCCGGGGGGGCCTTGCGTTGGTGGGGGCAAGACGGGTGTTCCGGTTTCTGGCAAGCGTCCTGGGCGGCATCTTCTCGATGGTCACGCTGGGACTGTTCTTCGTGGCGCTGGTCGTGGGGGCGGTGTTCCATATGTACACCCGCGACCTGCCCAGCCATGAGAGCCTCGCACAATACGCCCCGCCCACGATCAGCCGCATCTATTCCGGCGAGGGTGAACTGGTCGATGAATTCGCCAAGGAACGCCGCCTGTTCCAGCCCATCGAGGAGATCCCCGAGCTGGTGAAGCATGCCTTTGTCAGCGCCGAGGACAAGAACTTCTATACCCACAAGGGCTATGACGCGCGCGGGATGGCCGCGGCGGCGGTCGAGGCGATCCAGTCGCGCGGGCAAAACCTGCGCGGCGCCTCGACCATCACACAGCAGGTGATGAAGAACTTCCTCTTGTCGGGCGACCGGACGGGCGAGCGCAAGATCAAGGAGATCATCCTTGCCACCCGGATCGAGGAGGTGCTGACCAAGGACAAGATCCTTGAGTTGTATCTGAACGAGATCTTCCTGGGCCAGAATTCCTATGGCGTAGCCGCCGCAGCCCAGACCTATTTCAACAAGACGCTGGCAGACCTTTCGCCCGCCGAGGCCGCCATGCTGGCCGCGATGCCCCAGGCACCGGGCCAGTATCACCCGGTCCGCGCGAAGGAGCGTGTGACCCA
Source organism: Gemmobacter sp. (assembly GCA_046294265.1). Taxonomy (GTDB): domain Bacteria; phylum Pseudomonadota; class Alphaproteobacteria; order Rhodobacterales; family Rhodobacteraceae; genus JBKBKC01. The sequence continues at coordinate 85,962 of JBKBKC010000006.1, read as the reverse complement.
GCGGCGCAACTATGTGCTGCGCGAGATGTTCGAGAACGGCTATATCGACGGCGCTACGATGGAGGCGGGGATCGCGGAACCTCTGCGCTCGGTCCAGAACGGAGATTTTCCGGCGTTTCGTGAGACGTTGCCCCCACGCGATTATTTCACCGAAGAGATCTCGCGCCAGCTTTCGGGCCGGTTCGGCGAGGAGGAGTTCTTTGGCGGTGGCCTGACGATCCGCTCGACGATGGACCCTGACCTGCAGCGCGCCGCGGCCCGCGCGCTGCGCGAGGCGCTGGAACGCTATGACCGCGGGCAGGGCATCTGGCGCGGCACGCGGCAGGTAATCGCGGCGGACCAACTGGGGTCCGAGGACGCCTGGCGTGCGGCGATGGAAGAGGTTCGGGTGCCGCGCGACGTGCCGGGCTGGTTCCCGGCGGTGGTGCTGGAGGTCGGCGCGACGTCGGCGCGCATCGGGATCGACGGCGTTGCGGAGGTTCCCGAAGGCCATGTGATCCCGTCCGAGGACGTGACCTGGGCGCGGAAACGCCAGGCGGACGGGCGGCTGGGGCCCAAGGCCAAGGCGCCCGGCGATCTGGTGTCGGTCGGCGATGTGGTTCTGGTGCGTGCGGTCACCGACAAGGAGGGCAAGTTCACCCGCTGGTCACTGCGCCAGGTGCCCGAGATCCAGGGCGCCTTCATGGCGATGGACGTGAATTCGGGCCGCGTGCTGGCCATGCAGGGCGGCTTTTCCTATCAGGAATCGGTATTCAACCGCGCCACACAGGCGATGCGCCAGCCCGGATCGGCCTTCAAGCCCTTCGTCTATGCCGCAGCGCTCGACAGCGGCTTCAGCCCGGCGACGATCGTTGTGGATGCGCCGATCGAGGTGAACACGCCGCAGGGCATCTGGAAGCCGAAGAACGCTTCCAACAAGTTCTACGGGCCTACCACGGTGCGCGTCGGGATCGAGCAGAGCCGCAACCTGATGACCGTGCGGATGGCGCAGGAGATCGGCATGGCGACGGTGGCGTCCTATGCGGAAAAGTTCGGGGTTTACAACCGGATGAACCAGGTTCTTGCAGCGGCGCTGGGGTCGGATGAAACCACATTGTTCCGCATGGTTGCGGCCTATGCGATGTTCGCCAACGGCGGTGAGCGGGTGGAGCCGACGCTGGTGGACCGGGTGCAGGACCGGCGCGGTCTGACCATCTACCGGCACGACCAGCGCGACTGCGCCGACTGCCGGCTGGCCAGCCTCGACCCTGGCACGCTACCCACGGTGCGGTCCAGCCGCGCGCGGGTGATGGATGCGGTGACGGCCTATCAGCTCACCTCGATGCTGCAAGGCGTCATCACCCATGGCACGGGGCGCGGCATCAACCTGCCGGTGCCCGTGGCGGGCAAGACCGGCACCACCAACGACGCCAAGGACGTGTGGTTCGTGGGCTACACCTCGAACATCGCGGCGGGCTGCTATATCGGTTACGACCAGCCGCGCTCGATGGGAGGGGCCTCGGGCGGGGGGACCTGCGCGCCGGTGTTCCAGTCCTTCATGGAGGTGGCGGTCAAGAAATACGGCGGATCGAAATTTGCCGTGCCGCCGGGCGGCTATTTCCGCAAGATAGACCGGTTCTCGGGCGCCTTTCTTGCGGACAACGCCTCGGGGCCGAACGTGGTGTCGGAGTATTTCCGCGAAGGGGCGGATGCGCTGCTGGGACTGGCGGCCTATGTCGATGGCGGGTTTGCCATCGGTTCGAACCTGCCGCTGTTCGCCTATGGTGAAACGGATTCCGGAGGCGAGACGGTGACCACGGCCACCGGGGCCACCCGGGTGATACCCAAGAAGGCCGATTTCGGCACGCTGTCCTCGGGCGGGCTGTATTGACCGCGGGCGGGGCTGGTGCCTTGCCCGCCCCCGCGCTTGGCGCTATCACCCGCCCCTGACCTGAACCCGCCCCGAAGGACCTGCCGATGCGCGCCGAGACGCAAGCCCATGCCGATACCATCGCCAAGACACTGACCCTTCTGGGCCAGCGGCTGGGGATGGAGACGGCGCCGCACCGGCTGGAGGAGTTCGACGCCATGATCGAGGCGCCGGACCTGTGGAACGATCCCGCCCGCGCGCAAAAGCTGATGCGCGAGCGGCAGGAGCTGCTGGATGCGCTGTCCACCTACCGGATGATCGACACCGGCCTGCGCGACAATCTGGAGATGATCGAACTGGGTGAGGCCGAGGGCGAACCCGAGATCGTGGCCGAGGCCGAGGCCGCCTTGCGTGCCCTTGTCGAGACCGCGCGCGAAAAGGAGCTGGAGGCGCTGCTGGATGGCGAGGTGGATGGCAATGACACCTTCCTGGAGGTGAACGCTGGCGCAGGCGGGACCGAAAGCTGCGATTGGGCCAACATGCTGGCGCGCATGTATGTGCGATGGGCCGAAAAGAAGGGCTACAAGGTCGAGTTGCAATCGATGACCGAGGGCGAAGAGGCGGGCATCCGCTCGGCCAGCTACAAGATCAGCGGCAAGAATGCCTATGGCTGGCTGAAATCCGAAAGCGGCGTGCACCGGCTGGTGCGGATCAGCCCCTATGACAGCGCGGCGCGGCGGCACACCAGTTTCAGCTCGGTCTGGGTCTATCCGGTGATCGACGACAACATCGAGATCGAGATTCCGGACCGTGACATCCGCATCGACACCTACCGGTCCTCGGGAGCGGGCGGGCAGCACGTCAACACCACCGATTCGGCGGTGCGGATCACCCACCTGCCCACGAACATCGTCGTGACCTCCAGCATGAAGTCGCAGCACCAGAACCGCGAGGCCTGCATGAACGCGCTGCGCTCGCGCCTGTACCAAATGGAGTTGGACAAGCGGAACGCGGTGATCAATGCGGCCTATGACAACAAGGGCGAGGCGGGCTGGGGCAACCAGATCCGGTCCTACGTCCTGCAGCCCTACCAGATGGTCAAGGACCTGCGGACGGGGGTCGAGACATCGGATACCGATGGCGTGCTGAACGGCGATCTGGACCGGTTCATGGCGGCGACCCTCGCGCTGGACGTGGCGGGCAAGAGCCGGGCCGAAGCTCAGGCCGAGGCCTGACGCGCGGGGCAGAAGAGGGGGCGCTGCCCCCCGCCTTGCTGGCGCAAGGCGTCCCCCGGGATTTTTGACCCGTCAGGAGAACGGGAAAAGCTTGCACAAAAATTGCGGGTTTGCAGCGCCGTTTTCGGCGGGTAGAATCGCTCAGGGGAGGAGGGAGCGCCATGACCCATTCCGAGGCGGCACAGCCTGCAACCCTGTGCCCGATGTCGCTGCGCGACCTGCGCGCCTGCCTGGTGCTGGGCTGGCGTGACTTCACGCGGGCGCCACTGTTCGGGGTGTTCTTTGCGGGGGCCTATGTGGCGGGCGGTTGGCTCATGCTCTGGGCGCTGACCGTGAAGGGGGCGCTGTGGTGGGTGCTGCCTGCGGCCGCAGGCTTTCCGATCCTGGGGCCGTTTGTGGCCTGCGGTCTTTACGATGTCTCGCGGCGGCTGGAGGCGGGCGAGGCGCTGAGCTGGACGGAGGTGCTGGGGGCGGTCTGGCGGCAGAAGGACCGACAGATCCCTGCCATGGCCGCGGTGGTGGTGGTGTTCTTTCTGTTCTGGAATTTTCTGGCGCATATGATCTTTGCGCTGTTTCTGGGCCTCTCCACAATGACCAACATCACCTCGTCCGTCGCGGTGCTGATGACGCAGGAGGGTTTGACGATGCTGGCCATCGGCAGCATGGTTGGTGCGGTGCTGGCGGGAACGCTATTTTCCGTGACGGTGATCAGCCTGCCGATGCTGATGGACCGCGAGGTGGATTTCGTGACGGCGATGATCACCAGTGTGTCGGTCGTGCTGAACAATCCGCTGGTGCTGGGCGCCTGGGGGGTCGGGATCGCGGTTGCGACCTTTGCTGCGATGCTGCCGTGGTTTTTGGGGCTGTTCGTGGTGTTTCCGGTGCTGGGCCATGCCAGTTGGCATCTCTATCGCCGCGCAATCCGGTGACGTGAGAGGGCACCCCGCAGGGTGCCCTGTGGGTCGGTCCGAACCCGGCCCGGGTCAGCCCTCGGCCGGTTTGGGGGTCGGGGCCGGGATCGCCAGTTGCGGCGTGCGGCCGCTGGCCAGCGGGTCGTCGGCTCGCTGCACCGAGCCTTCGAAATGCGCGCCGGATTCGATGGCGATGGTCTTGTGGATGATGTCGCCTTCGACCCGGGCCGTGGACGTCAGGCGCACCTTGAGGCCGCGCACGCGGCCGATCACGCGGCCGTTCACCACGATGTCATCGGCCACGATCTCGCCCCGGATGGTGGCGGTTTCGCCCACCGTCAAGAGATGCGCGCGGATGTCGCCTTCGACCGTGCCTTCGACCTGGATGTCGCCGGTGGTGCGCAGGTTGCCGGTGATGGTGAGGTCGGAGGAGAGCACCGAGGCCGGCGCCTTCACCTTCGGGGCAGAGGGAGTATAGTCCATGGAAGGCTTTCCGGTTCCGGGTAACCCTTCGGGTGCCCTTGTCTTTTCGGCGTCGGCCTGTTTCGGCCCGGGCTCGTTGATGCGGCTCTTAGAAAACATTGCTTGCTGCCCTGATGAAGGTCATCGGGTTGACGGGGCGCCCCCCGATCCTGACCTCGTAGTGAAGATGCGTGCCGGTGGACCGGCCAGAGGAACCCATATCACCGATCCGGTCGCCGCGCGATACCCTTTGGCCCTTTGTGACACGGATCTGGCTCATATGGGCGTAGAGCGTGACGATGCCGAATTCGTGCTGGATGCGCACGGTGCGGCCATAGCCCGAGTCCCAGTCGGCGTGGATCACCGTGCCGTCGCCCGTGGCATAGATCGGCGTGCCGGTTGAGGCGGCGAAATCCGTGCCCTCGTGCATCCGTGTTCCGGCGCCCTTGGGATCGCGGCGATAGCCGAACCCGCTGGTAAAGCGGAAGGCGGATTTCACCGGCATGGCGAAGGGCGATTTCACGGCGGCGATGCGGTAGAGGTTCATCCGGTCCAGCCCGGCCAGGATCGCGTTTGCGCGCACCTCGTCGGGCGAGGGCGGCGTGCCGTTCGCGCCCATGCGCAGCGGTGTCAGCGGACCGCCCTGGCCGGAATAGCCGCGCCGCACCTGGCGCAACAGGTCATCGGGCGACATTCCGGCGGCGCGGAACATCTTGTCCAGAGGCTCCATCGACACCGACACGGCTTCTTCCAGCTTGGCGAAGATCACGTCGTTGCGGGCTTCGAGCGCGCGTTTCTCGGCCTCGACGGCTTCGGTATGCGCCTCGGCGGCGGCGGCGGCCATCACCATCGCGTCCCGTTCGGCGGCCGTGCCGCCAAGCGCCTGCGCGATCACCCGCAGCGTCGCCTCGGCATCTCGGGCGCGCCCGTCTCCGGTCTTGGCCGATCCGGTTTCGCGGCGCAGGGTGGAGGCAAGCTGTTCGCCCGCCGCCCGCGCCTCGTCGCGTTCGCGGATGGTGCGGCGCAGGGTGTTCTGGATCACCTCGATGCCTGTCTCAAGCTCACGCCGCGCATCCTCGGAGGCCAGAAGCCGGGTCTGCATGGCCGAAACCTGCTCCAGCGCCAGGTTGAACCGCTCCTGTGCGCCCGCCGCCTCGTCCGCGCGCAGGTCGCGGTCGGCGGAGAGGGCGTTGAGCCGCGCCTCATAGATCGCCTGCTGGCGCTGTGCCTGGGTGCGGGCGTCGCCAGCGCCGATCGAGTCCATCAGGATGATCGCGGTGGCGAGGATCGCCCAGCCCAGCACCAGCGCGCCGCCCAGCATCCCAACCGCCTGGGTCACCGGCGCCAGCCGGATGAAGCGGGTTTCGGTGTCGGATTTCAAGAACAGCCGCTGTTCGGGAAAGCGCCGCTCGAATGCCGCGTTGATCCGGTAGGAGAGCCGTCTAAGCACCTGCGCCGCCTTTGGTTCGGTTTGTTCTGTCCCGTCGGACGCGCCAGTGTCGGCCGGACGTCATCCGCGCCCGAAGTCGTAGTCAGCAGGGCAAGCCTGCGCAACGGGTTTGGCCCGTGGCGTCGGGAACCGGCGACATTCTGCCGATCTGTCAGCGCTCTGGCGGCAGGCTTTCGGCGAGGGGCCAGTAGAAATCGGGGGGGATGCCGGCCTCGGCGCGTTTCTCGTCATTGAAGGGGGGTTTCAGCGCGCCGTGGAAGTAGCGGCGCACGAGCGCGTGGAATTCATCCTTGGGATCAAGCCCTTGGCGCCCGCAAAGCCAGTTGAACCACTTGGAGCCATAGGCGACATGGCCCACCTCTTCGGCATAGATCGTCTCAAGCGCCGCGATGGCCCCGGCGTCGCCCGCCTTGCGAAAGACCTCGATCATGCCGGGCGTCACATCCAGCCCCCGCGCCTCCAGCACCATGGGCACCACGGCCAGCCGGCCCATCAAGTCCTCCGCCGTGTCTTCGGCCGCGCGCCACATGCCCAGATGCGCGGGCATGGCACCGTAATGGCTGCCGTTTGTCTCAAGAACGTCCGACACCAGATTGAAATGCTTGGATTCCTCATCCGCCGCCTTCACCCAGTCGTCATAGAATCCGGGCGGCATCGGATGGTCGCTAAAGCGCGCGATGATGTCCCAGTGCAGGTCCACCGCATTCAGTTCGATATGGGCCACGGCATGCAGAAGCGCCAGCCGACCGGCCAGCGTGCCCGGCCTGCGGCGGGGCATGTCGCGGGGCGGCAAGAGGTCGGGCCGGGCCGGGCGGGCGGGGCGCGGGGGCGGTGCGGCATGGCCCACGGGCAGGGGTGCACCGACCGCACGGGCGGCGAACCAGTCCGCCGCATGGGCGCGGCTGAGCGCGGTCTTGGCGCGGCCGTCGGCGGTGGTGAGCACCTCGACGGCCATCCGGGCGAGTGTCTGCAAGCGGTCCTCCTGCCGTCTGGCCTGCGTCGGTTATCTGTCGGGTTTGCGTCGGTTTTCCGTCCCGACAGGCCGCGCGCCGCGTTTACCTGCCGTGCACCCGCCGGGTCAGAGTGCCTTTGCCGCCGCCAGCACCTCGTCGGCATGGCCCTTGACGCTGACCTTTGGCCAGACGCGGGCCACGATGCCGTTCCCGTCGATCAGGAAGGTGGAACGGTTAACCCCCATGTAGGTTTTGCCATACATGCTCTTTTCGGCCCAGACGCCGTAATCCTCGCAGGTGTGCCCGCTCTCGTCCGAGGCGAGGATGATGCGCAGGCCGTGCTTCTTGCAGAACTTGTCATGCGCCTGGATGCTGTCCTTGGACACGCCGATCACGGTGGTGTCGGCGGCCATGAACTCCGCTAACCGGGATGTGAAGTCGAGAGCCTCGGTCGTGCACCCCGGTGTGTCGTCCTTGGGGTAGAAGTAAAGCACGACCTTGCCCGGACGCAGGGCCGACAGGGTGATGTCGGTGCCGCCGTCGCGGGGCAGGGTGAAATCGGGGGCGGTCTGGCCTTCGGCGATGGCGGGCATGGGGTCCTCGTGGCGTTGCGGATGCGATGCTTGGTGTTCTAGTTGCCTTGGGGCAAAGTCAAAAGGCAAGGGCGGCAATCGCCCGGAAGAGGAGACCGCAGTGGAAGGCGGGTCGGAGGCACGCGACAGCCAGAGGGAGGCGGACGGGCACGCGGTGACGCCCGCGGCCGGATGCCCCGCGCCGCAGTCGCCCGACCCGGACCTGCCCAAACCGGAATTTCCCGCGCCCCATGGCCCCGCGTCCGATGGGCCTGCCTTGCCGCCCGGCACGCACGCGTTGCCCGAACCGCATGGACCTGCGCGCGCCACGCCCACGCATCCGGAGCGAGCGCCCGACCCTGCCGATGTCGAGCTTCCCTCGCCCGCCGAACTGGCGCACAGCCTGGACCCGGAGGCCGCAGCACCACCCGCCGCCGCCCTTCCCGCCCGCAAGACGCAGCACCGCGATCACCACAGGCACCGCCGCCGCCGCCACCACCGGGCACGGGTGCCATGGGGAATCCTTTCGGTGCTGTTCCTCGCGGTTGTCCTGGCGGGGCTGGTGGCCAACCTGCCGGGCCGGTCGGTCGGGCTGCCGGTCTGGGCGGTGGCGGAGGTCGAGGCGCGGATGAACGCGGCGCTGCGCCGGGCGCTGGCGGGCAAGCCGGGCGGGCTGGCCACCGCATCGCTGGGGGCCGCGCGGCTGGCCTTTGATGCCGACCGCAGGCCGCGTCTGGAATTCGGGGACTTCCGGCTGACCCAGCCGGGGGGGGCCACGCTGCTGACCTTGCCGCAGACGACCGTGACGCTGGCCCCCGGGGCGCTGACGGGGCAAGGGCTGCGTGTGGCATCGCTGCGGGTGACGGGGGCGCAGGTGCGGCTGCGGCGGCTGGAGGGGGGGCAACTGGACCTCGCCCTGGGGGGCGGCCTGTCCGCGCTGGCCTTTGACGGGGTGGCCGCGCTGTTCGATGCCGCCGACCGCCTGTTTGCGCTGCCCGCGCTGGACCGGCTGACGCATCTGGAGGCCGAGGGCATGACCCTGACCATCGAGGATGCCGCCGCGGGCCGGGTGTGGGAGATGGGCGACGGCCGGCTGCGGCTGGACAACCGCGCGGATGCGCTGGCGGGCGAGATGGCGCTGTCGCTGATCGGGGGCGGGGTGGCCCCCGCCCGCGCGGTGCTGACGGCGGTGACCGACAAGGGCAGCCCCGAGGCGCGCGTCTCGGTCACGGTCGATCAGGTGGCGGCGCGCGACCTTGCGTCGCTGGCGGCCCCGCTGGCGTTTCTGGGGGTGCTGGACGCGCCGATCTCGGGGCGCATCGACACGGGCTTTGGCGAGGGCGGGCGGCTGGAGCGGCTGGACGCGCGGCTGGACGTGTCGGCGGGCGCGCTGACCGCCGGGGCCGGGGCGCAGCCTGTGGCCTTTGACCATGCCGCACTGGCGCTGTCCTTCGATCCCGCGCGCAACCGGCTGGACCTGGCCGAGATTGCGGTGGAGGGGCCGTCGCTGCGGCTGTCGGCATCGGGCCATGCCTATCTGCCGGGGGCATCCGAGGGGCTTCCGCAGGTGATGCTGGCGCAATTTGCACTGCGCGAGGTTCGGATGGACCCGGAGGGCCTGTTCGTGGCACCCGCCGTGTTCACGGGGGGCGCGCTGGACCTGCGGCTGCGGCTGTCGCCCTTCACGCTGGAGGTGGGGCAGTTGCAACTGCTGGATGGCGAGCGGCGGCTGTCGGCCAAGGGGCGGGCGGCGGTGGTGGAGGGGGGCTGGCGGGTGTCGCTGGACATGGGCGTGGATGCCATCGGGCATGACCGGCTCTTGTCGCTGTGGCCGCTGCGGCTGGTTCCGGGCACGCGGGCCTGGCTGGCCGACAACGTGCAGGAGGGGGTTCTGTCCAACGTGCGGGGCGCGGTGCGGCTGGCCCCGGGGGCCGAGCCGCGGCTGTCCTTGACCTATGACTATTCGAGCGCGGGCGTGCGGTTCATGCGCACGCTGCCCCCGGTGGAGGGCGGGTTCGGCTATGCCACGCTGGACGGCACGCGCTATACGCTGGTGCTGGACCGGGGCGAGGTGGTGCCGCCCGATGGCGGGCGGATCGACGTGGCAGGGTCGGTCTTTGCCGTGCCTGACATCACGCGCAAGCCCTCGGTGGCCGAGGTGACGCTGCGCACGGCGGGCAGCCTGACGGCCACGCTGTCCTTGCTGGACCAGCCGCCGTTCGGGTTTCTGACGCGGGCGGGGCAGCCGGTGGACCTGGGCGAGGGGCGCGCGGTGGTCGAGGCGCGGCTGTCGGTGCCGCTGGTGGATGCGCTGACGCCCGAGGATGTTGACTGGCGCGTGGCGGGGGTGATTTCGGATGTGCGGTCGGACCGGCTGGTGCCGGGGCGGGTGATCGAGGCCGCCGAACTGGCGGTCACCGGCACGCCCGAGGCGCTGGAGATCGCGGGGCGCGGCACGCTGGACGGCGTGGCCTTTGACGCCACCTATCGCCAGCCGCTGGGGCCGGGGGACAGCGGCGCGACCCTGCAGGGCACCGTCGCGCTGTCGGCCGGGGCGGCGACGCGGTTGGGGCTGGGGCTGCCGCCGGGGCTGCTGTCGGGGGCGGGGCAGGGGCAGATCGCGGTCGATCTGCCCAAAGGGGGGGTGCCGGTGCTGCGCCTCACCTCCGACCTGCGACAGCTGGGCCTTGCGATCCCCGAGATCGGCTGGTCCAAGGCAAAGGGCGCGGCGGGGCGGCTGGAGGTGACGGCGCGGCTGTCCAACCCCGCCGCCATCGAGCGGCTGGAGCTGGAGGCGCCCGGCCTGTCGGCCAGCGGCACGGTCAGCCTGCGGCCGGGCGGCGGGCTTGACCGGGCGCGGTTCGCGCGGGTGCGGGCGGGGGGCTGGCTGGATGCGGGGGTGACGCTGGTGGGCCGCGGGGGGGCGGCCCCGGCGGTGGAGATCGCGGGTGGCGCGGTCGATCTGCGCCGGATGCCAGACCGGATGGGGGGGGGCTCGGCGGCGCAGGGCGGGGGCACCGAGATCCGGATGGAGCTGGACCGCGTGACGGTATCGGACGGCATCGCGCTGACGGGGGTGCGGGGCACCTTCGGCACGCGCGGCGGGCTCGGGGGCCAGTTTCTGGCCCGCGTCAACGGGCAGGCGGTGGTGCAAGGGAGCGTCGCGCCCTCGGCGGGCGGGACTTCGGTGCGGATCACCTCGCAGGATGCGGGGGCGGTGCTGTCGGCGGCGGGGCTGTTTCCGAATGCGCGGGGGGGCGATCTGGTGATGACGCTGCGCCCGCGCGGCGGCGGCTATGACGGGCGGGCCGATATCGGTGTCGTGCGGTTGCGTGGCACGCCGGTGCTGGCGGAACTCCTCAATGCCGCCTCCATCGTGGGGCTGTTCGAGCAGCTGGACGGCCAGGGCCTGCTGTTTCAGAACGCCCAGGCCGATTTCCGGCTGACGCCGCGCGCGGTTGAGGTGACGCGCGCCTCGGCCGTCGGGGCCTCGATCGGCATTTCACTGGCGGGCATTTACGATGTGGAGCAGAATCGGCTGGACATGCAGGGCGTGATCTCGCCGATCTACCTGTTCAATGGCATCGGTGCGGTGCTGACGCGGCGGGGCGAGGGGCTGTTCGGGTTCAATTATCGGCTGACCGGCTCTGCCGCGCGGCCGCAGATCAGCGTCAACCCGCTGTCGATCCTGACGCCCGCGATGTTCCGCGACATCTTTCGCCGCCCGGCCCCCCGGATCGTCGAAGGCGGCGCGCCGCCCGCCGCGTCGCCCTGACGCGTGCGCGGTGCGGTCGGGCGGTAGCCGGAAGTCAGCGGATGGCGGCCCGTGGCCCCGACCGGGCCTTCACAGCCTTGTCTTGACAGGCTAGGTGCCCCCCATGCGCCTCGATGATTTCGATTTTTACCTGCCCGACCACCTGATCGCCACCCGGCCCGCCCGGCCGCGCAGCCATGCCCGGATGCTTGCGGTGGGGCCCGAGCGGATGGCCGATCTGCATGCCTATGACCTGCCGCGCCTGTTGCGGCCCGGCGACCGGCTGGTTCTGAACAATACCCGCGTGATCCCGGCCCGCCTGAGCGGCGAGCGGCTGCGTGGCGATGCGGTGGCGCGCATCGAGGTCACGCTGATGGAGCCTGCCGCTTCGGGTGGCTGGCGCGCCATGGCGCGGCCCCTGCGCAAGCTTGCGCCGGGTGACCGGCTGCGCTTTGGCGGTGGGCTTGAGGCGACGGTGGCGGAACGGGGCGAGGCTGATGCGCGGCTGATGTTCGACCGCGATGGCGCGGCGTTCGAGGTGGCGCTGGCGGCTGCGGGCACGATGCCGCTGCCGCCCTACATCGCGGCCCTGCGCCCCCCCGACGCGCAGGACGAGGACGATTATCAGACAGTGTTCGCACGCCATGCGGGGGCGGTGGCGGCCCCCACGGCCTCGCTGCATTTCGACGCCGATCTGCTGGCCGCGCTTGCCGCGCGCGGCGTGGCCTTTACGGAGGTGACGCTGCATGTGGGGGCGGGCACCTTTCTGCCGGTGAAGGTCGAGGACGTGACGACGCACCGCATGCACGGCGAGTGGGGCGAGGTGACGGAGGCTGCCGCCGCCGAGATTGCCGCGACACGGGGCGCAGGCGGGCGGGTGATCCCGGTGGGCACGACCGCGCTGCGGCTGATCGAGAGTGCGGCGGCAGGAGGCACGATCGCGGCCTTTCGCGGCACCACCGAGATCTTCATCTATCCCGGCTACCGCTTCCGGGTGGCCGATGCCCTCATGACAAATTTCCACCTCCCGAAATCGACGCTGATGATGCTCGTCTCGGCCCTGATGGGGACGGACCGGATGCGCGTGGCCTATGCCCATGCGGTGGCGGAGGGGTATCGCTTTTTCAGCTACGGCGATGCCTCGGTGCTGTTTCCGGGCGGATTCACAGCGGACGCGTGAAGCGGTCCCAGCCGCCATGCTGCCCGTCGCGGCGGAACCCCGCCGCGACGAGCGCATGGGACGATGCGGTGTTGGACGGGCGCACGCGGGCGCTGAGGCGGGTGAGCGCAGGGTGGCTTGTGGCCCAGTCCACCGCCCGCGCCACCATCCGCCGTCCGATGCCCCGGCCCCAGAAGGTGCGGCCCAGCCAGTAGCTGAGTTCGGCCTCGGCCGGGTCCGCCCCGAATTCCAGTCGCACCTGACCCACCGGGCGATCCGCCAGCACCACCGCCCGCACCATGTGATGCGTGCCGTTTGTGGCAATCTCGATCAGGTCGGCAGCCATCGCGCGCGTCAGGGGGGCGGGATAGGCCTCGGGCAGATGCGCCCAGACCTGTGGGTCGTCCAGCAGCGCGTGAAAGGTGGGCAGGTCGTCGATGGTCCAGGGCCGCAGCGTCAGGCCGAGGGCATGCGACAGGGGCGGTGCGGCCTCGGGCGCGTCGTCGGCAAAGCCCGCGTCGGGGTCCACCACCCAGCCCGCCTGCGCGGGATCGAAGGCCAGCGCGATGCCGTTGCGGCGGCACCAGTCGCGGTCGGTCTGGGACAGGACACCCTGCCAGCGCAGCCGCGCGGCATCGGGCAGGCCGGCCGGATCGGCATGGGGATCGGGGGAAATGCGCAGGCTCATGGCGGCCTCTCCTCGGTGCGTTTCCGGGCCTTGCGGGCGCCGGGCGTGGCTGGGGCGGGTCGTCTGGGTCTTTGGGTCGCCATATCGGATCGGCGTGTCGGATCGGCGGCGGTCGGTTCGGTGCGGCGGGGCGTCGTTGCGACCGCGCCGCGCCGTCATCACTTGTGCCAGATAAGGGATCAATGGCAAAGCGCCAAGGGGCTGCCGCCGGAACGCGGCCCGAAAAAGGGGTCGGGAACATGTTGACGGTGCTGCGAACAACCTGGCCGCTGCTGCTGGGCGTGATGCTCTTGATGGTGGGCAACGGGGTGCAGGGCTCGCTCCTTGGCATCCGGGGGGCGATCGAGGGGTTTTCGACCTTCCAGATGTCCATCGTGATGTCGGCCTATTTCGTGGGCTTTCTGGGCGGGTCGCAGCTTGCGCCCCGGATGATCCGCAAGGTGGGGCATGTGCGGGTGTTCGCGGCGCTGGGCTCGCTGATCTCGGCGGTGCTGGTGCTCTATCCCTCGCTGCCCGACTGGATGGCCTGGGCGGGGATGCGGATGCTGATCGGGTTCAGTTTCGCGGGCGTCTATGTGACGGCGGAAAGCTGGCTGAACAACGCGGCCACCAACGAGAACCGGGGGCAGGCGCTGTCGCTCTACATGATCGTGCAGATGATCGGGATCATCTCGTCGCAGGCCCTGTTGAACGTGGGCGATCCGTCGGGGTTCGTCTTGTTCATCATCCCCTCGGTGCTGGTGTCGCTGGCGTTCACGCCGATCCTGCTGACGGTGACGCAGGCGCCGGTGTTTCAGGAGACGCGTGGCCTGTCGTTCGGGCGGCTGTTCCGCATCTCGCCCTTGGGATGCGTGGGGATGCTGCTGACGGGGGGCGTGTTTTCGGCGATGTTCGGCATGGCCTCGGTCTGGGGGGGGCTGGCGGGGCTGTCGGTGCAGGGCATTTCGATCTTCGTCGGCGTGATGTATCTGGGGGGGCTGGTGCTGCAATATCCCATCGGCTGGGCCTCGGACCGGATGGACCGGCGCGGGCTGATCCTGTGGCTGGCGGTGGCGGGGGCGGTGGTGATGATGGCGGCGGTGGTTTTCGCGCCGCCGTTCGGGGTGCTCTTGGCGGTGTCGTTCCTGCTGGGAGGGATCACCAACCCGCTCTATGCGCTGCTGATCGCCTATACCAACGACTTCCTGCCCAAGGAGGACATGGCGGCGGCCTCGGCGGGCCTGTTGTTCCTGAACGGGTTCGGCGCGATCTTTGGCCCCCTGGCGACCGGCTGGCTGATGGAGACGGCGGGGCCGGGCGGATTTTTCCTGTTCATCGGGGTGCTGTTCGCGGCGCTGGCGGGTTATGCGGCCTGGCGGATGACGCGGCGCGTGGCGCCTGCGCGGTCGGGCGGGGCGGTCACCATCGCGCCCGGAGCCTCGGCCATCGCGGTGGGCGCGCTGGTCGAGGGCAAGGGGTCGGACCCGGTGCCGGCGCGCTGAGGGTTCGGTTGCGCGGGCGGGGGCGACCTGTCAGGCTGGCCTGGGGTTGGCGGGAGGTGGCGCATGGATGATCCGGTGTCGGTGCTGGACTACTGGCTGGGCGAGGTGGGGCGTGACGGCTGGTATGCGGGGGGCGCGGCGCTGGACGCGGCCATCCGTGAACGGTTCGGCGATCTGTGGCAGGCGGCAAGCGAGGGCGGGCTGGAGCATTGGGTGGACGGGCCTGCGGGCACGCTGGCCTATCTGGTGGTCACCGACCAGTTGTCGCGCAACATCCACCGGGGCCGGGCGGAAGCCTTTGCCACCGATGCACAGGCCCGCGCGGCCGCGCGGCGTGCGCTGGAGGAAGGTTGGGACATGGATGTGCCGGAACCCGAACGGCAGTTCATGTATCTGCCCTTTGAGCATTCCGAGGACATGGCCGACCAGGACCTGTCGGTGAGGCTGTTCGCAGAGCGCCTGCCAGGCGAGCCGGAAAACCTGCTGCACGCCCGCGCCCATGCCGAGGTGATCCGCCGCTTTGGCCGCTTTCCCTTTCGCAATTCCGCCCTGGGGCGCGAGAGCACCGCGGCGGAGGAGGCGTTTCTGGCCGAGGGCGGCTATGGCGCGCTGGTCAAGAAGATGACGGAATAGCCATGCGCGGGGTGCATGGCCCTGCGGCACGGGCTTTGTTGCTCTGGCGCGGGCGATGGTTTAACGCTGAACCAGTTTTTCGGGAGGAGACACATCCATGGCCGCAGCCAGCTTTGACGTGATCGTGATCGGTGCGGGGCCGGGCGGCTATGTCGCCGCCATCCGGGCCGCGCAACTGGGCAAGAAGGTGGTCATCGTCGAGCGCGAGAACCTGGGCGGCATCTGCCTGAACTGGGGCTGCATCCCGACGAAAGCGCTGCTGCGCTCGGCCGAGGTGTTCCACCTGATGCACCGGGCCAAGGAATTCGGGCTTTCGGTGGAGAAGGCCGGGTTCGATCTGGGTGCCGTGGTGGCGCGGTCGCGGGGGGTCGCGAAGCAGCTGTCGGGCGGCATCGGGCATCTGATGAAGAAGAACAAGGTGGCGGTGGTGATGGGCGAGGCGACGATCCCCGCAAAGGGCCGCGTGACCGTGAAAACCGACAAGGGCGTGGAGGAGCTGACCGCCCCCGCCATCGTGCTGGCGACGGGGGCACGGGCGCGCGAGTTGCCGGGGCTGGAGGCGGATGGGGACCTCGTGTGGGCCTATCGCGATGCGCTGGTGGCGAAACGGATGCCGAAAAAGCTGCTGGTGATTGGATCGGGCGCCATCGGGATCGAATTCGCGAGTTTCTTCAACACGATGGGGTCGGAGACGACGGTGGTGGAGGTGATGGACCGCATCCTGCCCGTGGAGGATGCCGAGATCGCCGACTTTGCCAAGAAGGCCTTTGTGAAGCAGGGCATGACCATTCTCGAAAAAGCCTCGGTCAAGTCGCTGGACCGCAAGCCGGGGATCGGCGTCACCGCGCATATCGAGACGGGCGGCAAGGTGGAGACGCGCGCGTTCGACACGGTGATTTCGGCCGTGGGGATCGTGGGGAACGTCGAGGGGCTGGGGCTGGAGGCGCTGGGCGTGCAGATCGACCGCACGCATGTGGTGACGGACGAATATTGCCGCACGGGAGTCGAGGGCCTCTATGCCATCGGCGACATCGCGGGTGCGCCCTGGCTCGCGCACAAGGCCAGCCATGAGGGCGTGATGGTGGCCGAACTGATCGCGGGCGGGCATCCGCACGCGATCAAGCCGGGGTCCATCGCAGGCTGCACCTATTGCCATCCGCAGATCGCGTCGGTGGGGATGACGGAAGAAAAGGCCAAGGCCGCCGGGCACAAGGTGAAGGTGGGCCGCTTCCCCTTCATCGGCAACGGCAAGGCGATTGCGCTGGGGGAACCCGAGGGGCTGGTCAAGACGGTGTTCGACGCGGAAACGGGCGAATTGCTGGGCGCGCATATGGTGGGGGCGGAGGTGACGGAATTGATCCAGGGCTATGTGATCGGCCGCACGCTGGAGACCACCGAGGCCGAGCTGTTGGAGACGGTGTTCCCGCATCCGACGCTGTCGGAGATGATGCACGAGGCGGTGCTGGACGCCTACGGCCGCGCGATCCACTTCTGAGGCAGGCAAGGGGGGGCAGGCCCCCCCTTGGACCCCCTGCCGCCTTCGGGATGGCGGGGTGCCTCGTGTCAGGGGGCGCTGCCCCCTCGGCCCTGACGGGCCTCACCCCCGGGATATTTGAGGACGGAAGAAGCGCATGCGGGCCGTTGGGGTGGTTCTGGCGGTCTGGCTGGCCGGGTTGGGGGCGGCAGCGCAGTTCGGCAAGGTGTCGGTGGTCTGGGAGGTGATGGCGCAGCACTATGGCGAGGCGGGACCGGTGGCGCTGGGGCTGGTGGTGTCGGTTGTCGGGCTGGTGGGGCTGGTGTTCGGGACCACGGCAGGGCTGATCCTGGGGCGCGTGGGGATGCGGCGGGCGCTGGTGGCGGCGCTGGTGGTGGGGGCGGTTGCCTCGGGGGTGCAGGCGGGGTTGCCGGGTTACGGCGTGATGATGGCGCTGCGGGTGGCGGAGGGCGTATCGCATCTGGTCATCGTGGTGGCGGGGCCGGTGATCATTGCCGGGGTGACGGTGGGGCGGCATCAGGGGTTGGCGATGACGGTATGGTCGTCGTTCTTTGGTGTGACCTATGCGGTTTTGGGGCTTGTGGCACCTGTCGTACTGGCGGCGGGCGGGGTGGCGGGGCTGTTTGTCGGGCATGGGGTCTGGATGGCGGGCGCTGCGGTCCTGTGCCTGTGGGTGGTGCCGCGGGATGCGCCGCGGGAGGTCGAGCGGTTCGGGGGTGTGGTGGCGCAGCATCTGGCGATCTATGCCTCACCCCGGGTGTCGGCGCCTGCCCTGGGCTTTGTGTTTTACACGATGGCCTATGTGGCGCTGTTGACGCTGGTGCCGCCGCTGTTCGGGGGCGCCCTGCGTGATGTGGCGGCGACGGGGATGCCGGTGGTGTCCATCGTGCTGTCGCTGACGCTCGGGGTCTGGGCCTTGCGGCACATGGCGGCGGTGCGGCTGGTGCAGGCGGGGTTTCTGGTGGCGGCTTTCGGGGTGGGGGTGTTCGCGTTGGGGCTGGGCCTCGGAGAGGGGGCGATGCTGGCCGGAGCGCTGATCGTTGCGGGGGCCCTGGGGCTGGTGCAGGGGGCGAGTTTCGCGGCGATCCCGCAGCTGAACCCCGCGCCTGAGGACAGGGCGCGGGCGGCGGGGGCCATCGCGCAGATGGGGAATGTGGGCACGGTGACGGGCACGCCGCTGCTGGCCGCGATGATGGCGGGGGCGGGCGGATGGGGTGTGGTGGTGTTTGCGCTGCCGCTTTGTCTGGCGGGGATCGCCATGCACGGGTGGCTGGCGCGGCGCCGCGGGGCGTTCTGACGCATGTTCATTCTTCGTTCACATTTTTCGATTGGAGACTCGGCGCGGCTCGCCTATCTGTGACTGCGGTATTCAGGGGCGGGTCATGGCGGAAGCGAAGTTCATTTCGGTGCGGGGGGCGCGGGAGCATAACCTCAAGGGCGTGGATGTGGACATTCCGCGGGACCGGCTGGTGGTGATCACCGGGCTGTCGGGGTCGGGGAAATCGTCGCTGGCCTTCGACACGATCTATGCGGAGGGGCAGCGGCGGTATGTCGAGAGCCTTTCGGCCTATGCGCGGCAGTTTCTGGACATGATGGGCAAGCCGGATGTGGACCATATCTCGGGCCTGTCGCCAGCGATTTCCATCGAGCAGAAGACGACCTCGAAGAACCCCCGGTCCACCGTCGGGACGGTGACGGAGATCTACGACTACATGCGGCTGTTGTTTGCCCGGGTGGGCACGCCCTATTCGCCGGCCACCGGCCTGCCCATCGAGGCGATGCAGGTGCAGGACATGGTGGATGCGGTGATGGCGATGGCCGAGGGCACCCGCGCCTATCTGCTGGCGCCGATCATCCGCGACCGGAAGGGGGAATATCGCAAGGAATTCCTTGACCTGAGGAAGCAGGGGTTCCAGCGCGTCAAGGTGGACGGGGCGTTCCACGACCTGGACGACCCGCCCACCCTGGACAAGAAGCTGCGCCATGACATCGACGTGGTGGTGGACCGCATCGTGGTGAAAGAGGGGCTTGAGACGCGGCTGGCGGACAGTTTCCGCACGGCGCTGAACCTGGCGGACGGGATCGCGGTGGTGGAGATCGCCGACGAGGAGGCGCGGCGGATCACCTATTCGGAGAAATTCGCCTGCCCGGTCAGCGGGTTCACGATTGCCGAGATCGAGCCGCGGCTGTTTTCCTTCAATGCGCCCTACGGGGCTTGCCCAAGCTGCGACGGGCTGGGGGTGGAACTGTTCGTGGATGAGCGGCTGATCGTGCCGGATCAGGGCCTGACGCTGGCGGGGGGGGCCATCGCGCCCTGGGCCAAGTCGAAAAGCCCCTATATCACCCAGACCATCGAGGCGCTGTCGCGGCACTATGGCTTTGACCGCAGGAAGAAGTGGAAGGACCTGCCCGAGGCGGTGCAGCAGGTGTTCCTGCGCGGGTCGGGCGAGACCGAGATCGACTTCAGCTATGACGAGGGCGGGCGGGTCTACAAGGTGCGCCGGGTGTTCGAAGGGGTGATCCCGAACCTGGAGCGCCGCTACAAGGAGACCGACAGCGCCTGGAGCCGCGAGGAGATCGAGCGGTATCAGAACAACCGCGCCTGCGGCACCTGTGGCGGATACAGGCTGCGGCCCGAAGCCTTGGCGGTGAAGATCGGCGGGCTGCATGTGGGGCAGGTGGTGCAGATGTCGATCCGCGAGGCGCATGACTGGGTGCAGACGGTGCCCGGCAGCCTGACCAACCAGCGCAATGAGATCGCTCGGGCGATCCTGAAGGAAATCCGTGAACGGCTTGGATTCCTTGTGAATGTCGGTCTGGACTATCTGACGCTGGCGCGGAACGCCGGGACACTTTCGGGCGGCGAGAGCCAGCGGATCCGGCTGGCGAGCCAGATCGGTTCGGGGCTGACGGGGGTGCTGTATGTGCTGGACGAACCATCCATCGGGTTGCACCAGCGCGACAATGACCGGCTGCTGACGACGCTGAAGAACCTGCGCGACCAGGGCAATTCGGTGCTGGTGGTCGAACATGACGAGGATGCGATCCGCGAGGCGGATTACGTGTTCGACATGGGACCGGGGGCGGGGGTGCATGGCGGGCGTGTGATCGCGCATGGCACGCCGGCCGAGGTTGCCGCCGATCCGGCCAGCATCACGGGGCAGTATCTGTCCGGTGCGCGCAGCATTCCGGTGCCGCGGGTGCGGCGCAAGGGGAACGGGAAAAAGCTCGTTGTTGTGGGGGCTTCGGGGAACAACCTGCAAGACGTCACCGCGGAGTTTCCGCTGGGGATGTTTGTTTGCGTGACGGGCGTTTCGGGGGGCGGGAAATCGACGCTGACCATCGAGACGCTGTTCAAGACCGCCGCCACGCGCCTGAACGGCGCGCGCGAGACGCCTGCGCCCTGTGAGACGATCCGGGGCTTCGAGCATCTGGACAAGGTGATCGACATCGACCAGCGCCCCATCGGGCGCACGCCTCGGTCGAACCCTGCCACCTATACAGGCGCCTTCGGACCGATCCGCGACTGGTTCGCGGGCCTGCCCGAGGCCAAGGCGCGGGGCTATGCGCCGGGGCGTTTCAGCTTCAACGTCAAGGGCGGGCGGTGCGAGGCCTGTCAGGGCGACGGGGTGCTGAAGATCGAGATGAACTTTCTGCCCGACGTCTATGTGACCTGCGAGACCTGCAAGGGCGCGCGCTACAACCGCGAAACCCTGGAAATCAAGTTCAAGGACAAGAGCATATCGGATGTTCTTGACATGACGTGTGAAGATGCCCGCGCGTTTTTCCAGGCCGTTCCGGCGATCCGGGAAAAGATGGAGGCGCTGTGCGAGGTGGGCCTTGGCTACATCAAGGTGGGCCAGCAGGCCACCACGCTGTCGGGGGGCGAGGCGCAGCGGGTGAAGCTGTCAAAGGAGCTGAGCCGCCGGGCGACCGGCCGCACGCTCTATATCCTCGATGAGCCGACCACCGGCCTGCATTTCGAGGATGTGCGCAAGTTGCTGGAAGTGCTGCACGAACTGGTCGAGCAGGGCAATACCGTGGTGGTGATCGAGCATAACCTGGACGTCATCAAGACCGCCGACTGGATCATCGACATCGGCCCCGAGGGCGGCGACGGTGGCGGCCGGATCGTGGCCACGGGCACGCCGGAGGCTGTGGCCGCGGTGGAGGCCAGCCATACCGGGCGCTACCTGAAGGACATGCTCAAACCGCGCCGCGTGGCGGCGGAATGAGCCCGCCGCCTGACGGCAGCGTGATTTCGCGCCCGACAGGCGAAATACCTTGGAACGAAAAGCTTCGGACGATGTTCCGCAGTCGCTGGAGATAATCTCGGCAACGCTGAACATATGGAGAAAGACATGAAACTTCGATGGTTTTTGAAGCGGGTGCTCGCGCCCGCAGCAATGGTCGTCACCATGGGCACGTCGGCGGCACTGGCCGCGACGCTGACCTTCAACGGGTCCGATGATTCGGCATTCGTTGTGACCGATGGCCGTGTGGTCTCGGGCCGCTGTGGCCCGTCCGGGCCGGAGTGCCTTGCGCTTAACAACAGGAGCAAGACCACGACAATCACGGCCGCTGACGGCGGCGTGTTTTCGGCGGTGTCGTTCTGGTTCCAGCTGCTCGGACAGGGGACGAACAACACCCTGTTCGTCGAAAGCTCGGGTGGCGGGAGCGTCGCGCTTGATGTCGCGACATTCGGTGCGAACAACGGCGGGCAGGTGTTCAGCCTCGCAAACCTCGCCGGGTTCATGAACATCACCTCGCTGACGTTCCAGTCCTCCAATGGCGGAAACGTCCGGGTCGATGACGTAACGCTGGACAGCGTGTCGGCAGTGCCTCTGCCGGCCAGCGGATTGCTGTTGCTGGGCGCCTTCGGCCTGATGGCGGGCGCCGCGCGCCGTCAGCGCAAGGCGTAACATACCCCTGTCGCATGCGGGGCATCCCCCCGCATGCGATGCCCCGCGCCCGGTGGTGCGGCGGAAGGGAAGTGACCGCCTCAGGCGCCCTTCATCGGGCAGGTGGAAACCCCGATGACCGAGTAGAGCGGGCAGGTGGACAGAAGGCCCGTCATCAGCGGCACGATCCCGATCAGCTTGGCATAGTGCCAAAAGCCCGTGCCTTGATCGAGAAAGAACCAGGCCAGCAGCGCCAGCCCGACGGCGATTCGCAGGATGCGGTCGATCCCGCCGACATTCGTTTTCAGCATGTGCGTCATCCTTGATGGCAACCCGGTCGGTCCGGGTCATATGCGCATTCTGTGCCTTTTGCGGCACCCGGTCTGTGATCCAGGTCACATATCCGCCGCGGCAAGCCGCCGCAGGGCGGGTTCGTCCAAGAGCCGCACCGCACCGCGCTCGGTCGCCACCAGCCCGGCCTGCGACATCGCCTCCAGCCGCCGCGACACCACCTCGCGCGCGGTGCCGATGCGCGCGGCCCGTTCGGCCTGCGTGGCCCGCACCGCGCCCCCCGCCGCCATCGCCAGAAGGGCTGCCGCCAGCCGCCCCTCGACCCGGCCAAAGGCGATGCGCTCCAAAAGCCGGGTCATGTCCTGCATCCGCTGGCCAAAGGCGCGCAGCACATAGGCGCGGAAGGCCGCGTCCTGATCCATCAGCGACAGGAACAGCGGCCGGGGGATCATCACCGCCACCACGTCGGCGGCGCAGACCCCCTCGCCCGCGTAGGGGTCATCGCCCAGCAGGCCCAGCGTGGTCTGCACGCAGGACTGGCCCGGCTCCACCGCATAGAGCAGGATCTCGCGCCCCGAGGGGCCGGTCAGATGCACCTCGATCCGCCCCGAGAGCACGACGACAAAGCCCTGCGCGGCCTCGCCCTGCCGAAAGAGGACGCTGCCCCGGGGCAGCCGCAATTCCGCCAGCCCGTCCAGCCGCGCCAGCACCTCGGCCGAGCGCGTGCCGATGGCCCCGGCCCAGCCCATCAGCCGCGCCCGCGCCGCGCGAACCGGGGCAGCATGGCGGAAAAGTCGAGTCCGCGCCCACCTTCGTCCTGCACGAAACGGCGGTAAAGCTCGGCCGCGAGCGCGCCCATGGGCGTGTCGGCATCGGCCCCCGTGGCGGCCTGCTGGCTCAGCATCAGGTCCTTCAGCATCAGTTCGGCGGCAAAGCCGGGGGCGTAGCCTGCATCGGCGGGACTTTGCGGGCCCACGCCGGGGGCGGGGCAATAGGTGGTCAGGCTCCATGACTGGCCCGAGGAGGTGGAGGCCACGTCATACATCGCCTGGCGCGACAGGCCCAGCTTGTCGGCCAGGGCAAAGGCCTCGCAGGTGGCGATCATGGTCGCGCCGAGGATCATGTTGTTGCAGATCTTGGCGGCCTGGCCTGCGCCCGGCCCGCCGCACAGGACGGCCTTGCGGCCCATGGCGGCAAACAAGGGCTCAACCCGGGCAAAGGCCTCGGCCGTGCCGCCCGCCATGAAGGTCAGCGTGCCCGCCGCCGCCCCGCCCGTGCCGCCCGATACCGGCGCGTCCAGCGCCATCAGGCCCGCGGCCTGCGCCTGCGCCGAGACCGCGCGGGCGCTGTCCACATCGACGGTCGAGCAGTCGCAGAAGACCGCGCCGGGGGCCATGGCCGGGATCACCTCGTCGGCGACGGCGCGCAGGATGGGGCCGTCGGGCAGCATGGTGATCACCACCTCGGCCCCGGCCGCCGCCGCGGCGGCGCTGGCGGCAATGTCCACGCCTTCGGGGCCCCGGCCCGTCACGTCAAATCCTGCCACCGCATGCCCTGCGCGCACCAGATTGGCGGCCATCGGCCCGCCCATGTTGCCCAGACCGATCACCGCGACCCTCATGCGCCTTCTCCCCTGTCCATCCGCCAGGCGTCCGGCCCCAGCGGCATCAGCATCCGCGCCACATCCATCGCCGATACCGCCTCGGGCCCCGCGTGGCGCCAGCGGGGGTTGCGGTCCTTGTCGATCAAAGCGGCGCGGATCCCCTCCAGAATGTCGGAATGCTCCAGCGCGCGATGCGCGAAGCGGTATTCCAGTTCCAGCGCCCGAAGCAAGGTCGGCGCATCGCCCAGCCGGTGCAGCATTTCGATCGCGCAGGCCGCGGCCAATGGCGAGACCTTCGCCAGCATGTCGCGCGTGTTGCGGGCGAAATCGCTGTCCGAGGCGATCAGGCTGCGCCAGATGTCGCCGTAGGTCTCGCCGGCGAAATGCGCCTCGATCCCGCCGCGCGCGGCGCAGAGCGTGGCGGTCGGCGGGGGGCGCGCGGCGGCCTCCACCGCCTCGGCCTCGCCGGTGGCGCAGAGCGCCGAAACGAGCGCGGGCCAGCCCTCCCGAGGCACGAACCAGTCGGCGAATCCTGCGTCGATGGCATCGCCCGGGGCCATGCGCGCGCCGGTGGTGGCCATGTATTCGCCCAGCCGCCCCGGTGCCAGCGCGAGGAGGTAGGAGCCGCCCACATCGGGCACGAGGCCGATGCCGCATTCGGGCATGGCGATGCGGGTCGTCTCGGCCACGATGCGGTGGCTGGCGTGGCATCCCACGCCCACCCCTCCGCCCATGGCATAGCCCTGCATCAGGCTGACAACCGGCTTTTCATAGGCCGCGATCCGCGCGTTCATGCGGTATTCGCGTCGCCAGAAATCCCGCATGGGAGCCACATTGCCCGTGCGGCCCTGCGCGTAAAGTGCGGTGATGTCGCCGCCCGCGCAGAACGCCCGCTCCCCCGCCGCGTCGATCACCACCAGTGCCACCCGGTCATCCGCCGCCCAGGCAATCAGGGCGGCATCAAGCATGTTCACCATGTCGGCCGTCAGCGCATTCAGCGCGGCGGGGCGGTTCAGCGTGATCCGGCCTGCGTGTCCCTCGATTCGGATGGCGATGTCGGTCATGATGCGGGCCTTGGAACGTTGGGGGTGTGAGACGGTTTTGCCATCGAAGGGAGTTCTGACAAATGACAGGGCTGGTGGATGCGCCGCTCATCGCGGTGGCGGTGATCACGCGGGATCGCCCCGTGATGTTCGCCCGCCTTCTCGATGCGCTTGGCGGTCTTGACCCGCCGTTGGGGGCGCGTGTGCAATTTGTCCTGGTCGAGAATGGTCCGGCCTTCCGGCATGGTGCCGCGGCCCGCGCGCTGGAACGCGCCAGCGGATGCCGCTGCCATACCCTTGCCGAGCCCCGGTTGGGCATTCCCCTTGCGCGCAACGCTGCACTGGACTGTGCGCTGCGCATCGGGGCGACGCATCTGGCCTTCATCGACGATGACGAACTGCCCGCCCGCGACTGGCTGCACCAGCTGTGGCGCGGCAAGGCCGCCTCGGATGCGGCACTGGTCAGCGGTCCGGTCCTGCCCACGCCCGAGCCGGGTGCGGCCCTGAGCCTGCGGGGGGTGCGGATTCTGGCGGGATTGCGCCGGTGCGCCGAGATGCGGGCGGCGCGCAACCGGATGCGGGCCGAGACCGGGCAGGACGGGGGCATCGTGGCCTCGACCAACAACTGGCTGTGCGATCTGGCACCGCTGCGCGCGCACGGGCTGCGCTTTCGCGACGAGATCGGGCTTTCGGGCGGGTCGGATACCGCATTCTGGCACGATCTGCGGGCGCTCGGCGGCCAGAGCGCCTGGGTGCCCGGGGCGGTGGTGACGGAAACCCTGCCGGCATCGCGCCTGACGCTGGCCGCCCAGTTGCGGCGCGCGCGCCACCAGACGCTGGACGAATGGCGGCGGCGCATAGGCGCGGGGCATCGCAGGTCCGCCCTGCGGTCGGTCCCGTTCATCCTGACGAACCTGATCCGGGGCGCGGTGCAACTGGTGCTCGGCCTGGTGGTGCCGGTGCCGCATCTTGCCGAGGGCGTGCGCCATCTGGGGCGGGGCCTTGGGCGTCTGGACGGCCTGCGCGGGCGGCCCGGGCATCACTACGGCAACATCGACGGGCATTAGCCGAACCCCCGCGCTGTGGCCGTCAGGTCGTCATAGCCGTGCCGTTCGGGGGTCGCGCTGCGGGTCAGCGCGCTGGCCAGCTGGCCCGCCGCTGCCGTCAGCCGGAACCCGGTGCCGATCAGCAGCACCAGCGGCCAACGCCATCCCGGTGCATAGACATGGCCCAGCCGTGCAAAGCGCTTCCAATAACTCAGCGGCTGCTTGACCAAGGCAAGGACCCCCCGCGCGATGCGGCCCGCCCGTCCCTTGCCGTTCAGCGCGCGCGTCAGGTCGCGGTCGCCCCCCAGCATCCAGGCCCGCGCCATCAGCGGGCCGATGGCGTCGAACTGCTTGTGCTGGCCCGCCGCCTCGGGCACCTGGCGCATCCTGAGGCCCGCCGCCGCCAGCCGCCCGCGCCAGACCGTGCAGGTGACGCGGCCGCCCGGAAGGCGCGGCCAGGGCACGCGCCGCACCGCCTCACGCCGGATCGCCACGTTGTTGGCAAAGAACCGGTCGGGAAGCTCGATGCGGAACGGGTCTTTCGGGTGCGGCGTGGCCCAGGTCCAGGCCAGTGCCGAGGCCCGCGCGACCACGCCGGGTTCCAGTCGCGCCTCGGTCGGCCCGTAGGTCACATCCGCCTCGTCCAGGAGCAGTGGCCGGGTCAGCGCGGCCACCCAGCCCGGGGCATAGCGGCAGTCGCTGTCGGCGTAGATGAGCACCTCTGCATCGGTGAACTGTGTCGCGATCCCCTTTTTCTCATAATAGGTCGTGCCCGGGGCCGTGATCCGGCGCCATTGCACGCCACCCGCCGCAAGGCTGGGACAGGCGCGGATGTCGTCGGTGATGTCGCCCTCGGACACGTCGTCGTCATGCACCAGCACAAGGTTCACGGCCAGGTTGCTGGCCTTGGCATGGTCGGCAAGCTGTGCGGCCAGCGCCTCCAGCCCCGCCCGGGCCTCGTCGCGGTCGAGGCCCTTGGCGTTTTCCCATTCCAGAATGCAGGCGATCCGGTCCATCCTCATCTCCTCCACGGGGCGGCGTGGGGGTGTCATGCCCCTTCGGCCAGCATGGCACGAGCGATGATGACGCGCATGATCTCATTCGTGCCCTCAAGGATCTGATGCACGCGCAGGTCGCGCACGATCTTTTCGATCCCGTAGTCGGCGAGATATCCGTAACCTCCATGCAGTTGCAGGCACTGGTTGGCCACGTCGAAGGCCGCGTCGGTGACGGCAAGCTTGGCCATCGCGCAATGCCGTGTGGCCGCGGGGTGCCCCGCATCCAGCATCGCCGCCGCCTGGCGCAGGAAGGCGCGGGCCGCGCAGAGGCGCGTCTCGCAGTCCGCCAACCGGAACTGAAGCGCCTGAAAATCGCTGAGCTGCCGGCCAAAGGCGCGGCGGTCCTGCATGTAGGTCACGGTCGCCTCCAGGGCTGCCTGCGCACCACCCAGGGCTGCGGCGGCGATATTCAGCCGTCCACCGTCCAGCCCCGCCATGGCATAACGAAAGCCCAGCCCTTCGGTTCCCAGCAGGTCCGCAGGCGTGCCGTCCATCTGCACGGCGCGGGTGGGCTGCGCGCGCCAGCCCATCTTGTCCTCCAGCGCGCCAAAGGACAGCCCTCGGGCACCGGCCTGCATCAGATAGGCCGACACGCCGCGCGGCCCCTCGCCACCCGAGCGGGCCATCACCACATAGAGGTCTGAATAGCCGCCGCCGGAGATAAAGGCCTTGGTGCCCGTCAGGTGCCAGCCGTCACCCCGCGCCGCCGGCACTGCCCTTGTGCGCAGGGCTGCCGCATCCGATCCCGACCCGGGCTCGGTCAGGCAATAGGAGGCAACGGTGTCCATGGCGCAAAGCGCGGGCAAGAGCCGGGCCTTCTGGTCGGGCGATGCGTAGCGGTCGATCATTCCCGCCACCATGTTGTGGATCGACAGGAAGGACGACACGGCGGGGCAGGCCATGGCGAGGGCCTCGAACACCAGCGTGCCGTCAAGGCGCGACAGGGCCGAACCGCCATGCTCCTCGGCCACATAGAGGCCAGCCAGCCCCAGCGCCGCCGCGCGCGGCCACAGGTCGCGCGGGATGGTTCCCGCGGCCTCCCAGGCGCGGGCGTGGGGCGCAATCTCGGCCTGGCCGAAATCGCGTGCCATGTCGAAGATGGCGATCTGTTCTTCGGTCAGCCCGAATTCCACGTCGTCCCTCCGTCTGCTCGCCGTCCGGCGCCGTGCCGGGTCGCCGCCAATGATGGATGGAAGGGCGGTGTCAGTCCATCGCCTTAAAGTTGAAGGCCGCCCCTTCCTTGATCCCGCTCGGCCAGCGCGAGGTGATCGTCTTGGTGCGGGTGTAGAAGCGGAAGGCGTCGGGTCCATGCTGGTTGAGGTCGCCAAACCCCGATTTCTTCCAGCCCCCGAAGGTGTGATAGGCCAGGGGCACCGGGATCGGCACGTTGATGCCGATCATCCCCACATTCACCCGCGCTGCAAAATCGCGCGCGGTGTCGCCGTCGCGGGTAAAGATGGCGGTGCCGTTGCCGTATTCGTGATCCATCGCATACCCCAGCGCCTCTTCGTAAGTCCGGGCGCGGACGGTCGAGAGGACGGGGCCGAAGATTTCCTTTCGGTAGATCTCCATGTCGGTGGTCACATGGTCGAAAAGGTGGGGGCCGACGAAGAACCCGTCCTCATAGCCCTGGAGTTTGAAGCCGCGCCCATCGACCACAAGTTTCGCGCCCTGGTCGATGCCTGTCTGCACCAGCCGTTCGATGTTTGCCTTGGCGGCAGCGGTCACGACGGGGCCATAATCCACATCCGCCCCGGCGGAGTAGGGACCGACCTTCAGCTTTTCGATGCGCGGGATCAGCCGTTCGATCAGCGCATCGGCGGTCTTGTCGCCCACCGGCACCGCCACGCTGATCGCCATGCAGCGCTCTCCGGCTGCGCCATAGCCCGCGCCCACCAGCGCGTCCGCCGCCTGGTCCAGATCGGCGTCGGGCATGATGATCATGTGGTTCTTGGCGCCGCCAAAGCACTGCACGCGCTTGCCGTTGGTGCAGCCGCGCCCGTAGATGTATTGCGCGATGGGGGTTGAGCCGACAAATCCCACGGCGGCGATCGTGTCGTTGTCGAGGATGGCGTCCACCGCCTCCTTGTCGCCGTTGATCACTTGCAACACGCCATCGGGCAGCCCCGCCTCCTGAAAGATCTCGGCCAGCATCATCGGCACCGAGGGGTCACGCTCGGACGGTTTCAGGATGAAGGCGTTGCCGCAGGCCAGTGCCGGGCCCATCTTCCACAAGGGGATCATGGCGGGAAAGTTGAAGGGCGTGATGCCTGCGGCCACGCCGAGGGGTTGGCGCATCGAATACATGTCGATGCCGGGACCTGCGGAGTCGGTGAAATCGCCCTTCAGCATCTGCGGCGCGCCGATGCAGTATTCGATCACCTCAAGGCCCCGCTGCACGTCGCCGCGTGCATCGGGCAGGGTCTTGCCGTGTTCGGATGACAGCGCTTCGGCCAGCTTGTCCATGTCGCGGTTGAGAAGGCGCACCACCTCCATCATCACGCGGCCGCGCCGCTGGGGATTGGTGGCGCCCCATTTCGGCTGGGCGGCGGCGGCGGAGGCCACGGCGGCGTCCAGTTCGGCCTTTGAGGCGAGGGCCACGCGCGCCTGCACCTCGCCCGTGGCGGGGTTGAACACATCGGCAAAGCGGCCCGAGGTGCCCGCGACGCGCTTGCCGTTGATCCAGTGTCCGATCTCTTTCATGGCATCCCTCCCGATGATCCTTTCCGCGCAGGATAGGCTTGCAGGAATGCCGGATAAAGGGGCAACCTTCCAAAGCCATTTTGCAAGAACGCAAGACCCCGGGGGTGATCGCGGTGGACTGGGACGACCTGCGCATCTTTCTGGCCGTGGCGCGCAGCGAAAGTCTGTCGCGCGCAGGCACCGCGCTGCGGCTGGACCCGGCGACTGTGGGCCGCCGCATCGCGCGGCTGGAAACCGCGCTGGCGCTGCGGCTCTTCGTGAAATCGCCACAGGGCTATGCGCTGACCGAAGAGGGCGCGCGCCTGCTGGTCCATGCCGAGCGGGCCGAGGCGGCGCTGACGGGGGCGGCGGAGGCGATGCGGGGGCAGGGGGCGGGGCTGACCGGGCAAATCCGGCTGGGGGCGCCCGATGGCTGCGCCAATTACCTGTTGCCGCAGGTGCTGGCGCGGATCGCGGACGACAATCCGGGTCTGGAGGTGCAGATCGTGGCGCTGCCG
The DNA here is from genome assembly GCA_046294265.1 of Gemmobacter sp. GTDB lineage: Bacteria > Pseudomonadota > Alphaproteobacteria > Rhodobacterales > Rhodobacteraceae > JBKBKC01. The sequence goes on along the minus strand of JBKBKC010000006.1, from coordinate 56,178 downwards.
CGCGTTCTGAACCTGAGCCGCCGCGAGGTGGACATGGCCATCGGTGTCAGCCGCCCCGCGGCGGGCCGCCTGACGGTGCAGAAGATCGCCGACTACCGGCTGCATCTGGCCGCAAGCCGGGACTACCTCGCGCGGGCGGGCGCGCCCGTCACCGCCGATGACCTGCGCCATCACCGAATGGTGGGCTACATCCCCGACATGATCTTTGACCCGGAACTGGACTATCTGGCGGGCATCGGGATCGAGCGGGTCGCGCTGGCCTCGAATTCGATCCCGGTGCAGCTGATGTGGCTGCGCGCGGGCGCGGGGCTGGGGATGGTGCATGCCTTTGCCATGCCCTTTGCGCCGGAACTCGTGCCGGTGCTGCCGGGCGTGGCCCTGATCCGCACCTTCTGGCTGATCCGCCATGCGGGCGACGCGCGATCCGACCGGCTGGACCGGTTTGCCGCGGCGCTGCTGTCGGGGCTGCGGGCCGAGGTGGCGCGGCTTGAAACGTTTTCTTGACAGCCGTGGCGATGGGACCGACCCTTCATGCAGGTGCAACAGGGATGGGAGGCCCGGATGCTCGTTCAGCAGATCCTCAAATCGAAAGCGGATGATGGCGTGGTCACGGTGCCCCCGGGCACGACCCTGACCCGCGCGGTCGAGATGCTGTCCTCGCGCCGCATCGGCGCGCTGATCGTCTCGCCTGATGGCAAGCGGGTGGCGGGCATCCTGTCGGAGCGTGACGTGGTGCGCGAACTGGGGCGGCGCGGCGTGGCCTGCATGTCGGACCTTGTGGACAACGTGATGACCAGCCGCATCGTCGGTTGCACCGTCACCGACAGCGCCGAGGTCGTGATGCGACAGATGACCGACGGCCGGTTCCGCCACATGCCGGTGATGGAGGGCGACCAGATGGTGGGCCTGATCTCCATCGGCGATGTGGTCAAGGCGCGGCTGGGCGAGCTTGCGATGGAGAAGGATGCGCTTGAGGGGATGATCAAGGGCTTTTGACGTCCCTCTTGCAATCCGGTGCGCAATAATGTTGCGTGCTGGCCGAGCAGCCGCGGAGGACCCATGCGCATCGGACTTTACCCCGGAACCTTCGATCCGGTGACGCTGGGCCATGTCGATATCATCGAGCGTGCGATGGCGCTGGTGGACCGGCTGGTGATCGGCGTGGCGATCAACCGCGACAAGGGCCCGCTGTTCACGCTGGAAGAGCGGGTGGCGATGATCGAGGCCGAATGCGACCGCGTGCGCGCCCGCGGGGGCGAGATCGTGGTGCATCCGTTCGAGAACCTGCTGATCGACTGCGCGCAGGATGTCGGTGCCGCGGTCATCATCCGGGGGCTGCGGGCGGTCGCGGATTTCGAATATGAATTCCAGATGGTCGGCATGAACCGCGCGCTGAATCACGACATCGAGACGGTGTTCCTGATGGCGGATGCCCAGCGGCAGGCCATAGCCTCAAAACTGGTGAAGGAGATCGCGCGGCTGGGGGGCGACGTCACGAAGTTCGTGCCAGCCCCGGTGGCTGTGGCCCTGCGCGCCCGCTATGCGCGGGGGCAGGGTTAGGGGGCCCGTCAGCGGCCATAGACCGCGCGCCGGGCGATGCGGTCGGCGTCGCCGGGAAAGATGTTGAGGTCCAGCGCCACGTCCAGCGGCATCCGCGCGATCTCGTCGCGGGTGTGCAGATAGGCGGAATAGGCGCGCAGGCGGGTCGTCAGGCTGTCGATGATACGGGTCATGTGGGGTGTCCTTTCTTGGATGTCCGCGCCGCCCTCCCCAAGGGCGCGGTATGCCTTCCAGATGGCCTCCGCCCACCCTTCATTCCAGAGCCGCAGACGCAAAGCGCCATGCGCCGGATGCATGGCTACTCCGCCGGGTGCAAGACCTGCCGCAGCCAGTTCAGCGGGGAGCGCCGCCCCGCCGCGCGGGCATCGAAGATCCCGGGGTCGAGCGTGATCCCGCGTTTTTCCGCCCGTTCCTCCACCTTGGCCCGCAGCGCGGGGTTCTCGCGCACCAGATCGACAAAGCGCGCTTCGTCCAGCACCAGAAGCGTGCAATGCGTGATCGCCGTCACCCGCGCCCGCCGCGCCCGGCGCAGCAAAAGCGCAAGTTCGCCGAACATCTCGCCCCGGCCGAGCCGCGTGACCTGGCCCGCCTGCAAGAGTTCGACCGCGCCGGAGGCCAGGAAATAGACCGACTTCGCCACCTCCTCATGCCGCAAGATCACGTCGCCGGGGCCGACATAGACGGTGCGCAACCGCGTGGCCAGCCGCGCCTGCGCCGTCTCGGACATCTCGGAAAACAGCGGAAAGCGGCGCACGAGGTCGCCCTTTTGCAGGTCGAGGTCCAGCCGGGGCCGCTCGGTCGTGGCGCGGCGCACCTGCGCCATCTCGGCCATCAGCGCCTTGTGCAGTTCCGGCCCGATCAGGCCGTCCTCGGTCAGCGCCTCATATTCCCGCGCCTCCTGCGCCTGGGTGATGCGCCGGATCAGGCGGCGTTCCAGACGCTCGGCGTAGCCCGGAAATTGCAGGCGCAGCCCCTCGAGCGCCTTGTCCACATCGTCGCCGCGCCGGTCCAGCAGGTCGTGCAAGAGGTCGGCCACCCGCCGCCCGTGGATACGCAGGATGCGCCGGTCGATGAAGCCGTGCAGCGCCCGCAGGATCTGACTGGAGGCGACGAGCTGTTCGAACCGGTCCTCGGTCAGCCGGGTCAGCGGGCCCGATATGCCCAGGCGGTGATGCAGCGCCTCGGCGATGCGGTGCGGCAGGCCGGTGCGGATGATGCGCTTGGAGGTGATGCGATAGCCTGACCGCCCCTCGGTCCGCGTGGCCTCGATCAGGCGGTCGGCATCGGCCAGCAGGCGTTCGGCCAGCCGGGCGGGGGTCAGGTCATCGCGGAACGCCTCCAGGATCACGTCGCGTTCCTGCCCCGCAAGGGCCACAAGGCCCAGCGTCACGCGGTCCTTGTCGAGGAGGTCGCGCGCCTCGTCGGCGCGTTCCACCGCCGCCTCCAGCCTATGCCCGAACTTCACCGCCTCGTCGCGCACGATGCCGGGCTGAAGCTCCAGGCTGCGGGTGCTTTCGGCCACCGTCTCGCGCACCGATTGCAGGGCCACGGCCACCACCTGATCGGCCAGCGCCCGGTCCAGCGCCGACAGCCGGTCAAGGCCCAGAAGCCGGATCAACAGGCGCAGCGTGGTGCCCTGGATGAGCAGCGTGAACAGGGTAAAACCCACGGCGATGATGCCCACCTGCCGCTTGACTTCGGCGGGCACGCCGAAACTTTCCGTCACCGCCAGCGCCAGCGCCAGCGTGACCGCCCCGCGCAGCCCCCCCCAGAGGATCGCCACCCGGTAGGGCGGATCCACCCGGGGGCTGAGCCGCGCGATGGTCAAAAGCGGCAAAAGGCCATAGAGCACCAGCGCCCGCGCCACGAAGGCCGCAATTGCGACCACAAGGATCAGGCCCAGGTCGGACAGCCGCAGCTCCGGCACCAGTTTCGGCACCAGAAGGGCCGCCAGAACGAAGATCAGGCCCCCCGCCCAATAGGCCATCAGGTCCCATGCCGCGCGCAACTGTGCCAGCGCCGGTGGCGAGAGCCGCCCCGGCGCCATGAAGTTCAGCGTCATCCCCGCCGCCACCACCGCCACCACGCCCGAGGCCCCCACGATCCGGTCGGCCAGCAGATAGGTGCCGAAGGGCAGCGCCAGCGAGATCGTGACCTGCCCCAGCGGATAGGCCGTCATCCGCCCCATCAGCGCCACCGCGATGCGGCCCAGCCCCCACCCCACCGCCGCCCCCGCTACGATCACAAAGGGAAAGCGCGACAGTGCGAGCAGGATCTCGGGCTCTTCCACGCGCCGGATCACGTCGCTCAGGAACACGCCGAACAGCGCGATGGCGGCGGCGTCGTTCAAGAGGCTTTCGCCTTCGACGATCCGCGCGAGGCGCGCGGGCGCGGGTGTGGCGCGGAAGATGGTGACCACCGCCGAGGGGTCGGTGGTCGAGACGATGGCCCCGATCAGCAGGCAGGCGATCAGCGGCAGGCCGGAGAATGGCATCAGCGCCAGCCCGATCACCAGCGTCGCCACCAGCACCGCCACCACCGCCAGCGTCAGGATCGGCACCCAGTCATCCAGCATCCGCCGCAGGTTCAGCGTGAGGGCCACCTGAAACACCAGGATCGGCAGGAACACATACAGGAACACATCCGAAGAGATCGGCAACCGCAGGATCGCCAGCGCCACGGGGTTCAGCGCATCCGTCAGCGTGGTGGACCAGAACCACGAAGCCGCCGCCCCGATGGCAATGCCAAGGATCGCCAGCACCACCGATTCGGGCAGGCGCAGCCGGTCCGCCACCGGCCCCGTCAGGGCGATGGCGAACAACAGCCCCGACAGAACGGCAAGAAGGCTCGCAATATCCATGACCCCAGTCTAGGCCATGATCGGGCGGGAAAAAGCAACGGGCCGGTCAATTTTCGTGACCGGCCCGCAATATCTGGCGCCTGTCCGGTCGGATCAGAGGAACCGCCCCATCGCCACCGCCGTATCGGCCATGCGGTTGGAAAAGCCCCATTCATTGTCATACCAGGCCAGCACCGATACGAAGGTGCCGTCCATCACCTTGGTCTGGTCCATGTGGAAGATCGAGGAATGCGGATCGTGGTTGAAATCCGACGACACCAGTTTCTCGAACGTGTAGCCGAGGATGCCCTTCAGCGGCCCGTCGGCGGCAGCCTGGATCGCCGTGTTGATCTCTTCGACCGAGGTTGCGCGCTTGGCTATAAACTTGAGGTCCACCACGCTGACATTGGGGGTGGGCACGCGCATCGCGAAACCGTCCAGCTTTCCCTTCAGTTCGGGCAGCACAAGACCCACGGACTTGGCGGCGCCCGTCGAGGTGGGGATCATCGACAGGGCGGCGGCGCGGCCGCGGTAAAGGTCCTTGTGCATCGTGTCCAGCGTGGGCTGGTCGCCGGTGTAGGAGTGGATGGTGGTCATCATCCCCTTTTCGATGCCGATGGCGTTGTGCAGGACATAGGCCACCGGCGACAGGCAGTTGGTGGTGCAGGACGCGTTCGACACCACGATGTCGTCGGCGGTCAGCGTGTCGTGGTTGACGCCATAGACGATGGTCTTGTCCGCGCCGTCGCCGGGGGCCGAGATCAGCACGCGCTTGGCGCCGTTCTCCAGATGCGCCGCGCATTTTTCCTTGGACGTGAAGATGCCGGTGCATTCCATCACGATGTCCACGTCCGACCAGGGCAGGTCTGCGGGGTTGCGCAGCGCGGTCACGCGGATGGGTCCGCGGCCCACGTCGATGGTGGTGTCGGTGGTGGTCACCGTGGCCGGAAACCGGCCATGGACCGAGTCGTAGCGCAGCAGATGCGCATTGGTCTCGACCGGGCCAAGGTCGTTGATCGCCACCACCTCGATATCGGTGCGCCCCGATTCCACGATGGCCCGCAGAATGTTGCGCCCGATGCGGCCAAAGCCGTTGATCGCCACCTTCACCGTCATGCCTGTCATCCTTTGTCGCTGCGGGCGCGCGCGCCCCGGTTGGTATCCATCCGGCCCGGTCTGGGCCTATCGCCAGAAGGCCAGATATTCGATCAGACCCATGAACTTGCGCGCCAGAAACAGCGTGGCCTGTCCGCCGTTCGCCACCTGGTCGAGCACCAGCGCCGCCACGAGGACAAGGCCGATGACAAGGGCGGTGGCGTTCGACATGGGTGGTCCTGCGCAGGCGCGATTGCCCTTGTCATAGCCTGCCCCGTGCCGCTGCGCCACCCGCTGCAGGGGGCTATGCGGCCCCGGACCAAACGCCTAGTGTCGCCACGAACAGGGCAGGGAAGTGGGGACGATGAGCGGGCTGCTGGCACTGCTGGATGACGTGGCAGCGATCGCAAAGGTGGCGGCGGCCTCGGTCGATGACATTGCGGGGGCTGCTGCCAAGGCGGGGGCCAAGGCTGCGGGCGTGGTCATCGACGATGCGGCGGTGACGCCGAAATACGTCACGGGCTTTGCCGCCGACCGTGAACTGCCGATGATCCGCCGCATCGCGATGGGGTCTTTGCGCAACAAGCTGGTGGTCCTTTTGCCCGGCCTTTTGCTGTTGCAGGCGTTCCTGCCGCAGGCGATCACGCCGCTGCTGATGCTGGGCGGGGCCTATCTGTGTTTCGAGGGCGCGGAAAAGGTGGTCCACCTGCTGTTTCCGCAAGGCGGTGCGCATGTCCCGGCCGCGCATGACGCAGGCGACCCGCTGCGCCTGGAAGAGGACAAGGTGGCGGGCGCCATCAAGACCGATTTCATCCTGTCGGCTGAGATCATGACCATCGCGCTGGCCGAGATCCCCGCGACCGCGCTGTGGCAGGAGGCGGTGACGCTGGCGGTTGTGGGGGTGGTGATCACGCTGGCCGTCTATGGCGCGGTGGCGCTGATCGTGAAGATGGACGATATCGGGCTGCATCTCGCCTCGGCCGGATCGCGCCTGCGCCGTGCCACGGGGCGGGGGCTGGTGCGGGGGATGCCGGTGCTCTTGCGCGTGCTCTCGGGTGTCGGCACGCTGGCGATGCTCTGGGTGGGCGGGTCCATCGTCGTCCATGGGATGGAAGAACTGGGCGCGGGCTGGCTGGGCCACCATATCGACGACTGGGCCGGGATGGCGGCGGGTGTGGTGCCCGCCGGGCAAGGGGCGGTGGCATGGCTGGCCAAGGCGGTGCTGGACGGGGTGTTCGGGCTTGCGCTGGGGGTGCTCATCATCCCCCTCTCAACGCGGGTGATTGCGCCGCTGTGGGGTGCGGTGACGCAGAAGAAGGTGGCGGGGCAATGAGCGCAGCATCACCCGACTGGGAGGCGATGCTGCGCGCGGAACTTGCTGCCGTCGAGGCGGGCAGTGCGGCGACCGAGGCCGACCGTCGTCCGGTCGAATTGGACCAGCAGAGCGTCGGGCGGCTTAGCCGCATGGATGCCTTGCAGGGTCAGGCGATGGCGGCGGCGACCGAGGCGCGGCGGCGGGCGCGGGCGGGCGCGCTGCGCGCGGCGCTGTCGCGGCTGCAGGCAGGAGAGTTCGGCTGGTGTGAGACCTGCGGAGAGCCGATCCCCGCGGCGCGGCTGGCAACCGACCCCTGCCTTACGCGCTGCGTCTCTTGCGCGGGCGGGCGCGGCCCGGCGCGGTGACGGGGCGCCCGTTTCCTTGCAAGAAAACGTGCCGAAATCTTGCAAGATTTCGGCGTCGCGCGCGGAGGGGCGCTGTGCACGCCTGCGCGGCCTCAGCCCAGCAGCGCGCGCACCTTGGCCGCCGTCGCCTCGGCGGTGATCCCGAACTCGCGGTAAAGCACATCGGCCGGCGCGGAGGCGCCAAACCCGTGCATGCCGATAAAGCCTGATTTCTCGCGCCGCCCGCCCTCGCCAAAGAGCCACCTGTCCCAGCCGAAGCGAATGCCCGCCTCGATGGCCACGCGCACGGGGCCGGGCGGCAGCACGCGGCGGCGATACGTCTGGTCCTGCTCTTCGAACAGCTCCCAGCAGGGCAGGGACACGACGCGGGTGCCGATCCCCTCGGCCTCCAGGATGGTGCGGGCGGCCAGGGCGATCTCGACCTCGGAGCCCGTCGCCATGAGGATCGCCTGACGTTTGGCCTGCGCCTCGGCCAGGACGTAGCCGCCGCGCGCGACCTCGTTGCGCCGACCCGCCTCGGTGCGCACGGCCGGAAGGTTCTGGCGCGACAGGGCCAGCACCGTGGGCGTCGTGGTCTGGGTCAGGGCGACCTCCCAGGCTTCGGCCGTTTCCACCAGGTCGGCGGGGCGGATGACCAGAAGGTTCGGCATGGCGCGCAAGCTGGCCAGATGCTCGATGGGCTGGTGCGTCGGGCCATCCTCGCCCAGACCGATGCTGTCATGCGTCATCACATGCACGACCGGAATGCCCATCAGGGCGGCCAGCCGGATCGCCGGGCGCGAATAATCGGCAAAGCACATGAAGGTGCCGCCATAGGGTCGCACGCCGCCATGCAGCGCCATGCCATTCATCGCCGCCGCCATCCCGTGTTCGCGGATGCCATAGTGGATGTAGCGGCCCTTGCGGTTTTCCACGTCGAACACGCCCAGATCGGGGGTGCGCGTGTTGTTCGACCCCGTCAGGTCCGCCGATCCGCCGATGGTTTCCCCCATCACCGGGTTCACCGCCTTCAGCACCAGTTCGGAGGCCGCGCGGGTGGCGATCTTTGGTTTCGCCTCAATCGCGTCCCGCTTGACCTTCGCGAATGTCGCGGCCAGCCGCGCGGGCACCTTGCCCGCCATCACGCGCAGGAATTCGGCGCGCTTGCGTTCGGGCAGGGCGGCAAGCCGGCCCTCCCATTCCGCCCGTGCCGCAGCCCCCCGCGTGGCGGTCGCGGACCAGAGGGTGCGCACATCGTCGGGGATGTGGAAGGCGGGATAGTCCCAGCCATAGGCGGCCTTGGTCTCGGCGATCAGCTTGGCATCGGTCAGCGCGCCATGCCCCTTGGCTGTGTCCTGCGCCGAGGACCCCAACGCGATATGGGTGGTGCAGGCCACCAGCACGGGGCGGGTGGCGCGGCGGGCGGCGGTCAGGGCGCGCTCGATATCGTCGGGATCATGCCCGTCGCAGTCGAGCACCTCCCATCCGCTGGCAGCAAAGCGCGCCTTCTGGTCGGTGGCGTCGGCGATGGACACCTTGCCGTCGATGGTGATCCCGTTGTTGTCCCACAGCACGATCAGCCGCGACAGGCCCTGCCGCCCGGCGAGCGAAAGCGCCTCCTGGCTTACGCCCTCCATCAGGCAGCCGTCGCCCGCGATGACCCAGGTGCGGTGGTCCACGATGCCCCGCCCGAACCGGGCGCGCAGCGACTCCTCGGCGATGGCAAATCCGACGGCATTGGCCAGCCCCTGACCCAGCGGGCCGGTGGTGGTCTCTACCCCGCCGGCATGGCCATATTCCGGGTGCCCCGCCGTGATCGCCCCCCATTGGCGGAAGGCGCGGATCTGGTCCAGCGTCATGTCGGCATAGCCCGTCAGGTGCAGCAGGCTGTAGATCAGCATGGAGCCATGGCCTGCCGACAGGATGAACCGGTCGCGGTCGGCCCACATGGGGGCGGCGGGGTCGAACCGCAGGTGGTTGCGAAACAGCACCGTCGCCACATCCGCCATGCCCATCGGCATCCCCGAATGGCCCGAATTCGCCGCCGCCACCGCGTCCAGCGTCAGCGTGCGGATCGCGGCGGCCATGCGCCAGTGCTCGGGGTGTCGGGCGCGAAGGGTGGCGATGTCCATGGGATGGGCTCCTGTCTGGCGGGCGTCGGGCCGGTGGCGGCCATTGCCCGCGTGCTTACCAGCCCCGGTGGCGGGATCAAGCCGCCCGGGGCCATTTGCCTCCGGGCCCCCCCGCATTTTGCGCCTTGCGATGCGCGTGCGGGGGTGGCAGCGTGCCAAAAGGCGCCCGCTCCGGGCGCGCAGGACGCAAGGCCCCCGACCGATGCATGAGACCGCCGCCATCGCAGAGCACGAGCGCCGACTGTCTGCCGCCCTTGACCGGATCGGCAAGGCGATCGACGTGCTGGCCGCCGCACCCGCAACGTCGCCCCGGCGCGGGGCGCCGCCGCCCGCTGCGGACGACGCCCTGGCCGCCGAGGTGGAGCGTCTGCGCGAGGCGCTGGAGGTGGAGCGCGCGGCCAATGCCCAACTGACCGAGCGTCTGCGTGCGGTGAAGGACCGCGACGGGCAGGCCCGCGCGCAGGCCGAAATGCGCATCGAGGTGATGACGCGTCAGCTTGACCTGCAGGGGCTGGAACTGACGCGCATGCGGAAGACGACGATACAGCTGCGCGACAGCTTGCGCGCGATGACCGAGGCCGCCGCCGCCGTCAGCCCCGAACCGCATCTGATCAACAAGGCGATGCTGGCCGAACTGGAGGCACTGCGCGCGCAGCGCCAGACCGAAGTGGCCGAGATGGACGAGATCCTGACCGCCCTTGCCCCCTTGCTGGAAGAGGCCCCGACCAATGCCTGAGCTTGACATCACCATCGGCGGCCGGTCGTTCCGCGTGGCCTGCCAGGAGGGCGAAGAGCATTTCCTGCGGACCGCGGCACAGATGCTCGACACCGAGGCGCAACCGCTGGTGGCGCAAATGGGGCGGATACCGGAAACCCGGATGCTCCTGATGGCCGGGCTTATGCTGGCGGACCGGACCGCGGCGGTGGAGGACGAATTGCGCAAGCTGAAGGTGCGGCTGGCCGAGATCGAGGCACGCCCCCTGCCTGCGCCCGAGCGGATCGAAGTGCCTGTGATCCCGCCGCAGGTGGCCGAGACGATGGCCGAGCTTGCCGCGCGGGCCGAGGCGCTGGCCGCGCAGATCGAGGAAAGGAAGGCCGGATGAGGCTGGCAGTCTGTCTGACCCTGGGACTGGCGGCGCCTGCCTCGGCCGAGTTGGATATGCAGAGCCTGCGCTACGCCTGTGATCGCGGGGTCGAGGTGCCTGTGACCTATGTGAACGGGGCTGAAGGCTCGGTGGTCGTGCTGAATGTCGAGGGGCAGCAGATTTCGCTGGTGTCCGATGCTGCGGCCTCGGGTGCGCGATATGGCTGGCCCTCGGGCGGGTCGTCCTATGTGTGGTGGTCAAAGGGCGAGACGGCCACGCTCTATTGGCGCGATGGCGCGGCGGGAACCGAGACGGCGGTGCTGAAGGACTGTCGCACGAAGGAGTAGGGCGAAGGCGGTTGCCATAGCCCCGTGGCCTCAGCCGCCCCAATGCCGGACGGGGCCACAATCCATATGCACGAAGTTCGAACGCGAGTAGCGCCCGACGCCACCACTGGCGCAGGCTTCGGCCGCCTTGGCCATCTGCCCGACCGACCGTGATTTCAGCCGCAGGTCGGCTGCCTGGCCGCGCATGTGCAGGCTGTCGCGCGCAACGCCGCGCGAGGAGGACCGCAACATCGCGTTGGTCTGGGGACTGCGGTAGCCCGACAGCATCAGATAGGGTTCGGACACATCCATCAGGCGATGCGCTGCGGCCATGATATCGACCGTGCGCGGGTCGATCTTGGTCGTGGCACCCGAGCGCCAGTCGCGCATGAAGTGATTGATTTCCTTGAGGACCTCGGGGATATACTGACCTTCGATCCAATAAATGGTGTCGATGGATTCCCCTGTCCGGCCCGAGTGCATCCGCACGCGGCGGATATCTCCCGCCCCGCGCAGGATGCCGAAGGCGCGCGAGGAGGTCGGGGCGGCCACAACCATTGTCGCCGCAAACGCACCGAGCAGCCCGCGCCGCGTGATCGCCGAAGTGATCTTGTCCATCATGATTCTAGGCCTGTCCCGTCGATTTTCTGCCAACCGCCTGTTCCGGCGGCTTTGCTGCGCTCATCCCCAAGCGCCTGACGGTTATGGCATATGGGGAATCAGGAAAGAAGCGCAGAAAGGCCGCAGAAGGGCAGTTCAAGGGCAATCGGCAAAAAATTGCTGAACGTGGCGATTGCGGGCGGCGGATTCGGGGAAGTTTTCCGGCTGTGACCGGAATGCGACACCGAAGCGTCGACGCGGGACGCTTTCGTCATCTGCACGGATTGTGAATGGACACCCCCGACCGGCTGGCGAATCCTGCATCGACCTTTTCGAGCCGTATCAAGGATGATCGCGATGGCTGCCCGCCCTGTTTTCCACCGCTTCGGCGGCATGTCCCTTTGTGTTGCGGCGGGCTTGATGCTTGGCAGCCCGATGTCGGCCCAAACGGTCGTGCCGGTGGTGGCGCAGGCAGAGCCCGCGCCCACGGCGGCCCTGAACGCCTTTCGCGGCGCGATCGCGGAGGCGGCGCAGGACGATGCCGCCATCGCGGCGTTCTACCGCGACCGCGACTATACGGCGTTCTGGACGGGGTCGGGCGATGGCGCGCGCCGCGCGGCGCTCATGCAGGTTCTGGCGGGTGCGGGGATGCACGGGCTGCCTGCAAGGCGCTATGACCCGGCTGAATTGATTGGCGCCTTCCGCGCTGCGCGCACCGAAGGCGACCGCGGGCGGCTGGAGGTGCGGATGACTCGCGCATTCCTCGACTATGCGCGCGATGTTCAGACCGGCGCGCTGGTGCCCGCGCGGGTCGTGCCGGGCATCGTGCGCGAGGTGCCGCTGCGCGACCGGCGCGCCAATCTCGACGATTTTGCCGCTGCCGAACCGGCAGCCTTCCTCGCCACCCTGCCGCCCAGGTCGCAGGAATACGTGCGCCTGATGAAGGCCCGCATGACGCTGGAGACGGCGGTGGCCGAGGATCGCTGGGGCGCACCTGTGCCTGCGAAATCGCTGGAACCCGGCGCCACCGGTCCCGCCCTGATCGCGCTGCGCGAGCGGCTGGTCGCGATGGGCTATCTGCCGGTCAACGCCGCCGCCAGCTATGACGCGACCATCCGCAAGGCGGTCGCGTCGTTCCAGGCCGATCACGGGCTGGATGTGAACGGCGTCGCCGGCGCCAACACGATGGCCGAGATCAACACCCCCCCCGCAAAGCGCCTTGCCGCCGTGATCGTGGCGATGGAACGCGAGCGCTGGCTGAACATGGAGCGGGGTCGCCGCCACATCTGGGTGAACCTTGCCGATTATACCGCACAGATCGTGGATGACGGGCGGGTGACGTTCCAGACCCGCGCCGTGGTGGGGGCCACCAAGGAGGACAAGAACACGCCCGAGTTCAGCCACCGGATGACCTACATGGAGCTGAACCCCGACTGGACCGTGCCCGGCGGCATCATCAAGCGTGACTACCTTCCCAAGCTGCAGGCCAACCCGAACGCGCTGGGTCACCTCGACCTGATCGACCGGCGCGGGAAGGTTGTGCCGCGCGGGTCGGTGAATTTCGCGGCCTATTCGGCGTCCAACTTCCCGTTCAACCTGCGCCAGAAGCCGGGCGACGGAAACGCGCTGGGGCGGGTGAAATTCATGTTCCCCAACCCGTATGCGATCTATCTGCACGACACCCCGGAAAAGCACCTGTTTTCGCGTGAGGTGCGCGCCTATTCCTCGGGCTGCGTGCGGCTGAACGATCCGTTCGAATTCGCCTACGAACTGCTCTCGCGGCAGGAGGCCGACCCGAAGGCCGTCTTTCACAAGGTGCTGGACAGCCGCCGCCAGGAGCGGATCACGCTCAAGGACCCCGTGCCGGTGCATCTGGAATATCGCACCGCCTTTGCCGATGCCAAGGGCCGGATGCAGTTCCGCCGCGACATCTATGGCCGCGACGCGCTGATCTTTCAGGCGCTAATCAAGGCCGGGGTGGTCACCGAGGCCGCAGGCAGTTAGATCCCGGGGGGTGACGCAATCCCGGGGGATGCCATGGCCCACACCATCGCCGAGATCGCCGCCGCCATCGGGGCCGAGGCCGAGGGCGATCTTGCGCTGACGGTTGTGCGGGCGTCCGAACCTGCGATGGCGGGGCCCGAAGATCTCGCGCTGGCGATGGATCCCCGCTATGGTGCCGGGATCGGGCAGGGCAGGGCGCAGGCGGCGCTGGTCTGGCCGGGGGCGGACTGGCGCGGCATGGGCCTGCGCGCGGCCATCTTTGCGCCGCGCTCGCGGTTGGCGCTGGCGGGGCTCTCGCGGCTGATGGACCCGGGGCCGGGCATCGCGCCGGGCGTGCATCCGATGACGGTGATCGACCCTTCGGCCCGGATCGGCGCGGGTGCCGCCATCGGCCCCTTCGTCACCATCGCCGCGGGTGCCGAGGTCGGGCCGGGCGCGCGCATCGCATCACATGTCGCCATCGGCGAGGGCGCGCGGATCGGGGCCGATGCGCTGATCCTGACCGGCGCGCGGATCGGGCCGCGCGTCACCATAGGTGACCGCTTCATCTGTCAGCCGGGGGCCGTCATCGGGGCCGACGGCTTTTCCTTTGTCACGCCCGAGAAATCGGGGGTGGAGGAGATTCGCGAAACCCTGGGGTCGCGCAACGAGATTCGCGCACAAAGCTGGTCAAGAATACATTCACTTGGTGCCGTAACCATCGGCGATGACGTGGAAATCGGCGCGAACGCCTGTATCGATCGCGGCACGGTGCGCGACACGATGATCGGCTCGGGCAGCAAGCTGGATAACCTCGTCCATATCGGCCACAACGTCACCGTGGGGCGCGATTGCCTCTTGTGCGGGCAGGTGGGCATCGCGGGTTCGGCGCGGATTGGTGACCGGGTGGTGCTGGCGGGCCAATGCGGCGTCAACGACAACATCTTTGTCGGCAATGACGTGATCGCGGGCGGGGCCACCAAGATTTTCACCAACGCCCCGGCGGGCCGGGTGCTGCTGGGCTATCCGGCGGTCAAGATGGAAACGCATGTCGAGATGCAAAAGGCCCTGCGCCGCCTGCCGCGCATGGCGGCCACTGTCGCCGCGCTGAAGAAAGCCGTTCCCAATGCCGACGGGAACGACTAAATCCGGCTCCACCGGGGAAAGGGCAGACCGATGACAGAGACGGTGCGCGACAGGGTGGTGCGGATCATCGCCGAACAGGCGGTGCTCGACGTTGCCGACGTGAAGATGGAGGCGACGCTGCAGGATCTGGGCATCGACAGCCTGGGCCTCGTCGAATCGATCTTTGCCATAGAAGAGGCCTTCGACATCTCGGTGCCCTTCAATGCCAATGACCCGGCACAGTCCGAATTCGACATCTCGTCGGTCGCGGCCATCGTGACCGCGGTCGAGGGGCTTATCGCCACCCAGAAGGGATGAGGCGGGTCGCCATCACCGGGGCGGGCACGATCAACGCGCTCGCCCATGACGTGCCGGGAACCTACGCCGCCTTCCAAGAGGGGCGATGCGGCATCACCGAACTGGACATCCGCGACAGCGAACGCCTCTCCATCCGGATCGGCGGTCAGGTGCATGACTGGACGCCCGAGACCTATTTCAACCGCCAGCAGATCGTCCTTTACGACAAGTTTACCCAGTTCACCCTGCTGGCCGCGCGCGAGGCCGTGGCGCAGTCTGGGATCGAGTTCGAGGGCTCGCTGGGCCTCGAGTCCGGCGTGGTGCTGGGCACGGCGGGCGGCGGCGTGAATACCTGGGACGAAAATTACCGCGCCGTCTACGAAGAGGGCAAGAACCGCGTCCACCCCTTCGTCGTGCCCCGCCTGATGAACAACGCCGCCGCCAGCCACCTCAGCATGGAATGGGGCCTGCGCGGCCCCACCTTCACCGTGGCCACCGCCTGCGCCAGCTCCAACCACGCCATGGGCCTGGCGTTCCAGATGGTGCGCGCAGGGGCGGCCAAGGCGATGCTCACGGGCGGATCCGAGGCGATGCTGTGCTTTGGCGGCATCAAGGCCTGGGAAGGCCTGCGCGTGATGTCCAAGGACGCCTGCCGCCCCTTCAGCGCCAACCGCAACGGCATGGTGCAGGGCGAGGGGGCGGGCGTTTTCGTGTTCGAGGACTGGGACCATGCCCGCGCCCGCGGCGCCGACATCCTGGCCGAGGTGGTGGGATTTGCCATGTCCTCGGATGCCTCCGACATCGTGATGCCCTCGGCCCAGGGGGCCGAACGCGCGATCACGGGCGCGCTGCGCGACGCGCGGCTTAACCCCGAGGATGTAGGCTACATCAACGCCCACGGCACCGGCACGACGGCGAATGACAAGACGGAATGCGCGGCCGTCGCCCACGCCTTCGGCCATCATGCGGATCGCCTGATGCTGTCCTCGACCAAATCCATGCACGGCCACCTGATCGGCGGCACCGGCGCGGTGGAGTTGTTGGCCTGCATTCTCGCGCTGCGCGAGGATATCATCGCCCCGACCATCGGTTATGAGGAACCCGATCCGGAATGCGCGCTCGACGTGGTGCCCAATGTGGCGCGCGAGGCAAAAGTGGACGTGGTTCTGTCCAACGCCTTCGCATTCGGTGGCCTCAACGCCGTCATCGCCCTGCGACGGGCCTGACTGCCTGCGGCAGGGCACCCCCGCCCCTCCTTCTTTCGTCCCCAAATATCCCGCGGGGTCCGGGGGCGCGCAGCCCCCGGGGGTCGGGGCAGGGCGCCCGGCCTCAGGTTCCGTTCGCCTTGTTCACGGCATCCAGCCCGGCGGTGAATCCCTTGAGCGACATCGTAACGGTCACCTTCTGGTCAGGTGCCACTACCGGCACGATGGTGATGCGCGCCGCATTGCCCCGCTTCATCGCATCGACCTCGGCCTTCACAAAGCCGATCCGCGCGATGCACCCGATCGGGCTGCACCATGCGAAGGGGTATTTCTTGGCCGCCGCACTGTCTACCTGCATCGTCAGCTCCTGCGTCAGCAGCGTTTCCAGCGGCACGATCACCGTTGCCCCCGCCAGCGCCTGCGAACCGGCGGGAAGGCCAACCATGGTGATTTCGGCCACCGGATTTTGCGTCTCGTCCAGCAGCAGCTGGTAGAGCTGGCACGGGTCGGCGCCATCCTCGGTGCGCACGCAGCGCTGTTCCCAGTCGCCATGCACCGCTGCCGTGTAGGTCGACCCGATGCCGTCCTCGGCCTCTTCGCGCCCCAGCGACAGATCGTCGGGCGAGGGCACAACGGCAGGAACCTGTGCGGGCGTCTGGCCTGCATCGAGGGCGGGCGCTTCCGGTGCGGGCGCCGTCTGCGCGCCACCGGGAGCGGCCAGGGCCAGGCTCAGGAGGGCGGCGAGGATCGTGGTAGGTCGGGTCATCTGTCCATCCGGTGGTCTGCTCTGTGTCGGGACGCGCACTAGCACGACAGGCGGCGGAAGTCAGGGCCAAAACGCATCGCCCCACGACGTCGGGCCCTTGCCGCCGGGACGCCGCAAGACGGATCCGGAACCGAACGGCGCAATCCCGAACAACGGTGTTCCGAAATAAACGAGGGGCCGGCGAACCGGCCCCCCGCCTTGTCTTTTTTGCTCCCTGTCGGACTCGCCGACGTCATGGATGGGAACGTTATGCGCCTGCCACTGATGCGTCAACAGGGAATCCGCAGTGTCGCAATCACAATCCGTCATGAAAAAAGCCGCGCCTTTTCAAGGGCGCGGCCAGTCGAACAGGGAGGAAGTCACACCCCGGCGCAGGGACTTCCACGCCCGGGCAAGATGCACTCTGGCAGAACGGGGTTAACATTGTATTGTCGCGACGTCTGTGTTCGCGAGGATGGTGCGGAGGGGGTGGCATGGCGGAGGAGGCTGGCATTTTCGTGGGGGGCGGAGGCGAGGGCTATGGCGCGCCGCAGCACCTCCTCCTTGGCTACGGCAACCGCCACGGATTGGTCGCGGGGGCCACGGGCACCGGCAAGACGGTCACGCTGCAGGTGCTGGCCGAGGGCTTCTCGATGGCCGGGGTGCCGGTGTTCTGTTCCGACATCAAGGGCGATCTCTCTGGCATCGCCGTCCCCGGCGCGCCGCAGGGCAGGCTTCTGGAGGCGTTTCAGAAACGCTCGGCCACCATCGGCTGGACGCTAGCTTCCGCCGCCTGCCCGGTGATCTTCTGGGATCTCTTCGGCGAACAGGGCCATCCCGTGCGCACCACGGTGGCCGAGATGGGGCCGCTTCTGCTGTCGCGCCTGCTTGAGCTGACCGAACCGCAGGAGGGCGTGCTGAACGTGGCCTTCCGGCTGGCCGACGATGAAAACCTGCCGCTTCTGGACCTCAAGGACCTGCAGGCGATGCTGACCTTCATCGCCGAGAACGCGCGCGAGATCTCGGCGCGCTATGGCCTTGTCTCCACCACCTCGGTGGGTGCGATCCAGCGTCGCCTTCTGGTGCTGGAAAACCAGGGGGCGGCGGGCATGTTCGGCGAGCCTGCGCTGGATCTTTCCGACATGATGCGCGTGGCCCCCGACGGGCGCGGCGTCGTCTCGGTGCTGGCGGCGGACAAGCTGATGTCCTCGCCCCGGCTTTATGCGACCTTTTTGCTGTGGCTCCTGTCCGAACTCTTCGAGACGCTGCCCGAGGTGGGCAACCCCGAGAAGCCGAAACTGGTGTTCTTTTTCGATGAGGCGCATCTGTTGTTCGACGGGGCCCCCAAGGGGCTGGTGGACAAGGTGGAGCAGGTGGCCCGCCTGATCCGGTCCAAGGGCGTGGGGGTTTATTTCGTGACGCAGCGCCCGGCAGATGTGCCCGAGGTGATCCTCGCGCAGCTGGGCAACCGCGTGCAGCACGCGCTGCGCGCCTTCACGGGGCGCGACCAGACCGACCTGCGCCGCGCCGCCCAGACCTACCGCGCCAACCCCCGCTTTTCCACCGAAGAGGCGATCCGCGAGGTGGGCACGGGCGAGGCCGTGACCTCATTCCTCGAGGCCAAGGGCATTCCGGGGGTGGTGGAGCGCACGCTGGTCCGCCCGCCGATGTCGCAGCTTGGCCCCATCGACCCCGCCATCCGCGCGCAACTGATCGCACAAAGCCCGGTCCGGGGGAAATACGACACCGCCATCGACCGCGATTCGGCCTTTGAGCGCCTGCGCGCCCGCGCCGAGGCGTCGGCGCGCGAGGCCGCAGAGGCCGAGGCCACCGCCGCGCGCGAGAAAGAGGCCGCGCGCGAATACCAGAACGCCCGCCGCTATGACCCCAGGATGCCGCGCGAGACCAAGACCACCACGCGCAGCACGACCCCCCGCAGCCGGTCGTCGGACTCCGTGGGAGAGGCCTTTGCCAAAAGCTTCGCCCGGTCTTTGGGCAGCCGGTCGGGGCAGGCGGTGATCCGGGGCGTGCTGGGGTCCATCTTCAAGGGGCGATAGTCTAAGGCCACCCGCATTGCCGGAACGGAGGACCACCATGACCCATGCCGCCGCGTTTCTCGACCACCTGCGCGCCACGCTTGATGGGATCGAGGCTGACGGCCTCATGAAACAGGAACGGGTGATGCGCGGCGCGCAGGGCACGCATGTGGTGATGGACGGCCGCCCCATGCTGAACCTCTGCGCCAACAACTACCTCGGGCTGGCGGATGACGCGCGCCTGATCGCCGCCGCCCGTGCTGCGATGGAGGGGGAGGGGTTCGGGCTGGCCTCGGTGCGGTTCATCTGCGGCACGCAAGGGCTGCACCGGGCGCTGGAGGCGCGGCTGGCAGCCTATCTGGGGATGGACGACGCGATCCTCTTTGCCGCCTGTTTCGACGCCAACGGAGGGCTGTTCGAGCCGCTGCTGGGCCCTGAGGATGCGGTGGTGTCCGACGCGCTGAACCACGCATCTATCATCGACGGCATCCGGCTATCCAAGGCGCGGCGCTACCGCTACGCGAACAATGACATGCAGGCCCTTGAGGATGCGCTGAAAACCGCTCGGGCCGAGGGCGCGCGCTTCATAATGGTGGCCACCGATGGCGTGTTCTCGATGGACGGTTACCTCGCGTGCCTGCCCGAGATCCGGGCGCTCTGCGACGCCCACGGCGCGATGCTGATGGTGGACGACTGCCATGCCACGGGCTTCATGGGGCCAAACGGGCAGGGCACGCCCGCGCATTTCGGGGTGCGGGCGGATATCCTGACGGGGACTTTGGGCAAGGCTTTGGGCGGTGCGCTGGGGGGCTATGTGGCCGGGCCGCAGCCGGTGATCGACCTGCTGCGCCAGCGCGCGCGGCCTTACCTCTTTTCCAACGCCCTGCCGCCGGCGGTCACCGGGGCGGCGCTTGCGGCGCTTGACATCGTGGAGGGCGCGGATGACCTGCGCGCGGCGCTGGTGGCCAATGCCGCATACTGGCGCGCGGGGCTGGCGGCGGCGGGGTTCGACCTATTGCCCGGCGAGCATCCCATCATCCCGGTGATGACGCATGACGCCCGCGCGGCACAGGCCATGGCACAGTCGCTGGCGCGGCGCGGGGTGCATGTGGCCGGGTTCTTCTTTCCGGTGGTGCCGCAGGGCCGCGCGCGCATCCGCACGCAGATGAACGCGCGCCTGACCACGGCCGACCTCGACATGGCACTCGAGGCCTTTGCCGAGGCGGGCCGCGAGGTGGGGGTGCTGGCATGAAGGCCCTGGTCAAGGCGCGCCCCGAACCCGGCCTCTGGGCCGAGGACCGCCCCGTGCCGCAGATCGGCCCGGACGACGTGCTGATCCGGGTGCGGAAAACCGGCATCTGCGGCACCGATGTGCATATCTGGAACTGGGACGACTGGGCGCAGCGCACGGTGCCCGTGCCGCTGGTCACCGGGCACGAATTCGCCGGCGAGATCGTGGAACTCGGCCGCAACGTCACCGACCTCGCCGTGGGCCTGCGCTGCTCGGGCGAGGGGCACCTGATCGGCAAGACCAGCCGCCAGAGCCGCTCGGGCCGCTTCCACCTCGACCCCGCGACGCGCGGGATCGGGGTGAACGAACCCGGCGCCTTCGCCGAATACCTGGCCCTGCCCGCCTTCAACGTGGTGCCTTTGCCAGATGCCATCGACGACGAGATCGGCGCGATCCTCGATCCCCTGGGCAACGCGGTGCATACCGCGCTGTCCTTCGATTTGGTGGGCGAGGATGTGCTGGTGGCAGGCGCGGGTCCCATCGGCATCATGGCGGCGGCGGTGGCGCGCCATGTGGGCGCGCGGCACGTGGTGATCACCGACATCAATCCCGCCCGTCTGGCCCTGGCGGCCGAGGTGGCCGACGTGACCCCGGTGAACGTGGCGACGGAGGACCTGCGCGACGTGATCGCCCGGTTAAGGATGGCGCAGGGGTTCGACGTGGGAATGGAGATGTCGGGCAATCAGGCCGCCCTCGACCAGATGGTCGAGGCGATGGTGATGGGCGGGCGCATCGCCATGCTGGGCATCCCGCCGGGCAAATCGCCGGTGGACTGGAGCCGGATCGTGTTCAAGGCGCTGACCCTCAAGGGCGTCTATGGCCGCGAGATCTTCGAGACCTGGTACAAGATGATCGCGATGCTGGAGAACGGCCTCGACATCCGCCGCGTCATCACCCACCGCTTTCCCGCCGCCCGGTTCGAGGAGGGCTTTGCCGTCATGCGATCCGGGCAGTCGGGCAAGGTGGTGCTGGACTGGGCCTGAGCGGTCGCCGCCGTGCCCCGCGTGGCAAGGGGGGCATCCTGCCCCCCTCGGCCTGCGGCCTCACCCCCAAGGGGGTATTTGCGCAAAGAAGAGAACCGGGTGCGCCTTTCGTCCTCTTCTTTGCCCAAATACCCTCAGGGGGGTGCGGGGGGCGGAACGCCCCCCGGTGACGGCAGGGGCCGACTGAAGGTCGTGGCCTCAGGTTTCGGGCAAAAGCACGGTGAAGGTGCTGCCCTGGCCCGGGGCGCTGTCGATGCGAAACCGGCCGCGGTGGCGGTTGACGATGTGCTTGACGATGGCGAGGCCAAGACCCGTGCCGCCCTTTTCGCGGCTCCGATGGCTGTCCACCCGGTAAAAGCGTTCCGTCAGGCGAGGCAGGTGGATGGGGTCGATCCCCTCGCCCCAGTCCTGCACCTCGATCCTGAGGGCGGGCGCGCGCAGCGAGGGTTCGCGGGCCTCATGGCTGAGCCGCAGTTCAACCCGTCCGCCCGATCCGCCGTATTTCACCGCGTTTTCCAGCAGGTTCTGCAGGACTTGCGTGATCTGGTCGGCATCAGCCATGACCAGGGCGGGTGTGCCCGCCCCCGTCACCTCCAAGGTTACCCCCATCCCCTCGGCCATCGGCCGCAGCATGGCGGCGACCGACATCGCCAGGGCGGCGAGATCCACCCGCTCGGACGGGCGCACGCGCTCGTCGGCCTCGACCCGGCTCAACGAGAGCAGATCGCGCACGAGGCGGTTCATCCGGCCCGCCTCGCGCTCCATGATGGCCAGAAAGCGGTCGCGCGCCGCCGGATCCTCGCGCGCGGCCCCGCGCAGGGTCTCGATGAAGCCCAGAAGGGCGGTCAGCGGAGTGCGCAGCTCATGGCTCACATTGGCCACGAAATCGCGGCGCATCTGGCCGATCTGTTCCTGCTGGCTGATATCCTCGAAGGCGCAGAGCACCCCGTCCTGCCCGCCGCCCCCCACCGGCGTCAGCGTCACATGGTAGGTCGCCTCGGCCACCGGCCCCGTCAGCACCAGCCGGGCGGTCCCCGGTTGGCTGTGCCGCAGCGTGGCCTCGATCGCGTCCAGAAGCGGCGGCTGGCGCAGCGACAGCAGGTAGTGCCGCCCGACCGCCCCCGGACCGAGGATCGCACGGGCCGCCGTATTGGCCGACAGGATGCGCTCGTCGCGTCCGATCAGCACCAGCGGAAGCGGCACGCCGTCCAGAAGGGATGCCATCAGGTCCGAATCCATTTCCGCCCTCCGACCGCGCCTGGCTGCTATACCCGTCTGGCAACGGCGCGACAGAACAAATTTGCAACGCACCGGCGGGCTGAGGAGGCCTGCGACGCGGGCGACCCCGCAGCTGCCGACTGCAGCGGGGATCGATGGCGCTATGGCAAGGTGTCCGTTGCAGCCGTCGACTGCCTGTTTTCGAGTGAAAATTTTGCTGGACAGTTATCATGGAAATGTTATCCGATGTTCGGGTCTGACATTGCGCGGAGTTTTGCATGTTTAAAGGTATTAGATGTCTGCCTATGGCTTTGGCCTTGGCGATGGCTTTTGTTGTGCCTTTGCCGTCCTATTCCCAGACGCGTAACGCCGAGGCCTGCACGATCAACCCTGCCGCGACCGGCTGCAAGAAGAAGACGCCCGCCGCTCCCAAAAAACAGGCGAAAGCCGCGGAGAAAAAAGCAGCACCGGTGAAGAAGACGACTGCCGCTCCTCCGAAGAAAGCGGCGGCAAGTGGGAAAGCGTGTCCGAAGGACGAGTTTGAATGCACCTTCGCTTCGGGGTCGCGCTATGGCATTCGTGCGATGACCAAAGAGCCGGGGGCCCGAAACTGCGTGATGGTGATGAAGCGGTCTTGTTGATGCGGGATTTTCGTGGGCGTCTTGATCGGCATGTAAGTTAAATCCGCCGCCTTACGATCCCTTGAACGGCGGGACTCGCAGCTGCTGGCCGACCGGCAGTGTCAGGCGATGGCCGAACGGATAGGTAGAGCGCGGGGGCACGGGTCGACCGGGGACCGCGAACTGTTACTCGACACTCTTCGCCTCCAGCCTTGAATAGCTTGCCGCAATTCCACAAGACGCGCCTTCTGGTCTCGTCCCTAGGCTTGGATGTTCGACGGCGCTCGGTGCGGTATGCGAAAGGTGGCATGGGTTGAAACGCTTGCCTGTCGTCTCCGAAAAGGCTTGCGATGGCTGCCCTGTCGATCCTAGGGTTCGGGGGTAATAAGGGTTTGCGGAACGGACTGTAAGAACGTGATGCATGCGAAGCCAGAGACGGCCAATCCACTCGCACCGCGCGGCCGTCCGCCCGTGCTTGTCATTGGCTCACCTGTCCTGCCGACGGGCATCCTTACATTG
Source organism: Gemmobacter sp. (assembly GCA_046294265.1). Lineage (GTDB taxonomy): Bacteria > Pseudomonadota > Alphaproteobacteria > Rhodobacterales > Rhodobacteraceae > JBKBKC01. The sequence goes on along the minus strand of JBKBKC010000006.1, from coordinate 32,860 downwards.
GCGCTGCATGTGGTGCCGATCGTCTTGCCATATGCAGCGCTGACGGGTCTGGTCCTCGCGCAGCTGCGACCTCCGGCGGTGGTTCTGGCGCTGTTCTGTCCGATGCATGATGCGGCGCGGATGGCGGGGCGGCTGGAACGGCTGGGCTATCGCGGCCGGGTCATCCTGCTGGCCCCGCCCGTGCCGGACCGTGCCATGGTCGAGCGGGAGCTTCGCGCGCAGTTTCCATACCTTCGCCTTCAGGTCACGGTGCTGCCCGACCTGCCAACCAGCTGATCACGTGGCTCAAAGCCGCGCGATGCGCTCGGTCAGCAGGGCAAAAAAACCTTCGGCGTCGATCCCGCCCATGAACATCGCGTTGGCCGGGCGCGCCGTGACACCCCACCAGTCGGCCACTGTCATGCCCAGCGTCAGGTCCGACTGCGTCTCGATCTCCACGTTGATGTGCCGCCCGGTGAACAGCTCGGGCCGGATCAGGTAGGCGATCACCGTGGGATCATGCAGCGGCGCGCCCTCGCTGCCGTATTTCTGCATGTCGAAGCGCTCGAAGAAATCGGTCCATTCGGCCACCATGCGCCCCGGTTCGGTGCCCATGGCGCGGAACGCCTCGACCCGCGCGCGGCTGGTCAGCGCCTTGTGCGTGACGTCCAGCGGCATCACCACCAGGGGCACGCCCGACCCGAACACGATGCGCGCCGCCTCGGGATCGACATGGATGTTGAACTCGGCCGCGGGGGTGATGTTGCCCACCTCGAAATAGGCGCCGCCCATCAGCACGATCTGGCGCACCCGGCCCACCACGTCGGGCGCGCGCTGAAAGGCCGTGGCGATGTTGGTGAGCGGCCCCAGCGGGCAGAGCGTGATCGTATGGGCGGGATGCTCGCGCAACGACCGGATGATGAAATCGACGCCGTGCTCGTCGCGCAGCTGCATCACGGGGTCGGGCAGTTGCGGGCCGTCCAGCCCGGTGCGCCCGTGCACATGCTCGGCGGTGACCAGCTTGCGCTGCAGCGGCGCGTCGCAGCCCGCAAAGACCGGCGTATCGGGCCGTCCCGCGAGTTCGCAGACGATACGCGCGTTGCGCGCGGTCAGGGGCAGCGGCACGTTTCCGGCCACCGCAACGACGCCCAGAACCTCCAGATCCTCGGGGCTGGCCAGCGCCAGCAGGATCGCCACGGCATCGTCCTGGCCGGGGTCGGTGTCGATGATGATCTTGCGCGGCGCCATTCCATCCTCCCAAAGGTCTGGCGCCAGCAAAGCCGAAGGGCCGGGCGTTGTCCACCCGGCCCCGGAAGCAGCGCGCGGGGTCGGATCAGCTGTCGTAGCCGATCTCTTCCATGATCCGAAGGGCAGCCGGGCGCAGCCGGGCGATTTCCGTCAAGGACATGTCGTCGGGGGTGAAGTCGCCCCAGCTTTGCACCAGCGCCGACCGCTCAACCCCCGGCTTCACCGGGAACTCGTGGTTGGTCTCGGCATAGATCCTCTGCGCCGCATCCCCCGACAGCCATTCCATGAAGGCCAGAGCCGCCGCGCGGTTGGGCGCGGCCTTGGTCATCGCAACGCCCGAGACGTTCAGATGCGTGCCGCCGTCCGCAAAGGCCGGATAGACGATGCGCACCGATCCGGCCCAGGCGGCCTGCTCGGGGTCGGCCAGCATCTGGCCCATGTAATAGGTGTTCGACAGCGCGATGTCGCATTCGCCGGCCCAGATCGCCTTCACCTGGTCGCGGTCGCCGCCCGCGGGCTTGCGCGCCAGGTTGGCCTTCAGGCCCTCTGCCCAGGCCCGCGCCTCGGCCTCGCCATGATGCGCGATCACGGCGGCCAGCAGGGCCACGTTGTAATCATTGGTGCCCGAGCGGGTGCAGATGCGGCCCTTCCAGCGGTCCGAGGCCAGGTCCTCATAGGTGGTCACCTCGCCATCCGACACGCGGTCCTTCGCGGCATAGACCACGCGCGCCCGCGCCGTCAGGCCGAACCACATGTTGCCCGCGTCGCGCAGCGCGGCCGGGATGTTGGCCTGCAGCACCGCCGAGTCCACCGGCTGGATCACGCCCGCATCGACCACCTGCTGCAGGCGGGCGATGTCCACCGTCAGCACCAGATCGGCGGGGCTGCGGCGGCCCTCGGCCACCAGACGCTCGGCCATGCCCTTGTCCACGAAGGCGATGTTCACGGCGATGCCGGTCTCGGCGGTAAAGGCATCGGCCAGCGGCTGGATCAGCGCGGGCTGGCGGTGGGAATAGATGTTCACCTCGTCGGCCAGCGCGGGGCTGGCGGCGGTGCCCAGAAGGAGGGTGATCAGCAGGGGACGCATTGTTGACCTCTTTCGTCAGATATCATCCGACACTTAAACCCCACACGATTACCTTGGTCAATACCCGACAAAAGATATCGGGAAAATCCGCGTTCCCACCTTCCCGATGGTCCAAATATCCTCGGGGGGTGCATGCCGCAGGCAGAGGGGGGGGCAGAAGGCCCCCCTTACCCCTTGCCGCGCTCCTCGCGCTTGGCGCGGTTCCACAGCGCGTCCATCTCGGCCAGATCGCTGTCGGCGGGGTGGCGTCCCCCTTCGGCCAGCCAGTCCTCGATCCGGCCGAAGCGGCGGGTGAACTTGGCATTGGCCCCGCGCAGCGCGGCCTCGGGGTCCACCTTCAGGTGCCGCGCGAGGTTGGCCATGACGAACAGGAGGTCGCCGAATTCCTCGGCCACCGCCTCGGGCCCCAGCCGGTCCCGCGCCTCTGCCAGCTCGCGCGCCTCCTCGGCGATCTTGTCCACGACCTGGCCCATGTCCGGCCAGTCGAACCCCACCCGCGCCGCCCGCTTTTGCAGCTTGACCGCCCGCGTCAGCGCGGGCAGCGCCATCGCCACCCCATCGAGGGTGCGCGCCGCCCCCCGCTCGGCGGCCTTCAGTGCCTCCCAGTCGGCGGTCTGCTGTTCGGGGGTCTTGTCGCGGCTGTCGGTGCCAAAGACATGCGGGTGGCGTGCCACCATCTTGTCGCTGATCGCCTGCACGACATCGGCAAAGCCGAACATCCCGCGGTCCTCGGCGATCTGCGCGTGAAACACGGTTTGCAGCAGAAGATCGCCCAGTTCGCCGGGCAACTCGTCCCAGGCCTCGCGCTGGATGGCATCGGCCACCTCATGCGCCTCCTCGATCGTATAAGGCGCGATGGTGGCAAAGTCCTGCGCGATGTCCCATGGGCAGCCCGATACCGGATCGCGCAGCCGCGCCATGATGCCCAGAAGCCGCGCCATGTCGCCGCTCCCACCGTGGATCAGATCGTCACCGCCCATTCCATCCCTCCCGCCTGTCGCACCGCGCTTGCATAGCCTCAGGCCGCCGCAGGAACCAGAACCGCCTGCGGCATCTCCCCCCCCCGATGGCCCGGTCATTGCCTTTCGCCCCCCCGGCATGGCATCACCGCGCGAAGCCGAGGAGAATTTCATGCCCGTCCTGAACCGCATCGCCGCCATGTCCGATCAGCTGACCGCCTGGCGACGGCACCTGCACGCCCATCCGGAACTGAAATTCGCCTGTCACCAGACCGCGGCGTTCATTGCCGCCCGGCTGCGCGAGATGGGGGTGGACGAACTGCATGAGGGCATCGCCGAGACGGGCATCGTGGCCATCATCAGCGGCCAGGGCCCCGGCCCCACCATCGGCCTGCGCGCCGACATGGACGCGCTGCCCATCCCCGAGGCGACGGGGGCGGCCCATGCTTCGACCGTGCCCGGCAAGATGCACGCCTGCGGGCACGACGGCCATGTCACCATGCTCTTGGGTGCTGCCGCCTATCTGGCGGAAACCCGGCGCTTTGCGGGTCGTGTGGCGCTGATCTTCCAGCCGGCGGAAGAGGATGGCGGCGGAGGCGAGGTGATGGTGCAGGAAGGGATCATGGACCGCTTTGGCATCTCCCGAGTCTTTGGCATCCACAACGCGCCCAACGTGCCCTTCGGCCATTTCCGCACCAACCCGGGGCCCCTGATGGCAGCGGTGGACACGGCCACCGTCACTGTCACCGGTCGCGGCGGCCACGGGGCCACGCCGCATGAATGCATCGACCCCGTGGTGGCCGTGGTCGCGATGGTGCAGGCGCTGCAGACGATCCTCACCCGCAACGTCCATGCGCTGGACGAGGTGGTGATATCGGTCACGCAGATCCACGCCGGCACCGCGTCCAACATCATCCCCGAAACCGCCTGGTTCTGCGCCACCATCCGGTCCTTCAGCCCCGATGTGCGCGCCCTGCTGAAACGCCGGGTCGAGGAGATCGTGGCGGGACATGCCGCGGCCTTCGGCGTGACGGCGCATCTCGACTACGACTGGGGCTATCCCGCCACCGTGAACGACCCCGACCAGACCGCATTCGCCGCCGAGGTCGCCGCCGATGTCGTGGGGGCGGGGTCGGTCGATACCAACAGCCCGCGCGAGATGGGGGCCGAGGATTTCAGCTACATGCTGCAGGCGCGTCCCGGCGCCTATCTGTTCCTGGGCACCGGGCCGGGGGCGGGCCTGCACCACGCCGCTTACGATTTCAACGACGAGGTGGCCCCCGTGGGCGCCTCCTTCTTCGCCCGGCTGGTGGAACGCGCGCAACCGCTGGCCTGACGGCGCGATGCAGGACGTCGGGGCGGGACGCCCCGCCACACGCCGGTCTGGCTGTTGTCCGTGCTTTCTGTTGGAAGGCCGAGGGGCTTGACAGCGCAGCATCAATTCGGCCATTGCCCCGAATACCGGATTTTGCGGCGTCTCCGGTGTGCCAACGACGCCTCCGACACCTCAGCACCCGGAGATCCGCCATGGCGCTGCAAGACGCCAAGACCGAAGTCGATACCGCTTTCACCCGCCCCTCGCGGCGCGGCCGCTCATTCGAAAACGCCTTCGGCGGCGCCACCTCGTTCCTGCGCCGCAGCTATGCCAAGGACCTGACCGGTGTGGACCTCGCCGTCACCGGTGTCCCCTTCGACCAGGCCGTGTCCAACCGCACGGGCACCCGCTTCGGCCCCCGCGCGATTCGCGAGGCGAGCACGCTCCTGCCCAACGATCCGCCCTATGGCTGGGGCAGCGACCCGCTGGAGGAGATGTCGGTCATCGACTACGGCGATCTCGCCTTCGACTATGCCGATGTGCCCGCCTTTCCCGACCGGCTGACTGACCACATCCGCACGATCCTGGCTGCGGGCGCAGGCACCGTCACACTGGGGGGCGACCATTATATCACCTTCCCGATCCTGCGCGCCTATGCCGAAAAGTTCGGCCCCGTCGCGCTGATCCAGATCGACGCGCATTCCGACCTCTGGGCGGATGACGACCTGAACCGCATCGACCACGGCACCATGACCTACAAGGCGGTAAAGACCGGCATCGTCGAACCCGCGGCTTCGGTGCAGCTGGCCATCCGCACCCATTGCGACGATTACCTCGGCGTCGAATACATCGACGCCCGCACCATTCACGAACAGGGCACCCGCGCCGCCGTCGCGCGGGTCAAGGAAATCGTGGCCGACCGTCCCTGCTATCTCTCCTTCGACATCGACGCGCTGGACCCGGCCTATGCGCCCGGCACCGGCACGCCGGTCTGGGGGGGGCTCTCGTCCTGGCAGGCCTCGGCCATCCTGCGCGATCTGGCGGGCATCAACATGGTCGGCGGCGATGTTGTCGAGGTGGCCCCGCAATACGACACCACCGGCGCCACGGCCATCGCCGGGGCGCATGTCGCCTATGACCTGATCTGCCTGTACCAGTGGGCGCGGTCGCGCCGGTGAGGGGGCGGGTGTGACAGGGCGGGACAGGGCGGCGATGCTGGCGCTTTCCCTTGGCATACTGGCCCTCCTCGGCCTGGTGGCCTGGGTCCGTCTGGCCCCGGTCGATCCCGCGCGCTGGCACGTCGCTGTGGCAGTGGGGGCCGACCCGCAGCCGGGCCCCTGCACGGTGGTTGCTGAGGCAGGTTCGGCCAGAACAAGCTGCCTCCTGCCCCTGTCACCCGCCGAGGTGCTGGCACGTCTCGACACCATCGCGCTGGCCACCCCCCGCACCCGGCGCGTCGCGGGCAACGCAGAAGAGGGCCGCATCACCTGGGAGACCCGCTCCGCGCTCTGGGGATTTCCCGACTATACCACCGCCGAGGCGCGGGACCTTGGCGATGGCACCCGTCTCGACGTGCTGGCCCGCCTGCGCTTCGGCGGCTATGACCTTGGCGTGAACGCCGCGCGCCTGCGTGGCTGGCTGAGCCGCCTCGCCGCCGCATGAGCCTCCGGGTGACCCGCAGATGACCTCCCCCCGCCCCTGGCAATGCGTCCTCATCGCATGGGGCGACCGCTATCCGGTGGCCGAGATCAACCTTCTGGCCGACAGCATCCGGCGCCAGTCCGCCAGCCTCGCGCGCATGGTCCTGATCACCGACCGCGACCGCCCCGGCATATATCCCGGCATCCTCGCCGTGTCCTTTCCCCCCTTCTTCCTCGACCCGCGCTTCCTCACGGGCGGATGCCAGGCCAAACTGGCGATGTTCGCGCAAGACGTGGTGCCCGGCGACCTGCCCGCGGTCTATGTCGATCTGGATACCGTCGTGCTGGGCGATCTGGCGCGTCTCCTGCCGCTCACCGGCCCCGATCACCACCGCATCGCCATGCTGCAAAGCGCGGTGCTGCCTTTCGGCGCCCTGGGTCGTCTGGCGCATCGCCTGACCTCCGGGCGCCGCTATGCGCGGGGCAATTCCTCTGTCGTCGTCTGGCACCCCCGCCACGGCACCGCCATCGCCGCCCGGTTCCAGGACATGGCCCGCCGCCACCCCGACCTCGCCCCCCGCCCCATGGCCGCCGACGAACGTTTCATCAGCTGGGCCGCGCAGGACCGCATGCGCGCCATCCCGCGCAGCCTCGCGGTCAAGTTCCCCACGGAATTCATGTATCCCCGCCTCTGGATCGGTCGCCTCCTCGCCGCCCTTCCCTGGGTGCGCGCGCGCCGCGCGGGCCTCGTCGCCGTCACCCTGCCGGGTGAGGCGGTCAAGGGCGAAACCCTCCTTGCCCTGCCCGAAGGTGCCCTGATCACCGACCGCAAGGGCCGCCGGGTGGAGTGGAGCCCGCGCACGCTCGGCCCTCTCAAGGACCGGCTCCTCGCCCATTACCGCCGCCTCACCTGAGGCCCTCTCCCTTGCCCTTTCATCTTGGCCCAAATATCCCGGGGGCGCGGGGGCTGGCCCCCGCCCGACAGGGCCACCCATGATTCCGCTCGACCGCCTCGCCCAGATCACCGAACGCTTCGAATTCATCGAGGCGCGGCTGAACGCGGGCCCCGCCCCGGATGAGATCGCGGCCCTCTCGCGCGACCATACCGACCTGCGCCCCCTCGTTGCGGACATCGCCGCGTATCGCCGCGCGCTCTCCGATCTGGCCGAGGCAGAGGCGATGCTGGCCGACCCCGAGATGCGCAGTCTGGCCGAAGATGAGATCCCCCGCCTGCGCGCGACGATCGCCGATCTGGAACAGTCACTGCGCCTGGCACTTTTGCCAAAAGATGCCGCCGATGCCCGACCTGCCATCCTGGAGATTCGACCTGGCACCGGCGGCGAAGAGGCCGCCCTTTTCGCCGCCGATCTCGCCCGGATGTACCAGCGCTATGCCGAAGCGCAGGGCTGGCGGTTCGAGGTGCTTGAGCAGCAACTGTCCGACCTCGGGGGCCTGCGCGACTTTACCGCCCATGTGCAGGGCACGGGGGTCTATGCCCGGCTGAAATACGAGTCCGGCGTCCACCGCGTGCAGCGCGTGCCCGAAACCGAGGCCGGCGGGCGCATCCATACCTCCGCCGCCACCGTCGCCGTGCTGCCCGAGGCCGAGGAGGTGGACATCGACATCCCCGCCGCCGACATCCGCATCGACACGATGCGCGCCAGCGGGGCAGGGGGGCAACATGTGAACACCACCGATTCGGCGGTGCGCATCACCCACATCCCCACCGGCATCGTCGTCACCAGTTCGGAAAAGTCCCAGCACCAGAACCGCGCCATCGCAATGGCGGTGCTGCGCGCCCGTCTGTTCGACATGGAGCGGGGGCGGCGCGAGGCCGAACGCGCCGCCGACCGCAAGTCTCAGGTGGGATCGGGCGACCGCAGCGAACGCATCCGCACCTACAACTTTCCGCAAGGCCGCCTGACCGACCACCGCATCAACCTCACGCTCTACGCCCTGCCGCAGATCATCGCGGGCGATCTGGGCGCGGTCATCGACGCATTGCAGTCCGACGACCAGGCGCGGCGGCTGGCCGAGGCGGGGATGTGACTGGCGCCGAGGCACTCGCGGCGGCCCGGCGCCGGCTGGAGGCGGCGGGCCTGCCCGGCAGCGATGCGATGGTCCTCATGGCCCATGCCTTCGGTCTGGATCACCCGCGCCACGCCGATCGGCCGGAACTGGCCGGGCCCCTGCCGCCCGAGGTGGCAGACCGGTTTGACAAGGCCATGGCCGCGCGCCTTGCCCGCCAGCCCGTCAGCCATATCCGCGGATGGCGGCAGTTCTGGAAACACAGGTTCAACATCACTCCCGATGTGCTAGACCCTCGCCCGGACACCGAAACGCTGGTGGCGGCGGCCCTTGGCGAACCCTTCGGCCGGGTGCTGGACCTCGGCACCGGATCGGGCTGCATCCTGATCTCGGTGCTGGTCGACCGCCCCGACGCCACCGGCCTTGGCACCGATCTCTCGCCTGCGGCCCTTGCCGTCGCGCGTGCCAATGCCGGCGATCTGGGGGTGGCCGCGCGGGCGGAATTTGCCCTGTCCGACTGGTTCGCGGACGTCGCAGGCCGGTTCGACCTGATCCTGTCGAACCCGCCCTATATTGCGGCCGACGAATTGCCCGGTCTCGCCCCCGAGGTGCGCGACCACGAGCCTCTGATGGCGCTCAGCCCCGGAGGCGACGGCCTTGGCGCTTACCGGACCATTGCCCGCGGTGTGCGGCGCCACCTGACGCCCGGCGGGCGGGTTCTGCTGGAAATCGGGCCGACACAGGGCGCTGCGGTGGCGGCGCTTTTGCGCGACGCGGGCCTGACGGGCATCACCATCCTGCCCGATCTGGATCGCCGCGACCGGGTCGTAGCGGCGCGCGCGCCACAGGGTGATGCCTGATCGCCGTGGCAGAACACAGGCGCGCAAGCCGGGCTTTTTTTGCTTGTCTCCGGCCGATTGCTGTGTTTAATCGCGTGCAGGTCGGGGATGAACGGTGTTTTCCCCTGACCTGCCTGCCGGTCACCTGATGCCTTTTACACAGTGCCACACGGCGCGGGCATCCGGTCAAAGCCAGTCTCTGCTGGATCACAAGGACAACATGCGCTCTTCCAAGTCACGCTCGCGTTCCAAGGCGAACCGCCCGCGCACCCTCGGCAACATCATCAACCGCGTCTTCGAAAGCTCCGGCCCCGAAGGCAAGGTGCGCGGCACACCGCAGCAGATCATTGAGAAATACCTGATCCTGGCGCGCGACGCCCAGCTTTCGAACGACCGGGTTGCTGCCGAGAACTTCCAGCAGCACGCCGAACACTACACCCGGATGTTGGGCGAGGCGACGCGCGAGATGGCGATGGAGCAGGAGTCGCGCCAGGGCCAGGGCAACCAAAATCAGGGTGGCCAGAACCAGGGTGGCCAACGCCGCGACGACCGTGACGGCAACTGGCAGCAGGGTGGCAGCACCAATGGAGGTGGCAACGGTGGTGGCAACGGCACCCAGGGCGGTGAGCGGCGCGATTTCCGCCCCGATTACCGGTCCGAAGTCCGCAACGACGGGCGAAATGACGGGCGCTCCGATATGCGCCCCGATCCTCGCCCCGATCCTCGCAATGACGGCCCGCGCGGCGCAGGCGACGTGATCGACCTGTCGTCCGAGGCAGAGGGCCATCTGGTCGAGACGCCGGAATCCCGCGCGACCCGCCGCGAACAGGCAGACCAGCCGACACGCCAGACCGACCGCCAGAGCGACCGCCAGTCTGATCGCCGTCGCGATGCACAGGACCGCCCGGCCGCCGAGGTCAAACCGGCCGAACCCGCAGCTCAGGCCCCCGCAGCCCCGGCCCCCGCAGCCGAGGCGCCAGCCGCCGACGCCAAACCCAAGCCCCCGCGCCGTCCCCGCACCCCGCGCAAGCCGCGGGACCCGGGCAGCGCGCCCGGATCGGATGGTGGCGACACACCGGCAGGGGACGCCAACACAGGCCCCCGCGAAGCCGCAGAGTGACCGCGCGCTAGGCCAGCGCGCGCGCGATGGCGCAGAACCCCTCGATCGGCACCTCCTCGGCCCGCGCCGTGGGGGGCACGCCGATCGCCTCCAGCCGCGCCTCGATGTCCGGCGCCAGCCCCCGCAGGCTGGACCGCAGCATCTTTCGCCGCTGGCCAAAGGCCGCCGCCGTCACCCGCGACAGCACCCCGGCCTCTGCCGCAAAGCGCGGGGCTGGCAGAGCCACCAGGTTCACCACCGCCGAATGCACCTTGGGCGCGGGCGTGAATGCCTCGGGCGGCAGTGTCATCGCAATCCGCGCGTCGCATCGCCATTGCGCCAGGATCGCGAGGCGCCCGTAGGCCCCCGATCCGGGCCGCGCGACGATCCGCTCGGCAACCTCTTTCTGGAACATCAGCGTCAGGCTTTGCCACAGCGGCGGCCAGACGGCAGGCGTCAGCCAGCGCACCAGCAGTTCTGTCCCGACATTGTAGGGCAGGTTCGCCACCACCTTGACCGGCGGCTTCACCAGCGCCGCCCAGTCCACCGCCAGCGCATCGCCGGGCACCACTTGCAACCGCCCCGGATAGGCGGCCGCGATCTGGGCCAGCGCGGGCAGGCAGCGCGCATCCTTCTCCACCGCCACCACGCGCCGCGCACCCGCCGCCAGCAGCCCGCGCGTCAGGCCCCCGGGCCCCGGCCCCACCTCCAGCACATCCACGCCCGTCAGATCCCCCGCCATCCGCGCGATCTTGAAGGTCAGGTTCAGGTCGAGCAGAAAGTTCTGCCCCATGCTCTTTTTCGCCGCCAGATCATGCGCCGCGATCACGTCGCGCAAGGGGGGCAAGCCGTCGATCGTCACCAAACCCTCAGCCTTTCCTGATGGCATGAATATCCCCGGGTCGACCAGCGGTTCCGCCACCGGTTCGAGGGACCGATGGTCGGGAGGGCTGGCCCCGGCTCCTGCAGTCACCGCCCGCGCGCGGCCACCATGCCCGCTGCCATCCGCAACGCCGCCAGCGTGCTCGTCACATCCGCCATGCCTTGCCCTGCGATGTCCAATGCCGTGCCGTGGTCGGGCGAGGTGCGCACGAAGGGCAGGCCCAGCGTCACGTTCACGCCGCCCGCGAAATCCACCGTCTTGATCGGGATCAGCGCCTGATCGTGATACATGCAGATCGCGGCATCATAGCGCGCCCGCGCGGCCGGATGGAACATCGTGTCGGCGGGCAGGGGGCCGCGCAGGTCGAACCCTTCGGCACGCAGGCGGTCCAGCACGGGCGAGATCACCAGCGCCTCCTCCTGCCCCATCGCCCCACCCTCACCCGCATGCGGGTTCAGACCGGCCACCGCCAGCCGGGGGGATGGCACGCCGAAATCGCGGATCAGACCCGCGCGGGTGATGCGGATCACCGCCTCCAGCAGACCGGGTGTCAGTGCATCGGGAACGTCGGCGAGCGGGATGTGGATGGTCGCGGGCACCACGCGCAGCGCGTCGCAGGCCAGCATCATCACCACCCGCTCCACCCCGGCCAGCGACGCCAGATACTCGGTATGGCCCGGAAAGGCGAAACCCGCACCATCCTTCAGCGCCTTCTTGTGGATCGGCAGCGTGGTCAGGGCGGCAGCCTGCCCCCCCTGCACCAGCGCCACGCCCTGCGCGATGGCGGCCACCACCCCCGCCGCATGTTCGGGCCGGGGGCTGCCGGGGATGACGGGCGTGCCGAAATCCATGACCATGACGGGCAGGTGCGACGCGGGCACCGACAGCGCCGCCTCGGGCCCCGTCACCTCGCGGAACGCGCTGCCCGGCGGCAGGTGGCGCGGATCGCCGATCCAAAGAAAGGGCAGCACCGCCCCCAGCGCCGCGCGCGCCTTGACGGCCAGTTCCGGGCCAATGCCAGCGGGTTCACCGCAGCTGACCGCGAGTGGCAGCATGTCGGATGCCATGTCAGGCGGGCTCACGGGGTGCGGATGATCGCGTCGGCGCGCAACTCTTCCAGATAACCGTCGGCATAGGCCGCAAGGCGCTGGTTGCGCAGCGCCTCCCGGATGGCCTCGCGGTTCGGGGCCTCCACCATCTGCGGCGTGCGGCCGCAGAGCATCAACACCACCCGCGCCCCACCGCGCACCAGCGCGGTGGAGACCTCGCCCGCATCCAGCCGCGCCAGTTCGCGCCCGATGTCCTGCGGCAGCTCGCCCGTCGTGCGGCTTTCGCGGATCAGCCGTTCGGGGGGCAGGCCCTTGGCGACGGCGTAAAGGTCGTCGCAGGTGTCCACGCGGCCCCGCACCTTCTCGGCCTCGGCCGGGGCGGAAGGCCCCTCCGGCAACAGGAACATTGCATATTCCACCACGGCCGTGCCGCTTCCCGCGGCCTGCGCCAGCGCGCGGTCGATCTCGGTCTCGGTGATCTGGGCGCGCGGCAGGAACCGTGCGCGCACGACCTCACGCCACAGCAGGCCCGCGCGCACGAAATCGCGGAACGTCTCGGCCGCCACGCCGCCGCTGCCAAGGGCGATGATGAACTGCTCGCCGGTCAGGTTCGCGCGCGAGGCGAATTCCTCCATCCCCGCCCGGATATCCTCGTCCGAGGCCGTGAGGCCAAGCGTCGCCGCCGCACCCTCGCGCAGCCGGTCGTCGATCAGGCCCTGCAGCGCCTGTTCGCGCAGGTCGCCCGCCGCTCCGAAGAGCGTGAGCATCCGAAATCGCTGGTCCACCTCGTAATTCGTGACCACCTTTTCGTTTATGATCACGCGCGGGGCGAACAGGCCCTGCGCCACGGCGGGACCGGCGGCCCAGAGGCCCGCGGTCAGCATGAGGGAGAGGAAAAGCAGGAAACGGGTCATGGGGCGGTCTCTTCGCGGTCTCGGGTCAGGGGGGGCATGGCGGATCATCCCCGGCAGGCGCGCGCGGGACCGGGGGCAGAGCCGCCGCCAAAGCCCAGAAGCTCGACCGACAGGCCCCAGTCGGTGCGCGGCTTCACACTAGTCGAGGATGTGAAGCGGCGCGAGAGGGAAAGATCGACCTTCATGCACTCGTTGCGCCAGGCAAGGCCGAGGCCCGCCGAGGCCGCGCGCTCGGCCTCGAAGTCATAGCGGGTGGCGACGCGGGTGGTCCAGGCCTCGGTCCAGTCATAGCGCCCGTCGAGCAGAAGCTCGTTGACCGCGACGGCGCGGCCCTCGCGCAGGTCCGGGCGCGCCCAGACAAAGCTGGAGGCCAGCGCATAGCGCGGCCGGTCCAGGTCCAGCCGCACTTCGCCCCGGGTCAGGGTGAAATCGGGGTCGATCACCGCGCGGCCGGTCAGGCTCAGCCCCGGTCGGGGTGCATAACGCAGCGCCGCGAGCCAGTCCGAGCGCTTGCCGTCCAGCCCCGAGGCCGCGGTGAACCCGGTTTCGTCAATGTCGCGGAAGATGCGCCCGAATCCCAGCGCGACGGTCGCTCCCGAAGGGGAAATCCGCGTCCAGGTCAGCCCGACATTTGCGCGCGTGCCACGCTCCACCCCGTCGTTGCCGGGAAAGCGGCGGGTGGAAAACAGGTTGCCCTCGTCCAGCTCGGCCAGCACCGAATCCTCGTTCGGGATGGCACGGATGTTGCGAGGCGACCACAGCACCTGCACCACCGGCTCTATCACCTGCACCGCCCCGCCCGCGTCCGAGCGGGTCAACGGCCAGCGCAGTTCCACCCCCGCCCCGCCCGCCAGCCGCGCGCGGGTGCCCTGCGCCAGATCGTCTTGCCGGATGGCATAAAGGTCGGCCGACAGCTCAGACAAGAGCGCCAACTGCACCCCAGGACCGACCACCGCCTCGCGCCGCCAGTCTGCCCGGATGGTGGCGCGCGCCATGTCGCGACCGTCCGAGATGCCGTCGCCGTCGCTGTCGATGCCCGCCGTTGCCGCCCTGTAATGCGAATGGCTCTGGAACATGAGGCCGCCGGATCCCCCGATCACGGCGGGGCGGAACCGCCGGGCCCAGGTCAGGTCGCCCACCAGCGAGGGCAGGCGCGAATTCGCATCGCCCGCGCGGATCGAGTTGAAATGCACCAGCCGGCCCGCAATGTATTCATCGCGCCGCACCCGGCTTACCGCGAGTTCGCTTTGCAGCCGGTCGCGGTCGGTGATGCCGTAGTCCAGCAGATAGGCGGGGTCAGTGACCGCCTCGACGCGCAGTTTCAGGCCAAAGCCGCGCGACAGCGCGAAATCGCCGTCCACAAAGGCATAGCCGCGTGTCTTGTCCGGCAGGATGCGGTCGCGCGACAGCGCGCCGTTGGCCTCGATCCGCCCCGTGGAGAAAGCCTGACGGTAGCGCAGGCCCAGCGTGCGGCCCGACCGGGTGGACAGCAGGGGCCGCAGCGTGAGGTCGCGGTGGTCGCCCAGTTTGACGAAATAGGGCACGCCGAGGCCCACCCCGAGGCCGGAGGTGGAGCGGATCTCGGGCAGGAGCACCCCCGTCGCGCGCTTCAGCGACGGGTCGGGCATCCGCAGGCGCGGGATCAGCGCCACGGGCACGCCCGCAATGCGCAATTGCGCGCGGTCGAAATAGATCTGGCGCGCCTGCGTGTCGTGGATCACCCGGCGCGCCCGGATCTCCCACAGCGGCGTGGGATCGCCCGCGCAGATCTTGCAGGACGAGGCCACGGTGCGCCCCATCCGGGTATAGCGCCCGCCGATGCGCTGCACCTCGGACGAGGCCAGTTGCAACTGCCGGTTCAAGACCAGCCGGGCCGAGCGCAGGATGCCCTCGGTCAGGTCGCCCGACATCTCGGCCTGATCCGCCAGAAGGAACGTGCCACCATCGTCGGTCAGCACGATCGGGCCCTCGATGCGCAGCCGGTCGGCGGCGCGGTCATAGGTGATGCGCGCGGCGCGCAGGCGGCGGCCATCCTGAAACACCTCGACATTGCCCTCGGCCACCAGCACGTCGCCGCCGGTGATCGACAGGCGGTCGGCCACCAGACTGGCCGGACCCTGGGCAAGTGCGGGCCAGGGCAGAAGCATCACCAGCAGCCAAAGGAGCGCGCGCATCAGCCGTCCTCCAGATGCAGCAAAAGGCCGAGCGCCATGAGGACGGCGGCGACGGGCGGGCTCCATGCGGCAAGGGCCACGGGGATCTGCCCGCTCTCGCCCAGAACCTGCGCGAAGTTGCGCAGGAAGAACAGGGCAAAACCGCCCAGGATGGCCATCAGCACCATCTGGCCCGTGCGGCCCGAACGGGCGTGGCGCATGGTAAAGCCCGCCGCCAGCAGGACCATGCCCATCAGCAAGAGGGGCAGCGCCAGCTGCATCTGGAACCAGACCTTGTGCGCCCGCGCGGTGAACCCCGCCGCCTCGATCCGCGCGATATAGGCGGGCAACAGCCAGATCGGGATCGCCGAGGGGCGCCCGAAGCTGTCGCGGATGCGTTCGCGGGTGAGGTCCGAGGCCAGCGTGGTTTCCTCGATCCGGCGCGCCGTCACCTCCGGGTTGGGCGCGCTCAGGTCCCAAAGCTTGGCCCGGCTCAGCCGCCAGGCTCCGGGGATCAGCAACGCCTCTTCCGCCTCGATGCGCTGCAGGGGCAGCCCTTCGGCCGAGAAGGTGATGAACGTCACGGCATAAAGCCGCGTGCCGTCAAGGTCGGTGCGCGCGGCCTGGATCACTGTCTGTCCCTCGTCGCTGCGCTGGCGCAGCCAGAGCCCCGAGGCCGAGACCGACAGCACGCTTTCCGACCCGCGCGCATAGCGGGCGTAAAGCGTTTCATATTCCTTCGACATCGCCGCCACCAGCGGACTGACCACCGCCACTGCCACCGCGCCGACCATGAGGGATGCGATCACCGGGGCGAGCAGGAACCGCAGCCCCGACCGCCCCGCCGCCCGCACCACCACCAGTTCCGACGATCGCGACAGCGACAGGAACAGCGCGATGGACGACAGGATGAAGATCAGCGGCAGGATGCGATAGAGGCTGTCGGGCACGTTCAGTGCCGATAGCCCCGCCGCCGCCGCAAGGCCCAGGCCCTGGCCCGAAAAGCGGCGCAGCTGGTCCACGATGTCGATCAGCATCATGATGCCGAAGAACACCAGGAACACCTGCGCCAACACCTTGAGAAACCGCCGCGCGACATAAAGGCTGAGCGTCATGCCGCCGCCCCCTCGCCAATGCCGGGGGCCAGTGCCCGCACCCGGCGCGGCCGCTCGGCCAGCCAGAGCATGATGGTGCCCGCGCAAAAACCAAGCGCCGGCGCAAGATAGGCAAGCGCCCACGCCCCCGCGTTGCGGAACGTGACCCCGAGTGCCGCGTTGTTCACCATTTGCACGAAGATCAGCAGGACGATGGCGAACAGGATCTGCCGCCACAGGCCGAACCGGCTGAACGCCCCCAGCATAAGCGCGGCAAAGCCGATCAGCGCGGCAGCCGGGGCAAGAAATGGCTGGGCGATCCGGCTGTGCGCCTCGCCAATGATCTGGGCGCGGTTGGCGCCTGTCAGGGCCTCCACCTGGTCTGTGTCGTGCAGAAGCGCGAGTGTCGGCAGTTCCTCGATCCCGATCCGGTTGCGCCCACCCTGCGACAGCAGATCGCCCAGGTCATAGGTGAAATCCGCGAAATGGGTGACCGACAGGCGGCCGTTCGCGCGGTTCAGATCCTGGCTGATGCCGTCGAACATGATCAGCTTTGGCCGGTCCTCGCCGCGCACCAGAAGGGCGCGGCGCGCGGCATGGGTCACGCGGCTGGCGGGGGCGCGGTCATCGGCCAGGAAGATGTCGCGCAGCTCGCCATTCGGCGCGATCTCGCGGATGTAGAAGGTCAGGCCATCCGCCGGATGCATGAACCGCCCGTCCGACAACAGGCGCGCGGTGGCGTTCGCCTCGATCTCTGCGGATCGCTCGGCGAGCATCGCGCGGCTGGTGGGCACCGCCCAGTGCAACAGGACCAGCATCATCACCGCCACCACCCCCCCGAACATCAGCACGGGCCGCGCCAGGCGAAAGGCGGAAAAGCCGGTCGCGCGCATCACCACCAGTTCGCCATCCTGGCTGAGTCGGTTGGTCACGAACACCGCCGCTGCAAAGGCCGCGACCGGCAGGACCAGCCGGATCACATTGGGCAGCGTCAGCAGCGAGAACTCCAGGAACACCAGCGCCGACTGCCCGTCGCCGATCAGCCTGTCGAACAGGCCGACAGCGCGGTTGATCCAATAGACCATGACCAGGATCAGCGCAAAGAACCCGAACAGCGTCAGATACTGCGCTGTCAGATAGCGGTCGAATCTGGACACGGCCTTCACGGCTCCTTTGCCTGCACGGACGTGAGCCTAGCCGAAACTTCGCACGAGGAAAACGGGCTATCGGGCCGGGCGGCGGGTCTGGTCAATCCTCTGCGGGGGGGCTAGCCTGAGGCGATCCCATTCCCAGCACCGGACACCTCCACATGCCGCATCCCCTGCCGATCCGCTTTGCCGAACCCGATCTTGCAGCACTTGCCACCTTTGCGGGCCGGATCGCGCTGATCCTGCCGGAAGATGCGGGGACGGCGGCGCTTGGCGGGCCTGCGCGCGCGCTGGACCGGGCGATGCGCGGGGGCCTGCGGCGGTTCCTGGAGTCCGAGGCCTACGCAAAACTGAAACCGGGCGAGGCGACCGATCTGGCCTGGCCCTCGGGGCTGGCGGCCGAGGCGCTGCAGGTGGTGAAGCTAAGTCCAAGGGCCGACGCCGTGACCGCGCGCAAGGCGGGCGGCGCGGTAGGGGCGCGGATTGGCAAGGCGGGGGCCATGGTCCTCGCGGGCCGGACGCGGGCGGTGGCCGATCTGGCCTATGGGCTGGCGCTGCGCGCCTATGAATTTACCCCCCACAAGACAGGCGCGGACGAGGGGCGCGGCCCGGTGACGGTGATGCTGGCCAACCCCGAGGCGGCGGCGGCGGCGGCCTCGCCGCTGGCGGCACGGGCCGAGGGCGTGTGCTTTGCCCGCGATCTGGTCAACGAGCCCGCCAATGTGCTGACCACGCATGATTTCGCGGCCCGCCTTGCCGCGATGCAGGAACTGGGTCTGGATGTGGAGATCCTGGAGGAGGAGGATCTGGAACGGCTGGGGATGCGCACGCTTTTGGCCGTGGGCATGGGCTCGGAAAGCCCGTCCAAGGTGGTGGTCATGCAATGGCACGGCGGTACCAAGGACGCCGCACCTTTCGCCCTGGTCGGCAAGGGCGTGGTGTTCGACACCGGCGGCAATTCGATGAAGCCCGCGGCGGGCATGGAAGAGATGACGATGGACATGGGCGGCGCTGCCGTCGTCTCGGGCGTCATGCGCACGCTGGCGCTGCGGCGCGCCAAGGCGAATGTGGTGGGCCTTGTGGGGCTGGTGGAGAACATGGTGGACGGGCGCGCGCAGCGGCCGGGCGATGTGGTGAAATCCATGAAGGGCGATACGGTGGAGGTGATCAACACCGATGCCGAGGGGCGGCTCGTGCTGGCCGATGTGCTCTGGTACGCGCAGGAAAGGTTCCAGCCCACGGGGATCGTGGACCTTGCGACGTTGACGGGGGCGATCATCATCGCGCTGGGGTCGGAAAACGCCGGCGTGTTTTCCAACAATGACGATCTGGCGGGGGCCGTGCTGGCGGCAGCAAAGGCCGAGGGCGAGGGCGCCTGGCGGATGCCGATGGGCGAGGCCTATGACGCCAGGCTGAAATCGCGCATCGCGGACATGATGAACGTGGGCGGCCGTGAGGGCGGGGCGATCACGGCGGCGCAGTTCCTGGCACGGTTCGTGAAGCCCGGGATGCCTTGGGTGCATCTGGACATCGCGGGTGTGACGCTGGCGAAATCGGACGGGCCGACCTTTCCCAAGGGGGCGACCGGCTGGGGCGTGGCGACGCTGGACCGGATGATCCGCGACGTGCAGGAGCCGCGCTGACGCCCGGCCGCGCAGGGGGGCTGTCTGCCCCCCTCACCCCCCGAGGATATTTGGACCAAGATGACAAGGACAGGCGATGGCGCAGGCGATGTTCTATCATCTGACGCGATCGACGGCGGAGGCCACGGCGCGCATCCTTTTGGAGCGGGCGCTGGGGCAGGGCTGGCGGGTGATGCTGCGGGGGCGCGATCCTGACCGGTTGGCGCGGCTGGATGACTGGCTCTGGACCGAAAGCGAGGAACGGTTCCTGCCGCACGGATTGGAAGGCGGGGTGCGGGATGCCGAACAGCCGGTGCTGATCGGGCGGGGCGGGGCGGTGAATGGCGCGCGGGCGGTGCTGCTGGTGGACGGGGCGCTGGCCAGCGACGAAGAGCTTTGCGGGATGGAGCGGGTGTGGCTGGTGTTCGATGGCGGCGACGGGGCGGCGCTGGAGGCGGCGCGGGCCGAATGGCGGCGCTGTGCGGGCCTCGGGGTCGCGGCGCAATACTGGTCGGAAGAGAGCGGGCGCTGGCAGATGATGACCGAGCGGAAGGCCGTGGGTGATGGGCTGGGGCGCAATGCCGGGGGTGGGGGGCAGGGGGCCTGAGGCCGGCCCCTTGCGTCCAAGTCAACGGCGGCCTGGTCAGCCCACGAGGGCCGTGTTCAGATATTCGTCCACCTTTTCCAGATAGCCGATGGTCGTGAGCCATTTCTGGTCTGGGCCGACAAGAAGGGCGAGGTCCTTGGTCATATGGCCATCCTCGACCGCCTGCACGGTGACCCGTTCCAGCGTCTCGGCAAAGCGCAGCAGTTGCGCGTTGTCGTCCAGCTTGGCGCGGTGCTTGAGGCCACCGGTCCAGGCGAAGATCGAGGCGATGGAGTTGGTGGAGGTCTGCTCGCCCTTCTGGTGCTGGCGGTAGTGGCGCGTGACCGTGCCATGCGCGGCCTCGGCCTCGACCGTGCGTCCATCGGGCGTCATCAGGATGGAGGTCATCAGGCCGAGCGAGCCGAAGCCCTGCGCGACCGTGTCGGACTGCACGTCGCCGTCGTAGTTCTTGCACGCCCAGACATAGCCGCCCGACCATTTCATGGCGGAGGCCACCATGTCGTCGATCAGGCGGTGCTCATAGTGGATGCCCTTTTTCCGGAATTCCTCTTCGAATTCGGCCTCATAGACCTTTTGGAAGAGTTCCTTGAAGCGGCCGTCGTAATATTTCAGGATCGTGTTCTTGGTGCTCAGATACACCGGCCAGCCCAGATTCAGCCCATAATTGAGCGATGCGCGGGCGAAGTCGATGATGCTGTCGTCGAGATTGTACATGCCCATGTAGACGCCGGCGGAGGGGGCATCATAGACATCGCGCTCGATCGTGGTGCCGTCCGAGCCCACGAATTTCATCGTGAGCTTGCCGGGGCCGGGAAAGTGGAAATCGGTCGCACGGTACTGGTCGCCGAAGGCATGGCGGCCCACCACGATGGGCTGCGTCCAGCCGGGCACGAGGCGCGGCACGTTGCGGCAGATGATCGGCTGGCGGAAGATCACGCCGCCCAGGATGTTGCGGATCGTGCCGTTGGGCGATTTCCACATCTGCTTGAGGCCGAATTCCTCAACCCGCGCCTCGTCCGCGGTGATGGTGGCGCATTTGACGCCAACGCCGAATTCCTTGATTGCATGGGCGCTGTCGATGGTGATCTGGTCGTCGGTCGCGTCGCGGACCTGGATCGACAGGTCGTAATATTTCAGGTCGATGTCGAGATAGGGCAGGATCAGCTTTTGCTTGATGAAGTCCCAGATGATGCGGGTCATCTCGTCGCCGTCGAGTTCGACGACGGGGTTGGCTACTTTGATCCTGGTCATCGGGGGCCCTTTCGCGGCTGGATTCGCCACGACCTCCTAGCGGAAAAGGCACGGATTGGCTAGGCGGTATGCGATGGTATGCCAAATTGGACCGATCAGCCGAGAAAACGGGCGGCCTGCGCGCGGACCCAGGGCCAAAGTCGGGGCGCGCCGCGCGCGATCTTGGCGCCGACACGGGTGTCCAACTGGTCTGCGGTCACCTCGTAGGTGATCCAGGTGCCGCCACCGCTGGCAATGTTCTGCATCACGGGCTGCACCCGGTCGATGCTTTTGGCAAAGACCGCATCGGGGGTTTCGGCCGCCTCGAACTCTTCCCGCAGCGCGCGAAGATCGCGGTGCAAGTCATCGGGAAGTAGTCCGAATATGCGATCCGCTGCGGCGTGCTCGGCGGCCACGGTCTCGGCCGAGCCATGCGCGGCCCCATTCGCCGCATGGATGGGCACGTCGCCGGTGTCGATCTCTACAAGGTCATGGAGCACCAGCATGCGGATCACGCGGTCGATCTGGACGCCCGGCATGGCCTGATCGGCCAGCACCATGGCATAGAGCGCCAGATGCCAGGAATGCTCGCCGGCGTTTTCGCGGCGCGACCCGTCCGCCAGCGTGGTCGCGCGCAGCACGGATTTCAGGCGGTCCGCCTCGGTCAGAAAGGCGAACTGCGCGGCCAGACGGTCCGTCATGGTGCGCTCAATGCCCGCCGCCGGTGTCGCGAGGGCCCGCGGGGGCGGCGGTGCCCTCGCGCGCGGCCTTCAGGGTCTGATCGAGAAAGGCCCGCGCCCGGCGCTCGGCCAGAAGCACCCGGATCGCCTTGAGATAGATCTCCTGCGTGGTGGGCGAGACATCCATCAGCACCCGGCTGATCTTGTCATGCAGCCGGTCGTCGCCGGTTTCATCCATCGCCGCCATCACGTCTTGCGCCAGCCGGTCGCAGATGTCGTCGATCATCGCCATGTCAGCGCGAGCCTTCGGTCAGCCGCCGCCGCACATAATCCGACACCGTCTGGATCATCGGCTTCATATGGGCGTCTTCGTCCTTGAAGAAATGGTCGGCCCCCTCGACCAGCGTATGGGTGATCTTGATGCCCTTCTGCTCGTGCAGCTTGTTCACCAGCGTCAGCGTGTCCTTGGGCGGGGCCACCTTGTCGGCCGAGCCGTTGATGATGAGGCCGGAGGAAGGGCAGGGGGCGAGGAAGCTGAAATCATACATGTTGGCGGGCGGGGCCACCGAGATGAAGCCGGTGATCTCGGGCCGACGCATCAGAAGCTGCATCCCGATCCAGGCGCCGAAGCTGAAGCCCGCCACCCAGCAATGCTTGGCGTTCTGGTTCATCGAC
Organism: Gemmobacter sp.; assembly: GCA_046294265.1. Classification (GTDB taxonomy): domain Bacteria; phylum Pseudomonadota; class Alphaproteobacteria; order Rhodobacterales; family Rhodobacteraceae; genus JBKBKC01. The sequence continues at coordinate 10,611 of JBKBKC010000006.1, read as the reverse complement.
TGCAGGTAATCGAGGGCCGAGGCCGCATCGGACAGCTCGCCGATGCCCAGGTCGTATTCGCCCTGGCTCCGCCCCACGCCGCGGAAGTTGAACCGCAGCACCGTGAAGCCCAGATTGTAGAACGCGTAATGCAGGTTATAGACAACCTTGTTGTTCATCGTGCCGCCGAACTGCGGATGAGGATGCAGCACGATGGCGATCGGGGCGTCGCGTTCCTTTTGCGGGTGGTAGCGGCCTTCCAGCCGGCCCTCGGGGCCTGCGAAAATCACTTCGGGCATCTTGCGGTTTCAGCCTCGCCTGTCCTGTGGCCGCGTTTTGACAAAAGCGCGCGGCTGACCTAATCGGGATGGGGGCACTGGCCAAGCCGCACCCTCCGAGCCTTGTGAGGTAAGGGGTGGGCGGCCGATCGTCAAGCAAGCCCGGAGCCGGAGGGCAGGATGAAGCTTTCGACCAAGGGGCGCTATGCGATGGTGGCGCTGGCCGATCTCGCGCTGGCGGGGCAGGAGGGGCTTGTGAGCCTCGCGGAAGTGTCGCGCAGGCAGGACATCAGCCTGCCCTATCTGGAGCAGCTGTTTGTCAAGCTGCGGCGGGCGGGTCTGGTGGAAGCGGTGCGGGGCCCCGGCGGCGGATACCGCCTGGCGCGCAACCCGGACGCCATCCGCATCAGCGAGGTGATGGAGGCGGTCGAGGAAACGGTCGATGCGCTGCACACCGGGGCGGGGGCGTCGGGGGGCGTGTCGGGGACGCGGGCGCAGAGCCTGACCAACCGGCTGTGGGAGGGCTTGAGCGCGCAGGTCTATGTATTTCTGCACCAGACGCGGCTGTCGGATGTGGTGACGAACAAGATGACACCCTGCCCGGCGGTGCCGGTGCTGTTCCGGGTGGTGGATGAGGACTGAGGCCGCGCGCGCGGGGGCGAGCGCCGGGGGCTTCGCGCCCCCGGACCCCCGCGGGATATTTCAGGACAGAAGAAGGGCAGGCGGGCGTGGGGCGCGTATATCTGGACTGGAACGCGACCACGCCGCTGCGGACCGAGGCGCGGGCGGCGATGCTGGCGGCGATGGATGTCGTCGGAAATCCCAGTTCGGTGCATGCCGAGGGCCGCGCGGCGAAGGCGCTGGTGGAGCGGGCACGGGCGCAGGTGGCGGAGGCGCTGGGGGCAGGGGCCTCGGATGTGGTGTTCACCAGCGGGGCGACGGAGGGCGCGGCCCTCGCCTGTGCGGGGCGGGGCCTTGTCTGCGGAGCGGTGGAGCATGAGGCGGTGCTGGCTTGGTGCGACGCCGTGCTGCCGGTGGATGCGGCCGGGCAGGTGGCGGTGGCCGATCCGGGGCGCGCGGCAGTTCAGTTGGCCAATTCCGAGACGGGGGTGCTGCAGGCGCTGCCCCACGGGCTGGCGGTCAGCGATCTGACGCAGGCGTTCGGGAAGGTCCCGCTGGCCTTTGACTGGCTGGGCTTGGCGATGGGGCTGGTGAGCGCGCACAAGCTGGGCGGGCCAAAGGGGGTGGGTGCGCTGGTCGTGAAGGGGGGGGTGGATGTGCCCGCATTGTTGAAGGGCGGCGGGCAGGAGAGGGGGCGGCGCGCGGGCACCGAGAACCTGATCGGCATCGCCGGATTTGGCGCGGCGGCCGAGGCTGCGGCGCGCGATCTAGCGGATGGCGTGTGGGAGCGGGTTGCCGAACTTAGAAATATTCTAGAAAGGGCATTGTCGAGCGAGATTAATGAGACTAATTTTGTCGGGAAAGCGGGGGCGCGGTTGCCCAACACCCTTTGCCTGATGGCGCCCGGCTGGAAGGGCGAGACGCAGGTGATGGCGATGGATCTGTCGGGCTTTGCCGTATCGGCGGGGTCGGCCTGTTCCAGCGGCAAGGTGCGGGCCAGCCGGGTGCTCGGTGCGATGGGGCACGACGAGGGACAGGCGGCATCCGCCATCCGCATCTCGCTCGGTCCCGCGACGACGCAAGACGAGGTGCTGCGCTTTGCCGAGGCGTGGCTGAAGGCATGGCGAAAGCGCCGCTGACGAGGGAGTTCGGGCCGATGAATGTGATGCCGGTGGTGGAGGACGTGCGCGACGGCGTGGACCGCGAGACGGTCGAGACCGTGCAGGCGATGTCGGGCAGCTACAAGCATGGCTGGACGACCGACATCGAGATGGACTATGCACCCAAGGGGCTGAACGAGGACATCGTGCGCCTGATCAGCGCCAAGAACAACGAGCCGGAGTGGCTGTTGGACTGGCGGCTGGCGGCTTATCGCCGCTGGGTGCAGATGACCGAACCGACCTGGGCGATGGTGGACTATCCGGCCATCGACTATCAGGACCAGTATTACTATGCCAAGCCGAAGAGCATGGCGGTCAAGCCGAAAAGCCTGGACGAGGTGGACCCGAAGCTGCTGGCGACCTATGCCAAGCTTGGGATTCCCTTGCAGGAACAGATGCTTCTGGCGGGTGTTGAAGGTAAGGCCGCGCCGCGCAAGGTGGCGGTGGATGCGGTGTTCGATTCCGTCTCGGTGGGCACCACCTTCAAGGCCGAGCTGGCCCGCGCCGGCGTCATCTTCTGTTCGATCAGCGAGGCGGTGCGGACGCATCCCGATCTGGTGCGGCAGTATCTGGGATCGGTCGTGCCGCAGTCGGACAACTACTTCGCCACGCTGAATTCGGCCGTGTTTTCCGACGGTTCCTTTGTCTATATCCCGCCGGGCGTGAAGTGCCCGATGGAACTGTCCACCTATTTCCGCATCAATGCCGAAAACACGGGCCAGTTCGAGCGCACGCTGATCATCGCCGACAAGGGCGCCTATGTCAGCTACCTTGAGGGCTGCACCGCGCCCAAGCGCGATACCAACCAGCTGCACGCGGCGGTGGTGGAGCTGGTGCTCTTGGACGATGCGGAGATCAAGTATTCGACCGTCCAGAACTGGTATCCGGGTGACGAGAACGGCGTGGGCGGCATCTACAACTTCGTCACCAAGCGCGCCGATTGCCGGGGTGCCCGGTCCAAGGTGATGTGGACCCAGGTGGAAACCGGGTCGGCGATCACCTGGAAATACCCGTCCTGCATCCTGCGGGGGGATGATTCACAGGGTGAGTTCTATTCCATCGCCATCGCCAACAACGCGCAGCAGGCCGATACCGGCACCAAGATGGTGCATCTGGGCCGCCGCACGAAATCGCGCATCGTGAGCAAGGGCATCAGCGCGGGGCGCGCGCAGAATACCTATCGGGGGCTGGTCAGCATGCACCCCAAGGCGACCGACAGCCGCAACTATACCCAGTGCGACAGCCTGCTGATCGGCGACAAGTGCGGCGCGCATACCGTGCCCTATATCGAGGTGCGCAACACCTCCAGCCGCGTCGAGCATGAGGCGACCACCTCCAAGGTGGATGACGACCAGCTCTTCTATTGTCGCTCGCGCGGCATGAACGAAGAGGAGGCCGTGGCGCTGGTGGTCAATGGCTTCTGCCGCGAGGTGCTGCAGGCGCTTCCGATGGAGTTCGCCATGGAGGCGCAGGCGCTGGTGGCGATTTCGCTTGAAGGGTCCGTGGGTTGAGGGACGCAGTTGCGCGCGGGTGACAAGATGATCGTGACCACGACCCCCTCGGTCGAAGGCTACTCCATTGCCGAATACAAGGGCATCGTGACCGGCGAGGCGATTCTGGGGGCCAATGTGTTCCGCGACATCTTTGCCGGAATCACCGACATCCTGGGCGGCCGGTCACGGGCCTATGAGGAAGAACTGGCCAAGGCGCGCACCACCGCGCTTTCGGAGATGCAGGACCGGGCGCGCGAGGCGGGGGCCAATGCCGTGGTCGGCGTCGATCTGGACTATGAAGTGATCAACAACATGCTGATGGTCTCGGCCTCCGGCACGGCGGTGCGGATCGCCTGAAACCTCTGAGGAAACAAGATGCTGGAAATCAACGATCTGCACGTCAAGCTTGAGGCCGAGGACAAGGCGATCCTGAAAGGGTTGTCGCTAACGGTTCCGGCCGGGTCGGTGCATGCGATCATGGGGCCGAACGGGTCGGGCAAGTCCACGCTGTCCTATGTGCTGGCGGGGCGCGACGGATACACGGTAACGGGCGGCGGCGCCACGCTGGAGGGGGCAGACCTGCTTGCGATGGAGCCCGAGGGGCGCGCGGCTGCGGGCCTGTTCCTCGCGTTCCAGTATCCGGTCGAGATCCCCGGCGTGGGCAACATGACCTTTCTGCGCACGGCGGTGAACGCGCAACGGAAAGCGCGCGGCGAGGCCGAGATGAGCGCGGGCGAGTTCCTCAAGGTGATCCGTCAGAAGGCCGCCGCGCTCAGGATCGACGCCGACATGATGAAGCGCCCGGTGAATGTGGGTTTCTCGGGTGGCGAGAAAAAACGCAACGAAATATTGCAGATGGCGATGCTGGAGCCGCGCATGTGCATCCTGGATGAAACCGACAGCGGGCTGGATGTGGATGCGATGAAGCTGGTCAGCGACGGTGTGAACGCGCTGCGCGATGCCGGGCGGTCGTTCCTGGTGATCACGCATTACCAGCGCCTTCTGGACCATATCCGCCCCGACGTGGTGCACATCATGGCGGACGGGCGCATCGTCAAGTCGGGCGGGCCCGAGCTTGCGCTGGAGGTGGAGCAGAACGGATACGCCGACATCCTGGCGGAGGTGGCGTGATGGCACTGCCGCGGGCAAAGGCCGACGCGCTGGAGGCGCGCATCGGCGGGCTGGCGCTGGACCGCACGGGCTGGGCAGGCCCTGCGCGCGAGGCGGCGATGGCGCGGCTGGGTGCCATGGGCCTGCCGGTGCGGCGCGATGAATACTGGCGCTACACCGATCCCGCCAGCCTGACAGCCGCCGACCCGACCCCCGCCGCCACCTTCGACTATAGCGATGAGCCGATGGTGTTTTCCGCCCTCGACCGTCTTCGGCTGGTGTTCGTGGACGGTGTGTTCGACCCGGCGCAGTCGGATGATCCGGTGCTCGCGGGGGTAGAGATCGACCTGCTGCACGAGGCTGCGGCCAAGGACATCCACTGGGCGCGTGATCTTTATGGCGTGCTGGAGGCGCGGGGGCAGGCGCCCGTGGCGCGACCGCTGGCGGCGCTGAACACCGCCTTTGCGCGCCAGGGCGTGCTGATCCGCGCGACCGGGCGAACCGCACGGCCGGTTTCCCTGATCTACCTCCATACATCAGACGTTTCCGACGCGATCCTGCACCATTGCATCAAGATCGAGACGGGCGCTGAGCTGACCATTCTGGAAAACGGCCCCGCCGCCGCGCGCCTGAACGCCGTGATGGAGGTGGAGGTCGCGCCCGGCGGCCGCTTCCACCACATCCGCACCCAAGGGCGCGACCACAAGCGCCGCGCGGCCACGCATGTCTTTGCCCGGCTGGGCGCGGGTGCGCTGTTCAAATCCTTCACGCTGACGGCCAACGGCATCCTGACCCGCAACGAGGCGGTGATCGAACTGGCGGGCGACGATGCGGTGGCCCATGTCGCCGGGGCTGCCGTGGGCGACGGGGCGTTCCACCATGATGATACCGTCTTTGTCACCCACACGGGCCAGCGCTGCGAAAGCCGGCAGGTGTTCAAGAAGGTGCTGAAGAACGGCGCCGTGGGCGTGTTCCAGGGCAAGATCCTGGTGCAGCAGGGCGCGCAAAAGACCGATGGATACCAGATCAGCCAGTGCCTTCTGCTGGACGAGGACAGCCAGTTCCTCGCCAAGCCCGAGCTGGAGATCTATGCCGACGACGTGAAATGCAGCCACGGCTCCACCTCCGGAGCGATCGACGGCACGGCGATGTTCTATCTGCGCTCGCGCGGGGTGCCCGAGGCGCAGGCCAAGGCCCTGCTGGTGCTGGCCTTTCTGGCCGAGGCTCTGGCCGAGATCGAGGATGACGCCATCGCCGAGGATGTCCGTCTGCGGCTGGAAAACTGGCTTTCGCGGCACGCGGGCGCCTGATGCCGGTTGTCGCCGACATGCGCGCGGCCTGGGCGCGCCCCGATGCGTTCATCACACGCAAGCTCGCCGAAGGCGTGCGAGAGGATCGCGCGCTTGCGGTCCTGATGGGGGCCTGCGTGCTTTCGTTCGTGGCGCAATGGCCCGCACTTGCGCGGGCCGCGCATCTGGATCCGTCCGTGCCGCTGGATGCGCGCATGGGGGGGGCGTTGATGGGCGTTCTGTTCCTGTTGCCTCTGGTCGCCTATGGCGTGGCCGCCGTCACGCATCTGGCGGCGCGGCTGATCGGCGGGCGGGGCAGCTGGTTCGGCGCACGGATGGCGCTGTTCTGGGCGTTTCTGGCGTCGTCGCCGCTGATGCTGCTGATGGGGCTGGTCGCCGGGTTCCTGGGGCAGGGCGTCGCGGCGACGGCAACCGGGGTGGCGGTATTCGGAGCGTTTCTCTATCTGTGGCTTCGGATGCTGTATCATGCCGAAACCGGAGCCGCGCAATGGACCTGACGCTGACAACGCTTCTGACGATGGCGCGCGAGACCGTGTCGGATCCCCGCGGCGGGGCCAAGCGGATCATGGCGATCAATCTGCCACTGCGCGACGGTTGGAGCGCGCTGGCGCTGATGGCCGTCGGCTCGGCCGTGCTGACGCATCTGGGGTTTCTGTTATCGCCACCCGCCGCGCGCGATTTCTTTTCCGATGCGATGGCCAGCCCGTTCCGCACGGCGATCCTGCAAGGGCTGGTGATGGGGCTCGGGGCCTTTGCGATGTTCAAGGTCGGCGTCGCGCGCGGCGGCCATGGCACGCTGCCGCAGGCAGTGGCGCTGGCGGCCTGGCTGCAGTTCATCCTGCTGGTGCTGCAGGTGGCGCAGCTGGCGGCACAGGTGCTGGTGCCGCCGCTGGCAGCACTGATCGGCCTTCTGGGCCTGGCATTGTTCTTCTGGCTGCTCACAGGGTTTGTCATGCAGATGCATGGGTTTACGTCGATGCCCATCACGTTTCTGGGCATCCTTGCCACCATGGTCGCGCTGGGAATGGTGCTGGCGATGGTGCTGGGGATGTTCTTCGGCATGCCGGTCTCGGGGGTGTGAACGATGTATGATGTCGCGCAGGTCCGCGCCGAATTTCCCATCCTGTCGCGGCAGGTGAACGGCAAGCCGCTGGTCTATCTGGACAACGGCGCCAGCGCGCAAAAGCCGCAGGTGGTGATCGACGCGGTGACGCGCGGCTATGCTGAGGAATATGCAAATGTCCACAGGGGGTTGCACTATCTTTCTACAGTGGCGACCGAACGCTATGAGGCCGTGCGCGGCATCATCGCCCGGTTCCTGAACGCCACTTCGGAGGAAGAGATCGTGTTCACCTCGGGCACCACCGAGGCGATCAACGTGGTTTCCTACGGTTGGGCCGCGCCCCGGTTCCAGCCGGGGGATGAGGTGGTGCTGTCGATCCTGGAGCATCACGCCAACATCGTGCCCTGGCATTTCCTGCGCGAACGCCAGGGGGTGGTCCTGAAATGGGTGGACTGTGACGCGAACGGCGATCTTGACCCGCAGGCAGTGCTGGATGCCATCGGGCCGCGCACGCGGTTGGTCGCGGTCACGCATATGTCCAACGTGCTGGGCACCGTGGTCGATGTGGCGGCGATCTGCGCGGGCGCACGGGCGCGCGGGGTTCCGGTGCTGGTGGACGGCAGCCAGGCCGCCGTGCACATGCCGGTAGATGTGGCGGCCATGGGCTGCGACTTTTACGCCATCACGGGGCATAAGCTATACGGGCCAAGCGGTTCCGGTGCGATCTTCATCCGGCATGAGAGGATGGAGGAGATGCGCCCCTTCCTGGGCGGCGGCGACATGATCCGCGAGGTGGGCCGCGACCACGTCACCTGGAACGACCCGCCGATGAAGTTCGAGGCGGGCACGCCGGGCATCGTGAACCAGATCGGCCTTGGCGTGGCGCTAGAATGGATGATGGCGCTGGGGCTGGACCGCATCGCCGCGCATGAGGCCGCCTTGCGCGATTACGCCCAGATCCGGCTTGCGGGGCTCAACTGGCTGCGGGTGCAGGGGAATTCGGCGACGAAGGGTGCCATCTTCAGCTTCACGCTGGAGGGTGCGGCTCATGCGCATGACATCTCCACCGTGCTGGACCAGCGCGGGGTGGCGGTGCGGGCGGGCACGCATTGCGCGATGCCGTTGATGGCGCATCTGGGTGTGGGCGCGACCTGCCGCGCATCCTTCGCCTGCTACAACACGCAAGGCGAGGTGGATGCGCTCGTATCGGCGCTGGAACTGTGCCACGACCTCTTTTCCTGACGGTCCTGCCGGGCCACCGGCCCGGTTTCCCGTTGCATACGCCGTGCGCTTTCGCTACCACGCCGAGGCAGGCACCCATAGCTCAGCTGGATAGAGCGTTGCCCTCCGAAGGCAAAGGTCGCACGTTCGAATCGTGCTGGGTGCGCCAATACTTTCAAGGTACTTAGCGGCTTTTTTGAAGGTCGCTTTTTGGGTCCAAGCTGTGCGGTCGCACAGTTTGTCCAGAATCGTGCCGTTTTCTGCGGCTGCAACATGGGCGCTGAGGGAATGAGAAACCCCGCCGCGCTGGGGAGCGCAACCGGGGCCAAGGGGATATCGGGCAGATATCAAAGGCCAGAATACGACCCTCCCAAGATCGGTGCAAGCCGGATTGGCCGCTTGGCCTATCAACCCCCGGCAGCCCGGGAAGTGCGCCATGCGTAGGCGCTGGGCCACTTGGGAGCGGGTGCAGGAAGTCGTTGCCGGTCGATCCGCGCGCCTGATCCTTTTCACCCTGTCGGAATACTCGGACGCCTCGGGCCGCTGCCGCGCAACCATGTCGCGCCTGTGCGAGCGGACGGGCCTTCATGCCAGGACGATTCAACGGCACCTGAACCAGCTCGAGGCCGAGGGCCTGATCCATCGCCAGATCGGCGGCGGGGCTCATGCCAGCACCTACTTCCTGATCGAGCCGACGCCACCCCCACCACCGCCCGCGCCGTCGCGCGGAAGGGCGGTGCGCCATGTCTGAGCCGTGGATCAAATGGGCTTCCGTTGAGCGAAGCGAGGACGGAGTCTGACCTTGCGGAAGCCCTCTGGGAGTCATTGCGCAATCGCCTTGCCCGGGTTGGCGCAGCACCGCTACCCCGGACCCTGACAATGCTGCTGGCCACCGCCGTCGCGGCAGACGTGCCGGAACGAAAACGGGTTGTTTCGGAACGACGCCGCCAACAGCTTTTCCGCGACCACGTCGGCCTCACCCCGGCGACGACCGCGCGCCTTCATCGCTGGCACTGTCTTCTGCGAAGGTTGCGCACCACGCCCCGGCCCGGTTGGGCCGCTCTCGCGGTTTCACACGGATGGTTCGATCAGTCCCACATGGCGCGGGACTTCCGAACCTTCAGCGGACTGTCCCCAACGGAATACTTCCGATCTATGATTTCGCCTTTGTCCAATACAGAGAGTCATATCGTTCGATAACCTCGGGTCCAAATCGCCGGGGAAAAAATCATGACTGCAAGACTATCGCACTGCATCGCCATCGTGACGGGCGCAAGCCGCGGCGCGGGGCGCGGCATCGCCATCGAGCTTGGTACCGCAGGTGCCACCGTGATCGTGACCGGGCGCAGCACCCGTGCGCACGCTCCGGCGGGCTATGACGGCATCCTGGGACTGTCAGGCATGAACACGCCACCCGGCACCATCGAGGACACAGCCGAGGCTGTGACGGCCGCCGGCGGACGTGGGATCGCCATGGCCAGCGACCACGGCAACCCCGAGGCCGTCGAAGCCTTGGTCGCGCAGGTCGAGGCCGAGGTCGGGGACATCGACCTACTGGACAACAACGCCTGGGGCGGGCACGAGAGCTTTGACGGGCGCTTCGAGGCGCCGTTCTGGGAACATCCGCTGTCGCATTGGGCGGCGATGATGGACGGCGGTGCACGCCTGCACCTGATCGCGGCGCGCGCCGTGGCGCCACGATTGGCAGCGCGTGGGCGCGGGCTGATCGTCGCCACCACCTTCTGGGACCGAAACCGTCCCTTGCGCGGGAACCTATACGACGACCTCGCAAAGGCGGCGATCAACCGGCTTGCCTTCGCCATCGCCGAGAAACTACGCCCGAAGGGGGTTGCTTCGCTCGCCCTCTCGCCCGGCTGGATGCGCACCGAATGGCTTCTGGCCGGACATCGCACGGATGAGGCGCACTGGCACGAGGTGCCGGCCTTGGCGCGCACGGAGTCGCCGCGGTATCTGGGTCGTGCCGTCGCGGCCTTGTCTGCCGATCAGGATGTGATGCGTCACTCCGGGCAGGTTCTGCGGGTGGTGAACCGGTCCGCCAGCACGCTGGCCAGACCGGTAAAGACTTTAGCGCGTCAACCATTTTGTCCGTGAGCGACAACCATCTTAGCCGGTTTTGAGGCCGCCGGGTTGGCGTTTCTGGAATCGTCTTTTGGTCAGCTTTCTCCTACGTTCTGGTTGTCGGTGATGGTTGACGCTGGTGTGCTGGTCAGCGCCGCCTTGCTTGAGGTGGCTGCGCGCCGCAGGAAGCTTTCGGCGTTCATTTCGAGGATCGCCGCGTGGTGAACCAGACGGTCGATGGCGGCGACGGTCATGGCCTTGTCCGGGAAGATCTGGTCCCAGCCGCTGAAGGGTTGA
>JBKBKC010000018.1:0-63649 GCA_046294265.1 Gemmobacter sp. | reverse complement strand
TCAACCCTTCAGCGGCTGGGACCAGATCTTCCCGGACAAGGCCATGACCGTCGCCGCCATCGACCGTCTGGTTCACCACGCGGCGATCCTCGAAATGAACGCCGAAAGCTTCCTGCGGCGCTCGGCCGTGTCTGCCAACCTGCTGCATGAGCTGGAAAGCGCGCTGCGCGACACCTTCCGCGATGCCCCCATCGGTTCGCAGGTTCTGCCCCTGCCTGACAGTTCCCCCGATGACATGGCGGCGATGCGATCCGCGATCCGGGGGCGGCGCGGTTCAACGCTGATCGTGGAGGGCGTGGCGCAGGCGACGGCGGCGGGCATGAATCCCCAACTCGGCCAGCGACGCGACGATCTGACACCGGACCTGCAAAAGGCCGACGTTTCGGCACTGATGACCGCAGCCAAGGGCGCGATCAGCCAGGCGTTCGGCGTGTTGCCTGCCCTGCACAATCCGGCGGCGACCGGGCCAGTGATCCGCGAGGCACAAAGGCACCTTGCGCAATGGACGCTGGAGCCAATCGCCAAGCTGATCAGCGAGGAAGCCTCGGCCAAGCTGGGCGGGGCCGTCCTGATCGACGTGGTGCGGCCCCTGCAAGCCTATGACGCGGGCGGCAAGGCGCGGGCGTTCTCGGCCATGGTGGGCGCGATGGCGCAGGCGAAGGCCGAGGGCATCGACGCGGGCGCGATCCTGCACTTGCTGGACACGCGGGAATAGGGGGCCGGTGTGGCACCCCTGTCAGGACTGAAAAAGAAGCGCACCGTCAAACCGGGCAAGGTGGCGCGGCGCGCGTCCATTGTCCTGGCGATTGTGGACGTGATCCGCGAGGATTGGATCGAGGGCCGCACCACGACACTGATCAGCCATGAGGGGGCGATCTGGGCCAGCCTGCGTTCTGGCCTGTGCCTCGGCGGGATGCGATGGCCTGATGCGGATCAGGCGGCAAAGGACATGCTGCACGAAGCCTTCGCCAAGACAGGGGCCAAGCGGCCAGCATGGAAAGAGGGCCAGCCGGAATGGACGGATCAGGGCGTGATTCGTGAAACCCGAACGCTCTGCGCGCAATGTGATGGGACGCTGGAGGCTGGACAAAAGACGTTTTGCGGACCCCGCTGTGCCAACTCGCACCGGGCAAAACTTGCCTATCAGGACAACATTGATGAGGCGCGGGCAATCCAGCGTCTGCGGCATCGCAAGAGGCGGGCGGCATGTGCGATGAGCTGATCCCCTGGGCAGATGTGCGCTGCAAATGGTGCGAGGAACGGTTGCCGCTGGAGCGTGACCCGAGGCGGCAGTTCTGCGCCAATGGGCGGGGCTGCGAGACCGCCTATCACAACGATCTGCGAAGCGCGCGCAACCTGCTGGCGCGGCTGGACAAGACCTGCCGAGAGTGCGCGGCCACCTTCACCCGGCAGACTGGCAAGGCGATCTATTGCAGCCGAGCGTGCGCGGTGAAGGCGTGCGGGCGGGCACGGCGGGCGAGGCGAAAGGATTGATCCCCGCGCGCGCGGGCGAGGGGCGCCGCCAGATCAGCGGGCAGACCGATGGTCAGATTGATCCCCGCGCGCGCGGGCGAGGGGTCGGGAAGCAACGGCAAATTTGCGCTTGCTTCGGCTGATCCCCGCGCGCGCGGGCGAGGGAGCCTATTCGGATTTGTCTTTGCGCAAAGACAAGGCTGATTCCGGCGCGTGACAATGTGTTCCCCCGGCGTTCCCCAGGCACAGAAAGAAAGACGCCCCCCTTGCGGGGGCTTGCTCTTAAATCTCTGTATTTTTAAGGATTTTTGGCTCCGTCGGTAGGGATCGAACCTACGACCAATTGATTAACAGGCGCTTTCTTCGCCCGTCGCAACCCCTTGAGACAGTGACAAATCTGCAAACACGCCATCTGCAACCGCCTGTTTTTAGTTGACAAATACGCCCGGCAAAGTGACACTTTTGGACATTGCGCGACACTCGCGACGGTTTCAAACAGTGACAAATCCGGTGACAAATCCATGGCGAAGCTGACAGACGGAAAGACCGGCACCATCGCGAAGGCTGACCCGCCGACCACCGGGCAGCGGTTCATCTTTGACGACCACCGGGACGCACCGCGCGGCTTCGGCCTGCGCATCACTTCGGCGGGCGGCAAGGCGTTCATCATGAAGTATGCCATCGACGGGCGCGAACGACGCAAGACCATTGGCGACTGGCCTGCATGGGGGCTGGAACAGGCGCGGATCGAGGCGCGCGACCTGTTCCACCGCGTTCAGAAGGGCGACGACCCCCTAGAGGAAAAGCGCAAGCGCCGGGCCGAACCTACAGTGTCGGAACTGGCCGTCGATTGGCTCGACCGTCACGCAACCGGGCTGCGTTCGGAAAGGGCCATCCGGGGCTTGATCGACAACGACCTGTTGCCTGCGATTGGCCGCATGAAGGTGAGCGACGTTCGGCGGCGCGACGTGATCGAGGCCGTGGAAGCCAAGGCGGAAAACACCCCGCGCGCGGCGGCGCAACTGTTGCTCTACGCCCGGCGGCTTTTCGACTTCGCGACCGACCGCGACCATATCCCGGCAAATCCGCTGGCGGGGCTGAAACCCGGCGCAATCACGGTGAAGGGAAAGCGCGACCCCCTGCGGCAAGTCGCTCGCGGGCGCATCCTCGACCACGACGAAATCCGCACGTTCTGGGATAGCGTGGAAACCTGCGGCCTGCACCGCCTGACCGCACTTGCCTTGAAGCTGGTGCTAGTGACAGGGCAGCGGCCCGGTGAAGTGGCAGGTATGCACAAGGGCGAGATCAGCGGCGACGTGTGGACGATCCCGGCGGCGCGGCGGGGCAAGACAGACAGCGCGCACACCATAACCCTGACCGCGACGGCGAAGGCCATCATCGCAGAGGCGCAAGCCGAACTGGACCGCCTGTCCAGGCGCCGCACGACCCCTGCCAGCGGGCATATCTTCGAGGCATGGCCGGGGAAGCCCGTCAACAACGCCGCGCTGGCAAGGGCCGTGGAACGCTCGCACGTCGCCCTAGGCGCGAAGGATGTGCCGCCTTGGGGGCGCTGGACGCCGCACGATCTGCGCCGCACCATGCGCACCGGCCTTTCTGCCTGCCGTGTGCGACCGGACATTGCCGAACTGGCCATCGGGCACACCAAGCGGGGCATTGCGGCGGTATATGACCTTCACGGCTTCGACGCTGAACGGAAGGCCGCGCTGGTGGCGTGGGAAAGCCGACTGCTGCGGATCGTGGCCGGGCAAGACCCAGATGCCATGCCTGACAACGTGGTGATGTTGGAGGCGCGGGCATGAGTCTTGAACTGATTGACGAATACTATTGGATCACGCACCCGGAGCTTGTTGAGAAGGTTAGTGACGTCTGGGAGATGGCGTTGACGACGATCCAGTTGCAGACTGTTGATGAGTTCAGAAAGGCGGCGCAGGCGAAAATGCGAATGCTCTTGGCAGTGCATGACCAAACTATCTTGGACGCTGCGGGCCTCACGATAGACGATCTGATCGCAACACAGAGAACTGCGATTGCGAGGCAACGCGGGGGCAGCAAGCTTCCCCAAGGCCGGGATCGGGTCGCGCAGCGTAGGAAGGCTCTACTTGCAATTCGGAAGGCTGACATTGATGGCCTGACTTGGGCCGAGACAATAGACGCGGCACAGGTGGCATCGCAGGAAGTAAATGGCAGAGAGTTGGACCGAAAAACCTTAGATGCGTGGCTGCGGACGCTTCACCGATGCAAGCTTGTTTCGTTCGACGCTCCAGAGCCGAAGGGCCGGGGAAGGCCGCGAAAAAGGAATAGCTAGCTACCGGGAATAACTGTCCCCGACAGTTAACGACAATAGCCCCACGTTCAACGCAACTGCGACCGTGAGGCCACCATGATTTTGAAAGACCGCTTGTCCGAAGCCGAGTATGCCGCCCTGCGCGGTGTGTCGGTTCGCACCGTCCAGCGCGAACGCGCCCTTCGCATCGGCGCACCCTTCATCAAACTGGGCAAATCCATCTTCTATCGCCCCGAGGCGATTGACGCTTGGCTGATTGCCAAGGAACAGACTCCGGCGGGGAAGGCCGCCTGATGACCCAGGAAGCGCTGGCGGGCGCAACCGGGGCGGATCAGGAGACGGCACACCAAGACAATACCACGACCCGCGCCAAACGCAAACCCACACGGCAGGCCCTTTGGCGGCAGCGCAACCCGGCTGCTTACCTCGCGCACCTGTTTGTCTCGAATGCCGTTCGGCTTGGCGTTCTGGAACGCCAGCCCTGCGCGGTATGTGGGGCCGACCGGGCCGAGGCGCATCATCCCGACTATCAGCGCCCTGGGCTGGTGACGTGGTTGTGCCGTCGCCATCATGCCGCCGCGCACAAGCGGGAGGGGCGGTCATGATCGCCCTTCGCAAAAACGCCCGCGAGGAAATCCGGGTGAGCCTGGACGAATTCGCCGGGCATGAACTGGTCAACCTTCGTGTCTGGTTTCAGGCACCGGACGGCGAGATGCGCCCCGGCAAGCAGGGGATCGCGTTTCGCCGGGAACTGCTGGCCGATGTGCTGGCCGCGATGCAGGCGGAGGGCGGGGCATGACTGCAAATTTGCAGAAGCGCATCACCGTGAAGCAAGCGGCGGCGCTGATGAATGTCTCCGAGCGTTCGGTTTACATGGCGCGCGTGGTGCAACGCCTTCGCCCTGACCTTGCCTTGAAGCTGGACGCAGGCACCATGTCAGTTGCGGAAGCGCACCGGATCGCCACAGGCAAAGCCAAGGCGACGTCCTGGGATCGCCTGCTGTCCGCTTGGAACAACGCAACCGATGACGACCGCGCGCGTCTCGCCCGACTGGCGATGGGGGCGTGACCGATGGCGGGCAAGCGCAAGGGCAAGGGCGAGAAGCTGCCGCAGTTTACGCCCATGCTGCACCACGTCATGGACTGCCCGGCCTACCGGGCTTTGTCACCACTGGCGCGCTGCATTTACTAGGAACTGAAGCGCAAGACCGGACCGCGCGGCACGCGGAACGGCGGGACGTTCTACGCGGTGCGCGAGGCCGCAGAGGATGCGAAGGTCGCCAAGGACAGCGCCATGCGTGCCTTCTGGGAACTACAGGCCAAGGGGTTCATCCGGCCCGCGCAGATCGGGCGCTTGGGTGTCGAGGGCGAAGGCAAGGCGACCACTTGGGAATTGACCGAGTTTCCACCTGTCGCGGGCGGGATCGCGACCAAGGACTTCCTGCAATGGACGGCAGGAAATGACTTCCCGGTGGTGAAAGGCAGGGCGGGCAAAAAACAAAACCCTGTCCCAAAAATGCGGACGTCCTGTCCCAAAAATGTGGACGTTGGGCGCAATGCGACGCCCGAAACAAGCCCCGCCTGTCCCAAAATTGCGGACGTTTCGGCCAATATCGCGCACCTGCCTGTCCCAAGGATTAGGACACCTAAAGATCTACCACCCAAGGGGAGCGTTTCAGTTGCTTGACGCAGCGAGCGCGACCACGAACACGAAAGGCAAACACCATGAATGACGAAAACGACCTGGCACAGACCGCGTTGCAGACCTTCGCGGGAATGAGCGTTGACCTGTGCATCTCGAAATCGAAGGAGCAAGGCAGCGACCCTATCGAAGCGCTGGACGGTCTTATCCTGTTCAGCGAACTGGCCGCCCAATTGGCGAAGGAAGCGAAGGCGCGGATCGCACGTGGCCGGGGGACGATCCAGTGACGGACGCGGGAATTGACAATTGCGCCCCGAATGGGCATTATATCGGGACGGGATGCACTGCGGATGCGGGCATCGCGCCGACCGTCACCGCTTCGTGCGGGGCTTCGGAGAAAAGACCGGCAACCTTGCCGATCATTCCCCTTTGCAATCGACGGTCCCATCATGACTGAAAAACCGGACAATCTCATTGTGAAGTCTCGCGCCGATCTTCGCGCGATCCTTCAGGGCGCTGGCTTGGCCCGTGCCGCTGCTGACCTTATCGCCAAGGGCGGTTGGGCGGCACTCACCGAAGAACCCAACCCCCAAGACACAAAGGATCTTACCGTGTCCATTCAAGACCTGCGCGAACGCCGCGCCGAAAAAGCCACCGCCCTGAAGAACCTCGTTGATAAGCCCAACTGGAACGATGCTCGGGACAAGCCGAAGTATGACCAGCTGATGAACGAGGTTGAAACAATCGACATCGAGATGCAGCGAATTGTCGATGCAAACGAGCGCATTGCCGCTGATTGCCGCCGCCCGGCTGGTTCGGTGCGCGACACCAGCGACCATGCTGCGGCCTTCACCAACTTTCTGCGGTTTCCGAAGAACATGCGAGCTAGGCAGAACCTGGCCGACATGGACTTCCGCAACACGGCAAGCGGCGCGTCCGATCCGGCTGGCGGCTTCCTCATTCCCGAAGTGATACTTGGGCCGCTGATGAAGCGGGCATCAAACGCCAACCCCTTCCGCGACCTCGTGCGGGTGGTTCAGGTTGCGACCCGGGATGTCAACTTTCCCTTGTCGAACGCGAACATGACGACCGGTTGGGTCGGTGAAAATGCCACGCGCACGGCTACCGCCGAACCGACGATCAGCAACGCCAAGCCTACCTTTGGCATGCTCTACAGCTATGTCGAAGCATCCGAAGAACTGGTGATGGACAGCGAATTCGACATCGCCAACTGGTTCGGGATGGAAGCGGGCGATGCCATGGGCGAAGCCGAGATGGCGGCGATCATTTCGGGCAATGGCACCGACAAGCCGAGCGGCCTTTTGCGGGTTGCGCCGGAAGCGGCGGTTGACGGTTCCCGCACGGCGGGCGCGTTCCGTTACCTGCCGACCGGGGCAGCTTCCACGCTAGGCACTGCCTTTGCTGACCTGCTGATCACCTGCGTGTATGACCTCAAGGCATCCTATCGCGCGCGCGGGACGTGGGTGATGAACTCGCAGGTGGCGGGGGACATCCGCAAGCTGAAAGACTCACAAGGCCGCTTCCTTTGGACGGACGGCATCGCAGCCGGTGAATCATCGACGCTTCTGGGCTATCCGGTGCGCATCGCAGAAAGCATGGCGGGCGTTGCCGCGAACACGCACCCCGTGCTGTTTGGCGACTTCAACCGGGGCTACATCCTGGCCGAGAATGGCGGCATGCGCGTCACGGTTGACGACAACATCACCAAGCCCGGCGCGGTGCGGTGGTATCTGCGTCGTCGCCTTGGCGGGACCGTGTTCGACAACAACTCGGTCCGCGCGATCAAGGTGGCATCGACCTGATACGGGAAAAGGTGGGATGCACCTGGTCTGCTTATGCAGTGCTTGAAACCAAAGCATCCTCGTTAGGCGGTGAGTGGACAAACCCCGTCACAGCGTGGACCCGGTCCTTGGGTCAGGGCGTCCGGCCGCACCGGGAAACTGGTGCGGCCTGCAGCCAAGCAGGATGGGGGACTTGTAACTTTGCCAGTGTGTGGAAAGGGACCGATGTGGGGCAGCACGACATGTTCGCTAACACAGGTTCCGCCTCGCGCGCGCGCAAGGGGGGGGCGTGCCTAAACTTCGGCGGGCTGACTTCGGCGCGGACCGGCGGGCACGCCACGCGGAGATTAAATCAAACGGGTTTGATTACCGGTTTGATTGTTTGGCAACCGGGGGGGCACGTCAAAACTCTGGCGGGGCAGTCAAAGGGACCGCCGCCGGTAGCACAGAAAACATATCGGGCAACAATCTGAGGTTTCATCGAATGGCGCGACTGACAAAACCGGGGCGGAAATCGGCGGCGGAACTGGCCGTATCTGCGCCGCTGACCAAGGTGGACCGACCGGAACCACCCTATGAGCTGTGGCGGGATGAAGAAGTCGCGGTTTGGCGGCGGATCGTGTCGGACGTGCCTGCGGACTGGTTTTCGCCGCGCAACCTCGACCTGCTGACCGAGTATTGCAGTGTGACCATAAATTGCCGTCGCCTGGCGCATCTGATCAAGCAGGCCGAAAGCGACAAAGGCGACTTCGACGTTTCGCAATGGCTGGCCTTTCTGCGCGCCCATGCTCAACAGACAGGCCGCGTGCAAGCCTTGGCCACGTCCATGCGCCTGACGCAGCAAAGCACTTACAGCGCAAAGAAGGGGGCTAACGCCCTCGACGGGCACCGCACGGGGCCGAAACCCTGGGAGGCATGATATGTCAACAATCGTCGGTGATATCGCAATCAGCGTCGGCGCTGACGTTGGCCCTCTGGTGCGCGATCTGGGACGCGCGCAAGGGTCGGTCAACAGGTTCGGCAACAGCGCGAGTTCTGCGGCTGGCCGGGGGATGCGGTCATTCAACCTGTCGGCAACTGCCATGGCCGGGGCTGTGGTTGCGGCGGCTGGCGCGGTGGCTGCGCTGACGGCGGCTTCGATGAAGAACATCGACGCCCTGGCAAAACAAGCCAGGTCTCTGGGCTTGAACATCAGCGAATTCCAGAAAATGGCGCTTGTCGCCAAGGAAGCCGGGGTTGAGCAAGGTCAGCTCGCGCAGATGCTCGGCCAGATGCAAAAGGCCGCTGAAAACGGCTCTGACGCCCTAGGTAGGCTGGGCCTATCCTTATCCGACATTCAAGGGCAGTCACCGGACGAGCAATTCGCGCGGATCGCGGATGCGCTGGACAAGGTGCAAGACCCGGCGCAGAAAACCACGCTGGCGATGGAGTTGTTCGGGCGCAGCGGGCGCAACGCCATCAACATGTTGTCCGACTACCGGGCCAAGGTGGCCGAGGCGGCAGCGTTTCAGGAGCGGTTCGGTATTGCGATATCCCAGACCGCCGGGGAACAGGTCGAGCGCGCGAATGACGCGGTGGGCAGGCTGCGGGAAGCGTTCGGGGGCTTGGGCAACACGCTGGCGGTAGCGGTGGCACCTGCCATTGAAGCCTTCGCCAACGGGCTTATCAACGCGTCCATTGAACTGTTTAACCTGCGCACCGAAGCAGGGAAGTTTCAGCGGGAAATGATCGACACCTTCGCGGGTGTGAACATGGATATTCGCGAAGTCGTGTTCAGCCTTGAGCGGTTTCGGGACGCGATGATCGTTGCCGGTAACGAGGGCGCCGGGCAGGCCATTCAGTCCATCATCGACGCAATGCAGCGGGCGCAGGCTGAGATCGACGGCGGCACCATCAGCCTTGAAGTTTTCCGCGCAAAGATGGGCGAGGCCAAGGACGAATCCGACCGGCTGATTGCGTCCCTGTCGTCTGTGGAGCAGTCGCAGTTTACCGGCGTCATCGGACGGCTTGGCCAGCTTTGGGGCGCGCTGAACGTCGCGGCGGATGAGGCGGCGCGGCTTAATGCGGAAATGAACCCCTACGCAGGGCTTGAGATAGTCGATAGCCCGGTGAGCGTGCATGGGTTTGAAGCCGACCCGAACGCGCCCCGCAAGCGCCCGATGCGGCCCGGCGTGGACAGCTTCCCGGCATCCGGCGGAAGACGCGGCGGCGGCGGGGGCAGCGGAGACGCGCTTAAGGAGCGTCTGGCGCGGATGCAGGAAGAATTCATGTCGGAAAGCGAGTTGCTGCAAAAGCAATTCGAAGAACGCATGAAGCAGATCGAGGAATTCCGGCAGGCCAAGTTGCTGTCTGAACAGGAATTCAACGACCTTGAGTTGCAGATGAAGGAAGAACACGAGCGCGCGCTGGCCGGGACCGAGGCGAAGTTTCGCGCGGATAGGCTGCGGGATGCGGGCGAATACTTTGGCGCGCTGGCATCGGTTGCGGCTGCGGGCGGCGAAAAAATGGTGAAGGCGGCTGCGGTGTTTTCTGCGGCACAGGCGACGATCAACGCCTATGCCGCCGCAAGTGAAATGCTCAAAGACCCGTCATTTACCGGGCGACCCGGGGCACGTTTCGCAGCGGCTGGTGCCGTGCTGGCATCGGGCCTGAAGATGGTTTCTGCGATCAAGGGTGTGGGTAACGGCGGCGGTTCTGCTGGTGGCGCATCTAGTGGCGCATCTAGTGGCGCTGGACAGGCCCCTGTTCAGACCATGAACTTTACCATCAGCAACGACCCCTTCGGGTTCGGGGAGCGGGTTGTCCGACAGATCGCCGCGCAACTTAACGAGGCGGGGCGCAACGGCATGAACCTTCGCGCAACGGTGTCCTGATGACGCTATCAACAATGGCCGGAAGCAGGGCTACATGATCGACGCGCGGGTGATACAGGGAGGTTGACTTGCAGACGGGATTGGAATGTAAGTGCGCGCCGGGGGATGATCTAGCGCCTAGAGAGTGATGGGCGCGCGCAGGGATCATCCCTTCCGCAACCGCACCCCTTCACCCTCGCCGTTCTCTGCAATGAAGATCACGCCAGCGGCTTCTAAGGCAGCACGGATGGCGGCTATCGTGGCGGGGCGGATTGTATCGCCTCGTTCAAGGCGGGCCACGGTATCAGGCGACACGCTGGCGACCTTCGCTAGATCGCGCACCCCGAGGCCCGTTGCGGCTCTAGCCATCTTACATTGCGCCGCGTTCATATCGTAACCCTGTTCTGATTTATGTTGACGACGTAAGCCGACATCGCATATCGTAACTGTGTTCTGATATCTAATCAAGGAGACATTGCAATGACCGACCAAACCCCCTTGCCGGGGAACGATACCGGCATGACCAACGACATGTCATCCGATGCGATCAAGGCGCGCATCGCTCAATTCTGCGAATGGTTCGGGGTCGAACCCGTCAAGCTTAAGGTGCGCAAGGGCGCGGTGTATCTGACCGATGATCTGACCCGCTGGTGTGGCGACGAGGGAGCCAGTTTGGACTGGCTATTCTGCGGCGACCTGAAGGGCATGGCGGCGGCGTATCGAAAAGAGCATGCCGAGACGGCGAAGTTGCGAAGCGCATTGCGTCGGTTGGACGACGCTGAAAGCGCGATGCTTTTGCAGATGATGGAGGAATTTCAGGCGAAGGTGACGGCGCGTCGGGCGCAGATGGCCGAGGCGGCAGCCTAGCGACAGACAGCCATCAAGATCGAGGGCCGGGGGCGATGCTTCCGGCCTTTTTCTTTGGCGGGCGGTCGGAGGGCAGAATCTAGTGACAAATCCGGTGACAAGGCCCAAAAACGACAGAGGCGGCTTTTGCCGCCTCTGTTAACCGCTTGACTTTAGGGGTTTTTTGGCTCCGGCGGTAGGGATCGAACCTACGACCAATTGATTAACAGTCAACTGCTCTACCGCTGAGCTACGCCGGAACACTGCGTTGCTATAGCAAGCGTTTCCGAGAGCGTCCAGCACCTATCGCCGGGTTTTTCACGTGCCTCCGAGGCCGTCCTGCGGCCGCCCTTTCTTGCGCGAAAAAAAGGCCTGCTCAGCTCAGCCGCCCGGGTCTGTCGCGATGCCGGCCTGGGGCAACAGCGTCGCCACCTTTGCCAGCAGGCTGCGTGCGGCGCGTGCCCTCGTACCCTCGCCGGCCGCGACCAGCCCCAACCCCTCGACCAGCGCATCCAGCTCATCCTGCGTCAGCATCGTGGGCGGCAGCATCAGAGGCGCGCGCAGGATGTAGCCAAGCCCCCTGCCCCCCGTGACCGGGAGCCCCGTCGCCGCCATCACCCCCATGTCGCGCCAGATCGTGCGTGTGGAGACACCCAGCGCTGCGGCAAGTTCGGCGGCGGTGTGCAGCCGCCCGTCGCGCAGGATGCGGATCAGATCGAACAATCGGTCATCGCGTTTCATGTGCAACAGAATTCCCCGGACATGCCTTGGGGTCAACCGCTACTGACAAAATACTGTCAGTTGGGTGCGTCTCGATCCGCAGAAGGGCTTGGCCTCTCCCCAGCGATGCGACTAGACCTCTGTTCATAACGCCCCATCCGGGCATTCCCTTGGGAGAGACCCAATGCTGAACAACATCGGCCTTCCCGGCCTTCTTTTGATCGCCGTCGTCGTGCTCGTGCTCTTTGGGCGCGGCAAGATCTCGTCGCTGATGGGCGAGGTCGGCAAGGGCATCACCGCCTTCAAGCGCGGCGTGAAGGAGGAAACCTCCGAAATCGAAAAGAACGCAGCCGCCGCGCGCGACGTGACACCCGAGACCGACCCCAGCCAGGCCCGCGACAAGACCTGAACAACGACGAAGCCTGACCCCTTTTCCGCATCGGGTGACATATGTTCGACATCGGCTGGACCGAGCTTCTGCTCATCGGGATCGTGGCGCTGATCGTGATCGGCCCCAAGGACCTGCCCGAAATGTTCCGCACGCTGGGGCGGTTCACCGCCAAAGCGCGCGGGATGGCGCGCGAGTTTTCCCGCGCGATGGAGGCGGCGGCGGACGAGTCCGGCGTCAAGGACATGGCCAAGGACATCCGAAACGCGGCCAACATGCCGACATCGGGCATGGACGCGGTGAAGGAAGCCGCGCGCAAGTTCGAAAGCTGGGATCCGCTGAAAGCGGCCAAGCCGGGGGCATCGGGCAAGGCGGCCACGGCGGCGGCCCCCGTCACGGCCCTGGGGCCAAAGCCCGCAGCGGCCGCGACGCCGGACCCCGGTGCCGTAGAACCCTCTGCCGCACCACCGCCCGCCCCCGCCCGCCCCATGGGCCCGGCAACGCAGGCGCTGGCGGAGGCGCAGGCGGCCAAGCGGGCGGCGGCGGTCGAGGCCGCCCGCACCGCGGCTCCGAAAGGCGATGACGCATGAGCCATCCTGACGACATCGACGACAGTTCCGCCCCGCTGATCGAGCACCTGGCCGAACTGCGCAACCGGTTGATCAAGTCGGTGCTGGCCTTCCTGGTCGGCATGGTGATCTGCTTCACCGTCTGGAACCCGATCTTCAACGTCCTGACTCAGCCGATCTGCAACGGCCTGGCCGAGCGCGGTCAGGAATGCGGCCTTTATCTGATCAAGCTGCAGGAAGGGTTCTTTGTCGCCATCCGCATCTCGCTGATGGGGGGCTTTGCCCTGGCCTTTCCGATCATCGCCTTTCAGATGTGGCGGTTCGTGGCGCCCGGGCTCTATAAATCGGAAAAGGGGGCGTTCCTGCCCTTCCTGATCGCCTCGCCGATCATGTTCGCGCTCGGGGCGGCCTTTGCCTTTTTCGGTGTGCTGCCGCTCGCCTTCGACTTTTTCCTGAACTTCCAGCAGTTGGGCCTTCCCGCCGTCCCTGCCCCGGGCGACGCAGCGCTCCCCGGTATTGGCCCGGCAGCAGCGGGCACGGCAGGGATCCTGTTTCAGGGTTCGATGGAGGAATATCTGTCGCTGACCACCAAGTTCATCATGGCCTTCGGGATCTGCTTTCAACTGCCGGTCCTCTTGACGCTGATGGGCAAGGCGGGGCTGGTGTCGGCGCGCGGGCTGCGGTCCACGCGGAAATACGCGATGGTCGGCATCCTGGTGCTGGCCGCCGTAGTGACGCCCCCGGACGTGATCACCCAGGTCATCCTGTTCACCGTGGTCTATGGCCTGTACGAGGTGTCGATCTTCCTTGTCACCGGCATCGAGCGGCGGCGCGAGGCGCGGCTGCGGGCCGAGGGGCTCTGGGTCGATGACGAGCCGGAGGACGAGGTCGGCGAAAAGGGCAAGGCATGACCGCCGCCCCCTTGGCCCGGATCGCCGCGGCGCTGGAACGGATGAGCCCCCCGCCCGTCCCTGCCCCTGACTTTGCGGCGGCAGATGCCTTTGTCTGGCACACCGGGCCGGACCGTCTGGAACCTGTTGCCGAGGTGGCCCGCGTGGACCTGTCGCTGCTGGTGGGCGTGAACCGGGCGCGCGACATCCTGATGGAGAACACGCGCCATTTCGCGGCGGGGCTGCCGGCCAACAACGCCCTGTTGTGGGGCGCGCGGGGGATGGGCAAGTCGTCGCTGGTCAAGGCGGTGCATCATGCGGTGCGGGCTTCGGGGCTCGCGCTGACGCTGGTGGAGTTGAGCCGCGATGACCTGCCCTCGGTCACCCGCCTTCTGCGCCACCTGCGGGGGGCGGGGGACCGGCGGTTCATCCTGTTCTGTGACGACCTGTCGTTCAGCCATGACGACCAGCATTACAAATCCCTGAAGGCCGTGCTGGATGGCGGGATCGAGGGGCGGCCCGGCAACGTGATCTTCTACGCCACGTCGAACCGGCGCCACCTGATGCCCCGCGACATGATCGAGAACGAGCGGTCCAGCGCGATCAGCCCCTCGGAGGCGGTGGAAGAGAAGGTGTCGCTGTCGGACCGGTTCGGGCTGTGGCTGGGGTTTCACCCCTGCAGCCAGGACGAGTATCTGGAGATGATCCGGGGCTATTGCGCCGCCCATGGCGTGGCCGTGGACGAGGGCACGCTGCGGGCCGAAGCGATCGAGTGGCAGGCCACGCGCGGCGCGCGGTCGGGGCGGGTCGCCTGGCAGTTCTTCACGGATCTGGCGGCACGGCACGGCGTCAGGGTCTAACCGCGCAGGGCAGATGTCCCACCGTGGGACATGTTCCGCGCCCAAAGATATCAAACGCTTGGCGTCGAAGATTTACCTTTTCCTAACACTTACCTCTTCGTAGCATTCGGGCGCCGCCATGCAAAAGGACGCCCCCCGATCTGCCTGCGGATGCGCTGCTCTCAGGCCTGCGCTTCGGAGATGAACTTTACGGCGTCGCCGAAGGTCTGGATGGTTTCGGCGGCGTCGTCGGGAATCTCGATTCCGAATTCCTCTTCGAAAGCCATCACCAGCTCGACCGTGTCGAGGCTGTCGGCGCCGAGGTCGTCGATGAACGAGGCATTCTCGGTCACCTTGTCCTCTTCGACGCCCAGATGCTCGACGACGATTTTCTTCACGCGGTCGGCGATGTCGCTCATGTTAAGTCCTCTTGCTGCGGGCACAAAGTCCCGGTCCGTCTGTCCCAGTTCCCGAGGGGCGGCGCCGTGTGGCGGTTCTGCCCCGTCTCCCACCGGCTGCTGCCTCTGGGCGAGTCCAGCGCGCCTATAGCAAGCGCCCGTGACCAAGGCAAACCCTTTCCCGACACCTCGGCGGGCCTCAGATCATCGCCATGCCACCGTTGACGTGCAGCGTGGCTCCGGTGACATAGCCGGCCTCCGCACTCGCGAGATAGAGCACCGCCGCCGCGACCTCGGCCGCCTCGCCCATCCGCCCCGCGGGAACGCCGGACAAGAGACCCTTTTTCTGATCCTCGGTCAGCTTGTCGGTCATCGCGGTGGCGATAAAGCCGGGGGCCACGCAGTTCACCGTGATGTTGCGGCTGGCGACCTCGCCCGCCAGCGACTTCGACATGCCCACAAGGCCCGCCTTGGCGGCGGCGTAGTTGGCCTGTCCGGGGTTTCCGCCGGTGCCCACGACCGAGGTGATGTTGACGATGCGGCCCCAGCGGGATTTCATCATCCCGCGCAGGGCAGCGCGCGACAGGCGGAACGCCGCCGTCAGGTTCACGTCGATCACCGATTGCCAATCGTCATCGGACATCCGCAGCATCAGCCCGTCGCGGGTGATGCCCGCGTTGTTCACCAGGATGTCCACCGACCCCATCGCCTCGGCCGCGGCCTTTGGCAGCGCCTCGACGGCGGCGGGGTCGGAAAGGTCGCAGGGCAGCACATGCACCCGCCCGCCCAGGTCGCCGGCAAGGGCTGCCAGCGGCCCCTCGCGCGTGCCCGACAGGCCCACGACCGCGCCCGCGCCATGCAGCACGCGCGCGATCTCGCCGCCGATTCCGCCTGACGCGCCGGTGACCAGCGCGCATTTTCCCGTCAGATCGAACATATTTTCCCCCGTGGCCGCCGCTTTCGGGCGCCCCTTAGCAGGCCCGCCCAGGCATCACCACCTTTGAGCTATCAATCGGGCCGGATCGGCGGAAGTTGGCGAAACGGACATGCCCGGGGCAGACGCGCCAGCCTTCGGCCGCGAGGCACCTCCCTCCCCCCTCGTGGGGGAGGGATGGGGAGTGGGGGAGGGATGGGGAGGGGGGCGCCCGCCCTCAGCCCCGCGCCCCCGCCACATCCCCGGGCGCGCCCACCGTGCGCGTGGCGGCATCTTTCTGGATGCGGCGGATCATGCCCGACAGGGCCTTGCCCGCGCCAATCTCCCAGTATTCCGTCACGCCCGCCCGCGCCATCCAGTCCACGCTTTCGCGCCAGCGCACGGCCCCGGTGACCTGCGCCACCAGAAGGTCGCGAAAGCGGTCGGGTTCGGTCACCGCCTCGGCGCGCACGTTCACCACCACGGGCACCACGGGGGGCGAGATCACCACCTCAGCCAGCGCCTCGGCCATGCGCGCGGCGGCGGGCTGCATCAGCGCGCAGTGGAAGGGGGCCGAGACGGGCAGCAGGATCGCGCGCTTGGCCCCGCGCGCCCTGGCGATTTCCAGCGCGCGTTCGACCGCGCCGCGGTGGCCCGAGACGACCACCTGCGCGGGATCGTTGTCGTTGGCGGCCTGGCAGACCTCGCCCTGTGCCGCCTCGGCGGCGACCTCGGTCGCGGTGGTGAAATCGAGGCCCAGAAGGGCCGCCATCGCGCCCACGCCCACCGGCACCGCCTCTTGCATCGCCATGCCGCGGATGCGCAGCAGGCGCGCGGTATCGGCCAGCGTCAGCGCGCCCGCCGCACAAAGCGCGGAATATTCGCCCAGGCTGTGCCCGGCCACGAAATCGGCGGTGCCGTCCAGCGCCATCCCCTCGGCCGCCAGCGCCCGGATGGCGGCCATGGAGGTGGCCATCAGGGCGGGCTGGGCGTTCTGGGTGAGGGTCAGCGTTTCGATGTCGCCCTCCCAGATCAGGGCCGAGAGGTTCTGGTCGAGGGCGTCGTCCACCTCGTCGAACACCGCGCGGGCCTCTGCCCAGGTGTCGGCCAGGGCGCGGCCCATGCCGATCACCTGCGCCCCCTGCCCCGGAAAGACGAATGCGCGTGCCATGATGTGATCCCCTTCGTGTTGTCCCGTCCTAGCCCGCGCCCCCGGTGGCGCACAAGCCCTGTGCGGGTGTTGCCCTTTGCGCGGGGGAGGGCAGGACCTAATTTTGCGGCGGTTGCACAACGGAGGCCGCGATGGCGCTGACCAATTCCCTGCAAAGCTATGGCGCGGTGGCGCGCAGCCTGCATTGGCTGACCGCGCTGCTGATCCTGACGGCGATCCCGCTGGGGGTCTATGCCAACGGCCTGCCCTACGACACGTCCGCGGCCCTCGCGTGGAAGGCGCAGGTGTTTTCGCTGCACAAGACGGTGGGGATGGCGGCGTTCCTTGTGGCGCTGGTGCGCATCCTCTGGGCCATCACGCAGCCCCGCCCCGCCCCCCTGCACCCCGACCGGAGATGGGAGACGCGGGCGGCCGAGGCGGTGCACTGGATGCTTTATGCAAGCCTCGTGGCGGTGCCGCTGTCGGGATGGGTGCATCACGCGGCCACGACCGGGTTCGCGCCGATCCTGTGGCCGTTGGGGCAGGACCTGCCGCTGGTGCCGAAATCGGGCGAGGTGGCGCAGGTCGCGGGGGCGCTGCACTGGGTGTTCACGAAACTGCTGGTGGCGTCGCTCATGCTGCACATCGCGGGGGCGGTGAAACATGCGGTGATCGACCGGGATGCGACGCTGGCGCGGATGTGGCGCGGCACCCCGGCCCCGGCCGCGCCCCGGCCGCACCGGGGGCGGGGGCCGGTGCTGGCGGCGCTGGCGGTCTATGCTGCGGGGGCGGGGCTGGCGGTGGCGCTGTCGGGGGCGCCGCAGGCGGTGGCGGTGCCGGCCCCGGTGGCCGCCGGCGCCGGGAACTGGCAGGTGGCCGAGGGGCGGCTGACCTTCACGCTGCGCCAGATGGGGGCCACGGTGGAGGGCCGTTTCGACCGCTGGACGGCGGAGATCACCTTTGACGCGGACACCGGCACCGGGCGGGTGGAAGTGGCGATCGACGTGGGATCCCTCACGCTGGGGGCGGTGACGGAGCAGGCGAGGGGGGCGGAATTCCTGGATGCGGCCCGCCACCCCACGGCGATCTTTGCCGCCGCCATCGCCCGCGATGGGGAGGGGCATGTGGCGGCGGGCTCGCTGACCCTGACGGGGCGGACCCTGCCGGTCACCCTGCCATTTACGCTGGAGATCCTTGGCAACACCGCGCGGATGACGGGCACCACCACGCTGGACCGCCGCGATTTCGGCATCGGGCAAGCCTATGCCGATGCGGGGACGGTGGGTTTCGAGGTGATCGTGGCGGTGACCCTGACGGCAACACGGTCATAGCCTTGGCGTTCAACACGGGAAAAGGGCCGCCCGGGATCCCGGGCGGCCTTTGTCATGCTGTTCACGCGCCGATCATTCGGCCTTCATCGCCTCCAGCGAGATCTGCACCGCCACCTCATCCGACACGAAGGGCGCAAACAGCCCCAGCCCGAAGTCCGACCGCAATAGCGTGGTCGTGGCCGAGAAGCCCGCCCAGGGCTTGCCCTCCATCGGGTGGACCGAGGCCGCGTTCAGCACCGCATCCAGCACGACCGGCTTGGTCACACCGTTCAGCGTCAGGTCGCCGGTGATCCTGGCCGTGGTCTCGCCCGTCACCTCGATGGCGGTGGAGGCAAAGCTGACCGCCTCATCCCCGGCGGCGCCGAAGAAATCGGGCGACATGAAATGCTCGAACCGCGCTTCCCACCCGGTCAGCATCGAGCGGACGGGAAAGGACACGGTGACCGACGAGGCGGCGGGATTCTCGGCGTCAAAGGCAATCTCGCCCTCGAAACCCGAGAACATGCCATAGCCGGTGGAATAACCGAGGTGGTTGTAGCTGAACACGATCTGCGCGTGGCTCGCGTCGATCTTGTAGGCTTCGGGGGCCGCGAGGGCGGGAAGGCCCGCGACGGCCAGGGCCGCAGCGGCAAGGGTGGTGCGGATCATGTTGAGAACCTCCTGTTGACGACATTTCTTGACACGTGGGGCCGGCGCTGCGTTGCGGCAATCCCTCACCCGCTCACATCTGCTGACCGCTGGCGCACAGCGCGGCCTGCCCCTTGCATCCCCGGCCACCATCGCTATAAGGCCGCATCCTTCCGCAATTTCACGCACCGGCGCAGCCTCTCGTGGACGGGCCGCGGAAGGGGTGGCCCGACCTATGAAATGCGCCCTGACAAGAGGTATCACATGCCGTTCTACGAGCATGTCTTCATCGCGCGGCAGGATCTGTCCAGCGCGCAGGCCGAGGGTCTGATCGAACATTTCGGCACCGTCCTTTCCGACAACGGCGGCACGGTCGTCGAAAAGGAATACTGGGGCGTCAAGACGATGGCCTACAAGATCAACAAGAACCGCAAGGGCCACTATGCCTTTGTGAAATCCGATGCCCCCCCTGCCGCCGTGCAGGAGATGGAGCGTCTGATGCGCCTGCATGACGACGTGATGCGCGTGCTGACCATCAAGGTCGAAAAGCATGGCGAGGGCCCGTCGGTCCAGATGCAGAAGCGTGACGACCGCGACGGCGACCGTGGGGATCGCGGCGACCGGGGACCGCGCCGCGAAGGCGGCTTTGGCGGCGACCGCGGAGATCGGGGCGGCGACCGGGGCGACCGTCCCGACCGGGGTGGCGACCGTGGCGGTTTCGACCGCGGCCCGCGTCGTTGAGCGGCATCAGGAAAGGATCGTAAGCCATGGCTACCAAACCGTTTTTCCGCCGCCGCAAGGTCTGCCCCTTCTCGGGCGACAATGCCCCCGCCATCGACTACAAGGACACGCGCCTGCTGCAACGCTATATCAGCGAGCGCGGCAAGATCGTGCCCGCGCGGATCACCGCCGTGTCGTCGAAAAAGCAGCGTGAACTGGCCGCCGCGATCAAGCGCGCGCGCTTTCTCGCCCTGCTGCCCTATGCCGTGAAATAAGGAGCGACGAACATGCAAGTCATCCTTCTGGAACGTGTGGCCAAGCTGGGCCAGATGGGCGAGGTCGTGACCGTCAAGGACGGCTACGCCCGCAACTTCCTGTTGCCGCAGGGCAAGGCGCTGCGCGCCACCGACGGCAACATCAAGACCTTCGAGCAGCGCAAGGCGCAGCTTGAGGCGCAGAACCTCGAGACCAGGAAAGAAGCCGCCGCGGTGGCCGAAAAGCTGGACGGGCAGACCTTTGTGGTGATCCGCTCGGCCTCGGATGCCGGTGCCCTCTACGGCTCGGTCACCACGCGGGACGCGGCCGAAGCGGCGACGGCGGGCGGGTTCACCGTGCATCGTGGCCAGATCGTGCTGGACCGCCCGATCAAGGATCTGGGGCTGCACAGCGTCACCGTGACCCTGCACCCGGAAGTGACGGTGAAGATCACGATGAACGTCGCGCGGTCGCCTGAAGAGGCGGAACTGCAGGCGGCGGGCAAGTCGATCCAGGAACTGGCCGCCGAGGCCGAGGCCGAGGCCGAGTTCGAGATCGCGGAGCTGTTCGACGATCTGGGCGGAGCGGCGTCCGACGACGCCTGAGCATCGCCGCCATACCAACGCACAGGGCGCGCCGGGATCACCGGTGCGCCCTGTGCATGTCAGGACCCCGTGGCGTCAGAGGCCGCGTGCCGCCCTCACTCCGTCATACAGTTCCTGGTCAAGCGCATACCAGGGCGCCAGCACCGCGCGAGCCACGGCGTTATCGCGCTGGATCGCCAGTTTCTGACCGGGGTTTTCGTGCAGGGGCGTCACAACCGCCTGTATATCCAGCATGTCCATCAGGGCGGACTGGAACCGCGACTGATCCTCGCAGATGCCCACGACGGCAAATTGCGCCAGCTCCTGCAGCGCCTCCTGCGCATCGGTCGGCTGCAATGTGCGGAATGTCGCACGCGGCCCGCCGACCGTCAGGAGCATCCGCACCTGCATGTTGTCGAAGGCGGTGAAATGCGGCTCTTCTGCCACCACCTGCATCAAGTGCAGCAGGCTGGACTCATCCTCGAAATCCGTCTCTGCCATGGTGGCGACCACCCGCGCGACCGCAGGGGCAGTGACCCCCCCGGGCAGCGGTTCGCCGTGGTTGAAACGGTCCACCCAGTTGATGTGGCTGACCAGACGCGCCCAGGGGTCGCGCAGGATGGTCACGCGGGCATAGGCATCGGTGCCGGGCAAGAGCCGCCAGCGGCACAGCGGCACATGCGCCGATACCGCATCCACCGCAAGCGTCGGCTCGCCTCCGCTCACCAGCTTCGGAAGCCGGTATTCGGCGTGCCGGATGAAATTCTGCGCGCCGTAGAGCGAGGACAGGAAGGCATTGATGCTGGAGCCGGAGGTCTTTGGAATGTGCAGGAAGAACAGCGGGGGCCTGTCCCCCTTCGGCTTGAACGGCGTGGCCCGCGGCGCGGCGGGCTTGCCGCCATCCGACGGTGCGCTGCGCATCATGGATGTGAGGAATCGCTTCACGCGGACTGCCTCGTAATTCCTGTGGCCAAAGGTGCGTGACCGGGGCCTTGCGCCCCGGAACCACCTCACATCTCGTCCAGCGCCTCTACGGCCTTTTGCAGGTCTTCCTTGGTGGCGTCGCGGTCGGTCACGGTGGCACCTGACACAACATGGTCCACCACCTTGTCCTCGAACACCGGGGCGCGCAGCTGCTGCTGCATCTGGGGGTTTTTCTGCACGAATTCAAAGAACTGCCGTTCCTGACCCGGATACTGGCGCGCGGCCTGCAGCACCGCCTGCGTCATCTCGGCATCGCTGACGCCGATTTCGGCCTTGCGGCCGATCTCGGCCAGAAGAAGGCCCAGCCGCACCCGGCGCACGGCCAGCGTCTTGTGCTCTTCGGTCGGCTCGATGGTGGCGTGGTCGTGGCCCTGATGGTCGGGGTGTTCCTCGTGCCAGAGCTGGTGGGCGATCTGGTTCGCCTCGGCCTCCACCAGCTTGGCAGGCAGGTCGAAGCTGACCAGCGTGTCCAGCTGGTCCAGCAGCGCCCGCTTCATCACCGCCCGCGCGGCCCCCTTGTATTCGGCTTCCAGCCGCTCGGCGATCTGGCCCTTCAGCGCGTCCAGCGTGTCGGCGCCGTATTTCTTGGCCATCTCGTCGTCGATCTCGGCCGCCTTCGGGGCCTTGACCTCCTTGATGGTGCAGGCGAACTCGGCCGCCTTGCCCGCCAGATGCTGTGCGCCATAGGTTTCGGGGAAGGTCACGTTCACCGTCACCTCGTCGCCCGCCTTCGCACCCACGAGCTGCGCCTCGAAGCCGGGGATGAAGGAGTTCGAGCCCAGCACAAGCGGGTAATCCTCGGCCGTGCCGCCCTCGAACAGCTCGCCATCGACCGACCCCTTGAAGTCGATCACGACCTGGTCGCCGTCCTTGGCCTTGGAGCCCTTCTTGCGGTCCTCGAACACCTGCGCGGTTTCGGCAAGGTTCTTCAGCGCCTCGTCCACCGCGGCCGCGTCGGCCTTGACGTTCAGCCGCTCCAGCACGATCTTCGACGTGTCCAGCTCGGGGATCGCGGGCAGCGTCTCGTAAGCCATCTCGACCACGACATCCTGACCCTCTGCCCAGGTCTCGCCCCCCACCATCTTCACGTCGGGTTGCAGCGCGGGGCGGTCGCCGGTGCGGTCGAAATGTTCCTTCATCGCGCCGTCGATGGCCTCCTGCATCGCGTCGCTCAGCAGGCGCACGCCGAACTGCTTGCGCAGCATCGGCAGCGGCACCTTGCCCTTGCGAAATCCCTTCATCTCGATCTCGGGCTGCGCTTCGACCAGCTTTTCCTGAACCTTGGCATCCAGCTCGGCGGCCGTAAGGGTGATCGTGTAGCCGCGCTTGAGGCCGTCGTTCAGGGTCTCGGAAATCTGCATGCGTTTCGGTCCTTTGTGGGTCTGGGTCGGCGCGATAGCGATCCGCCCGGTATGCAAGACACCGCGCGAGGGTCAAGCCCATGCGCGGCAGATCGCGCGCGTTCTAGCAAAGCGCCGGGGGGGATGCGAGGGGGAATCCGCGCTGACACCGCCGCCGACGGAATTGCGGCCGCGACGGTGCCGCGACATGGCCGCGCTCTGGTCACGCTCACGCCTTAAGCAAACTGAAAGAGGGTCAGGGATACATGACAGCACAGGCCGCGAACAGACAGGACCCAGCATCTCATGCCGACCTACACGATCTACATGCTGGATGCGCTGGATATCTCGGTTTCCGGCGGCGGCAGCCTGAGCGGCATCACGCAGGGCGACGGATCGCATCTTGTCGGCCGCACCATCACGCTGAATTCGAACGCCTGGAACGCCACCCGCATCAGCGATGACGATGAAAATTTCGACGACAACGACCGCAGTCAACGCCTGGACGGCGCGCAGACGATCAACGGGGTGACCTATGCCTCGGGCACCGTGGTCGAAGCGGAATACCTGCTGATCCTGACCGATCCCGCGACCGGCCAGACATGGACGGTCATCGGCTACAACGTGGTCAACTCCACCCAGCCCTTTGCCACCGTCGAGGGGCTGGCCTTCATCGGTGGTGTCGCCGGATTTCCGCCGATAGGCATTCCGCTGACGGTGACACGGGCGACCGAGGGGCCCGGCGACCAACGCATAGCCCCGACGCCCTATGGCAGCTATGCCAGCCCACCCTGCCTGACACCCGGAACCCTGATCGAAACCCCCGGCGGGCCGCGGCGGATCGAGCTGCTGCGCAAGGGCGACCTGATACTGACACGCGATCACGGGACACAACCCCTGCGCTGGATCGGCCGGATCGCGCTGCGCGCCGGGGTCCTGTCGCGCCTGCCGCATCTGCGCCCGATCCGCATTGCACGCAACGCGCTGGGGCCGGGGTGGCCCGCGCGCGATCTGCTGGTGTCGCCGCAGCACCGGGTCCTGATCACCGGCTGGCAGTGTGAGCTGTTCTTTGGCGAGGCCGAAATGCTGGTCGCCGCAAAGCACCTGCTGGGATGGCACGGGGTCGAGGTTTGCTCCGCAACGCGGGGCGTGACCTACATCCACCTGATGTTCGACCGGCACGAGGTGATCATGGCCGAGAATGTCTGGACCGAAAGCCTGTTCAGCGGAGGGCTGGACGACCTTATGATCCCGACTGCCGCGCGTGACGAGCTGCGGGCGATCCTCGCGCGTCGCAAGGGTGGGCCTGAGGCACTGTCGCGGCCCGCCGTGCGCCGGGTCGAGGCGCAGCTGCTGTCGCCGCTGGTGCCTGCGCTGCCGTGACGTGGCGAAAGCATGTGGTGCGGGTGAAGGGACTTGAACCCCCACGCCTTGCGGCGCCGGAACCTAAATCCGGTGCGTCTGCCAGTTCCGCCACACCCGCCCCGGCATCGCGATACCATCCCCGCCCGGCGCAGGCGAGTGGGGCGCACCAAAAAACGTCTCGCCGGGAACCTATTCTTGCCGTATTGTGGCAGAAAAAGAAAAAAGGCAGACCAGAGCGGGGTCATCACATGCTGGACACCATGCAGGATGGCGCATCCGCGCCGCAGGGCGGGAACACGGGGCTGGTCGAGGGCACGCTGGTCCTCACGTTGCGGGGGACGCTGCCGGTCGAGGCGCTGAAGCCCGGCGACCGCATCATCACCCGGGCAGGCGCGCTGCGGCTCGCCTGCGTCGACATGCGGCTCGAGGCGCGCGCGCGGCTGGTGCGGGTGTCCGCGGCCGCACTTGGCGCCGAACGGCCCGATGCCGACATCACCGTCGCGGCGGATCAGCCGATCCTGGTGCGCGACTGGCGCGCGCGTGCGCTGGCCGATGCGGATCGCGCGATGATCCCGGCGGGAAGGCTGGTGGATGGCGAATACATCCGCACCCATGCGATGCGCGACGCGCGGCTTTACGTGCTGCATTTCGACGTGGCCGCCGTGATCTATGCGCAGGGTCTGGAACTGGCCTGCGAACCGGCGATGGCGCCCGCCTGACACGGGGCTGGCCCGGGGTACGGCTTGCCCGACCTGCGGCTGGACTGACACGCGAATGCAATGTCGCGGGGTCTTTCCCTTCCCGGGTCCGCGCCCCATATGCTGCACATGCTGAAATTCCTGCCTGTCCTTCTGCCCATCCTCTATGCGCTCGGGATGTACTGGTTCTCGGCCTGGCGCACGCAGGCTATTCTTGATGCGCAATCCAAGCCATTGACCGAGGGCCGGATCACCGCGCTGGCCGACCGGATGGCCGCGGCGCTGGAGGTGCCTGCGGTCAAGGTGCATGTGTTCGATGTGGACGGCGTGAACGGTCTCGCCGCACCGGATGGTCGCATCTTCATCACCCGGGGATTTCTGGAAAAATACCGCATGGGCTTTGTTTCGGCTGAAGAGATGGCCGGGGTGATCGCGCATGAGCTGGGCCATGTGGCGCTGGGGCATACCAAGCGGCGCATGATCGACGTGACCGGGCAGAACGCGGTGTTCGTGATGCTGGCCGCGTTCCTGTCACGGTTCATTCCAATCATCGGCATCTGGATCGCGCAGGTGATTTCGGGCGCGCTGGCAGCGGGCCTGTCGCGGCAGGCGGAACACGAGGCGGATGCCTATGCCTCGGCGCTGCTGGTCAAGTCCGGGATCGGCACCGCGCCACAGAAGTCGCTGTTCCGCAAGCTGGAGCGGCTGACGGGTGCTGCGGGCGAGGGCATTCCCGATTGGCTGCGCAGCCACCCCCGCACCGAAGAGCGCATCGCCCGGATCGAGGCCCGCGAGGCCCGCTGGGCGCTGCCACCCGACGCCTGACCGAAGGCGCCTGAGCCGGTCAGACCGCCCGCGCCAGCCGGGTGAGTTTGGCGCGCTTCAGGAGCGGCCTTAACGCGACGGATGCGCCGGCGCGGCGCTCGGCCTCGGCGTGCACGATCTCCAGCGCCGCGCCCACGGGGCCGGGATGATGCGACCACATTTCCCACAACAGGCCATCGGGATCGCGCCGGGCGATCCCTTCGCCCGCCAGCACCCCGCGCGGGAAATCGGCGGCGTTCCAGGTGACGATGGCATCGGCGCTGCCCGCAATGGCGGTGGCGAGGACATGGATGTCATTCGCATCCGGCAGGTGCAGGCGCGCCTCGATCCCCGGGGCGGGAGGGATGCGGGCGGCGGGAAACCGGGCGGTTGCGTTGGCGATGTCGGGTGCGGCATCCTGCCCGTGCCGGGCAACCGCCCGCGCCCATTCGCCAAGGATGCGATCGGACCACAGGGGCACAAACACCCCCTGCCCCGCCACCGCCAGCAGGCATTCGCGCAGCACCGGCGGCACCAGCACGCAGGCATCCAGCACCGCCTTCAAGGGCCTAGCCGTCCAGCCGGAAGAACAGCGCCTTGAGGTAGCCGCTTTCGGCCAGCTGCGGCAGCACCGGATGGTCCGGCCCCGCACCCCCGGTGTGGATCAGTTGCCCCCGCCGCCCGCCCCGCCCGATGCCGCGCGCAGAGGCGTTGCGGAAAGACGCAAGGTCCACCGCATGCGAGCAGGAGCACAGGCCCAGATAGCCGCCCGGCGCCACCAGCGGGGCCGACAGCCGCGCCACCCGGTCGTAGGCGCGCAACCCCGCCTCCAGCGCCGGTTTCGCGGGCGCAAAGGCGGGCGGGTCGCAGATCACGAGGTCAAAGCGCTCGCCCTCGGCCGCCAACGCCTCCAGTGCGGCAAAGGCATCGCCCTGGCGGGTGGCAAAGCGGTCGGCGACCCCGGTCGCGCGCGCGCCCTCGGTGGCGAGCGCCAGCGCGGGGGCGGAGCCATCCACTGCCAGAGCGCTCTCGGCTCCTGCGGCAAGGGACGCCAGCGCAAAGCCGCCCACATGCGCGAACACGTCCAGCACCCGCGCCCCGCGCGCCAACCGGGCGGCAAACGCATGGTTGGGCCGCTGGTCGAAGAAAAGGCCGGTCTTCTGCCCGCCCATCACATCGGCGAAATAGGTGGCCCCGTTCATCGGCACCGCGATCGGCCCCGGGACATGGCCGCGCAGCACCACTGTTTCCTCGGCCAACCCCTCCAGCCCCCGCGCGCGGCCGGTGCCGTTCTTGACCACATGCGCGACACCCGTCACCTGCACCAGAGCCGCAACCAGCGCCTCCAGATGCGCCTCGGCCCAGGCGGCATTGGGCTGGATCACGGCGGTATCGCCGAAACGGTCGATCACCACGCCGGGCAGGCCATCGGCCTCGGCATGGACCAGCCGGTAGAAGGGCGCGTCATGCAGGCGCTCGCGCAGGGCAGCGGCGCGGGTCAGGCGGGACGCGAGCCAGGTCTGGTCAATCACCGCCTCCGCATCGAAATCGAGCATCCGCCCGACGATCTTGGACGCGGGGTTCACCGTCACCAGGCCCATCACCCGACGCTCTGCATCCTCCAGCACGGCCAGCGTGCCGGGGGCCAGCGCTTGCGTGCGCCGGTCGAGGACCAGCTCGTCGGCATAGATCCAGGGAAAGCCGTGCCGGATCGCCCGGGCCTCGGCCTTGGGGCGCAGGCGCACGGTGGCGCGGCCATCCGGGCGGGGTGTAGGGTCGGCGGCGAGAGGAGCGGAAGGGGGATGCGTCATCCCTTTGGTCTAATCCGATCCCGTCCTCTGCGAAAGGGTCAGAGCGAGGACTGCACCGAACGGATCATGTCATTCACCGTCACCTTGCCCCGGGGCGGTGCGGCCACGGCGGCGGGGGCCGGGGCCGGCGGGGCGATGGTCGCGGGGTTCAGTGGCGGCAGCAGCACAGGTCCGTCGCTCTGCGACACGGCGGCGGTGTCGGGTGTGGCGGCGGGTGTGGGCGCGGGTCCGTCAAGACGGCGCGACAGTTCGCGGCGGATGATCTGGCTCAGGTTCTCGATGATCACCACGCGCTGCGTGCGTCCGGCCTGATCCTCGGCAATCGCGCGGGCACCGCCCGACGCCCTGACATCCGCGATGACAAAGCGCGGGCCGTCGAGGATGGCCCCGGTCTTGGCGTCCCGCACGGTCAGATCGAACCGGATCGAATGCACGCCGCCGGTGGTGAAGCGGGTCTTTTCGGTCAGCGCGTGGAACCGGCGCACCTGCGCCTCGACGATCACCGCCGGGCCATTGCGCATGCCCGCCGTGCCGAACCCGAAGGACTCGGTAAAGATCTGCTGCACCTGGGAATAGCGGTCGCCGCGCTGTTCGCCACGCCACACGATATCGGCGATGGGGTAGAAAAGGTTGGCCTCGGACACCACAAGATCGCGCGGCACTGTCACGCGGACCTCGCGCACGTCATAAAGGGGGGCGAGCATCGCCGCCCCCGGCGCGGCCTCTGTGATCGCGGCAAAGCCGACCGGTCCGGCACCTTTGGCGCGAGTCACGGGTTCGCCGCCCGCGCAGGCGCCCAGCGCCAGAACCGCCCCCATCGCCAGCATTCGTTTCGCGTTCAGCATGACCATCCCTCCGGGCGTTCGACCCTTTCGTTCGGGTCAGTGATGCGGACGGAATGTGGCCAAAAAAGGGAAACTGCGCGAAATTGCGTGGCATTGACGCAACACAGGAAACAATGAGGCCGCCTGACAGGCCTTTTCAGGCGGTTTTTGCGCCTTTCGTGGGGGTCGAAGACCATAGCGCCGCGATCCGGGCGCCCAGCCAGCGCACCCCGTCCCGCAGCGCCTCGGCGCGCAGACGGTGGGCATCAGCCTCGATCCGGGCCAGGTCGAGCGGTTGTGCGGAGGTGAAATCGGGTTCGGTGGACATCGGCGTGATCCTTTGGCAATCGCCCCATGCTCGGGGTTGCACAAGACATAGGCCTGCTCGAAAGTCGCCACCAGCCATGCCAGCGGTAAATCGGACATTCCAAAAACGCATGGCTCAGTCGGGTGAGCCGACCAGCACGAAGGGCGCCCAATAGGCGGGATGCGACCAGCGCGGATCGGGGGGTGCCTCGATCATCGCCAGCATGGCGCGGCGCTGCGCCTCGGCACCGGTCAGGCCGGGGGTTTCGGCATGGATGCGGAAGGTCTCGGTCATCAGGCGCACGGCGGATTTGCTTTCCACCGGCCAATGGCTGACCAGCAGCGCGCGCGCACCCGCATAGACAAAGGCCTGCGCAAGCCCCGACAGCGCCTCGGCCCCCGGCTTGTCCCCGACGGCGGTATTGCAGGCCGACAGGACCACCCAGTCGGCATTCAGCCGCAGCCGTGCGATGTCGGTCTGCGTCAGCAACCCGTCATCGCCATCCGCCGTCAGCGCCAGCGCGGGTTCGGCCAGTTCGCCGCCCTGCACCCTGTCGCCCGCGACAAGGCCATGGGTGGCGAAGTAGAGCACGCGATACCGCTCGAGCGGGGCCTCTTGCACCGCGCCCCGTGTCGCAAGCGGTCCCGTCAGCACCGCCTCCGGCCCCGACCCCAGCGCCACCGCCACCGCCCGCGCCTCGACCGCCGTTTCCGGCAGCGGCATCAGCGCCCCGCGAAGGGCGCCCTGCCCTGCAGCGAGGCTGGCCACCTGCAACCCGCCTGCGCGCGTCTCGAACACCGGATCGGCCAGCGCCAGGATCGGCTCGGGCGCCCGCGCCCGCGCGCCCGCCATCGCCGCCGCCCGCAGCGAGAACACCGAAGGCAGGATCGAGATCGCGTGATGCCGCACCAGCCAGTCGGCCCTGCCGAGGTCATCCCCCTCCATCGGCGACCGCAGCAGCATCTGCGGCGGCAGGCCCGACAGCGCCCCCCGTGTTTCGATAAGAAGATGCGGCTTGTCGCCAATCACATCCTCCACCACCCCCAGCGTCCGGCGATAGAGCCAATGCGCGGCAGGCCCGTGGAAGGCGGGCCCGGCCTCGGGCGCATCCAGCGCCACGGCCGCCCGCACCCCCAAAAGCGTCTCGACCCCCTGCCGGATGTCCGCCACCGCATGCCCGAAATGCCCGGGCGGCGTGTCCAGCACGCGCCAGACCGCCTGTTCCCGCGTCACGGCGAGGATCACGTTCAGCTCCCCGTCCTGAAATCCGGTGTCGATCAGCACCAGCGCCTGATCCGGGCCGAGGAGTGCCTGCGCATCGCGCAGGCTCAGCACGCCGTTCCCCGCCAGATCGGCAAAGGCCGCGTCGGTGTCGGCCTGCGCCGCGATGCCTGCCTGCACCTCCTGCCCGATCGCCTCAAGGCGCGCGCGCAGCGCGGCTTCGGCGGCACCGTCGCGCAGATCGGGCGTCAGGGACAGGCGTGCCAGCAACTCGGCCTGCAACGCCGCTTCGCTGCGGACGAGATCGGAGGTCACGCGCGCAACCTCGGCCTTGTCATGGTCGTCCGCCACGACACGCCGGGCCAGCTGGCGATAGGCCTGCGCCGCCTCGCTTCGGTAGCGTTCCTGAGCCACACGGAACGCCTCTTCCGTTGCCGCGCCGTCCGACAGGGAACCTTCGTTCACGGCCGCGCGAATGGCTTCGTAATGGATGTCGCGGACATGGACATCCGCGCGGGTCGCGCCGCGAAGCTGGTCCAGCGCCTCTCCTCCCCGCCCCGCCATTACCAGCATTGCCGCCAGTTCAACCCGGTATTCGCCCAGTCGCCGCGACCCCGGGGTGTAGAGGTCGGCCGCTTGCGTCACCGCCGCCTCCATCTGCGCAAGCGCCGTGGCAAACTCAGCAGACCCGGCGCCCGCAAGCGCCATGAAAACGGCGCCGATGGCCTTCACGTCCATGGCAGGCAGGCTGTCCGGGCCAAACACGGCGTCGGACCGGGCCGCCGCCTCGGTGATCACGCGGCCCAGCGGATCTGTCATACGCTCCTGCAGCAACGCGCGGGCATATTCCGTCAAGGTGTGGATGGTCTGGGGATGGTGGGTGCCGAAATGCGCCTCGAACAGCGGAACGGCCAGCGCATAGGCCGACACCGCATCCGCCCCCCGCCCCATCTTCCGCAAAAGCCGACCGCGCTCGCGTTCCACGAGCGCCAGGCGATGCAGCGCAAGATCGTCTCCCCGCGCGCGCAGGTCCCGTGCCGTCGTCTCAAAGGCTGACAGCCCCTCGGCCCAATAGCCCAGATCGACAAAGATGCCTGCAAGGTTGTAACGCCAGATCAGCGCCTTGGGCGAGTCCTTGCCCCCCAGCGCCTCGATCGCCCGCAGCGCGTCCATGGCGATCGGCAGCGCCTCTTCCGGGGCCTGCAACTCGGTCAACGCCATGGCGAGCCCCATCTTGGGGTCCTGCGCGCTGGGGTGCCAGGTGGAAAGCTGCGCCGCCCAGTCGTCCACCAGCGCGCGGAACATGTCCAGCGACTCGCGCTTGCGCCCGCGCAACATCCCGACCTGCGTGGCCAGCGCATGCCGGGCCTCCAGTGTCTGCACCGCAAACGCGCCATGGAGGCGCGTTGCACCCTCGACAAGCGCGCGCGCCTCTGCCTCGGCAGTCTCGTGATCGCCCGCGCCGGCCGCTGCCTCCAGTCGGTGCACCAGTGGCATCAGCGAGGCATCGTATGGCCAGTATTGGGCCGCAAGCGGGCCGGACGTTGCGGCAAGGATCAGGGCGAAAGTCAAGGCGCGCATCGACAAAGACTATGCCAGTTCCACGGGTCTCGTAAACCGGCCGCAGCGTGACAAATCACGTGACCCTGACCGCCATCCCGATTGCGCTGTTAGCGGTAACGGCCTAGACTGGCAGGCGATCAGGCAGGAGGCCCCCATGACGCTCCACCCCACCATCGCCCGCGTGACCGACCGCATCCGCGCCCGCTCGGAAGGCCCGCGCGGGGCGTATCTGGACCGGATGGCCGAGGCGGCATCCGCAGGCCCGGCGCGCGCGCATCTGAGTTGCGGC
The DNA here is from genome assembly GCA_046294265.1 of Gemmobacter sp. GTDB lineage: Bacteria > Pseudomonadota > Alphaproteobacteria > Rhodobacterales > Rhodobacteraceae > JBKBKC01. The sequence continues at coordinate 32,140 of JBKBKC010000018.1, read as the reverse complement.
AACCAGGCCCATGCCTATGCCGCCATGGGGGCCGACAAGGACGCGCTCGCCGCCGCGCGCGCGCCCAACATCGGCATCGTCACGGCCTACAACGACATGCTGTCGGCGCATCAGCCCTATGAGCATTTCCCGGCGGTCATCCGTGCCGCCGCCCGCGCGGCCGGGGCCACGGCGCAGGTGGCGGGCGGTGTGCCCGCGATGTGCGACGGGGTGACGCAGGGGCAGCCCGGGATGGAACTGTCGCTGTTTTCGCGCGACGTGATCGCGCTGGCCGCGGGCGTGGCGCTGTCGCACAACTGCTTTGACGCGGCGCTGTTCCTCGGCGTTTGCGACAAGATCGTGCCGGGGCTGGTGATCGCTGCGGCAACCTTCGGGCATATCCCCGCGGTCTTCGTGCCCGCGGGGCCGATGACCTCGGGCCTGCCCAACGACGAAAAGGGCCGCGTGCGCAACGCCTATGCCCAGGGACAGGCCAGCCGCGAAGAGCTGATGGCCGCCGAGATGGCCAGCTACCACGGCCCCGGCACCTGCACCTTCTACGGCACGGCCAACACCAACCAGATGCTGATGGAATTCATGGGCCTGCATTTGCCTGGCGCCAGCTTCGTCAATCCCGGCACGCCGCTGCGCGAGGCGCTGACGGTGGCGGCGGTGGAGCGGGCGGCGGCGATCACGGCGCTTGGGAATGACTATCGCCCCGCGGGCGAGGTGCTGGACGAGCGCGCCTATGTCAACGGCCTCGTGGGGCTGATGGCCACGGGCGGCTCTACCAACCTGGTGCTGCACCTGCCCGCGATGGCGCGCGCCTCGGGCGTGATCCTGGATCTGGAGGATTTCGCCGATCTGTCGGACGCGGTGCCGCTGATGGCCAAGGTCTATCCCAATGGCCTGGCCGACGTGAACCACTTCCACGCCGCGGGGGGGCTGCAGTTCCTGATCGGTCAGCTGCTGGACGCAGGGCTGCTGCACCCCGACGCCCGCACCGTGGCGGGCGAGGGGATGACGCATTACCGGCAGGAGCCGACGCTGGCGGGCGGCAAGCTCGGCTGGAAGGACGGCCCCGCCACCAGCCTGAACGACAGGATCCTGCGCCCCGCGGCCGACCCCTTCGCGAGGACCGGCGGGCTGAAACAGCTCTCGGGCAACCTGGGGCGCGGGGTGGTCAAGGTCTCTTCCGTCCTGCCCGACCGCCATGTGATCCAGGCCCCGGCGCGCATCTTCCACGACCAGGAAGAGGTGAAACGCGCCTTCAAGGCGGGCGCCTTCACCGCCGACGCGGTGATCGTGGTGCGTTTCCAGGGCCCCCAAGCCAACGGCATGCCCGAGCTTCATTCGCTGACGCCGACGCTGACCATCCTGCAGGACCGCGGACTGCGCGTGGCTTTGGTGACCGATGGCCGCATGTCCGGCGCCAGCGGCAAGGTGCCCGCAGCGATCCATGTCTCGCCGGAGGCCGCCGTGGGCGGACCCCTGGCCCGCCTGCGCGACGGCGACCTTGTCAGGCTGGACGCGGATTCGGGCATCCTGACCTGCCTCGCCCCCGATTTCGATACCCGGATGCCGGTCACCGCCGACCTGACCGCCAATCGCCACGGCATCGGGCGCGAGCTCTTCGAGGCGTTCCGCCGCAGCGTGGGCAACTCGACCGAGGGGGCGGCCGTGGTCGTCTGATCGCCCGGCGGGAACGCCAGCGGAAACATGCGCCTCCGGCGGGGATATTTTAACCAAGATGAAAGGAAATCAGGGTGTATTGATAGGGCGGTACAGGCGGGGACGCCGATGACCGCCCAAGGTGAAAGGCACCCTGTCTCCCCCGCATCAATCGCGACGGTGCGGCCCGAGACGGGGTGTCGATCCTGATCACTTGCGATTTCATCTTGGCCCAAATATCCCCGCCGGAGGCTTCCGACCCCACCGCCCTCGCACCACACGCAGGATCAGGAGCATCCGATGACCCCCGCCGAACAATCTGCGAAAGCTGCCGACATCTGTCGCCTTGCCCCGGTGATCCCGGTTCTGGTCATCGACAACCCCGCCCATGCCGCGCAGCTGGCGCGGGCGCTGGTGGCGGGGGGTTTGCCGGCGCTGGAGGTGACGCTGCGAACGCCCGTCGCGCTGGACGCGATCCGGGCGATGGTGGAGGTCGAGGGGGGCGTTGTGGGCGCGGGGACGCTGTTGACGCCTGCCGATGTGAGGGCGGCCAAGGCGGCGGGGGCGCTGTTCGGGGTATCGCCGGGGGCGACGGAGCGGCTGCTGGACGCCTGCGCCGAGCACGACCTGCCGCTGTTGCCCGGGGCGGCGACGGCGTCGGAGATCATGGCGCTTCTGGAGCGGGGGCACACCACGCTGAAGTTCTTTCCGGCCGAGCAGGCGGGGGGGGCGGCCTATTTGAAATCCATCGGTGCGCCGATCCCGCACGTGAAATTCTGCCCGACAGGGGGGATCGGGTTGAAGAACGCCCGGGATTATCTGGGGCTGTCCAACGTGCTGTGCGTGGGGGGGAGCTGGGTCGCGCCCAAGGATGCGATGGCGGGGGGGGACTGGGCAGCGATCACGGCGCTGGCGGCGGAGGCGGCGGCGCTGCGGGGCTGAGGCCTGTGCGGGGTGCCGTCCCACGGTGGGACAGAGGTTTGGGCAAGATAGATCAAGGGCTTGCTTTGCTGCGTTCATAAACTGTTAAGACCTCCGGCCGAGAGCTCGCGCGCGAGGGACGGGATGGCGGCGACGGGCTGCTGGGTGGGGCGGCCTTGCTGCGGGCGGACCTGACGGAGGTGCGGATCACTGCACTTGCGCGGCGGTCCGGGTGCCGGTCAGGGTTTCGGTTCGGGTTTCTTACCAGGTGTCGGTCCGGCTGCTGGTGCGGGCGGCGGTTCGGGGGGCGGTTCGGGGGGCGGTTCGGGGGGCGGGCGGTGTGGCGGGCGGTGTGGCGGGCGCGATGCGGTTTGGGCGGGATGTGTCACGACGGCCGTTGCCGTGCCGGCGCGCGATGTCCCTCGGGGCCGGGGCAAAGGAGGAAGGGGCCGGGGCGCAAGAGAAAGCGGTCTGCCGATCGGCGGACCGGCGCCCTTGGCGGACTGCCATTTCCTGTCTGGACCGAAGGCACGCCCTCGCCCGACCTTAGCCTGCGTCGTCCAGCCGTCCAGCACGCCCGCCCCGGCGGCGGGGGGCTTCGGCCTGGCCGGTGCCGTCGTGCAGCACGGCGGTCATCGGGTGGTCGGGCGCGGGGGCGCCGTAATGGGCGGTCAGCACCGACAGCGCCCGCGCCATGTCGGCCCCCACAGGCAGGCTGAGCGCCCAGTCGAGGAACACCGACCGGCATTCGCCGGGGGAGATCCCCTCGATCCGGTAGCTTTCGCGGATCAGCCCCTTGGGGTCTGCCTCATCCGGCGTCATCCTGTCCCCCCGTTCCCCGGTTCCGCTGTTGCGCTGCCCGCCCCATCGCGCAGCCTGACGTCGATCACCGCCGCCGCCGCATCCGTGCGCGCCGTCAGTTGGGCTGTCAGCGATGCATCATCCGCCTCGCCCGTCTCGCGCGCCAGAAAGGCGCGCCCGCCCAAGCCAAGCTTGTCCATTTCCAGCGGCCGGTCGGTCAGGAGGCGCGTGCCCGCCTGCAGCCGCCAGCAGAGCCGGTAGGCGGCGAGGAGCACCTCTTCCTCGGCCGCCGTCAAGGCCCCCGTGCGGAGGCCCGCGCGCAGTTGCGCCTCGACCCGGCGCGCGGGGTCGCCCGCACGCAGGGCGCAGGTCTGGGCCATCAGTTCGATGTCCATCAGACGGCCCGGGCCGTTCTTCGCCTCCCAGGCCCCCGCAGCGGGTTTGGCGCTGCGCAGGCGGGCGCGCATGTCGGCCACATCGGCCATCACCCCTTCGCCCGGCCCCTTGGCCGTCAGCACGGCGCGGCGCACCGCTTCGACCTGCGCGGCCAGATCGCGCGGCCCGGCCAGCACGCGGGCGCGGGTGAGGGCCAGATGTTCCCATGTCCAGGCCTCGGTCATCTGGTAGCTTTCAAAGGCCGCAAGCGAGGTGGCCACCGGCCCTTGCCGCCCCGAGGGGCGCAGGCGCATGTCCACCTCGTAAAGCCGCCCCTCGGCCATCTGCGCGGTCAGCGCGGTGACCATGGCTTGCGTCAGCCGCGCATAATAGGGGCGGGCGGCCAGCGGGCGCGGGCCCTCCGACGCCTCGACCCCCCCGGCATCGTAGATCACGATCAGGTCAAGGTCGGACTGCGCGTTGAGCCGCCCCGCCCCCACCGAGCCCATGCCCATCACCACCGCGCCCCTGCCGGGCGGCGCCCCATGCTTGCGCGCGAATTCGGCGGTGACGGCGGGCCAGAGGGCGGCGATCACCGCCTCGGCCAGATCGGCATAGCATTTGCCCGCCTCGAAAGCGTCGATCAGGCCGCGCAGGTGGTGGACGCCCGTGCGGAAATGCCATTCGCGCGCCCAGACGCGCGCGCGGTCCAGCTTTCGCTCATAATCCGGCACGGCGGCGAGGTCTTCGGTCAGGGTCGCGGCCAGTGCCGCCGCCCCTGGCCAGGGGGCAAAGAAATCGCCGCCGATCACCGCGTCGAACACGCCCGCGTTGCGCGCCAGGTGTTTGGCCAGCGCCGGGGCGGTGGCCGCAATGTCGCCCATCAGGTCGATCAGCGAGGGGTTGGCCTCGAACAGCGAGAACACCTGCACGCCCGCAGGCAGGCCCTTGAGAAAGCCGTCGAAGGCCGCCAGCGCCTCATCCGGGTTGGCGGCGCGGGCGAGGCGGGTGAGGATCTGGGGGGCCAGGCGGCGGAACACCTCGCGCGCGCGGTCCGAGCGCAGGGCGGCATAGCCTTTCCAGCCGTCCACCACCGCCTGCGCCTGGTCCGACAGGACGGGGCCGTCCTGCACCTCGCCGGGCGCGAAGAAGCCTTCGGTCAGGGTTTCCACGCGGATCAACCGGTCCATCAGGTCGGCGCGGAAGCGGGCGGTGTCGGGGGCGCCGCAGAGGCGGGCGATGCGGGTGATCCCCTCGGGCGACGTGGGCAGGTCGTGCGTTTGGGCGTCGTTCACCATCTGGATGCGGTGTTCCACCTCGCGGTGCGCGCGGTAATGCGCGGTGAGTTCATCGGCCACGTCTTGCGGGAGCCAGCCCTTTGCCGACAGGGCCGCGAGGGCCGCCACGGTGGCGCGGTCGCGCAGCGCGGGGTCGCGGCCCCCGGCGATGAGCTGGCGGGTCTGGGTGAAGAATTCGATCTCGCGGATGCCGCCCTGCCCCAGCTTCATGTTGTGCCCCTCCAGCGTGACGGGGCCGTGCAGGTTGCGGTGGCTGCGGATGCGCAGGCGCATGTCATGCGCATCCTGGATGGCGGCAAAGTCGAGATGGCGGCGCCAGACAAACGGGGTGAGCGCTTTCAGGAACCGGTTGCCCGCCGCGAGGTCGCCGCCGCAGGGGCGCGCCTTGATATAGGCCGCGCGTTCCCAGGTGCGGCCCTCGGCCTCGTAATACCCTTCCGCGGCGGCCATCGACAGGCAGACGGGCGTGACGGCCGCATCGGGGCGCAGGCGCAGGTCGGTGCGAAAGACATAGCCGCCTTCGGTCAGATCCGACAGCCAGGCGCACATCTTGCGCGCCACGCGGATGAAGGCGGCGCGGGCCTCATGCTCGGCGCCCGGGTAGCGGGTTTCGTCGTAAAGGCAGATCAGGTCGATGTCGGAGGAATAGTTCAGCTCATGCGCGCCCATCTTGCCCATGGCCAGGGTGACCATGCCTGCGGCGGTGGCGGCATCGTCGGGGGTGGCGCCGGGCAGTTTGCCGCGCCGGATCTCTTCGGCCACCAGTGCTGTCATCGACAGGTGGACGGCGCGGTCGGCAAGCTGGGTCAGGGCGCCCGTCACCGCCTCCAGCGGCCAGACGCCGCCGAGGTCTGCAAGGGCGGCAAGCAGGGCCACGCGGCGCTTGGCCTGGCGCAGGGCGGCGGGCAGCGCGTCGGGCGGGGTGGTGTCCAGCGGCGTGAGGATGGCGGCAAGCGCGGTTTCGGGGGCCAGCGTCAGGGCGACCCGCAGCCAGTCGCCTTCGCGCCCCATCAGGCCGCGCAGGAAGGGGCTGCCGCCGGCCGTGCCCGCGATGAGGTCGCGCAGGGGGGGGGCGAGGTCGGAAAAGGCGCGCGCGGTGTCGGCGGCGGCCTCGGCATCGACGGCGATGGGGCAGCGGGTCAGGCGGGCGGCGAAGGGTGTCATGGCCGCACCATGGCGGCAGGTCCGGCGGGTTGCAACCGTGTGGCGCCGGGGGCAGGCTATGGGCGGCGGCGCAGGGGAGGGACAGGATGAGCCGAAGTCTGGAGCGGGTGCGCGCGGCGCTGGCTGCCGCGGGGGAGGCGGTGGAGACGCTGGAAATGCCCTCCGAGACGCGCACCGCCGAACAGGCGGCGGCGGCGGCGGGCTGCGCGCTGGACCAGATCGTGAAGTCGATCCTGTTCGCGGGGGGGGATGGGGGGGTGTTCCTGTTCCTGACGGCGGGGGGCAACCGGGTGGACCCCGCCGCAGCCTCGGGGCTGGCCGGTCAGGCGCTGGGGCGGGCCGATGCGGATCTTGTGCGGCGGGTCACGGGATTTGCGATCGGGGGCGTGGCACCGATTGGCCATCTGACACCCCTGCCCGTCTGGATGGACCCGCGGCTGATGGAATTCCCGTTGGTCTGGGCCGCGGCAGGCACTCCGCGCCATATCTTCGGGGTCTCACCTCACCGTTTGCGCGACCTCGCTGGCGCGCAACTGGCGGCGTTTTGCGGGGCGCGTGACGGGGACGTGAGTTGACAATCGCGGGTCTTGGCCGGCCCCTTTGGCCATGATCCCCGGAGATCCGCCTCATGCGCGCTGGCTTGCCTCCTGGATCAGGGGGATCGTGGCACTTTTGGTGCTGTCGCTTGCGGTCGCGCTGCCCCCTGTGCCGTTGCAAGCAGCGCGGGCACCCGCGTTCGCGCACACGGCGCCCTGCCCTGACATGCCCTGCTGCGACAGCATGGCCGCCGGATGCTGTGCGTTCTGTCTGCCCTCCGCCCTGCCGGTCGAGCGGACCAGAGTCCCGGGCGCCCCGCACGCCCTGCCTTTATCCTTCGCCATCCTGGTCCATCCGGACCATGCACCGCCGCCTCCGGTGCCCCCGCCGCGATCCGAGCGACTGAACGGCACCTGACACGCAGACATTCACGTTGGAGAGACTGATGAAAATGCTGATGACGACGACCCTTGTGGCCTTTCTGGCACTAACCGGAATGGCATATGCCGCCGCCTGTTGCATGGACGGCGAGCCCTGTTGCGAAGACCCGATGCACTGCTGCGACGATTGATCCGCAGCGCTGTGATTTTGTGGCAGGCCCCCCCGCGGGGGCCTGTTGCGTTTGGCGGCAGTGCGGGGCGAGGTCGATGGCGACCCTGAGGCGCGATCCCAAGCCGATGTAAAAATCTTTAACATGCCTCTTGACGCGGCGGGCGAAAATGCCGATCTGGGTGATGTGAAGCCCATAAACATTCACCCCGAACCGGAGAACCGCCGATGCATGACACCTATACCCCCTCCCCGTCCGGCGGCATTGCCGGGTGGTTCCGCCGCGCCGAGGGCTGGCTGGATGACCGTGGCCGCCCGGCCTGGATCATCGCGATGGTCCTCGGGTTCATCTTCTTCTGGCCGGTGGGCCTTGCCCTCCTGGCCTACATGATCTGGAGCAAACGCATGTTCAAAGGGTCCTGCGGCAGCCGCCGCCATGATGCCATGGCCTTCCGGGGCAATCACCGCTCCTCGGGCAATACGGCCTTCGACGCCTACAAGGCCGAAACCCTGCGCCGCCTGCAGGACGAGCAGGAGGCATTCGAGGCCTTCCTGCAGCGCCTGCGCGATGCCAAGGACAAGACCGAGTTCGACCAGTTCATGGAGGACCGCGCCCGCACCGCCGCCGCCCCCGACCGCGCCCCTGACCGGGCATCCGAACCGCGCGACGCAAGCCCGGCCGCCGGGTACTGACCATCCCCGATCCCCCCTGCCCCCCGGTTCGCGCCGGGGGGCACCCTGTCCTGAGGACCGCGATGATGCCCCCCCAAGCCGCCCAACTGCCCGATCCCGACCGCCATGCGGCCTTTTACGACGGCACCGCCGCCAAGCGCGGCTTTGCCTGGCTCACCGACACCATCCTGACGGCGGTGCTGACGGCGATGATCGTGCCGTTCACCGCCTTTGTGGGCCTGTTCTTCCTGCCCATCCTCTATGCGCTTGTGAACACGATCTATCGCTGGGGCTTTCTGGCCAGCCAGTCGGCCACACCGGGAATGGCGCTGGCGGGGATCGTGTTTCGCGGGGCGGATGGCCAACCGCTGGATGCGGGCACGGCCTTTTTGCATACGGCGGGGTATGTCGTGTCCTGGGCGGTGTTTCCCTGCCAGATCGTGTCGGTCGTGCTGATGGCCACCTCGGCGCGCGGCCAGGGGCTGAGCGACATGATATTGGGCACCGTGGCCATAAACCGCCCGGGCCGTGTCTGACGGGCACACGCACCCCCTAGGCGAGCGGCGCGCCGCTTGCTAGGCTCGGGGTTCAGATTTTGCCCGGTCACACCTCGCGATGCGCCATACCCTTCCGCTTGCTCCCCAGTTCTATGTGACGGCCCCGCAGCCCTGTCCCTATCTGGACGGGCGGATGGAGCGTAAGCTGTTCACGGCGCTGCAGGGCGAACATGCGCAAAAGCTGAACGACACGCTGTCGAAACAGGGCTTTCGGCGCAGCCAGAACGTGCTGTATCGCCCGTCCTGCGCGGAATGTTCGGCGTGCCTGTCGGCGCGCATCCGGGTGGCCGATTTCGCGCCCACCCGCACGCAGCGCCGCATCCTGCGCCGCAATGCCGACCTGCGCCGCAACGCGACCAGCCCCTGGGCCACCGAGGACCAGTTCGCGCTGTTCCGCCGCTATCTGGACGCGCGCCATGCGACGGGCGGGATGGCCGACATGGACATCTTCGAATTCGCCGCGATGATCGAGGAGACGCCAATCCGCAGCCGCGTGATCGAATACACCCGCGCGGCCGCGCCGGGCGAGGCTGGGGGCGTGACGGGGCGGCCGCTGTCCGCCGTCTGCCTGACGGATGTGTTCGACGACGGGCTGAGCATGGTCTATTCGTTCTATGACCCCGAGATGACGGCGCGCAGCCTGGGCACGCATCTGATCCTTGACCATGTGGACATCGCGCGCGAGGCGGGTCTGGCCTATGTCTATCTGGGCTATTGGGTGCCCGGCAGCCGCAAGATGGGCTACAAGGCCGGATTTCCGGCGCTGGAGATCTACAAGGGTGGCCGCTGGCAGGACATCGGTGATCCCGCATCGCACCGGACCGAGTTGCATCCGCTGTCGGTCGATCCCATCGCCGAGCAGGTCGCGCGGATCAGCCTGCCCGACGGCCGCGCCGGCCGCGACGGGAGAGAGACATCGCGCCAGCCGGGCTGAGCCTGGCGCCGTGCGTTGCGCGATCAGGGGTGGCGATGTGGCGTCGGGAGGGGGCCCAGGCCGCCGAACACCGCTTCTGTCAGTTCGCGGATCAGCTTGCGTCGGATGGCGGGCGGGAAATCGCTGTGCTGCGGAACATGTTCGACAAAGGCGCCGGGGCCGCGAATCACCTCGCGCCGCATATAGGCCTCCAGCGACATCTCATGCGCCGAGATGACGAGGGCGTTGACGATGATGCCGTCCCATCCGCCCTGCGCATAGACATGCCAGGGGTCGGGGCCCTGATTGTTGCGCCCGTCGCCCGAAACGTCGATGACTTGCGCGCCGCAGGCGGGCGCACGCTCCAGAAGTTTGCGCCCGAAATCGAGGGCCGTGCCAAGCGCCGTGGCCAGCCCGAAGGAGGGCCGCCTGTGCGCGGCAACGCGGGCCGCGATGCGGTCGAGCACCTGCGGCCCGGTGACCATGACCCAGTCCTGCACGACCTGCTGATGCGCGATGCCGGACCATTCATAGACGGCGAGTGCCGCCGGATCGCCGCGCAGGAAGGCGGCGCGAACCTCCGCGTCCTGCAGGGCGGCGATGAGGCCCTGTTGCTGGATGGCATAATCGCGGTCGTCCACCGAAAGCGAGACATCCATCGCCAGCGCCAGTGCCAGACGGCAGGCCCGCGCCGGGGGGGCGAGGATCAGGAGGAGGGCGAGGGCGAGCGGCAGGCAGCGCATCGGGCACCGGTTCGGGCGCGGCCAGCGCCCATCCGGGGCATCCTGACACAGTGCCGCGGCGGCGTCGCGCATTTGCGACCAGGCAAGGGGGCGCATGCGCCCCCTTGGACCCCCCAGCGCGCGCCGTGCGTCGTGGCGCGCGGGGCCATGGGGGCGCTGCCCCCGCGCCTTGCGGCGCTCCCCCGGGGTATTTCGTCAAGGAGAAGACGGAAGGTCAGGCGCGTTGCAATTTCACCGGCTCGCTGCGCCCGAGGCGCAGGACATGCGCCATATAGGCGCGGCCGGCATCCTCGGTGCGGGTGGCGGCGTAAAGGCGTTTCACCGGGCGGCCCGCCAGCGGGCGGGTGACATAATCGGCGTTCGACGTCACCTCGCGCAGCACCCAGTCGGGCAGGACAGCGACGCCGCGGTCCGAGCCCACCAGCATCAGGATCACGGCGGTAAGTTCGACCTGGCGCGTGGCGCGGGGCTCGATGCGGGCGGGGGTGAGGAGTTCGGTGAAGACATCGAGCCTGTCGCGGGCCACGGGATAGGTGATGAGGGTCTGGTCGCGGAAATCCTCGGCGGCGATTTCGGGCTTTTGCGCCAGAGGGTTGGCGGCGGCGGCGACGAAGCGCGGCTCATAGTCGAAAAGCGGGTGGAAGGTGATGCCCGGCAGCGTGACCGGATCGGAGGAGATCACCAGATCGACCTCTTCGCGCGCCAGTGCGGGCAGCGCCTCGAAGGCGAGGCCCGCGCGGATGTCCACATCGACCTCGGGCCAGGCGCGGCGGAATTCTGCCAGCACCGGGAACAGCCAGTCGAAACAGGCGTGGCATTCGATGGCGATGTGCAGGCGGCCCGACTTGCCGGACCTGAGGCCGCGGAATTCATCCTCCAGCGCCTCGATCTCGGGCAGGATGCGCTCGGCCAGGCGCAGCATCCGAAGGCCCGCCGCGGAGAGGCGCAGGGGTTTGGAGCGGCGCACGAACAGGTCGACCCCCGCCTGGTCTTCGATCCCCTTGACCTGGTGCGAGAGGGCGGATTGCGTGGTGTTCAGCACCTCGGCCGCGCGGGCAAGGCCGCCCGCCTGGTGGATCGCGCGGATGGTGCGGAGGTGGCGGAATTCGATATGCATGATGTGGCGGGCTTCATGATGATGATGAGGATTATGAATTTGTCTCACGCTGGGGGATCGGCGACAAGAGGGCAACGAAGGAGCGTCCGATGACCCGCACACCGACCATCAGTTTCGAGTTCTTCCCGCCGCAGACGCTGGATGCGTCGTTCCGGCTGTGGGAGACGGTGCAGATGCTGGCGCCGCTGGACCCGGCCTTTGTCTCGGTCACCTATGGGGCGGGCGGGACGACGCGCAAGCTGACGCATGAGGCGGTGACCACGATCGGGCGGAACTATGGGGTGCGCGTGGCGGCGCATCTGACCTGCGTGGATGCCACGCGGGCCGAGACGATGGAGATCGCCGCCGCCTACGCCGAGGCCGGCGTGCGCGAGATCGTGGCGCTGCGGGGTGATGCGCCCAAGGGGGCGGCGCGCTTCGTGCCGCATCCCGAGGGGTTCGTCAGCAGCGTGGAATTGGTGGAGGCGCTGGCGGCCACGGGCAAATTCACGCTGCGCGTGGGCGCCTACCCCGAGCCGCACCCCGATGCGGCCGACACCCTCGCCGATGTGCGCTGGCTGAAGGCCAAGCTGGAGGCGGGCGCCACGAGTGCCATCACGCAGTTCTTCTTTGAGGCCGAGACGTTCCTGCGCTTCCGCGACCTCTGCGCCAAGGAGGGGATCACCGCGCCGATCATTCCGGGCATCCTGCCGATCCAGTCCTGGGAGGGGGCCAAGCGGTTTGCCGCGCGCTGTGGAACCAAGGTGCCCGCGCGCCTGGACGAGGCCTTTGCCACGGCCGCGCGCGACGGGCGCGAGGAGTTGCTGGCGCTGACGCAATGCACCACGCTCTGTGACCGGCTGCTGGGCGAGGGTGTGGAGAACCTGCATTTCTACACGCTGAACCGGCCGCATCTGACGCGCGAGGTATGTCATGCACTGGGGATCGTGCCGAAGCTGGCGCTGGAAAAGGTGGCCTGATCCTCTTCTTTGCTTAAATACCCATGCGGCGGCTCCACCCGGACCGTCGCATGGGTATTTGGACAAAGAAGAGAACGGCGCGTCAGCGCCGGGGAACGGTGGGGATGCGGGATTTGGTGAGGGTATAGGTCCCCTCGGGATGCGGGGGCGTGCCATGGGTGCGCGACCAGAAGGCCGGGCCGCCGCGCGCGATCCAGACCGGCAGCATCAGCGCCATGCCCGCCACGAACCCGCCTGCGTGCGCCCAGTAGGCCACGCCGCCCTCGTCCGAGGGGGTGTTCCAGCCTCCCAGCAATTGCAGGCCGAGCCAGAGGCCCAGCACGATCCAGGCCGGGATCGGAAAGATGCGGAAGAAGATCACGATGATGATGAGGACATCGACCCTGGCCCGGGGGAACATCAGCAGGTAGGCCCCCAGAACACCCGCGATGGCCCCCGAGGCCCCCACCATCGGAATGGGCGATCCGGGGTCTGCCAGCACCTGCGCCAGTGCCGCGCCGATGCCTGCGACCAGGTAAAAGCCGAGGAACCGCAGGTGGCCAAGCTCATCCTCGATATTGTCGCCGAAGATCCACAAAAAGAGCATGTTGCCTGCAAGGTGCATCCAGCCGCCGTGCAGGAACATTGAGGTGACAAAGCCGTCCAAGGCATGCCCCGCCATCACCTGCCGCGGCACGAGGCCCCAGGTGACGAAGAACCGGTCCAGCGACCGCTCGTCTGGCAGGGTGAACCAGTAGCCCAGAAAGATCGCGATGTTGATCGCGATCAGGGCCCAGGTGACGTAAGGCGTGCGCCCCGAGGGGTTATGGTCGCGGATCGGAAACATGGCGCAACCTTTCCGATCCGTGCCACGGGGTCAAGTCTGACGCGTCAGGTCTGCCGGATCAGGCCTCGCCCACCTCGGCCAGCAGTTGCGCGTTGCCGCCCGCCGCGGTGGTGTCGATGCAGACATGGCGTTCGAGGAGCGCGTGGCCCGCATCCGGCAGGTCGCCGATCAGCGGCAGGATCGGGCCGGGGCGCGAGGCAAGTGCGCGCGCATGGGCGCGCGCGGTGTCCGCGTCGCCCCACCAGAGCGCGCCGGAAAAGCCCTGCAGCGTGGCGAGCGCCGTGGACGGCAGGCCCGCAGCCTCGATCGCCTGCCCGCCCAGGCGGCGCACCGCCTCTGCCTGCGCCAGCGCCTGCGCCGGGCTGGGGCCGAGGCAGAGGAGCGGCGCGCGGGGCCAGAGCGACAGCCGGTTGGACTCGCCCGTGGGGCCGGGCAGGTCCTGTGTCGCCTGCGGGGCCATGGCCGCGGGGACGAGGGACAGGGCGGTGGCGATGGTGGCGGGGTCGGCGGCCCCGGCGGAGGCGTCGGGCATGGGCGGGGTGGGCAGGGGCGGGGCGGGCAGGGGCGGGGCGGGCGCGCGGGTGAAGCGGGCAAGGTAATGCGGGCCGCCCGCCTTGGGCCCGGTGCCCGAGAGCCCTTCGCCGCCGAAGGGCTGGCTGCCCACAACCGCGCCGATCTGGTTGCGGTTGACATAGATGTTGCCTGCCCGGATCGCACCCACCACCGCCTGCACCCGGTCGTCGATCCGGGTGTGCAGGCCGAAGGTGAGGCCATAGCCGGTCGCGTTCACGTCTGTGATCACCTGGGCGAGGTCGCGGGCGCGGAAGGTGGCGATGTGCAGGACGGGGCCGAAGATCTCGCGCGGCATGTCCTTGATGTCGGTGACGCGCAGGACGGTGGGGCCGATGAAATGGCCCTGCAGGGGCGTGGGGCGTTCGGCGATCACGCGGCCTTCGGCGCGCGCGGCCTCGATATAGGCGCGGATGTCGCGGGCGGCCTCGGCGTCGATCACGGGGCCGATGTCGGTGGCAAGGGGCCAGGGATCGCCGAGGCTCAGGTCGGCCATCGCACCGGTCAGCATCTCGGTGACCGTCTCGGCGATGTCCTCTTGCAGGTAGAGGCAGCGCAGCGCCGAGCAGCGCTGGCCCGCCGACTGGAAGGCGGAGGCGATCACGTCGCGCACCGCCTGTTCGGGCAGGGCGGTGCTGTCCACCAGCATGGCGTTCAGGCCGCCGGTTTCGGCGATCAGCGGGGCGGTTGGGGCCAGATGCGCGGCCATGGCGCGGCGGATGGCCTGCGCGGTGTCGGTGGAGCCGGTGAAGGCCACGCCCGCGATGCGGGGATCGGAGGTAAGGGCCGCGCCGATGGTTGCGCCCTCGCCCGGCAGGGATTGCAGCGCGGTGGCAGGGACGCCTGCGCGCAGCAGCAGGTCCACGGCGAGGGTGGCGATCAGCGGGGTCTGTTCGGCGGGTTTGGCCAGCACCGCATTGCCTGCGGCAAGCGCCGCCGCGATCTGGCCGGTGAAGATGGCCAGCGGAAAGTTCCAGGGGCTGATGCAGGTAAAGATGCCCCGCGCGGGCGGCGTCAGGGCTTCGGCGCCCTGGGCATAGTAGCGCAGGAAATCCACCGCCTCGCGCAATTCGGATACCGCGTCGGGCAGGGTCTTGCCCGCCTCGCGCGCCAGCAGGGCAAAGATCTGGCCCGCCTCGGCCTCATAAAGGTCGGCGGCGCGGCGCAGCACCTCGGCGCGCTGGGGGGGCGCGGCGGCCCAGGGTTCGGCAAGGCGCAGGGCGGTGTCCACATCGGGCGCGGTCGCGGGGATCACATGGCCGGTCAGGGTGCCGGTGGCGGGGTTCGCCACCTCGGCGCGCGGTCCCCCTGCGACGGGGCCTGCAAGGCGCGGGCGGGCCTCCCACAGCGCCTTTTGATAGGGGGTGCGGGCGGCGTGGATCGCGGCGAGGTCGCCTGCATCGGTCAGGTCCCAGCCGCGCGCGTTCACCCGGCCGGGAAAGAGCGCAGGCCCCGGCAGGATCGCGCGGTTGACCGGATCGGCCATGCCTTCCAGCGCCGTCAGGGGGCAGGCGGCGACGCGGGCGGGGGGCACATCCTCGGCCACGATCTGATTGACGAAGCTGGAGTTCGCGCCGTTTTCCAAGAGGCGGCGCACCAGATAGGCCAAGAGGTCGCGGTGCGCGCCCACCGGGGCGTAGATGCGGCAGCGGGTGCCGTGGTCGGCCATCACGATGTCATGCAGCCGCTCGCCCATGCCGTGCAGGCGCTGGAATTCATAGTCGGTGGCGTCGCGCCCCATCTGGCCCGCGATGTGCAGGACAGAGGCCACGGTATGGGCATTGTGGGTGGCGAACTGGGGATAGATGCGGTCGGTCATGCCCAGCAGCTTGCGCGCCATGGCGAGGTAGCTGGCATCCGTGGCCTGCTTGCGGGTGAACACGGGGAACGAGGACAGGCCCAGCACCTGCGCGCGCTTTACCTCGGCGTCCCAATAGGCGCCCTTGACCAGCCGCACCATGATGCGCCGGTCCAGCCGGGTGGCCAGCCCGTGCAGCCAGTCGATCACCGCGCCCGCCCGCCGCCCGTAGGCCTGCACCACCACGCCGAAGCCGTCCCAGCCGCCAAGCGAGGGATCGGCCAGCACCGCCGCGATCACGTCGCAGGACAGATCCAGCCGGTCGGCCTCTTCCGCGTCGATGTTGAAGCCGATGCCCGCGGCGCGCGCGAGGCCCGCAAGCGCCGCCACGCGGGGCACGAGTTCCGCCATCACCCGATCGCGTTGGCCCGCCTCATAGCGGGGGTGCAGGGCCGAGAGTTTGACCGAGATGCCGGGGTTGGTGCGGATGTCATTTCCCCGCGCGGCCCCGGCGATGGCCCCGATGGCGCGGGAATAGGCCAGGTGATAGCGGCGCGCGTCGGCTTCGGTGCGCGCGGCCTCGCCCAGCATGTCATAGCTGTAGGTGTAGCCCCGCCCCTCCTGCTCGGTCGCGCGCTTCATGGCGGCGGCGATATCCTCGCCCAGCACGAAGTTGCGCCCCATCTCCTTCATCGCGCGGGCAACGGCCGTGCGGATCACCGGCTCTCCCAGACGTTTGACCGCCGCCTTGAGGTGGCCGACCACGCCCGGCTCTCGGTCATCAAGGACGCGGCCCGTGAGCATCAAGGCCCAGGTGGAGGCATTCACGAGGGAGGAGGCGGAGCGGCCCAGATGGCGGCCCCAGTCCGACGGCGCAATCTTGTCCTCGATCAGGCGGTCCATGGTTTCGGCATCAGGCACGCGCAGCAGGGCCTCGGCCAGGCACATCAAGGCGATGCCCTCATCGGTCGAGAGGCCGTATTCGGCCAGAAACACCTCCATCAGGCCCGGTTTCGCGCTGGCGCGGATGCGGGTCACGAGGTCGGCCCCCTGCGCCACGATGGCGGTCCGGTCGGGGGCCTCCAGCGCCGCTGCCGCGATCAGGTCCGCAACCAGCCTGGCCTCGTCGGCGAGGGCGGCATGGGCGATGGTGTGGCGGGGATCGGGGGATTGGTCGTCGGGCATGGCTGGTTCTCCTGTCCGGCCCATGATACCGCAAGTTTTGCGGGCGGTTGTCCTGATTTTTCGGTGCAGGCAGGCGATCCGCCCGAAATCGGGGGCTCAGACATGCCGGATGACCTTGACACTTTCGACCGTGCGATCCTGCGCCACCTGGCGGCCGAGGGGCGGCTGTCGGCGACCGAGCTTGCCCGCCGCATCGGTCTGTCGAAATCGCCCACGCAGGCACGGCTGAAACGGCTGGAAGAGACGGGCGTGATCACCGGCTATCACGCGGCGCTGGACCCGGTGCGGATGGGGCGGGCGCATGTGGCCTTTGTGGAGGTGCGGCTGTCGGACACGCGCGAGGCGGCCTTGCAGGCCTTCAACCGCGCGGTGCGGGCGATCCCGGAGGTGGAGGAATGCCACATGATCGCCAGCCGGTTCGATTACCTGCTGAAGGTGCGCACCATCGACATCTCCGACTATCGCCGCGTGCTGGCCGAACGCATCTCGGCCCTGCCCCATGTCGCGGGCACCTCGACCTATGTGGCGATGGAGGCGGTGAAGGAGGGGCGGTGAAACCTTTGCCCCCTGCCCCGCGTTGATGCAGGCATGGATATCGCCGGACGGCTGCTCATCGCGCTGCTCTTCGCCCTTGGCGCGGTGCAGAAGGTTGCCGACCCCGCCCCGGTGCAGATGCTGCTGGCGGGGGCGGGGCTGCCCGGATGGCTGGTCTGGCCCGCCGCGGCGGGGAATGCCCTGGGGGCCGTGGCGCTGGCGGCGGGGTGGCGGCGTCGCGAAACGGGGCTGGCGCTGGCCGCCTATTGCCTGGGCACGAGCCTTTTTCACCTGATCCCGGACGATCCCTGGCAGATAACCATCCTGGTCAAGAACTGGGCCATCGCAGGCGGGCTCTTGATCCTCGCCGCCCCGCGCAGGGCCTGACGGAAAGGCGCGGCTGGGAATGGTTCCCGAGGCCGGACGTGAAGCACCGCATCGGAGCATCTCTGGCTGGACCTGCACCGGTTCTGTTCCGGTCAGGTGCTCAGGTCAGGCGGCCCTCTGTTCGCAGGCCACGGGTGATTTCCAGCCGAGGGCTGAGTGTTTGCGGCGCGGGTTGCAGAAGCCGTTGCTGTATTCAAAGAGGGCGATCTCGACCGCGCGACGGGTTTGCTTGTTCCTTCGCCAGACCAGTTCTGCCTTCAGGGATTTGAAGGGACTTTCGACGGCGGAATTGTCCTTACAGTTGCCTTTCCCGCTCATCGAAACCTTGGACCCATTCCTGCGCAGCATTTTCCGACAGTCGTGGGCACATATTGCGACCCGCGATCCGTGTGATGAATGCAGCCTGGCGGCGGCCTTCGGATTGCGATGGCCATGCTCAACGCGCGCAACGCCAGATCCTGCTGCATCCACCGTCGCGGCCCTTGGCGCAGCTTCGAGGCGATGGAACACGCCACCCTCGAATGGGTCGACCGGTTCAATAACCGTCGCCTGCTCGAGCCAATCGGGAACATTCAGCCCGCAAAGCCGAGGCAAACTTCCATGCAGCCTTGGAAACTGAAGTCAGGGCAGCGTAACCAACCGAAATCTGCCTCCGGCAAACCCGGCGCGATTCAGATCACGCCGCCACCCGAGCATCACTCAAAAATCAGGCCCTGATTTCCAAGGCGTTGCACCGACCTGCCGTTGGGCGCGCGGCGCTGTAGGGAAAGCTCTACCAGCTCGGGCTACCGTCCAGAGAAACCCGCCTGTCCGGAGGTCGCGCAGTATGCCCGAAGTCACGCCCAGCCTGTCCTTGCCATTGATCCAGCCTGCACAGGCGCAAAAGCACGTAACCCATAACGAGGCTCTTCGGGTGCTCGATGCGCTGGTGCAGCCGGTCATGGCCACGCGCGGCAGCAATGTCCCACCCGCAACGCCCGAAGAGGGTGACCGCCACATCGTCGGGCCAACCCCGACCGGGGCTTGGGCCGGTCGGGCGCTGTGGATCGCGGTGTTCGAGGCCGGGCAGTGGTTCTTTCTGGAACCGCAGGAAGGCTGGCGCGTGGTCGTCCTGGCCGAGGGTGCCGAGGTGATGTTCCTCGGCGGGGTCTGGCAGGCGACGGCGGATCGTGATCTGCGGGTGGCCGCCCTGGGTATCAACACGGCCCCCGACACGTTCAACCGGCTGTCGGTCGCCGCCGCGGCCAGCCTGTTCAGCCATGCCGGGACGGGTGGACATCAGGTAAAGCTGAACAAGGTCGCCCCCGGTGACACCGCGAGCCTGTTGTTTCAGACAGGATTTTCCGGTCGGGCAGAAATGGGCACGACGGGCAGCGACAGTTTTGCGGTCAAGGTCAGTAGCGATGGCGTCGTCTTCCGCGACGGGATCGAGGTTGCGGCCGAAACCGGTGTGGTGTCGATGCCGCACGGCACGCGGGTCGCCAGCGGAACCGTCGTGGCACCAGGCCTCGCTTTTGCCGAAAGCCCCGCCACGGGCCTGACCCGCCCCGCTGCCAACCAGATGGCGTTGGTCGCAGCAGGTGTGCAGCGCGCGCTGCTGAGTGCATCGGCCTTGCAGGTCAGCGTGCCTATCACCGGCACTGCGGTCACGCAAACCACAACCGACACCACGGCGGGCCGCCTGCTCAAGGTCGGGGATGGCGGTCTTTTGGGCACAACCGTGACCAACAACGCGGACTGGAATGCCATCGACGCCTCCGGTTTCTGGAACAATTCCAACACCTCTGCCGTGGGTCTGCCGACCTCCAGCACCGTCTGGCACATGCTGTCCTTGCGAAGCAGCGCCAACGGCCAGGTGCAGGTGGCGTTCCGAAACGGCGGGCCTGGCCTGACTGAGGGCGCGGCCTACAGACGGAAATCGGTAGGAACCTGGGGGGCGTGGTCGTTTTTCTACACCAGCACCAACGTCATTGGCACCGTGTCGCAGACGGCCGGTGCGCCGACCGGCGCGCTGATCGAAAGCGGCAGCAATGCGAACGGGCACTGGCGGCGGTTTGCCTGCGGCTTGCAGATCTGCTGGCGCAACGATCTGTCGGCGGCCAATGCCAGCACCGCGATTGGCAGCCTGTTCAGGTCGGCTGATGTGACCTGGACATTCCCGGCCGCTTTTGTTGCCTCCACGGCCCCCGTCGTCGCGGGGGATGCCGACGACCTCGATGCCTGGGTCACGACTGCGGCCCCCGCCAACACCGGCACGACGCTGCGCGTGCTGTCGGCGGTCACCAAGGGGTCTGCGGTTCCGTTCCGGGCGATGGCCCTTGGCCGGTGGTTTGTCTGGGCGTGATCGAGCCTGGCCTAACGCTTCGACAGGGCATGCCTGAGATTGTCGTTCGATCGTGCACGGGATGCGGTTGGTTTGCGAGGCTCCACCCCCGGGACGGATGTGATCGCGACCCTCGCCCCCCCTCGGTGGAACCCTTGAAAAGCCGCGCCGCAATCCGAAGGAGTACGATGCGACACGATCCTCGGGCGCTTGATTGACTGCCTGATCAGCAGCGGAGTCGTCGCGCACCCGACGTGCCAGGTTTTCGCTTGCAGTGCTGCAGCGCAGAGTCTAGCTGTCATGGCGGTTGGTGTTTCTCAGTGCTCCGCTTTTCCTTGCGCCCGTTCTTCAGGAGAGACGCAGTGCTCGCTGGGTTTTCAATAGACTGGTTCAATGACGGCTGGACAGGTCTTGACTGCTACCTCGAGTTCGATGAATCGAGGCCTCTGGAGCTGGTTCTCTACATTCCGAAGAATGAAAATATGCCGACTGTGAAGCGCGTCGGCATTTACATGAACAATCAGTCGGAAATCATCGAGATTGCGCGCGGTGAATTTACCTACTTCACCCTCCCGGTCAGTCCGACGGGGCCGATGCGCGTTCAGATCTACGCGGACTACAAGGAAATCAACGCCAATGGCGATGAGAGGTGCCTTGGTGTCGTGCTTCATGTGCGCGGGCTGGATGGCAGTGCGGTCGCGCTGGAGCGGATGTTCCGGGTCAGCGGCGCATTGCGCCCGACCCTGCCACACCGCGAGCGTGAGATCGTGCAGAGGGAGCTGGATGTCGATTTTTACCTCAGCCATTTCAGCGGGGCGGAGGCTCCCGCTGATCCGGTGCTGCACTTCCTGACCCTGGGATGGACCGCAGGGCGCGACCCGACGCCCGGCTTTTCGGTCACCTACTACCTGAACCGGTACCGCGACATCTACGAAAACCGGCTCAATCCGTTTGTCCACTACCTGATCTGGGGCCGCAAGGAAGGCCGCCAGCCGCAGGCGTTCGAAGAGGCCGTGAAGGACCAGCCGATCCAGCCGCCGACGGAGTCCGAGCTTGCCTCCGTCGTGGCGCATTTCAACCCTGTGTTCTACAGGCGCTGCTATGATGACGTAGCGGGCACCGACGCCGAACTGCTGGTCCACTACATGACGAAGGGCTGGCGCGAAGGGCGCGATCCGGGGCCGGATTTCTCAACGCGCTACTATCTCGACACTTATCCAGACATATCGCGCGGCGGGATCAACCCGCTGCTGCACTACGCCCTTTACGGTCGGATCGAGGGCCGCCGATGCACCGAACGGCGGGCGATACCGCTGATGCAGGATGCGGCGGCGGTGACCGTTCCCCAGCATCTGCGCGGCGTGCAGAGGGCGCCCGGACCTGACGAGCGGCCCGTTCCCCCGGCGCGGATCAACCCTCGATCGCTGCACATCCACTGGGTCGTGCCAGATTTCACCCCGGGCTCGGGTGGACACATGACCATTTTCCGCATGGTCCGCCACCTGGAGGTGTTCGGCCACCGCTGCTCGATCTGGATCGAATCGCCAGATCACCACAAGACTGCTGAACAGGCCCACGATACCATCGTCAAGAATTTCCAGTGTGTCGGCGCCGAGGTGCGGTTTCTGAGTGAGGGGTTCTTTTCGACCTCGGGCGATGCGGTCATCGCCACAGGCTGGACGACGGCATATGCGGTCGCCGCCGCCACCGGCTTTGGGGCGAAATACTACTTCGTGCAGGATCACGAGCCCGAATTCTTTCCCACCGGGACCGAGGCGATCCTGGCGCGCGGAACCTATGCGCTTGATCTGGCCTGCATCTGCGCCAGCCCCTGGCTGGACGAGCTCATGCAGGGTTACGGCCGCTGGGCGCGGCACTTCTTTCTGTCGTTCGATGAAGAAACCTATCGTGTTCTTCCTCGCGCCGAGGTGCAGGCCGCAGAGACGGGCGACCGCCCCGTGCGTATTGCCGTCTATGCCCGCGACCACACCGCGCGGCGATGCGTGGCGCTGGCGCTGATGGCGCTGGACACCCTCGCCGCCACCGGCGAGAACATCGAGGTGCATTTCTACGGCCAGGCTCGTCTGCCTTTCATGGAAACGCGCTACCCCGCATTCAGCCATGGCGTGCTTGACGCTGCGGCACTGGCCGAGCTTTACAACGACTGCGACATCGGCATCTGCTTTTCGGCCACGAACTATTCGCTGGTTCCACAAGAGATGATGGCCTGCGGCCTTCCGGTTCTGGAACTGGACGTGCCCAGCACGCGGCGCATCTTTCCATCTGGCGTGGTGACGCTGGGCGGCCCGCAGCCGGGCAACATTGCGGACCGGCTGCGCGAACTTGTGCGCGATCCCGCGCGCCGCCGCGCGCAGTCCCAGGCGGGCCTGGAATGGGTATCGCAGTTCTCGTGGGAGGGTGCGGCCAGGGCAGTCGAGGCGGCGGTCGTAGAGCGGCTGCGTGAACTTGCGCCCAAGCGCCTTTCGGCCCCCGCTGTGGCGCGCAGCCGCGACATCGCGATGGATGTGATCATCCCCACGTGGAAGGGGATGAAGGAACTGCCCCCGGTCATCGAGGCCCTGCGCCGCCAGACCGACCGCGCCTCGATCCAGATCCATGCCATCGACAGTTCCTCGCCGGACGGCACCGCAGACTGGCTGCGCAAGCAGCCCGACATCAGCCTGACCGTGATCGACCAGAAGGACTTTCAGCACGGCCGTACCCGCAACCTTGGCGCCAGCCTCGGCCGGGCGCCGCTGATCGCCTTCCTGACGCAGGATGCGATGCCCGCCACGGCCTACTGGTCGCATGATATCCGCCAGATGTTCGCCCATTACCCGCAGGGCGCGGGCCTGTTCGGGCGGCATATCGCCTATCCGCATCACCCGTCCTTCGTACGCGAAGAGATCGAGACGCATTTCGCCAACATGCTGAAGCACCCGCTGGCCATGTCAAAGCACACCGACCCTGCGCGGTGGGAGGCGAACGAACGCGGCTGGCGACAGTTGCTGCACTTCTACTCCGACAACAATTCCGCCATGCGCCGCGACATCTGGAAAGAGATCCCTTATCCCGAGGTGGATTACGGAGAGGATCAAGTCTGGGCCCGCGACATCATCGAGGCCGGCCACGTGAAACTCTACGCACCCACCGCGACGGTCTATCACTCGCACGACTACGGTCCCAAGGAGACCTATGACCGGGCGCGGACCGAGGGGCATTTCTTCTTCAAATACTTCGGCTACAGGTTGGGCGACGGAACCCCCGACGCGCTGGCGATGCGCATCTCGAACGAACAATCTTCCTTGCGCGCCAAGGCCGCGAGGCGCAACATGGATGAACAGGAAATGAAAACGCGATTGGCGAACATCGAGGCAAAGTACCACGGCTGGCGCGACGGGTTGGCCATGGCACTGGACTCGAACCGCCACGAAGAAGTGCTTGCGTCATGAGACACACGACCCGCCATGGCCATATCAAGTCTGCCCGGTCGCAGCCAGTTGCCCGTCTGAAGCAGAACCTGCTCTGCTTGCCTGATAACGTTGTTTGCCGTGGTGCTAAGAATGAAATCTGACCCAATAATTTGTCTGCATTTGACCAAAACTGCTGGGGGCACACTCAAAACTGCACTGCGCGAGACGCCAGAGGGCATGGTCCAGTTCATCTACGGAGAGGATGATCTCAATCGGATCAGGCAGCTGGATCTGTCCTCAACGAAACTGGTTTACGGGCATTCCGTTTTTGGCGTGCACGAGAGGCTAAACCTTCCGGCGAAATACATGTGCTTTCTGCGGCACCCGGTGACACGGACGATTTCGCATTATTATCATTTGCGGAACGTGGACCAAGGACCTGTTGGCGAGAAAATAAGGAAATCAAGCGACATCAATGATTTCTTCGCGAACTTCAAACATTGGGAGTTCTCGAACTTCATGACCAAGATCGTGTCAGGGCTCGGGGCCGTCCCGGTTGATCGCGATAGCGGCGGGCTTGAGCTTGCAATCAAGAACCTCGACACGAGTTTCAGCTTTGTCGGGTTCCAGGAATTCTTTCCGCTGTCTGTCAGGCGCATGTCGAAGATCATCGGAATAGACATCCACCTGAAGAAAGACATCAACATAGGGCGCTACAGCCTTTCCGATGTCCTGCCCGAAACTCTTGCGAAGATCGAAAAGCTCAATGAGGTTGACCTTGCCCTCTACCGACATTGTATAGGTCGATACCTTTGACCAACGCCCGCCAAAGGCAGCGTGCGCTTGGCGGTTTCGGTATCGGACCTGTCTGCCGCTTCGGGCCAAAAGAATAGGAACACTCCCGAAATAAACAGTGAGGTCTCCAATCGCGCAGGATGCGCCGACCTTTCATCGGGGCAAAGAAACGGGAGAGCGGGTATGACACGAAGCATCATGGTCCACATCGGCCACGGCAAGACAGGTTCAAGCTTCTTGCAGTCCAGCCTAGCGTTGAACAAAGACCTCCTTGAAGCGCAAAACATCAGGTTTCCGATAAATCCAAATCAGCTTGCCGCCGCGCAGCAAGGAAAGACAACGTCCGGCAACCAAGCAACATTCATGGGGGATGTTAACACTGGCGTCGCCAGGTTCGATCCCGGTTTCAGTTACCTTTACTCGGGTGAAGGCTTGTTTGCGGTCTTTGCGACCAAGCCCGACGTGTCCGACAAGCTTGCGCTGATTGCCAAGGAAACGGGGCACGAGGTCAAGATCCTCCTCTTTATCCGGGACCCGGACGAATATGCGCTGTCGCATTACCTGCAGGTCCTGCAGATGGGGCGGTCGGTTGAAGACCTCGACAGTTTTTGCAGGAACCATGGGGCCAAACTTGCGCATCAGAAGTTCGAGAACCTTCGGACGATCATGAATCTGTGCGCGAGGCATGGCTTCCAGCTCACTCTGCTGAATTTCTCGCGTGAGCGAAAATCGCTTCTGGATCATATGGCGAGGTTCATCGATCTACCACCTGGCATAAACCTTGCGAGTCCGGACCGCCCCGTGAACCGAAGCATCGGCGCCCTTGAAGTTGGTGTGCAGCAAACGCTTTCCCGGTCTCTTGCGCATATCGGGGCACCGCGGAAGAGCAACTATCTGAAAGCAGTCGTTGATGAAACGTCCACGATGCGGTTCGTTCCGCCCAGTATTTCGGCAGATTTACTTCTGCAAATGGGCGAGTCCATTCGCACCGAAATGGAGGCGATCAACCAGTTGCTTCCCGACGGACAAAAGTATGAAAATCGGGCCGGCGCAGCGGCAAGGCAGGCCGAGGCCCCCGAGAGCGGCACGGAGGCACAGGCCCACCTTCGATATGGGCAACTTCTGACGCGGGCCATCATTCATGCAGTCATTTCAACCATCCTGCGACATCCGGCGCTGCCCCCAGAGCGGTTGGTTGATGTGGCTGTGAACCATCTCTCGCCCGATCTGGAGAACCTGCGCGAATACGCGTCAATTGTGGAAGCAAATGGCGATTTGGTGCAGCTTGAGATTGTCTTGCGCAAGTTGGTGAAAATGAGTGGGGGCAAGGAAGGAGGTGCCAAACTTGCGCGAGTATTGACGGAACTCGGTCGTTCGGACGAAGCCTTTCGTCAGGCACGGCTCGCTTTCAAGTCAAATCCGAAGGACACTAAGAACATCCTCTCGCTGTTTCAAATCGCACTGCAGCGTGGTCAATTTAGGTCTGCAAACCAGATCATCGTCAGGGCTGCAGAACATGAAACTCCGGAACA
The DNA here is from genome assembly GCA_046294265.1 of Gemmobacter sp. GTDB lineage: Bacteria > Pseudomonadota > Alphaproteobacteria > Rhodobacterales > Rhodobacteraceae > JBKBKC01. Next base: position 6,521 of record JBKBKC010000018.1, on the reverse strand, counting down.
TTTGTTGACCGGGATGAGAAACAAGCTTTCAAAAGCGCGGTCGAAGGAGAAGAACACTGGATTCCCTAACAAAGCTGCTGCCAAAGGGTCAAGCCAGCCGGCGTAGGGCACCTGGATTTCTGACTGTTTTTTGTTGCTGCGGTGGGTTGTCAGCGGCTTGAGCCAAGCGCGAAGCAGTCGCTGCGTCCTTGGCGCGCACGTCGGTCACGGTCATCGGCTGATCAAGTGCAGTTTTGCGGCTTGTTCGCCGGGCTTCTTCGCTCCGGGTTCTGGCCGGGCACGGGTTCAGGCGGCGAAGTTACACAAGACGGCGCATGGTGCAGGCGAGATTCTTCATCCCGATCCTGGCCTTGGCGCGCATCATGCCGATCGTGCGCACCAGCGTGCCGCCCATGTCGTTGGCCTGCGCGCCGAAGAGGCGCTCGACCCGCAGACCCGCACCGAGGATCTGGTCCGGTTGCTGCCCTTGGCCAGCTCGGTCAGCGGCTTGCCGCGCTTGCCCTTGCGGTGGATGTTGCTGGTCAGTTTCAAGGCGCGCAGCTGCGCTTCCATCTCCTCGGACCGATAGGCCGTATCTGCCCGCACGCCGGAGCCGGTGTTGCCGCGCATCAGCAGATGATCCATCGCCTGGCTGTCGTGCACGGTGGCATCGCTGACGTAATGGCGCCGCACCAGCTTGTGCGTCCGGTCCACATTCACGTGGCTCTTGTAGCCGCAGTGGCTTTTGCCATGTTTCCGGGTCCATAGCGCGTCTGTATCCTTCAGCGACAGCATTGCAGGCCTGTCGACCCAATCCGCAGGCACCTCGCCGGATTTGATGGCCTTGTTTTCCTCGCGCGTATTTTGGTTGCGCGGCACGGGAACGATGGACGCGTCAAGGATCTGCCCGCCCCGGGCGATGTATCCCAGCCGCGCCAGATGGCCGTCGATTTGCGTGAACCGCGCCTCCACCATGCCCGCCTTTGCCAGAGCCTCGCGATACAGCCGGACCGTCTTGGCGTCGGGCTCGGGATCCTCAGGGCCACGCCCGAGAAACCGCATGAAGGAAAGCCGGTCGCGCACCTGAAACTCGGTCTGGTCGTCCGAAAGGTGGTAAAGCGCGCTCAGCATCAGCGTATTGAAACTCGGAACGACGTCCATCGTCTTGCGCCCCGCCCGCGACTTCCGCTCCGCCCCCGGCTTGCGCCAGACCCGCTCAAGCGTCGGGCGAAACTCGTCCCAAGGCACCGCGGCGCTGATCTCGACCAAGGGATCCCTCTGCGGGCCCAGCCCGAGGGTAAAGACGAACACCTGCGCCTCGCCCATGGCCCGGCCAAACGCCTCGATCGCCAGTTCGCGACTTGCCCGAACTTCGTCCGCCGAGGCAAAGCCGCCCGGCCCGATGCGCGGGCGGAACGGATCGAACCAGCGCCCGCCGGCTTCCCATACCTCGGCAGGCGGCATACGCGTGCCGTTGGCGCAGTCGATCCACTGGCGCAGCGGCGAAACGGTATAGATGTTGCCTGTGCGCGCCGAGAACACCCAGTATCCGAACTCATGTGCCTCGTCCGGGTCCGTGCCCACCGGGGCGCGATAGGTGCAACGCCAGCTAAACCTGTTGCGCGTCGGGGCATTGCTGAAATGTTGTGCAAAGCAGGAGCCGAAGGTCACGATGCGGTCTCTTGGGGAGATGATGAACGTCGGGTCCAGAGCGACCGGATCATCATGGGATCCTGCCCTGATACCGCCGACTTCCAGTATGCCGTTGCGTCGAGGCCTTTGTAGGGGTGCACGGCGATCTCTCAACCCAAGATCGGTGTGCGATTTGCGCGACGCCCCGGGACGTCTCGCGGTAAACTGTCAATCGCTGCGGCGTTCGGCCAGCCTTGCCCGAGGCACGCCTGCAGGTCCTGCCAGATCGTCCGCCTGCGGAGGAAGCACGGCGGCGTCATATCCACAGGCTTCGAAATCTGCGGCATAGAGATCTGCGATCAACGCAAGGGTATCGGGGGTCAGCACCGGTCGCGGCACCGCGGTCAGGCCCCTCTTCGCCAGCAACTGGGCCCGCCCGTGCACCCGGCCGATGTGGCGCGGCCATGTCGTGCCGGTAAGGTCGTCAAGCCACCGTTCCACAGCCGCGAATCCGTCCTCCAGCCGGAAAATGCGGCACTGCGGCGGAACCAGATCGACCATGGGGCGGGCATGGTTGTCCAGATAGGCGGCGTCGCGGTCGTGCTGTGCGGGAAGGTCCGCCAGCCAGTCAGAAAATCCGGTCGTGGGCGGGATTTGGCCCGTCACCTCCAGGTTGTGCAGATACACGCTTTCCAGACGTGTGACCGGGTGGCGCACCATGGCAAATGCGTCAACGAAGAATTGCGTCGGCATCAGCCGGGTCAGGGTAGCCTGATCGACATGCTGGGGCGACACGCGGTTCCACCGCCGGTCTTCCGCGTGCGTCTGGTGGTCGCGATCCAGAAACGCAAGCTTGCCAAAGCGCCCATGCAGATAGTTCTCCACCGACGACCCGCCGCACCGCGGAACATGCGCAAACAGCACAAGGCCCTTTGATGTCAGAAAGATCGGCATTTGACCTGCCCTTCGGTCGACCAGCGTTCGCAACGAACATCCAAGAGATAGACGTCGATTTCGGGAGTGGCAAGCGCGCGGGCGCGACGCGGACGGTCGGGATTTTTCACCACGGCAAACGTGTCGCCGCCGAGGGGCACCTTTCCGCCCCGTTCGGATCGCAGCCACCTGCGCGCGGGGGCGCATGATGCACCCGTTCGACCACAAGACCCGGTTTCAGGCGCGCCTTGCCATGCGCGCGGGCCGGAAGGGCGGCGTGACCGCCATGGCGGCAAGGTCGGTTGTCCTGCCCGCAGGTGCCGGCCGACCTCGCGCCGAAGTCCACTCCCCGCCATGTCTTGAAATGGCCCTGCGCACCACGAGACCCGTGGAAGACGTCTTGGGGATGTTGTAGTTGTGCCCGATATTGGCCAGGCCCTTTCGAACAAAAGCGAGACGCAACATCATGCAAGAGCGCAACAGTCTCCTCCAAAAGCCGATTACGCCGCTGCTGGTGCTCGGACTGCTGGGGGTGGCCATTGCACTGTCGGTGTGGTGGGTCACACGTCCCGGCCCGTTGCTGATCCAGGGCGAACTTGCGGCACCCCGGGTCGATGTGTCGGCGCGCGCCTCGGGGCGGGTGGCCGGGATCATGGCGGACCTCGGCGGGCGGATCGAGGCGGGGCAGGTTCTGGCGGAACTGACCAACCCCCAACTGGTCGCCGCCCATGCGGCGGCGGCATCGGGGGTGGACGTCGCGCGCGCCTCGCAGGCGGCGGCAGGGGCCACGCGCCCAGAGGTGATCCGCGCGCGCGAGGCGGACCTTGCTGCGGCACAGGCCGATCTTCGGCTGGCCGAGGAACAGGCCACCCGCGACCGCGAACTCTCGCAACAAGGGCTGCGCCCGCAGGCGCAGGTTGACCAGTCCATCCGCAACGTCGAAACCGCCGCCCGGCGGGTCGAGGCCGCCGAGGCCCAGCTTGATCTGGCGCGGGCCGGGGCCTCGCCCGAAGAGCGCGCGCTGGCTGCCGCACAGGTGGCCCAGGCCGAGGCGACGCTCGCACAGCGCCAGGCCGATCTGGATGAGTTGACGATCCGGGCCCCCCTCGGCGGAGAGGTCTCGGCCCGCCTGATCGAACTGGGCGAGAATATCGGCCCCGGCGCGCCGCTTTTTACCATCGTCGATCTGGATCAGGCCTGGTTCACCTTCAACCTGCGCGAGGACCTGCTGGACGGTTTACAGGTGGGCGATACGCTTTCGGTGCGTGTGCCCGCGCTGGATCGCGAGATGCAGGCGCAGATCACCCTGATCAACGTGCAGGGCCAGTTCGCAAGCTGGCGCGCGACCCGCGCCACCGGCGATTTCGACCTGCGCAGTTTCGAGTTGCGCGCGCGCCCCCTCCAGCCGATGCCGGGGCTGCGGCCGGGGATGTCGGCGCTGATCTCGCTGGACAGGTAGGCCATGCTGGAGGTGATGCTGCGCGAATTCCGGCTGATCCTGCGCCGCCCCGCGCTGGCGGGGCTGGTGGTGGTGTTGCCCTTGGTGATGCTGGTCACGCTGGGCGGCATCTTTCGCGCGGGCATCCCCACCGGCATGGCGCTGGCCGTGGTCGATCTTGACCGGTCGGACCTGTCGCGCGGCATCACGCGGATGCTGGACGCGGCCCCCGAACTGCGGGTGACGCATCAGGCGCTCAGCCTGTCCGAGGCGCGGGCGCTGATCGTCGCAGGTGCCGTGCGCGGGGCGGTGTTCTTTCCGCAGGGGCTGGAGCGGGACATCCTGCGCGGCGAGCGGCCCGAGATCGTGACGTTCTACGACAACCAGCACATGAGCGCGGGGTCCATGGTCGCACGCGGCGCGCGGGGGGCCATCGACACCGCACTTGCCGGATTGCGCCTGTCGATCCGCCAGGGCCAGGGCGAGGCGGCGGTGCAGGCGCGGGTCAGCATCCAGCCGATCCCCTTGCAGGCCCATGCCCTGTTCAACCCGGCCTTCGACTATGTGCATTTCCTGCTGGCGGCCCTGGTGCCCACGGTGTTGCAGATCATCGCCGCCGCGGCCACGGCCTATGCGATCTCGCTCGATTTCGGGCCGGGGCGGCATCCGCAGGTGCTGGTGCGGATGGCGGGCGGGGTGCTGGCTGCGATGCTGGGCAAGATCCTGCCCTATACGCTGGTGTTCCTGCTGATCCTCGGCCTGTCGGACATCGCGCTTTACGGCTGGCTGGGCGTGCCGCTGCGCGGCTCGCTGGTGCTGATGGGCACGGGGGCGGTGCTGTTCCTGCTGGCGTCGCAGCTGATCGGCGCGCTGGCCTTCGTGCTGACGCGCGACATGGGCCGCGCGGCCAGCATCATCGCGGTGATCACGGCACCCGCCTTCGGCTTCATGGGGCTGGGCTTTCCGCGCGAGGCGATGTCGCCGCTGGCGCAGGCCTGGGGGGCGGTGATCCCCGGCACCTGGTATGTGCAGCTGCGCATCGACCAGTCGCTGCGCGCCACGCCGGTCGATCTGTCGCTGATGCCGCTCCTCTGGCTGGCCTGCATCGCCCTCGTGCTCGGTGTGCTGGTGCTGGCGCAGCTTCTGCGCCTGCGCCGCGGGCTGGAGGCTGCGGCATGATGGCGGCCCTTCGCGCCGAACTGCGCGGGCTCTTCGCCGACACGCAGGTGCTGCTGATCATCCTCGCTGCCCCGGTGATCTATGCGCTGATCTATCCCCTGCCCTACCGCGCCGAATTGCTGCGCGATGTGCCGGTGGTGCTGGTGGATCTGGACCGCTCGACCAGTTCGGCAGCACTTGCGCGTCAGGTGGATGCGTCCGAAGCGGTGGCCATTGCCCGGGACGCGCCCGACATGGTGCACGCGACGCGCCTCGTGCAGGAGCGCCGTGCCTATGGCGTGCTGCTGATCCCCGAGGGTTTCGAGCGTGCGCTGCTGCGTGGCCAGCAAAGCCCCGTCGCCCTTTATGCCGATGCCAGCTATTTCCTGATGTATCAGCGCGTCATGCAGGGGGCTGCCCTGCCCCTGCGCCAGATGGGCGCCGAGGTCGAGATGGGGCGGCTGATCCTGCAAGGCACGGCGCCCGCCGTGGCCCTGGCGCAGGTCAGCCCCGCGGCACAGGTCGAGGTGCCGCTCTTCAACCCCGCCGCGGGCTATGCCACCTATGTGCTGCCCGCGGCCTTTGTCCTGATCCTGCAGCAGACCATGCTGATGGGCCTCGCCCTGACCGCGACGCGGCGTGGCGCTGCGGTCGGCCATCCGGTCTGGCGTCTGCTGGGGCGGATGGCGGCGTGGGCGATACTCTATGCATTGGTCCTGCCGCTCTATGTGATCGTGCTGCCCGTCGCCTATGGCCTGCCCAACCTTGCCAATCCCGGGGCCGTCCTGATGCTGGGCCTGCCCTTCGTGCTGGCCACGGGGCTCTTGGCCCAATGCGTCGCGGCCCTGTTCCGGAACGGCGAGGTGGTCCAGGTGGTGCTGCTGGCCCTTGGCCTGCCTTTCTTTTTCCTGTCAGGCTTTGCCTGGCCGGTCGAGGCGATCCCCGCGCATCTTAATGCTGTGGCGCAACTTGTGCCTTCCACCCCTGCCATCGACGGACTGGTGCGCCTGACGCAGATGGGGGCGACCCTGCCGGAGGTTGCGGTGCCGCTCTGGCATCTTTGGGGTCTCGTGGGGCTGTTCGGCATCGCGGTTCTAGGTGTTCAGTCCCGGCATTCGATGGATCGGGTTTAGAGCGTGTCGCGTTCATCCGGGTTTGTATCCTGCGGCGATGACGTGGTTGAGGCATTCGTCCTCGGTGAAGAGGTCGCAGACGGCCCCGACGGCCTTGCACAGGTCTTCGCAGGTGCGGGCAGCGGCTTTGCGCAGGAGAGCTTTCAGCTTGGCGAATATGAGCGGGCGAACGCCATGCGTTCGAGTGAGCCCGCGATTGATCTCGATCGGGTTCAGGTCGGGGCTGTAGGGCGGCAGCGGCAGGAACC
>JBKBKC010000017.1:0-63980 GCA_046294265.1 Gemmobacter sp. | reverse complement strand
CAAGGACTGGCGGAGGGTCGCCACCCGATACGACCGATGCCCGGAAACCTTCTTCTCCGCCATCGTCCTCGCCGCAACCGTGTTGTTCTGGCTATGAAACTCAATGAGTCTGGAGCCTAGGAAACCAAACACCCGCCAAAGCGCGCCGGGCGCTTGAGCAACCTGGGGGCTCCGCGCCCGGCGCGCTTGCCCAACCCGAAACCGACATCTATCAAACCCAAGGATTCACGTCATGAACGAGGGACGGCCGGGGGCGCAGGTCAGGGGGGCTGGCCCCCCTTGCGACTCCGGGGTCAGGGCAGGTCGATGTCGCCCTGCGCGCGCGCGGCGTGAAAGGATGCCGCGAAGTCGGACAGCCTTGCCGTGGCGATGGCGTCGCGCAGGCCCTGCATGAGGATCTGGTAGTAGTGCAAATTGTGCCAGGTCAGCAGCATCGAGCCGATGATCTCGTCGGACCTGACCACGTGGTGCAGATAGGCACGGCTGTAGGAGCGACAGGCCGGGCAGGTGCAGGCCTCGTCCAGCGGGCGGGGATCGTCCTTGTGGCGGGCATTGCGCAGGTTGACCTGGCCGCGCGGCGTCCAGGCCTGGCCGGTGCGGCCCGAGCGGGTGGGCAGAACGCAATCCATCATGTCGATGCCGCGCTGCACGGCCCCCACGATGTCGTCGGGTTTGCCCACGCCCATGAGGTATCGCGGCTTATCCTGTGGCAGGAAGCCCGGCGCGTAGTCGAGGACCCCGAACATCGCCTCTTGCCCCTCGCCAACTGCGAGGCCCCCCACCGCGTAGCCGTCAAAGCCGATGCCGGTCAGGGCGGCCGCACTTTCCGCGCGCAACTCGGGGGTGACACCCCCCTGCATGATGCCAAAGAGCGCGTGGCCCGGCCGGTCGCCGAAGGCATCGCGCGACCGCTGGGCCCATCGCATCGACAGACGCATCGCGCGGGCCACCTCTTCGTCGCTCGCCGGCAGGGCGGGGCATTCGTCAAAGGCCATCACGATGTCGGAGCCGAGGAGGCGCTGGATTTCCATGCTGCGTTCGGGGGTCAGGACGTGTTTGGAGCCGTCGATATGGCTGGAGAAGGTGACGCCCTCTTCGGTGAGCTTTCGTAGCGCGCCGAGGCTCATCACCTGGAAGCCGCCGGAATCGGTCAGGATCGGGCGGGACCAGTTCATGAAGCGGTGGAGGCCGCCCAGATGCGCCACGCGTTCGGCGCCGGGGCGCAGCATCAGGTGATAGGTGTTTCCCAGAAGGATGTCCGCGCCGGTCGCGGCCACGCTCTCGGGCAGCATGGCCTTCACCGTCGCCGCCGTGCCCACGGGCATGAAGGCCGGTGTGCGGATGGTGCCGCGCGGGGTGTGGATCAACCCGGATCGGGCAGACCCGTCGCGGGCCGTGAGGTGAAAGGCGAAGCGGTCGGTCATTCCGTCCCTTTTGCGCGGGAGGCATCGATTGGCAAGGGGGGGGGTTCCCCTTGCACCCCCCGGCGATATGTTACATCAACACCCGGTCCCGAGAGATGATGGAACGAAAAATGCTGGATGCGCCCGCCAAACCCACCGAGGAAATCTCCGTTCGCGAGGTGTTCGGGATCGACACCGGGATGACCGTCAAGGGGTTTTCCGAGGCTACGGACCGGGTGCCCGCCATCGACCCGACCTACAAGTTTGACCCCGACACCACGCTGGCGATCCTGGCGGGGTTCCGCTGGAACCGCCGCGTGATGATCCAGGGCTACCACGGCACGGGCAAATCGACGCATATCGAACAGGTGGCGGCGCAGCTGAACTGGCCCTGCGTGCGGGTGAACCTTGACAGCCACATCAGCCGGATCGACCTGATCGGCAAGGATGCGATCAAGTTGCGCGACGGGGTGCAGGTCACCGAATTCCATGAGGGCATCCTGCCCTGGGCGTTGCGCAATCCCGTGGCTATCGTGTTCGACGAATACGATGCGGGCCGCCCCGACGTGATGTTCGTGATCCAGCGGGTGCTGGAGCATGACGGCAAACTGACGCTTCTGGACCAGAACGAGATCATCACGCCGCATCCCAGTTTCCGGCTGTTCGCCACGTCAAACACCGTGGGCCTTGGCGACACCACGGGTCTTTATCACGGCGTCCAGCAGATCAACCAGGCGCAGATGGACCGCTGGTCGTTGGTCGCCACGCTGAACTATCTGAGCCATGATGCTGAGGCCGCGATCGTTCTAGCGAAAAGCCCGCATTACAACACCGCCGCGGGGCGCAAGACGATCAGCCACATGGTGACGGTGGCCGACCTGACGCGCAAGGCCTTCATGAATGGTGACCTGTCCACGGTGATGAGCCCCCGGACGGTGCTCAACTGGGCGCAGAATGCCGAGATTTTTGCCAATGTGGGGTATGCGTTCCGCCTGACCTTCCTCAACAAATGCGATGAGCTGGAGCGGCAGACGGTGGCGGAATTCTACCAGCGCTGCTTCAACGAGGAACTGCCGGAGAGTGCCGCCTCGATGGCGATGCGCTGACCTTTCCGTTTCGCGATGGCTGATGACGGTGCCGGTCACGCCGGCGGCGTTGTGCTGCATCGCGAGCACATCCCGATGATTTCCAAACTGATTTCTTTATTGGCAACTTTGCGGGTGTATTATTCGTCTGATGGGCGAACTGAAAACGTTCCTGCTGTGTTGTTCCCTCTCGGTCGTCACGGCGGCCGGGCCCGTCCGCGCGGGGTTGCAGGAGGTCGGGCTGGCAGAGTTTGCCGACTGTGCCGGGCGATATTCTGCAACGGTGGAGCATCTGTGGCTGTTCGATGGCCCCGCATCAGACGACGCTGCGCGGCGCAGGGATGCCTTTGCCGATCTGGTGGCGGCCTATGCAGCCGGGGCCGAGGCGATGGCGCGGCGGGTCACGGCCAAGGCCGCACAGCGCCATCTGTGGGAGCGGGCGGCGTTTTCAGGGGATGCGCGGGCGGATGGCCTGGCGCGGGATTATCTGTCACGCTGCGACAGTCTGTTGATCGGCGCCTGACCCCGCGCCTTTTCCTTGCCCGAATCGCGCCACAATGGCTTGGGTAAGGGCATGATCCATGCATGCCGCCTGCCCCGCCTGATCGCCGCCCTGATGCTCTTTGCCCTGCCTTTTCAGGCGTGGGCGGCGTCACCTACTGTGCAATGTGCGGCCTTCTGGGCGGGTTGGGTAGAGGTGTCGGGCTCATCGACCTTCCTGCCGAAGGATCCGGCCGATGCGGCGCTGGCCGAAGCCTTTGCCGTGGCGGCTCGGGCCGAGAACCGGGCCGAGGCCGAGCAGCATCTGGCGCGCGACAGTGCCGACATGGCGCGGATGATCCGGGCCGCGATCCAGGGGGATGGCACCAGTATCGGCTTGATGGATCGTCTGATGCGCGGTTGCGAAGAGGCCGCGCGGAAGCGCGGCCTTCTCTGATCCTGGCCGATCAGGCCTTGGCGGCCATCGTCGCCCTGGCCCACCAAACCAGATCATCGAGCGCGGCTTTGACCGAGGGCAGCAGGTTGCCCTCAATCTCCTCGATGGGGGCATCGGCGCCCAGCGGGCTGACCTTGAAGAAGTCGCCGCCGCCGATGTGAACAGCCGACCGGGTGGGGACCATCTGCAACTCCACCCCGATGAGGCGAAGATGTTCCATCGCGCGCGCCCCGCCAAGCGCGCCATAGGCGATCGCGGTAAAGGGCTTGCGGGTCCATTCCACATAGGCCTGATCCAGCGCGTTCTTCAGAACGCCGGTGATCGAACGGTTGTATTCCGCCACGACGAAGATGTAGCCGTCGAATTTCGCAAGCGTTTCTTGCCACTTGCGCGCGGCCTCGCCTTCGGAGGGCATCCAGGCGTTCGATGCCTTCTCGTCGAAGAGCGGCAGCGGATGGTCGCGCAGGTCAACGACCTCCACCTCCATGTCGTCGCGCGATTGTGCCTGTTTCAGCATCCACTGCGCGGGCTTGTCGGCAAAGCGGGTGGGTCGGGTCGAGCCGATGATGAGGGCGATGCGGGGTTTCTGGGCCATGGGGTGCTCCTGACGGTTGTGGATGACCTGCGGGAAATGTGACCACGCAGTGGATCGCGAGCAAGTGCGGCCCCCGTGCATCGTCGCACAGGTTCTGTCGATCCATGCACCCGTCGGCGCCGCGGCCGTTTCGGCGCATGGTCGGGACTTGTGGCAGGGCGCGCGTGGTGATTTATCTGGCGCTCATGAGCAAGCCCGGTGACAACCCCGCAGACCCGTTCAAGAAGGCGCTGGCCGAGGCCACGCGGACCATGGCGGATGATCCCGACATGACCGTGACCTATTCGGTCGATCCCGCAGGCATGAACCGCGAGGGCGTGCGCCTGCCGCAGGTCAGCCGCCGCATGACGCGCGACGAGGTGATGCTGGCACGCGGCACAGCGGATGCCTTTGCGCTCCGTCGCCGCTATCACGACGAGGCTGTGGCGGCAAAATACGCGCCTGCGGGGCAACTGGCGCGCGACATCTACGACGCGATGGAAACCGCGCGCTGCGAGGCGGTGGGTGCGCGTGCGATGCCCGGCACGGCCGGCAACATCGACGCCAAGATCGCGCATGAGGCCGAGCGCAAGGGATATGCGCAGATCACCCAGGCGTCGGATGCGCCGCTCTCCACAGCGGCGGGCTATCTGGTGCGGCATCTGGCGACGGGGCGCGACATGCCCAAGGGCGCACAGAACGTCATGGACCTGTGGCGCGGGGTGATCGAGGGGCAGGCCAGCGGCACGCTGGAGGGCATGGGCGAGGTGCTGGCCGATCAGGCCGGGTTCGCGAGGCTGGCGCGCCAAGTGATTTCCGACCTTGGCTATGGCGACCAGCTGGGCGACGACCCCGACCAGATGGACGACGATGCCGCGGGCGACGAGGCCGAAGAAAACCAGGACCAGCCCGACAGCGAAGGCCAGGAGGAAGAGGACAGCGAAGCCGAGGCCGAGCCCGATCAGACCCAGGACCAGCAGCAGGACGCCGCCGAGGCCAGCCTCAGCCAGGATGACCTGGCCGAGATGGAAGAGGGCGAAGAGGCCGAGATGCCCGAGGGCGAGGCCCCGCCAGAGCCGCCCGCCCCCCCACCCCACTCTGATGCCGATCCGAACTATGGCGCCTACACCACCGATTTCGATGAGGAGATCAAGGCCGAGGACCTTGCCGAACCGGCAGAGCTGGAACGGCTGCGCGCCTATCTGGACCAGCAGCTGGAACCCCTGAAAGGCGCCGTGGGGCGGCTGGCGAACAAGCTGCAGCGCCGCCTTCAGGCACAGCAGAACCGCAGTTGGGAGTTCGATCTGGAGGAGGGCACGCTGGATGCCGGACGGCTCGCGCGGGTGGTGGCGAACCCGACCACGCCCCTGTCCTTCAAGCGCGAGAAGGACACCGAGTTTCGCGATACGGTGGTCACGATCCTTCTGGACAATTCCGGCTCGATGCGGGGGCGGCCGATTTCCATCGCCGCGATCTGCGCGGATGTGATGGCGCGCACGCTGGAGCGCTGCGATGTGAAGGTGGAGATCCTGGGCTTCACCACCCGCGCCTGGAAGGGCGGGCAAAGCCGCGAACGCTGGCTGGCGCAGGGGCGGGTGCAGGGTCCGGGGCGGCTCAATGACCTGCGCCACATCATCTACAAGGCGGCGGACGCGCCCTGGCGGCGGGTGCGCAACAATCTGGGCCTGATGATGAAAGAGGGCCTTTTGAAGGAGAACATCGACGGCGAGGCGCTGGAATGGGCGCATCGGCGCATCAGCAACCGGCCCGAGGCGCGGCGGGTGCTGATGGTGATTTCGGACGGGGCTCCGGTGGATGACAGCACGCTGTCGGTGAACCCGGCGAACTATCTGGAAAAGCACCTGCGCGACGTGATCGCGATGGTGGAGCGGCGGCGGCAGGTGGAACTGATCGCCATCGGCATCGGCCATGACGTGACGCGCTATTACAGCCGCGCGGTGACGATCACGGATGTGGAGCAGCTTGCCGGGGCCATGACCGAACAGCTGGCGAGCCTGTTCGACCGTCACCCGCGCAAGCGGGCGCGGGTGTTGGGGATGCGGCGGGTCGGGTAAGCAGGGGGGCTGTCTGCCCCCCTGCACCCCCCGAGGATATTTTCAGACAGAAGAAGACGCACGATGTTTCAGAGCTTTGCGGCGACATCCGATCCGGCGCAGGGGGCGTCCCGGCTTGCAGCGCTTCGGAAACGGCTGGCGAGCGAGGGGCTTGCGGGTTTCATCGTGCCCCGCAGCGACGCGCATCAGGGCGAATATGTGGCCGCGCGGGATGAGCGGCTTGGTTGGCTGACCGGCTTCACAGGGTCGGCGGGGTTTGCGGTGGTGCTTCCCGACGTGGCGGGTGTGTTTGTCGATGGCCGTTACCGCGTGCAGGTCAAGCAGCAGGTCGATCTGGCGGCCTTTACCCCGGTGGCCTGGCCCGAAACGAAGCCTGCCGCATGGATCAGGGGGCATCTCGCCGAGGGGGTGGTGGGGTTCGACCCCTGGCTGCAAACGGCGGAGGACGTCGCGCGGCTGCAAGATGGGCTGTCGGGGTCGGGTGTGACCCTCCGCCCCGTCGCCAACATGGTCGATGCCATCTGGCCCGATCAGCCGGGGCCACCCGTGGGCCGGGCCTTCGCGCATCCCGAGGCGCTGGCGGGGCGATCATCTGCCCAAAAGCGCGCCGATCTGGCGGAAGCGCTGCGGCAGGCGGGGCAGCGGGCGGCGGTGATCACGCTGCCCGATTCGCTCTGCTGGCTCTTGAACATTCGCGGCGCGGACGTGCCGCGCAACCCGGTGCTGCATGGCTTTGCCGTGTTGCATGACGACGGGCGCCTGACGCTTTTCGCCGATGCCGCGAAGTTCGACGATGGCCTGCGGGCGCATCTGGGCCCCGACATCAGCCTGCGCCCGCCTGCCGCGCTTGTGCCCGTGCTGCGCTTGCTGCACGGCCCCGTGCGGGTGGACCGCACCACCGCTCCCCTGTCCGTCAGCCGAGAGCTGGAAGAGGCGGGCGTGCCGGTCGCCTGGGGCGACGACCCCTGCCGTCTGCCCAAGGCACGCAAGACCGAGGCCGAGATCGCGGGCATGCGTTCGGCGCATCTGCGCGACGGCGCCGCGATGTGCGAATTCCTGTGCTGGCTCGACGATGCGGCCCCGGGTGGCGGGCTGACCGAAATCGATGTGGTGCGGCGGCTGGAGGGGTTTCGCCGCGCGACCAACGCGCTGCACGACATCAGCTTTGACACGATCTGCGGCGCGGGGCCCAACGGGGCCATCATGCATTACCGCGTCACCGAAGGGTCCAACCGACCGGTGCGGGCGGGCGAGCTTCTTTTGGTGGATTCCGGCGCGCAATATGTGGATGGCACCACCGACATCACCCGCACCCTGGCCGTTGGCGACCCCGGCGACGAGGCGCGCGCCTGCTATACCCGCGTGCTGCAGGGCCTGATCGCCATCAGCCGGGTGCGGTTTCCGCGCGGCCTCGCGGGGCGCGACCTCGATCCGCTTGCGCGCTATCCCCTGTGGTTGGCGGGGCAGGATTTCGACCATGGCACCGGGCATGGTGTGGGTGCGTTCCTGAGCGTGCATGAGGGGCCGCAGCGCCTGTCGCGCCTGTCGGAGGTGCCGCTCGACCCCGGCATGATCCTGTCGAACGAGCCGGGATACTATCGCGAAGGCGCCTTTGGTATCCGGCTGGAGAACCTGATCGTGGTGACCGTGGCCCCGCCTCTGGGCGATGTCCGCGCCCAACACGCCTTCGAGACGCTGACCTTGGTGCCCTTTGACCGCCGCCTCGTCCTGCCCGACATGCTGTCTCCCGGTGAGCGTGCCTGGCTCGACACCTACCACGCCGAGGTGCGAGCAAATCTGAAAGACCACGTGACTGCCGCAACGCGGGACTGGCTTTTCGCCGCAACCCTGCCACTGTGACGACATATCCAACGGGGGCAGACATGGCCGATCACATCCGTATCCGAACCGCACCCGGCACCTGGGTCGTGCGCGCCGGAGGAGCCGTCGTCGGCGAAAGTGCGCGGGTGCAGGAACTTACCGAGGGCGGGATGGCCGCGGTGATGTATTTCCCGCGCGCGGATATCGCCATGGCGATGTTGGACCGCAGCGACCGCAGCAGCACCTGCCCGTGGAAGGGGCAGGCCAGCTATTTCTCGGTGGTCACGCCGGAGGGCAGGCTGGACAACGCCGTCTGGTCCTATGAGATGCCGAAGGCGGGGCTGGAGGCGATCGCGGGGCATCTGGCCTTCTACACCGACCGCATCACGGTGGAACGTCTGGACTGACCTGCCGATCCACCGCGCCGCGGGTCAGTGCGCCGCCGCCACCTCGCGGATGCGCGCCACCATCGCCCGCACGCCGTTGGACCGTTGCGACGACAGATGCCGGTCCAGGCCCAGCCGCGCCAGTTCCGCCGCGGCATCCACGCGGCCTACCTCGGCCACTGGCAGCCCGGCATACAAGGCATGCAGCACCGCGATCAGCCCGCGCACGATCATCGCGTCGCTGTCACCCTCGAAATCGAACCGCCCGCCCTTCACCTGCGGGCGCAGCCAGACCTGGCTGGCGCAGCCGTCCACCTTGAACGCCGGCGCTTTCAGTGCGTCCTCCAGCGGCGGCATCGCGCGCCCAAGCTCGATCAGATGGCGATAGCGGTCCTCCCAGTCTTCCAGAAAGGCAAAGGTTTCGGCGATCTCGTCAAAGGCGGGGGTGGACATGGGCGGGCTCCTCGCGACGCGCCTACAGGTAGGGCGTCGCGCATCAATCGTCCAGCCGCGGCGGCTTTTCAAAGCCCTCCGCATCGGCTACCCAAGACACTACGACCACGCGGCCGGACGAGACAGGGGAAACCATCCATGCAGAAACCGCTTCTGGCCATGTTGGTGATGGTGCTGTCGCTGACCGCCTGCGGACGCCTTGCCGAGTCGCGGCTCAACCCGTTCAACTGGTTCGGCCGTTCGCAACCCGCAACGGTGCAGGCCGCAGATGCGCGGGTCACGCGCGACCGCCGCCAACTCGTGGCCGAGGTCACCGATCTCACGCTCGACCGCACCCAGGGCGGCGTGATCATCCGCGCCGTGGGCCTGCCGCCGACGCAAGGCTACTGGAAGGCCGAGCTGGTGGCCCGCCCGATCGACGAGAATGGTGTGCTGGTCTATGATTTCCGCATCTTTCCGCCACCGCGCACCACCCCCGTCTCCACCCGCCAGTCGCGTGAGGTGGTCGTGGCCACGTTCCTGACCAATCAAAAGATCGACGGCATCCGCCAGATCACGGTGCAAGGCGAACGCAGCGCGCGCACCACGCGGCGCTGACCTGCCGCTTCCCGATGCTTGAAATACCCCCCGCGGAGCGTCCCGCACCCACCACCGGCACTACAGCCGGATGATCCGCACCTCGGACCCTTTGGCGGTCAGCGCGATCTCGCCCTTGCACAGCCGCAGCGCGTCCTCGCCAAAAGCTTCGCGCCGCCAGCCGGCAAGCGCCTCGCCGTTGCGCGCACCACCCGCAATGGCGTCAAGCTCCGCCGCCGACGCGATGAGGCGCGGCGCCACGCCCAGGGTCTCGGCCTTCGCCTTCAAAAGCACCCGCAGCAGATCGGCCAGCGCCGGGTTCACCTGGGCCTGATCGCGCTCGGGTTCGGGTTTTGGCATGTCCTCCGGCCGCATCTCGAGCCCCGCCTTGACTGCCGCCAAAAGACCGTCGGCGATGTCACCCCGTCGCCCCTCGCGCAGCAAGAGGCGCGAGCGGCCCAGCTCTTCGTGGTTGGTCGGCTTGGTGGAGGCGAGTTCCAACAACGCGTCATCCTTCAGGACCCGCGATCGTGGGATGTTCTGGCGCTGCGCGTATTCCTCGCGGAACCGCGCCAGTTCCTTGACCACCGCAAGGAACCGGGCCGACGATGTGCGCGTCTTGATCCGCTGCCAGGCGTCCTCGGGGGTCACCGTGTATGTGGCGGGGTCGGTCAGGACGCGCAGTTCCTCCTCGACCCAGGGCTGGCGGCCGGATTTGGCAAGCTGTGCGGACAGGCTTTCATAAATCACGCGCAGATGCGTCACATCGGCCAGCGCATAGACCTTCTGCGCCTCCGACAGCGGGCGGCGCGACCAGTCGGTGAAACGGCTGGTCTTGTCCAGCGCCTGATGGGCGATCTTGCGCACCAGCGTCTCATATCCCGCCTGTTCGCCGAACCCGCAGACCATAGCGGCGATCTGGGTGTCGAACAGCGGGTCGGGAAAGACGTTTCCCTCGACAAAGAAGATTTCCAGGTCCTGCCGGGCGGCGTGGAACACCTTGACCGTGCCCTTATGGCGAAAGAGGTCGTAAAGGGGGTCCATCGACATCCCCTCACCCTCCACCGGATCTACCAGAACCGCGTCGCCGGTCTTTCCGGGCAGGGCCATCTGGATCAGGCAGAGCTTTGCCCAATAAGTGCGTTCGCGCAGGAACTCGGTGTCGATGGTGACATAGGGCTCCGCCTTGGCCGCCGCGCAGAAGGCGGCAAGGTCGTCGGTCGTGGTGATGGTGCGCATGGGTCCGCCCTGGGAGTGCGGGGTCATCCCGCCATGATCCCTCTTAGGCAGCGACGACCGAAAAGGAAAGAACATGCTGCCATGCCGTTGCTGCGCAATTGTTCGGCAGGGCTGCGGCCTGTCGGGCCTGTGGGGCGCCGGCGGGCTGGCCCAACGGTGCCGCGCCGTCAGGGCAGGTGGACCGGTGTCCGGTCACCCGCTGCGAAACGCCGCAGCACGGCGGGGTAAAGGCGATGCTCCTGCACCAGAACGCGCGCCGCCAGCGTGTCGGGCGTGTCGCCCGGCATCACAGGCACCCGCGCCTGGCCCAGGATCGGCCCTGCATCCAGATCCGCCGTCACCTCATGCACGGTACAGCCAGCCTCTGCGTCACCCGCCGCCAACGCCCGCGCGTGAGTGTGTAGGCCCGGATATTTCGGCAGAAGGGACGGATGGATGTTCAGCATGCGGCCAGCAAACTGCGCCACGAAACCCTCCGTCAGAACCCGCATGAACCCTGCGAGGCAAATGATGTCGGGCCGGGCCGCATGCAGCGGCCGCTCCAACGCCGCCTCGAACGCTTTGCGGTCGTGTCCGAACGGCCGGTGATCCACCACATCCAAGGTAATCCCGAGCGCGGCGGCCCGCGCCAGCCCCCCCGCCCCCGGATCGTTCGACAGCACCAGCACGGGACGCGCCGGATGATCCCCGGTCATCGAGCGCGCAAGGGCCAGCATGTTCGACCCGCCGCCCGAGATCAGGATGGCGACACGCTTCACGCGAGTTGGCCGGTATATGCCACTCCCTGCCCGGCCACCACGTCACCGATCCGCAGCACGGTTTCGCCCTCGGCGGCCAGCAGCCCGGCCAGCGCATCGGCCCGGTCCGCCGCCACTGCGAGCACCATTCCGATCCCGCAGTTGAAGGTCTTGAGCAGTTCGGCCTCTGTCATCCCGGCGGTGTCGCGCAGCCAGCGGAACACCGGGGGCAGGTCGATCACGCCAAGGTCGATCCGGCAGCCCAGCCCCTCGGGGCAGAAGCGTGGCGGGTTCTCGGTCAGCCCGCCGCCGGTGATATGCGCGAGGGCATGGACGCCACCCGCCCGGATCGCCGCCAGCGCAGGGCGTACGTAGAGCCGCGTGGGTGTGAGCAGCGCCTCGCCCAGCAGGCCTGGGCCGAAGGGGCAGGGGGCGTCCCACCCCAGACCCGACATTTCCACCACCTTGCGCACAAAGCTGTAGCCGTTGGAGTGCACCCCGTCGGAGGCAAGCCCCAGGAGAACATCACCCGCGTCAACGTCGCGCGGCAGGTCGCCTCCCCGCTCCATCGCCCCCACGGCAAAGCCCGCTAAGTCGAAGTCGCCCTTGTGATACATGCCGGGCATCTCGGCCGTCTCGCCCCCCACAAGCGCGCAGCCTGCGGCGGCGCAGCCCTGCGCGATGCCCGTCACGATGCGCGCGGCCTGATCCACGTCCAGCTTGCCGGTGGCGAAATAGTCCAGAAAGAAAAGGGGTTCCGCCCCTTGGCACACAAGGTCGTTGACGCACATCGCGACCAAGTCGATGCCGATCGTATCGACAAGGCCGGTGTCGATGGCGATGCGCAGCTTGGTCCCCACGCCGTCCGTGGCCGCCACCAAGATCGGGTCTGTGTAGCCCGCCGCCCTGAGGTCAAAGAGCGCGCCGAACCCGCCCAGCCCCGCCATTGTGCCCGGACGCGCGGTGGCCGCCGCCGCAGGTTTGATCCGCTCCACCAACGCATTACCGGCGTCGATGTCCACGCCTGCCTGCGCATAGGTCAGCCCGTTCCTGCCCGTTGCCATCGCGATCCCCAGCCACATTGCACCCGCCGCGCGCTGTAGGCCAAAGCCCTGCGCAGCGCAATGCGGGCCGGGTTTGCGTGGTCGCGGCGGTCGAGGCTTGACCCCCGACGCGCGACCGCCTAGCCAAGTGGGGCTCGGGGGCCCGTAGCTCAACGGTTCAGAGCAGGGCGCTCATAACGCCTTGGTTGGGGGTTCGAATCCCTCCGGGCCTACCAAACTCCCCGAAACAAGTTATTGATAAATATTTGCTTTTTCGGAGAGTCTTTTGGTGGGATTGAGTCGTCCCATCACCTATCCCACCTGTGGAGTGGCGCTTGCCTCGTTTTCGTCCTTCGGCCCGCATCCGCTGGCCGGTCACGCACCGCCCCCAGGGCGACAGGAGGACGACATGACGATGATGACGACGACGACGACACAGCAACCCACGACGGGTCCCGGCCTGCGGATCGTGCCGAAGGACTGTTCCCCCGATGCGGTCACGGCGCGCATCGCACAATTCTGCGCGTGGTTCGGGGTGCAACCCGTCAAGTTGAAGGTTCGCAAGGGCAAGGTCTATCTGACCGATGACTTGCTCGGCTGGGTCATCGTCAACGGGGCGAGTCTGGACTGGATCATCGGCGGCGATCCGATTGTGATGATGGCGATATGCCGCGATGCGCTGCTGCGGGAGACCATCGCCAAGGTCGAGGCGCGCCGGGCGAAGATGGCTGAGGGCGCAGAGACGAAGCAGGACGAACACGCGGCCTGAGCCTCAAGGCTGGCGCCCCGATCCGATGCGACGGCGGGGCGCCCGTCACACACCGGCGGGGGGATCAGCGCCGGGGGGGTGGGGGTAAAATCGGGCGCGCGTTGTGCATACTGGACTCCCTCCCGCGCGACACTTCCAAAATTTTCATTTTTTTGAACCTTCGGGAATGTTCCGGGGTGCCTCGGTGCGCTTAGGGTGCATTGGATGCTGCCTCGGGTCGCGGCAAAGTCTGCCCATGAGCAAAATCGTCAGCATCACCCCGAAGAAGCAGCCCCGGATCAGCGACAAGGTCCGCAAGGCCATCTCCCACATGGTCCGCCTCGGCCAGAGTCAGACACTCGCGGCAGAACAGGTCGGGCTATCCCGCCAAGGGCTCAACAAGGCGCTGCGACGGCCTGAGGTCGTGGCGCTGGTGGAGCAGGCGCAGCGCAGCCTGGTGCTTGAGATCGAGGGCCTGCGGGGCGTGGCGCGGCTCGCGGCGATCGATGCCGGGCTCGACCTGATGCTGAACAGCAAGGACGAACGGATTCGCGTGCGCATGGTCGAATTCTTCGCGGCTGAACCCGGCAAGACTCCGCAGATCGCCGTCAACGTCGATGCGCGCAGCATCGAGGCCCCGGCAACAGGTTACATCTACACGCGGCCTGACAAGCCGCCGGAGGGCTGACCATGGGCATCCCGACAATCGCCCTGGGTCTGCAAGCCGCTGGCAGCATCTTCGGCGGCGTGAGCGCCTACCAGAGCGCCAAGGCCGAGAAGGAAGCGGCGGAGGTCAACGCCTTCATCGGCCGCACGCGGGCGATGCAGACGGACGCGGCATCCCGTCAGGGCCTCAACTCGGAACTGGGAACCCTGCGTGCGACCTTTGCGGCCAACAGCCAGCGGCCGGGCGTGGGCACGATGGAAATCAACCGCGACCTTCGGAGCGTCAGGGCCGGTGATCGACGGGTGGAGTTTGGCAACCGGATGCAGGAGGCGGCGGGGTTCAGGACGGCGGGAAGGAACGCCAGATCGCGGGCGCGGTCCGATCTTCTGGGCGGGTTCATCAAGGCCGGGCCGTCGATGCTTCAAATCTACAGCATGCACAGACGGACCTAGGCGGCAACTTCGGCGGGGCGTCTCAACCGGCGCCGGGCTGATGTGGGTGCAGCGGCGGCGATTGCGGAAAGCGTGATCGGCGGAAGGCCGCGGTGCCGCAGGACAACCTCATATCCCAAGGCCCCGGCGATCAGCGCCATGGTGTCGAAATCCGCCTTGCGTTTCGAGGCGCTGATCTTGTTGGCATGTCCGTGCGTCAGGCCCGCGCAATCCTCGATTGCCCCAAGGTTCAGCGAAAGGTCGGCGGCGCGATCAAGCAAGAATTTCCGCGCATCGTCGTAACTCGCGACCGTGGTTTCGGCCGCCGAACTAGCGTTCCTGCGAGGTATCGGCTCGCCTGGGGTCAAGGTGAAGGTCAGCCCGGTTTCGGGATCCACGGCCGAAACTTCGTGGGGATCGACCCGCACGACCGCGAGGCCGGCCGATGTGATGGATCGCAGAAAAGCGTGATCGACCTGCCGCATGATGCCTCCGCTTCTGGATGCCCGGAAGATGGCCGCGGGTGAGGATCGGGTCAACTCACGTGCGCAGGAACGCTGAAACGGGCCCAGGAGCGCGACTCGCGCCCTCCGGGTGTTTCCCACTGCCCCCACACGGAACGCCCCTCAGCGCTGAACGCCGACTGGGTGAATTGCTGATCGAGCAAAAGGCAACGGTTGGGATCGCATCTGGCACAAGAGGGCAACTTGCTGGCCGGGACGCTTCTGGCGGTGCCGTATTAGAACCGCCAGAGGATAAGCGCCCGACCCTTGCGGACATCGGCGTAGACAAGAAGCTGTCCAGCCACGCGCAGAAGGTTGCCGCGATACCAGAGGCCGAGTTCGAGGGCATCGTCGGGGTTTCCTGTCGCATCCGTCATCACTCGATTGAGGGGTAGACAGAGAGGGGGAAGACAGAGGGCACCCCCCCTGGGAGGGTGGTGTCGAAAAGCCGCCGCCACAGGCCCGGTAACGCAGGGGTTAGGGTAGGTGCCTGAACACCGCCAATGGCCTTCCTGCGCCCGCTCCGTCGCTGGAAACGGCAACGCAGGCCCCAAGCCACGACCGATAGGCGACACGCAGGAAACCGACCGCGCGAAACTGGACTATCAAGAAAAAAAGGCCCGGCTCGGTGAAGAGCCAGGCCAGAAGTGGGCGAGGGGTCGAGTGCTTCGCGGGCGGGCGGTTCAGTCCGCCGCTGAATCGTTGTTGGCCGGTGGCTGCTTTTCGCGCCAAAGCCTGGCGACCTTCTGGAACACGAACGGCCGCTGCCAGGCGTCGAAACCCGCGCGCCAGCCGGGCGGCCAGTGCGCTTTATTCCAGTCGGCCAAGTCGGGCAGGACGATTCCCGTCAGTCGCGCGAGGCCGAACTCTTCGCACGGGAAGAGGGAATCGCCCCGGTCTTGAAAACCGCGCAAATGACCTTCCGGCCGGTCAAGCGGTGCGGCGCCCTCAGGAAGTTGCCCGTTCGCTGCATCGACCTTCAGCGCGACGGCGACGATGTCGTTCAAAAGCTCGACCAGGGCGGCCGCGAGGGGCGGATACTCGGCCTTGGTGCGCTCGCTGACTCGGTCGCGTTCGGTTTTGGTTGAGTCGTAGATCGCTTGCCGTGCGGCCGCGCGTTCAGCGTCGATTTTGGCGTGCCAGAGCGCTTCCAGCGTCGCCCTGGCTTCCGCGAGTCGAGTGCGGTCAAAATCTGCGGCGGTGGCACTGCGATGGGCTTCGGCGACTTCATCCGCAGTCAGAGTCAGGCACAGCGCGGCTTGTCGAGCATCGGCGGCGACGAGCGCGGCCTGTGCCTCCGCGATCTGGAGGTCGTCCACGATGCGCTCGAGCTCAGTCGCGGAATGCGATCCGGGATCTTTCAGCGCAGCGGCAGCGCGGGCGCCTAGGGTTTCGGTCGGGGGGGTGGTGGTCGAGTTTGCCATTGGATTCTCCATTTTGGCGAGGGGATTGGTCAGGCGCACCGGGGTGGCAGGGACGCGCCGGTATCGGGCGGCAAGGATCATCGAACGCGATGCCACGGTGAATCCCATGGACTGCAGGGTGCGCGTGATGTGCCCAAGCCGCGCGCAGGTGGAAATCCTGTGTTTCTGAATTTCAGCGGCCATCTTGTTTCTTCCCTTCTTTGCTTGTTCATCACCAGAGAGAGGGAGTGAGCAAAGGGCATAGGGAGACCAGCCCCAGCTGATGCTGAGGTTGGCCCCCGTGCCCGCGTCCTTCACCGTCGGTCGGTCGGTCGCTTAGGCCCGGCGCGTCGCAAGGGAACCGCGCGCCAGTCAGTCGCTGCTTGCGAGGGTGTTCCTTCCCCCGGCGCTCCCCGCTCGACCTTTCGGGCTCGGGTTGGATTGTGAGCGCGCCCCGTGGTAATCCGTGTGGGTCTGGCCCCACTGTCTCGTAAACCGTCAACCAGACCCTTGCGCCCGCCATTGCCAGGGCGGGCGCATCATGCCGTCACTCGGGCTCAAGTGCTTCCAGTTTCGAGCGCCGCCAGCGCGTCGAACCGCCAATCTTGATTGGCGAGGGAAGGTTTCCGGCTTTAACCTGTCGCCAGACGGTGCTGACACCAATCCCATGGCGCGCGGCCATGTCCTTGACGGTCAGGTATTCGCGGCTCGTATCGACGGCGCAGACAAGCCACTTTCCGGACTGGCGCGGCTCGGTCAGTTGCGCTATTTCACAGGGGCCCGCCCGTCCAGGAAGGCATCCTCGCCCCGAGCGCTGCACCACCAGCGCCGGGGCGTTTCCATTTGCGGTCATGGCTCAGGCGGCCTCCCGCGAGATCAGGGCTTCAAGGTCAGACCGTCGCCAGCGAGTTGTGCCGCCAATTCGGAGCGGAGCAGGAAAATTTCCGGCGCGGACCCAACGCCAGATTGTCGAAACACCAACGGACAGCACGGCTGCCGTTTGCTTGACGGACAAGAGTTCGGGGGAGTTCGTCATGTGAACCTCGCAATTGTGGTTTGCGAGGCCATGAAATCCTAATCTGTGCCGTCGATCATCGGAGAAATCAGACGGGAAAACTCCGATACCTGATCCGGGGAGAATCCAGCTTCGTGCAGCCGCTTCTCGCGCGCTTTCCAAACCCTCTCAGCGTTGCTGTAATCCCATATCAACGCCGCTGCCAACCTTCCGCAGCCGCTTCGGGGCGGTCGGTCGGGTTTGAAACTTTCGGTCGGGGTCCATCCCGCGTCGGTCCCAGCAGCGACCGCCAGAATGATCACCACGTCCCGCGCCAGCTTCGGCTTGCTGCTTTTCGGCCCATCGCCCGCCGCCAGCAACGCGGCCGCCATGTGGCAATACATTCTCGCAGGCGGGCAATGGCGACCGAGTGTCCGCGCAGCCATGCGCTTGGCAAGATTGAAGAACGCGCGGTCGATGGTCGCCAGATGCATGAAAAGGCCCATCTGGATCGAAGTCAGATCGCTGGCGGCGCTCAAGAGCGCATCGTTCGCAGGGTTGGGCCTTCGCTGTTCCGCTTTCGCCCACCGCGCGACCTCCAGCAGCGCGGCAAACATTACCTCGGGTGGATCGAAGCTGAGAAAATCCCGCAGGCGACACAGCGACCGGAAATGTGCGACGGCCTCGGGGTTCACGCCCGCACCAGTTGCACGACGCGTGCTGTCGTCTGACCGGTCACAAACCGCCCCCACGACTCCATCAGGTCACGGCGGGCGTCGAACAGGTCGGATCGGTGATAGGCTTTCACGACAGCGTTGCCGACCGAGTGAGCAAGTGCAGTCTCGGCGACTTCGGGATGCGCTTTCGCGCTCTCGGCGGCCCAAGTCCTGAACGTTGCGCGAAAACCGTGCGTCGTGATGCTCTCGATGCGCATGCGTTTGAACAACGCCGCGAAAACCATGTCGCTCTGAGGCTTTGCGGAGCCGTCCTTGGCGCGCTGGGCGCTCGGAAACACAAAGTCCGCGTCCAGCCCCTTAGCGCGCTTCAACACTGCAAGCGCCTCGTCGGTAAGTGGCACGCGATGCGGTAGCCCGGCCTTCATGCGCTCGCCCGGAATGTTCCAAGCCTTGCCCTCAACGTCGATCTCGCACCAGCGCGCTCCGCGTGCCTCACCGCTTCGGGCGGCGGTCAGGATCAGGAATTGCAGCGTCAGCGCTGAAACGCCCTCGCGCCCGTCCAGTGCCCACCAGAAGGCCGGAACGTCGCGCCACGGCATTGCGGCGTGACGGTTCAGACCTTTTGCAACCTTCGGCAAGGCCAACTTGCCAATCGCCTGCACCGGGTTCGACTCGCAATGCCCTTCGCCAAAGGCCCAAGCGAAAACCTGTCCCATACTGTGCCGGAGGCGTCGTGCGCTCTCGGGTGTGGCCTTGGCGACAGGTTTCAGGACGTCGAGCACGTCCGCGCGGGTGATGGTGTGAATGGGGCTTTCACCGATCTTCGGGCTTGCGTGGCGCTGGATCGCGGACAGCCAGATTTCACCATGTCGCGCGCTGCGCCAGCCCGGCAGTAGCTTCGAGTAAACCTGCCCTACACACCAATCGAAAGTCCGCGTCGCACGCTCTTGTGTCTCGCGCTGCACTTGGGCCGCCTGACGAACGGCCTCCAGCGCTGCTGCCTGCTCGGTCTTCCGGTCATTGATTGGATCGCCGCCATTCCGTGCGACCGTAAGTGCCGCCTGCGCCTTGCTGCGCGCCTCAGCAAGCCCGACATGTTCCAGCGATCCGATCCCCATATCCCTGCGCTTGCCGTGCATCATGGTGCGGACGATCCAGCTCTTCGTTCCTGCCGTCGAAACTCGCAGGTAAAGCCCACGCTGGCCCCCGTCCTTATGCAGGCCCGGTTCCCGTTCGGCCTGCACCCCCTTTGCAGTAAACGGCGCAGACTTCGACTTCACCATGGCTTTCTATCCCATCATTTGTCCCATCCTTCGGCGCGCGATATGATGGGACAGGGTGATATCACATGAAACAGTTGATACCATGGTGGATAGTGTGTATCAAGAAAAACAGGACGATACGAGACAAGCCGCGCCAAAACGGGATACGAGTTCGACAGACTCCGGGCCTACCAGCATCCCCTGTCAGCACCCAAGCCTGTGGAAGCATCATCATGCGTGATGTCGGTACAATTGTCCGACGCATGCCAGACGGACGCCCGACGTGTGCCAGCGGTCAGCCCTGCCGCGTTTTTCTTAATCCGGCGTTAACCGCCTCCCGCCATCCTGCGCGGATGTGGCCTTGTCGCGCGCTGATCCTCGCATTCCTCCTGTCGGCCTGCGGCGCGAGCCCTGCGCCCGAATTCTTTGGAGCGGCTCGTCGAGATGTCCTTGTGGATGGGCGTCAGTATACTGTTTTACACACGAAAAGTCGTGTGCAGGTGATCCGGCTGGGCTATGCGCGGCGGGGCGAGCATCAGGCCATCCGCGCCACCATGATCAGCTTGATCGAGCCCACGACGGGCTGCAAACTCTTGGACCGTAGCCTGCAGGGCGACAGCGGCGAAATGCGTGGGTCGATCCGCTGTTAACTCCGGCCGAATCACTCTATGCTGCAGTGCAGAAAGAGGGGTCCCATGGCGCATGTCCTGACCATCGCCCAGCAGAAGGGCGGTTCCGGCAAGACCACGCTCGTGGCCAATCTGGCCGTGCAGTTCGTGCGTCTGGGGCACCGCGTTGCCATCCTTGACACCGACCCGCAGGGGTCATTGGGCCGCTGGTTCATGACGCGCCGGGCACGGGGGATCGAGGATATGGAGTTCTCGACGGCCAGCGCCTGGGGAGTTGGCTATGAATGCGAAAAACTGAAGCGGACCAATGACATCATCCTGATCGACACGCCGCCCAAGATCGACAGCGACTTGCGCCCTGCACTGCGTGAGGCCAGCCTGATCCTGATCCCGGTCTCGTCCAGCCATGTTGACCTTTGGGCCACCGACGGGGTGCTGGACCTCGCAGTGCGGGTGGGCAAACCGGCCAGCATCGTGCTGAACCGCGCGAAGGCGGGCACCCGCCTTGCCGAAGAGGTGGCGCTGGCGGCTTCTGAGCTGACGGCGGATATCGCATCCGCGCGTCTGGGCCAGCGGATCGCCTTTGCGGAAACGCTGGGGCACGGGCAGGGCGTCGCCGAGGTTGGTCGATCCCCGGCGCGGGCCGAGGTCGAGGCGTTGGCGGCAGAGGTTCTGGCGCGGCTCAACGCCTGAACAACAACTCCCACGCGGCATAGGCTGCGGCCGTGGCAAAGATTGCCGCCCAGCCATAACTACCTGTCATTGCTTCAAAAACAGCCCAGAGAGCAGGGACCAGAACGGTCGCCCACCGCACCCAGGCGCGCGTGAACATCGGATG
Source organism: Gemmobacter sp. (assembly GCA_046294265.1). Lineage (GTDB taxonomy): Bacteria > Pseudomonadota > Alphaproteobacteria > Rhodobacterales > Rhodobacteraceae > JBKBKC01. Next base: position 43,499 of record JBKBKC010000017.1, on the reverse strand, counting down.
GTCACGGTCCAGTAACCTCATGCCTGCCCCCCATGGAACGCAAAGCGATAGGCAAGGGCCACCCCCCCGGCGCCCCCCGCCACATTTCCCAGACTGACCCACCAGAGGTTTTGCGCGACAGCCCAGGCCGAAATGTCGGCACCGGCCAGAAATCCCATCGGAAACAGGAACATGTTGGCCACCGAATGCTCCAGCCCCAGCGCCACGAAGGCGGTTACGGGCCAGAGCACCGCCAAGAGTTTCCCCGCCGCCGTGCGCGCCCCGATGGACAGCCAGACCGCAAGGCAGACCAATGCATTGCACAGCACCCCGCGCGAGAACGCCTCCACTGGCCCCAGCGCGGCCTTCCCCTCGGCAACCCGTACCACGGTTTCGGAAAGTCCTCCGGTCAGCAATCCGGTCGGCCAGAACGCCAGCGCCAACCCCGCCGCACCCGCAAGGTTCCCAAGCCAGACGATCCCCCAGGCGCGCAGCATCTCGGCGCCCGAGATCCGCCCATCCACGACCGCCATCACCATCAGCGCATTGCCGGTGAACAGCTCCGCCCCGCCCAGCACCACAAGGATCAGCCCCAGCGAAAACACCAGACCGCCCAGCACACGGTGCGGCCCGAAGTCCGGATCGGCACCGGTCATCGCGACCAGCCACAACGCTGCGCCGAACCCGATGAAGGCCCCGGCAAGCACTGACAAGGCCAGCATCTGCTGCAATCCCATCCGCGCCTTTGCCACGCCCGCAGCCTCAACCCGCAGGGCGATCTCGTCGGGACGATAGGCGTCGGCGCCCTCGCTCACCGCCGCCGGTCGCGACGCGAGCTCATCGGCTGGAAGGCCACCCCGACATGCGCCTCGCAATAAGGCTTGCCGGGCAGCGAGGGCAGGCCGCAGAACCAGAAATCATCGGTCGCGGGATCGCCGACCGGCCATTTGCAGGTGCGTTCGGTCAGTTCCATCAGCGACAGGCGGCGCGCGCGCTTTTCAACCTCGCGCACCGAGGCAAGGGCTTCGGGGCTGATTTCATTGACAGAGGGTTGCGGCGGCAGGGGCTGCCCTGCGGGCACGATTGGCTTGCGTGCCGGTAAAGGCATCACGTTCGAGGGCAGCGGAGTCGACGCAGGCGGGGCAGGTCGATCGGGGGTTGCACGCGGCTCAACCACCTGCGCCGCAGCCTCCGCCGGGCGCTGGGCAGGCTCTGCGCGAAATTCGGCGACGGCGGCGGCGGCGAGCTCTTCCTCGGCCTCCTCGCGGGCAGCAGTGCCGCCCACGCGGTTGGACAGGCCCAGCCGATGCACCTTGCCGATCACCGCATTCCGCGTGACGCCACCCAATTCCTTGGCGATCTGGCTTGCACTCTGGCCCTCGGCCCACATGCGTTTGAGCGTCTCGACGCGCTCGTCAGTCCAGGACATTGTGTCGTCTCCGATGGGGTATCTTTCGGCCGCAGCCCTCGGGCGCAGTTTAGACTCCTGACGTGCAGATACAAGCGGCGGCAATCTCAATTGCCGCAGACGCGGGAATTGACCCCGCGCCGCACGGCTGCTAGCCCCGCGGCGCAAGGTGAGCGGAGGGGTTGCGTGGACGAGATCGCCCTGGGTGACCGGCTGACGGTCCTGCGGCCCGGGCTCCTCGCCGAGCGGCGCGCGTGTGCGACGCTGGTGGTCTGCGGGGCGGCGCAGGGGATGACCTCGGTTCTGTCCTATGCGCTTGTGCGGGCAGGAATTTTTCTTGGCGACCGGCTGGACCGCCTGAACCACGAGGATACGGCGTTTCGCCGCCTGCTTTTGGGTCCCGGGCGGCAGGGTCCGCTGGCAGACATACCACCCCTGCGCGGCTTGATCGACGCGCGCGATGCGGCGCACGTCCGCTGGGGGTTCAAGCTTCCGCGCGCCATCCTGCATCTTGACGAGCTTGAGCCGATGCTGCGTGCGCCCGTCATCGTGGTGGGCCTGCGCAATCCTATGGCTATCATGCGCTCGATCCGGGAACGCGGGATCGAGGGGCACGAAGACGGGCTTTGGCTGCTGCGCAAGGGGCTGGCCGCCCATGCGGCACTGGATGCCATGGCCGCACGGGTCGCGGCCCCGCTGATCCTCTGCGACATGGACACGGCCCGCGCAGATCCCGCCGCGTTTCTGGACGCGCTCTTCGCCGCGCTCGACATCGCGGTTGACCCGGCCCCGATTGCCGCCGAGATCGCCCTGTCGGGCTACCGCGAACTGCCACCGCGCCCCGACGGCATATAGGGCTGGACTCCCGCTCAGCCGCCAGACTACTTCTAGCTTATGACTGCGGCAAAGACCCTTCGCGCAACTCCCCGACACCGACGCTAGTCGCTGTGTGATTGGCCAGGTTTCGGCCTGTTCCCCCCCTTTCCGTTGACACATCCGCAGCTCTGGGTCACCCCTTGGCTCCTCCGTTCCGGGATTTCGTACAGATGATCACCTCCGTCCTGCCCACCTACACCCGCGCGCCGCTTTCGTTTGTCCGGGGCGAGGGGTCCTGGCTGTTCACCGAAACCGGCGCGCGATACCTTGATCTCGGCGCCGGCATCGCGGTCAATGCACTGGGCCATGCGAACCCGGCCCTCGTCGCGGCGCTCACCGAACAGGCGGGTGTCCTCTGGCATGTGTCGAACCTTTACCAGATCCCGCAGCAGCAGGCCCTGGCCGACCGGCTGGTCGAAGCGACCTTCGCAGATACCGTGTTCTTCACCAATTCGGGCACGGAGGCCGCCGAACTTGCGATCAAGATGGCCCGCAAATACTGGCACGAAAAGGGTGATCCCGACCGCACCCAGATCATCGCCTTCGAGGGCGCGTTCCATGGCCGCTCCACCGGGGCCATAGCGGCCGCGGGGTCGGAGAAGATGACAAAGGGCTTCGGTCCCCTGATGCCCGGCTTCACGCATCTGCCGTTCGGCGACCATGACGCCCTGCACGCCGCCGTCACCGACCGCACGGCGGCGGTGATCGTCGAGCCGATCCAGGGCGAGGGCGGCATCCGCACACTGCCCGACGCCTGCCTCAAGGGCCTGCGCGACCTCTGCGACATGACGGGCACATTGCTGATCTTCGATGAGGTGCAATGCGGGATGGGCCGCACGGGGCGGCTCTTTGCGCATGAATGGGCGGGGGTGACCCCCGACATCATGATGGTGGCCAAGGGCATCGGCGGCGGCTTTCCGCTCGGCGCGGTGCTCGCGACCGAGGCTGCGGCAGGGGGCATGGTCGCAGGCACGCACGGCTCCACCTATGGCGGCAACCCGCTGGCCTGCGCCGTGGGCCTCAAGGTCATGGAGATCGTGGCCGATGACGCCTTCCTGGCCGAGGTTGCCCGAAAGGGCGCTCTTTTCCGCCAGCGGCTGGAGGGGCTTGTGGCCGCCCATCCGGACGTGTTCGAGGGCGTGCGCGGCACCGGCCTGATGCTGGGCCTGAAATGCCGAATCCCCCCTGCCGATGTGGTCAAGGCGGGGTATGCCGAGCATGTCCTGACCGTTCCCGCCGCCGACAACACCCTGCGCCTCCTCCCCGCACTGAACATCCTCGACGCCGACATCGCCGAGGCTGCCGCCCGCCTCGACCGCGCCGCTGCCCGGCTGACTGCCCCGGCCGCCTGACCTTCATCTTGGCCGAAATATCCTCCGGGGGTCCGGGGGTGGAAAACCCCCGGCCTCGCCACCAGAGACACAGTATGAAGCATTTCCTCGACATCCATACCACCGACGCCACCGACCTGCGCGCCATGATCGACGCCGCCCGCGCCATGAAGACCGCGCGTCAGGACCGCCCGCGCGGTGCCCGCGACGACGACCAGCCGCTGGCGGGCCGCATGGTGGCGCTGATCTTCGAAAAACCCTCGACCCGCACACGCGTCAGCTTTGACGTGGGCGTGCGCCAGATGGGGGGCGACACGATGGTGCTCTCGGGCCGCGAGATGCAGCTGGGCCACGGCGAGACCATCGCCGACACCGCCCGCGTCCTGTCGCGCTATGTCGATCTCATCATGATCCGCACCTATGAGGAGGCGACGCTGCAAGAGATGGCGGAACATGCCACCGTGCCCGTCATCAACGGCCTGACGAACCGAACCCATCCGTGCCAGGTCATGGCCGACGTGATGACCTATGAGGAACATCGCGGGCCCATCGCGGGTCGCCGCGTGGTCTGGTCGGGCGACGGGAACAATGTCTGCGCGTCCTTCATCCATGCCGCCGGGCAGTTCGGGTTCGACTTCACCTTCACCGGCCCCCCCACGCTTGACCCGGAGGAATCTTCGGTGAAATTCGCACTCTCCAAGGGCGTGCGCATGCGGATCGAGCGCGATCCGGTCAAGGCGGTGGCGGGGGCCGATCTTGTGGTCACCGACACCTGGGTGTCGATGCACGACCCGGAATCCGCCAAGGAACGCCGCCACAACCAGCTGCGCGGCTATCAGGTGAACGAGGCGCTGATGGCCCATGCCAACCCGGATGCCCTGTTCATGCATTGCCTGCCCGCGCATCGCAACGACGAGGTGACAACTGCGGTGATGGACGGCCCGCATTCCGTGGTGTTCGACGAGGCCGAAAACCGCCTGCATGCGCAAAAGGCCGTCATGCGCTGGTGTCTGGGCGTCTAGGCTCGCGCCTCAGGTGCCGCGCGGTTTGGCGCGCAGCGTGGGTTCCGCGGCGGTGGGGTCTTCGGGCCAGGGGTGGCGGGGATAGCGGCCGCGCATGTCGCGGCGCACCTCGGCATATCCGCCCTTCCAGAACCCCGGCAGGTCGGTCGTGACCGCGATGGGTTTGCCCCCCGGTGACAGAAGCGTGAGGCGCAGCGGGCGGCGGTCGGGGCCGGTGGTCGGGTGCAGGGTGACTCCGAACAGTTCCTGCAACCGTGCCTCGATGCCGGGCGTTTCGGCGTTATAGTCGATGGGCAGCCTGCGCCCCAGTGGCGTCGTGAAATACGCAGGCCAGAGGGCATCAATCCGTTGGCACAGGTCATGTCCCAGACGGGCGCGCAGGGCGTTGGTCAGATCGAAGGCGCGCAGGTCGGCGCGGGTGCGCAGGCCGGTGAGCCAGGGCAAAAGCCACGCCTCGGCCGCGTCCATCAGGCTGGCGTCGTCCATCCTGGGCACCTCGATCCCCGCCGCGCGCGCCTCCTCGGCGCGGGCGCGCAGCCGGGCGGCGGCGGGGGTCCAGGGCAGGCCCTCGGCGCGCAGCCCGTCCAGGGCCGCACGGTCCAGCGCCTCGGGGTCGGGGTCGGTCAGGATGCGGTCGGACAGGGCGAGGGCGCCAAGGCGCTCCTGCCGCCGGGCGATCACGCGGCCCTCGCGGGGCGACCATTCCACGCGGTCTGCCCAGCCGATGCGATCGGGATAAAGGTCGCGCAACTCGGCCTCGGTCAGGGCTGACCCTTGGCGCACGGCCGCCTCGCGGCCCGCGCCGTCAAGGTCGGTGGCCACGATCAGCCGGGCCTGTGACAGCGGCCCGCCCGCCTCCATCACCGCGCCCCGCCCGCCCGAGAGCAGCCAGCGGGGCGCGTCGCCGGGGCGGCGCAGGCCGATGCGGTCGGGATAGGCGAGGGCGGCCATGGCCCCGGGCGACAGCGCCGCGCGGTCGGGCCGGAAGGCGGGCACGAGGGCAGCAAGGCGCGCGGTATCGGCGCGCAGGCGATCCAGCGTGGGGCGGTCGGGGGGCCATGGGTGGCGGTCGGAATAGGCGCGCAGATTGGTCATGGCCAAGAGGCGCAGCGACAGGTCGGGCGGGGCCCCGCGCAAGGGATCGCGGTCGGCGAGCAGGGCGGCCAGCGGGGCGGCCTGACGGCCCACGGTGGCCAGCATGTGCGCAAGGCGCGGGTGCAGCGGCATCGCGGCCAGGCGGCGGCCGTGGTCGGTGATGCGGTCCGCGCCGTCCAGCGCGCCAAGGTCGCGCAGTGTGGCGCGCGCCTCGGCCAGGGTGCCGGGGGGCGGGGGGGTGAGGAAGGGCAGGTCCGACGAGCCCCAGAGCGCAAGATCAAGGGCAAGCGCCGTCAGGTCGGCCGATACGATCTCGGGCGGGGGATAGGCGGGCAGGGCACCCTCTTCCGCCCGGGCCCAGAGGCGGAAACAGGTGCCCGGGGCCACCCGGCCCGCGCGGCCCCGCCGCTGGTCAGCCTCGGCGCGGCTGACGCGTTCGGTCACGAGGCGGCCCATGCCCGATGCGGGGTCGAACCGCGCGCGGCGGGCGCGGCCGGCATCCACCACCACGCGGATGTCGGGGATGGTGAGCGAGGTTTCGGCGATGGCAGTGGCCAGCACCACCTTGCGACCCTCGGGCAGGGGCGCCAGCACCTCGCGCTGTGCCGCCTGCGGCAGCGCGCCATAAAGGGGCTGGATGCGGCAATCGGGGGGCAAACGGCCGGTCAGCGCGGCCTGCACGCGCCGGATCTCGCCCTCGCCGGGCAGGAAGGCCAGTATGCCGCCCTCGGTGGTGTCCGCCGCCTCGCGGATCAGGGCCGCGGCTTCGGCCTCCCACCGCCCGGCGGCGGGCAGGGGGCGGGGCAGCCAGCGGGTCTCCACTGGAAAGGCGCGGCCTTCGGCGGTGATCAGGGGGGCATCGCCCATCAGCGCGGCCACCGGGGCGGCATCCAGCGTGGCCGACATCACCAGCAGCATCAGGTCCGGCCGCAGCGCCGCGCGCAGTTCCAGCGTCAGCGCAAGGCCCAAGTCGGCGTTCAGGGACCGTTCGTGGAATTCGTCAAAGATCACCGCACCCACGCCGGGCAGGTCCGGGTCGGACTGGATCATGCGGGTCAGGATGCCTTCGGTGACCACCTCGATGCGGGTCGCCTGGGACACTTTTGCCTCGCCCCGGATGCGGTATCCGACCGTCCGCCCCAGGGGTTCGTCCAGGGTAGCGGCCATGCGCTCGGCGGCGGCGCGGGTGGCCAGGCGGCGCGGCTCCAGCATCAGGATGCGGCCCGGCGTCAGGTCCGCTGCCAGCAGCGCGAGCGGGACGCGCGTGGTCTTGCCCGCGCCGGGCGGAGCTTGCAGCACTGCCTGCCCATGGGCACGCAGGGCGGCCAGAAGGCGCGGCAGGGCCTCGTCGATGGGCAGTGGATCAGGGGCTTGGGGCGCGGTTGTCACCCGTGCCTTATCGCCGCTTCAGAACAGCTTTTCCATAGAGCGTATCCAGCGACACCTCAGCCACGCGCATCCGGCCGTCGGGCAGGGGCGCGTAAGTCAGCGTGAAGGGAAAGCGCGACCGTTCCGCAAGTTCCTCAGGCCGGTAGCCTGCGATGCGGCGGTATTCGCCCTGGCAGATCAGGCGGTCGCCCTTGGGCGTCGCGGCGATCAGCCGGGTTTCGGTGCGGCGGCGGCCGTCAAAGCTTGCGAAACTTGCGGTGCAGGCGGCTTCGCGCGGGGTGTCGCGCAACACGGCGTAGAGCGAGGTCATGGGGTCAAGCGTGCCGCCCTGGGTCGCCGGATCGACGGTGCTGGCACGGTGATCCTGCTCGGATCGGTAGGCGACCACGCGGGGCACCGAACGGGTATATTCGATGACCGAGACCGACTGCCGCTTGCCGGTGTCAGCATCTTCGCTGTAGCGGGTAGGCCGGTAGCGGCCATTGCGCGTTGTCCCTGTAGCTTCTGCGACAAAACGGACGCGGCGGACGGCGGAGCCGAGGCCGGTCGTCTGGATCACCGCGCGCACCCGGTAGCCATTGCCCGCCTGTTCCGCATCGACCGAAACCTCGGCGGCGCGGATTCCTCGCAACGTCACGTCATAGACATGGACATCGCGCGCCGCCCCTGCATCCGCAGCGCCCGCACTGGCGGCGGTCTGGGCCTGAACGGGTGGAGTGATGGCGACGAGGCCGAACAGCACCGCAAGCGCCGTCACGGTCGCGCTGGCTGTGCGCCGCAGAGGTTGGGTGGTCAATGTCATGGGATGGCCTCCGGCGTCCGCTTGACCCTGCAGCTATACCAAAGCCAATGACGGGGCGTTGACATTCGCGCGACCTTGCGGGCGTTTGGCAGCAGGCGGGCGGAAGATTGCCGGGGTCTCGGGATGGATACAGCGGATCTGGGTGATCGTGTCGTGGCGGGGGATCGCCGTGCCCTTGCACGGGCGATCACGCTGGTGGAAAGCGCGCGGGCCGATCACCGGGCCATGGCGCTGCGCCTCGGTGAGCGGGTGCGGGCGCAAGGTCGCCAGGCGCTGCGGATCGGCCTGTCGGGCACGCCGGGGGTGGGCAAATCAACCTTCATCGAAAGTTTCGGGCTGATGTTGACGGGGCAGGGGCTGCGGGTGGCGGTGCTGGCGGTCGATCCGTCCTCGGCGCGCACAGGGGGTTCGATCCTCGGCGACAAGACGCGGATGGAACGGCTGAGCCGCGATCCCTTGGCCTTCATCCGCCCTTCGCCCAGCCGCACGCATCTGGGGGGCGTGGCGCGCCGCACGCGCGAAGCGGTGGCGCTTTGCGAGGGGGCGGGGTTCGACGTGGTGCTGATCGAAACGGTCGGGGTGGGGCAATCCGAAACCGTGGTGGCCGATCTGTGCGATCTGTTCGTGCTGCTGCTGGCGCCGGCGGGGGGGGATGAGTTGCAGGGGGTCAAGCGCGGGATCATGGAAATGGCCGACCTGATTCTTGTGAACAAGGCGGATGGCGATCTGAAGCCTGCTGCACTGCGGACCTGTGCGGATTATGCTGGGGCGTTGCGCCTGCTGCGACGTCGCCCGCAGGACCCCGAAGGGTTTCCCAAGGCCACGACCGTATCGGCCTTGCAGGACGAGGGGTTGGCGCAGGCCTGGGCAGACATGCGTCAGCTTTTGGACTGGCGGCGCGCCAAGGGGCACTGGGGTGCGCGGCGTGGCGAGCAGGCGCGGCACTGGTTCGAGGCTGAGGTGCGCGAGGGCCTGCTGGCCGCACTTACCGCGCGGCCGGAGGTGCGAGCAGCGTTGCGCGCGCAAGGTGAAGCGGTCGCGGCAGGGCAGGTTTCGCCCGATGCGGCGGCAGCGGTCGTGCTGTCGCTGGTGGCGCCCCGGTGACTGCGGGCGTTGCAGAGCAAGGCCACGCTGCGCGCGGTGGCCGAAGTCGCGATTAAGACTGCCTTGCTAGACCCTTTTCCCATCACGGGCGGCGCGCATCGGGCCCGCCCAGACACCGGGATGCACCAAGGCGAGGGTCTGACGCGATGAACATGGCAGTTACCGACGGGCTTCAACTGATGCCACCGCCGTTTTCGGCGGACCTGTCGCTCTGGTCGCGGGTGGATGGCACGCCTGGGTCGGCCAGCTATGCCGGGCAGCCGAATGCGGCCTTCGTGCCGGCAGATCAGGATTTCGCTGGCTGTCTGGAACTGCAAAAGACGGTGGCGACGCAGCGCCTGCGGTCCTATGGGCAGACGCCGATCCTGCCGGGGCTTTACCTGCGGGTGACCGCGCGAGTGAAGGCGGTGTCGGGCAACCTGCCCTCGGTGCGGATTGCGGCCTATGCTGCGCGGGCAAACGGGACGAACGTGACCGCAGCGCCGCAGACCGGCCCATCGGTCACGCTGACCAGCTATGGCGAGGTGGTCACGGTCAGCGCCATCGTGGGCGTGGGCAACCGGCCGGGCGTGGACATGGTCTGGGGCACGACTCCGGTCTACGGCCATTTCGGGCTGGACCTGACCGGCCCAAACGGTGGGGTTGTGCGGATTGACGACATCGTGATTGAGGATGTCACCTCGATTTTCCTGCGCAAGCTGATCGACTGGGTGGATGTGCGGGACTTCGGGGCCATTGGCAACGGAGTTGCTGACGACGCGGCGGCCTTTGCAGCCGCCGATGCGGCGGCAATGGGGCGCGGCGTGCTGGTGTCGGCGGGAACATATTTTCTGGATGCGAACGTGACCTTCAACAGCAAGGTGCGGTTCGAGGGCACGGTGACGATGCCCGCCAGCCGCCGCCTTGTCTGCACGCGCGACTACAACATGGACACCTACGAGGCCGCATTCGGGTCCGAGCCCGAGGGGTTCCGCCGCGGGCTGCAGGCGCTCTTTTACTTCACCGATCATGTGACCTTTGATCTGGGCGGGCGCAGGGTGCAGCTTTCCGAACCGGTGGATGTGGCGGGGGTGGCCGGGCTGACGACGCTGGCGCAACGCCGGGTTCTGGCCAACGGGCAACTGGAGGCACTGCCCGGCACGGGCTGGGATGATGTGGCCGTCACGTCCATTGCCACCTACACGCCCACAGCCAACGCGACGCTGCTGACGGCCGTGGCGAACGTGGCAAACATCCCGGTGGGCGCCCGGGTCAGCGGGACGGGGGTGGGCCGCGAAATCTATGTGCGGTCGGTCAACGTCAGCGCGGGCACGGTAGAATTGTCGCGGCCGCTGTGGGGGGCGGCGGGAACGCGCACGCTCACTTTCCGGCGGTATCGCTACATGCTGGACTTTTCGGGCTTTGCCGCGCTGAGCCGGTTCGAGGTTGTGGGCATGGAATTCCAGTGCGGCGGCCATGCCAGCGCGATCATGCTGCCGCCCTCGGGGTCGATCTTTCGTGTGGCATCCTCGGTCATCAACCGACCGAAGGACCGCGCCGTTACGTCGATCGGCACAGGGTGCCAGGGACTGATCGTGGACGAAACGCAGTTCCTGTCGAACGAACAGCCCCTGCCCGCACAGGACCGCACCACGATCTGCCTGAACGTGAACGCTAATGATGCCAAACTGCGAGACAACCGCATCGTGCGCTTTGCGCATTTCGCGGTGCTGTCGGGGTCGGGGAACATCGTGACAGGCAATCATTTCTTTCAGGGGGACGACCAGCCGCTGGGCGTGCGCCGGGCCGGGCTGATCTTTACCTCGACCAACGTGGCCTCGACGGTGACGGCCAACTACATCGACAACTGCTTCATCGAGTGGAACAACGAGCACTCGTCCTCGCCCGCCTTCACGGGGGGGTTCTCCTTCGGAGGGCTGACGCTGACGGGCAACATCTTTTTCGCGACCGATGTGGCTCCTTCGTTCCGATGGATCGTGGTCGCCCCCTATGGCGCGGGAAATTTCATCAATGGCTTCATGGTCAACGACAACGTGTTCCGCACCGTCAACAGCACTGTCGACCGGGTGGAAAGCGTGGACACCACCTTTGCAACGATGGATTTCACCCGCTTCCGCAACCTGATCTTCGAGGCCAACACCTTCAACAATGTGACGCAGATCACGCAGAGCCCTGTGGTGGTTCGGCACACCCAGAACACGGCGGCAGCCACCTGGGTCATCGACGGATCGTCGTTTCTGCCGTTCGGATCGCGGGCGCGCAATGTGACGGCGGTGGCGGCCGACGGCCAGATCACCACGGCCACCAATGCGGGCAATTCCGAGATGCCCTGGACCCAGACCGAGCAGGGCGCCGCCGGGGCCCTTGTCAACCTGCGCTGGTCCTTGCCGCTCAAAGGCCGGGCAAACGTCACGATCCGCTGCGACAACCCGAACTGACGGAGGGGTCGGGCATTGCGGCGGGTGGGGTGGGCAGCAATGCCCGCCCCTTCCCGTTTTCAGAGGCCGAGGTCATCTATGGTCAGCCGGTAGGCGCGAGCAAAGCCGCCGTTCAGCAGGACCGAGACTGGGGTCAGCCGCACAAAGGCGAAATCGGCAAAGTCGATGTAGAGCTTCGACTTCGGGTGGTCGGACAGCCATTTCGCGCGCAATGCGGCGTGGTCACTGTCGGCGGGACCCACAAACCCCGCGCGGGCGCGCAGCATCAGGCGCGGCGCGTTCAGCGGGTCACCCTTGGACCCCGGATCGCCCACCATTACCGCACAGTCGGGGTGCGTCCGTAGGCCCGGCGCATGTGGTGCCAGCGCCGAGACAAAGGTTGTCGGCAGGCCCGCGGGATCGGTGCCGAAGGCGATGCGGCTGATGCCCGGCAGGCCGGTCGCGGCATCGAGATAGGACAGCGCGGCGTGGCGGGCCTCATGGAGGAGCGCCCGGGCCAAGGCCCGCGCCTCGGCGTCTGGTGGCAGGGTCGTGTCGCGGGAGACAGTGTCGGACGGCATGCCGGCGTTCCTCGGGCTATCGGGGCGAATCATGCGGCTGATCCTGAACTGGCGCCGGAGCGGCAAAGGCCACGTCTTGCAGGTTGTGACGTTGCGTCACAGGTGCGCTGTGCGCCATATCTGGGCGGGCGCGATGGTGGGCGCGCGCGCGATCACCAGCGCGTGAACATCCAATGCCTTGAAGCGCATTGCCATAATTGTGACACGTTTCAAGGAATTTACACTCCTCACTGGTTCTCAGTGAATTAATTTACAAGAAATATCACTGGCAAAAAAGGGTTACGGTTTTCTTTTCAGTTGCGCTAGAATGTTGGCGGGTAGGAGCGGACGCCGCATGTGGGGCGCCGGATCGGAGGCGGTGCTTAGCGCTAGTCCGACACGAGGAGGAAATATCATGGCAGACGCAGTGCCTGCACAGGCTTTGTATCCGGCGGCAGCCGATTTCGTGTCGGGGGCACATGTCGATGCCGCCGGCTATGCGGCGCGATATGCCGCGTCGGTGGCGGACCCAGAGGGCTTCTGGGCGGAAGAGGGGCAGCGCATCGACTGGATCGCGCCCTATGGCCGGGTCAAGAACACGGACTTCACGCGCGGCCAGGTTTCGATCAGGTGGTTTGAGGACGGGTCGCTGAACGTCAGCGCCAACTGCATCGACCGCCACTTGCTGACCCGCGCCGACCAGACCGCTATCATCTGGGAACCCGATGATCCGCGCACTCCGGCCCGGCACATCACCTACCGCGAGCTTCTCGAGCAGACTTGCCGCATGGCCAACGTGCTCAAGGCGCAGGGTGTGAAAAAGGGCGACAGGGTCGTCCTTTACATGCCGATGATCCCCGAGGCGGCATATGCGATGCTGGCCTGCGCGCGCCTTGGGGCCATTCATTCGGTTGTCTTTGCGGGTTTTTCGCCGGACGCGCTGGCGAACCGGATCAATGACAGCGAGGCGAAGGTGGTCATCACCGCCGATTTCGCCCCCCGTGGCGGCAAGAAGACGGCGCTGAAATCCAACGCCGACAAGGCGCTGTTCGATTGCTCGGACCGCGTGAAATGCCTGGTGGTCAAGCATACCGGCGACCAGACCACCTGGATCGAGGGCCGCGACGTGGACCTCAAGGCCGAGATGGCGGCGGCAAAACCCTATTGCCCCTATGTTGAAGTCGGTGCTGAGGATCCGCTGTTCATCCTCTACACCTCGGGGTCCACGGGGCGGCCGAAGGGTGTGGTGCATACCTCAGGCGGCTACTTGGTCTATGCCGCTATGACGCACCAGCTGACCTTCGACTACCACGACGGCGATGTGTTCTGGTGCACGGCGGATGTGGGATGGGTCACCGGGCACAGCTACATCGTCTACGGTCCGCTGGCCAACGGCGCGACGACCGTGATGTTCGAGGGCGTGCCGACCTACCCCGACGCGGGCCGGTTCTGGGAGGTTTGCGCCAAGCACAGGGTGACGCAGTTCTACACCGCGCCCACGGCGATCCGCAGCCTGATGGGGATGGGCGCCGAGTGGGTGGAAAAGCACGACCTGTCGTCCTTGAAACTGCTGGGCTCGGTTGGCGAGCCGATCAATCCAGAAGCCTGGAACTGGTACAACACCCATGTCGGCAAGGGGCGCTGCCCCATCGTCGATACGTTCTGGCAGACGGAAACCGGCGGCCACCTGATCACGCCCCTGCCGGGCGCGGTGGCGGCCAAGCCCGGGTCGGCCACCCTGCCGTTCTTCGGCGTGCAGCCCACCGTGCTGGACCCTGCGACGGCCAAGGTTCTGGAGGAAACCGAAACCGATGGCGTCCTGTGCATCGCGGACAGCTGGCCGGGGCAGATGCGCACGCTCTGGGGCGATCACGCGCGCTTCGAGGAGGCCTATTTCAGCCAGTATCCGGGGTATTACTTCACCGGCGACGGCTGCCGCCGCGATGCGGATGGTTATTACTGGATCACGGGGCGGGTCGATGACGTGATCAACGTCTCAGGGCACCGGATGGGCACGGCCGAGGTCGAATCCGCACTCGTGGCGCATGAGGCGGTGGCCGAGGCCGCTGTGGTCGGCTATCCGCATGATATCAAGGGGCAGGGCATCTATGCCTATGTCACGCTGATGAACGGGGTCGAGCCCACCCCTGAGCTGAAGAAAGAACTGGAGGGCTGGGTGCGCACCGAGATCGGGCCGATCGCCAAGCCCGACCTGATCCAGTGGGCCCCGGGCCTGCCCAAGACCCGCTCGGGCAAGATCATGCGCCGCATCCTGCGCAAGATCGCCGAGAACGACTTCGATGCCCTTGGCGACACCTCGACGCTGGCCGACCCTTCGGTGGTCGACGAGTTGATCGAAAACCGGATGAACCGGAGGTGAGGGACATGGCAGACTTCGAGACAAGGCCCGCCGTCCTGATCCTGCTGGGCCCGCCCGGTGCCGGAAAGGGCACTCAGGCGCGGATGCTGGAAGAGGCGTTCGGGCTGGTGCAGCTGTCCACGGGCGACCTTTTGCGCGCGGCGGTGAAGGCGGGAACGCCCGCCGGGCTGGCCGCAAAGGCGGTGATGGAGGCGGGCGGGCTGGTCAGTGACGAGATTGTGCTGGCGATCCTGAAGGACCGCATGGCCGAACCAGACACCGCGCGCGGCGTGATCCTCGACGGATTTCCCCGCACCGACGGGCAGGCGGCGGCGCTCGATGATCTCCTGGCCGCCAGCGGCCAGCGGGTTACCGCGGCGGTCAGTCTGGAAGTGGACGACGAGGCGATGGTGGGCCGCGTTTCGGGCCGCCACACCTGCGCCGGCTGCGGCGAGGGGTATCATGACGAGTTCAAAAGGCCTGCTGTTGCGGGCATATGCGACAAATGCGGCGGCACGGTGTTCAACCGCCGCTCCGACGACAACGCCGACACTGCGCGGGCGCGGCTGGTTGCGTATCACGCGCAAACGGCTCCGCTGATTGCCTATTACGGGGCACGGGGGGTGCTGGAACGCATCGACGCGATGGGTGACATCGCGGCGGTGCAGCATGCGCTGGCCGCCATCGTGCAGCGGGTCGCGGCATAAGGAAAGGTCCGGACCCCCGCATGAGGCGGGGGCCGGAGGGAAGGGAACCTACAGGGAGTAGTTCACATGGCGGATAAATCCTCCAATGCCTACTGGGCCGCGAATGTGCGGATCATCATCATCTCGCTGGTGATCTGGTTCGCGTGCTCGTTCGGGCTTGGCATCATCCTGCGGCCGGCACTTTCGGGGATCAGCGTCGGTGGCGCGGACCTCGGCTTCTGGTTTGCGCAGAACGGGTCGATCTATGTCTTTCTCGTGCTGATCTTCGGCTACGCGTGGCGGATGAACAAGCTCGACAAAGAATTCGGCGTGGACGAATAAGGGAGAGCACAGGGACATGGATCAGTTTACCCTCAACCTGCTGGTGGTGGGCGCGACTTTCGCGATCTACATCGGCATCGCGATCTGGGCCCGGGCGGGCTCGACCGCGGAATTCTATGCGGCTGGGCAGGGTGTTCACCCCGTCCTGAACGGCATGGCGACGGGCGCGGACTGGATGTCGGCGGCGTCCTTCATCTCGATGGCGGGCATCATCGCGCTGTCGCCTGCGGGCGGCTACACGCAATCGGCGTTCCTGATGGGCTGGACCGGCGGCTATGTGTTGCTGGCGCTGCTGCTGGCGCCATATCTGCGAAAGTTCGGCAAATTCACTGTGCCCGAGTTCATCGGCGACCGGTTCTATTCGGGCGGCGCGCGGTTGGTGGCGGTGATCTGCCTGATCGTCATCTCGGTCACTTACGTGATCGGGCAGATGCGCGGTGTGGGTGTAACCTTTTCGCGTTTTCTTGAGGTGACCACGGATACCGGTCTTTATATCGGCGCAGCGATTGTGTTCGCTTATGCGGTTCTGGGCGGGATGAAGGGGATCACCTACACGCAGGTGGCGCAATACATCGTGCTGATCATCGCCTACACCATTCCGGCGATCTTCATCTCGCTTAGCCTGACAGGCAACTTCTTGCCGCAGCTCGGTCTGGTCGGGGGCTATGCACCCACGGGTGGCGATATCGCAATGCTGGAAAAGCTAGACCAGGTGGTGACGGAACTGGGCTTTACGGCCTATACCGCCGACACCTCCAACATGCTGAACATGGTTCTGTTCACCATGGCGCTGATGATCGGCACCGCGGGTCTGCCGCATGTCATCATTCGCTTCTTCACCGTGCCGAAAGTGGCGGACGCGCGGTCGTCGGCTGGATGGGCGCTGGTGTTCATCGCGCTGCTCTACACCGTTGCCCCAGCCGTGGGGGCGATGGCGCGCCTGAACCTGACGACAACCTTCTGGCCCGCCGCCGTCACCGGCAACGCGCTGGACGGTGAGGCGCTGACGATTGCCGAGATCGACAGCAATCCGCAGCTGTCCTGGATCAACACCTGGAAAAATACCGGGCTCCTGTCCTTCCAGGACAAGAACGGCGACGGCAAGATCCAGTATTTCAACGATGCCCCCATCGCGGCAGTCAACACCGCGCTGGCCAATGCGACCAAGGCCCTGACGGATGCGCGCACCGCAGCCGGTCTGGGTGCCGCCGAGGATCTGGCCGCCCCCGAGGCAATCCAGGTCAACGGCGCCGACGACGCGAACCTTGCGACTCTGCAGGCGGCCTATGTGGCGGCAGTGGCGGCGCGCGATGCCCGCTATGCCGAAGTGCGCTATGGTGGCAAGTCGGTGGCCGAGCTTGGCTGGGTCGGTAACGAGGTGACCAAGGTGGACAACGACATCATGGTTCTGGCGAACCCTGAAATCGCGCGTCTGCCAGGCTGGGTCGTGGCTCTGGTCGCTGCGGGCGGTCTGGCGGCGGCGCTGTCCACGGCGGCGGGTCTGCTGCTGGCGATTTCGTCCGCCGTGTCGCACGACCTGATCAAGGGCTCGATCAACCCGAACCTGTCGGAAAAGGGCGAAATGCTGGCCGCCCGGATCTCGATGGCCGGTGCGATCCTGCTCTCGGTCTATCTGGGTCTGAACCCGCCCGGGTTCGCGGCACAGGTGGTGGCGCTGGCCTTCGGTCTGGCGGCGGCGACGATCTTCCCGGCGCTGATGATGGGCATCTTCTCGAAGACCATCACCAAGGAAGGGGCGATCCTGGGGATGCTGGTGGGCCTGGTGTTCACGGCCTTCTACATCTTCATGTATCTCGGGTTCTTCTTCATCCCCGGGACGGCCTGGTATGCCAACACGCCCGCCAACCACTGGTTCGGCATCTCGCCGCTCTCGATCGGAACCGTGGGCGCCGTGCTGAACTTCGTCGTGGCCTATGTGGTGTCGCTGGTCACCAAGGCGCCGCCGCAGGACGTGCAGGACCTCGTGGAATCGATCCGTGTGCCCCGCGGTGCGGGCACGGCGGTCGCCCACTGACACGCCTTGCGCCCCCCGGGATCATCCCGGGGGGCGCACCCTGCCACAGGCGCGGAGCGCAGGACCATGATGGACGCGACGCTTCAGACCATCCTCGGTTTTCTGGAAACCGTGCACCCCTATGACAGCCTGCCGCAGGACGAACTGGCGCGTGTCGCCGGTTCCTTCAGCCGCAGGGAATTCGCCGCCGGCGAAGAGGTCTATCAGGCCGGCGAGCCACTGAAAGGCCTCTATCTGGTCAAGCGCGGCTCGGTCGAGGTGCTGGACCCGTCGGGCGCGCTGGTGTCGCTGCTGGGTCCGCGCAATTCGTTCGGAGAGCGCGGGCTGATGCGCGACGGGCTGGCGGTGACCTCGGCCCGGGTGACCGAGGATGCGGTGCTGCTCTTGTTGCCCACGGTCGAATTCCGGCGGCTGATCGCGGCCTTTCCGGCGTTCGAGCGGATGTTCAACCGCCACCGCCCCCATGGCGACGACGGGCCCAGCCTGACCACGATGAAGGTGGGCGACCTGATGGCGCGCCGGCCCGTCACCGTGGGGCCGGACGATCCGATCCGCATGGCCGCGCAGAAGATGCGCGATGCGCATGTCTCCTCGGTGGGGGTGGTCGAGGGCGACAGGTTCCTTGGCATCGTCACCACGCGCGACATGACCAACAAGGTGGTGGCCAGTGGGATCGACGCCTTCGGACCCGTCTCGGGCATCATGACGCCCGACCCCGTGCACCTGCCGCCCGAAGCGCTGGGGTCGGACATCCTGCACATCATGCTGGAACGCCGCATCGGCCATCTGCCGGTGGTCGAGGGCGGGCGGCTGGTGGGCATGGTCACGCAGACCGACCTCACGCGGTTCCAGGCGGTCAGCTCGGCGCAGCTGGTGCGCGATGCGGCCACCGCCGAAGGGGTGCAGGACCTTGCCAAGGTCACGGCGCGCATCCCCAAGCTGCTGGTGCAGCTGGTGGGCGGCAACAACGCGCATGAGGTGGTCACCCGCCTGATCACCGACATCGCCGACACCGTGACGCGCCGCCTGCTGGCCATGGCCGAGGCCGAACTCGGGCCCCCGCCCGTGCCTTATCTGTGGCTGGCCTGCGGGTCGCAGGGGCGCCAGGAGCAGACGGGCGTCAGCGATCAGGACAACTGCCTGATGCTGGACGATGCCGCCACCGCCGATGACATGGGCTATTTCGCGGCCCTGGCAAAGCGCGTGTCGGACGGGCTGGATGCCTGCGGCTATTTCTTTTGCCCCGGCGACATGATGGCCACCAACCCCAAATGGTGCCAGCCGGTGCGCGTGTGGCGCGACTATTTCCGCGGCTGGGTGGCCAAGCCCGACCCGATGGCGCAGATGCTGGCCTCGGTGATGTTCGACCTGCGGCCCATCGGAGGCCATGCGCAGCTTTACCGCGACCTGCAGGCCGACACGCTGGCCGATGCGTCGCGCAATTCGATCTTCGTGGCCCATATGATCGCCAACAGCCTGAAACACAGCCCGCCCCTGGGCCTCTTGCGCGGCTTTGCGACCATCCGGTCGGGCGAGCACAAGAACATGATCGACCTCAAACACGCGGGCGTGGTGCCGGTGGCGGACCTCGGCCGGGTCTATGCGCTGATCGGGCAGTTGACCCCTGTAAACACCCGCGCCCGCCTCGTCGCGGCCGAGCATGCCGGGGTGATCTCGGTCTCGGGCGCGCGCGACCTGATCGAGGCCTATGACCTGATCGCCCAGACCCGGCTGGAAAACCAGGCGCGTCTGGTGAGGTCGGGCCGCAAGCCCGACAATTTCATGGCCCCCCATGATCTGAGCGATTTCGAACGCAGCCACCTGCGCGATGCCTTTGTCGTCATCCGCACCATGCAATCCGCCCTGGGCCAGGCCCGCGGCGCCCGGAGCTAGGGCCCGATGATCCTTGACCTTGCCGCCGCTGTATCTGCCGGGGCCGGCATCGCCGGAATCGTGCTGGCGCTGCGGTATTTCCTGGGCGAGCGGTTGCCCAAATGGACCATCCCCGCCGCCATCGGCGCGGCCATCATCGGCTTTTCGGTATGGTCGGAATATTCGTGGTATCCCCGCGTGGCCGGCGCCTTGCCGCCCGAGGCCCCCATCGTGCTGGCCCCCGCCGACCCCTCGCCGCTGCGGCCCTGGACCTATTTCATCCCGCTGACCACCCGCTTTGTGGCGCTCGATCGCACGGTGATGGTGACATCGGTCGAGAACCCCGCGATCCGGCGGGCCGAGGCGATGGTGGTGCAGCGATGGAACAGCACCAAGCGCGTGCCCATGGGGTTCGATTGCGCCCGCGGCCTGCAGGTGACGCTGGCACCGGGGGCCACGCTTTCGCCCGATGGCACGTTGTCGGGGGGGCAATGGATAACGGTCGGGGACACCGACGCGATGCAAAAGGCGGCCTGCCGGGAGGGATAACCATGGCCGAAGGGGAGAGGCGCCACCGCGTTCTGGTGGTGGAGGATGAGGACAACATCGCCATCGCGCTCGACTATCTGATGACGCGCGAAGGTTATGAACATGACCGCATCGCCAATGGCGGCGAGGCGATGGAGCGTATCCGCGACACGCATCCCGATCTGGTCCTGCTGGACGTGATGCTGCCCGAGGTGTCGGGCTATGAGATCTGCCAGGGGGTGCGGCTCGACCCTTCGCTGGCGGATGTGAAGATCCTGATGATGACCGCGCGCGGATCGGCCATCGAGCGCAAGAAGGGCATGGCGCTGGGGGCCAACGGCTTCATCACCAAGCCGTTCGAACTGAAGGAACTGCGCGAGGAGGTGCGCCGCCTTCTGGGTCAGGGGGCCTGAGGGGCGACGGGGTCTGCGCGGGGGGCGCGGACGGGGAAGAGAGGACGGACCATGGCCACGGGCCTTGAACGGCTGTCATTGCGCATCCGGGTGTTTCTGTTTTTTGCGGCCCTCGGGCTGGGGCTCCTGGCGGTGCTGGCGGGGGCGCTGACCCTTGCCTTCCGCCGCCTCGGTTCGCCCGAGGCGCTGAACGCCTTTGTCCAGGGCGGGCTGATCGCGGGGTTCGGCGCGCTGGGGCTGGTGGCCTGGGTCTGGTATCTGTTCGACCTGAACATGGCCAAACCCATCGAGATGCTGGCGGGTGGTTTGCGCGCCCGCGCCCATGCCGATGTCTCCGGCGCCCTCGACACGTCGGCGGCGCGCTATCTGGGTGATCTGGCCCCGGCAGCCTCGGTCACGGCACTCACCCTGTCCGAGACGCGCAATGCCCTTGCCGAGGCGGTGGCGCGCGAAACAACGCGGCTTGGCGCCGAAAAGGCCCGGCTGGAGGCGCTGTTATCGGATGTGCCCGTGGGGGTGCTCCTGTGTTCGGCGGATCACCAGCTGGTGTTTTACAACGGCACGGCGGTCGATCTGATGGGCGTGGCGGGCACGGCGCCGGGGCTTGACCGGCGGCTTTTCGATTTTCTGCATGACGGCCCGGTGCGCCACGCGCATGACCGCCTGACGGGCGGCGGCGATCCTGATGCCGCCTCCGACCTTCTGTGCACCACCGTCGCGGGCGCCCGCGTCCTGGCCGCCCGGATGCGCCTTCTGGCGGCCGAGGGCGCCTCCAACCCCGGCTATGTGCTCACCCTGCGCGATGTCACCGCCGATCTTGCCGCCCATGCCCGGCGCGAGGCGCTGATCGCCGAGCTTTTCGACCGCATCCGCCGCCCCGCCGCCAACCTGCGCACGGTGCTGGAGGTGCTGCCGGTGGGCGAGCCGAGCCCGCCGCGCCTCGACGCCGCCCTGCGGCAAGAGGCGGCGGCGCTGACCACCGCCATCACCGACCTCGGCCGCCGCCATGACGAGGGGCGCTCCGAAGGCTGGCCGCTGGCGCTCACCCGCGCCTCGGACCTGGCCGATGGCCTCAGCGCACGCGCCGCCACGCAAGGCATCACGCTCGCCGCCCGCACCGACCCCCTGATCCTGCGCTGCAACGGCTTCGAGGTGATCGCCCTCTTCGACCGCGCGCTGCGCGGGCTGGCGGCGCGGGGCGGGGCCGAGGCCCTGGCCTTCGACATCGCCGAGGACGACGCCGACGCCGCCCTGCGCCTGACCTGGGCGGGCGATCCGCTGACCGTCGCCGACCTCGACCGCTGGCTGGCCGAGCCGCTGGACCCCGCGATCCCCGAGGTGACGGGCCGCACAGTCCTCTCCACCCACGCCACCGAATGCTGGCCCGAACCGGCAGGCCCCGCGCGCCACGCCATGACCCTTCCCATCCGCGCCGCCCGCCGCGCCGTGCGCCGCCCCGCCCCCATCGCCCGCGCGGTGGTCTATGACTTCGACCTTCTGTCCAAGGCCCGCAACGCCGCCGTCGCGGGCAACCGCCTGGCCGACCTCACCTATGTCGTGTTCGACACCGAAACCACGGGCCTTCTGCCCGACCAGGGCGACGAGATCGTGCAGATCGCCGCCGTGCGCATCGTCAACGGCCGCCGGGTTGAGGGCGAGGTTTTCGACACGCTGGTCAACCCCCGCCGCCCGATCCCCGCCGCCTCGACCGAGGTGCACGGGATCACCGAAGCCATGGTCGCAGAGGCTCCGGGGATCGAAGAGGTGGGCCGCGCCTTCCACCGCTTTGCCGAAGGCGCGGTGCTGATCGCGCACAACGCGCCCTTCGACATGCAGTTCCTGCGTCGCCACGAGCCCGCCATCGGCGCCCGCTTCGACCACCCGATCCTCGACACGGTGCTTCTGTCGGCGGTGATCTTCGGCCAGTCCGAAACCCACAGCCTCGACGCGCTAACCCATCGCCTCGGCATCACCATCCCCGACGAGGCCCGCCACACCGCCATCGGCGACACGCTGGCCACCGCCGATGCCTTCCTCAAACTCCTGCCCATGCTGGCAGGCCGCGGCCTCACCACCTTCGGCGAGGTGCTGACCGAGGTTCGCCGCCATGGCCGCCTCCTGAAAGACCTGAACTGATCGACCTGCGGCAAGGGGGCTGCCGCCCCCCTCGGCCTGCGGCCTCACCCCCTGCGGATATTTGCGCCAAGATGAAACACGCGGACATTCAGCGTCTTCTTCTGTCTGAAAATATCCCACGGGGGGCGCGGGGGGTGTGAAACCCCCCGCTTCTGCCCTCAGCCGCCCGCGAAAGGGTCCACCGGATAGCCCACCCCGGTCAGGCACAGCCCCTGCGGCGGGGCCACCGGCCCGCAGGCGGCGCGGTCGCGGGCGGCCAAGGCCTCGGCCACGCGGCCGGGCCCCCAGGCGCCTGCTCCCACCCGCTCCAACGTGCCCACAATGGATCGCACCTGGTTGTGCAGGAAAGACCGCGCGCGCAAGTGCAGGCGGACCTCCTGCCCGCCGGGGATGTCCGCTGTCTCGATCCGCACCTCGTCCAGCGTCTTGACCGGGCTTTGCGCCTGGCAAAGGGCGGCGCGGAAGGTGGTGAAATCGTGCCGGCCCAGCAGGGCCTGCGCGGCCTGCCGCATCGCCTCGGCATCCAGCGGCGCCACCACCTGCCAGACCCGGCCCCGGTCCAGCACCGGCGGCGCGCGGCGCGATTGCAGGCGGTAGAGATATCGCCGCTCCACCGCGGTGAACCGCGCGTGAAAATCCTCCGCCACCGCCGCGCAGGCGATCACCGCCACGGGCGCGGGCCGCAGATGCGCGTTCAGCGCCTGCAGCAGGCGGAACGGATCCCAGTCGCGCGCCAGATCCGCGTGGGCCACCTGCCCCGATCCATGCACCCCGCTGTCGGTGCGCCCCGCGCCTTGCACCATCGGCCCGGTCGGATCGAGCCGCGCGAGCGCCGCCTCCAGCGTCGCCTGCACCGATGGCTGCCCGCCCGCCTGGCGCTGCCAGCCGTGGAAGGGCAGGCCGTCATATTCGATGCGGAAGGCAAACCGGGGCATGATCGGGGCAGGTAGCGTGACGGCCCGCCTTTCGCAACCGCCCCTTCCAACCGGAGGCCATGGTTCCTATTGTCTGCGCGACAACGGGGGGCACAAGGGGCGTGGTGTGGGACTTGGCAGGATCGCAGGCGACGTGGCGCGGGGGGTGGGGGATGTGGTCTCGGGCCTGTCCGAGACCCTCTTCGACGAACCCCGCATCCGGCTGGGGGTGACGGGCCTCGCGCGGGCGGGCAAGACGGTGTTCATCACCTCGCTGGTGGCCAACCTGATGGACCGTGCGCGGATGCCGCAGTTCACGGCGGCGGGCCGGGTGCAGGCCGCGTTCCTGCAACCGCAGCCGCATGTCACGCTGCCCCGCTTCGATTATGAAACGCATCTTGCCGCGATGACCGGCCCCGCGCCGCACTGGCCGTCCTCCACCCGCACGGTGTCAGAGCTGCGCCTGTCGCTGCGGATAGCGCCGGCCGGGTTCCTTGCGGGCCTTGCGGGGCCGCGCACCGTGCATATCGACATCATTGACTATCCGGGCGAATGGCTCCTCGATGTCTCGCTCCTTGACCGCGACTATGCCGACTGGTCCGATACGACGCTGGCGCGCATCGCCGACCGGGCCGAGGCGGCGCCGTTCCTCGCCCTCGCGCGGGCCGAGGATGCGGCCTTGGGGTTTTCCGAAGCCAAGGCGCAGACGCTGGCGGCGGCCTTTACCGGCTATCTTGTGGCCGCGCGGGCGGCGGGATGGTCGGACTGCACGCCGGGCCGGTTCCTCTTGCCCGGCGAGCTGGCGGGCTCGCCCGTCCTGACCTTTGCCCCCCTCCCGCGCCCCGATACCACCCCGCGCGGCTCGCTCTGGCGCGAGATGGCGCGGCGGTATGAGGCCTACAAGGACCGCGTGGTAGAACCCTTTTTCCGCGACCATTTCGCCCGCATCGACCGGCAGGTGGTGCTGATGGACGTTCTGGGCGCGATCCATGCGGGGCCAAAGGCGCTGGAGGATCAGCGCCGCACCATGGCCGAGATCCTGACGGCGTTCCGGCCCGGGGTGAACGGGGTGCTCCTGCGCCTCCTCGGCGCCAAGCGGGTGGAGCGGATCCTTTTTGCCGCGACCAAGGCCGACCATCTGCACCATACCGAACACGGCAAGCTGACCGCGATCACCGAGGCCATGCTGCGCGAGGCGCGCGACCGCGCGGCCTTTTCCGGGGCGCGGACCATGGCGCTGTCGCTGGCCTCGCTGCGCGCCACGACCGAAGAGATGCGTGATCATGGCGGCCAAAGCCTGCCCTTCGTGCGGGGTGCCCTGCTGGATACCGGGCGGCAGGCGGCCCTTTATCCCGGCAGCCTGCCCGAGGACCCCGCGCGCCTCTTGTCGCCCGCGCGGCAGGGGGCAGAGCGCTGGCTGGATGGCGATTACCGCCTGATGGCCTTTGCCCCCGCCGCCCTGACCCTGCGCCCCGGCGAGGGGCCGCCGCATATCCGGCTGGATCGGGCGGCAGAGTTCCTGCTGGCGGACCGGCTGTGAGAGGGTGGAGCCCCGGGCTTGACCCGCGGATGGCACATGCGCATCTGGACCCTAGGCGCATCTCGCGCCGGAGCGCGCCATGATCCCGCCCCGTCCCACGTTGATCGAGCTCGACACCGCCGGCCCCTCGCCGGCCGAGGTGCCCCCGGTCGAGGGGCCGGGCCCTGTGCCCGCCGCGATGCGGGGGGCGGCGGCAGTGACGGTGGCGCGCGGATCGTGGCTGGGGCGGGTGGCCGGCTGGGCCATCGCCAGCTTCGGCGGCTTCGTGCTGTCCGTCGCGCTGTGGGATTTCGTCACGGGGCTTTTGTTTCGCAGCAGCCTGCTGGGGTCGGTGGCACTGGTGCTGGCGGGGGCAGCGGTGCTGGCGCTGGTGGGTTTGGCCGCGCGCGAGGGCATGGCCTACGCGCGGTTGGGGCAACTGGACGCGCTCCGGCTGCGGGCGGCGGCGGCGCGGGGGGGCAGCCTGGCCGAGGCGCGGCGCGTGGCGGCGGCGGTCGAGGCGCTTTATGCCGGGCGGGACGAGATGCGCTGGCCGCTGGACCGGATACGGACGCGGCGCGCCGATGTGCTGGATGCCGATGCGGTGATCGACCTGACCGAGGCCGAACTGATGGCCCCGCTGGACCAGGCCGCGCGGGCCGAGATCGAGGCGGCGGCGCGGCAGGTGGCGGTGGTGACCGCACTGGTGCCGCTGGCGTTGGCGGATGTGGCGGCGGCGCTGTTTGCGAACCTGCGGATGGTGCGGCGACTGGCGGCGATCTATGGCGGGCGCGCGGGCAGTCTGGGCAGCCTGCGCCTGTTGCGTCGGGTATTCTCGCATTTGGTGGCCACGGGGGCGCTGGCGCTGACCGACGACCTGATCGGGTCGGTGGCGGGGGGGGGGGTGATCTCGCGACTGTCGCGACGGTTCGGCGAGGGCGTCGTGAACGGCGCGCTGACCGCGCGGGTGGGCGTGGCCGCGATGGAGGTGTGCCGCCCGATGCCGTTCGTGGCGCTGTCCGCGCCGAAGGTGAGCAACCTGGTAGGCCGCGCGCTTTCGGGGGTGTTCGACGGGATCGGGCGGGGCCGGGCGGAGGGCGGGTAGGGGGCGGCGCCCCTTTCGCCTGGCGGCGACTCCCCAAGGATATTTGGGCCAAGATGAAAGGGGGAGGGCGGGCTTTACGGGCTGGGGCGCGGGGCCTATAACCCGGCGCATGTTGACGGGGCGCCCCTTGCGAATTAGCGGCCCGGCGTCCTGAACCGGGCGCCGGGATTTTCCGCCGTTCCCCTGTCACGCCTTTCCCGAAGGACCGATCCCATGTGCGCCGATACCGCCACTGTTCCCGATTACCGCGACACCGTGTTCTTGCCCGAGACCGATTTCCCGATGCGCGCGGGCCTGCCTGCGCGCGAGCCCGGCTGGCTGGACCGGTGGGCGCGCATCGGGGTCTATGACCGGCTGCGCGAAGGCGCGGCGGGGCGCGCGCCCTTCGTGCTGCATGACGGGCCGCCCTATGCCAACGGGCATCTGCACATCGGGCACGCGCTGAACAAGGTGCTGAAGGACATGGTGGTGCGCAGCCAGCAGATGATGGGACGGGACGCGCGCTATGTGCCCGGTTGGGATTGCCACGGCCTGCCCATCGAGTGGAAGATCGAGGAGCAGTATCGCGCGAAGGGTCTGAACAAGGACGACGTGGATGTTGTGGCCTTCCGCCAGGAATGCCGCAAATTCGCGGAAGGCTGGATCGGGGTGCAGCGCGAGGAGTTCAAGCGGCTGGGTGTGACCGGAGCCTGGGACAGGCCCTATTTGACCATGGACTATCACGCCGAGGCGGTGATTGCGGGCGAATTCATGCGGTTTGTGATGAACGGATCGCTGTATCAGGGCTCGAAGCCCGTGATGTGGTCGCCCGTGGAAAAGACGGCGCTGGCCGAGGCGGAGGTGGAGTATCACGAACACCAAAGCCATCAGGTCTGGGTGCCGTTCCCCGTGGTGTCGTCGGCTGCCTCCGGCGGGGATATTTTGGCCAAGATGAAAGCGCGGGTCGTGATCTGGACGACCACGCCATGGACGATCCCGCAGAACCGCGCCGTGGCCTATGGGGCGGGGATCGCCTATGGGCTTTACGAGGTGATCGGGCGGCCGGCCGAGAGCAATGCGACCATCGGAACGGTCTATCTGATGGCCGACAGTCTGGCGGCGCAGGTGATGGCTGCGGCCAAGCTGGACGGCACGATGTATCGCCGCCTGCGGGACGTGGCGGGTGAGGAACTGGCCGGGTTGACCCTCGCGCATCCGTTCCGCGGGATCGAGGGGGGCGCGGGCGAATGGGATTTCGACGTGCCAATGCTGCCGGGTGACCATGTGACCGATGAGGCGGGCACGGGGTTCGTGCATACTGCGCCCAGCCATGGCGATGATGACTATATCCTGGGCCAGAAGTTTGGCCTGCCGATGACCTACAACGTCGAACCTGACGGCAGCTACCGCGGCGACCTGCCGCTGTTTGGCGGGCAGCACATCATCACGCCCGAGGGCAAGGAAGGCCCCGCCAATGTCAGCGTGATCAAGGCGCTGCACGGGGCCGGGGCGCTCTTTGCCAAGGCGAAGCTGCGGCACAGCTATCCGCATTCCTGGCGGTCCAAGGCTCCGGTGATCTATCGCAACACGCCGCAGTGGTTCGTGGCGATCGACCGGCCGCTGGATGATGGCATTGGTGCCCATGGAGAAACAATCCGGGCCCGCGCCCTGACCTCAATCAACAGCCTGGTGCATTGGACCCCGCAGTCGGGGCGCAACCGCCTGCATTCCATGGTCGAGCATCGGCCTGACTGGGTGCTCTCGCGGCAGCGCGCCTGGGGCGTTCCGCTGACCTGTTTCGTCAAGAAGGGCGCGCGGCCGACCGATCCGGACTTCCTGCTGCGCGACGAGGCGGTGAATGCGCGCATCGTGGCGGCATTCGAGGCGGAGGGCGCGGATGTCTGGTATGTGCAGGGCTTCAAGGAGCGGATGTTGGATGGCCTTGTGGATACATCCGATTATGAACAGGTCTTTGACATCCTCGATGTGTGGTTCGACAGCGGTTCCACCCATGCCTTCGTACTGCGCGACCGGGCGGACGGGGCGGCGGACGGTATCGCGGACCTTTATCTGGAGGGGACCGACCAGCATCGCGGGTGGTTCCATTCCAGCCTTCTGCAGGCCTGCGGCACCAAGGGCCGCGCCCCCTATCGCGGGGTGCTGACCCACGGTTTCACGCTGGACGAAAAGGGCATGAAGATGTCCAAATCCCTGGGCAATACGGTCGCCCCGCAAGCGGTGATCGACGAATACGGCGCGGATATCCTGCGGCTGTGGGTCGCGCAGTCGGACTATACGGCGGACATGCGGATCGGGAAGGAAATCCTGAAAGGGGTGGCCGACAGCTATCGCCGGTTGCGCAACACGCTGAGGTTCCTCCTCGGCAATCTCAAGGATTTCACCGAGGCTGAGCGGGTGGACCCCTCCGGGATGCCTGAGCTAGAACGCTGGGTTCTGCACCGGCTGGCCGAACTGGACGGCGAGGTGCGGCAGGGCTACGATGTGTACGATTTCCACGGCGTGTTCCAGAAGCTCTTTGCCTTTGCCACGACGGATCTTTCGTCGATCTATTTCGACATCCGCAAGGACGCGCTCTATTGCGACGCACCGGGGTCATTGCGCCGGCGGGCCTGCCGAACGGTGCTGGACCTGCTGTCCCACCGGCTGACGGGCTGGCTTGCGCCCATCCTGGTGTTTACGGCCGAGGATGTGTGGCTGTCGCGCTTTCCATCCGAGGAGGACAGCATCCACCTGCACGACTTTCCCGAGACCCCCGCCGACTGGCACGATGCGGCCCTCGCCGAACGTTGGCACCGGATCCGGCAGGCGCGCCGGGTGGTGACGGCGGCGCTGGAGGTGCAGCGCACGGCAAAGGTGATCGGGGCCTCGCTTGAGGCTGCACCGGTTGTGCATGTGCAGGATTCGGCGGTCATGGCGGCACTGCAGGCTGTGGATTTCGCGGAATTGTGCATTACGAGCGGCCTGGCCCTGACCGGGGAACCCGCGCCGCAAGGGGCGTTCACGCTGGTCGATGTGCCGGGGGTGGCCGTGGTCTTTGCCCCGGCAGAGGGGCAGAAATGCGAGCGGTGCTGGCAGATCCTGCCCGACGTGGGGCATCACCGGCACCCCGCGACCTGCGCGCGCTGCGATGCGGCGCTTGGCTGACGCGGCATCCGGCGAGGGCCCGCCACCGGGTGACGCGGACATCGCTGCGGCAATGCTGAGCCTCGCCCTCGACCGCGGACGGGGCCGCAGTTTCTGCCCCTCCGAGGTGGCGCGCGGTCTGGCCGCGGACTGGCGCCCGCTGATGCCCAGGGTTCGCCGCGTCGCGGCGGCGCTTCAGGCGGGGGGGCAGCTTGTCGCCACCCAGCGGGGCCGGCCCGTCCACCCCGAGACCGCGCAGGGCCCGATCCGCCTGAGCCTGCCCTAGTTTACATCCCGGCCGAAATATCCCGGGGGTGCCCGCAGGCCGGGGGCAGAGCCCCCTAACGAACCCGCGCCGGAAACGCTTGCTGCGCGATGCCCGCAAGCCCCAGATAAGCCGAGGTCAGCACCAGCCCCCAATGCGCCCAGGTGCCTTCGTCAAAGTTCACCCAAGCCGCCCAACTGGCAAAACCGACCCAGGCAAATGCCACGGGAAGCGAGACGGAGCGCCAGCGTTCGGTGCGCACGGGGTGGATGAATTTCAGGTTCAGGAACATCGCGACCGTCAGCGCCACCACGATGGCCAGCGTCAGCCATTGCCCGGGGCTGAGCGCGAACAGCACCAGCACAACCATGTTCCAGCAGGCCGGAAAGCCCGAAAAGGAATTGTCCTTTGTCTTCATGCGGGTATCGGCGAAATAGATGACCGAGCCATAGACGATCACGATGATCGCGATCCACCCGGTCCAGCCGGTCAGCAGGCCTGATTTGAACAGCGCATAGGCCGGGATGAACACATAGGTGAGGTAGTCCACGATCAGGTCCATCAGCACGCCGTCATAGGTGGGCCAGTTCGATTTCACGTCATAGCGCCGCGCCAGCGGGCCATCCACGCCATCGACGACCAGCGCCACAACAAGCCACAGGAACATCAGGCTCCAGCGTTCCTCGACCGCGGCGAGCATGGCCAGCATCGACAGGACCGCCCCCGTGGCGGTGAGCAGGTGCACCGAAAGCGCCTTGAGCCTGAGGGACATGCCGGAACCTTTCACGCGCGGGGGTGGGCGCGGGCGTAAACCTCCATCAACCGCGCGGTATCGACGGCCGTATAGCCCTGCGTGGTGGACAGCGAGGCATGGCCAAGGAGTTCCTGTATCGCGCGCAGGTCGCCCCCCGCAACCAGAAGATGGGTGGCAAAGGAATGGCGCAGCGCGTGCGGCGTGGCACTGGCAGGCAGGCCCAGACGCGCGCGCACCCGCGCCATGGCGGCCTGCAGGATGCCGGGGTTCAACGGGCCCCCGCGTGCACCCCGGAACAGCGGGGCATCGCGGGTGATCTCGAACGGGCACAGCCGCACATACTCGGCCACCGCCGCCTGCGCCACGGGCAGCACCGGCACCAGCCGCTCTTTCCCGCCCTTGCCCGAGATGCGCAGGACGGCCGGAAGGGGGCTCGCGGCCCCCGGCAGCCCCAACGCCTCGGAAATGCGCAGCCCGCATCCGTAAAGCAGCGTCACCACCGCCCGGTCGCGCGCGGCGATCCAGGGCAGGGCCGCATCGTCGCCCACCTGATCCAGCACATCGCGGGCGGCGGTTTCGGACAGCGGACGGGGCAGCTTGCGGCGGTATTTCGGGGCGCGGGCGGCCAGGGCTGCGGTTGCGTCAACCCCCTCGCGGTCGGCCAGCCAGGCGGTAAACCCTTTCACCGCCGACAAAACCCGCGCCATGGACCGCGCCGAAAGTCCTCGACCCCGCTCGGCCGCCACAAAGGCGCGCAGGTCGGTCTGCGGCACGGCTGCAATGGCGCGCAGGCCTTCCGTGCCGCCGCGATGGTCCGAGAGGAACGCAAGCCAGGCCCTCACGTCGCGCGCATAGGCCGCAACGGTGTTGTCCGCCGCCCCGTCCAGCGCGCGCAGATGGTCCAGCCACTCGGCCATCGCCACCCGTGCTGCGGGCGAGATGGCCAGGCTCATGACAGCCAGCGGCGCATCGTCCGCTCGAACACGCTGGCGAAAAAGGCCAGAAGATCCGTGCCTTGCGCCGGGCGGAACTGGTGCGGATCCTCCGCCCCCATGACCAGCATCCCCGGCAGACGCCCCGCGCCAAAGTCCAGCCGCATCAGCGCCTCGGACCGGATGAAGGCGGCCTTGTCGCCATAGATCGCCTCCGACCCCGGCATCACCTGCCGCAGGGTCACCGGCCGCACCGACACGTTGCGCCCCCCCGCGGCATAGGTCGCGGTAAAGCCCGGCTCGGCCACGATCAGCACTTCGCCCAGCCGACGCAGCGCCGGATCGTCCGCGCCCTGCACGGATTCCAGCACAAGCCGGATGCAATCGACCCGCAGCGTCAGGGCAACGTCGCCTGCCAAGCCCTTGAGAAAATCCTCGAATGTCAGCGGATCGAGCATTTGCAGGATCGCGCGGTGCACCTGGTTTGTGCCTGCGAGGTTCTCATAGGCCGCCGCGATCACGTTGCGATGCGTATCCTCCAGCCGGTCCAGCCGGGCCTCAAGCCGCTCCATCGCGATGCCGCGCAGATCGACGATGTTCGACCCCATCGCGCGCTCATTGGCCCCGATGAGGGCGCTCATCACCTCGCGGTCGTCCAGAATCGTCTCGGGTTCCGCGATGAGGCGGTCCCGCAGGTCTTGGGAAATCATGATGTCACTGCCCGTTCGTTTGTTGTTTGCACGGACATTACACCATCGTTACAGGATTTTCTGCCCCGTTTTTTCCCAATCCTTCATGAATTGGTCCAGCCCCTTGTCGGTCAGCGGGTGGCTGGCCAGGCTCTTGATCACGGCGGGGGGGGCGGTGATGACATCGGCGCCCACGAGTGCGCATTGCGTCACATGGTTCACCGTGCGGATCGAGGCCGCGAGGATCTGGGTCTTGAAGTCGTAATTGTCATAGATCTCGCGGATATCGCCGATCAGATCCATGCCGTCCATGTTGATATCGTCCATCCGCCCGATGAAAGGGCTGATGAAGGTCGCCCCCGCCTTGGCTGCGAGCAGGGCCTGGTTGGCGCTGAAACACAGCGTCACGTTCACCATGAACCCATCGCCCGAGAGCACCTTGCAGGTTTTCAGCCCGTCCCAGGTCAACGGCACCTTGACGGCGATGTTTGGCGCTATGGCGGCCAGCTTGCGGCCCTCGGCGATCATGTCCTCGAAAGTGAGGGCGACCACCTCCGCCGACACCGGGCCCGAGACCATGCCGCAGATTTCCTTTGTAACTTCAAGGATATCGCGGCCGGACTTGAGGATAAGCGACGGGTTCGTGGTCACCCCGTCCACCATGCCAAGCTCAGCCAGTTCCGCAATCGCGGCCACATCGGCGGTATCGACGAAGAATTTCATTGGCTGCCCTCGGGGGTTGTGACGCATCTGTGCGGGGTTTACCCCAAAGCGGTGCGGGGGGGAAGGCGGCCATGGCGGATCGGGTCTTTGCAGCCGGCGACACGGTGGGGGTGCTAACCACCGAACCGCTGGGCCGTGTGCTGGACTACCGCGCGCCCGAGGGGGGCTGCGGGACGGGCGATTTCGTGGAGGTGCCGCTGGGGCCGCGCCGGGTGCTGGGGGTGGTCTGGGGGCCGGGCGAAGGGCGGTTCGATCCGGCCAGGTTGCGGACGGTCGGGCGGGTGCTGGACGTGCCGCCGATGCGGGCCGAGATGCGGAATTTCCTATGCCGTGCAGCCGATTACACGCTGACCCCCTTGCCCGCGATGCTGCGCCTTGCGACCCGCGCGCCGGGGCTGGCGGACCCGCCTGCGGTGCGCCGCGTCTATCGGCTGGCGGGGCCCGTGCCCAACAGCCTGACGCCTGCGCGCCACCGGGTGGTGGATGCGCTGCGCGACTGGCGGGGCGAGGCGGTGACGCTGCCCGAACTGATAGAGGCTGCGGGCTGCGGGGCCAGCGTTGTCAAGGGCTTGGTGGCCATGGGTGTGCTGGCGGAAGAGGAGGCGCCCAAGGATGTGCCCTATCCGCCGCTGGCCCCGGGGCGCCCGGTGCGGCTGGTGGGCGATCAGGTGGCGGCGGGGGATGCGCTGGTGGCTGCGGTCGCCTTGGGCGGGTATTCCTGCACGCTCTTGAAGGGGGTGACGGGTTCAGGCAAGACCGAGGTCTATCTGGAGGCGGTGGCGGAATGCCTCAAGACCGGGCGGCAAGCCCTTGTCCTGCTTCCCGAAATCGCGCTTACGGCAGAGTTCCTGACGCGGGTGGAGGCGCGGTTCGGGGCGCGGCCGGCCGAGTGGCATTCGGGCGTCACGATGACCGAGCGGCGGCGGCTGTGGCGGATGGCGGCGCATGGAGGTGCGGCCATGGTGGTGGGGGCGCGGTCGGCGCTTTTCTTGCCGTTTCAAGAGCTTGGTCTGATCGTGGTGGATGAGGAACACGACGGTTCCTACAAGCAGGAGGAGGGCGTGCTGTATAACGCCCGAGACATGGCCGTGCTGCGCGGCGCGATGGCGGGGGCGGCGGTGGTGCTGGCCTCGGCGACCCCCAGTCTGGAGACATGGGCCAATGTCGAGGCCGGGAAATATGCGCGGCTGGACCTGTCGGCGCGGTTCGGAGCCGCCGTGATGCCGGTCATGCAAGCCATTGATATGCGTGCCGAAAAGCTGCCCGCTGACCGTTGGATCAGCGAGACTCTGGCGGCCAAGGTGGCAGCGGTGACGGGGCGGGGGGAGCAGGCGATGCTGTTCCTGAACCGGCGGGGGTTCGCGCCGGTGACGCTGTGCCGGGCCTGCGGGGCGCAGGTGGGCTGCGACCAGTGCGATGCGCGGATGGTGGAGCATCGGTTTCTCAACAGGTTGGTGTGCCATCAGTGCGGGGCCACCAAACCTGTGCCTGTCGCGTGCCCCGCCTGCGGGGTCGAGGGGCGGATGGCGGCTGTGGGGCCGGGGGTGGAGCGGCTGGCCGAGGAGGTGGCGGCGCGGTTTCCCGACGCGCGGGTGGCGGTGCTGTCATCGGACCTTTTCGGCAGCGCGCGGGCGCTCAAAGAGCAGATTTCGGTCATCGCGGAGGGTGGGGCAGACATCGTGATCGGCACGCAGATCGTGGCAAAAGGCCATAACTTTCCGCATCTTACGCTGGTGGGTGTGATAGATGCCGACCTTGGTTTGCAGGGGTCTGACCTGCGCGCGGCGGAACGGACGTTCCAGCTGATGCGGCAGGTGGCGGGCCGCGCGGGGCGGGCAGACAAGCCCGGCGAGGCCTGGTTGCAGACGCACCAGCCCGAGCATCCGGTGATCCGCGCCATCCTGGGCGGCGATGAAGAGGCGTTCTGGGCCGCCGAGGCGGCGGAGCGGCGGGTGGCGGGGTCGCCGCCTTACGGGCGCATGGCGGGGGTGATCCTGACCGGGCCGGATGTCGCGCAAGTGTTTGATATCGGGTCGGAACTCGCGCGCCTTGATGCGCCCTTGCGGGCCATCGGCGCGCAGGTATACGGCCCCGCCCCGGCCCCGGTCGCGCGGGTTCGCGGGCGGCATCGGGTGCGTCTGCTGGTCAAGGCCGACAAGGCGGCGCCGTTGCAGGCTGCGCTGGCGGCCTGGGTGGCGCAGGTGAAGCTGCCGGGGTCGGTGCGTCTGGCCATCGACATCGACCCGCAGAGTTTCATGTAGGCGAATCAGCCTGAGTCTTGCGTGGTTAACGTGGAAATCCAGCGGGATGCGGGCGTCTGGCATCCGTCCCGCACGCGTCGGCTTTGCGTCGGTTTTCCGTCCCGACAGCCCGCGCGCCGCCCCCCCGGTTAACGCAACGCGCGACCCTTGCCCGCGGCGGGCGGTCTGGCGTAGGTTCGGGTGGCCAGTGTGCGAGGCCGCCCCATGCCCGACGCCCTGACCGCCATCGCCACCGCCACGGCACCCGAGGGGGCGGTCGCGCGTTTTCTGGCCGAGGCGGGCGCGCGCGGGTTTCCCCATGCCGCCGCCGGGGGCTGGGTGGGGCTGGCGGCGTCGCGCGTCTATCGGTTCTATTTCAACACCTGGCCCGAGGCCTGGAACCGCGCCTATGCCGCGCGGGGCCTGTTCGCCACCGACCCCGTGGTGGCCCATGCCCGCACCACCCGAACGGCATTCCTGATGACCGAAGCCGAGCCCACCCTGCGCCGCTATCCCGGCGGGGCGGAGACGGTGGAGGCCGCGCGCGCCTTTGGCTGGGCCGAGGTGATGGCGGTGCCGGTGCACGGGCCGGGGGGGTATCAGGGGCTGGTGACGCTGGCCGCGCTGGTGCCGGTGGCGGTGGACATGGGCGCGCGGGCGGGGCTGGCGGCCCTCGCCCATGCGGTACATGACCGCTGCCACGAGGCGCCCGGCTTTGGCGCGCGCCTGCCGGAGGCGCCCGCGCTGACCGAACGGCAGCGCGAGTGTCTGCGGCTGGCCGCGCGGGGGATGCCGGATGCGGGGATCGGGGCCGCGCTGGGCATCAGTGCGGCGACCGCGCATTACCATATCGAGAACGCCAAGCGCAGCCTGGGCGTGCATACCCGCGCCGAGGCGGTGGCGATCTGCGCGCTGGACGGGATTTTGTGAGGGGTTCTGGGGGTTTTCGCGCACGGACTATCTGATCGGATAGTGGAGTCGCGGCGGGCCCCGTGGCACCTTTCGCGCGGGGTTTGCGCGGGGGTGGCGATTATGCGGCATGTGGTTTGGGCGCTTGTGGGCGCGCTGTGTCTGGGGCTGGCGGGCGAGGGTGCGGCCCAAACCGAGATCGTGGCCCACGACTGTGATAGCATCGAGCCAAATAGATTTCCGCCGCCGCCGCCGGGCGCATCCTTGAACGATGTCTGCACACTCGAGTATTTCGGAGCAAGCCAGTCTGAAATCGGACTGGAATTCGCCCGGTCCTTAATCTGCGCGCCGGGCGAAGAAGGATGCGCCGCCCGCGTTCAGGACGAGTTTCTGGCCTTGCGCGAGAGAGTACAATACGTTCGCCGCTCGTCTCTCGGGGTCGAACTCGAACGTAGAACGTGCAATTTCGGGGGCGTCGGCGCGTTAAGGCAATGCTTCAACATCACAGAGATCGAAGCCTCGACCCGCACCGAAACCGTGACCCGCGTGGATGCTTCGGTAAGAAGCGACGTGTTCCGCACCCGGATCACCGGCGAGATCGGGGGCGCGACCGTTCTTGACGAAACCCGCGACCTGCCCTTCGTCGCGCCGGAGGTGCAGGCGCTGGTGTCGGATGCCGGTGTTGCGGTGACCGCGACTGGGGGGCCGGGTTTCATGGTGCTGGCACCGGTGCTGCTGGAACGCAGGGAAAGCGTGGTGCAGACCACGGTCGAGACGCAGCGCGAGGTGGTGGGCGAGCCTGTCCTTAGCTTTACCTTCAACCTGGTGGTCGGGCCGGGCACGATCGAAGGGGGAAATTCGTTCGTTCCCGGCACCCCTGGTGCGATCACAACGATCCTAACGACCGATCTTGGCTTGTGCGAAGCGGCCAGCACCGGCAACAACGGTGCTCCGCCCACGCGATGCGAAAACAGCGGCGCGCTTGCGGCGGTGCCTTTCGGGACAACGGCGAATCTGGCCTATCTGAACACCCACCTCACCATCCTCGAAACCATCACCGGCACCGAGACCTGGGAGATCTTCGAGCATTGGCAGGTGCGGGGCGTCGTGCAGGCCCTTGGCTCGATCCATGCGGCGGTGCAGTCGGGCGGGTATGACCTTGGCCAGCGGATGCTCCGCCGGATGGGGGATGAGGGGGCGGGGCCGCGCGGGTTTGCGCTGCCCGCCGCCACGCTCTCCGGCATGGGCGGGCCGGGGGTGGCGCGCTTTGGCTGGGTGGAGGGGTATGCGACGGGCGGGCGCACGGATGCGGACGGCACGCGGCCGGGTGAGCGGCGGGACGGGCGCGGGGTGGCGGGGGGGCTGACTTGGGTGTTCCCCTCGGGCGTCACGCTGGGCTTCGGGCTGGATACCGGGCGGACGGACCTTGCCCTGCGGTCGGTGGG
Source organism: Gemmobacter sp. (assembly GCA_046294265.1). GTDB lineage: Bacteria > Pseudomonadota > Alphaproteobacteria > Rhodobacterales > Rhodobacteraceae > JBKBKC01. The sequence continues at coordinate 6,527 of JBKBKC010000017.1, read as the reverse complement.
CGAGACGGGGAAGGTTTCGCTGACGCAGGCGGGGGTCGGCCTTGGCTATCGCAGCGGCGACTGGTTCGCCTCGGGCGCGCTGGTTTACGGTCTGGGCGAGGCGGACACGCAGACGCTGGCGGGGGCGGCCCGCTATGACCTGCGGGTGTTCGGCGCGATGGCGGAAACCGGCTGGCACCTGCGGGCGGGCGACTGGGCGGTGACGCCCTCGGTGGGGGTGGATCATGTGCGGGTGCGCCGCGACGGGTTCGCCACCGGCGCGCTGGTGGCGGCGGCGCACAGCGCCGGGCGCACGCGGGTGTTTGCGGGCGTCGAGGCGCGGCGGGACTGGGCGCAGGCGGGCGGTGTGCTGGGGCTGCGCCTTGGCGCGCGGGTGGTGCATGTGGTGGCGGGCGCGGACCGGGTGCTGCCGGTCACCTTCGGCGGCACGGGGCTGGCGATCACCGGGGCGCCCGGGGGGCGCACGGGGGTCGATGCCTCGGTCGGGGTGACGTGGAAGGGGCAGGGCGTGGACGCCTATCTGCGCGCGGATGGCCGCTGGCGGACGGGCGCGCGGGATCATGGCATGGCGGCGGGGGTGACTGTCCGCTGGTAGCGCGCCGTCACCCCCTTGGATGCAGGGCGGGCGACAAGCCCCGCCGTCAAAGTCGCATCAGAGGAAGTCGAACACCGGAACATAGTCGAACTTGAAATCATTGCCGGTGTCGAAGCCGCCGAAATACCCGGCCAGCAGCATCGTGCCGGTGACACCCTGCGCGCCGATCACGGTGCCGGCCGTGGTGGTGCGGATGGTCAGGTCGGCCTCGGTCAGGCCGAGGGATGCGGCGAAGTGGATCTGGTCACCCTCGACGCGGCTGAAATCCAGCACCCGGTCGCCCGCGCCGAAAACGAACACGTCCCCGCCGAAGCCGCCCGCGACAACGTCGCGGCCCGCGCCGCCGTCCAGCACATCGTCGCCGTCGCCGCCGCGCAGCGTGTCGGCACCGGCGCCGCCCCAGATCAGGTCGTTGCCGCGCCCGCCCCAGATCGCGTCGTTGCCCTTGCCGCCATCGATGATGTCGTTGCCGTCATCGCCGTCGATGGTGTCATTGCCGCCGCGCGCCACGATCCGGTCATTGCCGTCGCGACCGCCCATGTAGTCGGCACCGTTGGTGCCGGTCAGCACGTCATTGCCGTTCGTGCCGATCAGCTGTGGTGCCGTCGGGGTGATGGTGCCGCCCGCAGGCTGGTAGCCGCCCAGCGACGAGAACAGCGGCGCAGTGCCGCCGGTCAGCGCGGCATCCGCGACCACGATCTTTTCCAGCTGCACGCCCGCATAGGCGCCGCCGATCCCCGCCGCAGGGGCCTCGGAGATGTAGAAGAAGTCGGCGCCGTTTTTGGACTGGTCGGGATCGATGTCCAGGGGGGTGGCGGTGGAGACGCCGAAGGTGGTGACCTGACCGGTCGCGGTGGTGACGGTAAGGCCGGATACGGCCCCGGCCCCGCCGACGAGAACGCCGGTCACGGGGTCGAAGGACAGCGGCGCGAAGGTGATGCGCACGGTGTCGGTGGCGGCGAACCAGACGCGGCCGATCTCGATGGCGACGGTGTTGCCGTTGCCGTTGAACTGCAGCGCTTCGCCAATCTGGTTGCCGCGGAGGGTGAGCGTGGTCATGGGAATTCTCCTGATCGGATGGGGTGAAGGACGGGCCCGGCGGCATCCTGTCATCCGGGTCGCAGAGGCAACGGGCCGGGGTCGCGCCTTATTCCTGCGGGCGGGCGGAAAACCGCGCTGGCCAGGGGCGCGGGGCATGGCCGGGGAGGGGGTGTGCGGCTATGTCTGCGCCATGTCGCGGGAACTGACCCCATCGCACCCGGCCCGGGCCTGTTCGCAGGTGGCGCATGTTTGACGTGATCGTGCTGGGGGCGGGGCCTGCGGGGGCGGCGGCCGCGGTGACGGCGGCGCGCGCGGGCCTGCGCGTGGCGCTGGTGGACCGGGCGCGCTTTCCGCGCGACAAGCTGTGCGGTGGTGGGCTGACCGGGCGGGCGGTCGCGGTGATGGACCGGGTGTTCGGCATGGCCCCCGACCCCGCGCGGTCGCTCGTGGCGGGGCATGTGCGCATCGTGGCGGGCGACCGGCTGATCGGCGACTGGCCCGAGGCGCCGCCGATCACCATGGTCATGCGGCGCGATTTCGATGCGGCCCTTGTGGCGGCGGCGCTGGCGGCGGGGGCCGGGGATTTCACCGGCTGCCGGGTGCTGTCGGTGGATCCGGGTGCGCCTGCGGTGGTGCTGGAGGACGGGCGCAGGCTGGTGGCCCGCGTGCTGGTGGGGGCGGATGGCGCGGCCGGGGTGGCCGCGCGGGCGGTCCACGGGCGGGCCTATGACCCGCGCTCGGTGGGTTTCGCGCTGGAGGTCGAGGCCGCGCCGGTGCCGGGTGCCGCGGTGGAGATCGACCTTGCGGCAGCGGCCTGGGGCTATGGCTGGGTCTTCCCCAAACAGGGCAGCCTGACCGTGGGCCTTGGCGGGACGCATGCGCGCAACCCCGACCTCAAGGCGCGGCTGGCCGATTATGCCGGGCGGCACGGGGCGGAGGGGCTGCGCTGCAAGGGGGCGTTCATTCCGTCGGGCCGGGTGGTGGCGGGGCGGGGGGCGATGCTTTTGGCGGGTGACGCCTGCGGGGCGGTGGACCCGATCACCGGCGAGGGCCTCGCCTGGGCGATGGAGACGGGGCATCTGGCGGGCCGGGCGGCGGCAGAGGCCCTTGCGGCGGGCGATCCCGCCTCGGCCGCCGCGCGGCACTGGCGCGCCATCGCCCATGTGCGGCGCGAACTGGCGCGGGCGCGGATGCTTTCGGCGGTGGTGCATCGCCCGCCCTTGCAGGCGCGCTGTCACCGGCTGCTTGGCGCGCAGCCCCGGCTGCAGGCGCGGTTTCTGGCCCTGCTGGCAGGGCGGATGGACTATGCCGATATCGGCCTGCGCAGCCTGTGGCGGCTGGTGCGGGGCCTGGTGCGGGCGGGTTGACGCGGCCCCGGCCACGGCCTACCCCGCCCTGACAAGTGCAAGGAGCGCGCGATGCCCACCTATTCCGCCCTGACAACGCTGCCCGGCCAGGACGCCGCCGAGGCGCTGGCCGCCGCGATGGAGCGGATGGAGCCCGAACCCGTGGGCGTCGGCGTGTTCGAGGTGGAGGATGGCTCGGGCATCTGGGAGGTGGGCGGCTATTTCGACGATGCGCCACAGGGCGCCACCCTGATGCTGCTGGCCGCGGCCTTCGGGGCCGCCGATTTCGCCGTGTCGGAAGTGCCCGACATCGACTGGGTGGCCAAGGTGCGGCGCGAGTTGCATCCGGTGGAGGCGGGCCGGTTCTTTGTCTATGGCCCGCATGACGCGCACCGCGTGCCACCGGGCCGCGTGGCGCTGCAGATCGAGGCGACGGTGGCCTTCGGCACCGGGCACCATGGCACGACGCTTGGCTGCCTGATGGCGTTTGACCGGCTGGCCGCGGCGGGCTTTGCGCCCGCGCGCGTGGCCGACATCGGCTGCGGCACCGCCGTGTTGGCGATGGCGGCGGCGATGGTGCTGCCCGACGCGCTGGTGATCGCGTCGGACATCGACAGCGTGGCGGTGGATGTGGCGCGGGCCAATGTGGCGATCAACGGGCTGGAGGGCCGGGTCGAATGCCTAGAGGCGGCGGGCTTTGCCCACCAGCGGCTGGTGGCGGCGGCGCCTTATGATCTGATCTTCGCCAATATCCTCAAAGGCCCGCTGATCGAGCTTGCCCCTGGCGTGGCGGCGCATCTGGCCTCCGGAGGGGTCGCGATCCTGTCGGGGCTGCTGGTGGCGCAGGCGGAAGCGGTGGCGGCCGCCTATGTCGCCGCCGGCTGCGCGCTGGAGACGCGCGCGGATATCGGCGAATGGTCAACGCTGGTCCTGCGGCGAAACTAGGGCGGCGAAACCAGGGCGGCGAAACTTCGGCGGCGCGGCGCCCGTGGGCGGCGCTCCGGGGGCGAGGCCGGAAATCCGCCGCCCTTTAGCCGTATTCGTCTGAAATGCCACATTGCTGCCCCATTTCCGGCCTAAAAACAGGGCGGGTCGGGGGACCTACTGCACGGATGCATGCGATGACAGACCCGAACCTGGTGGATTTCTACGACCGCATCGCCCGCGTTGAGGCTGCCCGCGCGCGCGGGCACGGCTTCGAGGCCGACGGCGCGTTGGGCCGGTCGCATTACGTCAAACCCCGCCGCCGGTCCTTTCCGATCATCAAGCCGCTGCTGGTGACGGCACTTTGCATCATCGGCCTCAAGGCCACGATACATTACCATGTCGGCGATGGCGTCTATCGCGACCGGGTCACGGCGCTGACGGCGGGCGATGACGTGGACCGGGTTGGCGCCTGGCTGATGGCGGTCGATCCCGCCACGATGTGGTTGTCACGTCAGATGCAGATCTGGGCGCCGCGCTGACCTGTCGGACGCTGCCCCGCCGCAGCCTGATTAGCCAAAGGCCGCGTCCCCGGCAGGGAACGCGGCCTTCGTTGCGTTCGGACCATCGGGGGGAGGACCCGACGGGAACGACCATCCGGTGGTGCAACCGGGATCAGAGCCGGTCGATGTCGCCCCGGCACAGCCCGATATCGTCAAGCTCGCGGTCCGACAGTTTGCCAAGCGCGTTGCGCGTGACGCGGGCGTCATTCCAGGCGGCAAGTGCGCCCAGGACGGCGCTGAGCGTGGCGACAAATCGGTAGGTCGTGATGGCGCCGAACGGCGCCGGGCGGGTCGTCTCGGTGGCGGCCATGGCGGTTTCCTTTCACAAATGGCTCACTCGTTCAGCATTGCTGCGCGATGACTGCCAGATAGTCGTGCTGCATGTGCAAAGCAATCCACCACAAAAGCATGGCCGGAATGCAGCCATTGCATGACGGATTGTCATGGTTTCGCCATGTTTTCAGGTCGCAGGCGGCGCATGTCGGGTTCGCATCGCAAAGCGTCGCAACCCGCCGACGATGCTGCAGTGCAACATGCGCGTGCGTCGCTGTCAAGCCTATGGCCGATGTTCGCTTTTCGTGCTAGTTGTGGAAAAAACGGGCGGAAGGGGCGGCGGATGCGGGTTCTGGGCATCGACCCGGGGTTGCGCAACCTCGGCTGGGGGGTGATCGATGTCGCGGGGTCGCGCCTCACGCATGTCGCCAATGGCATCTGCCATTCCGTTCCCTCGGGGCAGGACCTCGCGCAGCGGCTTTGCCACCTGCATGCGCAGCTGACGGCGGTGGTGGTGCGGTTCGCGCCCGATGCGGCGGCGGTGGAGCATACCTTTGTGAACAAGGACGCGGTGGCCACGCTGAAACTGGGCCAGGCGCGGGGGATCGCCCTTCTGGTGCCCGCGCAGGCGGGCCTGGCGGTGGGGGAATATGCGCCGAATGCCGTCAAGAAATGTGTGGTCGGCGTGGGGCACGCGGCCAAGGTGCAGGTCGATCACATGGTGCGGCTGCACCTCCCGGGGGTGGTGATCGCGGGCCCGGATGCGGCCGATGCGCTGGCGGTGGCGATCTGCCATGCGCATCACCTCGCCTCGGCAGGACGCCTCGCGGCGGCGGTGCAGAGGGCCGCGGGATGATCGGGCGCATCGCGGGGCGGCTTGATTATCGCGGGCCCGACCATGTGCTGATCGACGTGCGCGGGGTGGGCTATATCGTGCATGTGTCGGACCGGACGCTGGCGGCCCTGCCGGGGCCGGGCGAGGCGGTGGCGCTTTATACCGAGCTTCTGGTGCGCGAGGATCTGCTGCAACTCTTCGGCTTTCCAAGCCTCATCGAAAAGGAATGGCACCGGCTTTTGATGACGGTGCAGGGCGTGGGGGCCAAGGCCGCCATGGCGATCCTCGGCGCGCTGGGGGCAGAGGGCGTGGGCCGCGCCATCGCCCTGGGCGATGTGCGCGCGATCCAGGCCGCGCCGGGCATCGGCCCCAAGATCGCGAGCCGCGTTGTGCTGGAGCTGAAGGCCAAGGCGCCCGGCGTGATGGCGATGGGCGCCGATCCCGCCGCCAGCGCGGGGGCGCGGCTGGATGAGGTGGTGGAAGTTTCGCCCTTCCATCCTGCACAGAAGGCCCCGCCGGCCCCGCCCCGTGCGGCCCATGCGGCGGATGCACTGTCTGCACTGCTGAACCTCGGCTATGCGCAAGGCGACGCGGCAGCGGCCGTGGTACAGGTATCGGCCGAAGCACCGGACGCGGACATGCCCGCACTGATCCGCGCCGCCCTCAAACGGCTGGCCCCCCGCGGCTGAGAGGTCGCAGGGGGGCGTTGCCCCCCGCACCCTGCGGGTGCGCCCCCCAGGATATTTGTGGACAGAAGAAGACAATCTAGATCGGGATGACTTTATGCGGAACCATACCCTGCGTTTCGGATGTGGTTTTCGCATTCCTTTGGGGTGAACTGGTCGAGGAGCGAGCCGATCCAGCGCCAGACGGCCTCCTTGGTGCGTTCGGCGGCTTTGCGGAGCAGGTGCTTGAGCTTGGCGATGACCCGCTCGATGGGGTTGAGGTCG
>JBKBKC010000005.1:0-248440 GCA_046294265.1 Gemmobacter sp. | reverse complement strand
CGCAAACTCGACGGTCAGAACCGACTGCCCGACATCATCCAAGGGGTTGAATTCCGAGACGGGATCAAGCACGAAATCAAAGCCGCCTGATCGGACCATCACCAACTTTCGGTCATAGCTCGAACGAAGGAGAAAGCTGACCAAAAGACGATTCCAGAAACGCCAACCCGGCGGCCTCAAAACCGGCCAAGATGGTTGTCGCTCACGGACAAAATGGTTGACGCGCTACATCCAAGCCTGTGTCAGCGCTTCTCTAGCGTCATCACTCCCGAGCAGCGCCCCGACGCAGCCCCAACCACTACCGATCGTGCCTGATTGGGAGCTCGGAGCTTCCGCTTTCCACCGGGCCTCGACTTCGTCTTTCAAGTCTTCGATCGTCAATCTCACGCTGACATGGCACAAGAGCCGCCATGCCTGACGGGTCGTTCCGTCGAAACGTCATCGTGTAGGTGTTGCCACGCGAGGCCGACTTGCGCCCGTAATAGATAGGTACGCGCACCGGGATACTGGCATTCATGTCCAGACGCCGTGCAGTCCGATCGTATAGCGCCGCGACCGTCCGCGCGCGCGATACTGGATGACATAGCTGCGCTTGCCCGAGGCGAAGACGCGCAGGCCGAAGCCGGGCAGTTCGTCGTCCCAGATGACGTAGTCCCGGTCGCGGGATAGTGCGGTGTCGACGGTGCGCTTCGTGATCTTCGCCATCGTTTGGTCCCTGCCGGAGCCGGACCGCGTAAGCACCACGTAAGCACTTGGCAGCAGATTCCGGGCTTGTTGCGGGATAGAAACTTCGGAGCGTCGATCTGAAAAGTCCTTTGGGAACAGCGTGTTATCGTGCTCCGTCGCGCTCTGTCGCGCAATTCGGAAAGGCCATTAGGCCAGCTCCAAAGGCAAAGGTCGCACGTTCGAATCGTGCTGGGTACGCCAAATCCCGTCGCATCACTTCCGGGCATAGATGTCTTCATGCCGGATGATGTCGTCCTCGCCCAGATAGCTGCCGGTCTGCACCTCGATCAGCACCATGTCCAGCTTGCCCGGGTTTTCCATCCGGTGCCGCGCGCCAAGCGGCACATAGATCGACTGGTTTTCGCTGACCAGCCGCACCTCGTCGCCGATGGTCACCCGTGCGGTGCCCTGCACCACGATCCAGTGCTCGGACCGGTGGTGATGGCTTTGCAGGCTCAGTGTGCCGCCCGGATGCACCACGATCCGCTTGACCTGAAAGCGCTCGCCCAGGGCCAGTGTCTCGAACCAGCCCCAGGGGCGGTGGTCACGCGGAAAGACCTCGGCCTGGCGCGCGCCCTGCGCCTTGAGCGCGCTGACCGCCAGCTTCACCTCCTGCGCGCGGTCCTTGTCGGCGATCAGCACCGCATCTGGCATCGCCACCGCCACAAGGTTGCGCAGCCCGATCCCCACCAGCGCCAGCCCGCCCGCCTCGCTGCGCAGCAGGGTATCGGTGCAGTCGATGGCGGTGGCGGCCCCGTGGCGAACGACGCCCTGCGCATCCGGCCCCCCCTCGCGCCATACGGCATCCCAGCCGCCCAGGTCCGACCAGGCCCCGCGCCAGGGCATAACCGACAGGTTCGCGGCCTTCTCCATCACCGCATAGTCGATCGAGATATCGGGCAGCGCGGCCCAGGGGCCGGGGGCGAGGCGGGTAAAGCCAAGGTCGCCCTCGGCCCCGTCCAGTGCCGCCCGCACCCCTGACAGGATCGCGGGTGCGTGGGCCGCAAAGGCTGCGACCAGGGTATCGACGCTGAAGAGGAAGATGCCCGCATTCCACAGGTGGCACCCGCCCGACAGCATGGCCACCGCCCGCGCCGCCTCGGGTTTTTCCACAAAGGCGCGCAGGGGCAAAGGGCTGGCCTCCTGCGGGCCGAGGGGGGCCGCCAGCTCCAGATAGCCATATCCCGTCTCGGGCCGGTCAGGGGCGATGCCGAAGGTCACGATCTGCCCCGCCCGCGCCGCAGGCGCCGCTGCGCGCACCGCCGCGCGGAATCCCGCATCGTCCGGGATCACATGGTCCGAGGGGGCCACGAGCACCAGCGCATCACCCGCCATGGCGCCGACGTGCAGCGCCGCCGCCAGCACCGCCGGCGCCGTGTTGCGCCCCTCGGGTTCGATCAGGATCGCCTCTGCCGCACATCCCGCACCGTCCAGCTGTTCCCTCACGATGAACCGGAAATCGGCATTGGTGACCACCAGCGGGGGCGCGAACCCCGTGCCCCGGCAGCGGCGCGCCGAGCCTTGGAACAGGCTCCCCCCCGGCAGAAGCGCCGAGAACTGCTTGGGAAAGCTTTTGCGCGACAGCGGCCACAGCCGCGTGCCCGACCCTCCGCACAGGATCACCGGATGGATGATGTCCGGGCCAGTTGCAGGGCCAGTTGGAGGTCCGGGGGGCTGGGTCATGGCGTCACTCCTTCGTCCGGCGCACCATCGCCAGAACCGGACCCCGCGTCCAGCCCCGGCGCGGGCGTTGCCGGATGCGCGGGGGGGTGACAGGATGGCGCGCCGGGCAAGGCCGGGAAAGGGTGCGCGCATGACGTTGGACGATCTTGCGGCCCGGGTTGCCGCCGCGCTCACGCCCGCGGCGCTGTGGCAGGCGCTGGTGGCCTTTGCCGCGGCGCGCGGCATCCCGCGGGTCAGCTATCACCACTATCTGCCAGGCGAGGCGGCGGTGCCCGGCGCGGGCCTCGACCTGCGGTCCGAGGGGTTTCCGCGCGCCTGGGTCTGCCGCTATCTGGAGGCGCGGCTTTACGAGGTCGATCCGATCCCCGCCGCCGCGCTGAACCTGCCCGCCCCGTTTCGCTGGTCCGAGGTGCAGGACCTGATCCCGGTCACGCCCGAAGGGGCCGACTACCTGCGCCAGATGGCCGAGGCGGGCCTGGGCGACGGGCTGGCGGTGGCGGTGTTCGGGCCGCAGGGGCGCAACGGCTATGTGGGCCTCGGCTACGCCGGGCCGGTGCCGCCCCTGCCGGCCGCCGCCCTGACCGAACTGCAGGCGGCGGCACAGCTGGGCCATCTGGCCTATTGCGCGCTGGTCGCAGCCGACGCCACCCGCCGCCGCCCGTTGCTGTCCCCGCGCGAGCGTGAGGTGCTGGACTGGATCGCGCGCGGCAAGTCCAACGCGGTGATCGCGCAGATCCTCGGGGTCTCGCCGCATACGGTGGGCACGCTGGTCCGCCGCATCTTTGCCAAGCTGGGCGTGCATGACCGCGTGTCGGCCGCGATCCTGGGGCAGGGGGCGGGGCGGTTGCCGCGCGGCAGGGTGGCCCGTGTCGCCTGATTGCGCGACATGACGCGCGGGGGGGCGCGGCCTATGCCCGCGTTTCAGCGCATGGCGGAAAGACCCCGAATGACCAAGGACGATGACGCCGACACCGCCGCCCTGCTGGAGCGGCTGCGGTCGGACCTGTCCCATCTGTCCGACCCGCAGCGCGAGGCGGCCTGCCTGCGCGTCGCGGCAGCCCTCGTGCAAGAGGCCGCCTATCTGCGCGCGGGCCTGATCCCTCCGGCGCGGCTGGTGCGGCTGGTGTCGATCTCGGCCGAACTGGGGTCGTTGGCCGATGAGGCGGGGCGGGACGCGGGCGCCACCGCGCTGCGGCGCAGGCTGACCTGATCCCTGTCGCACACTATCCCTGCGCGGCTGAACCCTGACAGGGGCCGGCCCGTCGCCTATCTTTGGCCGGACACAGCCAAGGAGGCCGCGATGAGCTGGAACCCCGCCCTCGACCCCGACATCCCCACCGGCGAGGCCATCGACGCCATCGAAACCGTGATTGTGCCCCGCGCACGCGACCTCGGCGGGTTCGAGGTGCGCCGCGCGCTGCCCTCGGTCGCGCGGCAGATGGTGGGGCCCTTCATCTTTTTCGACCAGATGGGCCCGGCGGAATTCCTGACCGGTCAGGGGATCGACGTGCGCGCGCATCCGCATATCGGCCTTGGCACCGTCACCTACCTGATGCGCGGCCGCCTGCATCACCGCGATTCGCTGGGCACCGACCGGTGGATCGAACCGGGCGCGGTGAACTGGATGGTCGCGGGGCGCGGCATCACCCATTCCGAGCGCACCGACGGCGCGGCCCGCGCCGCCCCCCTGAGCCTCTTTGGCCTGCAGGCCTGGCTGGCCCTGCCCGAGGCGCAGGAGGATGACCCGGCGGCCTTTGTCCATGCCCCTTCCGCCACGCTGCCGCTGATGGAGGGCGAGGGGAAAGAGGTGCGCCTGATCCTCGGCACCGCCTGGGGGGCGCAGGCCCCGGTGCCGATGCCGTTCGAGGTGTTCTACGCCGATGCGATCCTGGCCCCCGACGCCGCCATCCCGCTGCCCGACGGGCATGAGGATCGCGGGGTCTATGTGCTGCAGGGCGAGGTTGCCGTGGGCGGGCAGGTGTTCGATGCCGGGCGGATGCTGGTGTTCCGCCCCGGTGACCGGCTGTCCTTGAAGGCGGGCGCAGAGGGCGCGCGGCTGATGCTGCTCGGTGGGCAGACGATGGAGGGGCCGCGCCATATCTGGTGGAACTTTGTCGCCTCGTCCAAGGACCGCATTGATGCCGCGCGCGAGGCCTGGCGGGCGGGCGACTGGGCGCATGGCCGGTTCCGCCTGCCGCCCGGCGACGATGCCGAATGGATTCCCGCGCCTGAACGGTAATGGAAACGCAAGGGACGCGGGGAATGCGCTTGACGCCCCCCGCACCCTTGCGTAAGACGCACTCCACATCCGGGCGGGCCCGGGCGGTGCGCTACGGGGTTGTAGCTCAGTTGGTTAGAGTACCGGCCTGTCACGCCGGGGGTCGCGGGTTCGAGCCCCGTCAACCTCGCCACCGCCCGCCCGCCCCGGATGTTGTTTGCCAGACAGTTTCCTGCTGAAGGTCAGACGGTTGCGCCGCGTCATTCGACAGGCACCACCCGTTTCAGGTAGGCGGCGATGGCCTGCCGGTCGGCCTCGGGCAGGCGGGCGGTGTTTTCCACCACATGCGCCATGGTTCCCCCGGCCACGTCATAGTCGGGGGTAAACCCGCTGGTGAGATAGGTCACGATGTCGCCCTCAGACCAGGACAGCTTGGCGGGCGTGATGTTCGGGATGCGCCCGCGGCCCGAAGGATTCGGCGCCCCCGCCAGCCAGCGCGCGCGGTCCAGGCCGCCCAGGGCGTTGCGCGGCGTGTGGCATTCGCCGCAATGGGCCAGCGCCTCGACCAGATAGCGCCCGCGCCCCTCGGTGGGCGTCAGGTTGCCCGCCAGCGCCCAGTCGCCCCCGGTGAACAACAGCTTCCAGCCCCCCAGGCTGCGCCGGATGTTGAAGGGAAACCCCACCTCATGCGGCTGGCTGGCCACGTCGGATGCGGGCAGCAGCGGCCAGAAGGCCCAGAGGTCGGCCACATCCTGCAGGCTCATCCGCTGATAGGCGGCATAGGGAAACGCCGGATAGTAATGCTGCCCCTCCGGCGACACCCCGCGCGTCACGGCACTGGCAAACTGGCCCAGCGTCCAGGCGCCGATGCCATGAGCCGGGTCGGGCGAGATGTTGGGGGCGACAAAGGTGCCGAACTGCGTCTCGAACCGCTGCCCGCCCGCCAGCACGCGCTGGCCCGCGTCCCGCGCGCCCGGCGCCATGTGGCAGGATGCGCAGCCTGCGGCGTGAAACACCGTCTCGCCCCGCGTCGCATCGCCCGCAAGGCCGTTGGTGGCCGAGGCGGGCAGGGGCCGCGCGCCGGTGATCCACCACGCCGCCGCCCCGCCCAGCACCACGAGCCCCAAGAGAATGCGCCCCAGTTTCATGGCAAGCCTCCGTCATGTCCGGGGGGCAGTGTGCGGGGGCAGGGTGACGCGGGCAAGACGATGTGGCGTGAGGGGCCGGCGCAGGGCGCGGATTGCCGCCCACCCTCACGCGGATGTGCGCGGGCCGTCGCGCAACCGGCGGGAATGTCGGCGAAGGGTGTCAGGGCATCCGGGGCGGGCGGATGCCCCGGCTGTCCAGCGTCAGCCAGGCGGGCCAGCCGACAAACATCTCGATCCCCACCAGCACGAGGCAGGCCGCGATCACCCCCAGCACCAGCATCACCCGGCCCCAGGAGGGCGGGTTCTGCGCCCAGCGGCGCGCGCGCAAGAGCCAGACAAGGGGGTTCATGCCGCCTCGCTTTCGCGCAGGTGATGCGCGAGCTCTGCCCAGGGGCCTGAGTGAAAATGGCTGCGCGCGAGGCCCGAGGGCGAGGGCAGCGCAAAGATCGCAACCCCCGGCAGCGCAGCCACCGCCGCCACCCGCCCCGCCGCGACACGGTATCCCAGCCCCACCCGCGCCGCCGTCAGCGAGGTGAAGGCCAGCGCGCGGGGGCGCAGCGCGGCCATCCGCGTCAGCACCCGGCCCGGATCAAAGGCATCGCGCGGCAGGTCCGCATCCTGCCCCGCGACCGTCTTTGCCAGGTCCGTCAGGCCCAGCCCGAAGCCGGGCATCAGGTGATCCTCGGCGGGCGAAAGGCGGCGCGGGGTCAGCCCGACCTCATGAAGAAGGCCCCAGAACCTGTTGCCCGGATTGGCATAATAATGCCCCGCCCGCGCCGAGGCATGGCCGGGCGCCGTGCCGCAGAACACCGCGCGCAGGCCGGGGGCCAGATGGTCGGGCAGGATCATGGGGCGCTGGTGAACCGCACCTTGCCGATATAGGGCAGGTTGCGGTTTCTCTGCGCGAAGTCGATCCCGTAACCCACCACAAACGCGTCGGGAATCGTGAACCCTATCCAGGTCGCGCGCACATCCGCCTCGCGCCGCGACGGCTTGTCCAGCAGCGCACAAACCTCCAGCCGCGCGGGCCCCCGCGCGCGCAGCATGGTCAGCACATGATGCAGGGTGAACCCGGTATCCACGATATCCTCGACCACCAGCACATCGCGCCCCGCGATCTCGCCGCGAAGGTCCTTCAGTATGCGCACTTCGCGGCTAGACTCAATCGCGTCGCCATAGCTTGACGCCTCCAGGAAATCGACCTCGACAGGCAGGTCCAGTTCGCGCACCAGATCCGCGATGAACACGAACGAGCCCCGCAACAGGCCCACCACCACCAGCTTGTCGGTGCCCGCAAAATGCGCCGTGATCTCTCGCGCAAGCGCCTCGACCCGCGCGGCGATGGATTTCGCGCTGATCATCTGGTCGATGACATAGGGTTGCCCGGACATTTCGCCCCCTTGAATTCCCGCCCCGTCCTACTCAATACCGCAGACCAAGTCACGACCCGGATGAAAGATGCCCACCCACCGCGAGATCAAGATGCTGCCATGGTCCGCCGCGCAGATGTATGCGCTGGTGGCCGATGTGCCGCGCTACCCCGAGTTCCTGCCCTGGAACGCCGCCGCCCGCATCCGGTCGCGCGCCCCCCTGCCCGGGGGGGGCGAACTCATGGAGGCCGATCTGGTCATCAGCTTCAAGGTGTTCCGCGAACGCTTCGGCAGCCGGGTGAAACTTTACCCTGCGCGCCACCATATCGAGACGGAATACATCGACGGCCCGTTCAAGGTCATGCGCTCCACCTGGACCTTCCGCGACCAGCCGGGGGGGGGGTGCGAGGTGGAGTTCTTCGTCGATTTCGAGTTTCGCAACGCGATCCTGCAAGGCATCATCGGCGTGGTGTTCAACGACGCGATGCAGCGCATCGTGCGCGCGTTCGAGCGGCGCGCGGCGGCGCTTTACGGGCCGGGGGTCACAATTCCGAAGGTCTGACGCCGCGGGCGGTTGCCGAAGCGGGGGCGGTCGTGGTCTGCTGCCGTCGATGCCGTTCCGCAGGACCCGATGACACGTTTCGAGCCGCCCCGCCACAGCCCCGTGCTGACCGCCTTTGCCACGCTGGGGCTGGTCGTGCTGGTGGTGCTGATCCTTTACCACGGGCAGGTGGTGCTGATCCCCATGGCATTTGCCGTTGTCGCGGCCTTTGTCATCTGGACCGCGGTCACATGGCTGGGCACGCTGCCCTTGATCGGGCGCACGCCCCTGTGGCTGCGCCACATGGTGATCCTGGCGATGTTCACCGTGGCGCTGACCGCGCTCCTCGTGCAGATCCGGGTGAATGCCGAGGTTCTGGTGGCCCGCCTGCCGACCTACCAGGCCAATGTCATGCAGCTGGTCGCACGGCTGGATGCGCAGTTCGGGCTGAACGACGACTGGGGCGGAGGGCTGTCCACGCTGATGCCGGGGCCGATGAACCTGCAGGCGCTGGCGCGCAGCGTGGCGGGAACGCTGGGCAACCTGGGCGGGCTGATCGTCGTGATCTTTTTCTACACGGCCTTCCTTTTGGTGGAATACACGGGATTCGTGAAAAAGCTGCATCTCGCGTTTCACAACCGCGCGGATGTGGACCATGCGCTGGCGGTGGCGCGCGCGGTGAACGGGCGGATCGGCGGGTTCCTGGCGATCAAGACGCTGATCAACATCATCCTGGGCGCGGTGTCCTATGCGGCCCTGCTGTGGCTGGAGGTCGATCTGGCCGGCTTCTGGGCCATCGTGATCGGGGTCTTGAACTACGTCCCCTATCTGGGCTCGGCGGCAGGCGTGGCGTTTCCGGTGCTGATGACGCTGGCGCAGACCGGGTCGATCCGCGAGGCGGTGGTGGCGACCGTGGTGCTGTCGGCGATCCAGGTGGTGATCGGCCTCTTGGTGGAGCCTCGGCTGATCGGGGCGCGGATCAACCTGTCGCCGCTCATGGTGCTGGTGTCGCTGGCCTCGTGGTATGCGCTGTGGGGCCTGCCGGGGGCGGTGCTCGCGATGCCGATGACGGTGATCATCCTGACCATCATGGGCGGGTTCGACGCCACACGGCCGGTGGCGGTGCTTTTGTCCAACAGCGGCAAGGTGTGACCGGACGCTCTTCGGCCCTCACGGGCCTCATCGCGAAGACGCCCGTGAGGGCGGATGAGCCACTCCCCCGCGCAGCAGCGCCAGCGCACGGTCCCGCGCCGCCGCGCGCACCTGCGCCCGCCCCAACGTCCCGAATTCCACTGTTTCCGTCTGCGTCGCTGCCCCCGCCACGGCCAGCCCGAAACACACCCGCCCCTCGGGTTTGAACGCAGACCCGCCGGGCCCGGCGATCCCGGTCACCGACACCGCGACCTGTGCCGCCGACCGCGCCAGCATCCCCTCGGCCATCTCGGCTGCCACCTCTTCGCTGACCGCGCCATGGGCGGCGAGGGTTTCGGGCCGCACGCCCAGAAGGTCGGTCTTGGCCGCGTTGGAATAGGTGACGACGCCGCGGTCGAACACGTCCGACGACCCCGGCACTTCGGTCAGCGCGGCCGCGACAAGTCCGCCGGTGCAGCTTTCGGCGGTGGCGATGCGCAGGCCGGCCGCGCGGGCGGCGGCCAGAAGGTCCGCCACGCTCACATCATCACCAGATGCCACAGGCCGCCCAGCACCACCACGCCCACCCCCGCCATCACCGCGGCCCAGAGGTCATCCAGCATCACCCCCCCCGCATCGCCGCGCCGGTCGGCCCAGCCTGCGGGCCCGGGTTTCCAGATGTCGAAGAGGCGGAACAGCGCAAATCCCGCCACCCAGGCGGGCCAGGGCATCCAGCCCTCCCACCCCACCGACCAGAAGGCATAGGACGCAAAGCACAGCGTCAGCCACATGCCCGCCACCTCGTCGATCACGATCTCGGCCGGGTCCTCGCCGGGGCGACCCCGCAACGCGACCGAACAGGCCCAGAGGCCCAGCAGGGTGACCGCGACCGTCGCCGCGAAGAGCGCGGGAAAGCCCGCGTAACGGTCGATCAGCAGCGCAAGCGGCAGGGCGGCGGCCGATCCCCAGGTGCCGGGGGCGGGACGCATCAGGCCGACATAGCCAAAGGTGGTGATCGCGCGGATCATGCCGTCACCAGCGCGACCGTGGCCATGGCCGCGATCCCCTCTTCGCGGCCCGTGAACCCCAAGCGTTCCGAGGTGGTGGCCTTGACGCTGATGCAGCCCGCCTCCACCCCCAGCACCCCGGCCAGGGCCGCCTGCATCGCCCCGGCATGGGGGCCGACCTTTGGCCGCTCGCAGATCAGCGTCACATCGGCATTGGCAAGGCGATAGCCCCGCGCGGTGATCCTGTGCGCGGCATGGGTCAGGAAAATGTGGCTTGCCGCCCCCTTCCACTGCGGGTCGGAGGGTGGGAAATGCCGCCCGATGTCGCCCTCGGCCAAGGCCCCATAGATCGCATCGGTCAGCGCGTGCATCCCCACATCGGCATCCGAATGGCCCAGAAGGCCGCGGTCATGCGTCACCCGCACCCCGCAAAGCCAGACATGATCGCCCGCGCAGAAGGCATGGACGTCAAATCCGTTGCCGACCCGCAGATCCATCCGATACCCCCTGATGATCGCCTCGGCCCGCGCGACATCGGCGGGAAAGGTCAGCTTCAGGTTCTCCTCCTCGCCCTCGACGATGGCCACGTCAAGCCCTGCCGCCCGCGCCACCGCCACATCATCCGCCGCCTCGCCCCGGTGCCCGCGATGCGCGGCAAGGATGGCGGGAAAGCGGAACGCCTGCGGGGTCTGCGCGCGCCAGAGGCCCGCGCGGTCCTGCACCCCCGCCACCATGCCCGCCTCGCCCCGCCACAGCGCATCGGTGACGGCCAGCGCGGGCGCCGCCCCCGGATGGTCGGCCAGCGCCGCCAGAAGGCGCGCCACCATGTTTGCCCCCACGAAGGGCCGCGCGCCGTCATGGATCAGCACCACATCGGGCGGATCGGCCGCCAGCGCCTCAAGTGCCGCGCGGACCGAGGCCGCGCGCGTCTCGCCCCCCTCCACCAGCCGGGCACCGGGCAGCGCCGCGCGGGCCATCGCGCGGTCCTGCGGGTGGATCGCCACCACGACCGGCCCATGCGCCGCCAGTGCCGCCAGCCCGTGTGCGGCCACCGGGCGCCCCGCCAGCATCCGCCACTGCTTGGGCACCTCGCCGCCCATCCGGGTGCCGCGCCCTGCGGCGACGATGACGCTGGCGATGCGCATAAGGGCCCTTCCGCTTGTCCCGGCCCATGGCTTAGGCCAAGGACGGGTGCCTGACAATCGGGCGCAGCCCCGGGCGCGCATGCACATAAAAAAGGCAAAGCCCGGAAAAGCGACAGATAGCGCCGCCCCGGGATTTGCGCTCGGGCCGCAAAGGCACTACCTCCAGATACAACGCCCAAGGAAAAGGCACATGCGGCCGCGTCCCCCCTTTCACCTGCCCGCCCCGCCCGTGATGCTCGCCCCCATGGCCGGTATCACCGACCTGCCGTTCCGGCGGATCGTGGCGCGGTTCGGGGCAGGGCTGACGGTCAGCGAGATGGTGGCCAGCGCCGAAATGCTGCGCGACCGGCCCGAGGCGCGGGCGCGGGCGGCGGGAATCGGGCCGGGCGAGGCGGTGCAGATCGTGGGCCGCGACCCCGCCCTGATGGCCGAGGCCGCGCGGCTGGTGGCGGATGCGGGCGCGCGACAGATCGACATCAACATGGGCTGCCCCGCGCGCCGGGTGACAACGGGGGCCTGCGGTGCCGCCCTTCTGAACGAACCCGACCGGGCGCTGGCGATCATCGCGGCGGTGGTGGCGGCGGTGGATGTGCCGGTAACGCTGAAAACCCGGCTGGGGTGGGACGACGCGGCCCATACCGCGCCCGACCTCGCGCGCCGGGCCGAGGGCGCGGGGGTGGCGATGGTCACCATCCATGGCCGCACCCGCTGCCAGTTCTACAAGGGCCGCGCCGACTGGACCGCCATCCGGGCGGTGCGCGAGGCGGTCACCGTGCCGGTCATCGCCAATGGCGACATCACCGATGCCGCCTCGGCGCGCGCGGCCCTTGCCGCCTCGGGCGCCGCCGGTGTCATGGTGGGGCGGGGCGCGCAGGGGCGCCCCTGGGCGCTGGCCGAGATCGCCCACGCCCTGCACGCCACCCCCGCGCCAATGGTGCCACAGGGGGCCGCCCTCGCCGATCTGGTGCTGGAACACCACGCCGCCGCCCTGTCGTTCTACGGGCGCGACCTTGGCACCCGCGTCGTGCGCAAGCATCTGGCCTGGTATCTGGAGGCGGCGGGCGCCCCGCGCGGCCCGGCGCTGACCGCCGACGACCCCGCTCAGGTCGCCCGCCACCTGCGCGCGGCCCTCTCCGATGCCGCCCCCATCGAAACCGCCCCGGTGGCGGCATGAGCGCCTATCGCGCGCCCTATCCGGTGCCGGGGGTGATCTGGGCCTCATTGCCGGTGCCAGCCCTGCTGGTCGATGCAACGGGGCGCATCACCGAGGTGAACCCGGCGGCCGAATCCTTTCTGAACGCGTCGGTGAAAAGCCTGAGGGGCGCGCCCGTCTGGGATCGCGTCTATATCGACGCGCCGATGGACGAGGCTCTGGCGCGCGTCCGCGCCAACCGCGCCGCCATGGTCATCAACGAGGCGCAGGTGACGACCGGAGAGCGCCCGCCGGTGCCCTGCACCGTGCAGGTGGCGCCGATGCACGACAATCCGGGCGTGGTGATGGTGCTGATCACACCCCGCGATCTGGCTGGAAAGCTGGGCCGCGCCTCGGCGGTGAAATCGGCGGCGAAATCGGCGATCGGCATGGCCGAGATGCTGGCGCATGAGATCAAGAACCCCCTTGCCGGCATCTCGGGGGCGGCACAGCTCCTTGCCATGAACCTGTCGCCGGAGGATCGCGAGTTGGCCGACCTCATCGTCGAGGAAACGCGCCGCATCGTGAAGCTGCTGGAACAGGTCGAACAGTTCGGGAACCTCCGCCCGCCAGAGCGCCGCGCGGTCAACATCCACGACGCGCTTGACCGCGCGCGCCGCTCGGCCATGGTAGGCTTTGCCGCCCGCATGACGATCCTGGAGGATTACGACCCCTCGCTGCCCCCAACCTATGCCGATCCCGACCAGCTGATGCAGGTGTTCCTGAACCTGATCAAGAACGCGGCCGAAGCGGCGGGGGCACAGGGCGGCACGATCCGGCTGCACACCTATTACGACCTGTCCTTGCGCCTGCGCCGCGCCGACGGACCCGGCCGCCCGCTGGCCCTGCAGGTCGAGATCATCGACGACGGCCCGGGCCTGCCGCCCGACATCGCGGGCAACGTGTTCGAACCCTTCGTCTCGGGGCGCGAGAACGGCACGGGCCTTGGCCTCGCGCTGGTGTCAAAGATCATCTCGGACCATGACGGATGGGTGGCGGTGGACTCGGTGCCCGGACGCACCGTGTTCCGCGTGTCATTGCCGGTGGCGAGCAAGAAAGACGGGGCAGAGCGCCCTGAAAGCTGAGGGAGTGAGAGCGGATGGATGGCACGGTTCTGGTGGCCGACGATGATCGCACGATCCGCACGGTGCTCACGCAGGCGCTGACGCGGGCGGGCTGCAAGGTGCATGCCACCTCCAGCATGATGACCCTCATGCGCTGGGTGGAAGAGGGCAAGGGCGACCTTGTCATCTCCGACGTCATCATGCCCGACGGCAATGGGTTGGATGCCCTGCCCCGCATCGGCAAGCTGCGCCCCGGCCTGCCGGTCATCGTGATCTCGGCCCAGAACACCATCATGACCGCGATCCAGGCCGCCGAGGCCGAGGCCTGGGATTACCTGCCCAAACCCTTTGACCTGCCCGACCTGATGAAACGCTCGGCCCGCGCGCTGGACCTCAAGCGGCGCGCCCCGGCCCGCATCCCTGCCGCCCCGCGCGAACCCGGCGACGACCTGCCGCTGGTGGGGCGCACGGCGGCGATGCAGGCGCTCTACCGGCTGGTGGCGCGGGTGATGAATACCGACCTCACCGTGCTGGTGACCGGCGAATCGGGCACCGGAAAATCGCTGATCGCCCGTGCGATCCATGATTTTTCCGACCGGCGCGGCCAGCCCTTCGTGGTGGCCCAGGGCGCGGACCTTGCCGGCATCGACGGCCCCGCCACGCTGATGAGCCGCGCGCGCGGCGGCAGCCTGGTGTTCGACGAGGTGGCCGATTACGACGACGAGACGCAGGCGCGCATCGTGCGGATGCTGGACCTCGCCACCGACGCCTCGCCGCGCGTGATGGCCACCAGCCAGGTCGATCTGACCGCACGGATGGAGGGCGGGCAGTTCCGGCAGGACCTGTTCTACCGCCTGGGCGGCGTGACCCTGCATGTGCCCGCGCTGCGCGAGCGGGTGGACGACATCCCCCTGCTGGCCGAGCATTTCCTCGCGCGGGGTGAGCGTGACGCGGCCGCGCTGCGCAAGCTGTCGTCCGAGGCGCGCGACCTGGTGCGCAGCTATTCCTGGCCCGGCAATGTGCGCCAGCTTGAGAACACGCTGAAACGCCTGATGGTCACCTCGTCGGACCCCGAGATCACGCGGGCCGAGGTCGAGGCGGCGCTCGGCAGCCAGCCCGTGCTGGAACCCCTGCGGGGGGGCGGCGAGGGCGAAAGGCTCTCGGCCTCCGTCGCGCGGCATCTGAAACGGTATTTCGACCTGCACGGCGGCGCGCTGCCCCCTCCCGGCGTCTATCAGCGCATCCTGCGCGAGGTGGAGGCCCCGCTGATCGAGATCGCGCTGGACGCCACCGCCGGCAACCAGGCCCGCTGCGCCGACCTTCTGGGCATCAACCGCAATACGCTCAGGAAGAAGATCACCGATCTGGATATTCGCGTGACACGCCGCCGCAAGCTGATGTAAAACCGCCACAGGGAGCGTGACGATAGGGTCGCGGTGCCCAGATGTAGGGGGCAGGTCGCAGGTGCGGTCGTCCCTGTCGGGGGTAGGACGCCAGTGTCGGCGATGACGGCGGGCAACACCACAGGGCGCACATGGAACCGTCTGCTGCGCCTGCGGCGGCAGCGGCGGTTCCAGAACGCCATGACCTTTGGCCTTGTGGTGCTGGGACCGGTGCTGGCCTTGGGCACCTTCCTCGTGCTGGGGCCGATGAACCAGGGCGCGGGGTCGCCTCGGCTGCGGCTGATGCTCCTGGCCGATTTCGTCTATGTGCTGGTGGTGGCGGCCCTCGTGCTGGCGCGGGTGGCCCGCATGGTGGCCGACCGGCGCAGCCAGTCGGCAGGCTCGCGCCTGCACCTGCGGCTGTCGGGGGTGTTTGCCTTCGTGGCGCTGGTGCCCACGGTGATCGTGGCGGTTTTCGCCGTGCTGACGGTGAACGTCGGGCTGGAGGGATGGTTTTCGCAGCGCGTGCGCGATGTGGTGGGCACCTCGCTGGCGGCCGCCCAGGCCTATGACGGCGAACACCGCCGCGACCTGACCGAGGATGCGGGCGCGCTCGCCGCCTATCTGAACGTGGCCAAGCAAAGCACCTTCTTCCTCGCCGACGACCAGTTGCGTCCGATCCTGACGCAAGGCCAGGGCGCCATCCAGCGCGGGCTGAAGGAAGTGTTCCTGATCGACGGTGGCGGCACCCTGATGACGCGGGGCGACCGGTCCTATCTCTTCGATTTCGAGTCGCCCCCACAAACGCTCATCGACGCCGCGCGCGAGACGGGGCAGGTGTCGCTGATCGACGACTGGCCCAATGACGAGTTGCGCGCCATCGTCCACCTCGACGCCTATGCCGACCGCTACCTCTATGTCACGCGCGCTGTCGATGGCTCGATCCTGGGCCTTCTGGACGACACCCGCGAAACCGTGCGCCTCTATCAGCAGCTTGAGGCCGAGCGGGGGCGCCTCCTGTTCGAATTCGGCCTCCTCTATCTCGGCTTTGCGCTGATCCTGGTGCTGGCGGCGGTCTGGCTGGGCCTGTGGTTCGCCGAACGCCTCTCGCGCCCGGTGGGCCGCCTTGCGGGGGCGGCGCAGCGGGTGGGTGGCGGTGATCTGGATGTGCAGGTCCCCGAGGAAGAGGGCGACGACGAGATCGCCATGATGGGCCGCCTCTTCAACCGCATGACGCGCCAGCTGAAGGCGCAGCGCGAGGCGCTGGTGGAGAACACCCGCGCCATCGAGGCGCGGCGGCGGCTGTTCGATTCTGTGCTGTCCTCGGTCACCGCGGGCGTCATGGGCCTCGATGCCCAGGGCCGCGTCGATTTCGTAAACCGCGCGGGCGAGCGTCTCTTGGACATGACCGGCGCGCATGGCCAGCCGCTGGATGCCGCCGTGCCGGAGTTCGCGGGCCTCTTGGACCGGCTGCGCGAGGGGCAGGGGGCGGCGGTGCAGGACGAGGTGCGCCTGACCCGGCGCGGCCGCATGGAAAGCCTGCTGGTGCGCATGGCTGAACGGCGCTCCGACACCGGGGGGCTTGAGGGCTATGTGGTCGCCTTCGACGATGTGACCGATCTGGTCAGCGCGCAGCGCATGGCCGCCTGGGGCGACGTGGCCCGCCGCATCGCGCATGAGATCAAGAACCCGCTGACCCCGATCCAGCTGTCCGCCGAACGCATCAAGCGCAAGTTCCGCGCCCAGGTCGCGAACCCCGAGGATCTGGATCAGTATGCCGACGTGATCGTGCGCCAGACCAATGACCTGCGCCGCATCGTTGACGAGTTCTCCAAATTCGCCCGGATGCCCGAACCCGACCGCCGCGAAGAGGACCTGCTGCGCCTGTTGCGCGACGCGGTCACGCTGCAATCGGCCGGAATGCCCGGCGTGGCGCTGGTGGCGGACCTGCCCGACGGCCCGGTGATGATGGAACTTGACGCCACGATGATCGGCCAGGCCCTCACCAACCTTATCAAGAACGCGGGCGAAGCCATTGAAACCCTGCATCAAAAAGGCGCGCCCGAAGGCCACGCCCCCGAGGTGCGCGTGGCGCTGGACGCCACCCCCGATCACGCCGTCATCCGCATCAGCGACAATGGCATCGGCCTGCCGCCCGACCGGGCGCGGCTGTTCGAGCCCTATGTGACCACGCGCGAAAAGGGCACCGGCCTTGGCCTGCCCATCGTCAAGAAGATCATCGAGGAACACGGCGGCACGCTGGTTCTGGAAGATGCCGATCCCTTTTCCCCCGGCACGCATCGTGGCGCCATGGCGGTGATCCGCCTGCCGCGTCTCGCGCGGGCCGTGCGGGGGCGGCGGGGCGGCGGACAGGCGGGATAGGAGGACGGTATATGAGCATTCTGATTGTGGACGACGAAAAGGACATTCGCGAACTG
The DNA here is from genome assembly GCA_046294265.1 of Gemmobacter sp. Taxonomy (GTDB): domain Bacteria; phylum Pseudomonadota; class Alphaproteobacteria; order Rhodobacterales; family Rhodobacteraceae; genus JBKBKC01. The sequence goes on along the minus strand of JBKBKC010000005.1, from coordinate 231,395 downwards.
ATCGGTGACATCCTGCGCGACGAAGGCTATGCCGTGCGCCTGGCCGGCAATTCCGACGATTGCATGGCCGAGATCAACGCCGAACCGCCCGGCCTGATGATCCTCGACATCTGGCTCAAGGACAGCCGGATGGACGGCATCGACATCCTGAAATCGGTGAAGCGCGACAACCCCGATGTGCCCGTCATCATCATCTCGGGCCATGGCAACATCGAGATCGCGGTGGCCGCGATCAAGCAGGGCGCCTATGACTTCGTGGAAAAGCCCTTCAATATCGACCAGTTGCTGGTGGTCGTCAGCCGCGCGATGGAAACCAGCCGCCTGCGCCGCGAAAACGCCGACCTGCGCCGGCGCGAGGTCGCCTCGGCCGATATGCTGGGCTCATCGCCCGCTTTCCGCGCGATGAAGGCGCAGCTGGACAAGGTGACCAAATCCAACGGCCGGGTGATGCTGACGGGCCATCCCGGCAGCGGCAAGGAACTGGCCGCGCGCTACATCCATTCCAACTCGGGGCGCGCCTCGGCCCCCTTTGTCACCGTCACGTCCGCCACGATCGAGCCCGAGCGGATGGAAGAGGTGCTGTTCGGCCGCGAGACGCCCGAGCGGGGGGTGGAAAAGGGCCTGCTGGAACAGGCCCATGGCGGCGTGATCTATTTCGACGAGGTGGGCGACATGCCCCTGGGCACCCAGTCAAAGATCCTGCGCGTGCTGACCGAACAGCAATTCGCGCGATTGGGCGGCACCGACAAGGTGCGCGTGGACCTGCGCGTGATCAGCTCCACCTGCCGCGACCTGCCGTCCGAGATCCGCGCGGGCCGGTTCCGGCAGGAGCTTTATGACCGGCTGAACGTGGTGCCCATCGCGGTGCCCAGCCTCGAGGACCGGCGCGAGGATATTCCCGAACTCACCAGCCACTTCATCGGCCATTTCCACCGCACCCAAGGGTTGCCCCAGCGCCGCCTCTCGGCCGAGGCCGAGGCGCTGTTGCAGACCATGCTCTGGCCCGGCAACGTGCGCCAGCTGCGCAACGTGATCGAGCGGGTGCTGATCCTGGGCGACGGCGCGGGGCTGATCGAGGCGCGCGAGTTGCAGGGGCAGGAACCGGCGGGCGAGGGCGGCGGGCGGCTGATCTTTGGCGGCGCGCTGGCCACGCTGCCCCTGCGCGAGGCGCGCGAGCTTTTCGAAAAGGAATATCTGCTGACGCAGATCAACCGCTTTGGCGGCAACATCAGCCGCACCGCCGGCTTCGTGGGGATGGAGCGCAGCGCGCTGCACCGCAAGCTGAAATCGCTGGGCGTGGTCACCACCTCCAAATCCGGGGTGCGCGTGGCCCATGCCGACGACGCCGACCTCGAGGATGACGAGGACTGACACGCGTCGCCCGCCCCGATTGACCCCCCGCACCGCTTCTGCGATGCAGAAGGCGCGCGGGGCTGGGCCCGGGCGCGCACGGGGACCGGACGATGAAGGTGATCATCTGCGGCGCGGGCCAGGTCGGCTGGCAGATCGCGCGCCACCTGTCGGGCGAACGCAACGATGTGACGGTGGTGGATTTCGACGCCGATCTGGTGCGCCGCGCCACCGACACGCTGGATGTGCAGGGGGTGGTGGGCTTTGCCTCCTACCCCGACGTGCTGGAACGCGCGGGCGCACGCGACGCCGACATGATCATCGCCGCGACTCACTCTGACGAGGTGAACATGGTCACCTGCCAGGTCGCGCATTCGGTATTCGGCATCACCCGCAAGATCGCGCGCCTGCGCGCACAGAACTATCTGGCCGAGGAATATGCCGACCTCTACCGGCGCGACCATCTGCCGATCGACGTGGTGATCAGCCCCGAACAGGAGGTGGCCGAGGCCGCGCTGCAGCGCATCCAGGCGCCGGCCACCTTTGACACCGAAAGTTTCATGAACGGGCGCGCGCAGCTTCTGGGCATCCATCTGGATGCCGATTGCCCGGTCCTGAACACGCCCCTGCGGCAGTTGTCGGAACTGTTCTCGACCCTGCGCGCCATCGTGGTGGGGGTGCGGCGCGACAACCGCCTGTTCGCGCCCGACCCCGGCGACCAGATGTTCCCCGACGACCGCATCTATGTCTTTACCCACACCGAGGATGTGAACCGCACGCTGGACATCTTCGGCAAATCCACGCGCAAGCAGGAACGCATCGTCATCGTGGGCGCGGGCAACGTGGGCCTGGGCGTGGCGCGCGCGCTGGAGGCGCGGGCCGACCGGGTGCGCGCCAAGCTGATCGAAAAGAATCGCACCCGCGCCGAACGCGCCGCCGACGTTCTGGAACGCACGATCGTGCTGAACGGCGACGGGATGGACATCGAGTTGCTGCAAGAGGCCGGGATCGACAAGGCCGATGTGGTGCTGGTGGTCACCGATGACGACAAGACGAACCTGCTGGTCGCGGTGCGCGCGAAACAGGCGGGGGCGCGCATGTCCATCGCCCTGGTGAACGACCCCACGCTGGTGCCCATGATGGGGGCCTTGGACATCGACGCCTACATCAACCCGCGCGCCACCACCGTGTCGTCCATCCTGCGCCACATCCGCCATGGCCGGGTGCGCGCGATCTATTCGATCGGCGACGCCGAGGCCGAGGTGATCGAGGCGCAGGTGCTGTCCACCTCGCCCCTCTCCGGCCGCCTGATCCGCGAGATCGACTTTCCCGAGGGCGTGCTGGTGGGCGCGCTGATGAAGGGCGACCGCGTGCTGAAACCCACGGGCGACCTGCGGGTGGCCGAGGGCGACGTGATCGCCCTGTGGTCCATGGCCAAGGACGTGCCCGAGGTGGAGCGCCTGTTGCAGGTCTCCATCGACTTTTTCTGAAAGGGGCAGGGATGCGCGGGGTTCTGGCGCTGCCGCTGCTGGTGATCCTGACGGGTCTGACGGCGGCGGCGATGTTCCTGCCCGCGCTGCACGGATATCTGAGCGGCAACTACCGCGTGGCGCGGGCCTTCCTCTATGCGGGGGTCGTTGTGATGCTGGTGACGGCCATGGTCGGGGTGGCCCTGGCGAACCACCATCCGCGCAACGTGCCGCGCCGCCATCTGGCGATGCTGGCGGGGGCCTATCTGGTGCTGCCGCTGGTGCAGGCGCTGCCCGTCGTCCTGGCGCTGCGCGATACCAGCTTTGTCAACGCCTGGTTCGAGATGGTGTCCTGCTTCACCACCACCGGCGCCAGCGTCTATGACGCGCCGGGCCGCCTCAGCCCCAGCCTGCACCTGTGGCGGGGGCTTGTCGGCTGGCTGGGGGGCCTGTTCGTGCTGGTCTCGGCGGCGGCGATCCTGGCGCCACTGGACCTCGGCGGGGTAGAGGTGATGTCGGGCCGCGCGCCCGGCCGGGCCGCGGGCATCGGTGCCGCGCGGTCGGATCACGCCGTCGATCCCGCACAGCGCCTGGTGCGCCAGACCCTTGTCATCACCCCGGCCTACGGCGCCCTGACGATGGCGCTGTGGCTGGCGCTGCTGACGGCGGGAGAGGCCAGCCTGCCCGCCCTGATGCTGGCGATGGCCGCCGTCTCGACCAGCGGCATCGTTGCGGGCACGGGCACCGGGCTGACCAGTGCCGGGTCCGGCCTGATGGGCGAGATCTGCGTCTTTGTTGTGCTCCTCGCCGCCCTCACCCGCCGCAGCCTGCCCGGTGCCGCCGTGATCGACCGCAGCCGCCACCTCTGGCGCGATCATGAGGTGCGGCTGGGCCTGTTCTTGCTGGTGCTGGTGCCGGGGGTGCTGTTCCTGCGCCACTGGGCCGGGGCGCTGAACGTGGAAGCGGTGGACAACATGGCGGCGGCGGGCCGCGCCCTGTGGGGGGCGCTCTTCACCACGCTGTCGTTCCTGACCACTGCCGGGCTGGAAAGTGCGGACTGGCAGGCCGCGCGGTCCTGGTCGGGGCTGGGGGCGCCGGGGCTGATCCTGCTGGGCCTCGCGATGGTGGGGGGCGGGGTGGCCACCACGGCGGGGGGCCTGAAGCTCCTGCGCGTCTATGCCCTGATCCGCCATGGCGAGCGCGAGCTTGACCGCCTGGTGCATCCCTCCTCCATCGGCGGGGGCGGCGAGGGCGCGCGGCGGATGCGCAACCAGGGCGCCTATGCCGCCTGGATCTTCTTCATGCTCTTTGCGCTGACGCTGGCGGCGGGGGTGGCGGCGCTCGCGCTGGCCCGGCTGCCGTTCGAGCCTGCGCTGGTGCTGGTGCTGGCCGCGCTGACCACCACGGGCCAGCTTGCCGTCCTCGCCATCGAAACGCCGATTCGCTATGTGGAATTGTCCACCACCGTCAAGGCGGTCCTTGGCGTGCTGATGGTGCTGGGTCGGGTCGAGGTGCTCGCGATCCTCGCGCTTCTGGTGCCCAGCGTCTGGCGCCGCTGATCGGGCGGTGCGGCGGGCGGGACGGGCCCCTGTTGCATGGCGGTAACACCCTGATTTTGGGGCTGGATTGTCCCGAATGCGCGGCCCATAGTGTTGCAGGTGTGTCCCTTGCGGGGATGGCACGTGCATGGAACGAGGGAATGCCGGGACAACAGGCCATCTGGCGCACCATCGCCCGGACGGCTGGGGAAAAACCGCAAACTGCGGGCGCAAAACCAAGAAACGGCAAGATAAAAAGGCAAAACCACATGGCGGCCGACAAACAGAACCTTCAGGATGCCTTTCTGAACCATGTCCGCAAGGGCAAGGTTTCCGTCACGATCTTTCTGATCAACGGGGTAAAGCTGCAGGGTGTCATCACCTGGTTTGACAATTTCTGCGTGCTGTTGCGGCGCGATGGTCAATCGCAGCTTGTTTACAAGCACGCGATTTCCACCATCATGCCGGGGGCGCCCATCAACCTCTATGAGGCCGAAGACTGACCCATCCATCCGACGAGGGGGAGGGTGACACCCTTCCCGACATCCGCGCCCCCCGCGGGCAAGAGACGGCGGCAAAGCCGGCCGTCGGCTATGTGCTGCATCCCGACCTGCGCGCCGCCCGCGCCCGCCGCCTGCCCGAACACGGGCTGGCCGAGGCCGTGTCGCTGGCAGGTGCCCTGCCGGGCCTCACGCTTTCCGGGGCCGAGGTGGTGCGCATCGCGCGCGCCCATCCCGGCCTTCTGTTCGGCTCGGGCAAGGTCGAGGAGCTGAAGGGCCGCTTTGCCGATCTGGGGGTCGAACTGGTGCTGGTGGACGGCCCCGTCAGCCCCGTGCAGCAGCGCAACCTGGAAAAGGAATGGGGCGTCAAGCTTCTGGACCGCACCGGCCTGATCCTGGAGATCTTCGCCGACCGCGCCCGCACGCGCGAGGGCGTGTTGCAGGTGGACCTCGCGGCGCTGTCCTACCAGCGCACGCGCTTGGTGCGCGCCTGGACCCACCTTGAACGCCAGCGCGGTGGCTTTGGTTTTGTCGGCGGCCCCGGCGAGACGCAGATCGAGGCGGACCGCCGCGCCATCGACGAGCAGGTCATCAAGCTCAAGCGCCAGCTCGACCGCGTGGTGAAAACGCGCGAGTTGCACCGCGCCGCGCGCCGCAAGGTGCCGTTTCCGGTGGTGGCGCTGGTGGGCTATACCAACGCGGGGAAATCCACGCTCTTCAACCGCCTGACCGGGGCCGAGGTTCTGGCCAAGGACATGCTCTTTGCCACGCTCGACCCCACGATGCGCGGCGTGGTGCTGCCCTCGGGCGCGCGGATCATCCTGTCCGACACCGTGGGATTCATCAGCGACCTGCCGCCGCAGCTTGTGGCCGCCTTCCGCGCCACGCTGGAAGAGGTGCTGGAGGCCGATCTCATCTGCCATGTGCGCGATATCAGCCACCCCGAAACCGCCGAACAGGCGGCCGATGTGGCCGATATTCTTGCGTCGCTGGGGGTAAGTGCGGCGACCCCGATGATCGAGGTCTGGAACAAGCTCGATCTGGTGGACGCGGTTGCGCGGGCGGTGCTGGAGGCACGGGCCGCGGCGGCGGCGCAGATCGTGGCGCTCTCGGCCCTGACGGGCGAGGGGATGGAGGCGCTGTCCGACGCCATGGGGGCCGCCCTCGACACCCCGCGCGAGACGGCGACGCTGCGCCTCGGCTTTGCCGAAGGCCGCAAGCGCGCCTGGCTGCACGGTGCGGGCGTCGTGGCAGAGGAGGTTGAAGGCGACGAGCACTGGACGCTCACCCTGCACTGGACCACCCGCCAGGCGGCGGCCTTCGCGGCCCTGACGACCGAGGGCTGACGGCCCGCCAGAGAGCCAATCATTGCGAAATCGTTAAGTCTCGCCCGTAACAAGTTGTATTTATAAGTGTGAACCGGTGTCCCACCGTGGGACACCCGGTTGGGCACGCCCTCAGCGCAGCGCCGCCGTCACGATCACCTCGACCAGATATCCGGGTGCCGCCAGCTTCGCCTCGCCCGTCGCGCGGGCCGGCGTGTGGCCCGCAGGCACCCAGGCATCCCAGACCGAATTCATCGCCGGAAAGTCGCCCATATCCGCCAGCCAGATCTGCGCCGACAGGATGCGCGTCTTGTCGGTGCCCGCGTTGGCCAGGATCCGGTCCACCTCGGCCAGACACTGGCGCGTCTGGTCCGCCACCGGATCGCCCGCCGTGCCCACCTGACCCGCAACCCAGATGATGCCGTTGAAGCACACCCCCTCGCTCATGCGCGGTCCGGTGCCGAGGCGGCGGATATCGTCGTTCATGGGAAACCCTCGTTCGTTGCTGCGGCCCTGCTACCGGGCCGCGTCCTCGTTGGAAAGGGGGATTGGAGCGGGTGAAGGGAATCGAACCCTCGTCGTAAGCTTGGGAAGCTTCTGCTCTGCCATTGAGCTACACCCGCGACGACATGTGACCTAAGCCAAGCCCCGCCGCGCGTCAAGCGTGGCCATGCGGCGATCCTGCCGGGCTGTCCCGGCCCCCTTGCCCCTCGGCCCTTGCGCAAGCTGAAAGGCGCGAAAACTGAAAGGCCGCCCCTTTCGGAGCGGCCTGCCGGATGGAACCATGTCGGGGGCATGGCGGCCCCACCCGGATGCCGTGGCCCGATCCTGCCCCCGAGTGACGCGGGAACAGGACCGGGCAGGCGCGCCATCACATCGCGGGCAGGAGCACCCGGTCAATGACATGGATCACGCCGTTCGATTGCTTGACATCGGCGATGGTCACGGTGGCGACGCCGCCCTGTTCATCCTCGATCATCACCATGCCGTCCTTGACCATGGCGGTAAGTTCGCAGCCGCCCACGGTCGCAAGCTTGAACATGCCGCCGCCGTCCATCGCCATCTTGGTGACATCCTCGGCCATCGCAGCGGCCGCGACGACGTGGCAGGTCAGGATCTTGGTGAGCATCTCCTTGTTCTCGGGCTTCAGCAGATTGGCCACGGTGCCTTCGGGCAGGGCGTCGAAGGCCGCATTGGTCGGGGCGAAGACGGTGAAGGGGCCGGGGGTCATCAGCGTATCGACCAGGCCCGCGGCCTGCACGGCGGCGACAAGCGTGGTGTGATCGGCCGAGTTCACGGCGTTCTCGACGATGTTCTTGTCGGCGAACATCGGCGCACCGCCGACCATCGGATTTGCTGTCTCTGAGTGGCCTGCGGCCATGGCAAGGCCAGCCGAAGCGGCCAGCGCGAGCGCGGAAAGTGTCATGCGAAGGGTCATGTCAGGCTCCTGTAACTCGGGCGGGGGTGATCCCCGCCACGCATCTCAGGAACGGACCGGCGGGGGGGCAAGTTTCACCCCGCCCCGCCGATCACGGTTATGTCAGGCGTCGCGCGCCACCACACCGGTGACCAGCACCGGGCCGGTGGGGGCGCCCGTGGTCGATCCACCGGCGGGTTCAAGGCTGATCGCCAGGGTCGCGCCCTCGGGCAGGGCGGGCAGGGAGCGGCGCAGTTCCCGCGTCTCGATCAGGCCCAGCGACACCGGGGCCGCCTCGCCTGCGATCAGCCACAGCTCATGCACCTGACCCTCCGGGGCGGCCTCGCCGGCCGTGCGGGTGACGACCAGCGTCTCGCCCTCATATCGCGCGGCGATGACGAGGGGCTGTCCTTCGCCCGCCAGCGTCGCGGTAAAGACCGGGCCGGCCACCGGGGCAACGGGCGAGGGTGGCACCGGCGGGGGCAGGGTGGAGAGTACCATCACCGCCAGCACACCCGCCGCCGCCGACCCGCCGAGGAAGCGCATCCACCAGCCCGACCCCTTGGCCCGTGCGGTTGCCCTTTGCGTCTCGGGTGCGCCGAACAGCCGCGCCTCGATGGCGGGCAGCAGGTTTGGCGCCCGTGCGTCGGAAAAGCCGTCGTTCATGCCGCCAAGATCGTATTCCCATTTGGTCACGCGCCCGGCAAAGACTGGATCGGTCTTGATCCGCCGCTCCAGCGCCGCGCGTTCGGCAGGGTCCTGCACGCCCAGAACATACTCCGCCGCAAGTGCTGCATCCTCTTCGTCGCGGGAAAGTTTCTCGGTCATGACTCCAGACACTCCCGCAAACGCAGCAGGCTGCGGCGCAACCAGGTGCGCATGGTGTTCAGCGGAACGCCGTGCCGGTCGGCGAGGTCCTGATAGCTCAGCCCCTGCAGATAGGCCCCGCGCACGGCGGCCGAACGGTCGGGTTCCAGCTGGCTCATGCAGTCGATCACCCGCTTGGCCTCGCCGCGCATGATGAGGTTGGCCTCGGCGCCCGGGCGGGCATCGGGCAGCGCGTCGGCCTCGTTCCCCTCGTCGCCCGAGATGGCGGAGGCGGGGGGGCGGGCGCGCAGGCGGTCGATGGCGAGGTTGCGGGTGATGGCGATAAGCCAGCTCATCCCGCGCCCCATCGCGGGGTCATAGCGGCCTGCCCGCGTCCAGACCCGTGTATATACTTCCTGCAACGCATCCTCCGCTTCCGCTCTCGAAGCAAGCATACGGAGCAGCACGCCCATGAGTTTCGAGGAGGTCGCGGAATAGACGGCGCGGAAGGCCGCGCGGTCGTTCCGAGCACAGGCCAGGATCAGCGGCGCAATCGGATCGTCGGTCGAGCTATCGGACACGGCGAAAGTAATACCCTTTAAGGCGGCGCACCGCTGTTCAGCGGGCAGGATAGACCAATTCCACGCAATGCCAAGCCGTTACCGCCGCCGCCGCCGCCCCTCGCCGCCACCGGCGTTGAAGTGCAGGTCGGGCAGGGTGACGATGCGCGCCAGTTCTGTGAAGGGGGCGGTGGCGTGGGGAATTGCGTTTGCGGAAACAAAGTGTTCCTGAAATCGGGGCTCAATCGCGGTTTCCACCTTGTGGATGCGGCCCACCGTGGCCTCGATCCCCGCACGCGCCGACACATCGCACAGCGCCATCCGCGCGCCGGTGCCCGCGGCATTGCCCGCGCTGGTGACCTTGGACAGGAGCGCATCCGGGATCATGCCCAGCACCATCGCATGCTTGGGGCTGATATGCGCGCCAAAGGCGCCCGCCAGCACCACGCGGTCCACCCCGTCCACACCCATCTCGTCCATCAGCAGCCGCGCCCCGGCATAGAGTGCCGATTTCGCCAACTGGATCGCGCGGATGTCGCCTTGCGTGACCAGGATGCGCGGCCCGCCCGTGGCGGTGCCGTCATGCACCAGATAGGAATGCGTGCGCCCCTCGGGGATCATCCGGGCGCTGCCAACCTGCTCGGCCGATCCGATGAGGCCCGCGGCATCCACGATCCCCGCCATCCGCATTTCGGCCACCGCTTCGATGATGCCCGACCCGCAGATGCCGGTGACGCCAGTGGTGGCGGTGGCGGTGGCAAAGCCGGGATCGTCGGACCAGAGGTCACAGCCGATCACGCGGAAGCGGGGTTCATGCGTGGCGGGGTCGATCTCGATGCGCTCGATGGCGCCGGGGGCGGCGCGCTGGCCGCTGGAGATCTGCGCGCCCTCGAAGGCGGGGCCGGTGGGCGAGGAACAGGCCAGCACCCGCTCGCGGTTGCCCAGAAGGATCTCGGCATTGGTGCCCACATCGACGATCAGCACCAGGTCGTCCGAATTCTGCGGCTCTTCCGCCAGTGCCACGGCGGCGGCATCCGCCCCTACATGCCCTGCGATGCAGGGCAACATATAGGCCCGCGCGGCGGGGTTGAGGCAGGTCAGATCGAGCTCGCGCGCGGCAAAAGCCAGTGAGCCGGAGGTCGCCAGCGCAAAGGGCGCCTGGCCCAGTTCCACCGGGTCGATCCCCAAGAGCAGATGGTGCATCACCGGGTTGCAGACGATCACGGCCTCGTAGATCGAGGCTGTCTCCACCCCCGCCTCGGCCGCCAGCGACCCCGCAAGCTGGTCCAGCGCCGCGCGCACCGCCCGCGTCATCTCGACATCGCCGCCGGGGTTCATCATGGCATAGCTCACGCGGCTCATCAGGTCCTCGCCGAACCGGATCTGGGGGTTCATCAGGCCGGCAGAGGCCAGCACCCGCCCGTCGGTCAGGCTGCACAGATGCGCCGCGATGGTGGTGGAGCCAAGGTCGATGGCAAGCCCGTGCAGTTCCGCCTCATGATAGCCGGGAAAGAGGTCGAGGATGCGCGGCGGCCCCTTGTGGTCGCGGTAAAGTGCCACGGTCACGCCCCAGTTTCCGCGGCGTAGCACGGGTTGCAGGCGGCGCAGCAGCGCGAGGTCGATCTCGGGCCGCGCGACCTGCCACTGGTCGGCCAGCGCCGCGCACAGGCGTTCGTAGTCGCCAGAAGGTTCGTGCATGTCGGGCTCGGCCACCTCGACATAAACAAGCCGCGTGGCCGGATCCATCGCCATCACCCGGTCACTCGCGGCCTTGCGGATGACCTGCTTGTGCAGCTGGCTTTCGGGCGGCACGTCGATCACCACGTCGCCCATCACCCGCGCCTGACAACCCAGCCGCCGCCCGTCCAGCATCCCGCGCTTGGACCGGTAGCGTTCTTCAACCTCGTTCCAGCCGGTCAGGGCATCGGTGGCCACCGTGACGCCATGCTTGGGAAACTCGCCGTATCCGGGGCTGACCTGACACTTGGAACAGATGCCCCTTCCGCCACAGACCGAATCCAGATCCACCCCAAGGGCGCGCGCTGCCGCCAGAACCGGAGTGCCCGTGGCAAAACGCCCCCGCTTGCCCGAGGGCGTGAAGATCACCAATGCGTCGTCCATGCCCGCTCTCCGCTCGACTTGCGCCTGTTCTATGCTCCGGCGCGGCGGCTGCAAGGGGCGCAGGCGACGCGGGCGGGGTGGAAACCGGCACCGTTGCGCGAGCGTCCAGCGAAGGTGGGTATTTGGGCAAAGAAGAGAACGGGTGTGGTTCTCTTCTTTGTAAAAATACCCAAATCCCGACGCTTGGGTCAGGCGAGCGGTATGAAATCTCGTGCCGACAGGCTCACCTCGGTGGCGCTGCCCACGTCCGGGGGCGGGGTGTCGGCGCGGTTGAAGGTGTCGAGGGCCACGCGCGTGCCGCCGACATCGGCGGTGACGCGAATGACCGAGCCCATGAAATGCACCTCGCGCACCACGGCATCCATCACCACCTCGCGCCCCTCGGCACGGCCCAAGCGCAGCGCCTCGGGGCGCAGGGCAAGGGCGATGGTGGCGCCCCGGGCGGCGCCGATGGGTTCGGCCAGCGTCACCGCGCGGTCACCGATCCGCACCACACCCGATCCGGGCTGCTCCACCACCGCGTCGAAGGTGTTCAGCGTGCCCACGAAATTGGCCACGAAGCGGGTGCGGGGGCGGTTGTAGATGTCAAAGGGGGTGCCGACCTGTTCGGCCATGCCGCCGTTCATCACCACGATCCGGTCCGAAACGGACATCGCCTCTTCCTGGTCATGGGTGACAAAGATCGTGGTGATGCCGAGGTCGCGCTGGATCGCGCGGATCTCGTTGCGCAAGCTGACGCGCACCTTGGCGTCCAGCGCCGACAGCGGTTCGTCCAACAAGAGGACGCGCGGGCTGGGGGCCAGGGCGCGGGCCAGGGCCACGCGCTGCTGCTGGCCGCCTGACAGTTGGAACGGGAAGCGTGCGCCCATCTCGGGCAGGCCGATCAGGCGCAGCATCTCGGTCACGCGGGCCTCGCGTTCGGCGCGGCCCACGCCCTTGACCTTGAGGCCGAAGCCCACGTTGTCGGCCACGGTCAGGTTCGGGAACAGCGCATAGGCCTGGAACATCATCCCGATGTTGCGCTGGTTGGCGCGCAGACCCGTCACCTCCTCGCCGCCGATGCGGATGCTGCCCGCCGTCGGCGTCTCGAACCCCGCGACCATGCGCAGCACGGTCGTCTTGCCGCAGCCCGAGGGGCCCAGGAGCGACACGAATTCGCCGCGGTCGATGTCGAGGTCGAAATCGCGCACCACGCGGGTGTCGCCAAAGCTTTTTTCCAGGTGGTCCAGTGCGAGATAGGTCATTGGCGCTGCGCCCTTGCATGAGCCGAGAAGCGGGTGGCGAGCTGGATCAGGCCCATGCAGCCCCAGGTGATGAAGAAGGCGATGACTGCCAGCGCCGCGGGTTCATAGGCCTTGTTGGCGCCTGACCAGACCATGTAGGGGCCGAAGGCCGGGCGGTTCAGCAGGGCCGCCATGACGTATTCGCCGATCACGATGGCGAAGGTCAGGAAGGCGCCGGACAGCACCGCGACCAGCACATTGGGCAGGATCAGCCGCCACAGGATGGTGATCCAGCCCGCGCCGAGGGATTGCGCCGCCTCGGTGAGCGTGCGCACGTCGATGGTGCGCAGCCCGGTATCCACCGCGCGATACATGTAGGGCAACGACAGCGTGGCATAGCCGAACATCAAGAGGAGGTCGGTTCCACGGGCCGACCCCGTGAGCGGCAGGAAGGACGAGGTATTGTAAAGCCGGATATAGCCGAAGACGATCACGATGGGCGGGATCACAAGTGGCAGAAGCGTGATGAACTCGACCACCGGGCGCCAGCGCGGCATCTTCAGCCGCACCCAGAAGGCCGTGGGGGCCACGATCAGCACACCCAGCACGATGGTAAACAGCGCCATCACCGCGGAATAGGCGAAGGTCGTCTGGAACTGCGGGTCCGACAGCACGTTCTGGTAGGCCTGAAACGAATATTCCCCGCGCCGGGCGCGCAGCGAAAACTCGAACATCCCGATCAGAGGCAGGAAGAAGAACAGCGTGGCGATGGCGAAGATCGCCCAGAACCAGAGGCGCGCGGCGGTCATTTCTGCCACCGCTCGGCGCGCGCGCGCAGCGTGATATAGACCACGTTCGCCAGCCCGGTGATGACGATCATCCCGAAGGCGATGGCATAGCCCAGATGCGGGTCCTGCAGCACGTCGCCCCGGATCTGCGCGAAAAGGATGATCGGCACGATCGAGAGCGATGATCCCGTCAGCGCCATGGCCGTGGCCACCGCGCCAAAGGCATTGGCGAACAACAGTGCGAAGGTGCCAAGAAGCGAGGGCCAGAGCACCGGCAGCGCCACCATGCGCCAGTATTGCGCGCCGGTGGCGCCCAGGCATTCTGCCGCCTCGCGCCATTCGCGTTTCAGGCCGTCGAGGGCTGGCGTGATGATCAGGATCATCAGCGGGATCTGGAAGAACAGATAGACCACCGCGAGGCCGTAGAAGCTGATGAGGTTGAACCCGGTGGCATAGAGGTTGAAGCCGAACCAGTCGCGCATCAGGATGGTGATGAAGCCAAGCCGCCCCAGCGTCGCCACATAGGCAAAAGCCAGCGGGACCCCGGCGAAGTTCGAGGCCACGCCCGAAAAGGTCATCATCGCGGCGCGCAGGCCCTGCGGCAGGCCGCCGCGCGTGACAGCGGCGGCGATCAGGAAGCCGAAGAAGCAGCCAAGTGCTGCGGTCACAAAGCTGATCTTGACCGAAATCCAGAAGGGCCGGGCGATATGCGGCTGCGCCAGCCCGCGCAGGTTGTCCAGGGTGAAGCTGCCGTCGCGGGTGACAAAGGCCCCCAGCACGATCTGGAACGTGGGCAGGATCAGGAACAGCACCGCAAAGGCCATGAAGGGCGCGAGGCCCAGCCAAGTCCAGGACAGGGCAGGAACCCGAGCGCGTGGCGGCGGGGCGTGGGTGGCGCGGTCACCTGCGGAAATCTCGGCCATGCGGGGTCCGGTCTGGCGGCAAAAGGGCCCGCCCGCGCCGTCGGGGCGCGGGCGGGCGGGTGTCAGATCACTCGACCTTGGCGCCGACCACGGCATCCCACTGGGTCGTCACCACCTCGCGGTGGGCACCCTGCTGGGCGACCGAGGGGAACACGGCGCGGGTATAGGCCTCGGCCGGGGGCAGCGCGTCCAGGTATTCCTGCGGCACCTTGCCCGCCTCGACCATCGAGGTGAAGCGCGCGGTGTGGCAGTAGCCCTTGACGAAGCCGTTCTGGCCCTCGTCGCTGAAGATGTGCTCCATCCACAGTTTCGCGGCGTTGGGGTGGGGCGCATAGGCGCTGATGGCCTGCACATAGACCCCGGCGAGAACCGGGCCTTCGGGAATCACAACTTCCATCGGCGGATTGCCCGCCAGCTGGTCGCGCCAGTTCAACAGGTTGTAGTCCCAGGCCGCCACGATCGGCGTCTGGCCCTGCGCGATGGAGCCAGAGCGGCCGGTGACCGGCACGAAGTTGCCCGCCTTGTTGATCTCGGCGAACAGCTCCAGCCCCTTGGCACCGGTGTCGGCCCCGGGTTCGGCACCGGTGGACAGGCCCGCCGACAGGATCGCAAGGATCGCCTGGTTGGAGGCGCGCGGATCGCCCGTCAGCGCAAAGGAATTGGCGTATTCGGGCTTTTTCAGGTCCTCCCACGAGGTCGGGTTGTTCTGCACCAGGTCCTTGTTGATGCCAAAGGCCATCACGCCGTAGTAGGAACCGGCCCAGAACCCGTCCGGGTCCTTGATGTCGGCGGGGATCTCGTCCCAGACGGACACCTTGTAGGGCTGGATCAACCCCTCATCCTTGGACAGCGGGCCGAAGGACAGGCCCACGTCAATGACGTCGGGGGCCTGCGGGCCCTTGTTGTCCTTGTTGGCGCGAATCGCCTCCAGTTCATCGGCCGAGCCCGCGTCGGGGTTCAGCTCGTTCACGGTCAGGAAGGGGTATTTTTCCTTGAAGGCGGCGATGATCCCGCCATAGCCGCACCAGTCATGCGGCAGGGCGATGGTGGTCAGCATGCCTTCGGCCTTGGCGCCCGCAATGATTTCGTCCATCGACTGCGCCTGAACCAGCGATGCCGAGAGCATGGCCGCGATGCTGGCCGTCATGGCCAGCGTGGTCTTGAATTTCATGGGATCCCCCGAGAATGAACCTGTGTTGCCGACAGCGACCCGGACGGCATGCCTGCTCCGCCTCGCCCGCATGAACGTAGCAAGTGTCATTCCCATGTGACAATCATGTGACAAACAGACCGGACAAAAAAACTTCGCGGGCTGCGTTCACGTTTTGCGGCCGAGTCATGTGGGCATCTACAACCCTGCGTGGTGCGGCCCGGGGCAATGCCGCGAAAGGCCCGTCGCGATGATGCGGGCAGCATCGGGATGTTCGCCGATGGCGGGCAAAAGAGGGCCGCGAAAGCCGGCGGTTGCCAGCGCCTCGGGCACATCCTGCAGGACATGCCCGGCAGAGAGCGCAAAGAACGGCAGGCAGATCGCCGGGCCCAGCCCCCGCGCGACCTGGAAAAGGTGCGGCGGTTCTTCGATGAACCCGGTCAGGACGCGGCGGAACGGGGCCAGATGACCAAGGAGCGCCGCCATCGCCCTCGCCCCTTCGGCCGAGGCGCGCGAGACCTGGCTGCCATGCGCGGCGATCAAGAGCGTGGTCTCGCACGGGGGCAGGCCAGCAGCCTCGGCCCCCTCGATCGCTGTGCGCGCAGTCAGGCGCGGCAGGTCGGGCGCAACGCCGAAGGCGGGCAGGCGGTGCAGGCCCGCGTGCCCCGCCTCGCGCAGGCGGCGGGGCAGGGTGGTGCGGGTAAACCACCCCTCGGCCATGAAGAAGGGATAGACGATGGGCGCGTCGAGCCCGGCCAGCGCCGCCTCCAGCGCGCCCTCGGCCGCGAGCGTCGCCCCCCGCACCTGCCAGCCCGGCAGATGTGCCGCCACCGCTGCCGCCAGCACGGCCATCCGCGCCTCGAACGGCGCGGGATCGGCGGGCGAGCCATGGGCGACGATCAGGGCAGAGGGCATGGTGCGTTCCTGCGGCACATGTGGTGGGGTCACGCGGCCACGGCCCCGCGACGATGCATCAGTCTGCCCGACGATCGTGCGCAGGGCCATGGGCCAGCGCGCAATTTGGACATCTCACCGCCCCATCAGCCAGTTGCCAATCGCGGCCAGCCGCGACGGGGCGGCCGCGCCGGGCCGCGCCTCGCGCCGGTCGGCAGCGTTCAACATCGCATACATCCCCCGCACCCCCAGCCAGCGCAGCGGCTCTGGCTCCCACCGGCGGACGCGGTGGTTGACCCATGGCAAGCGGGTCAGCGCCGTGTCGGCGCCGGTGGCCAGGTCGGCCAGCGTGCGTCCCGCGAGGTTTGACGTGGATACCCCCACCCCCACATAGCCGCCCGCCCAGCCCAGGCCCGTGGCCGGGTCGAACCCCACTGTCGCGCACCAGTCGCGCGGCACGGCCAGCACGCCACACCAGGCATGGGCGATGCCGACGTCTCGCGCGGGCGGAAAATGGCGGTGCAGGATGGCGGTCAGGCGGCGGATGGTTTCGGGATCGGGCGCGCCGCCGGTATCGGTGGCCGAACCGAACCGGTAGGGCACGCCACGCGCCCCCACCGCGATGCGCCCCTCGCGCGTGCGCTGGCAATAGCAATAGGCATTTGCGAAATCGCCAAGGATTTCATGGCCCTCCCAGCCGATCTTCGACCATGCCTCCGGCGGCAGCGGGTCGGTCGCGATCTGCGCCGAGTTCAAGGGCAGCCAATCGCGCCGCAGCCCGGGCAGGCCTGCGGAAAAGCCCTCGGTCGCACGCAGGATCACGCGCGCGGTCACGGTGCCTTGGTCGGTTTCCACCACGCCGGGGCGGATGCCCCGGACGGCCGTGCCCTCGGCGATGCGCACCCCGCGACGTTCCACCGCATCGGCCAGCCCGCGCGCCAGCTTGGCGGGCTGCACCCGCGCCACACCGCCCACCACCATCGCCCCCTGCGCGCCGGGGATGGCCACCCGCCGCGCAAGGGCGGCGGCGTCAATGGCCTGCACCCGATCCTCGCCCCAGTGGTGCCGGTGCGCCACCTCGGCCCGCATCCGCGCCATCTGCGCCGGCCCCACGGCCACCATCAGTTCATCCGTGCGGCGTATGTCGGCGTCGATCCCCTCGGCCTCGGCCACGGCGATCACCTCATCCACCGTGCTGCCCATGGCGGTGACCATCGCGCGCAGGCCCGCCTCGGAGGCGCCGGCCCGCAGATATCGCTCATGCGTCCAAGCAAAACCGCCCGTGAGCCAACCCCCGTTGCGCCCCGATGCGCCAAAGCCCGCAAACTCCCGCTCCAGGATCAGGATCTGCCAGTCGGGCCGGGCGAGGTGCAGATACCAGGCGGCCCAGAGGCCAGTGTATCCAGCACCGACGATGCAGACATCCGCCCGCGCATCCCCCGCCAGCGGCGCGCGTCGCGCGGGCAGCCCGCCAATGTCGGCATACCAGAACGACACCTCACCGATCCGTGCCGGGCCGATCCGGGGGGTGATGTTCAGGTCCGAGGCAGTTACGGTCATGTGATGCTTCCAGCGGCAATGCCCAAGAATGAGTGCGCTTCGGGCGGTGCGCAAGCTGCATGGGTCTTGCCACGCGAGAGTTCAGGCATAAGGTTTTGATATTTGGAATCGAAAGGAGCAATTGCATGTGGGATTTCAGCATTGGACAGGCGATTGGTCTGTTGGGGCGCACGGCGCCCTTCGTCATCTTCCGCGTGGTGGTCTATTTCGGCATCACCGTCGCGCTGATCGTGGCCACCGGCACGGGCGCGGGCATCGGCTGGGGCATCGGCAACCTCGGGGATGAGGCGTTTCGCGGCGGCGCGACCGCCTGGGGCGCCTTCGGCGGCTTTGCCGTAAGCGCTGGCATCATCTTTTTCCTGCGCGATTACCTGCTGTATATCGTGAAGGCGGGGCATATCGCCGTGATGGTCGAACTGATGCAGGGCGGCACGATCCCCGCGGGGCGCGGCCAGATCGACCATGCCTCGGGCGTGGTCAAGGCGCGGTTCGGCCAGGCCTCGGCCCTCTTCGCGCTGGATCAGGTCATCAAGGGCGTGGTGGGGGTCATCACCGGGCTGGTCCAGGGCATTCTCGCCATCCTGCCGATTCCGGGCCTTGACCGGATCATGGGCGTGGTGCGCGCCTATCTGCGGGTATCGGTGGGGCTGGTGGACGAGGTGATCCTCGCGCATGCGATCCGCACGAAATCCGACAACCCCTGGGGATCAGCGCGCGAGGCGCTGGTGCTGTATGCCCAGAACGCCAAGCCCATGATGATCAACGCGGCCTGGCTCACGCTGTTCATCTGGGTGCTGTCATTCCTGGTGTTCCTGGTGATGCTGGCCCCGGCGGCGCTGGTCGTCTGGCTTCTGCCGGGAACCTGGTCGGCGGGCGGGTTCATCTTTGCCATCGTCTTTGCCTGGGCGGTGAAGGCCGCGCTGATCGAACCCTTCGCCATCGCCTGCCTTTTGCAGGTGTTCTTCAAGGTGACCGAGGGCCAGACCCCCAACCCCGAATGGGAGGCCAGGCTGGAGCGCGCGTCGGACAAGTTCCGCAGCATGGGGCAGCGCGCCATGGCCTGGGCGGGCGGTCGGTTCGGCGGCGGGCGGGCGGCGGGCGGGCAACCCTTGGGGGTCTGAGGGCAGGGCCACGCGGCATCCCCTCCGATGACAGGCCGCGGTTGCGCGACCGTCCGGGCTGTGGCATGACCAAAGAGCAAATCTAAACCGATGGGTTCAGTCATGGCAGACTTCACGCAGCGCCGCATCATGATGGTGGACACGCAGGTCCGCCCCTCGGATGTCACGAGTTTTCCCATCATCGAGGCGATGCTGGCCGTCCAGCGCGAAACCTTCGTGCCCGACGCGCTGCGCGAGGCTGCCTATGTGGGCGAGCATCTGCCCCTCGCCCCCGGCCGCGTGATCCTGGACCCGCGCGTGCTGGCCAAGATGCTGGAACTGATCGACATCCAGCCGGGCGAACTGGTGCTGGATCTGGGGCCGGGGCTTGGCTATTCGTCGGCGGTCGCGGCGGAACTGGCCGAGGCGGTGGTCGCGCTGGAAGAGGATGCGGGGCTGGCCGCAGAGGCCCAGCGCCGCCTTGCGGAAGCGGGGGCCGACAATGTGGCCGTTGTAACCGGCCCGCTGACGGCAGGGGCCGCGAAATACGCGCCCTATGACGCGATCCTCGTGCAGGGCGGGGTGGAAACACTGCCCGAGGCCATTACCTCGCAGTTGCGGGACGGCGGGCGCATCGCGTGCCTGTTCATGGAGGGAAACCTGGGGTCTGTGCGGCTGGGGTTGAAGCACGGGGGGCAGATCACCTGGCGCTTTGGTTTCAATGCCGTGGCGCCGGTGATGCCGGGCTTTGCCATGGCGCGGGAATTCACGCTGTGAGGTCCCGAACGGGCCGGGCAACAAGAGAGCAGGCATGGACATGATGGTGGCAGGGGTCTGGCGTTCGGCAAGGGCGGTCGCAATGGCAGGGGTGATGGCGCTGGCGGGGGTGCCCGTGGCGGCCGAAACGCTGGCCGATGCGCTGATTGCCGCCTATCGCAATTCCAACCTGCTGGAGCAGAACCGCGCGGTTCTGCGCGCGGCGGATGAGGATGTGGCCCAAGCCGTGGCGCGGCTGCGCCCGGTGGTGGCGCTGTCGGGCGGGGCCAGCTATCTCAATTTGCGTCAGGACCAGTTGCAGGCGTCATTGGACCTGCAGGCGGAACTGACGCTGTACGATTCGGGGTCCAACGCGCTGGCGGTCGAGGCGGCCAAGGAATCCGTGTTGGCGACGCGACAACTCTTGGTGCAGCGCGAACAGGATGTGCTGCTGGCGGCGGTGCGCGCCTATGTCGGCGTGCGGCTGCAGGAGGATTTCGTGGCCCTGCGGCAGGCAAACCTGCGGCTGATCACGCAGGAACTGCGCGCGGCCAAGGACCGGTTCGAGGTCGGCGAAATCACCCGCACCGATGTCGCCTTGGCCGAGGCGCGGCTGGCGGCTTCGCGTTCCGAACTGGTTCAGGCCGAGGGCGATCTGGCCGTCGCGCGCGAGAATTACCTGCTGGCCGTAGGCAAGCCTCCGGGCCGGCTGGCCCCAGTGCCTCGCAGCCCCCGAACCGCCGATAGCCTCGCCTCGGCCAAGCGACTGGCCTCACAGAGCCATCCACTGATCCGGCAGGCCCAGCATCAGGTGACAGTGAGCGAGCTTGGCATCGCGCAGGCCAAGGCCGCGATGGGGCCATCGGTCAGCCTGCGCGCATCGCGCAGCTTTCCCGATACCGGCAAGCCTGCAAGCAGCGCGTCGCTGACGCTGAACCAGACGCTCTATGCCGGGGGGCGGTTGTCGTCGATCTATCGTCAGGCGCTGGCGCGGCGCGATCAGGCCCGGTCGGGCTTGCATCAGACGGTTGCCGAGGTGGGTCTGGGCGTGGGTCAGGCATGGGCCAACCTGTCGGTCGCCAATGCCTCGATCGTGGCTTCGGTTCGCCAGATCGAGGCGGCGCAGACCGCCTTTGACGGCGTGCGCGAAGAGGCGCGGCTGGGTGCGCGCACCACGCTGGATGTGCTGGATGCCGAGCAGGATCTCCTCGCCGCCCGCACCAGCCGGATTTCGGCGGGGGCAACGCAGGTGATCCAGGTCTATGCGCTGCTGGCGTCGATGGGCCTTCTGACGGCGGACCACCTTGGGCTGGGCATTCCCACCTACGATCCGGCGGCCTATTACAACGCCGTCAAAAACGCGCCCGCCACTTCGGCGCAGGGCAAGAAACTGGACCGCGTGCTGCAGGCCATCGGCAAGACCAAGTGACGTCATTTGCCATGGGTCGCCGCTGTGGCTCGGGCGTTGGGCTCGCCGTGGGGGCGGGTCGTTTCGTTAACCCTTGCCGCGCCAGCGTTCTTGTGTCCAAGGCGTGGCGCGGATAGACTGCCCCGCAGGTGACAAGGCGGAAAAGCCGCAAATGTGCTGGTGGCCGGGCAGGGGGCATCATGTCGGACGCGATGACTTCTGGTGAGATAGAGGATGTGCTGTCCTCCATTCGCCGTCTGGTATCCGATGACCTGCGGCCCGCGCCGAGGACTGGCAAGGCTGCCTTGGTGACCGATGATCACGGCAAGCTCATCCTCACACCGGCGCTGCGGGTGCTGCCAGGGGGCATTGGCATCGCCCCGGATGCGGTCGCAGGCCCGGCAGCGATGGACAGCGCGGATGAGGATCACCGCATAGCGACCAGAGCCGGGGCGGAGAATGACCCGCGACCGGTGGTTGAGTACGACCCGTCGCCGCGGGACGATGTGCTCCTCCTTGTGGTGCAGGTCACAAGCCGGCCGGAGGCTGCGGCCGCTGCCGCGCCCGGCGAGGCTACGCCGCAGGACGTTGCACCTGGCGCCGAGACCGACCCCTGGGAACAGGACGCGGCTGATCCCGATGCGCGTGATGAGGGCCCCGACCTGGTTGGCGCATCCGAACCTCGGGCGCAGACCACCACGGCCGTGGCGCCTGACCCAGCCGGTCCTGAATCACCCGTTCCTGGATCAGCCATTCCTGAACCTGTCCGCGCCGAAACTGTGATCAGCGCGATCGGCGCAGCCATGCGCACCACCTCGGCGCCCTGGGAACCCGAAACCGGCGACGCGTCCCCGGTGACCCGGCTGAGCTGGATCGACGTGGCAGACGATCCGTCAGACAATGTGCCGCCGCGTTTTGTGCACCGCGCCGAGGCGCAGATCGATGACGGTCAGAACATGGAGCCCTCGCCGCTGGTGGGCATCACGGAAGATGTGCTGGACGAGGCGCTGCTGCGCGATATCGTCCGCGCGGTCCTGCGCGAGGAATTGCAGGGTCATCTGGGCGAGCGCATCACGCGCAACATCCGAAAGCTGGTGCGGGCAGAGATCAACCGATCGCTGACCCTGCGCGACTACGAGTAGGGGCCAACGGGCCACCTGAACGCCTGACACCGGAAATGGATGCGCGCGCCTTTGGGGGCGCGCGCATCCGAAAGCGGCGCGGAAATGCTCAGGCCGCTTCGGCCTGCTCCAGCGCGTGGCGGCGCTCGCTTTCCTCACGCGACAAGGCCACGCTGGTCCGCACACCTTTGCCGACGAATTCCATCAGCCCTTTGACAACACGCTCATTCGGATCGATCCCCGCGCAGGACAGAACTTCGCGCCCGTCCTTGGACCGGGCCCAGCGGGCGATCTGTTCCGGCCCGTTGCCGTATTTCTTGTCATCAGCAATCGCGTCATCCAGCGCCGCCAGCACAACGGCGGCAAACAGCTTTCGGGCACGCTGCCCCTGTTCAAAGTTGAACGCGGTACCATCCACGAAATCGACCATCGTCGTCGTCCTTATTCTTGCTCTTGCACTTTTGGGCGTCCGGGCAATATGGCGGTTTCTTGACGATTCGGTATCCCGTGTTCTGCATGCCTGCCATGCGCTGCATGCATGGCTTGAGCCCCGTCCTACCGTATTTCGTCGGCTTGTGCCCAAACCTTCCGCGATATATAGGGACACGGCTCATGCGTTCAACCTTTTGCCAAGGTTTTGCCCCAATGTCGAAGATCAGCGGAAACGAAATCAAGCCCGGCATGGTCATCGAACATGACGGCGGCCTCTGGGCGGCGGTGAAGGCGAACCATGTCAAGCCCGGCAAAGGCGGCGCATTCGCGCAGGTCGAGCTGAAAAACCTGCGCGACGGGCGCAAGCTGAACGAACGCTTCCGGTCGGAGGACAAGGTCGAGGAGGTGCGGCTGGAGAACAAGGACCAGCAGTTCCTGTATGAGACGGACGGACGGCTGGTGTTCATGGATGGTGAAACCTATGAACAGGTCGAGATTGACGCGGAGCTTCTGGGCGACCGGCGGCCATTTCTTCAGGACGGCATGACGGCAACGGTGCGCTACTACGGGGACGAACCGCTCGCGGTGGCGCTGCCGCAAAAGGTGCGCTGCCGGATCGTCGAGACAGAGCCCGTGCAGAAGGGCCAGACCGCCGCCAACAGCTTCAAGCCTGCCATCCTGGACAATGGCGTGCGCATCATGATCCCGCCGTTCATCGGACAGGATGAAGAGATCATCGTGCATACCGAGTTGATGGAATATTCCGAACGCGCCTGACGAGCGGTTCGGGCACAGGCGTTTTGCAAAACTCCGGTCTGCGGCCTTTCGACGCTCTGGCACGATGTCTTGCAAGAAATCGCCTTTGCGGGGCGTTCTACAGAGGCCGGATCTTCAGCCGCGTGATGCGGTTCTCCGCCCGCGCCGCCACCTCGAACCGGAAGCCGTGGAACGAGAACACCTGCCCCGCCTTGGGGATGGTCTGCGCCTCGTGGATCACGAGGCCAGCGATGGTGTTGGCCTCATCATCGGGCATGTTCCAGTCCATCATCCGGTTCAGGTCGCGGATCGTCATGGCCCCGTCCACGATATAGTCGCCCGCCTCGCTGCGTTTCAGCACCGGGTCCTTTTCCTCGATGTCGAATTCGTCGGCGATCTCGCCCACGATCTCTTCCAGGATGTCCTCCAGCGTGATCAGCCCCTTGAGGGCACCGTATTCATCCACCACCAGCGCGAAATGCGCGCGCCGCTTCAGGAACTGGCGCATCTGTTCGTCCAGGGGCGTGGTCTCGGGCACGAAATAGGGCTTCATCGCGACCTTGAGCACGTCAAGCTCGGCCACCTGTTCGACACCCCCATCCTCGCCCCGCACCAGCCTGTCCACCTCGCGCAGCAGGTCCTTGGCGTGGATCACGCCCAGAATGTTCTCGTCGGTGCCGCGATAGACGGGCAGGCGGGTGTGCGAAGACGCCAGGACCTGGCTGATGATCTCGCCCGGGGGGCGGTCGGCGTCGATCATCTCGATCCGGCGACGGTGGCGCATCACCTCTTCCACCGTGCGCTCGCTGAGGTCGAGGGCCCCCAGCAGGCGGTCGCGGTCTTCCTTTTCCACCGCGCCCTCGGAATGGCCCAACTGGATCGCACCCGCGATCTCTTCGCGCAGCGCCAGCATCGCGCCGTCGGGATCGGTGCGCATGCCGAACACCCACAGGATGCCCCGCACCAGCGCCCGCACCACCGACACGAGGGGTGAGAACACCACGACCACCACACGGATGATCGGGGCGACCGCGGTCGCGGCGGTTTCCGGGTGGGTGATGGCATAGGTCTTGGGCAGGACCTCCGCGAACACGAGCACCAGAAGCGTCATCACCAGTGTCGCCACCGCCACCCCGCTTTCTCCGAAAAGCCGGGTGAGAAGGGCCGTCGCCAGCGCCGCCGACAGGATGTTGACCACGTTGTTGCCCAGCAGGAGGGCGCCGATCAGGCGTTCGTTGTCCTCCTTGATCAGCAGCGCCACCTCCGCGCCGCGCAATCCACGGTCCGCCTGCGATTTGAGCTTGGCGCGGGAGGCTGCGGTCAGTGCCGTTTCCGACCCCGAAAAAAACGCCGAAAGCACCAGCAGCACGATGATGGCGCCGGATGTGGCCCAGAAGGCGGTGTCAAGCAGATCGGTTGTCATGGTGTCCATCGGTCAGGGCAGGGGGTGGATGTGGCGTGCCGGGCGTCGAATGGCAAGCGGGTCACGTGCCCCGCACGGGGGCGGGGCGCGCCAGTGGGTGATGGTCGCGCACCAGGGCGGTCAGATGCTCGTCCAGGACATGGGTGTAGATCTCGGTCGTGCCCAGGTCGGCATGGCCCAGAAAGGTCTGGATTACCCGCAGATCGGCCCCGCCCGCCAGCAGATGCGTGGCGAAGGCATGGCGCAGCACATGCGGGGTGATCCGCGCGGGGTCGAGGCCCGCGGCCCGCGCGGCCTTTTTCACCATCAGAAAGAGCTGCTGCCGCGTCAGGTGCCCCGAGGCCCCGCGCCCCGGAAACAGATGGCGCGACACGGGCCGCCCCGCCTTGCGCGCAACCTCATCCGCCGCGTCGCGCACTGCCAGCCATTGCGCAAGCGCCACGCGGGCCGGAGGCGACAGCGGCACCATGCGCTCCTTGCCGCCCTTGCCGCGCACAAGGATCATCTGCGGATCACCCCGCGCCGCCGCGACGGGCAGTTCCACCAGTTCCGACACCCGCATCCCCGTGGCGTAAAGCATTTCGAAAAGCGCCGCATCGCGCGCGCGTTCGGCCTCGTCGGCGCCCATGGCGGCTGCTGCGCGCAGCATGGACGCCATCTCCTCCACCGTTATCGTCATCGGCAGGCGCTGCGCCCGTCCCGGCCCCTTGAGCCGCAGGGCGGGATCGTCGGCGCGCCAGCCCTCCTCATAGGCGAAGCGAAAAAGCTGCCGAACCGCCGACAGCCGCCGCGCGCGGGTGGCACGGGCCAGCCCCTGCGCCTCGCAGAACACCAGATACCCCTCGATGTCGCCCTTGTCCGCGCAGGAAAAGGCCCCGCCGCGCCGCTCCAGCCACAGCGCGAAATCGGTCAGGTCGCGGCCATAGGCGAGGCGCGTGTTGCGCGCGGCGTCGCGTTCGGCGGCCTGCGCCTCCAGAAAGGTCGAAATCCAGCGGGCGGCTTCGGCGGGCAGGGCGGGGGTGTCGGTCATCCCCGCCGCTCCAGCAGCATCAGTTCCAAGGCTGTCTGGCGCGCCATCGCCTCCAGCCCCACCTGGCGCAACAGCGACAGGCCCTCTGTCACCCCGCGCAGATCGCCCTGCACCCCCCGCCCCACCCGGTCGATGGCTACCAGGATCGCCTCGCCCAGCCGGTCCTCGGCCATGAGCGTCGCCAGCACCGCCCCCGGTTCTGGGCGCAGGAACGCGGGCGAGATCGCGCGGGCCATGCTGTCGGGCGGCGACACCCCGGCCAGATCGCCGCGCGCGAGGCCGATCAGATAGGCCTCGGCCGGAGTTTCGGGCACCCGCCCCTCGGCCGCGCGCTCATAGGCAGGCGACAGAAGGGCCACGCGAAAGGCCAGCGCCCCCGCCTCGCCCGTGAGCGGCAGGCGCATCAGGCGTTCGGCAAAGAGGGTGGCGAAGGGCACCTCGAGTTCGGCCTCCACCATCCGGCCCCAGGCGCGCGGCAGGCTGGCGGCCACAGCACTGGGGTCGCCCGCCGCCAGCGCGGTGTCGAAGCGCTGGAACGCCTCTACCCTGTCCCAGACCCCACCAGAGGCGGCAGGCAGCCGCGCGGTGTAGATGCCCAGAAGCGCGTTGGGGTCGAGCACCCCGGCCCGCGCAAGCCGTTCGGCGGCCTCGATCTGCGCCTTCCAGCCCGCCGTATCGCGCAGTTCGGCATGGGCAAAGGCAAGGGGCAGCGTCCCGGTGGCCAGCCCTTCTCCGATCGCATCCAGCATCCGCCAGGCCAGTGGCGTCACCGGGCGCGGGGGCACGGGTGGCGCGTCACCCTCGTAAAGATCGGGATCGAGGAACCGCGACAGCAGGTCATCCTCTTCCGGCGTGATATGCCCCAGCGCCTGCGCCGTGCGCAGGGTCAGCGCCGCCGCCCCCCAGTCGCCCGCCCGCGCAAGGCAGAAGACGCGCGCGGGAAAGGTAGGGGCCAGATGCGGCGCGCTGCGCATCTCCTTGCAGGCGCGATCCTCGGTGCCGGTCAGCATCGCCACATCGAAGGCGCGGCGAAAGAGGTCGGCCTCGGCCGCCCCGCTGCCGCGCCCCGCCGCGATCAGCGCGCCCGCCTCCTCGATGGCTCCCATCTCCAGCAGCCGGTCCACCCGCGCGAGAAGCATGCGCCCGCGCCCCTGCGCATCGGCGGGGGCCTCGACCTCTGCCAGAAGAAGGCGCAGCATCAGCACGCGCAAAGCGGGCAGGGGTTCGGGGCGTTCGGAGGCGATCAGCGCGATGATGTCGTCGCTGGCCCCCAGCCCCCAGAGTTTGCGGGGCAACCCGGTGACCGAGGGCGGCAGCACCCCCACGGCATCGGGCGAGGGGGCCCCCAGCACGGTCACCGACACCGCATCGGTCACCACGCCCACGCCCGTCACCGGCTCAGGCGGGGCCGGGACGGGGGCGGTGTCCGTCACCGATTGCGACAGCCAGTCGATGGCCGACATCGGTGCCTCGGCCGCCGCCGCCCCGCACCAGCACAGTGCTCCGGCCAGCATCGCGAGGCCCCGCCCGCCGCATCGCAATACGTCACTGTCCATCCAGCACCACGGGTTTCGACACGGTTCCCTGTTCGGGCGACATGTCACCCAGGTAGGCATAGGCAACCAGCCCCAGCCCCGCCAGCACCGCAAGGAACAGCACCCCCTTCAGAATCCGCCCCATGCCTGACCGCCTTTCATGCCTGCCTGTTCTTGTTGTCGCGCGTCCCGGAGGCTGCGCTCGCGCGGATTATATATGGCATTCGGAGCAAGTTCACGCCATTCAGGCGACAGTTCGGCGAAAGAGGCAAGCGGCCGCCGCCGGACGGGGCACAGGGCAGGGAACGGGACGGAACCGGGGTGCGGCAGGGCCGCATCCGGGCCGGGGGTAAGATGCGGCTGACAAAGACCGTCGTTCTGGTGGGCATGATGGGGGCCGGGAAAACCGCCGTCGGCACGGCCCTCGCGCGCATCCTGGGCGTGCAGTTCCTTGATTCGGACGATGAGATCACGCGCGCCTCGAACCGCAGCATCGCGGAATTCTTTGAACGCGAAGGCGAGGCATTCTTTCGCGAGAAGGAGGCGCAGGTGATCGGGCGGCTGTTGCGCGGCCCGCCTGCGGTGCTGTCCACCGGCGGCGGCGCCTTCATGTCCGAGGTGAACCGCCGCCAGATCGCCGAGGCGGGCGTTTCGGTCTGGCTGCGGGCCGATCTGCCGCTTCTCTGGGCGAGGGTGCGGCACAAATCGTCGCGTCCCCTGCTGCGCACGGAGGATCCGCAAGGCACGCTTGCGGCCCTTCTGGCGGTGCGGTCACCGGTCTATGCGCAGGCGGATATCACCGTGGATGCCGAGGCGGGCCTCTCGATCGAGAACATGGCGCGCAAGGTGATCGTGGCGCTGGCGGCGCGCGACGATGTGCTCAAGGAGGGACCATGACCGATACCGTTCGCGTGGCGCTGGGGGAAAGGTCCTATGATGTGGTGATCGGGCCGGGGTTGCTGGCCGAGGCAGGTAGGCATCTCGCCCCGATGCTCACGCGCCCCCGCGTGGCGGTGATCACGGATGAGACGGTCGCCGCCCTGCACCTGCCCGCCTTGCGCGCAGCGCTGGAGGGGCAGGGGATCGCGGTATCGGCCCTTGCCCTTCCACCGGGCGAGGCGACGAAGGGCTGGCCGCAGTTCAGTCGCGCCGTCGAATGGCTGCTGGAGGAACGGATCGAGCGGCGCGACATCGTGGTGGCGCTGGGGGGCGGAGTGACGGGCGATCTTGCGGGCTTTGCGGCGGCGGTGCTGCGCCGGGGCGTGCGGTTCGTGCAGATGCCCACAACGCTTTTGGCGCAGGTGGACAGTTCGGTCGGCGGCAAGACCGGCATCAACACCGCGCAGGGCAAGAACCTTGTGGGGGCGTTCCACCAGCCCGCGCTGGTCTTGTGCGACACGGCCCTGCTGGACACACTGCCCGCCCGCGACCTGCTGGCGGGGTATGGCGAGGTGGTGAAATACGGCCTTCTGGGCGATGCTGCGTTCTTCGACTGGCTGGAGGGGCAGGGGCCCCGCCTGGCCGCCGGCGATCCCGCGGCGCGCGCGCATGCCGTCCGCCGGTCGGTCGAGATGAAGGCGGGGATCGTTGCGCGCGACGAGACGGAAGAGGGTGAGCGGGCGCTCCTGAACCTCGGTCACACCTTCTGCCATGCGCTGGAAAAGGCCACCGGCTATTGCGACCGCCTTTTGCATGGCGAGGGGGTGGCGATCGGCTGTGCGCTGGCCTTCGATCTGTCGGCAAGGCTGGGCCTCGTGTCGCAGGAGGTGCCCAGCCGGGTGCGGGCGCATCTGGTTGCGATGGGGATGAAGGCGCGGCTGGCCGACATTCCGGGTGACCTGCCGGCGCCCGAGGCGCTCTTGGCACTGATGGGGCAGGACAAGAAGGTGGTGGACGGGCGGCTGCGCTTTGTGCTGGCGCGTGGCATCGGGGCGGCCTTTGTTGCCGATGATGCGCCGGCGGCTGATGTTCTGGCGACACTTGAAAACGGATAAACGCTTAAATGCATGAACTTGCATGACTATCCTACGATTCTGCATGAGCTTCTCGCGCCCTGATTGCGCGGTTGCGCGACTCGGGTGTTGCCGTCTAGTCTGGAGATATTGAATTGTCGGCCACTCCGGCCGCCACGACTTTGGACTGACGCGCAACATTTTCCGCGAGGTTGACATGGCCGATCCAAAAACCGTCGATCCTACGCGGGAGATGGAGGACCTGATCGCTGCCGCCCGCAAGATCGAGCATAACTTCGTGATGATGAAGACCAAGGAGGGCGTCGTGATCGAGGCCTCCAAGGTGAAGTCCTGCGAAGGGCTGGTGCCGCTGGCCAAGGCCAAGGGCGGGATGGCGGCCATGTCGGTGTCGGGCATCATGAAGGTGGACGGCAAGGTGATGACCCTGCGCGCGGCCGATGATGATGTGCAACGCGCGCTCCCCCGACTGGCCAAGAAACATTTCAAGGCCCTCGGGATCAAGTGCAAGGTCGTGATCCAGCTGCCCGGTGGCGCGCTCTTGGATGATGAGGATGACGGCGGCGAAGGCGAGACCCGGAAGGTGGCCGATGGCATGGTGGCCCCGGTTGCGGCGCCTGAGGACGCAGAACCTGACCTTGGCGCGGCCCTGATGGCGCGGCTGCGCGCCGTGGTGCCGCAGGTCAAGGCATTGACGGATCAGGGGATGGCGGGGGCCGACAGGTTGGTCGCGGCGGTCAAGGCGGCGGGGGCCGAGATCGCGGCCGAGGCGCATGACCGCGCGGGCAAACTTCTGGATGTGATCGAGGCGGGGGTGAAAGCGTCGGCGCCCTCAACCGAGGATCTGGCCGCCACCCGTGAGAAACTTGAACGCGAATTCAGGGATTTGGGCGTCGATCTTCAACGCGTTCTGGCCGAGGCCGAGCCGCCGGTGGCGGGGAAGGCGCGCGCGGTCGCGCAAATGTTCACGACCGAGATCGAGCGCGACCTGAAGAAGGCGGCGCAGGCCCTGGGCGTGCTGAGAGGCTTTGTGGAGATGCAGGTCGCGCGGCTGGCCCCGGTAGCGCCCGCCGCCGCAACGGCGGGCGGGTCCGGCGGCGACGTGCCACAGGCGCTGTCCGGCATCGCGGGCAGGCTGGCCGAGGCGGCGGAGGAGATCCGGAAGGGGGCTGAGGAACTGGCAGCCAATGCAGGTGTGTCGCCGCAGGAAAGGTCGGACGCGGCGATGCTGGATGCACTGGGCCTGCCGCGCGACGAGCAGGTTCGGCTGCTTGAGGAATGGAAGAAAGATCCCGCGCTCGCAACGGCCTACAAGACAAAGCTGATCGCCGATGCGAAGGTGCCGGCCGACCGTCAGGCCGAATTCCTGACGCTGCAGGTGGCAAACCCCGCCACCTTTCTCGCCGCGTTGGCGGCGCTGAAGGGGATCGGCGCGGATGACACGACCGACCTCAGCGCCGCAGGCATCCAGGAGGCGCTTGCAGGGGCAGAGACCGCGCGGCTGGAACTGGCGGCGAGGGCACAGGCGCTGGCCGGTCTGCGCCAGTCTGCCGAAACGGCCGCCTTTCTCGCCTCCTCGGCCGAGGAGGATACCCGCGCGGCGCGCCTGACGGCCAGCTCAGCCGCGCAGGCGATCAAGGACCTTGAGGCGCGCATCGGTGACATCAAGGCGCTGTCGCCAGAGCAGCGCAAGGCGTTCCAGGCCGAAAGCGTGCGGCTGATCAATGCCAGCGGGGCCGCGAAAAAGGCGCTGGCCGCGCTGGAAAAGGGAGCGGCGGACGCCAGGAAAGCCGCCGAGCGCGCACAGGCCAAGATCGGCCCCGGCGAAGAGGCGCTGCGGGGCGCAACCGCCAGCCATGCGGAGGCCGCGGCAAAGCTGGAAAAGGGCAAGGCGGCGAAGGGCGTGATGGATGCGGTGGGCTTTGGCCCGCTGTCGCCCGGCGCCCGGCCGCCCTTGAAGGATGCCGACCGCGCCGCGCTGGTGGGGGTTTTTGCCACCGACAGCGGGCTGGCGGAACAGGCGATGGCTGCGGCACGCAGCGCGAAGGACCCTTCGGCGCTGGCGCAGAACGCGGCGCTGGTTGCGGGCAAGTTCAAGGACGGGTTCGCCGACCCGTCGGGCCGCAGGCTGGACCTGCC
Source organism: Gemmobacter sp. (assembly GCA_046294265.1). Lineage (GTDB taxonomy): Bacteria > Pseudomonadota > Alphaproteobacteria > Rhodobacterales > Rhodobacteraceae > JBKBKC01. The sequence continues at coordinate 200,100 of JBKBKC010000005.1, read as the reverse complement.
CCCGGAGCAGATGCGCGACATGGCCGCCAACGCGCTGCGCATGGGCGGCGAAATGGGCGGTGGCTATTTCCAAGGGTTTGACGATTATCTGAAGTCCGGCAAGCAGTTCGACCCCGATCCGAGCGGCGGCCTTGCACACCCGCTGCCGAACAACAATGCGGAGGACGTGCGCCGCAAGACCGTCGCGCAGGCACGGACCAAGGCATTGGCCGGGGCGGCGCTCGCGCCCGATGGCAAGGTGGATTTCGGATCGGACGCGGCGAGGGGCCAGATGGACCACATGCTGTTCCATCCCGGATCGCTGACCGTCTTTACTCCGATGCTGAACGTGAAGTCGGCCGAGACGGCGGCGCTGTTCACCGATCCGGCCACCAGGGACCGCGCGCAGGGCATCATCACCGGCACCACGCTGCCCGGCCCCTCGACGCCCGCCAAGCCCACCTCGCCCGTCACGGCGAAAAAGATCCTCGGCAACGCCACGGGCAAGGCACCGGGCGATGTCACCGATACCGATGCCCGCGCCAGTGTCCTGTCGGCGATGATGACGCCACTGTCGCAGGGGCCGGTGGGATCGTGCTTTTCCACCGCCCCCGTGCGCGCGCTGCGCGAGACCGATCCGCTGGCCGCGATGCAGAACTACGCCGCGATCGCGAGCACCGGGCTGTTCACGCCCCACGGCAAACCGCCCGTGCCCGCCAACACCCGCGCGCATGAGGGCGAGAATCCGCTCCTGCGGTCCTGGGAGTATTCGGTGGCGACCGCGGGCGCCAACATGGAGGGCAGTGTCGAGAAGAGGAAGCTTGGCTATGGCCTGTTCCGGGCCGACGACAGTGCCAACAACCTTGAGGCGGTGAAGGGCATCATGGGGCTTGACGATGCGGGTTGGCTGGGCGGGGCCGATCCCGTCACCGGTGACCTGATCGAGGGGATGCAATCGAAGCTTGTCGGGGCGATCCTGCGCGAGTTGCCGCTGGAGTATAATCCGATTGCCCCAGCAAGCGGCGGCGGTGGCGACGGGCGGTCTACCGACGGGCGGTTCGAGCTGATGTACAAGGGCGCGCCGATCCGGTCGGAGGCCGAATTCACCACCGCGATGAAGGAGATCGCGCTGGCGGTGACGGGCGAGGCCGAGGGCAGCGCGAAGGGCGCGCAGATCGTGGCGCTGGTGACGGGGGCGCCCTTTGTGGCGTCGGTCGTCAACACGTTCAAGGATGCGAACGGCAACGGTGATTTCAGGCCATGGAAACTCTCTTCCGGCGGGATGGAGAATGCGGCGAAGAAGGTGGTCAAGGGCGGCAACCCGACGATCGACACCGTTTTGGCCAATGTGGGCACGCCGCCCCCGAGCCGGTCGGAGCGCACGGCGGGCATTCTGGGCGCGGTGCTGGGCAAGCATGGCGAGATGCCGGGCGACATGCACATGCTGCGCACCTCTGGCGCGGATGCCGGGCACGCTTTCAACGCGCTGCCAAAGCACCCCTCGATGGACAAGATCCGCGACCCCGATTCCGCCGCCAAGATCCAGCGCGAGTTGATCGAGCCGGGCAGGGCCATCGCCTCGGCCAAGATGCCGGGCGCACAGGCGGCGCGGCTTTATCAGGATCAGGTCGAGGCGATGATGCAGGGCCGCAACGAGGTCGTGCGCAAGGCGCTGGTCGGGATGATGAAAAAGGCCCCAAAGGCCGACATGACCCCGGCCGAGATCGCCACCCGCGTCATGACCGACGCGAGGGCCGCGATCAGCACCGCGCGGGCGCAAGCCTTCATCGCCTCGGATGAGCCCCGGGCCAATACCGCGCGCAAGGCGGTGATCCTGAAGTTCTATGAGGATGCCTTTGACAAGGACGAATCCCCCAGTGTCGAGGCCCGGATGCGCGAACAGTTGATGGCAACGCTGCAACCGCCCATGGTGGTGGTTGCCGACAGCAACTGGGGCGGGCCTGAGCAGCAGGACTATTTCGTGGCTGCGCCCGATCCGATCAGCGGAGAGCTGGTGATGTGGACGCGCACCGAACCCGGAGGCAGGATGGCGCCGCTGGGCAAGAATTGGGAAGATGGACCATGGGGATGGATCAAGCCGTGATGCCCGCCGCCACCCGACCGACCCCCACTGAAGGAGTGCTGTGACCATGGCCGACGGATTGCCCCCCATCACCTTCTTCATGACCGACAGCGGCGCGCCGGTGGTGATCATCGCGCAAGAGCCGGTGGACACGCTGGCAGAGGCGCTCAACCGCGCGCCGGACCTGACCGATCCACACTGGGTCAAGGTCTATGCCCGCGTGGTGAACCACCTCAACCACGGCTACGACTATGAGATGATCATGGACCCCGCCGCGTTCGAGGCGACCTATCGTGCCGCCCATGCGGCCGAGCCGGAAGTGGTGCCCGACGACACGCCGGTGGTTCCGGTGCGGCTGCGCGATCTGGGAATGCCCGATTTCGCGCAGATCAGACCACCCGCGATGGTGGACGGGGATCTGGTGTTCTTTGTGCGCAGCGGGTTCTACGGCATCCCTTACCGCGTCGTGCACAGCCCCGAAGGGACCGCCAGCTACACGCCTGTGGCGATGGTGGAATAGGCCGCCGCGCTTGAGGATGGATCGGTCAGCCGCCTGTGGCCCGCCTCGGCGGCCAGAGCAGTGATTGCGCTGTATAGACCAGGATCGCCGCCCCCACCGCACCGGCCGCAGCAACCCCCAGCAGCACGACCGCATCCACCGGCCCGCCGATGTCGCGCAGGCCCGATGAGGTGATCCACCAAACGAAACCCACCGCCGCCACGGCCCCACCCGGCATGGCAAGCTGCGCCCACAGGAACTTGCGCCACGAGACGCGGTGGTCGCGGATCAGCACATAGGCATAAAGCAGCGTCACGATCACCGCCGCCGCCACCAGGCCCCAGAACAGCGTCCGCCCGAACATCTCTTCCCAGACCGCGATCAGCATCCCGAATGTCAGGTCCTTCATCTTTCCGTCTCCTCAGGCTTCGCCACGCAGCATGGCGTTATAAGTGGGCTTCAGCGCCAGTTCCTTCATCAGCCAGCTGATCCACAGCTCTTCCAGTGGAGCGATCACGCCGGGGAACGAGGGCACGAGGTTGTTGTCATAGTCGAATTCGATCAGCATCGCGCGTCCGACGCGGGTGATCATCGGGCAGGAGGTATAGCCGTCATAAACGGCCGTCCCCGCGCGGCCCTGAAGGCCCGCCACCAGATGATCCACCACCACCGGCACCTGCCATTTCACCGAGGCCGCCGTCTTGCCCTTGGGCACGCCCGCGACATCCCCCACGGCGAACACATCCGGATAGCGCGCATGGCGCAGGGTTTTCGGATCGACCTCGACCCAGCCCTGATCCGTCCAGCGGTCGGCCCAACTCAACCCCGACTGGCGCACCACATCGGGCGCGCGCTGCGGCGGGATGACATGGATATAGTCATAGGGCATCTCGACCGTCTGGACCGCATCATCTTTCTTCGTCTCGAAGGTCGCGCGCCGGGCACCGGGGTCGAGAGCCACCAGCCGGTGGCTCAGATGCGACGCGATGCCCCTTTCGCGAAACAGCATCCGCAGCTTTTCGGCCACGATGGGCACCGAGAAAAGGGCGCCCTGCGGGGCGGCATAGTGGATGTCATACTTGCCACGGCCGACGGTGCGGCTGGCGATATCCTCGACGAGGAACGCGTGTTTCAGCGGCGCGCCCGCACATTTCATCTCTGTCGCCGGGCGGGTGAACAGACCAACCCCGCCTTCGGCCGCGAATTTCGAGGCGGCGGCCCAGGTCCTGGCCGCATCCTCCGGCCCGCCATAGAGCGCACCGATGCCGTTCTGTCCGACCATGTCGCGCGAAAAGCCGGGGACGGCATCGAAATCCTGCACGACGCCTGTCGCCACGATCAGGATGTCATATGGCACGACCTGCCCGCCCGTGGCGGTTACGGTTTTCCCCTCCGGGTCGATGGCCGCCGCGGCCTCTTCGATCAGCGTGACGCCGCGCGGCAGCCAGTCGCGGGTCGCCGAGACGGTGTAGCGGGCCGGTTTCAGCCCCGCCGCAACCAGCGACAGGCCGGGCTGGTATAGATGCTCCTTGCGCGCGTCCAGCAGGGTGATTGCGGCACCGTCAAGGCGCGCGGTGAGCTGGTTCGCCAGGGCCGCCCCCGCTGCCCCCGCTCCCAGGATCACAATGCGCGCCGACGTGCGCAGGGCCTGCGCCTGCGCCGGGCGCAGGCCGGTGGCGGCAATGGCGCTACCTGCGGCGGCAAGGCCCAGGAAGGCACGGCGCGAAGCGGCGGGAATGGGGGGGTGGCTCACGGATGTCTCCTGCTCGGGGTGCCGGGGTGCCGGCATCTGTTGGTGCGGCTGTGTATCGGCGCAGGTGCCGCGCGGGGCGGGACACCTCTGCACCGAAGGGCCACATTCCACTTTCCTAATGTGTTTGGGATGGTCGGAGTTTGATCCAGATCAAAAAAGGCGCATGCAGGATGCGACATTTCGCCAGCCACAGCTGCGCTCCGCGCGGGCGCGGCTTGGAATATTAACGCGGTGGAAAGTTGGCTGGGGCGCCAGGATTCGAACCTGGGTATGGCGGTACCAAAAACCGCTGCCTTACCGCTTGGCGACGCCCCAACTGGCGCGCCTTCTAGCCGGGGATCAGGGGGCTTGCAAGGGGGCTGTCGGTAACGGGGGTCGGGAAAAATGCGCCGTTGCGAGAACCGGGCAGGGCGGCTAGACCGCCCTGCATGCAGTTCGATGTGGTCATCCTGGGTGGCGGGGCAGCGGGCCTGTTCTGCGCCGGTGAGGCGGCACGCCGGGGGCGGCGGGTTCTGGTCATCGAACACGGGACCCATCCGGGCGAAAAGATCCGCATCTCCGGCGGAGGGCGTTGTAACTTTACCAACCTCGGGATCGCGGCGGACAGGTTCCTGTCGCAAAACCCGCGCTTTGCGCTGTCGGCCTTGCGCCGCTTCACCGCGCAGGATTTCCTGGACCGCGTGACCCGCGCCGGGATCGCGTGGCACGAAAAGACGCTGGGGCAGCTTTTTTGCGACGGGCCAGCCAAGCAGATCACCCGGATGCTGCTGGACGGCATGGCCGGCGCCACGCTGTGGACTGGCACCTCCTTTGGCCAGATTGAAAAGCACGACCAGGGGTTTGCCGTTGAAACCTCACGCGGAATGATAACATCGGCCCGGATGGTCGTAGCGACCGGGGGCAAGTCGATCCCCAAGATGGGGGCCACCGACGCGGGCTACCGGATCGCCTCCGCCTTTGGCATCCCTGTGGTTCCCACGCGCCCCGGTCTCGTGCCACTGACCTTCGCCGAGCAAGAGCTGGACTGGCTGCGCCCCCTGGCGGGTACAGCGGTGCAGGGCCGCATGAATTTCGGTCGGCAATGCTTTGACGAGGCGATCCTTTTTACCCATCGCGGGCTGTCGGGACCTGCCGTCCTGCAAATATCAAGCTACTGGCGCGAAGGGCACCCTGTTACCGTGGATCTTGCGCGTGGCGCACAGGCGGGCGCGCATCTGCGCGCGCTGCGGGCCACGCAGGGGCGGCAGGCGGTGACGACAGCGCTCGGCACGCTTTTGCCCGAACGCCTCGCACGCCAGATCGCGGCGCGCGAGGGCATCACCGGGAACCTCGCCGATCAAGGCAACGCAGCACTGGACCGGCTTGACCGCGCCATTCACGCGCAGGAGTTGCGGCCCGTTGGCACCGAAGGCTATCGCACCGCCGAGGTGACGCTGGGCGGCGTGGATACCGCAGCGCTCGACCCGCGCACGATGGAGGCGCGGGCGGTGCCGGGCCTGCATTTCATCGGCGAGGTGGTGGACGTGACCGGCTGGCTGGGGGGCTACAATTTCCAATGGGCATGGTCTTCGGCCTGGGCGGCGGGTCAGGTAGTTTGAGCTGGATCCTTAAGTGGTATAATCAGTATTATGTAATATGTGCATGCACGCCACATACATTCAAGGCTTGCAATATGTAAGCTGATTGCTAGATAGAGCCCACCCGATACAAGGCTTACGCGCATGCGCCGCTATTTCCCGATCCTCACCTGGGCCGCCACCTACAACCGCAACACCTTCTCCAGCGACCTCGTTGCAGCATTGATCGTGACGATCATGCTGATACCGCAGTCGCTGGCCTATGCGCTGTTGGCGGGATTGCCGCCCGAGGTCGGGCTCTATGCCTCCATCGCGCCTCTGGTCCTTTATACGGTGTTCGGAACCTCGCGCACGCTGGCGGTGGGTCCGGTGGCGGTGGCCAGCCTGATGACGGCGGCGGCGGTCGGAAAGCTCGCGGCCATCGGCACGCCGGAATATCTGGGCGCGGCGATCCTGCTGGCGGTCATGTCGGGGCTGATGCTCTTGGTGATGGGGGTGCTGCGGCTGGGCTTCATCGCCAATTTCCTGAGCCATCCGGTGATTTCGGGCTTCATCACAGCCTCGGGCATCCTGATCGCGGCGGGACAGGTTCCGACCTTGCTGGGCATCTCGGCGCGGGGTGAGAACCTGCCTGAGCTTTTGCACGCAACCTATTCGAAAATTGGCGCGATCTCGGTGTGGACCCTGCTTCTGGGTGGCCTTGCCCTCGGCCTGTTGTGGCTGGCGCGCAGCCGCGCTGCGGGGTTTTTGCGCGCGCGGGGGATGAAACCTGCCACCGCGGCCATCCTGGCCCGCGTCTCGCCCATCGTGGTGGTCGCGCTGACCACGGCGATCACCTGGGCGCTGGCGCTTGATGCGCGGGGCGTGCCCATCGTGGGAAACATCCCCACCGGCCTGCCTGCCCCCGCACTTCCCCCGCTTGATCCCGACCTTTGGGCCGCGCTCTTCGTCCCGGCCCTCCTGATCTCCATCGTGGGATATGTCGAGACGATCTCGGTCGCGCAGACGCTGGCGGCCAAGCGGCGCCAGCGCATCGACCCGGATCAGGAGCTTGTGGCGCTGGGGGCGGCCAATCTGGGCGCGGGGCTCTCGGGCGGGTTTCCGGTGACGGGGGGCTTTGCGCGGTCGGTCGTGAACCATGAGGCGGGGGCCGAGACCCCGGCCGCCGGCGCGATGACGGCCGTGGGGATGCTGGTGGCCACGCTGTTCCTGACGCCGCTTCTGCATTTCCTGCCCAAGGCGACGCTGGCGGCCACGATCATCCTTGCCGTGCTGTCGCTGGTCGATCTCGGGGCCTTGCGCCGCACCTGGGGCGTCAACCGCGCCGATGCGGTGGCGATGGCGGCGACCATCGCGCTCACGCTTCTGGTGGGGGTCGAGGCGGGGCTTTCGGCGGGCGTGGCGCTGTCCGTCGGGCTGCATCTGTGGCGCACCTCGCGCCCGCATGTGGCGGTGGTTGGCCAGGTGCCGGGCACCGAGCATTTCCGCAACATCGACCGGCATGATGTGGTGACCGCAAGCAACGTGCTGACGATCCGGGTGGACGAAAGCCTGTATTTCCCCAACGCCCGCTTCCTGGAGGATTACGTGCAGGCCCAGATCGCCGCGCGTCCCGAGGTGCGGCATCTGGTGCTGATGGCCTCGGCGGTGAACGATGTGGATGCCTCGGCGCTGGAAAGCCTCGAATCCATCGCCACGCATCTGCGCGACGCCGGCGTGACGCTGCACCTGTCCGAGGTGAAGGGGCCGGTGATGGACCGGCTGAAACGCTCGAATCTCCTGGACCATCTGACGGGCCAGGTGTTCCTGACGCAGGCCGACGCGATGCGCGCGCTTGCACCCGAGGTGACGTCAGCGGCCCTTGGCATGGCGCGCCGCGATACCGCGCGGCGGCGCTAGGCGTCAGACCACCGCACGCTCGCGCAGGGGCCGCCCCTCAAGCACCCGCGCCACGCCGAGTTCCGACAGATCAAGGCTTTGCCACCCCCCGGTCAGGATATGCTCGGCAAGGCCCCGCCCCACGCCGGGCGACTGTTGCAGCCCGTGCCCGGAAAATCCGTTGCACAGGTAAAGGTTGGGCAGCACCGGATGTGGCCCCAGAATAGCGTTCTGGTCCAGCGTGTTATAATCGTAATGCCCGACCCAGTGCCGCACCACCTTCACTGCATCGAAACCGGGGCATCGGGCATAGAGCTGTTCCCAGATCACATCCTCGAACAGATGCAGGTCGGGCGCGAAATCATCCGCGTCGCAGGGGCCATCGTCTTGCGGCACGGTGGCGGTGATCCAGTGGTTGCGCTCGGGGCGCAAATAGAACTCCCGGTCGATCAGCAGAGGCGCCTCGGGGTGCCGCGCGTTCGGCGCGTCGATGACGAAGACGGTGCGCTTGCGCGGCTCGACCGGCAGCGCAAGGCCCGCCATCGCCATGACCGCGGCACCCTGCGTTCCGGCCGCGTTCACCGCCGCCCCGCAGGCGATGCGCCCGCCCTGCCCCGTGTCCACCGCCTCGACGCGGCCGCCCTGCACCGCGATCCCCGTCACCTCATCGGCCAGAAACACCGCCCCCTGCGCGCGTGCCGCGCCCCGGAAAGCGGCCAGAAGTCCCATGTTGTCGAACCACCCCTCATCACGCGGCCCGTATGACCCCGCCGCGAGGTCCGCCGTCTCGATCCAGGGGAACCGCGCGGCAATCGCGGCGGGGGTCAGCACCTGTGTCGCCGCCCCCTCGGCGCGCTGCATCGCTGCCAGCTCAGCCATCACCTGCGCGTGTGCCTCTGACCCCGTGACGAACAGGTATCCATTTTCCTGCAGCCCCAGATCGCGCAGGCCGCCTGCCTGGCCCGTCCACCCGGCAATGTCGCGCAGAAACCCGATCCCGAACCGCGACAGCCGCACATTGACCGGGCTGGAGAACTGCTGCCGGATCGAGGCCACCGACAGCGCGGTGGCCGCCCGGGCATGGGTCGGGTCTCGCTCCACCACCACCACACGCAAGCCCGGCGCCATCCGCGTCAGCCAGAAGGCGACCGAGGCCCCCATAACGCCGCCGCCGATCACCACAACATCCGCCGTATCGACCATCACTCCGCTCCGCCTGCCGATCCTGCCCGCCGATCCCGCGTGAAATGCCCTGCCATGACGCTCGACACAACGGGGTCTGGCGAATTAGACAGGTACGGGGATGCAGGCACCGGGAACGACACCCGGGTCATTCGACATGGGACGCACGACCTTGACCGAGGTTCTGGACCTTCTGGGCCGGATAGCGCGGGCGGACCGCATCGAGGACGTGTGGCGCCCTGTTGCGGATCATTTCGCGCCGATGGGATTCGCGCGCCTGAACTATGGCCTGACACGGTTCCGCATGGAGGCCTCGATCGGTGACCCAGAGGATGCGCTGTTCCTGTCCACCTCCGAGACGGAATACTCGCAGTTGTACGTCCGCGACGGGTTCTTCAAGCGCACACCGGTCTATCGCTGGCTGATGAAGAACACCGGGCTGACCACCTGGCGATGGGTGCATGACCATTTCACCGCCGGCCTCTTGACCGAGGAAGAGGAAGAGGCGGTGCGCGTGAACACGCGCTTTGGCATCTTCGCGGGCCTCGCCATCAGCTTTCCCGAGACGCCGCGCACCAAGGGGGCGCTTGGGCTGACCGCCGATCCGGGGATGGACCACGACGATGTGGACGACATCCTGGCCAGCCGGCGCGCCGAGATCGAGGCGGTGGCCCACATGATGCACCTGCGCATCATCAGCCTGCCCGCCAACTATGTCCGCCGCAGCCTGACACCGCGCCAGCGCGAGGTGCTGGAATGGGTGGCCGACGGCAAGACCACGCAGGACATCGGCATCCTGATGACGATCTCGGCCGCGATGGTAGAAAAACACCTGCGCCTCGCGCGCGAGGCGCTGAACGTGGAAACCACGGCGCAGGCGGTGGCGAAGGGCACGCTGTTGAACCTGATCTTCACCCGCGACGGCCCGGAGGTGGCGCAGGGCGCGCGGCAGGCGACGGTGGCGCTCGTGCCCCCTCACCCGGCGGCCAAGGCGCGGCTGACGGCATCCCCGACTGGTAAGGATTCCCCTACTTACGCGCGACGCCGCCAGACCGCATTCTAACCGTGTTCCGTGAGTGAAGGCATTGGCCTTGGAACATCGCCGGTCGGCCAGGGGATTGATTTTGCCCCCAACCGCGCGGCAGGCCGGGACCTTTGCTCCCCCCGGTCACATCCTCGGGGTCGCCCATAGTCGGCGGCAGCGGGGCGTTCGGTAATGGTGCGCCAAACTCATCCCCAGTGTGCGGCGCGGAACGAACAACGGGACAGCTTTCGGGCTGTCCCGTTTTTTTTTGTGTGGTCGATGGATGCCGACAACGAGGCTGACCGCGGCGCGGCAACGGCGGGCGGGGACCTGCCCCGCCCTGCCCGCCTCAGCCCTGCGCCATCTTCGCCACTTCGGCGGCGAAATCCTCTTTTTCCTTCTCGATCCCCTCGCCCACGGCCATGCGCACATAGCCCGTGACCTCGACACCCGCATCCTTGGCGGCCTGGCCCACGGTCACATCGGGGTTCAGCACGAACTGCTGGTTCAACAGCGTGACCTCGCTCAGGAACTTCTTCATCCGGCCCGGAATGATGTTGTTCTGGATCACCGCATCGGGCTTCGGTTTGGCCGAGGCCGCGTTCTCTTCCATCGCCTTCTGGGTCTGCACCGACAGCTCGCGCTCGACCACCGCGGGGTCAAGATCGGCCTCCGACAGCGCGAGGGGGGCGGTTGCCGCCACATGCATCGCGATCTGCTTGGCGATGGCGGCATTGTCGCCCTTCACCGCCACCAGCACGCCGATCCGGCCCATGCCGTCCGCTGCCGCGGTATGGACGTAGGACGCAACCACGTCGCCCTCCACCGCCGCCATCCGCCGCAGCGTCATGTTCTCTCCGATGGTCACGATGGCCGAGGTCAGCGCATCCGCCACGGTCGCGCCCTGCGGCAGCATCGGTGCCGCCTTCAGCGCGTCGATGTCAGAGACGCCTAGGGCGGCCTTGGTGATGCCGGAGACGAGCGCCTGGAAATCGGCGTTCTTTCCGACGAAATCGGTTTCCGAGTTCACCTCGACCGCCACGCCGCGCCCGCCGGATACCGCCACGCCCACCAGCCCTTCGCTGGCGATCCGGTCGGCCTTCTTGGCAGCCTTGGCAAGGCCCTTGGTGCGCAGCCAGTCAACCGCCGCGTCCATGTCGCCATTCGTCTCGGTCAGTGCCTTCTTGGCATCCATCATGCCCGCGCCGGTCTGGTCGCGCAGGTCCTTCACCATGCTTGCGGTGATCGTCATGTCCGTCTCCTGAATATCGGGATGGTCGCGGCGGGGCTATCCCCGCCGCGTAACAGCCGTGCGACAGGGCCGCTCAGGCCTCGATGGCGTCTTCGACGGGGGCCTCGTCCAGCGCGCCCAGATCGACGCCCGCCGCACCCAGCTGCGCCGACATGCCGTCCAGCGCCGCCCGGCTCACGAGATCGCAGTAAAGCTGGATCGCGCGCGCGGCATCGTCATTGCCCGGAATCACATACTGCACACCCTTGGGCGAGCAGTTGGTGTCCACGATGCCCACGACCGGAATGCCCAGCTTCTGCGCCTCGAGGATGGCGAGGTCCTCCTTGCCAACGTCGATCACGAACAGAAGGTCGGGAACGCCGCCCATCTCGCGGATACCACCCAGGGAAGCTTGCAGTTTGCCTTGCTCACGCTCGATGTGAAGACGTTCCTTCTTGGTCAGCCCTTCGGCCCCATGCGCCATCATCTCGTCGATCTGCTTGAGGCGCTGGATCGACAGGCTCACCGTCTTCCAGTTGGTCAGCGTGCCGCCCAGCCAGCGGTGGTTCATGTAGAACTGCGCGCAGCGCTCTGCGGCATCGGCCACGGCTTTTTGCGCCTGCCGTTTTGTGCCCACGAACAGGATGCGCCCGCCGCGCGCGACAGTATCGCGCACGACCTTCAGCGCCTGGTCCAGCATCGGAACCGTCTGTGTCAGGTCGAGGATGTGGATGCCGTTGCGGTCGCCATAGATGTATTCGCCCATCTTTGGGTTCCAGCGTGCGGTCTGGTGACCGTAGTGAACGCCAGCTTCCAAAAGCTGGCGCATGGTGAACTCGGGGAGCGCCATGTCGTGTCCTTTCCGGTTTGCGCCTCGGCAGGGTGATTCAGGGTTTCCCCCAACCGGTGGACCGCCGGGGATGTCTCCCCCGAAAGCCCGCACCCTGCCTGTGAAGTGGCGTGGCCTTAGCCCATGCCCGCCGCGGGCGCAAGCCCGCGTCGGGCGGCAGAGGCCTGTCCCGGCGCCCCGGCACCGCAATCTGATCACGGCGCCCCTAGTTGTCGGCACCCCCGAAACGCGGCACCCCCGAAACGCGGCACCCCCGAAACGCGGCGGACACGACAACCGGTCCGGTGCCTTGAGCGCGCCCCTGATGCAGGGCTCCGCTGGACGGCCTCATGCCCTTCGCCGACGTAAAGTCCGCTGATCCCAAGATCGACCATCTGCCCGACCAATTCATCCGAGGCAAACAGACCGCCGGTGAAACTTTCGCGTCAAAGATGATGCCCCGCCACGGCTTCCGCGATGTGAACGATGGCACCGGGTTCGCCGGTGACGCCCGTGTAGAAACCCCGCTCGTTCCGCGGAAACGTCAGTGTAAGGTGCAATGTGTCCAGGAGGTTGAAGAGATTCAGCAGATGCCGCTGCGCCGCGTCATCCGTTTCGATCGTCACCGCGACCGAAAAGAATTGGTGCGCGCGGGGTTCCAGCGTCTCGATCAGGTCGCGCACCCGATCCGATACGAAAGGAATTGAATAGAACCGGTCAAACTCAAGGTGCGAAAAGGACTTCAGGCTTCCACCCTTGCGCTCTGCCTTGGTTGGAACATTGTCCGGCAAAATCCGCCGCCCAGAACGCAGGAAGATGATCAGCCTTCCACCGTCGGGCGTCGGATCCACAACTTTCAGCTTATCCAGAGCCCCGTCGAGCTGCTGACGGTAAGGCCGCGATGCAACAAATCTAGAAACATCGTGACCGACTGAAATCGAAACCGGCATGTTTCACGCCTTCGCGCCGCAGTCGTCACACGCGCCCGGGCGGCGACGCATGTCAAGTGTCCGGTCTTTCGGTGCCCTTCCCTACACCGCCCAGGCGGCGGGGCAGCGCCCCGGAGCAATATCTCAGCGCGGCAGCCGCTTGATTAGCGACGAGGTATCCCAGCGGTTGCCGCCCATGGCCTGCACCTCGGCATAGAACTGATCGACCAGTGCCGTGATCGGCAGCGAGGCGCCGATCTCGCGCGCGGTGGCGAGGCAGATGCCCAGATCCTTGCGCATCCAGTCCACCGCAAAGCCATGGTTGAACGCGTCGTCCAGCATGGTCTTGTGGCGATTGTTCATCTGCCAGGACCCCGCAGCGCCCTGGCTGATCACCTCCACCACCGCCGCCCCGTCCATGCCCGCCTTCTGGCCGAAGGCCAGCGCCTCGGCGAGCCCCTGCACCAGCCCGGCAATCGCGATCTGGTTCATCATCTTGGCAATCTGGCCAGACCCGCTGTTGCCCAGACGTTTGCAGACGCGGGCATATGCGACCATCACGGGCTCCGCGCGGGCGTAATCGTCCGGCGTGCCACCGCACATGATCGACAGCACGCCGTTCTCGGCCCCCGCCTGCCCGCCAGACACCGGCGCATCGACAAAGCCGAAACCAAGTTCCGCCGCCGCCGCCGCCATCTCGCGCGTCACCTGTGCGGATACGGTCGTGTGGTCCACGAACACCGCCCCCGCTTCCATGCCCGCGAATGCCCCGTCCGGCCCTGTGCAGACTGCCCGCAGGTCGTCGTCGTTGCCCACACAGGCCATCACGAAGGCCTGCCCCCCGGCTGCGGCCCGCGGGGTCGCGGCCGCCCGGCCACCGTGTTTCGCAGCCCAGGCCTCGGCCTTGGCGGCGCTGCGGTTGTAGACCGTCACCTCGTGCCCCTTGGCCACCAGATGCCCCGCCATCGGAAAGCCCATGACCCCGAGCCCCAGAAACGCCACCTTTGCCATGTTGTCCTCCCCGTGATTGCCTGACCCTGCTTGATGGCGTAGGTATCGGGTTGAGATTTCTCGTCAAGCAAGTATCCTCATGCTGACCACCCTTCGCTGGCTCCTGCGTATCTTCACGGCCCTCGCGGCGCTGGCGGGGCTGGCGCTTGGCATCGGCTATTACTTCCTCACCCGGTCGCTGCCCGACTACTCGGCCAGCTTCACGCTGCGCGGTCTGTCAGGCCCCGTAGAGATCGTCCGAAACAACGACAACATCCCGCATATCTTTGGCCAGACGGACGAGGATGTGTTTTTCGCCCTCGGCTTCGCCCATGCACAGGACCGGCTGTGGCAGATGACGATGTTGCGGCGCACCGCGCAGGGGCGGCTGTCGGAGATCTTTGGCCCGCGCACCCTGCGCATCGACGAGGTGCTGCGCCGGTTCGACCTTTACACCCTGTCGCTGAGCTCGGTCGAGGCGCAGGACGCGCCCACGCGTGCCGCACTCGAGGCCTATGCCCGCGGCGTGAACGGCTGGATCAACGAGGTGAACGCCCGCGCGCGCGGTCGAGGCGCGCCCGAATTCTTTCTGTTCTCCAGCGAGATCGCCGCCTGGGCCCCCGCCGACAGCATCGCGATCATCAAGCTGATGGCGTTGCAGCTGTCCAGCCATCTGGAGGCCGAGGTGCTGCGCGCGCGCACCTCGCTGTTGCTGTCGCCCGAGCGTCTGGCCGACATCCTGCCCGATGACCCCAACGACGCGATCACCGCCCTGCCCCAGTATGGCGACCTCGTGCCGGGTGTGGTGGTGCCCGGCCTCTCACCTGTCCGGATGGCCGAGGACCCGCTGTCGCCGTTCAAGCGGCTGCCCTTTGCCGGGGCCTCCAACGCCTTTGCCGCCGAACCACGGCGGTCGGCGGCGGGGGGCACGCTTTTGGCCAACGACCCGCATCTGGGGTTCAGCGCGCCGGCCATCTGGTATCTGGCGCGGCTGGAACTGCAGTCGGGCGGCGTGATCGGGGGCACCATTCCCGGGATGCCGGTGATCCTGACGGGGCGGTCGGATGCGCTTGGGTGGGGGCTGACCACGGCCTATGTCGATGACCAGGACGTGTTCATCGAACGGCTGAACCCCGACAACCCCGAGGAATACGAGACCCCGGACGGCTGGAAGGCATTTGACACCCGCCGCTCGATCATCACCATCAAGGGCGCCGATCCGGCGACAGTGACCCTGCGCTGGACGGACAATGGCCCGGTGCTGCCCGGCACGCATTACGATCTGGCCACGGTGACGCCCGCGGGCCATGTCGCGGCGCTGTCCTGGACGGCACTCTCGCCCCGCGACACCTCGATGACCGCTGCGTTGCGGCTGATGCAGTCGCAATCGGTGGCCGAAGGGATCGAGGCGGGGCGCAGCTTTGTGGCACCGGCCCAGAACCTGATGCTGGCCGACCGTGAGGGGATTGCGATGCAGGTGATCGGCGCCGTCCCGCGCCGCGATCCGGGCCACCAGAGCCGGGGCCGCATCCCCAGCCTCGGGGCCGTGGCCGCGAACCGCTGGCAGGGCATGTTCCCCTATGAGGACAACCTGCGCGTGGTGAACCCGCCCTCGGGCCTGATCGGGAACACCAACAATCGCACGGTGGATGCGCCCTTTCCCGGCCACCAGTCCTATCTCTGGGGCGACACCCACCGCATCCGCCGCTGGCTCACGCTGATGGCCACGCGCGAGGTGCATACCCGCGAAAGTTTCATCGAGGCGCAACTGGATACCGTGTCACCCGTCGCGCGCGCGCTGTTGCCGCTGATCGGGGCCGACCTGTGGTTCACCGGCTCGCCCTCGCCCCAGGGCACGCCGGAACGGCTGCGCGAACGCGCGCTGATCCTGCTCGCGGACTGGAACGGCGAGATGAACGAACACCTGCCCGAACCCCTGATCACCGAAGCCTGGCTGCGCGCCTTGCAGATGCGCCTGATCCGCGATGAGCTTGGCCCCCTGGCCGAGGAATTCACCCATGTCGATCCCGTGTTCCTCGACCGCGTGTTCCGCAACACCAATGGGGCGGGAAAATGGTGCGACGTGATCCAGTCGGCCGCCATCGAGACCTGCGTGGATATCGCCCGGCTGGCGCTGGACGAGGCGCTGTTGCGGCTGACCGAACGCTATGGGAACAACCTCGAAAGCTGGCGCTGGGGCGACGCCCATACCGCGATGCACGACCATGCCGTGTTGGGGGCGGTGCCGCTGATCCGGTATTTCGTCAACATCCGCCAGTCCACCAGCGGCGGTGACAGCACGCTTTTGCGCGGGCGCACCAGCGGGCGCGACCCCGACCCGTTCCAGAACGTGCACGGCGCGGGGTTTCGCGGCGTCTATGACTTTGCCGATCCCGACAGTTCGGTGTTCATCCTGTCCACCGGGCAATCCGGCCATCCGCTGTCGCGCCACTATGATGACATGGGAGAACTGTGGCGGCGCGGCGAATATGTGCCGATGTCGCTCGACCCCGCACTTGCCCGCGCGGCGGCCGTGGGCACGACCCGGCTTTTCCCTGCTTCGGGCGGATAGGGCTGCGTTCTGCACGGAACATGCCACGAAATGTCGCAACGGTAAGGATTTCCCGCGTTGCGCGCGCCCGCGCCGCCCGCTATCGTCGAACGATATAGATTGCGGGTGCGCAAGCCTCCCGTGAAAGGAATAATGCGATGGCCGTCCTTGCCCAGCCCGACACCTCCTCCGAGGTGGTTCTGGAAGCACAGAAGCTCTTGAACAAGGCTTCGCGTCAATCCCGGACGGCCGAGAGCGGGGCATTCGACAAGGCCACCGTCGCCGCCATCAAGCAGTTCCAGATCGAAAGCGGCCTGCGCCCAACCGGGGTGCTGGACGACAAGGTGATGGACATCCTGCGCAAGGTCGCGAACCAGGACCAGCCGAAATGGCAGGTGACCGTGGGCGGCAAGGTCTATCTGCTGACCGAGGCCGACCACCGCGCGCTGATCAACCGCGTGAAGGGCGAGTTCCGCATTCCCATGATGCAGCTGAAAAGTGCCGTGGAAGAGGCGCGGATCCTCTACGACGACATGAAGAAGCTGCGCTCGGACCAGTATATCGTCGGCTGGTGCATCGAGGCGTTCAAGGGCGCGAAACTGCCCTCCGAGACGGTGATCAAGGGGGCGGAGGCCTCTGCCGGTTCGGCGCAGAAACTCCTCGACGCGGGCAACCTCAAGGGCTTTGCGCTGGTGTTCCCCAAGGCGCAGGCGGAGGCGAACAAGGCCCGCGCCGAGATGAAGGCCTATGTGTCCACGATCATCGACGGTGGCGAAAAGATCGTGACCGGGCTGGAACTGGTGCGCGACGGGTCTTTTGTCACCGTGGGCATCATCGCGGCCCCGGTGGCCGCGAGCTATGGCCTGGGTGCCGTCGCGGCGGGCGTGGTGGCGGGCGCGGGCACCGGGGCGGTGGAGGCCATTGCCAACGAGGTCGGCAAGGGCATTGCGGGCCAGTCGCGGGGGATCGGCGACGCGAGCCTCAATGTGCTCAAGGATGCCTTCATCGGCGGCTCCATCGGCGCGCTGATCAAGGGCGGTGCGGCCGACAAGATCCTCGCCAAGATCGGCCCCGAGGTCGCCAAGCGCCTGGGCGGCGAGATGTTCAGGAAGGCGTCCGAAAAGGTCGTCGTGCAATGGGTGATCAACTACTTCAAGGCCAACGGCAAGGACATCCTCGAAGGGGTGATGAAGGAGACGCTGAAGGCCTACAGATCCAACGCCACCGGCCTCACCTTCGACAAGTTCTGCCAGATCGTCGCCAAGGAGGTGGTCACCGCGGGGCCCTTCAAGAAGCTGGAGAAACTGGGCGATTTCGCGGGCAAGCAACTGGTGGGCGCGCTGTCCTCTTCCGTCAAGAAGGACCTGCTGAAAAGCCTTGGAGAGAAGGCCACCGACAAGGACCTGATCGAGGCTTTCGGCAAGGTATTCGGCGAGGTGTCCAAGGAGGTGGGCGGCAAGGTTTATGACCAGGTGCTGTCGAGCTCCAGCGGTTCGGAAAGCCCCGAACAGATCGAGAAAAAGGCCCTGTCCGCTTTTGCGACCAACCAGAAGCTCATCAAGGCCGTCAAGGACGAGTGCGAAAAGCAGGCGAAGAAAAAGCGCTGACGCTCGGCAAGGTCGCGCCCCAAAATCCTTCAAGGAAGGATTTTGCAAATTCCTTGTTGAAGGAATTTGCTGGTTTCCCCGGTCGTCAGGCTCGGCACTGCCCCCGCGCCCAGGCCACAAGCGCCGCCGTCGATCCGTCCTTTCCCTCCGTGCCCTGCCGCCCCTCCAGCATCGGTTGCAAGGCCAGCGCCAGCTCCTTGCCCAGTTCCACCCCCCACTGGTCATAGGAATTGATCCCCAGGATCACCCCCTCCACGAACACCCGGTGTTCATAAAGGGCGATGATCTGGCCCAGCACGAAGGGCGTCAGCCGGTCATAGGCCAGCACGGTCGAGGGGCGGTTGCCCGGAAACACCCGGTGCCGTGCCTGCCGGTCCAGTTCCACCCCCGCCAGCCCTTTGGCCGCCATGATGGCCGTCGCCTCCTCCAGCGACCGCCCGCGCATCAGCGCTTCGGCCTGCGCCAGACAGTTCGACACCAGAAGGAGATGCTGATGCGCGAGATCGGGTTCGTGCCCCACGCGCGCGACAAGAAACTCACACGGCACGACCCGCGTGCCCTGATGGATCAACTGATAGAAGGCATGCTGACCGTTGGTGCCCGGCTCGCCCCAGACCACGGGGCCGGAATGGATGCCCAGATCGGCCCCGTCCATGCCCACCCGCTTGCCGTTCGACTCCATCTCCAGCTGTTGCAGATAGGCGGGCAACCGCGACAGCCGCTGGTCATAGGGCAGCACCGCGCGGGTGGCATGGCCGCAGATCTGGTTGTGCCAGATGCCGACCAGAGCAAGCATCACCGGCAGGTTCTGTCCCAAGGGCGTGCTGCGGAAGTGATCATCCATCGCCCGCCCGCCGGCGAGGAACTCGTCAAACGCCTCTGGCCCCACGGCAATCATCAGCGAGAGCCCGATCGGCCCCCAGACCGAATAGCGCCCGCCTACCCAATCCTCGAACCCGAACACCCGTTCACCATCAATGCCGTAGGCTGCCGTCTTCTCGGCCGCGGTGGACACCGCCGCGAACTGCGCCCCCGGATCGGCCACCGCCCCTGCCATCCAGCGCTTGGCCGTATCGGCATTGGTCATCGTCTCGATGGTGGTGAAGGTCTTGGAGGCGACGATCACCAGCGTCGTCGCAGGGTCCAGCCCGCGCAGCGTGTCGGCGATATGCGCCCCGTCCACATTCGACACGAAATGCACGCGTGGCCCGTCGTGACAGGGCGCCAGCGCCAGCGTGGCCATGGCCGGGCCAAGGTCCGACCCGCCGATTCCGATGTTCACCACATCCGCGATCCGCCCGCCCTGCCCTGTGAAGACCCCCGACCGCACCGCCCGCGCAAACTGCGCCATCCGCGCAAATGTTGCGCGCACCCCCGGCATCACATCCGCGCCGTTCACCATCACCACCGCTCCGGGCCCCGCGCGCAGCGCGGTGTGCAGCACGGCCCGCCCCTCGGTCTCGTTGATCCGGGCGCCCGCGAACATCGCGTCCCGCTTCGCCTCGACCCCCGCGGCGTCCGCCAGCGCCAAAAGCAACCCGCGCGCCTTTGCGTCGATCGCCGTCTTGGCATAGTCGAGGCGCATCCCGTCCGCCTGAGCGGTGAATTCCGCCGCCCGACCGGCATCCCCGAAGAGGCTCAGGATCGGCCGATCCGCCACGCCCGCGTGATAGGCCCGCAAGGCATCCCATTGTTTCCGCATCACCTACTCCGCCCAATGCACGGTTGCGTTGCCGAGGACGGCGCGCACCGGCGCCTCCAGCGGCGAGAGGCTCGCCGCCCGCTCCAGCGCCGCGCGTTTATCTGCGCCGGTGATCAGGATGTGGATATGCATGGCCTCGGCCAGCACCCGCGCGGTCAGCGTCACACGCGGCTCGCCCGCCGCATCAGCCCTTAACGCCATCAGTGCCGGCGCATCGGGGGCGAGGGCCCGCGCCAGCAGGTCCGCGCCGGGAAACAGCGAGGCGGTGTGCATGTCCGCACCCATGCCCAGGAGCAGGACCGAGATCGGCAGCTCTGCCGCGATCCCCGCCGACAGATCCTCCAGCCGCTCCTCCGGCACCTCCCCCGGCGCATAGAGGGGCACCAGCCGCGCCGCCGCCGCCCGCCCCACCAACAGCCGCTCCCGCAACAGCCGTGTGTTCGACCGGGGGCTATCCTCAGGCACCCAGCGTTCGTCGTTCAGGAACACAGCGACCGAGGCCCAGTCGATGTCCACCCCCGACAGCGTGTCGAACACCGGCCCGGGCGTGGTGCCGCCGGGCACACAGAACGTGGCGCGCCCCTCGCGCCGCAGGAAATCGGCCAGTTGCCCCGCGATCACATTCGCAAGGCCAAGGTGCAGGAACTCGCGGTCGGGGTATTCCTGAATGTTCATTCGCGTATTTCCCGCCAGCGCCGCCCATCCCGGTGCAGGAGCATCAGCGCATCCTCCGGCCCCGACGACCCCGGATCATAGCCGCGCGGCCGGTCGCCCGCCGCCTCCCAGGCGTCGATGATGGGATCGGTCCAGGCCCAGGCGGCCTCCACCTCGTCGCCGCGCATGAACAGGGTCTGGTTGCCCCGGATCACATCCATGATCAGCCGCTCATAGGCGTCCGGCGCATCTGCCGCCTCCGCCCCCAGAACATTGGCAAAACTCATGTCCAGGGGCACCGAGGTCAGGCGCATCCCCCCCGGACCCGGCTCCTTGATCATCACGCTCAGCGTCATCCCCTCGTTCGGCTGCAGCCGGATCACCAGCACATTCTCCTTCCACCCTTTCGCGTCGTCAAAGATGGAATGCGGCGGCTCCTTGAACGTCACCGCAATCTCGGAGGTGCGCGCGCGCAGCCGCTTGCCGGTGCGCAGATAGAACGGCGTGCCCTTCCAGCGCCAGTTCGACACCGACACCTTCAGCGCGATATAGCTTTCGGTGGTGCTGGCCGGGTTTTCCGCATGCTCCAGATACCCAGTCCCCGTCCCGTTCGCCAGATACTGCCCCCGCACGATGTCCGTCCGCTCCACCGCGTCCAGCGCGCGGATCACCTTAAGCTTTTCGTCGCGCACGGCGTCGGGGTCAAAGTGATAGGGCGGCTCCATCGCGATCAGGCACAACAGCTGCATCATGTGGTTCTGCACCATGTCCCGCATGGCGCCCGATCGGTCGTAATAGGCCCCCCGCCCCTCGACCCCCACGGTTTCGGCCACAGTGATCTGCACATGGTCGATATACTGCGCCTTCCAGATCGGCTCGAACAGGATATTGGCAAAGCGCACCGCCATCAGGTTCTGCACCGTCTCCTTGCCCAGATAATGGTCGATCCGGTAAATCTGGCGCTCGGCAAAGTGCTCGGCCAGCGTGGCGTTCAGCGCACGGGCGGAGGCCAGATCGCGCCCGAACGGCTTTTCCACCACGATCCGCGCATGCGGCCCGGCAATCTCATGCAGGTGCAACCGCTCGGCCAAAGGGCCGAACAGGCTGGGCGCGACAGAAAAGTAGAACGCCTGCACCACGTCAGCCCGCATCGCCGCCCGCAGCTCTGGCCAGCCCGCCTCGCCCGTTGCGTCAATCGCAACGTAGGACACCGTGGCCAGAAAGGCCTCGATCTGCGCCTCATCGCGCTTGCCTTCGGCGACAAAGCTGCCGATAGCCGCGCGTATGGTGTCGCGAAAGCCCTCTTTGGTCATGTCGCTGCGCGCAGCGCCGATGATGCGTGCCTCGGGCGGCATCTGGCCGTCAAGGAAACGCCGATAGAGGCCCGGAAAGATCTTCCGACGGGCAAGGTCCCCCGTGCCGCCGAAGATCACAAGGTCGAAGGGTTCGACCGGGATGACGCGCGAAACCATGAAACCCCCGGAGTGACGAAACGCCCGTTAGCGCTAACGGCGGGGAACTACCGTGTTTCCCGACCCGTGTCCAGCGTTAGCACCACGCGGCCGCGCCATCACCACGGTATATCCTCTTTCGACCCGATCCGCTCAAGGTTTTCGTCACGGATGGAGGCGCGCTCAAGCAGCACCGGCTCCAGCGCAAGCCGCATCTTCGCGCTGTCCCTGCCGGCAAAGACCCGCGCGATGGTATCGGTGTCCTCCGTGCCGGGCGCACACATGCCCGGCACCTGAAACGGAGCCAGCGGCGCGCTGTGCGACGGAAAGGCCAGCTGGGACAACAACGCCTGCGGGTGTTCGCGCAACTGCTGCCAGATCGCATCGAACGCGACCGGCAGGCGGCCGATCAGGCTCGCTCGATCATCCCCATAGCGCCTGCGCGACCGGGCCGCGACCACCACCTCGTCATCGCCCACCAGACGCGCCATGTCGATCAACCGCACCGTGTCCGGGTTGGCATCGGCCTCCGCCCCGCCCTCGTTGCAGCGGTCCACATACATCGCCGTCAGATCGCCCAGCAGCGCCAGCCCGAGGTTCAGCTTCCAAAGCCTGTCGTCCTCGTCCATCGCGCAAAGGAGCGCCCCGTCAGGCAGCACGATGGACCCTGCGACAAAGGCGACAAGGCTGATAACCACCTGCCCGTCGCGCCCCGCATCGTGCCGCCGCAGCGCGAGATCGGCCATGCCGCGCGGCGTCAACTGCTTGTTCGCCTCTTCCAGCCTGCTGGTCATGCTGGCCAGGCTTTCGTTGATCTCGTCGAACAGCCTTTCGATCTGCCCATGCGCCTGGTCCAGCGACATGACGATCATGCCGGGATCGGGCAGCGACGCGCGCAGGTCGCGCGCATCTTGGGCAAGGCGGGACAGCGCCTCTGCCGCATCCTCCAGCTGCGGCGACAGCGCCCCCGCGGTCATCCGCGACAGCGCGTCGGGTTCCAGCGCGCCATGCAGCGTCTCAAGTTGGTCCATCAGGGAATGTGCCGTCGTGGAGAGGTCAATCACCTCGCTCTGGCGCGCCGCAAGATCGCCGACCGAAGCCACCGCGATGTTCATGTCCTCCCGCACTCCCGCCAAGGTCTTTGGCGGCACAAAGGCAACCTCGGCCACCTGGACCTTGACCCTCTTGCGCAGTTGCTCTTGGGCAAAGCCCGCCGTGGCCAGCCGTGCCAGCAGCATGATGTCGCTCGCGACCGCCGAGGTCATGGGGGTGCCCATCCCCGACAGCAAACCCGGGCTCAGCTCCGCCGCCGTCGGGGTCTGCTGCCGGAAAAAGCCGAAATGTCCCGCGATCAGGGCGAGCCGCGACGTCCGCCGCGACGGTTGCGTGAACCGTTCGATCCAGACGGCATCCAGCGCGAGTTTCGGTGTGGCCGCTTCATTCGCCCGGCGCACCCTGTCCCAGAACCGCTGATGCGCGGCGATGATGACGGCGGTGCTGCGGTCGGTCACATCGTTCACCGGGCCTGCCTGCGGCGCGGACAGGTGCCGCACAACCTCGTCCAGAGCCTCCTCCACCACCTGCTGGGCGCTGGAAAAGACATCCCTGATCGCCGCGATCACGTCCACATGCCGCGCGAAATCCGCCCGGTATTCGGCATACTGGCGCTGGCGCGCATCCCGCAAGGCCAGATCCTCGCGCGCGGTTTCCGCCTGCATCTGGGCGATGTTCGCGGTGGATTGCGCCTTCAGCGCGGCATAGGCAACCACCGTCGAGGCAAAGGCCCCGGCCAGGGCAAAAGCCACCCCGAGTGCCTGATTTGACAGGCCAAGACCGGGCTCCAGCGCCGCGGGTGTCATACCGTCCGGTCCGAGACCCGAAATCGCGGCCACGCTCAGCACAAAGATCATCACACCGATCAGCGCCGTCGCAAGAACCAGCGCGGCGGCCCGCAGCACGTCGCCCGCGCTCAACGCGCGCACTTTCGGCGCATGCCCCTCTTGCCCCGCCGAAATGTCCTTTTGCATGCAACCTCCCGCGCCAAGAACCCGTGCCTCTGCAGCGCGCCTGGCGACCGTGCTGCACAGGCTCCTCACAGATCGACGTAAAAGGTAAATGTTTTCTCTACGCGGACGGAGGTGCCCATTCGCCCACAGCCGCCAACCCGCCTCAGGCGTCCAGTTCGGCGTCCCAGTAGAGGTAATCCAGCCAGCTGTCGTGCAGGTGGTTCGGCGGAAACCTCCGCCCGTGCATCTGCATCTCATCCGCCGTCGGCGCGCGGGGCTTCCGGGCCAGATGGAACCCCACCTGCTTGACCGTCCGGTTGCCCTTGCGCAGGTTGCAGGGTGAACAGGCGGCCACAACGTTTTCCCAGCTTGTCACACCGCCCCGGGATCGCGGCACCACATGGTCGAACGTGAGATCGCCCTTTGCCCCGCAATACTGGCAACAGAACTCGTCCCGCAGGAAAAGATTGAAGCGCGTGAAGGCCACGCGCTTCTGGGGTTTCACATAGTCCCTCAGCACCACGACCGAGGGAATGCGTATCTCGCGCCTCTGGCTTCGCACGACCTGATCGTATTCGGCCACGATCTGCACCCGGTCTAGGAAAGCCGCCTTCACCGCCTCCTGCCAGGGCCACAGCGACAGCGGATAATAGGACAGCGGGCGATAATCCGCGTTCAGCACCAGCGCGGGCCAGTGTTTCAGCGCGGAAGGCTCGCGCACGAATGTGGTCCTGAATTCGCCTTGCACTCCCACCACGCGGTCTCCGTTCCAACCCAGTCCAGCAATGCCGCCCTGCACGAAAAACTATATCTGGCGTTTCGGTCCTGACAAGCCCCGCAATGCAGCGCTGCTTTCGCGGCATGACCTAGCGCGGAAAAGTGACACTGCCATGAAACCGCCCATCAACCGGGCAGTTTCTCGGTCAGGAACGCCAGCGCCGCCCCCAACCCGTCGGGCGCGATGCCATGCCCCGTGCCGCGCATCACATGGCCATAGGTATCAAACCCCGCCGCCACCAGCGCGTTCCCGGCAATACCCATGTCGCCAAAGGGCACCACCGGATCCTGATCGCCATGCACCAGCAGCACCGGCGGACGCACCCGCGCCTGCGCCGAAAGCCGCTCCGGCGCCAGCAGCCGACCCGAGATCGCCACCACCCCCGCCACGGCCTCCGCACGGCGCGGCGCCACCTCCAGCGCCATCATCGCGCCCTGGCTGAACCCGATCAGCGCCATCCGCTCCGGCGCCAGCCCCGCCTCCGCCAGCCGCGCATCCAGAAACGCGTCTAGGTCCGATGCCGCCCGCGCCAGCCCCGCCGCCGCCTCGGCCTCGGACGACCCATCCAGCCATGGGATCGGAAACCACTGCCGCCCGAACGCATTGCCCGCACAGGGCTCGGGCGCATCCGGGGCCAGAAACACCGTCTCCGCCATATGCTGCCCCAACGGATCGGCCAGACCCAGCAGATCCGCCCCATCCGCCCCATATCCATGCAGCAGCACCACGATCCGCCGCGGCGCCTCCGCCCCCCTGCGCCCAAACGCCAATTCGCGCGTCACCTGATCCCCTCCCGCTCGGCCGACACCCGGTAATACGCCCAGAGCAGCCGCGCCGCCACCCCCCGCCAGGGCGACCAGCCCTCGGCCATCGCGCGGAATGCCCGCTCCTTCGGCCGCTCGGGCAGATCGAAGAGCCGCCGCGCCGCCTCTTGCAAGGCCAGATCGCCCGGCGCAAACACATCCGCGCGGCCCAGACTGAACATCGCATAAATTTCCGCCGTCCAGGCCCCGATTCCCGGCACCGCGACCAGCGTGGCGATCACCTCCTCGGTCGGAGCTCCCCGCAACGCCGCATAGTCGATCCCCGCCGCCGCCAGCGCCCGGCCATAGCGCGCCTTCTGACGCGACAGCCCGCAGGCGCGCAAATCCTCGTCCCCCGCCCTCGCCAGCCGCGCAGGATCCGTGAACCCCGCCGCCTCCAGCCGCCCCCAGATCGCATCCGCACTGGCCACGCTCACCTGCTGGCTCACGATCGCATCGAAAAGGGCGGCAAACCCGTCCGCACGCCGCCGCAGCGGCAAGGGCCCGGTCAGCGCATAGGCATGGCCAAACCGCGGCTCGCGCGCGGCCAGCCACGCCGCGCCCTCGGCCACGCAGGCCTCGCTCTCGATGATCCGCCCCACCATGTCCCACCTCCATACACACGAAGTGCCCGACCCGACCGTGGTCAGGGGGCCTTCCGCCCCCTCGCCCCTTCCGGGGCTCACCCCCCGAGGATATTTGCACCAAGATGAAATAGGAACGCGCCGTGTTTCATCTTGGCGCAAATATCCTCGGGGGGCGGGCGCGGCACGCGCCCGGAAGGGGGGCGGAAAGCCCCCCTGCAACGGCTGTGGCGATGGGTGCCCGTCTCCTGCTTGTGGGTTTGCGAACGGAGGGCTAGACCTGCACGCATCATGACCGATGCCACCCTCCCCGCTTCCGACACGCGCGCAAAACGCAACGTCTTCGTCCTCGTCGCGGCGCAGGCGGTGCTGGGGGCGCAGATGCCCATGGTGTTCACCGTGGCGGGGCTGGCGGGCCAGTCGCTGGCGCCCAATGCCTGCTGGGCCACGCTGCCCATTTCCTTCACCGTGATCGGCTCGATGCTCTCGGCCACGCCGCTGTCGGCCATCATGCAGCGTCACGGGCGGCGGGCGGGCTTTGCGCTCGGCGCGGTCATCGGCGCCATCGGCGCGGCCATCGGGGCCTGGGGCCTGATGACCGCGTCCTTCCCGCTCTTCCTGCTCGGCGCGTTCCTGACCGGCACCTACATGAGCGCGCAGGGCTTCTACCGCTTCGCCGCCGCCGACACCGCGTCCGAGGCGTTCCGGCCCAAGGCGATCTCCTGGGTCATGGCCGGGGGCCTCCTGTCGGCGGTGATCGGCCCGCAACTGGTCAAGGTCACGGCCTCCTCCATGGTGGTGCCGTTCCTAGGAACCTATCTGGCCATCATCGCGCTGAACCTTGGCGGGGCCTTCCTGTTCCTCGGCCTCGACATCCCGAAACCGAAACCACCCGCCCCGGGGGATGACCGTGGCCGCTCGCGGATGCAGCTCCTGCGCGACCCGCGCATCGCGGTGGCGGTGATCTGCGCCACCGTCTCCTACGCGCTGATGAACCTCGTGATGACCTCCTCGCCGCTCGCGGTGGTCGGCTGCGGGTTCACCACCGGCGACGCCGCCGATGTGGTCACCGCGCATGTGCTGGCGATGTATGCGCCCAGCTTCGTCACCGGCCACATCATCGCGCGCATCGGGGTCGAGCGTGTGGTGGCGCTCGGCCTCCTGATCCTTGCTGGCGCAGGCGCCGTGGCCGTTGCGGGGGTGGAGCTGGAGAATTTCTTTGTCGCCCTGATCCTTCTGGGCATCGGCTGGAACTTCGGCTTCATCGGCGCCACCACCATGCTGACAACCGCCTACCGGCCGGAAGAGCGTGGCCGGATGCAGGGCCTGAACGACCTCGTTGTGTTCGGCGGCGTCACGCTTGCCTCGTTCTCCTCGGGCGGGCTGATGAACTGCTCGGGCGGCTCGGTGCAGGCGGGCTGGGCGGCGGTCAACATCGCCATGGTGCCGTTCCTCGTTCTGGCGGGCGGCGCGCTCATCTGGCTGTGGATGCGCCCCCGGTCGCTTGCGGGCTGACCGGTCGCCACGCTTTCGGATAGGTGCCTCGGGCGCGCGTCCGTGGTAGGTTTCGCGCATTGGTTGCACCCCTTGCCCGGAGCCTTCCCATGCGCATTGCCGCCTTCAACGTGGAAAACCTGTTCGACCGCGCCCGCATCATGAACCTTGACACCTGGGAAGACGGCCGCCCGGTGCTGGAGGCGTTTGCCGAATTCACCGATCTTCTGGAACGCGACGTCTATGATGCGCCAACCCAGGCACGGCTGGCCGATCTGCTGGTCACGCTCGGGCTGGCGAAGGATGACATGGGTCCCTTCGTGATCCTGCGGCGCAACCGCGGCGGCCTGCTGACCCGGCGCAAGGATGGCACCATCGTGATCAAGGCCAAAGGCCGCGGCGACTGGATCGGCTGGGCCGAACTGCGCAACGCCCCGGTGAACGAAACCGCCATCCTGAACACCGCCCGCGTGATCGCCGATGTGGGTGCCGACATCCTGGCGGTGGTCGAGGCCGAGGATCGGGTGGCCCTGCGCGCGTTTTCCGAAGACCTGCTGCCGCGCGTGGGCGGCGTGCCCTATCCCCATATCATGCTGATCGACGGCAATGACCGGCGCGGCATCGACGTGGGGCTGATGACCCGCGCGGGGTTCCAGATCGGACTGATGCGCAGCCATGTGCACCATGGCCTGCCCGGGCGCACCACGTTCGGGCGCGACTGCCCCGAATACCAGGTCACCACCCCCGCGGGTGAGGTGATCTGGGTGCTGCCCTGCCACTTCAAATCCAAGGGCTACGGCAACCCGCGCGACAACGATGCCCGCCGCAAGCGCGAGGCCGCAGCGGCCGCGGGCTTTGTGACCCGCCTGCTGGCCGAGGGGGCGCAGAACGTGGTGGTGCTGGGCGACCTGAACGACACGCCCGGGTCCGACCCGCTGTCGCCGCTGTTCGGCCATCCAGCCCTGCATGATGTCGGCACGGTCGCGGGGTTCGACACGGCGGGCCATCCCGGCCGCGGCACCCGCAAGCTGGGCAATGACAGCGACCAGATCGACCATATCCTGGTGTCGGACGCGCTTTGGCCGCGGGTCACGGGTGCTGGGCTGTTCCGCAAGGGGGCATGGGCCGGATCAAGGCCGCGCCGCTGGCAGATCTATGACACCATCACCTCCGAAATCCACGCCGCCTCGGACCACCACGCGATCTGGGTGGATATCGCCTGACCCGCGGCCGCGTCACGGCCTAGATGCGCCCGGTCGCCGCCCCCCACAAGAGCCGCCCGCGGCGCACCACCTCGGGCAGGGCCAGCCCGCCCGCCAGCACCGCCCCCGGATCGCGGGCCGACCGCGCCAGGAGCGGCCCCGCCGCACAGGCCGCAAGCGCCGCCGCGGCCCCGGGGCCGAACGCGCCGCGCCCCGCCCGCGCGGCGGCCAGCCAGGCCTGCCCCCGCAGGGCCAGCGCCCGCACGCCTGCCGCAGTCGGATCGGGCAGCGGGTGGCGACCGCGCGCCATCAGCGCCGCCGCCGCCCGCAGCCAGTTGGCCATGGCCAGCGCCCGGCCCAGCTCGCGCGCCGGGCCCCGCGCCGCATCGGGTGCCCCCGTTGCCTTGGCGGCCAGCCACATCAGCCCGCCGCCGGTATCGTCCAGATAGCTGTCCAGCGCCGTGTCATCTTCAAAGGGTTCAGCCCATGCATCCCACCGCCGCGCTGCCACCAGCCGGTCCAGCACCGGCAATGGCAGGCCCGCCTCGCGGATCAGATCGTGCAGCGGCCCTGCCACCTCATGCGCCCGTGCGGCCCCGCTCGCGGCATTCTCGATCACATCGCGCCACCATTGCAGCCGCATCTCGGCGATCACCGGCTCCGCCGTCACCCAGGGCGCCCGCGCCACCTCCAGGTTGAAGGCGTAAAGCGGCAACAGCCGCGCCCGCGCCGCAACCGGGGCCGCCATGACGGCGGCAAAGCGGTCGGGATCACTCTGCGCCACAAGGGCTGCGCAGGCATCCAGGCTCATCGCGCAACCTCCGCGACCGTCAGGTAGTATCCATAGTCGCCGCCATGGTCGCGCCACAGCGCAATCTCGGCCTCCGCCCTGTCCAGGACCGCTGCCAGGTCCGCATCCGCTCCGGGCCGCAGGGCCGCCACCCGCGCGGCGAGGGGGCCGTAATAGGCCTCCCACGCCGCCGCCCCCAGCCACCGCGCGCCCCGCACCCGGTAGCCCGCCGCCTCGATCCGCGCGAGGTGCCCGGGCAGGTCGCGCATCCCCGGATAATCCCGGTCCCAGAACGCCCGCGCGAGGGGGGCCGGGCGCGGGCTGCGCCACAGGCAATCGGAAAAGGCCACCGCGCCACCGGGCACCAGGTGCCCGGCCCATGCCGCCAGCGCCGCCGAGACGCCTGGGCCATAGGCCGCGCCCGCCGACCAGATCAGGTCGAACACCCCCGGCGGGGCCAGCATGTCGCCGCAGATCGCCACGACCCCCGGCAGGCGCGCGCGCACCGCCTCAATGAACGGCGCGTGCAGGTCCATCCCCACCAGTTCGGCGGCAGGCCGCAGCCGCGCCAGCACCGCCAGATCGGCGCCCGGCCCGCAGCCCGCATCCAGAATGCGCGCCCGCGCGGGCACCCCCGCCACCTCCAGCGCCCAGGCCAGGCTCTCGGCATCCCCCGGCGCCTCGCGCGGCAGGCCCCGGTGCAGGGTGAAGAACGCGTCGTTCATGCCCCCACCGCCTCCACCCCGTCGCGCAGCAGCTTCCAGGTGATCGCATCCAGCAGCGCCTCGAAACTCGCATCCACGATGTTGGCGCTGACCCCCACGGTGGACCAGCGGTGCCCCGCGCCATCCTCGCTGTCGATGATGACCCGCGTCACGGCCTCGGTGCCGCCCTGGGTGATGCGCACCTTGAAATCCACCAGCTTCATGTCGGCAATCGCCGCCTGATAGGGGCCAAGGTCCTTTTGCAGGGCCTTGGCCAGCGCGTTGACCGGCCCCCGGTCGGTGCCCGTCTCGTCCATGCTCTCGCTGACCGACAGCGACTTGCGGTCCCCGATCTTGACCACCACCACGGCCTCGGAAAGGCTCACCATCCGGTCATACTTGTTCTTGCGGCGCTCCACCGTCACCCGGTAGCGCTTGACTTCAAAGAACCGCGGCAACAGCCCCAGTTCGCCCCGCGCCACCAGCTCGAACGACGCCTGCGCGCCGTCATAGGCATAGCCGCGATCCTCGCGCTCCTTCACCACCTCCAGCACACGGCCCAGCCGTGCGTCGCCGGGGGCCACCTCGATCCCCGCCGCCGCCAGCCGCGCGCGCAGGTTCGACTGGCCCGCCTGGTTGCTCATCGGGATCACCCGCGCATTGCCCACCAGCGTGGGCTCGATATGCTCATAGGTGGCCGGATCCTTCAGGATGGCCGATGCATGCAGCCCCGCCTTGTGCGCGAATGCGCTGGCGCCCACATAGGCTGCGGCCCGGTTGGGCACCCGGTTCAGGATGTCGTCGAGCATCCGGCTGACCCGCACCAACCCCGCCAGCGCCTCCCGGCTCACTCCGGTCTCAAACCGCCCGGCATAGGGCGGCTTCAGCATCAGCGTCGGGATCAGCGTCGTCAGGTTCGCATTCCCGCAGCGCTCGCCCAGACCGTTCAGCGTGCCCTGCACCTGCCGCACGCCCGCATCCACGGCGGCCAGCGAGCACGCCACCGCATTGCCCGTATCGTCATGGCAATGGATGCCCAGCCGGTCGCCCGGCAGCCCCGCCGCGATCACCTCACCCACCACGCGCCCCACCTCGGCGGGAAGCGTGCCGCCATTGGTGTCGCACAGCACCACCCACCGCGCCCCCGCCTCGTGCCCCGCCCGCAGGCAGGCCAGCGCATAGGCCGGATCGGCCCGGTAGCCGTCAAAGAAATGCTCGGCATCCAGCAGGCATTCGCGCCCCTTGGCCACCACATGCGCCACCGAGGCCGAAATCGCCTCCAGATTCTCCGCCTCGCTGATCCCCAGCGCAGTCGCGACATGAAACGGATGCGCCTTGCCCACCAGACAGACGGCGGGCGTCCCCGCGTCCAGGACCCCCGCCAGCACATCGTCATTGGCCGCCGACCGCCCCGCGCGCTTGGTCATGCCAAAGGCGACCATCGTGGCGCGCGTCGCAGGCGCCGCACGAAAGAACGCGCTGTCGGTCGGATTGGCCCCGGGCCAGCCGCCCTCGATGTAATCGACCCCCAGCGCATCCAGCGCCGCCGCGATCTGGCATTTCTCGGCCACCGAGAACTGCACGCCTTGGGTCTGCTGCCCGTCGCGCAGCGTGGTGTCGTAGAGGGTAAGCCGTTCGGTCATGCCGTGCCCCCCGCAAATTCCTTCAAAGGAATTTGCAATTTCCTTCGAAGGAAATTGCCCGTCCACGTTGAAAACGCCCGCCCGGTCATTGCAGGGGCTCCAGCCTTGTGCCGTCGAAATCCGGCCCGGGAACCAGTTCCACGCCCGCCTTCGACATGCGCACCTCGACACCCGCCGCCACCAGCGCCGCCTTCAGCGCGTCGATCGGGGCGAAATCCCGCGTCTGCTTCGCCGCCTCGCGCAGCGCGGCCATCCGATCCCTGAGTGCCGCAAGCCGCATCATCGCCTCCGGATCCCGGTAAAGCCCGCTCTCCCATCCGTCGCCAAATCCCAGCAGTTCAAGCGACGCCGCAAGCTCGTCCAGATCGCCGCGCGCAGACAGGTCATGCAATCGCGCGATGGCCAGCGACGTGTTCAGGTCGTCGGTCAGCGCCTCATACACGCTGCCGGGCAGCACCGATGCCCGCTTCGCCCGTTCCACACCGTCAAGCTGCCGCCGCCACTTCCACAAGGTCTCCCTCGCCTGCGCCGCCTTCTCCTCGGTCCAATCCATCGGGCTGCGGTAATGCGTGCCCAGCAGCACGAAGCGGATCACCTCCCCCGGCACGCCCCGGTCCAGCAGATCCCGCACGGTGAAGAAGTTGCCCAAACTTTTGGACATCTTCCTGCCCTCCACCAGCAGCATCTCGTTGTGCATCCAGACCTGCGCCATGTCGCCCGGCCCATGCCCCCCATGCGCGCAGACCGATTGCGCCACCTCGTTCTCGTGATGCGGGAACTGCAGGTCCAACCCGCCGCCGTGAATGTCGAACCGCGCGCCCAGCAGGCCCTTCGCCATGGCCGAGCATTCGATGTGCCACCCCGGCCGCCCGAACCCCCAGGGCGAGGGCCACCCCGGCACGCCCTCCCCCGAGGGCTTCCACAGCACGAAGTCCATCGGGTCTTCCTTGAAGGGCGCAACCTCCACCCGCGCGCCCGCGATCATGTCATCGACGCTGCGCCCCGACAGCGCGCCATAGCCCGCATAGGACCGCACGCGGAACAGCACATGCCCCTCGGCCGCATAGGCATGGCCCTGCGCCACCAGCGCCGCGATCATCTCCACCATCGCCGGGATGTAATCCGTCGCCCGCGGCTCATGGTCGGGCCGCAGCGCCCCCAGCGCGTCCATGTCCTCGTGATACCATGCAATCGTCTCGTCCGTGATCTCGCGGATCGGGCGGCCCGTCTCGGCGGCCTTGGCGTTGATCTTGTCGTCCACGTCGGTGAAATTGCGCACATAGGTCACAGCATCCGCGCCATAGCGATGGCGCAAGAGCCGGTAAAGCACGTCGAACACCACCACGGGGCGCGCATTGCCCAGATGCGCGCGGTCATAGACGGTGGGGCCGCAGACATACATGCGCACATCGACCGGATCGAGGGGGGCAAAAACCTCCCTTTTCCGGGTGGCGGTGTTGGTCAGCCTGATCGTCGTCATGTCCGTGTCCCTCGCGCATTGATGCCGCAGCATTCCACCGGGGGCGGGACTGGCAACTTTCCTGTCTCAGGGAAACATCAACACCAGACCCGCCCGACCGATGGTCAGCAGGTGATGCAGCAGCGGATGATAATGCCGTTGGTCATGGAAGGGGCATAGCGCCAAACCCGCCGCGCGGCTACTGATTCGCAAAGATGGTAAACACCCCGGACGCCCGACACGTGTCGGGACGGATGCCAGACGCAAAACCGACGCAAAGCTGACACGGGCTGGCAGCCGTGGGATCACCTAACCCCCTGATATAACACACCGGGCGCCTGCCCCTTGCCAATCCGCCCTCCGACATGCCCCATGTCCCGCAAGGAGGACCCGATGACGCACCCTGCCCGTCCCGTCGCGTCGCCGCCCGACCACACCCGCGCCCCGCAGCCTTGGCGCGCGGCGCGCCGCTGGCTGGCCTTGCTGGTCCTCGGTCTGGG
Organism: Gemmobacter sp.; assembly: GCA_046294265.1. Classification (GTDB taxonomy): domain Bacteria; phylum Pseudomonadota; class Alphaproteobacteria; order Rhodobacterales; family Rhodobacteraceae; genus JBKBKC01. The sequence continues at coordinate 166,218 of JBKBKC010000005.1, read as the reverse complement.
CCTTCCCCTCGCGGTCCTCGCGCAAACCCTGCCCGCCCCCCTCTCCGATACCGTCAGCGATTTCGCGGACGCCCTTCCGCCCGAGGTCGAGGCCCGCATCGCCGGGGCCCTGCGCGCCGGTCGCGCCGAAACCGGCGTGCATGTCGTGCTGGCGGTGATCGACCGCCGTGCGGATCATGGCGATACCGGGCGGCTCGACGCCTTCGCCACGCGCAGCTTCAACGCCTGGGGGATCGGCGATCCTGAGCGCAACGATGGCATCCTCATCCTCGTGGCGACGGGCGACCGCGAGCTGCGCATCGCCCTCGGGGCGGGCTATCCGGCCGTCTATGACGGGCGCGCGCACCGGGTGATCGACAGCCTGATGCTGCCCGCCTTTCGCGAGGACCGCTATGCCGAAGGGATCGAGGCGGGCGTGGCCGGCGTGTTCGAACACATCGCGCGCCCCTTCAAGGAAGGCCGGCAAGTCACGGAAACCGAAGGGTTCGGCGGCGGCACGGATTGGTCGCTGGCGGCCTTTCTGACCCTCGCGGCCGGGATGATCGCCTTCCATCTGCGGCGCGGCATCGGGGATGCGCTGACCCGCCTCCGGGCCTGCCCGCAATGCCGCGCGCGCCGCCTCGCACGCCGCCGCAGCGTCGAGACAGAGCCGGGCGAGACCACGCGCGGACAGATGGCCGAACACACCACCTGCGCCGCCTGCGGGCATGACGATGTCAGGTTTCGCGCCATCCCGTCGCTGTCCGAGGCGCGCAAGTCGTCGTCGTCAGGCGGGTTCGGTGGCGGAAGGTCCTCGGGCGGCGGCGCCTCGGGCCGCTGGTAGGCAGGGAAAGGACAGCCCATGGAGATCGCCAAAACCTGCGCCATCGTGACCGGCGGGGCCTCGGGCCTGGGTGCGGCGACGGTGCGCGCCCTGCGGCAGGCGGGTGCCCGGGTCTGCCTGTTCGACCTTGACGCGGATCGCGGCGCGGCCCTCGCGGCCGAGACCGGAAGCACGTTCGCCCACGTGAACGTCACGCAGGAAAGCTCTGTCAGCGCAGGGATTTCAACCGCGCTTGCCGCGATGGGGGGACTGACCGCCCTCGTCAACTGCGCGGGAATTGCCCCGGCTGCGCGGATCGTCGGGCGCGACGGGCCGCATCCCCTTGGCCAGTTCCACACCACCATCGACATCAACCTGAGCGGCACCTTCAACGTGATGCGCCTTGCCGCCGCCGCCATGGCCGACAATCCGGGGCCGGAGCGGGGGGTGATCGTCAACACTGCCTCGATCGCCGCCTATGACGGGCAAAAGGGGCAGGCCGCCTATGCCGCCTCCAAGGGCGGCATCGCCGCAATGACCCTGCCCGCCGCCCGCGATCTCGCCAGCCTTGGCATCCGCGTCTGCGCCATAGCACCCGGCGTGTTCCTGACCCCGATGCTGCAGGGGTTGCCGCCGGATGTGCAGACGGCGCTTGCCGCGGATGTCCCCTTTCCCCGCCGTCTGGGCGACCCTGCGGAATTCGCGGCGCTGGTGATGTTCATCCTGACCTGCGGCTATCTGAACGGCGAGGTCATCCGGCTGGACGGCGCGCTGCGGATGCGCTGAGGCGCCTGCGCGCCCTAGCCTCCGGCGCGTTCGGCCAGCGCCAGCCAGTCCTCCTCGGCCGCAGCCAGTGCTGCCTGCCGTTCGGTCATCATCTGGCTGGCCTTGGCGAACTTCGCGGGCTCGCGGGTGAAGAGGTCGGGATCGGACAAAAGCTGCGACAGCTTGGCGATCTCGGCCTCCAGCCGCGCGATCAGGGCGGGCAGGTCGTCCAGCCGTTTCCGCTCGGGGATCGTGAGCCCCTCGTTGGCCTTCTTCACCTTCTGCGTCGGCTTCGGCGCGGAAACCTCTGGTTTCACGTCGATTTCCGGCCCCACCACGCGCTGCGTCACATAGTCGGTCCAGCCGCCCGGATAGACGGTGATCCTCCCCTCGCCCTCCATGGCAACGGTTTGCGTTGCAACGCGGTCGATGAAATCGCGGTCGTGGCTGACCAGCAGCACCGTGCCCGGATAATCGCCCAGCACATCTTGCAACAGGTCCAGCGTCTCGATGTCCAGATCGTTGGTCGGCTCGTCCAGGATCAGCAGGTTCGACTCCCGCGCCATGATCCGCGCCAGCAACAGCCGCGCCTTCTCGCCGCCCGACAGGCTTTTGACCGGCGCCCGGGCCTGGCGTTCGTCGAACAGGAAATCCTTGAGGTATCCCATCACATGCCGCGGCGCCCCGCGCACCATCACCTGATCGCCCTGCCCCGAGACGCCCAAGAGCGGGTCATTGGTCAGGCTGTCCCACAGCGTCGCCTCGGGGTCCAGCGCCGCGCGGGTCTGGTCATAGACCGCGATGTTCAGGCCCGTGCCCAGCCGGATCTCGCCCCCGTCCGGCGCGATCTTGCCCGTGAGCAAGTTCAGAAGCGTGGTCTTGCCCACGCCGTTCGGCCCCACAAAGGCAACGCGGTCGCCCCGCATCACCCGCAGGTCCAGCCCCCGCGCGATCACACGGTCACCAAAGGCATGCATCACGCCCCGCGCCTCGATCACCCGCGCGCCCGATTGCTGCCCGGCCTCCAGCGCCATCGCCGCCCCGCCCTGACGGCGGATCTGCGACGACCGCTCGGCCCGCAGCGCGGCAAGTGCCCGCACCCTGCCCTGGTTGCGCTTGCGGCGTGCGCTGATCCCCTCCACGGCCCATTTCGCCTCGGCCTTGATCTTGCGGTCCAGCTTGTGGCGGGCCTGGTCCTCTTCTTCCCAGATCGTCTCGCGCCATTCCTCGAACCCGTCAAAGCCCGACTCGCGCCGCCGCACCTGCCCCCTGTCGATCCAGAGCGTGGCCTTCGTGAGCGCCGAGAGGAACGCCCGGTCGTGGCTGATCAGCACGAACCCCGCGCGGGTCGCCCGCAACTCGGCCTCCAGCCATTGGATCGCGGCGATGTCGAGGTGGTTCGTCGGCTCGTCCAGCAGCATCAGGTCGGGTGCCTCTGCCATCAGCTTGGCCAGTGCCGCACGCCTGCGCTCGCCACCCGAGGCGGTGGCCACCGGCGCGTCGGCGCGAAAGCCAAGGCCCTCGGCTGCCGCATCCACCCGCCATGATTCGTCCGGCGAGAGGCCGGAGGCGGCGTAGTCGCCCAATGTCTCGAACCCCGCCATGCCAGGGTCCTGCTCCATATAGCCCACCGTGATGCCCTGCGGCACCACGCGGGCACCCCGGTCGGCCTCGACCAGCCCCGCCATCACCTTCATCAGCGTGGACTTGCCCGACCCGTTGCGCCCCACCAGCGCCACCCGGTCCCCTTCCTGCACCACAAGGCCGAGGTCATCGAAAATCGGCGCCCCCCCGAAGGTGAGCGAGATGCCGGAGATCTGCAAAAGCGGTGCGCGTGCCATGCCGCGCGACCTATGCGGGCCTTGGGGCGGCGTCAACGGTGGGCATGCAGGATTGGACGTTCCGCTTCCGCCTAAATAACGGGCGAAAGCTGACACAATGCCGATCTTCCGCGCATTTCCAGTGCCGCGCTGGGCAGCAGGCGCGGCTGGGTCTTTGCGTCCCCGCCCGCGCGGTGCTGATCTGCGTTGGAGGAGGCCCCATGCTCGACACGCCCACCCCGCACCGCGACGCTTCCCCGTCCGCGCACCAGCGCGCCAGGGGACGGGCCGAGGTGCGGCTGAAGGCGGGGCCTGCCGGGGCGATGCCGGACCGGGTGATGCAGGAAGGATCGGCCAAGGCGATCCTGTCAGGGCTGGGCACAGATGCGCCCGAGGTTGTGTTCCTCAACACCGCAGGCGGGCTGACCGGGGGCGACCGGATGGCGCTGTCGCTGGACCTTGCCCCGGGGATCAGGGCCACCGCCACCACCCAGACGGCTGAGCGCGCCTATGCCAGTTCGGGCGGGTCGGCACAGGTCGGCGTGACGCTGCGGGTGGGCGAGGGTGGCTGGCTTGATTGGTTGCCGCAGGAGACGATCCTGTTCGACGGCGCGTCGCTGGCCCGAGCGGTGAGCATCGACCTTGCCCCGGGCGCGGGCTGCCTGTTTCTGGAAAGCGTGATCCTGGGCCGTCATGCCATGGGTGAGACGCTGCGGGGCCTGCACTTTCACGACCGGCGCGAGGTTCTGCGGGCCGGGCGTCCGGTCTGGACCGAGCCGCTGGCGCTGGATACGCGGACGTTGGCGCGGGCGGGCGGCCCGGCGATTTTGGGCGGGGCGCGGGCCTTTGCCACCATCGCGCTGGTCCGCCCCGATGCGGGCGACCTGTTGGAGCCGCTGCGCGCGGTGCTGGACCAGCCGGAGGTGGAATCGGGCGCCTCGGCTATGGAGGGGCGGCTGGTGCTGCGCCTGCTGGCCTGGGACGGGCTGCCGCTGCGCCGCCAGATCCTGCGCGCGCTGGCGGTGTTGCGGGCCGGGCGGCCCCTGCCCCGCGTGTGGCAAAGCTGAAGGGCCATCATGAACCTGACACCGCGTGAAAAGGACAAGCTCTTGATCAGCCTCGCTGCCATGGTGGCACGGTGCAGGTTGCAGCGGGGTGTCCGTCTGAACCATCCCGAGGCCATCGCCCTCATCACCGATTTCGTGGTCGAGGGTGCGCGCGACGGCCGCAGCGTGGCCGACCTGATGGAGGCGGGCGCACATGTCATCACCCGCGAGCAATGCATGGCCGGCATCCCCGAGATGATCGAGACCGTGCAGGTTGAGGCCACCTTTCCAGACGGCACGAAACTCGTGACCGTGCACCACCCGATCCGCTGAGAGGTTTTCATGCCCGCAAGACCCAGGACTGCCACCCGACCCTCGATGTTGCCCTTTGCGCTGCTGCTGGCGGCGCCGGTGCTGATGATCCCGGTCGTGGCGCTGGCCCATCCGGGGGGGCACGAGGGCGGCGCATTCGCGTCGGGCCTGGGGCATCCGGTCGGCGGGCTCGACCATGTGCTGGCCATGGTGGCGGTCGGTTTGCTCGCGGTGATGACGGGCGGGCGTGCGGTCTGGGCGATGCCGGTGGCCTTTGTGGCGGCGATGCTGGCCGGGGGCGTGATGGGGGCGGCGGGTCTGTCTTTTGCGGGGGTGGAGCCCATGATCCTGGCCTCCATCGTCGTGCTGGGCGTGGCGGTGGCGCTGGCGGTGCGGGTGCCGCTGGTGCCCGTGTTGGGCTTGGTGGCGCTCTTCGGGGTGGCGCATGGACATTCGCATGGGGCCGAAGGTCCGACGGTGGGCGTTGCGACTTATGCCGCGGGCTTTGCGCTCGCGACGATGGGCCTGCACATCGCCGGCATCGCACTTGGCGCGCTGTTGCGGCGGGCCAGTGCGGTGCTGCCGCGCGTGGCGGGCGGGGGCACGGCGCTGGCCGGGCTCGCGTTGGCGCTGGGGTGACTGCATGATCCCCGGAGAGATCATCACCGCCCCTGGCGACATCACCTTGAACGCCGGTGCGACGGTGACGGTCCTCTTGGTGGCCAACACTGGCGACCGGCCGGTGCAGGTGGGCAGCCACTACCACTTTGCCGAGGCCAACCCGGGCCTCTCCTTCGACCGAGACGCTGCGCGGGGACAACGGCTCGACATCGCGGCGGGAACGGCCGTGCGGTTCGAGCCGGGCCAGACCCGCGAGGTGCGGCTGGTGCCGTTTGGCGGGCTGCGCAGGGTATATGGGTTTAGCGCGGCGGTCATGGGGCCGCTCTGATCACGATTCCCGGGCTTTGCGCCCAAAGGAGTGGAGAATATGATCCCGATGATGAACCCGGCCGAGCTTATCCGGCTATCCATCAAGACCTCGGTGATGCTGGGCCAGGCGCAGATGGTGATCGCCATGCGGATGATGGGCCTTGCGGGCATGTGGCGCGTGCAACCTTCCGAGAACGCGCGCATGTCGTCGGAAAAGATGACGGCCGCGCAGGACAGCGGGCAGGCCATGGTGCGCGCCGCGATGAAAGGCCATTCGCCCGCCCGCATCGCCGAGGCAGGCCTGCGACCCGTGGCCCGCACCACCCGCGCCAATGCCCGGCGCCTTGCCGCGCGCGGCCCTGGATCGCCCGAATAGCCCCGACCACCTGAAGAGGGAACAGCCATGCCCGCCACGATCTCTCGCGCCACCTATGCCGCGATGTATGGCCCGACCACCGGCGACCGGGTGCGGCTGGGCGATACCGATCTTGTCATCGAAGTTGAGAAAGACTTCACGACCTACGGGGAAGAGGTGAAATTCGGCGGCGGCAAGGTCATCCGCGACGGCATGGGCCAGTCCCAGGTCACCCGCGCGGCAGGCGCGATGGACACCGTGATCACCAACGCCCTGATCGTGGACTGGACGGGCATCTACAAGGCGGACGTGGGGCTGCGCGACGGGCTGATCCACAGTATCGGCAAGGCGGGCAACCCCGATACGCAACCCGGCGTGACCGTGATCATCGGGCCGGGCACCGAGATCATCGCGGGCGAGGGGCGCATCCTGACCGCCGGCGGGTTTGACGCGCATATCCACTTCATCTGCCCCCAGCAGATCGACGACGCGCTGCATTCGGGCATCACCACGATGTTCGGCGGCGGCACCGGCCCCGCCCACGGCACGCTGGCCACCACCTGCACGCCGGGGGCCTGGCATATCGGGCGCATGCTGCAATCGTCCGACGCCTTTCCGGTGAACCTCGGCTTTGCGGGCAAGGGGAACGCCAGCTTGCCCGCGGCGCTGGAGGAACAGGTGCGCGCAGGCGCCGCCGCCCTGAAACTGCACGAGGATTGGGGCACCACCCCCGCCGCCATCGACTGCTGCCTGACGGTGGCCGATGCGATGGACGTGCAGGTGATGATCCATACCGACACGCTGAACGAAAGCGGGTTCGTAGAAAACACCATCGCCGCCATCAAGGGCCGCACCATCCACGCCTATCACACCGAAGGTGCAGGCGGCGGACACGCGCCCGACATCATCAAGGTGGTGAGTTCCCAGAACATCCTGCCCAGTTCCACCAACCCCACCATGCCCTACACGGTGAACACGGTCGAGGAACACCTCGACATGCTGATGGTCTGCCACCACCTTGACCGTCGCGTGCCCGAGGATGTGGCCTTTGCCGAAAGCCGCATCCGCCGCGAGACCATCGCGGCCGAGGATATCCTGCACGATCTGGGGGCCTTCAGCGTGATGGCCTCGGACAGCCAGGCGATGGGGCGGGTGGGCGAAGTCATCATCCGCACCTGGCAGACCGCGCACAAGATGAAGGTGCAGCGCGGGCGGCTGGAGGGAGAACAGGGGGCCAACGACAACCTGCGCGTGCGCCGCTACATCGCCAAATACACCATCAACCCCGCCATCGTGCATGGCATGAGCCGCCACATCGGCAGCATCGAGACGGGCAAGCGCGCCGATCTGGTGCTCTGGTCGCCCGCCTTCTTTGGTGCCAAGCCCGAGATGGTGCTGGTGGCCGGCACCATCACGCTGGCGCAGATGGGCGACCCGAACGGGTCGATCCCTGCGCAGCCGGTGCATTCGCGCCCGATGTTCGGCGCCTATGGCCGCAGCCGCACCGCGTCCTCGGTCAGCTTCGTCTCGGCGGCGGCGCAGGCCGATGGCATCGGCGCGCGGTTGGGCCTGGCCAAGAAGACGGTGGCGGTGGAGGGGACGCGCGGCGTGGCCAAGCGCGACATGCGGCTGAACGATGCCACCCCGCAGATCGATGTGAACCCCGAAACCTACGAGGTGCGTGCCGACGGCGTTCTGCTGACCTGCGAGCCTGCGCGCGAGCTGCCTTTGGCGCAGCGCTATTTCCTTTACTGACCGGGGCGGATCGGGATTATCCTGATCCCAACCATGGGAGGATATGCATGATGCTCCGCCTTGCGACATTTGCGGTTTCAATCCTGGGCGCCCTGCCCGCGCTTGCCGATGACTGCCCCACGTCGCGCGCGGATGCCGAGGCCGGGATTGAAGTCACGATGGATGACGGATCGATCGTCTATCTGACCCGCGCCCCGGACGGGATCGTGACCGAGGATTGGACCTATTCCGACGGCTTCCGCCTGCGCATCCGTGCCGTCCACGGCGTCCATGCGACCGAGATCACGGAACTCGACCAGGACGGCAACCCAGTGCCCGGCACCGATGAGATCACAACCTTCGACGCCCCCCTGCCCCCCGAACCGGAGTTGGGCGACGAGTGGAGCACACAGGCCCGGATGCGATATGGCCCCGATGACGGCGGCGAGATCGTCTATGCGTCCATCGCCCGCGCGGCGGGAGAGCTCGTGATCGGCCCGTGCCGCTATGCATCGGTCACTGTGACCGCGCGGATCACCGATGGCGGCGAGGCGCGGCTGGAAGAGGTGGATTTCCTGCCCGCCCTCGGTGTCGCGATCCTGCGCGCCACGGGCGGGGGCCTGGGCGAGGACCTGAGCGTGTTCGCCCCCGTCACCATCGGCCCGAGGGCACCATGAACGTGACCCCCGCCATGCAAGCACCGCAACGCGGCCCTGCGCAATGCGCGGTTGTGCCGGGACACAGACACCGCCATCTTTTCCACAGGGGAGGAAACGGCTTGAGACATCAAGGGGTTTCCCATGACGACGATCACCACCAACCATGCCGCGGCGCGTCCCGGCTTTCTGTCGCGGCTTGGCGCGGGCCTCTGGGCCGTGCTGATGAGCCTGGCCGAGCATGGCCCGATGATGGGCGAAGTGCGCAGGCTCAACGCGCTCAGCGATGCGGATCTTGCCGCGCGGGGCCTGACCCGCGAGGGCGAGGTGCGCCGCATCTTCGGCGCGCGCATGGGTCTCTGACCCGGCGCGAGCGCGGACAAGGGATCGGGCGCGGAATCGGGGGGCTGGCATGACGGGCCCCTTCGACACCCCCGACCTGCCGCATGTCGTGGCCCTGCATCGCCGGGGCAAGGGGCCGGATCGCGTGCCCTACGACGTGGTGCTGATGTCCTATGACGCGCGCATCCTGCGCCGCCGCCGGTTGGTGACAGCGCATGATGAGGGGTTCTTTGTTGATCTGGCACAGGTGACGGGGCTGGACCACGGCGACCGGTTCGAGCTTGCGGATGGCCGCCTGATCGAGGTGATAGCGGCAGAAGAGCCGCTCGTGCAGGTCACCGGCGACCTGGCGCGCATTGCATGGCACATCGGCAACCGCCACACGCCCTGCCAGATCGAGGCGGGGCGGATGCTGATCCGGCAGGATCATGTTCTGGAGGCGATGCTGGCGCAGCTTGGCGCCGAGGTCGCGCATGTGCACGAACCCTTCACGCCCGAGGGCGGGGCCTATGGCCATGGCCGCACCATGGGGCACGATCACGGAGGCCATGAACACGCAGGCCACGACCATGGGGCGCATGACCATGGCCATCATGACAACGGCCATCATGACGACGGCCCCTCCGATCATCCGCATCCCCATGCCAAGGACGCGTCGCAGGCCCACGCACCGGCCCCCTCGCCCCGCAATGTGGTCGCGCGCTCGGGGGGACCGATCTCGCAGGATGTGGATCACGACCTGCCACCGCATGGCCCCTTCGATCCCACCGCATGACCGCGCCCTTGCGTGACCTGACGGGTGCAGGCATCGACACTGCGGCGCTGCTGACGCTTGTGCAATGGCTATCGCCCGCGTTTCCGGTGGGCGCTTTTGCCTATTCGCACGGGATGGAGACCGCCATCGCCGCGGGCGAACTGTCCGATGGCGCCGCCGTGGCGGGCTGGGTGGCGGATGTGCTGGACCTTGGCAGCGGGCGGGCGGATGCGGTGCAACTGGCCCATGCGCTGCAGCCCGGGGCAGACCATGCCGCACTTGCCGACCTTGCCCGCGCGCTGGCCACCACTTCCGAACGCCTTCGCGAGACCGAAGAGATCGGCGCCGCGCTGACCCGCGCCATCAACGCGCTGGCGGGCACAGACCATGGCCCCCTGCCCTTTCCGGTGGCGCTTGGCCGGGCGGCGGCCCCGCTGGGCTTGCCGGTGGCGCTGGTGATCGCGGTCGCGGTGCAGGCCTTTGCCGCCAATCTGGTCAACGTTGCCGTGCGCTTTGTGCCCCTGGGCCAGACCGAGGGGCAGCACATCCTCGCGCGCCTGCGGCCCCTGATCCTGCGGCTGGCCGAGGATGCCGCTGTGACCCCCCTGACCGGCATCGCCACCACCGCCCTGCGCGCCGACATTGCCTCGGCCCGCCACGAAACTCTGACCACAAGGATATTCCGCACATGACCAGCCCCCATGGCCCCCTGCGCGTCGGCATCGGCGGCCCGGTTGGCGCCGGCAAGACCACGCTGACCGAGATGCTCTGCCGCCATCTGCGCGACCGGCTGTCGATGGCCGTCATCACCAATGACATCTACACGCGCGAGGATGCCGAATACCTGATGCGCGCGCAGGCCCTGCCGCAGGAGCGGATCCGGGGCGTGGAAACCGGCGGCTGCCCCCATACCGCGATCCGCGAGGATGCATCGATCAACCTCGCCGCCGTGGCCGACCTTGCCCGCGCCATTCCGGGGCTGGACCTGATCCTGATCGAATCGGGCGGCGACAATCTGGCCGCCACCTTCAGCCCCGAACTCGCAGACCTTGCGATCTACGTCATCGACACGGCGGCCGGGCAGGACATCCCGCGCAAGCGCGGCCCGGGCGTGGCGCGGTCCGACCTCCTGGTGGTGAACAAGACCGACCTTGCCCCGCATGTGGGCGTGGATCTGGCGATGCTGGAGGCCGATACCCGCGCCGCCCGGGGCGCGCGCCCCTATGTGATGGCACAGTTGCGCCGTGGGGTGGGGGTGGACCTTGTGGCCAACTGGCTGATGCGCGAGGGCGGGCTGGTGGGTGATGACGGACTCGAACCGCCGACATCCTCGGTGTAAACGAGGCGCTCTACCAACTGAGCTAATCACCCATGCCCCGGTGGGATAGCCGAGGCTGCGGGCGTGGGCAAGCGCGCCGATTGCCAAGCCCTGCGGGCGCCGTTAGGACTGCGGCAAAGGCGGAGATTGGATGCGGATACTGGTCATCGGGGCAGGGTCGATCGGGCGGCGGCACGCAGCGAACCTGACGGCGCTGGGGGTTGCGGCCGACCTGCTGCCCTGGCGCGAAACCTCGGCCGATGATGTGGCCGCGCGTCTGGCCGGGGGGGCCTATGGCGGCGCGGTGATCGCCACGGCGACGGATGTCCGCCTGCCGCTGGTGCTGGCTTGCGCGGGGAAGGGCGTGCCCTTCTACTGCGAGAAACCGCTTGCCTTTCGGCAGCAAGAGTTGGATGCGATCCTGGTCGCAGCCGCCCCCGTGGCCACACGGTCGATGGTCGGCTTCATGATGCGCTACCACGCGGCCTTTCGCGCGCTGGCAAAGTCGGACCTCTCGGGTGTGTTCCGCCTTGCACTGGCCATCGGGCATGACGTGACCCAGTGGCGCGCGAACTGGCGCTTTGCCGACAGCTACGCGGCCCGCGTTGAAGGGGGCGGGGTCCTTCTGGACCTCTGCCATGAGATCGACATGGCGGCCTGCCTCTTTCCGGGGCTGGACCTGGTGTCGGTCGAAAGTCTGGGACATGCCGACCACGCGGGCGTGGACATGGCCAGCCTGATCACCCTGCGCGACGGGCATCGCCATGGCACGGTGGCAATGGATTACCTCTGCCCGCGCCTGGTGCGCCACACGCGGCTGGAGGGATTGCACGGTATTCAGGATTTCGACTATGCAACAGGTGTTTACCGGACGATTTTCGCCTTGGGTGCGAAAGTTCACGATTTGCCGCAAGACCGCAACGCGATGTTCCTGGACGCCATGCGGGATTTCCTGGCACTGGCCTCGGGCCGCGCGCCGTCGGACAATCCGCACCTGCCCCGCCTCGACCGCGTGGCCTCCACCTGCCGCCTGATCGCCCGCGCCTGGGAGGCGCGGCGCTTCACCGGCACCATCGCAAAGGACCTGGGATGATCCTTGGCCATATCGGGGCCCGCATGGGCTCAAAAGGTGTTCCGGGCAAGAACACGCGGGCGCTTGCGGGCAAGCCGCTGATCGACTGGTCGCTGGACCAGCTCTTGTCGCATCCTCACGTGGAGGCGGTGGTGGTGTCCACCGACGACCCTGCGCTTTACGCCCATGCCCGGGCGCGGGGCACCCTGCCCATCGGCCTGCGCCCCGACCATCTGGCAACCGATACTGCGGGAAAGTGGGGGGTCTGGCAACATGCGTTGGAGGCGGCGCAGGCCCTCTTGCCCGCGCCGGTCACGGCCTTCCTGGATCTGGATTGCACCTCGCCCCTTCGCGACATGGCCGATATCGACGCCTCCCTCGACCTGTTTGCGGATCAGTCCCCCGACATGGTGATGTCCTGCTGCGCGGCGCGCAAGAACCCCTATTTCAACCTGGTGGAACCCGATGCGACCGGCGCGCTGCATGTGTCCAAACCCCTGCCGGGCGGGGTCGTGGCGCGCCAGCAGGCCCCCGTGGTCTATGAGCACGCTGCCTCCACTTATGTAGTCGCCCCCGATTACCTGCGCCGCGCCAAGGGGTTGTGGGAGGGGCGCGTGATCCCCTACCTTATGCCCGCCGAACGCTGCATCGACATCGACACGCCGTTCGATTTCGACCTCGTCGAATGGCTCATGACAAGGAATGCGCCATGACCGACCTCTCCGCCCGCACCATCTTCATCACCGGATCGGGGGGCGTGCTGGGGCGGTGCTACGTGCGCCGGATGCTGGCGGCGGGGGCACGGGTGGTGGCGTCCGACCTGCCGGGGGCGCGCGCCGACGACCTGGTGGCCGCGCATGGCGAACATCCGAACTTCTGCTTCTATCCCCTTGATGTAGCCGACGAAGATCAGGTGACCGAGATTTTCGCCCGGATGATCGGCGATGGCTGGGATCCCAATGTGGTGCTGAACAACGCAGCCATCACCGGGGAATTGCTGATGGGGGCGGGCAAGCCCTTTCCCGATTTCGCCAACACCTCGGTCGCCGACTGGGACCGCACGCTGCGCACCAACCTGACCGGGGCCTTCATGGTGGCCCGCCAGATGGACCGCGACGTGGTGGGCCGCCATCCCTGCACGCTGATCAACGTGGCCTCGATGTATGCGCTGAACGGGCCGCATCACGCGATCTATGAGGGGATGCCGTTTCGCAGCTTCAGCGCCTATTCCACCACCAAGGCGGGCATCCATGGCCTGACGCTGTGGCTGGCCGGATACTGGGCGCCGCGCGGGGCCACGGTGAACACGATCGCCCCGGGGGCGGTGTTCAACGGCCATTCGGATGAGTTCCAGCGCCGTGTGGGCGCGTTGATCATGCAGGGCCGGATGGCGCAGCCCGACGAGATTGCGGATGCCATGCTGTTCCTGTGCTCGCCTCAGGCGGGCTACATGACCGGGCAGATGGTGAACGTGGACGGCGGTTTCAGCGGCTGGTGAGGCGGTCCAGCGCGGCAAGGGTGCGCGCCGCAGCCCCGGAATGGGCGGCGACAAAGGCGGCGATGGCCTCGCGCGACGGTGACGGCGCAGCCAGCGCTGCTGCAAGGGCTTCGGCATCGCGGCACGATTGCGCCACGCCCGCCGCCTCGGCCTCGGCAAAGGGGTATTCGATGGGCCAGGTCACGGGGCCGGTCAGCACCGGGCGGCCCATGGCCAACGGTTCGATGATGTTGTGGGCACCGCGCGGGGTAAAGCCGCCGCCCACAACCACCCTGTCGGCCATGGCGAGGTAGAAATACATCTCGCCTAGGGAGTCGCCAAGCAAGACATCGGGCGGCGCGGCCCCTGGCGCCAAGGCGAGGTCTGGCCCGAAAAGCGTTGAGCGCGGGGCCACCCGCAGACCCGCCTCGGCCAGCATATGTCCCACCTCGGCAAAGCGCTCCGGACTGCGCGGGACGTATAGGATCAGCGGCGCAGGCTCATGCAGTTTCTCACATTCGGACCGTAAACGCCGAACAAGGTTCAAATAAACGCTGTCCTCACCTTCCACCGCACTGGCGATCGCGATCACCGGCCTGTCGGGGGCCAACTGCGCACGCGCCGCGAGCCCGGCCTGAACCAGATGCGGCGGGATCGGCTGGTCGAAACGCGTCTCGCCCGTGACCTCGATGCGCGCGAGGCCGGTCGCGCGGAACCTCTCGGCCTGCACGCAGGATTTGACCAACGCCCCGGCATAGTGCCCGATCACCCGAGCCCGCCAGCCGCCCCGGTCGCGGTCAAAGCTGCGGCGAGGGTATTGCGCGTTGCAGGGAAACAGCGGCACCCCCGCCGCCCGCGCGGCCATGATCATGCGCGGCCAGTGCTCGACCTCCATCACGAGGCCCGCACGGGGCTGGAAGGCGCGGAAGAACCGCGCATAGGCCCAGGATGTCTCGACGGGAACCCAGACCGCCGCGACCCGGCGCTTGGCGATCTCGGGCGCCAGGACGGATTCGGTCTCGGCCCGCCCCGCTGGCGTGAAATGCGTGATCACGACGCGTTCGCCCCGCGCCAGCAGCGCCCGGATCACCGGCATTGCCGAGCGCACCTCGCCCAGAGACACCGCATGCACCCAGACCGGGCCCGCCATGCGCTGAGGGTAGCGGCCAAATCTCTCGGCCAGATGCGCCGTGTATCGCGGATCGCGCCGCCCCCTCCACCAGAGGTAAACCACGGCAAACGGCAACCCGAGGGTCCACAGCAGGCTGTAGAGCGGCAGGAACCAGCGCAGGCTCATCGTGCCATCCCTGCAAGACGGTCCGCAAGGTCGGGAAGTGCCTTGCTGCCACGCGCGGCAAGCGTTCGCGCGCGCGCGGCCATCCGGGCAAGATCCGGTCGATCCAGCGCCGCCAGCAGGGTGGACGCATCGATCACGGGAAGGGCCGCAGCCTCGGCGTGAAACAGGCTGTAATCGGCTGCGAAATTGGCAATATCCGGCCCGTGCAGCACGGCGCAGCCCAGCCGTGCAGGCTCCCACGGGTTGTGCCCGCCGATGCCGAACCCGCCCCCCACCAGCGCCACCCGCGCCAGCCGATACCACAGCCCCGTCTCGCCGAAGGTGTCGGCCAGATAGACGCCCGGCCCCGGGTCCTGCCCCGCCGCCCGCCGCGCCACCGTCATGCCCTGAACCGCGGCCGCGATTGCCGCCCCCCGCGCCGGATCGCGCGGCACGAGGATCAGCACCGCGCCGGGATCGCGCGCCATTACCGCCGCATGGGCCGCCAGTGCCACCGCCTCATCCCCGGGGTGGGTGGAAACCGCGGCCCAAACCCGGTGCCCCGCCAGCCGCGCGCCCAGCCGCGCCAGTTCCACCGGATCGCAGGCAAGGGGAGGGGCTGCGGCCTTGAGCGAGCCCGACACCTCAACCCCCCGCGCCCCCAATGCCGACAGATGCGCCGCCGTCCCCGCATCCTGCGCCGCGATCAGGGAAAAGCGCGCATAAAGCGCCGCGAACATCCCCCGCATGCGTCGCCGGGCGGCAAAGGCCCGCGCCCCCATCCGGGCGTTCACCAGCGCCAGCGGCACGCCCCGCGCTGCCGTCTGCACCACAAGGCGCGGCCACAGGTCCTGCTCGGCCCAGACCGACAGCGCGGGCCGCCAGTGGTCCAGGAAGCGCGCCACCGGCCCCGGCAGGTCCAGCGGCAGGAACTGGTGGATCGTGCGCGGTGGGGCCTGGGTGGCAAACACCGCGGCCGATCCGCGCGCGGAGGAGGTGACGAGGAACCATACCTCGGGTCGCCGCGCGGCCAGCGCTGCGATCAGCCCGGTCAGTGCCAGCACCTCGCCCACCCCCACCGCATGAAGCCAGATCACCGGGCCCTCGGGGCGCGCGGCCATCCCCTGCCCCAGCTTTTCGCGCCACCGCCCCGCATCCTCGCGCCCCCGCGCCAGCCGGCGGCGCAGATAGGGTGCGGCAAGCGGCCCCATCGCACGCGTCAGTCCAAGATAAAGTGGCAGCACGAGGCTAGCCAAGGTCGCGAAACTCTTTTTGCAGCCCGCGCGCCCAGAAGGCGGGATCGGCCAGCACGGCCACGAACCTGTCCGCCGCCCGGCCTTCGCCAAAGCCGGTGTGCCGCGGCCAGGCGCGACCCCAGGCGGTGGCAAGGAAATCGAGGATCGCCGCGCGGTCCTCGGCCCGGCAGGTCCGGATCGAAGGCGCATCCGACCGCCCATTCTGCCGCGTGCCCACATCGAGCGAGGGCAGGCCGATGAACGGCGCCTCGCGCACGCCCGCGCTGGAATTGCCCACCATGCAGGCGGCGTGCTTCATCAACTCCGAGAAATGCGCGAACCGCATCGAGGGCAGCACGCGGAACCGCTCCGGCGGCAGCCTTTCAAGAGCGGCAAAAATCGCGTCGGACCCCGGGTCGTTGTTGGGTGCGATCACCACGAAATGCCGCCCGCTGTCGGCCAGTGCCCCGAAAAGCGCACGGGCCTGCGCACCCATCGTGGCGGTTTCCGAGGTGACCGGATGGAACACCGCGATGCCATACGCGGCGAATGGGATGGCATAGCGCGCACGCACCTCGTCAAGGCTGACGCCCGAGGGGGCCGCATGAAAATCAAGCTCGGGCGAGCCGATGACATGGATCGCCTCCTCCGGCTCACCCAGCGCCCGCACCCGCGTGGCCGCGTTTGCCGAAGAGACGAAATGCGCCGAGGCCAGCTTGGTGTTGCAGTGGCGGAACATTTCGTCGATCGTGCCCGACACTTCGCCGCCTTCGACATGCGCCGAGCGGATGTAGTTGATGGCGGCGACCAGCGTGCCCGCCAGCGCCTCGACCCGATCGCCATGCGTCACGACCAGGTCGGGGCGGTGTTCGGCGACATAGTCGGAAAAACCGATGAGCGTCTTGGCCAGCACGATGTCCTGCGCGTCGCCGGGCCGCTGGTTCAGAAATTCATGCACCGCAACGCCGGGCATCCGCTGCACCTCATGCTTGGTCAGCCCGTAGCGGTCGAGCATGTGCATGCCGGTGACGAAGAACGCAACCCGGTGTCCCGCGTCGCGCGCCGCGACAGCCAGAGGCTCCAGCTTGCCGAAATCGGCGCGGGTGCCGGTGAGGAAGAGGAGGCGGCGCGCTGGTGCGGGATCGTCGATCATGCGCTGGGTTTAGACATGCAGCGGCGCGGGGTTCAAGCGGATGATCATGGCCCGCGCATCAAATGGCTGGACCTTGGTGCGGCTGCATCCTATTCCAACGACGTTTTTTGAGAAGGTCAGTCCATGCCCCAAGACCGCACGATCATCTGCATCAAATGGGGAACGCTCTACCCGGCCGAGTATGTCAATGTCCTGTATCGGGCGGTCTGCCGGCATCTTCAGGGGTCCTTTCGGTTTGTATGCCTGACGGATGACGGAAAAGGATTGTTGGCCGGGATCGACGCGCTTCCGATACCGGACATCGGCCTTATGCCTGCGCAATGGAGGGGTGGCTGCTGGCCCAAGGTCGGGCTTTTCAGCGATCCCCTGCATGATCTGGCGGGCACAGCGCTGTTTCTGGACCTGGATAGCGTCATCGTTGGTGATCTTGGTCCGATCTTTGATTTGCCGGGCGACATCGTCACACTGGACAGCGGGCCCTGGCGATATGGTCCGGGGACAGCGCCGCGGGCGATGAGTTGTTTTCTGCGCTACCGGATTGGCGAGCATGGCGATCTGGTGGACAGGTTCCGCCGCGACCGGGATCGCATGATCGCACGCTATGGAAATGATCAGAATTTCCTGCTGGGCGAGGGTCCGTCGCTTAGTTACTTCCCGCAGGAATGGGTTGTCAGTTTCAAGTATCACCTGCGGCAACCTTTGTTGATGGACCGGTTTCGCGGTCCGCGCCGCCCGCCGCCAGAGGCGCGGCTGTTGGCATTCCATGGTCGGCCCCGCCCGATTGACCTGATCCGCCCGCCTGCCGGCAACTGGGATGTGTTTCCGCATTTCGGCAGGGGCAAGGTGGACTGGATGGTTGACTATTGGACGGAGCACGGGGGAACCGCATGACGCGCAATGTGATTTCGCTGACGGCGATTCCCCCCCGGTTTCCCGTGCTGGGCGAGGTGCTGGTGTCATTGCTGAACCAGACCACGGCAATTGCTGCCGTAGAGCTCTATCTCCCGCGTGCCTACCGGCGGTTTCCGTTCGATCCGGTGCACCTGCCCGCCGTGCCCGAAGGCGTGATCATCCGTCTGTGCGAGCATGACTTTGGCCCGGCAACCAAGGTGCTGCCCGCCGTGCGGCATTATGCCGGGCAGGACGTCAACATCATTTTTTGCGATGACGACAAGGTTTATGACCCCGGCTGGGCCGGTCGTTTGATCGCCGCCGCAGCGGATCATCCGGGCTGTTGCATCGTCGAGGAAGGATCGCAGTTTCGCGACTATGCGGGGCCAGACTGGCAAAGCCCACGTCAGCCTAGGGCGCAAAGGATCCGCAAGAACCTTGCCTATCGGCTGCGGCGCGCGGCGACGCTTGGGGCGTGGAAGCCGCGCAAGGCCGTCACGAGCGGCTATGTCGATTTTCTGGAAGGGTGGGGCGGCGTGCTGGTGCGCCCCGAGTTTCTGGACGATCCGGCCGTGTTCGACATTCCGGGAAACCTCTGGATGGTGGATGATGTCTGGCTGTCGGGCCATCTGGAACGGCAGGGCATCCCGATCTGGCTGACCTGCGACCCGGCATTCCGCACGCGGGGCAATTCGGACGAGGTTTCCCGCGCGGCGCTGCGCAATCAGGTAGTGGAGGGGGCGGGTCGTGCAGCGCTGAATCGCGCTTGCATCGACCATTTCCGCGCCAACTATGGGATCTGGGGTGGCAATGCCATTTCCGGAGAAGTTGAAGGGGTCCAGCCACCGTGAACGGCGATCCCGTGCCCGTCTCGCCCGGGTTATCAACCTTGACTGCAGTGCTGACCGGCTGGCCGCCATAGGCGCCCGCCTTGATGCGGCGGGGATACCCTGGCAACGTCAACGGTCTACCGCGCCGGTTTCAGTCCATACCGCGCACGCCCATCACTTGTATCGCGGCACGCGGGCGCGCACCCTTTTTGGCCGTGACCTGAGCCTTGGCGAGATCGGGTGTTGCCTCAGCCATGTGGAGATCCTGCGCGCTGCGGTCGAACATGGCGATCCGCTCGCACTTGTCCTCAAGGATGATGCTCTTCCGACCCCGGATGCGGTGGCCTTTCTGCGGGCCTTGTCAGCTTGGTTGCTGACGCAAGGAGGCTCTAACGTGTCGGTTCTGCATCTGTCGCGCAGCATCGACAAATGGAGCCGCCCATTGGCCACGGTGGCGGGGAACGAGGTCATCCTCACCTATCGCCCGCCGCTTATCTGCAGCGCAATTCTTTGGACCCGTTCGGGCATGACGACGTTGCTGGCCCGTATTGCACTGCTTGGAATGGACAGGCCGGTGGATGATGCCGTTCGCGCGTGCTTTTGCCGGGCCGGTGCGGCCGCGGCCCTGCCGCAGCCCCTTTTTGCCGAGCATGGCTTCAGCAGCACCATCAACAACGCAATGCACTGCCCTTCGGGTCTGACCAAAGTTGCCCGGATGCGGTGGAAGGTTTCGGATTACGGGGCGGCCCTCTTCAACCTGCGCCGCGGACGCTAGATGCCTTTGTGCAACAGGCCATGCCGCGCCAGCCAGCCCAACCTGCGCCCGTAATTCCCAGCCCGCATCGCATAATTTCCCAGCCGCCGCCAGCGGGGCGCCTTTTTCACCTCGGCGAATCCCTGCCCGGTGATCGTGCTTTCCCCGCCGTCGTCCACGTGGCTGGGCCAGGGTTCCAGCCCCAAAAGGCGGAAGTCATGGGCCCAGAAGCGGGTGCCTTCGTAATCGACCGGCATCCGCACCGGCAGAATCCGGGGCAAGAGGCGCGTGGCGAGGTCGCGGGTAATGAGGTAGGCGCCGAAACCCGTGGCGGGGCCCAGATAGGCGTTCAGCGTCCAGTCGCCCGCCCTGCCCAGCCGGATCGGCAGTTTCGCGCGGATGCGGTTCAGTTTCAGCATGTCCCAGTGGTCGGCGGCGGCGAGGGCGGCATCCAGCGCGGGCAGGAAATCGGCGTGGAACACCACGTCATCCTCCAGAACCAACGCCACGGGTTTGCCAGTTTGCAGAAAACGCGCCCAGACGCCCAGATGCGACAGGTAGCAGCCCACTTCGGCAGGAATTGCCGTGCGGCCCATGTTGCGGCGGAAGGCGGCGTCATCGAGTGCACCGGCGATCCGCGCAGGCTCCGCGCGGCCGTCGATGGCGGAGAAGCGTTCCATTGGCAGGCCGAGGGCCGCGAGGCGCGGTTCCATCTGCGCGCGTCGATCCGTCGCGCGGTCAAGGTTGATCCAGAACGCGACCAGGTCGGCCCGGGTCAGCCTCACGCCAGATCGCTCCACTTCAACTGTGTGTTGCGCGTCACCGCCCGCGTCATCCGCATCCCCACCACACGGTCGAAGTCATAGCCCGCGATCTCGCCCGATCCGGGGCGGCGGGTCCAGATGTCGGCCTCGGCGATCACATGGCCCTCGGGCAGATCGCGGTCGGCCACCACGCTGGCGCGGGCAAAGCGGTAGACGGGTTCCTCGGCGGGTGTCCTCCGTTTGGGGTTGTGCAGCGCCATCCAGATTTCGCGGCTGCGGTCGATCAGGAAGCGCAGTTCGGCCGGGTCCATCGAGTTGATGATGTCCGGGCCGATGCGGTAGCGCGTGTCGGTGTAGTGGCGTTCCAGGATGCAGGCGCCCAGGGCCACGGAGGCAAGCGCCATCTCGGGGCCGATGGAATGGTCGGAGAACCCGACAATCGCCTTCGGAAAGGCCGCGTGCAGGTCGGTGACCCCTTGCAGCGACACGATCTCGGGCGGGCTGGGATAGAGGTTGGTGCATTCCAGCAGCGCATAGTCGATGCCCGCCGCATCCAGGATGTCCACCGAAGCGCGGATCGTGTCGATGGTCTGCATGCCGGTGGACAGGATCACCGGTTTACCCTTCCGCGCGATATGGCGGATCAGGGGCAGGTTGTCGGCCTCGCCCGACCCGATCTTGTAGGCGGGCACGTCCAGCGTTTCCAGAAAATCGGCAGCGGCGCGGGAAAACGGCGTGGAGATCCAGATCATCCCGAGGGATTCGGTATAGCGCTTCAACTCCGCCTCATCCGTCAGGCTGAGGGCGCAGCGTTCCATCACATGCCAGATCGAGACATCGGCATTGGGGGGGAAGATCTGCTTCGCCTCCTCCGTCATCTCGTCCTCGATGATGTGGGTCTGGTGCTTGACCATCTCGCAGCCCGCCCCTGCGGCAAGGCGCACCATCTCCTTGGCCACCTCCAGCGATCCGCCGTGGTTGATGCCGATCTCGGCGATCACCAGCGGGGGCGCGTCCGGCCCGATCCTGCGTCCTGCGATCTGCATGTCAGACCTCCTTGAGCCCGGCGCGGAAGCGCCGCATGTTGTCGCGATAGTGCTCGGCCGACCACAGCAGCCGCTTGCGCGCAGCCTCGTCCAGCATCCGCACAACGCGGCCGGGCGCGCTCATCACCAGCGATCCATCGGGGATCTCTTTCCCCTCGGTGATCAGCGCGCAGGCCCCGATCAGGCAGCCCCGGCCGATCCGCGCGCCGTTCAGGACCGTGGCCCCCATCCCGATCAAGGACCCCTCGCCGATGGTGCAGCCGTGCAGCATGGCCTTGTGGCCGATCGTGCAGTTGGCGCCGATGGACAGCGGATAGCCGATGTCGGTGTGCAACACGCTGTTTTCCTGGATGTTCGAACCCGCGCCCACGGTGATTTCCTCGTTGTCGCCGCGCAGGACTGCGCCAAACCAGATGCTGGCGCCCGCCTCCAGCACGACGCGGCCGATCACATGCGCGCCGGGGGCGATCCAGGTGTCGGGGTCGAGTTCGGGGGCGATGCCGTCAAGGGAATGGATCATCGGCTCTCAAACTCCCGGTTCAGGCCGCGCACGAAATCGGCCAGCATCGGCTGGCGGTCGCGGCGCAGGCGCTCAGCTTCAAGAATGCCCTGCAAGGCATTGTAGGTGCTTTGCAAATCCTGATTGATCAGGACATAGTCATATTCGGCCCAATGGCTGATCTCGTCGCGGCTTTTCGCCATGCGCCCAGCCATAACCGCCTCGCTGTCCTGCCCCCTGCCGCGCAGACGTGCCTCCAGAGCAGCGATGGTGGGTGGCAGGATGAACACCGACACCGCATCACGTCCGAGGCCCGAGTTGCGGATCTGCTGGCCGCCTTGCCAGTCGATGTCGAACAAGGTATCGCGCCCCTCGGCCATTGCCGCCTCGACGGGCGCGCGCGGGCTGCCGTAAAGGTTGCCGAAAACCTCGGCATGTTCCAGCATCTGGCCCGCGGCCACCATCTCCTCGAACTCGGGACGCGCGTGGAACCAGTATTCGCGGCCATGTTCCTCACCCGGCCGGGGGGAGCGGGTGGTGGCGCTGACGGAAAAGCGCAAGGATGGGTCCCAATCCATCAGCATCCGGGCAAGCGTGGATTTCCCCGCGCCCGACGGCGAGGACAGGATCAAGAGAAGGCCACGCCGCGCGATGCTCATTCGACGTTCTGGACCTGTTCGCGCATCTGGTCGATGACCACCTTGAGGTCCAGCCCGATCCGCGTCAGACCCGCCGACTGCGCCTTGGAGCACAGCGTGTTCGCCTCGCGCATGAACTCCTGCATCAGGAAATCCAGCTTGCGGCCCACCGGGGCGGTATCCGCCAGCAAGGTGCGGGCGGCGGCGATGTGGGCGGTCAGGCGGTCAATCTCTTCGGTCACGTCGGATTTCACGGCCATCAGGGCAAGTTCTTGCGCGACCCGGGCGGGGTCGGCGTCGGTGGCCTCGGCCACGCGGGCAAGGGCCGTGCGCAGCGCCTCGGCGGCGGCGGGGCGGCGGGCCTCGGCCTCGGCGCGCGCAGCCTCGGTCAGCGCGGCGATGCGGTCAACCTGGGTGGCGATGACGGCGGCCAGCGCCGCGCCCTCGGCCGCGCGGGACGCCTGGAAATCCGCCAGCAGCGCGGGCAGATCGGCCAGCAGGGCCGCGCGGATCGGGGCGGTGTCGTCATCCTCGGCCCCCGCCTCGGTCACCCCGCGCATCATCAGAACCTCGGCCTGGCTGGCCTGTCGCAGCGTGACACCGGCCGTCATGGCCGCCGCCTCGATGTCGCGCAGGGCGCCCAGCACCGAGGACAGCGCACCCTGGTTCACCCGGATCGCCCCCGCCTCGCCACCATCGCGCATGAGTTTCAGCGACAGCGAGACATTGCCGCGCGACAGCCTGCGCGCGGCCTCGGCCCGCACCAAGGGTTCCAGCCCCTTTATCCAGTCGGGCAGGCGCAGCCGCAGGTCCAGCCCCTTGCCGTTCACCCCGCGCATGTCCCATGTCCAGGCGCATCCCGCGCCCTGCCCGCGGCGCGCGGCGAAACCGGTCATCGAGAGCGTCACGCCAGGCACCCGCGGATGTTTACCATTTTCATCGATTTCCCGCCGAATCCGCGCGAGCCGCGCTATGTTAAGTGACCGGTAACGGATGTTGCCGCAGGATTAACCCTGCCGCATGCGTCTGGCCCGGATGTCGGACGGATGGATAGCAGAGCACCGCGCAGGGGGCAACGGCGGGGCCCGTCGATGCGGGTGCCAAGGGGGGCGGGGATGTTTTCGTCATTCTTCGGGGGGCGCGAGGTCAGGGACATGGATCAGAACCGGTTTGCGATCTTGGCCGAGGTGCGCGGCTATTGGGAGGCCTTGCGCGGTGACGGCCATGCGGTGCCGGACCGGTCCTGCGTCGATCCGCGTGGCATGTCGGGCGCGCTGGACCGTGTGTTCATCGCCGACCGCGTGGCGCCCGGCGTCGCCCGGTTCCGGCTTGCGGGTGCGGCGATTTCCGACCTGATGGGGATGGACGTGCGCGGTATGCCGATGCTGACGCTGATCGATCCGCCCGACCGCACGCGGTTCGCCAAGGCGATCGAGGCCGCGCTGACCAGTCCCGCCATCCTGGAAATGGCCTTGGAGGGCGAGCGCGGGATCGGCCGTCCGGCACTCGAGGCGCGGCTTATAATGCTTCCCCTAAGGCGGCACGACGGGTCGGGGGGGCTGTCGCTGGGCTGCCTGGCCATCGCGGGCGAGACGGGCCGCAGCCCGCGCCGGTTCGGCATCGCGCGGGAAAGCCTGACGCCGCTGAAGGGCGCGGCGATGCCCGTTCCCGACCGGACCCCGCCGCCGGTCGCGGCCCCGATGCCCGGGCTGGCGGAAGAGGCCGCGCCCTATGCGCCTCCCCGGCCCGCCCACCCGCATCTGCGGCTGGTCAAGTCCGACCGCGGCTGAGGCCTGCGCGGGTCAGAGCGCCACGCGGTGCCCTTCGGCCCGCATCGCGGTCAATTCCTCGGCCACGAGGAACGCAAGCTCCAGCGCCTGGCTCGCGTTCAGGCGCGGATCGCAGGCGGTGTGGTAGCGGCTGGACAGATCTTCATCGGTCACGGCCCGCAGGCCGCCCGTGCATTCGGTCACGTCCTTGCCCGTCATCTCGAAATGCACGCCGCCGGGGATCGTGCCTTCGGCCTTGTGGATGGCAAAGAACTCGCGCACCTCGGACAGGACGGCGTTGAAGGGCCGCGTCTTGTAGCCCGAGGCGGATTTGATCGTGTTGCCGTGCATCGGGTCGCAAGACCAGACCACCCGCGCCCCCTCTTCGCGCACCGCGCGGATCAGGCGGGGCAGATGTTCGCCCACCTTGCCCGCGCCAAAGCGGGCGATCAGGGTCAGGCGGCCGGGTTCGTTCTCGGGATTCAGCTTGGCCATCAGCACCTTGAGGTCTTCGGGCGTCGTGGTCGGCCCGCATTTCAGGCCAACGGGATTCAGCACGCCGCGCGCGAACTCGACATGCGCGCCATCGGGCTGGCGCGTGCGGTCGCCGATCCAGATCATGTGACCCGACCCCGCCACCGGCTGTCCACTGATGCTGTCGATGCGGCACATCGCCTCTTCGTATTCCAGCAGCAGCGCCTCGTGGCTGGTGTAGAAATCGACGGTGGCAAGCTGGTGGCTGGTCTCCGCGTTCACCCCTGCCGCGTTCATGAAGTCCAGCGCGTCCGAGATGCGGTTCGACAGGTCGCGGTAGCGTTCGGCCTTGTCATGCTCGGCAAAGCCCAGGGTCCAGGAATGCACGCGGTGGATGTCGGCGAACCCGCCGGTGGAGAAGGCGCGCAGAAGGTTCAGCGTGGCCGCGGCCTGGGTATAGGCCTGCAGCATGCGCTCGGGGTCCGGCCGCCGCGCCTCGGGGGTGGGCTCAAAGCCGTGGATGATGTCGCCGCGGTAGCTCGGCAGTTCCATGCCGCCGACCATTTCCGTGGGGGCCGAGCGCGGCTTGGCAAACTGCCCCGCCATGCGGCCCACCTTGATCACGGGCACCTTGGCGCCGTAGGTCAGCACTACGGCCATCTGCAGCATCACGCGGAATGTGTCGCGGATGTTGTCGGCACCGAATTCAGCAAAGGATTCCGCGCAGTCGCCCCCCTGCAACAGGAACGCGCGGCCCTCGGCGGCAAGCGCCAGCTGCTTTTTCAGCTTGCGCGCCTCGCCCGCAAAGACCAGCGGCGGGTATTTCGCCAGACGCGCCTCTGCACTGCGCAGCGCGTCGGCATCGGGATAGTCCGGCATCTGCACCCGAGGCTTGGCGCGCCAGTCCGATTTAACCCATCCCATCCCCATGCGTCCCTCCGTTCGCGGCAACGGCGGGGGTATATGGGCAAAGCCTGCCTTGTGCAAATTGGAAAGCGCTTGGCACGGGCCTTGCGTCTGCACCGATTCCCTGTTTCCTTGGATCGCGAAAAACGACGCCCACAGGTCGCAGGCATGTCCTCCCCTCCGCAAAAGGCCACCTCCACCGCGAAACCCGCGGGACCGCGGCGGTTTGTGTTCCTGCTTTTGGACAGGTTCACCATGCTGGCCTTTGCCGGGGCCATCGAACCCTTGCGCATCGCCAACAGGGTGGCGGGGCGCAACCTGTACACCTGGCTGCTGGCGGGCGAGGGCGGGGTCAGCGTCACATGCTCCAACGGCGCGGAGTTCCGGCTGGACATCGGTCTGGACGAGATCGACCGTGACGACACGCTTCTGGTCTGCGGCGGCATCGACGTGCAGAAGGCGGCGACCAAGCCCATTCTGAACTGGCTGCGCCGCGAGGCGCGGCGGGGTGCCACGGTGGGGGGCCTGTGCACCGGGGCCTGGGCGGTGGCAAAGGCGGGGCTTCTGGACGGGCGGAAGGCCACGATCCACTGGGAGAACCAGGACGGGTTCACCGAGGATTTCGAGGAGGTGCGGCTGACCCGTTCGGTCTTTGTGATCGACGCCAACCGGATGACCACGGCGGGCGGCATCGCGAGCCTCGATCTGATGCTGAAGATCATCGCGCAGGACCACGGAGAGGAAATCGCCAACACCGTCGCCGACCAGCTGATCTACAGCCAGATCCGCACCGACCAGGACACGCAGCGCCTGTCGATCCCCACCCGTATCGGCGTGCGGCACCCCAAGCTGAGCCAGGTCATCCAGCAGATGGAGGCCATGATCGAGGAGCCGGTGAGCCCCTCGGACCTGGCCGAGGAGGTGGGGATGAGCACGCGGCAGCTGGAACGGCTGTTCCGCCGCTACCTGAACCGCAGCCCGAAAAAATATTACATGGAACTGCGGCTGCAGAAGGCGCGCAATCTGCTGATGCAGACCGACATGAGCGTGATCAACGTGGCGCTGGCCTGCGGGTTCGCGAGCCCGTCGCATTTTTCCAAATGCTACCGCGCGCAATATAATACCACCCCCTACCGCGAGCGCGGCACCCAAGGACAGGTGGCGGTGCCGCGGCTGTCCTTTTGACACTGTAGCGCAGGCGGTGACCCCGGGGGGGCGTCGGCCCCCCATGTCCATCGACCCCTGAACCGATGGCGGACCGATGGACAAACCCCAGAGGATTTTTCGCGACAGAAGAAGCCGGGGTCAGGAGACGTTCGGTTCAGGCGGGCGTGAGGCGGAATAGGGCACCGCGCCCGACCGACAGGAACCAGACCGATCCGTCGGGCGCCTCGCGCACGTCGCGCACTCGTTGCGTCTCGCGCGTCTGGATGCGGGTTTCGCGCCAGCCTTCCGCAGGGTCGAGCCGTGAGAGGAACCCGCCGTTGAGGCTGCCGGTGATGAAATGCCCGCGCCAGGCGGCGATGCCGCGTCCCGAGTGGATCGCAAGGCCGGAGGGGGCGATTGACGGGTCCCAGTAATGCGCGGGCTGTTCCATTCCGGGGGCGGCGGTGCCCGTGCCGATCGGCGAGCCGTTATAGTTCACGCCGTAGCTGATCACCGGCCAGCCGTAGTTGCGGCCCGCCTGCGGCCGGTTCACCTCGTCGCCGCCGCGCGCGCCGTGCTCGACCGTCCAGAGCCGCCCCTCTGCGTCGAGCGCCGCCCCCTGGATGTTGCGGTGGCCGAGCGACCACAGGCCCGGCACCACGGTTTGCCCGCCAAAGGCCGGGGCGGTCATCGGGCGGCCATCGGGGCCGAAGCGCAGCACCTTGCCTTCGGGGCGCGCGGGATCCTGGGCGAGCGCGCCCTGTCCCCGGTCGCCCGTGGTGAGGAATACCGAGCCGTCCGACGCTTCGACCGCGCGCGCTCCGAAATGCTGGCCGCGCCCAGACGGAGGGCCGGAATGGACGCGGGTAAAGCCGTCGATCCGGCGGAAATCGGATGAAAGGCGGCCAAACCCCAGCGCGGTCGAGGCGCCGTTACCCTCCGGGTGCGCGTAGGTCAGCCAGATGCGCCGCGAGGTGGCAAAATCGCGTGGCAACATCACGTCGAGAAGGCCCCCCTGCCCTGCGGCGCGCACGGTTGGCACGCCCTCCACCACGATGCCCCGCGCATCCACTCCGTCAAAACGGCGCAGGGTCCCGCCGCGCTCGGTCACCACAAAGCCTCCGCCGGGCAGGAACGCGAGGCCCCAGGGTTCGTCGAGCCCAGAGGCCATGGGCGTGATCGTTCCGCCCGAGGCCGCCGCGTGCCCGACAAGGGCGGGGGCTGCGAGGGCGGCGACCATCAGGGCGATGGTCTGGCGGCGGGTCGGTCGGATCATGGCCCCTCTCCTGTTTCGCCAAGCATAAAAAGAGGTGCGTCGGGGGGGCGCGGACGGCAAGCGGCGAAGGATCACGCACGCTCACCTCTGCGTCAGGACGCAATGCGCGCGCGGGGGAGGGGGACGCGCCGCTTGCGCGCGGCGTGCCACGGATCAGCAGCGCGGGCCGCCGAGAATGCTTTCCTTTTTTGTGGCCGCACTTTAGGTTTAGCACAGGATTTCGATCCAACATGGGAGAGTTCAATGAAAAAACTGCTGCTTGCCACCGCCGCCACCGCATTGTTCGCCGGGGCCGCCGTGGCCGATGACGTCAAGATCGGCATCCTGCTGGGCTTTACCGGCCCGCTGGAATCGATCACCCCGAACATGGCGCTGGGGGCCGAGATGGCGATTGCCGAAGTCAACGCGAGCCAGAAGCACGCGATGACCTTTTCGGCGGTGCGCGGCGATTCGACCTGCATCGACGCCGCTGCCGCCACCGCCGCCGCCGAGCGCCTTGTCACCGCCGAGGGCGTGAAGGCGATCATGGGGGCAGACTGCTCGGGTGTCACCGGGGCTGTCCTGCAGAACGTGGCGCGGCCGAACGGGATCGGGATGATCTCGCCCTCCGCGACCTCGCCCGGCCTGTCGACCGCCGAGGATGACGGGCTGTTCTTCCGCACAGCGCCGTCCGATGCCCGCCAAGGCGTGGTGATGACGGAAAACATCATGGACCGCGGGTTCAAGACCGTGGCGCTGACCTACACCAACAATGACTACGGCAAGGGTTTGGCCGACAGCTTCCAGGCGGCGTTCGAGGCGGCGGGTGGCACCGTGACCATCTCGACCCCGCATGAGGACAACAAGGCCGACTATTCAGCCGAGGTGGGTGCGCTTGCGGCCGCCGGTGGCGAGGTGCTGGTGGTTGCGGGCTATACCGACAAGGGCGGCAAGGGGATCATCCAGGCCAGCCTCGACTCGGGTGCCTTCGACACCTTCGTGCTGCCCGACGGCATGGTGGGCCAGCAGATCGTGGACGACCTGGGCGACGGTCTGGCCACGTCCTTTGGCCAGTATCCGGGCACCGACAGCGCAGGTGCGGAATTGTTCCAGCAGATGGCCACGGCCGCGGGCTGGGACGGCACTTCGGCCTTTGCGCCCGAAAGCTATGATGCGGCGGCGCTGATCATGCTGGCGATGGCTGCAGCCGGGTCCTCGGACAGCCGCGAATGGACGCAGAAGGTGATGGAGATCGCCAATGCGCCGGGCGAGCCGATCCAGCCGGGCGAGCTGGGCCGCGCCCTGGAACTGATCGCGCAGGGCGTGGACATCGACTATGCCGGCGCCACGGCCGTGGAGCTGATCGGGGCGGGCGAAAGTGCGGGCAACTACCGCGAGGTGGAGTTCAAGGGCGGCCAGATCGTCACCGTGAAGTTCCGCTGAGGCTGTCCTGCCGGACCTGACAACGGGCGCGGCCCGGGGGAAAACCTCCTCCGGGCCGTGGTCAAACAAGCAAAGGGCCACCCCGGCGACGGAGGAAGGGCCCACGGGGAGACGTCAGGGAATGATCGTCGTCGAGGATCTCCACCGCCATTTCGGGGCGTTCCGCGCCGTGGACGGAGCATCGCTGCGGATCGAGACGGGGTCGATCACAGGGCTGATCGGGCCGAACGGCGCGGGCAAGACCACGCTGTTCAATGTGGTGGCTGGGCGGCTGCCGCCCACATCGGGCCGCGTGACCATGGCGGGCGAGGACATCACCGGACTGCCGCCGCATGAGCTGTTCCACAAGGGGCTGTTGCGCACCTTTCAGATCGCGCATGAGTTCGGGTCGATGACGGTGCGCGAGAACCTGATGATGGTTCCCGCGGCGCAATCGGGGGAAACCCTGTGGAACGCGTGGTTCCGCCGCGGCGTGGTCGAACGGGAAGAGCGGCGCATCCGAGACAAGGCCGACGAGGTGCTGGAATTCCTGACCATCAGCCATCTGGCCGACGAGAAGGCCAGCCAGATCTCCGGCGGCCAGAAAAAGCTCTTGGAATTGGGGCGCACGATGATGGTGGACGCCCGGATCGTGTTTCTGGACGAGGTCGGCGCAGGCGTGAACCGCACCCTCCTGAACACCATCGGCGATGCAATCGTGCGGCTGAACAAGGAACGCGGCTATACCTTCTGCGTGATCGAGCATGACATGGATTTCATCGGGCGGCTGTGTGACCCGGTGATCGTGATGGCCGAGGGCAAGGTTCTGGCGCAGGGCACCGTGGACGAGGTCAAGAACGACGAGCGGGTGATCGAGGCCTATCTGGGCACCGGGCTGAAAAACAAGGCCAAGGCGGAGGGGTTCCATGTCTGACCCCTTTCTGATCGGCGAGGCGATGACCGGCGGCTATGGCGGAGCCGATATCCTCCATGGCTGCACCATCGCGGTGGACCCCGGCGAAATCGCGGTGATCGTAGGCCCGAATGGTGCGGGCAAGTCCACCGCGATGAAGGCGGTGTTCGGGATGCTGCGGCTGCGCGAGGGGCGCGTGCTGCTGGCGGGTGAGGATATCACGGCCCTGTCGCCGCAGGCGCGGGTGGCCAAGGGCATGGCCTTTGTGCCGCAGACGCAGAACATATTCACCTCGATGACGGTCGAGGAGAACCTGGAGATGGGCGCATTCCTGCGCCGCGACGATATCCGCGTCACGATGGAGCAGGTCTATGACCTGTTCCCCATCCTGCGGGACAAGCGGCGCCAGGCGGCGGGCGAATTGTCTGGTGGGCAGCGCCAGCAGGTGGCGGTAGGCCGCGCGCTGATGACCCGGCCGCAGGTCCTGATGCTGGACGAACCGACCGCAGGGGTCAGCCCGATCGTGATGGATGAGCTTTTCGACCGAATCATAGAGGTTGCGCGCACCGGCATCTCGATCCTGATGGTGGAGCAGAACGCGCGGCAAGCGCTTGAAATCGCGGACAAGGGCTATGTGCTGGTGCAGGGGGCCAACCGCTTCACCGATACGGGAAAGGCGCTGATGGCCGACCCCGAAGTGCGTCGGTCGTTCCTGGGGGGGTGACGGGTGGAGGGCCGCAAACAGTTCGTCCTGATGGTCTCGGTATTCATGATCGTGGTGGTTGTCATGCTTTGGGCCGCCTCGGGGTCGTTCGGGGCTGATCTGGTGCAGGCAGCAGGATGATCCGCGCGGCGCTCGCCCTCGCAATGTCCTGTGGCCCCGCCCTTGGCGACAGGTTCGCCCTGACCTGCGATTTTGCGGAGGTCTGCGGCGCGAACCTGATCTGTGGAAACGGGTCGCTGCGGCTGGTTTACGAGGTGGATCGAGACAGCCGCGAGGTGTTTCTGATCGACGGCGAGGCGCGTGTGGGCGTGTCGGCCGCGCAGGGCGATGCCGCGCTGTCGTTTCACAGCCATCTGCCCACGGGTGGCTTCCAGTCCACCACCTTCACCGCCGGCGGGGCTGCCGTGCACAGCCGGCACATCGTCATCGACGGCAAGCTGGCTCCCAGCCAGCACTACGGAACCTGCATGGAAAGACGGATGGACTGATGGACCTTCTGAACGCGCTCGTGGCCTTTTTGAACTTCGTCTTCATTCCCGCCACCGCCTATGGTGCGCAACTTGCGCTGGGGGCGCTGGGGGTCACGCTGGTCTATGGCATCCTGCGGTTTTCCAACTTCGCCCATGGCGACACCATGGCGCTGGGGACAACCTTCGTCATCCTGATGACCTGGGGGTTGCAAGGCGCGGGCGTATCCTTTGGCCCCTTGCCCACGGCGCTTCTTGCCCTGCCCTTCGGCATCGCGGTCACGGCGCTCTTTGTGCTGGGCACTGACCGCGTGGTTTATCGGTTCTACCGCAAGCAGAAAGCGGCGCCGTCCATCCTTGTGATCGTGTCGCTGGGGGTGATGTTCGTGATGAACGGCGTCACCCGTTTCATCATCGGGGTGCGCGACCAGAATTTCGCGGATGGCGGGCGGTTCGTTCTCTCGGCGCGCGAGTTCCGCGAGGCGACCGGCTTGCAAGAGGCGCTGGTGATCCGCACCACGCAGGTTGTGACGCTGGTAACGGCGCTGGTGGCGATGGTGGCGCTGTTCTGGTTCCTGAACAAGACCCGCACAGGAAAATCCATGCGGGCATTCTCGGACAACGAGGATCTGGCGCTCCTGTCGGGCATCAACCCCGAGCGGGTGGTGGCGGTGACCTGGATCATCACCGCCGCGCTGGCGACCACGGCGGGGGTGCTTTATGGCCTGGACAAAAGCTTCAACCCTTTCACCTATTTCCAGCTTCTGCTGCCGATCTTTGCCGCGGCCATCGTAGGGGGACTGGGCAGCCCGCTGGGGGCCATCGCGGGCGGCTTCGTGATCGCATTTTCCGAGGTGATGGTGACCTATGCCTGGAAAAAGGTGCTGGGCCATGCCCTGCCCGAAAGCCTGGCGCCCGATAGCCTGGTGCAACTGATGGGCACCGACTACAAGTTCGCGGTCAGTTTCGCCATTCTGATCATCGTGCTCTTGTTCATGCCGACGGGCCTCTTCAAGGGGAAAACGATATGAAACTGCCCCCTCCCCTGCTGTTCGCGCTGGTCGCGGCGCTCTTCGCGCTGACGGGGATGTTCCAGAGCTGGAACCTCGCGCTGACGATCCTGAACATGGCGCTGATCTCGTCGATCATGGCGCTGGGGGTCAATATCCAGTGGGGCTATGCGGGCCTTTTCAACGTGGGCGTCATGGGGTTCGTGGCGCTGGGGGGGCTGGCGGTGGTGCTGGTGTCCGCGGCCCCGGTGCCGGAAGGCTGGGCCGCGGGCGGGCCGGGCATCGCCTTTGGCCTGATCGTCGGCGCGGCCTCGGTCCTGGCGGCGGCGCTGGTGTGGCAGAAGATGGCCCCGGGGCGGCTGCGGGGCGCGGCGATGGTGGTGGTGATCGGGGGCGGGTTCCTGCTCTACCGGACGATCATCGACCCGGCGACCGATGCGGTTGAGGCGGTGAACCCGGCAGCAACCGGCTACCTCGGGGGCCTCGGCCTGCCGGTGCTTCTGTCCTGGCCCGCGGGCGGCCTGCTGGCCGCCGCGGCCGCCTGGGCCATCGGCAAGACCGCACTTGGCCTGCGCTCGGATTACCTCGCCATCGCCACGCTGGGGATCGCCGAGATCGTGATCGCGGTCCTGAAGAACGAGGACTGGCTGGCACGCGGCGTCAAGAACGTGGTCGGGCTGCCGCGCCCGGTCCCCTATGAGGTGGACCTGCAGCGCTCGGGCGCCTTCATCGACTGGGCGCGCGGCTGGGGGATGGAGCCGATGGCAGCCTCGAGCCTGGTGGTGAAGCTGGCCTGGGCGGGGCTTTTCCTGATCGTGCTGCTGATGATCGTCTGGCTGTCGGAAAAGGCCTTGAAATCGCCTTGGGGCCGGATGATGCGCGCCATCCGCGACAATGAGGTTGCGGCCGAGGCCATGGGCAAGGACGTGACGCGCCGCCATCTGCAGGTGTTCATCCTCGGCTCGGCGGTGATCGGGATCGCGGGCGCGATGATGACCACGCTGGACAGCCAGCTGACGCCCGGCAGCTATCAACCGCTGCGGTTCACCTTTCTGGTCTGGGTGATGGTGATCGTGGGGGGGTCGGGCAACAACTGGGGCGCGGTGCTGGGCGGGTTCCTGGTGTGGTGGCTGTGGGTGATGGTGGAGCCGATGGGCCTGTTCCTGATGGGCGCGATGACCGCGGGAATGCCGGAGGGCAGCTGGCTCAAGAGCCACCTGATCGACAGCGCGGCGCATATGCGGCTGCTGACCATGGGGGTGATCCTGCTTCTGGTGCTGCGGTTCAGCCCGAAGGGGTTGATCCCG
The DNA here is from genome assembly GCA_046294265.1 of Gemmobacter sp. Taxonomy (GTDB): domain Bacteria; phylum Pseudomonadota; class Alphaproteobacteria; order Rhodobacterales; family Rhodobacteraceae; genus JBKBKC01. Next base: position 132,356 of record JBKBKC010000005.1, on the reverse strand, counting down.
GAGAAGTAGTGCCGGGTGGCGGCCCGCAGGGGGTTTCACACCCCCTGCACCCCCGTGGGATATTTCGGGACAGAAGAAGGCATGGCCGGAAGGCGACATCTTGCGTCGCCGCGTGACAAGCCTGCTTGCATCGAGCGGGAAACCCTGCAGCAAACTGGAGCGAGGCGGTCGCGATGAAAACCCATACCCGTGTCCTGGTCATCGGCGGCGGTGTCGTCGGCTGTTCGGTGCTGTATCACCTGACAAAGCTGGGCTGGTCGGATGTGATGCTGGTTGAGCGGTCGGAGTTGACCTCTGGTTCCACCTGGCATGCGGCGGGGGGGTTTCATACACTGAACGGCGACACCAACATGGCGGCGCTGCAGGGATATACCATCCGGCTTTACAAGGAGCTGGAGGCACTGACAGGGATGTCCTGCGGATTGCACCATGTGGGGGGGATCACGCTGGCCGACAACGTGGCGCGGTTCGAGATGCTGAAGGCGGAACGCGCCAAGCATCGCTACATGGGGCTGGAGACCGAGATCCTGGGGCCGGAGGAGATCCGCGCCTTCACCCATGGGATGGTGAACCTGGAAGGCATCATCGGCGCGCTTTACGATCCGCTGGATGGGCATCTGGACCCCTCGGGCACCACCCATGCTTATGCGAAGGCGGCGCGGATGGGGGGGGCCGAGATCGTGCTGCACAACCGCGTGCTGGAGACGCGGCCGCATCGCGAGGGCTGGGAGGTGGTGACCGAAAAGGGCACCGTCATCGCCGAGCATCTGGTCAATGCCGCGGGATTGTGGGCGCGCGAGGTGGGGGCCATGGCGGGGGTCTATCTGCCGCTGCTGCCGATGGCGCACCAGTATCTGGTGACCGACGACATCCCCGAGATCATGGACATCCTGAAACGGGGGCGCGAGTTCCCGCATGTAATGGACCCCGGAGGTGAGAGCTATCTGCGCCAGGAGGGGCGGGGCCTCTGCATCGGGTTCTATGAGACACCCTGCGAGCCCTGGGCGGTGGATGGCACGCCCTGGGAATTCGGACATGAGCTTTTGAACGAGCAGTTCGACAAGATCGAGGATTCGGTGGCGTTTGCCTATCGCCGGTTCCCGGTGCTGGAACGCAGTGGCGTCAAGCGGGTGATCCACGGCCCCTTCACCTTTGCCCCCGATGGCAACCCGCTGGTCGGCCCGGTGCCGGGCTTGCGCAACTACTGGTCGGCCTGCGCGGTGATGGCCGGGTTCAGCCAGGGTGGCGGCATGGGGCTGGCGCTGGCGCAGTGGATGATCCATGGCGAGGTCGAGCGTGATCCACGCGGGTTCGACGTGGCACGGTTCGGCACCTGGACCACGCCGGGCTATACCGTGCCCAAGGTGATCGAAAACTATCAGATGCGGTTCTCGGTCAGCTATCCCAATGAGGAACGCCCCGCCGCGCGTCCGTTCCGCACCACAGCCATGTATGACACCTTTACCGCCATGCGCGCGGTCTGGGGTCAGCAATACGGGCTGGAGGTGGTCAACTACCACGCCCTGCCCGGCGAGCCGCTGCAGGAAGAGCCGAGTTTCCGCCGCTCGAACGCCTGGGAGGCGGTGCGGGCCGAGGTGCTGGCGGTGCGCAACGGCGTGGGCATCAACGAACTGCAGAATTTCGGCAAATACCGCGTCACCGGGCCCCGGGCGCGGGACTGGCTGGACCGGATGATGGCGGGGGCGATCCCCGCCCCGGGTCGCATCGCGCTGAACCCGATGCTGGCGGCATCGGGCAAGATCATCGGGGATTTCACCGTGTCCTGCATCAGTGAACAGGAGTTCATGTTGACCGCGAGCTATGGCGCGCAGGGCTGGCATGGCCGCTGGTTCGAGACGCATCTGGAGGAGGGGGTGCAAGTCGAAAACATCTCGGACACCCGCACCGGGTTCCAGATTGCGGGGCCGCGCGCGCGCGACCTGCTGGCGCGGGTGACGCGGGCCGATGTCTCGGCGGCGGTGTTGCGGTTCATGGACACGCGGGCAATGACGGTCGGCATGGCGGATGCGCTGGTGCAGCGCGTCAGCTACACCGCCGATCTGGGCTATGAGATCTATTGCGACAGCGCCTCGCAGCGGCACCTGTGGGCGGTTCTGTGGGGGGCGGGACAGGACCTCGGCCTGCGCCCCTTTGGCATGCGGGCGATGATGTCCTTGCGGCTGGACAAATGGTTCGGCAGTTGGGGGCGCGAGTTCAGCCCGGACTACACGCCCGCTGAAACCGGGCTGGACCGGTTCATCCGGTGGAACAAACCCGCCGACTGGATCGGCCGCGCACCGGCGATGGCGGAACGCGCAGCAGGCCCACGGCGGCGCCTTGCCACCTTTGTGGTCGAGGCGGACAGGGCGGATGTGACGGCATGGGAGCCGATCTGGCTGGAAGGTAGCGTGCAGGGGTTCTGCACCTCGGGCGGCTATTCGCATACCACCGGGCAGTCAGTCGCCTATGGCTTTCTGCCCGCCGAGCGCATCGCCGATGGCCTGGGCGTGGAGATCGAAATTCTTGGCGACCGTCGCCCCGCCCGTGTGCATCTGGCCCCGCCGTGGGATGACGGGGGGCGGATGCGCGGTTAGGCTGATCTGACCGGGGCGGCCCGGCTGCGAAGCGAACAGCCGGAGTGTCCCGTGACGGTCCAACCTGCAATCCTGATTCTGGCCGCCGGAGCCTCGTCCCGCATGAAGGGGCAGGACAAACTGACCGAAATGGTTGACGGCCTGCCGCTGCTGCGCCGCAGCGCCTGCATCGCTTTGGCCTGTGGTGTGCCCGTGGTGGTGGTGGTGCCGCCGGATCGGCCGGAGCGTGTGGCGACTCTGGACGGTCTGCCCCTGCACTGCGTCGTGGCGCAGGACGCGCGGTTGGGGATGGCGGCATCGTTGCGGGCAGGGTTCGGTGCGTTGCGTGACACGGGGGCCGGCGCGGCGATGATCCTGCCTGCCGACATGCCCGATGTGACGACCGCTGACATAACCCGGATGCTTGAGGCTGCCGCCGCCGATCCCTCCGCCATCCTGCGTGCGACGGCAGAGGACGGCACACCGGGCCATCCCGTGATTCTGCCCGCCGACCTTTGGCCCGAGTTGGAGGCGCTGACCGGCGATGAGGGCGGTCGGTCGGTGGTTGCGCGGCACAGGGACAGGCTGCGGCTCGTGGCGCTGCCGGGGCGGCGCGCGCTGACCGACCTTGACACGCCCGAGGATTGGGCGTCCTGGCGCGCGGGCGGATCAGGCCCCCATCAGTAGCCGAACCTCGCGTGCCTTCAATGTCAGTCGCGCGGCGGGATAGGCCTGACCAGCCGCAAGGTCGGGAAAAAGTGCCAGCAGTTCCGCGCACTGCGCCTCACCGATGCCCGACAGGCTGGCCATCCCCGGCTGGAAGCTTTCGGTCCAGGCTCCGTCGGCGCGGATGATCTGATGCGCGTCGCACATCACATGCAGATAGCTGACCGCAGCCGCCCCCTCGATCCGCGACACGCCCGGCCAGCCGGTCAGATGCACCGCCGCCACCAGCACCTCGCTTTCGCCAAAGAACAGTTGCGCCCGGGGGCCGGTCATCAGCATCCGGTGTTGGGGTGACACGAGCATGTCCCGTTCCGGTGCGCCCTGCCCGAGGGCCCCCGCCGCGATGCGGACGGGGCGTAAGGCCGGGCTGGCGGCCATGTCGGCCGCCCTGAGGTCTCGTCGCCCGACCCATCGCAGCGGCTGGTATCCGCTGTCGCGCGTCAGCACCATGTCGCCGGGTTGCAGCATCTCGACCGCGCGTTCGCCCTGCGCGGTGGTGATGCGGGTGCCGGGGGTGAAACAGGGGATGACCTTTTCGATGTTGGTAAAGGTCAGCGTGCCCGCGACTGTCATGTCGGGGTTGTAGAAAGTGACCGTGCCGTTCTCGGGATTGCCAGGGTCGAATGCGATATCGGTGCGCGCCTTGCCCCAGTCGCGCAGGTCCAGCACGTCCCGATCGTTGTTGTCGTCGTCTTCGGAGCCGTCCACCACATCGCCCGGCCCGCCGTAGATCGTATCGTTCCCGAAGCCGCCGATCAGCGTGTCGGCCCCCGGTCCGCCGATCAGGACATCGTTGCCGTCGCCACCAAACAGCAGGTCATCGCCCGCGCCGCCCTCCAGCGTGTCGTCGCCTTCCTCGCCGTTCAGGTAATCATTGCCGTCGCCGCCGAAGATCAGGTCGTCGCCGCTGCCGCCATCCAGCGTGTCGTCGCCCGCGCCGCCGATCAGGGTATCATTGCCCGCGCCGCCCTCCAGCCGGTCATCGTCGGCTCCGCCGTCCAGCAGGTCGTCGCCCTCGTCGCCCCAGAGCTGATCCTGCCCCGCGCCTCCATAAACCACATCGTTGTCGGCCCCGCCGCGCAGCGTGTCGCGCCCCGCGCCACCGTAAAGCGTGTCGCGGCCCGTGCCCCCGAACAGCTCGTCGTCATCGTCTTCGCCCACAAGTTCATCATCGCCCGCGCCACCGAACAGCGTGTCGTTGCCTTCGCGCCCCTGGATGAAATCGTTGCCGTCGCCGCCAAAGACAAGATCGTTGCCCAGACCGGCCTCGATGGTGTCGTTGCCCGCACCGCCGTCCAGCGTGTCATCGCCGTCGTTGCCGTCGATGGAATCGTCGCCGTTGCCGCCCTCGACGGAATCGTTGCCGTCTCCGCCTTCCAGCGTGTCGTTGCCGTCGCCCCCGAACAGCCGGTCATCCCCGCCGTCGCCGAACAGCAGGTCGTGGCCCGCGCCGCCGAACAGGCTGTCGTTGCCTTCGCCGCCGCGCAGCGTGTCCTCGCCCCAGCCGCCGCTGATCGTGTCGTCGCCCGCGCCGCCATCCACCTCGTCATGGTCGGCATAGACCGCGTCGAAATGGATGTCCGAAACGCGGATCGCCTGCTGTGCGTTTGCAAGGTCGGTGTAGGTGATCGTGAGGGTAGCGACCGGCCCCTGAATGGTGAACAGCACCGACCCGAGTGCGGAGTTGGGCAGAACCGCCCCGCCCGTGGCCGTGACCGTATTGCCGTTGACCGACACCGTTGCCGCGCCCGCGTTGATCATCACCGGAACCGCGTTGCCATCCGCGTCGAAGGCCAGCACCGACACCTGGTCGATAAACCCGGACCGGTCGATGTCCGACACGCGGAACCGGACGTTGGTGACCTCGGACTCAAATCCCGAGCCCTGGGCCGAGGCGAAGTTGAACGTGACCTGGCCCACCGAATTGCCGCCGCCATCCGCAGGGCGATAGAATTCGGCGCTGGAGTTCGGGTTGAACGGCTCGCCCGTGTTCACATAGACGGGCGCCTCGCGCTCGCCGGCGCCCGCATTGCCTGTGGACTCGACCGAAAAGGTCGCCCCGGGCACATCGGGCGTATAGACGGCCGTTACGTCGATGCCGCCTGTGCTTTGCGTGAAGGTCGAGGTAAAGCTGGTCTCGTCGGGATAGGCCGTCCACAGGAAGGCCAGCGGCACCGGGGCCGGGGCCGTTTCCGACCCTGCGGTGATCAGGTCATCACCGTCGCCCCCCAGGATCGTGTCATTGCCGGTCCCGGCAAGGATGGTGTCATTTCCCGCCCCGCCTTCCAGGATGTTCTCTCCCGGCCCGCCGGTGATGCTGTCGGCACCTGCGCCGCCGATCACATTCTCGATGGCGATCAGCGTGTCGGTGCCCGCGCCGGTCGCCACGCCGGTGGCGAGGTTGATCGTCAGGTTCGCCGTCTCGGCCGAATAGTCTGCGGTGTCGAACCCGGTGCCCCCGTCCAGGATATCGTTGCCCGCCCCGCCCGACAGGGTGTCATTGCCCCCCTCGCCGCGCAACGTGTCGTTACCCGCGCCGCCCTCCAGCCGGTTTGCCCTCGCATCGCCCGAGATCGAGTCGTCGCCCGATCCGCCGATCACATTCTCGATCGAAATAAGCTGGTCGGTGCCCTCGCCGGTCACCTGGTTGCTGGCTGCTGCCATGTTGACGATAAGGTTGCCGACGACCCCGGAATAATTCGCCGTGTCATTGCCCGCGCCGCCGTTCAGCGTGTCGTTGTTTGCACCGCCGAACAGCACATCGTCGCCATCGCCGCCGAACAGCTGGTCATTGCCGTTTCCGCCAAACAGCAAGTCGTCGCCATCGCCGCCAAAGAGCTGGTCCGCACCCGCCCCGCCGAAAAGCGTGTCATTGCCGCCTCCGCCGTTCAGCGTGTCGTTCCCCCCTTCGCCCGATAGGACGTTGGCCGCGCTGTCGCCCGTTATGCTGTCGGCGCCCGATCCGCCGATCACATTCTCGATCCCGCTCAGCTGGTCTGTGCCGCCGCCGCCCGTGGCCTGGTTGCTGGCCGCCGCGAGGTTCACCGTGATGGCCGAGGTGATGCCGGTGTAATCGGCGGTATCATTGCCCGCTCCGCCGTCCAGCGTATCGTTGCCGGCACCCCCGTTCAGGATGTCGTCGCCATCGCCACCGAACAGCTGATCCGCTCCGGCCCCGCCGATCAGCGTATCGTTGCCCGCGTCGCCGAACAGCGTGTCGTCGTTGTTGCCGCCATCCAGCGAGTCATTGCCATTGCCGCCGAACATCGAGTCGTTGCCGCCCTCGCCCAGCAGCGTGTCGTTGCCGTCGCCGCCGAACACGGTGTCGTTGCCGCCACCCGCAGTCACCCGGTCATCGCCGCCAAAGCCGGTGATCAGGTCCGGCTCGCCCCCGCCCGCCAGGGTGTCGTTGTTTTCCGTCCCGTTGATCGTCGCCACGCGAGGCCCCTGAAATCACTACTGCGGGCAGGTCCGCCCACGGCACGGATTTTGGATACCGTCAGGTAAAGGCGCAAAAGCGATGGATTTGAAGCAATCCGGCGGCATTGTTGGTTGGATTGCGGCAATTTCAACGCATACGGGGGCCCGAGGGCCCCCGTGACAACCTGCGGAAGATTTCCCGCAGGCGGCTGCATGATCCATTGTCAGCGCAGCAGCAGCGCCGCCTCGTGCTTTTTCAGCGTGCGGCGGGCCGCCTGGTAGCCGGCCAGCCCCGTCTCGGTCGCCAGTTCGGGGAAGATTTCGAATATCTCGGTCCGCTGCGCGTTGCCCATGCCCTTGAGCGTGTAGTCGCCGGGCTGGAAGCTTTCGGTCCAGGCACCATTGGCCAGCACCACCTCGTGACGGTCGAACATCATGTGCAGATAGGTCGTGCCCGCGGCATCCACCGAATGCACGCCGTTGGCCCCCACCAGATGCTTGGCGGCCACCAGCACCTCATGATCCTCGAAATACAGCGCTGTGCGGTCGTTGGCGACCAGCATGCGATGGTTCGGGCTGACCATCATGTCCCGCTCGGGCAGCCCGTTGCCCAGCGACCCCTGCCGGATCAGCACCGGCTTCAGGTGCGGATTGGCGCAGAGCGCAGCCCAGTCCAGATGCTTGGCCCCCACCCAGCGGATGTCCTGGATGCCGTTGTCGCGCGTCACCACCCTGTCGCCGACGCGCAACTCCTCCACCGGAACCTCGCCGCGCGGGGTGGCGATCAGCGTGCCGGGGGTAAAGCAGGGTATGACGTTCTCGATGTTCACGAAGGTCAGCGTGCCCGTCACCACCGCCGGATCGGCCGGGTCGTAGAAGGTGACCGAGCCGTTTTCCGGGTTGTCGTCCGCGAAGGTCACACGCAGCGGGCCCGCGCCACGCAGGTCCAGCGTGTCAAAGTCGTCGCCTTCCTCGTTGCCGTCGATCACGTCACCGATCCCGTCGCCGGGCCGGTTTATGATGAACAGGTCACGGTCCGCACCGCCGAACATCGTGTCGGCACCCTGGCCGCCGATGATCGTGTCGTTCCCGGCCCCGCCAAAGATCAGGTCATTGTCGATACCGCCATCCAGCAGGTCATCCCCATCGTCGCCATGGATCGTGTCGTTGTCGTCCAGACCATAGATCGTATCGTTGCCCGCTCCGCCGAACAGCAGGTCCGTGCCGTTGTCGGGGCGCAGGTCGCCTTGGTCGTCGCGGATGTTTATGGCATCGGGTGCCGTCGGGCCCAGACCGCCATAGATGACGTCATTGCCCTGATCGCCATAGATCGTGTCGGCCCCTTCGCCGCCGATCAGCGTGTCGTTGCCCCGGCCGCCGAACACAAGATCATCGTCGAACCCGGCATCGACATAGTCGTTGCCGTTGCCGCCATAGATCACGTCGTTGTCGTCACCGGTGAAAACCGTGTCGTCGCCACGCCCGCCAAAGACCGTGTCACGGTCGTTCAGCGGATCGGCATCGGCCGGATACAGCCCCGGATAGCCGCGATCGGGAAGCGGTGCCGCGCCCCCGCCCGAGGTGTCGATGAAGTCGTTTCCGTCGCCGCCGTAAACCCGGTCCGATCCGTCGCCGCCAAAGATCGTGTCATCGCCCGAGTCGCCGTAGAGCACGTCATCGCCCGGCCCGCCAAGGATGCTGTCGTCGCCGGGGCCGCCAAAGATTGTGTCACTGCCCAGACCACCAAAGATCGTGTCGTTGCCCTCGCGGCCGAACACGCTGTCGTCGTTGGGTCCGTCGCCCGGGATCAGCGCATCCTCGGCGTCGATCCGGTCGCCATCGACATCCACATAGTCGAGGTCGATCAGATCATCGTCCGGCGTGCCGTTGACGATGCCGTCGCGAACTGGCGGCGGCAGCCCGACCGATACCGTCACCGTCGAGGTGTCGGTGCCGCCGTTGCCGTCTGTAATCGCGTAGGTGATCGTCGAGGTTCCGATGAACCCGGTCGGCGGGGTAAAGGTGATCGTGCCGTCCGGGTTGACGGTGACGGTGCCTTCGGTCGCGGTCGGGATGCCCAGGATCGACAGCGGATCGCCGTCCACATCGGTATCATTTGCCAGCACCGGGATGATCACCGGAACGCCGACGCCCGTCGCGGCGGTGTCGGGGTTTGCCACGGGATCATCATTCACCGGATTGATCGTCACGGTTACGGTTGAGGTCGCGGTGTTCCCATCGGGATCGCGCACCGTGTAGGTGATGATGTCCTGCCCGTTGTAATCCTGGTCCGGAGTGTAGGTAATCGTGCCATCGGGGTTGATGACCACCGTGCCGTTCGGCGCCTCGCCGCCGATCACGGTCAGCGGCTGGCCCTGCGGATCGGTGTCGTTGTCCAGCACCGGAATGGTGACGGGCGTATCCTCGTCCGTCACGGCCGTATCGGGCTGGGGCGTTGGCGTGCCGTCACCCAGATTGTCCACGGTGTTCGAGATTTCGAAATACTCGACCGACCCCTGGAAATAGCTGTCCAGGTTGTTCAGGAACCCCGCATCGGAATTCGACTGCCCTGCGCCGATCATCCATTTCTGGTTGATCGCCGGACCCATGTTCATGGTCAGCCCGGCCGGCACCGGTTCGCTGTAGCTGGCGGTCGATGTGAGGTTCGCGATGCTAAGCTGGCCCGGCCCGTTTTCATCCCACGAATAGGTCAGTTGCACCTCGTCACCAGGCGAAAGGAAGCCGGGGCCGGTCGTGAAGGTCGTCGAGGTTCCCGCGCCCTCATGCGTGACGGTGATGGACCCGTCCGCCAGCACCTCCACCCGGTAGCCGCCGGGGGTTTCGCCGGTGCTGTCGCGCGACAGCACGGTATTGGGGCCGCTGCCGACATGCGCGGCCTGGGTGAACTGGATTTCCAACGTGCCCTGGGCAAGCTGGAACTCTTCGGCCTGGATCTTTACCTTGTCATTCACGCCGTCCAGAACGGCGCGGCCACCAACCGACGCTGCCCCATCGGTGTAAAGGCCGTTCTGTGCGCCGTTCGCCAGCGCGGAATCTGCGGCAACAGTATCGGCATCGTCGAAATCATAGCGTGCAATGACAGGCATCAGTCACTTCCCCAAGCAGCAGGGCGTCCGCTCATGCGCGCCCCTTTTCAATTTTGGCGACATCCGAATGAACGCCGCCGCAACCTGCGGACATGCCACAGATCGCATCAAGCGACCTAACCGTTCGGAAATGACGAGCGGACCGCGAAAGCCACAGGCCAAGCGCCCGGACCAGATGCGAAAAATCCACAGCAACTGCGCGAGCATCGCGCACGTCACACCGACAAGCCGCCCCCACGGCCACCGTCTTTACCCAGCAAGACACCTTTCTGATAACCCTTCGTTAAGCCTGCCGCAAAGGGGAAAAACGGCGAGAAGGGGGCAATGGCTGGCGCGGGCTCCCCCTCGCGTTGATGCACGACGGCAGGCAATTCCACCTTGGGATGAGTGCCGTTTCGTCTCAGGAAACAGTCGCACCGCAAGCCCGGTTCAACCCGAAATTGAGTTCATTTTGTTGGCAGATACCTGGAAAGTTCGATCCGTCCAACCAACCGCAATCCCGTTTCGCAGCCCCGTCAGATCGCACGCCCGGCCTCGATCTTAACCATCCCGCAATTTCCCGCCATCAGGCTGCCACAGTTTTCGGTGTCGCGTTCACATTCAGGCATCAATCGCCGCGACTCGGCCGGATCGGACACGCCGCGGCACCTGTCAAGGTTAACGTGGCACGAATCACCGTCAACCAAACGGCCCTGACGCCGCATTTCCGCCGCAGATGCACGGGGCACCCGAGTGCCCCGCCGCCGGATGCCCACGGGGATCACGGTGTTGCGTCTTTGCATGGCTGGTGCCCGAGGCGAGATTCGAACTCGCACACCTTGCGGCGGAGGATTTTGAATCCCCTGCGTCTACCGTTCCGCCACTCGGGCCACACTCACCCGATTAGCCAATGGCATCGGGGCCGTCAACGCACAGCCTTTACAGCCGCGCTGCCGCGAACGTGTCGCAGGCCGCAACCTTACCCGATTTAAGCCCGGTCACGAACCAGCGCGCCCGCTGTTCCGACGTCCCGTGGGTGAAGGTATGCGGATTTGGCCTGCGTCCGGCTGCGGCCTGAAGCGTATCGTCGCCGATGCTGCGCGCGGCGTTTACCGCCTCCTCCACGCGTCCCGGCTCCAGCGCGCCGAATTTCCGCTGCGCCTCGCGCGCCCAGAGGCCCGCGAAACAGTCCGCCTGCAACTCGACCCGCACCGACAGCGCATTGCTTTCCCGCTCGGGCACTTGCCGCCGACGCTCATTTACCTGCGCAAGGATGCCAAGCTCATTCTGCACATGATGCGCGATCTCATGCGCCACCACATAGGCCGCGGCAAAGTCGCCCTTGGCGCCCAGCCGGTGCTCCAGCGTGACAAAAAACGCCGTGTCCAGATAGGCCTTGCGGTCGGCCGGGCAGTAGAACGGCCCCGAGGCACCGTCTGCCCCGCCACAGGGCGATTGCGTCGCCCCCTTGAACAGCACCAGCACCGGAGGGCGGTATTGACGGCCCAGCTGCGCGCGGAACACATCCGCCCAGACCTCCTCCGTATCAGCCAGCGTCACCGAGACGAACTCACCCGCCACGCGGTCCTCTGCCGTGATCTCCTGCGGGGCCCGCGTGCCCTGATCCTGCAGGAGCGGCGTGACATCGACCCCGAAAAAGGCCCCCAGCAGCAACACGACCACAACGCCCACCCCGCCCGTGACCACGCCCCCGCGCGACGCCCCCGTTCCCCGGCGATCCTCGATGTTGCGGCTGCCACGCCTGCCTCTCCAGTCCATCACCCACCCCCTACCATGCTGCGCGTACGCTACCCGCAGCCCGCCCCCGCCTCAAGCGATGCTTGACCCTGCCCTGCCCGCATGATGCAAGGCGCGGAATGCCAGAGGGGCCTGCGCGCAATGATCCGCCGATTGTATGACTGGACGCTGGCGCTCGCCGCCCATCCCCGTGCGATCTGGTGGCTGGCGCTGGTGGCCTTCATCGAATCGTCGGTGTTCCCGATACCGCCCGACATCCTGATGATCCCGATGATCGTGGCCGCACCGCGCCGCGCCTTTGTCATCGCGGGCGTGGCCACGGCGGCGTCGGTCGCCGGGGGCATGCTGGGCTATCTGATTGGCGCGGTGCTGTTCGAGAGCGTCGGCCTGCCCGTGCTTGAATTTTACGGCAAGACCGGGAATTTCGAGACATTCCGCACCACCTACAACGACTGGGGCGCCTGGGCCGTGCTGATCGCAGGCGTGACCCCCTTTCCCTACAAGGTCATCACCATCCTGTCAGGGTCCACGGGCCTGTCGCTGCCGGTGTTCATCGCGGCCTCGGTGGTGGCGCGGGGGCTGCGGTTCTTCATCGTGGCGGCACTCCTGTGGCGCTTCGGCGCACCGATCCGTGATTTCATCGAGCGGCGGCTGGGCCTTATGTTCACTGTCGCCATGGTCCTGCTGGTGGGCGGCTTTGCGGCGGTGAGGTTCTTGTGACTCGTAGTCGGATGATCGCGGTGGCGGCGGGCGGGTCGGCGGCCCTGCTGCTGGGCGCGCTGGCCTTTCAGTATATCGGTGGCCTGCACCCTTGCGTGCTGTGCATCTGGCAACGCTGGCCGCATCTGGCGGCGGTGCTGATCGGTTTGGTGGCGCTGATGCTGCCGGGGCGGGTGCTCCCGCTCCTCGGTGCGGGGGCGGCGCTGGCCACGGCCGGGATCGGGGCCTATCACGCGGGCGTCGAATGGGGCTGGTGGGAGGGGCTGGCCTCCTGCTCCGCCGGGTCCATCGCGGGGCTGTCGGTGGAGGACCTGCTGAACCCCAACGTGGCGGTAGGGGCCCCGGTGCGCTGCGACGCAGTGGCCTGGAGCCTGGCGGGCCTGTCGATGGCCGCGTGGAACGTGGTCCTGTCGCTGGCGCTGGCGGCGATCTGGGTCGCCGCGGCGCGGCAGCGGGCCTGAGCGCGCTTTACGAATCGCGCCACCATGCTACATCCTTGTTCCATGAATGTTCTCGTCTGGTTCAAGCGCGACCTGCGCATCCACGACCATCCCGCCCTGACCCGCGCCGCCGGTCTGGGGCGGGTGCTGCCGCTTTACATCGTGGAACCGGACTACTGGCAGCTTCCCGACACCTCGGCCCGCCAATGGGCCTTTGCCGCCGAAAGCCTGACCGACCTGCGCGAGGCGTTGGGGGAGTCGGGGGCACCCTTGGTGGTGCGGGTGGGCGACGCGGTGGAGGTGCTGGCCCGGCTGGTGCGCCAGCACCGGATCGCGCGGATTGTCAGCCATGAAGAAACCGGGAACCTCTGGACCTATGCCCGCGACCGCCGCGTGGGGGCCTGGGCGCGCGAGGCGGGCGTGGTGTGGGAAGAGCTGCCCCAAACCGGCGTCACGCGCCGCCTGCCCACGCGCGACGGCTGGCAGGGACGCCGCGACGCCTTTGCCAGCCAGCCCGCCCTGCCCGCGCCCGTGGCCCTCGACCCCGTGCCGGAGGTAGAGCCGGGGGTGATCCCCTCGCCCCGTGCCCTGCGGCTGGCCGACGATCGCTGCCCGCATCGCCAGCCGGGTGGACGGGCGCAGGGGCAGGTGCTGCTGGATTCGTTTCTCACGTCGCGGGGGCAAGGCTACCGCGCGGGAATGGCCTCGCCCGTGACCGGGGAACGCGCCTGTTCGCGCCTCTCGCCGCATCTGGCCATGGGAACACTGTCGGGGCGCGAGGTCGAGCAGGCCGCGCGCGCGCGCGCGGCGGAGCGGCCCGGTGGCGGCTGGGGTGGGGCGATGTCGTCATTCCAGTCGCGGCTCGCCTGGCGCGACCATTTCGCGCAAAAGCTGGAGGATCAGCCCTCGATCGAGACGCGCTGCTTGCACCCGGCGACCGAAACGCTGCGCCCCCGCGCCGCCGACCCCGCGCGCCTGGCCGCCTGGGCTGCAGGCGAAACGGGGGTGCCCTTTGCCGATGCCTGCATGCGCTATCTTACGGCGACCGGATGGCTCAACTTCCGGATGCGGGCGATGGTGGTGTCCTTTGCATCCTATCATCTGTGGCTTGACTGGCGGGCGACGGGGCCGATCCTGGCGCGGCTGTTCACGGATTATGACCCCGGTATCCACTGGCCGCAGGTGCAGATGCAGTCGGGCACCACGGGCATCAACACCATCCGCATCTACAACCCCGTGAAACAGGGGCAGGAACAGGACCCGACCGGCGCCTTCACCCGCCGCTGGCTGCCCGAACTGGCGGGGGTGCCCGACGCGGTCCTGCAAGAGCCCTGGCGCTGGCCGATGGCGCGGGGACTGGACTATCCCGAACCGCTGATCGACCCCGCCGTGGCCGCCCGCGCGGCGCGCGATGCGGTGTGGGGCCTGCGAAAGCAGGGTGACTTTGCGGCTGACGCGGCGCGGATCGTGACCCGGCATGCGAGCCGCGCCGATGGCAGCGGGCGGTTCGTGAACGACCGTGCGCCAAAGCGACGCAAGACGGCGATGACCCAGTTGATGCTGGACCTCTGACATGCCGCGCGGGGTGAAGAAATCGGACTTGCCGCAAAAGACCTGTGCCACCTGCGGGCGCCCCTTCACCTGGCGCAAGGCCTGGGCGAAGGTCTGGGACGAGGTAAAATACTGTTCGGACCGGTGCCGGGCAGACCGCCCCAAGGGCAAGGGCGGGCCGGGTGGATAGCGCGGACGGGGGGTTGTCTGCCCCCGTGCCGCCGCCTCCTCGAACCGATGGCGGAGACGGCGGCACCCCCCGGGGATACTTGACCCATCGGGAAATGGCAGGCTCAGCCGAGGTCGAGGGCCAGCGCGTGAATGCGCGTGGTCAGATCGCCTATGGCGCGGTGGACGGCGCGGTGGCGTTCGACGCGGGAGAGGGAGGTGAGCGCCGTCGCGCGCAGCGTCACGCGGAAATGGCTTTCGCCCGAGCCGTCATCGCCCGCATGGCCCGCGTGCAGGTGACTTTCGTTCACGATCTCCAGCCGCTCGGGCGCAAAGGCCGCCGTCAATCGCGCCCTCAGGTCGTGTTCCGCGCGCATAATCGTCTCGCCCCCTTCAAACCGTCGCACAATCCCCTAAACTCTCGCCTCCGAGTCGGAAAGGCACCGTGATGGCAGATCGCCCCCCCTTCGAGTTCGACATGCGCGTGTCCGCCGACAAGAAGCGGCGCAAGACCGGGCGCAGGGGCATGTCCGGGGCCTTTGATACCGCCAACCGGGGCTGCGATTTTCCGGGATGCGCGGAGCCGGGACAATACCGCGCGCCGCGTTCGCCGGAGCGGCTGGATGAATATTATTGGTTCTGCAAGGACCATGTGCGCGACTACAACCTGAAGTGGAACTTCTTTCAGGGCACCACCGACGAGGAGTTCCAGGCCTTCATGGACAAGGACCGCGTCTGGGGCCGCGCTACGCAGCCCTTTGGCAAGCGGCCCGACGAGGGGCGCGTCTGGTCGCGCCTGGGGGTGGAGGATCCCATCGGCATCCTGGGCGACAAGGCCACCAAGAACCCCGGCCCCGCCCCCACCTCCACCCGCAAGCTGCCCCCCACAGAGCGCAAGGCATTGGAAATTCTGGACGCGCGCGACACCTGGACGCGAACGGAAATCCGAAAGCAATACAAGAGCCTGGTGAAGGATCTTCACCCTGACATGAACGGCGGGGACCGCAGCGACGAGGACCGGCTGCAAGAGGTTGTCTGGGCCTGGGACCAGTTGAAGGACAGCCGGTTCTTCCGCGACTAGCCGACCCCGATCAGGCGGATCGCGCGGTCCTGGTCCAAAAGCCACAGAAGCGCGCGCACCGCCTGACCCCTGGGTCCGGCCAACCCCGGGTCCAGCGCCAGCAGGGCGCGCGCATCCGTCTGCGCCACCGCCATCAGCCCCGCCTGCCGCTCCAGATCGGCCACGCGGAACCGTGGCAGGCCCGTCTGCGCCGTGCCGATCAGGTCGCCCGCGCCGCGCATGGCAAGGTCTTCCTCGGCGATGCGGAACCCGTCCTCGGTGTCGCGCAGGGTTTTCAGCCGCCGCTCCGCCGCCTCCGACAGGGGGGCCTGATACATCAGAAGGCAGGTGGACCGCGCCGACCCGCGCCCCACCCGCCCGCGCAGCTGGTGCAGCTGCGCCAAGCCAAAGGTTTCCGCCCGCTCCACCACCATGATCGAGGCTGCGGGCACGTTCACCCCCACCTCGATCACCGTGGTCGCCACCAGCACGCGCGTCACCCCCGCGACAAAGCGCGCCATCGCGGCATCCTTGTCGGTGGGGTGCATCTGGCCGTGCACCATCCCCACCTGATCGCCAAAGACCGCGCGCAGGGCGGCAAAGCGCGCCTCGGCGCTCGCGTAATCCAGCACCTCGCTGTCCTCGACGAGCGGGCAGACCCAATAGGCCTGCCGCCCCTCCTCCAGCGCCCGGCCCAGATGGGCCAGAACCTCATCCAGACGGGCCGATGACACCAGCGCGGTGGTGACGGGCTGGCGGCCGGGTGGTTTTTCATCCAGCACCGACACGTCCATGTCGCCATAGGTGGCCAGCGCCAGGCTGCGGGGGATGGGGGTCGCGGTCATCACCAGCACATCTGTCGTGGGGCCCTTGTCCCCAAGTTCCATCCGCTGCGCCACGCCAAAGCGGTGCTGCTCGTCGATCACCGCAAGCCGCAGGTCGTGGAACACCACATCCTTTTGGAACACCGCATGGGTGCCCACCAGCACCTGCAACCGCCCCGCCGCCAGATCGGCCAGCTTGGCCGCACGCTCCGCCCCCTTGTCGCGGCCCGTGAGGATATCGAGCCGCACCCCCGCCGCCTGCGCCAGCGGCTGCAACCCCTCCAGATGCTGGCGGGCGAGGATCTCGGTCGGGGCCATCAGCACGCCCTGCCCGCCCGCCTCCACCGCGACCAGCAGTGCCAGGAACGCCACCAGCGTCTTGCCCGACCCCACATCGCCCTGCAGCAGGCGGCTCATCCGCAAGGGCCCCGCCATGTCGGCGGCAATCTCGGACAGGGCGCGGCTCTGGGCACCCGTGGGCGCATAGGGCAGGCTGCCCAGCACGCGGCCCTGCAAGGCCCCTGTGCCCTGCGACGCCCGCCCCTTGCCGCGCCGCTGCACACGGCGGGCGAGCGCCAGCGTGACCTGATGGGCAAAAAGCTCGTCATAGGCCAGGCGCGCGCGGGCGGGGGCGGTGGGGGCAAGGTCGGCGGCCGATTGCGGCGCGTGGGCGGCCACGACCGCCGCGCGCCAATCCGGCCAGCCCTCGCGCGCCTTCAGCGCCGGGTCGATCCACTCGGGCAGGTCGGGGCTGCGGGCCAGTGCCGCCACGGCGGCCCCCGCCACCTGCCGCTGCGTCAGGCCCGCGCCCAAGGGATAGACGGGTTCATAGGGCGGCAGGCTGGCCGCATCCTCGGGGCGCAGGATGTGGTCGGGGTGGACCATCTGCGCGATCCCGTCAAAGAGCTCCACCTTCCCCGACACCACGCGCCGCTGACCCGTGGGCAGTTGCGCGGTCAGCCAGTCGGTGCGGGCGTGAAAGAACACCAGCTGGAACTCCAGCGCCTCGTCTCGCACCATCACGCGATAGGGGCGGCCCTTGGTTTTCGCGGGCACATGCGCGCCCACCGTCACCTCCACCGTCACCGTCGCGGGCGGCACCACCTCGCGCACCGAGGCGCGGCGGGCGCGGTCGATGCCGGATTGCGGCAGGTGCCACAGCAGGTCCTTTGGCCGTGCGATCCCAAGCGCCGTGAGGGCCTCGGCGGTTTTCGGGCCGACGCCCTCCAGTGTCTCCAGATCGGCGAAGAGGGGGAAAAGCTGTTCCGGCCTCGTCATGCGTCGCCGATCAGCGCAAGCCAGTCATCCTCACCGATCACGCGCACGCCCAGACGCGCGGCCTCTTTCGCCTTGGACCCGGCCCCGGGGCCCGCCACCAGCAGATCGGTCTTCGCGCTCACCGAGCCTGCCACCTTTGCCCCCAGCGCCTCGGCCCGCGCCTTGGCCTCGGCGCGGGTCATCTTTTCCAGGGTGCCGCTGAAGACGACCGTAAGGCCCGCGACCGGGCTCGAGGCGGGCGTGCGGGCGGCGACGGGCTGGATGTCCAGATGCGCCACCAGCGCGTCGATGGCGCCGCGTTCGGCAGGGTTGGCAAAGGTCGCGACCAAGGACCCCGCCAGCGTTTCGCCCACCCCGTCGATGGCCAGAAGTCCTGCCCAGTCGGGACCGGTGCGGTCATCGGCGGCGGTTATGGCGGCCTCGAAGGCGGGCCAGGTGCCATAGTGGCGCGCAAGGAGGCCGGAGGCCACCTCGCCCACATGCCGGATCCCCAGCGAAAAGATCAGCCGGTCGAGCGGGATCACCCGCCGCGCCTCGATCGCGGCAAAGAGGTTCTCGGTGGAGCGGTCCCCGAAGCCGGTGCGGTTTTTCAGCTTGCGCAAGGGGTTGGCGGCATCTCTTTCCGCCAGGGTAAAGATGTCGGCGGGGGTTCTCACGGGCAGGTCTGTGTCGCGAAAGAACATCTCGACCTGTTTCGCCCCCAGCCCCTCGATGTCAAACGCCCCCCGGCTGACGAAATGCCTCAGCCGTTCGACTGCCTGCGCGGGGCAGATCAGGCCCCCGGTGCAGCGGCGCACGGCATCGCCGGGCTCGCGCACGGCAGGGCTGGCGCATTCGGGGCATTCGTGCGGAAAGACATAGGGTTGCGCGTCGATGCTGCGATGGTTCAGGTCCACATCGGCGATTTTCGGGATCACGTCGCCCGCGCGATACACCTGAACCCGGTCGCCGATGCGGATGTCGCGTCCTTCGCGGATCGGGTTGCCCTTGGCATCGCGCCCGGCGATGTAATCCTCGTTGTGCAGGGTGGCGTTGCTGACCACCACGCCGCCAACCGTCACCGGGCGCAGCCGCGCCACGGGCGACAGCGCCCCGGTCCGGCCCACCTGGATGTCGATGCCGTCTATCACTGTCCAGGCAAGTTCGGCGGGAAACTTGTGCGCGATGGCCCAGCGGGGGGTGGAAGAGCGAAAGCCCAGGCGGCGCTGCAGCGCGAGGTCGTTCACCTTGTAGACCACGCCGTCGATGTCATAGCCCAGGCTGGCGCGGTCGGCCTCGATGGCGCGGTAGTGATCCAGCATCGCCTCGGGACCATCGCAGAGCGCCGTGCGCGGGTTGGTGGCAAAGCCGAGCGCCTTCAGCCGGTCGATGGCAGCCTTCTGGGTATCGGCAAGCGGGTCGGACACCTCCCCCCAGGCATAAGCAAAGAACCGCAGCGGCCGCGCGGCGGTGATGCGCGCGTCGAGCTGGCGCAAGGACCCCGCGGCGGCGTTGCGGGGGTTGGCGAAGGTCTTGCCGCCCTCGACCGCCACCCGCGCGTTCAGGGCCGCGAAATCGGCATGCGACATATAGACCTCGCCCCGGACCTCCAGCACCTGCGGCGCGCCGGTCAGGCGCTGCGGAATGTCGGCGATGGTGCGCGCATTGGCGGTGACATCCTCGCCCGTCTCGCCATCGCCGCGCGTGGCCGCCTGCACCAGCGCGCCGCCCTCATAGCGCAGCGACAGCGACAGACCGTCGATCTTGGGCTCTGCGGTAAAGGCGATGGGGCCGGGATGGTTCAGGTAATCGCGCACGCGGGTCACGAAATCGGTGATATCGGCGCCGTCAAAGGCATTCTCGAGGCTCAGCATCGGCAGCCGGTGACGGACCTTTCCGAAGGCCTCGGAAGCGGCCGCACCCACGCGGTCGCTGGGGCTGTCCGGGCGTTTCAGCGCCGGGAAACGCGCCTCGATGGCGGCATTGCGGGCCTTGAGCGCATCAAATGCCGCGTCGGTCATGCGCGGGGCATCTTCGGCATGATACGCGCGGTTCGCCTCGGACAGCAGGGCCGCAAGGCGCGCCAGCTCCGCCTCCGCCTCCGCTGCGTCCAACGCCTCGACCGCCCGCCCTTCCACCGTCATGCCCGCCCCCTGCCCGCCGTCCTGACAGGTTTAGGCTGCGGCCCCGGCGCCGTCCAGCCTGTGGCCCCGCTCCTCAGGCCCCCATGGCGATGCGCGCCTGAACGCCGGGCCCCGGATCGCGCAGCACATAGCCGCGGCCCCAGACGGTTTCGATGTAGTTCTGCCCGCCCGTCGCCTCGGCCAGCTTCTTGCGCAGCTTGCAGATGAACACGTCGATGATCTTCAGCTCCGGCTCGTCCATCCCGCCGTAAAGATGGTTCAGGAACATCTCCTTGGTCAGCGTGGTGCCCTTGCGCAGGCTCAGAAGCTCCAGCATCTGGTATTCCTTGCCGGTCAGATGCACGGTTTTTCCTTCGACCTCCACGGTTTTCGCATCGAGGTTCACCGCGACCATCCCCGTGCGGATCACCGATTGCGCATGCCCCTTCGACCGGCGGATGATCGCGTGGATGCGCGCCACCAACTCCTCTCGGTGGAAGGGCTTGGTCATGTAGTCGTCGGCGCCGAAGCCGAAGCCCTTGAGCTTGCTGTCCGTATCATCCGCACCCGACAGGATCAGGATCGGCGTCTGGATCCGCGCGAGGCGCAGCTGGCGCAGCACGTCATGCCCCGACATGTCCGGCAGGTTCAGATCCAGCAAGATCAGGTCGTAATCATAGAGCTTGGCCAGGTCGATCCCGTCCTCGCCCAGATCGGTGCAATAAACGTTCAGGTTGGCGTGGGTGAGCATCAATTCGATGCTGCGCGAGGTGGTGGGGTCATCCTCGACAAGAAGAATCCGCATCAGGGCAATCTCCGCTTTGGCTCTGCTTCGTTAACGACACTGGCGGGCAATGGTTAACGTGCGGTTACTCTGCCAGAGATTGACATGAAAACACCTTAGAGTTGTCGATATTTCTGGATCGCCGTCACTTTCAGCGCCTTTTCCCCATGCGCCTCGATCGCGCGGCGCCAAAGAATGAATTCCTCCTCCGACAGCGCATAGCGTTCCAGCGCCTCAGACTGGGTGATCAGCCCATGCACCACGGCCTTGACCACCACGGCCTTGCGGCTGGCGACCCAGCGCCGGGTGTCGGCAGGGGGAAGATCGGCACGGCTGAGCGTGCTGCCATCCGGCAGCGTGATCTGGCGCGGCCCGTCCACACGTTTGAGATACATCACACAACCCTCGTCCATCCCGCAGCAATCGTGGCGCATCACGCTTAAGCAAGGGTGAAACGCCCGGGTTGCGAGTGCATCGCATTTTCCTATATTGCAGGGTTTTGCGGAGACACCCTGATGCGCGACCTGCCCCTGAACTCGCTCGGCCTTCCGAAAGCGCCCGCCGACACCCGTGTCGTGGTGGCGATGTCGGGGGGCGTGGACAGCTCGGTCGTGGCGGCGGTGCTGAAGGACCAGGGCTATGACGTGGTGGGTGTCACGCTGCAGCTTTACGACCATGGCGCGGCGCTGGCGAAAAAGGGCGCCTGCTGCGCGGGGCGCGACATCCATGACGCGCGGCGGGTGGCCGAAACCATGGGCTTTCCGCATTATGTGCTGGATTACGAGAATGCCTTCCGCGCGGCGGTGATCGACGAGTTCGCGGATGCCTATCTGGGCGGTGCCACGCCGGTGCCCTGCATCCGCTGCAACGAACGGGTAAAGTTCCGCGACCTTCTGGAGACGGCGAAGGACCTCGACGCCGACTGCATGGCCACCGGCCACTATATCCAGCGCCGGATGGGCCCGGCGGGGGCAGAGTTGCACCGCGCGGCTGACCCGGCGCGCGACCAGAGCTATTTCCTGTTCTCCACAACGCCCGCGCAACTGGACTATCTGCGGTTTCCGCTGGGCCATCTGACCTCCAAGGCCGAAACGCGGGCGCTGGCCGTGCGCTATGGCCTGCCGGTCGCGGACAAACCCGACAGCCAGGACATCTGCTTTGTCCCGAACGGCAACTATGCGGCGGTGATCGAAAAACTGCGCCCTGGTGCCGCCGATCCGGGCGAAATCGTGGACACGTCGGGAAGAGTGCTTGGCCAGCACCGCGGCGTGATCCACTACACGGTCGGCCAGCGCAAGGGGCTGGGGATCGGGGGCCTGGGCGAGCCGCTGTTCGTCCTGCGCCTCGATCCCGCGACGCGGCAGGTGGTGGTCGGCCCGAAAGAGGCGCTGGCCACGCGGCGCGTGCCGCTGCGCGAGGTGAACTGGCTGGGCGATGCCCCGCTGGTGGCAGGGGCCACGCAAGAGGTGCTGGCGCGCGTCCGCTCCACCCGCGAACCGCGCCCCGCGATCCTGCGGGCCTTGGGGGACGGGGAGGCCGGGGTGGAACTGCTGTCGCCGGAGGAGGGCGTCAGCCCCGGCCAGGCCTGCGTGTTTTATGCGGTGGACAGCACCCGCGTCCTCGGCGGCGGCTGGATCTGGCGCGGCCGCTGAGGGCGGGCGCCGATTTCTTGCAAGAAATCGAAACCTTTCCTTTCAAGGAAACCGGTCCGGCACACCGGGCCCGTTCAGCGCGCCGCTGCAACCGCGCGTCGCGCCATCACGCCCACAAGATGCGCGCGATAGGCGGCAGAGCCGTGCAGGTCGGCGATCATGCCGTCCGCGTCCAGGGTCAGGCCCTCCAGCGCGCCGGGCAGGAAATCCGCCGTCAGCGCCGCCTCGGCCTCGGCCCAGCGAAACACCCCGTCGTTCGACGCCCCCGTCACCGCCACGCGCACGCCGCCCGGATATCTGGCCACGAAAACGGCCGTCAGCGCGAAGCGGCTGGCGGGCTGCACGAACTTGGCATAGCCGGCCGTGTCCGGGATCGGAAACACCACCGCCGTGATGATCTCGCCCTCCCCCAGCGCGGTAGAGAACATGCCATGGAAATAGTCCTCCGCCGGGATGCGCCGCCGGTTGGTCACCACGACCGCCCCCGATCCCAGCACCGCCGCAGGATAGCAGGCCGAAGGGTCGTTGTTCGCAAGGCTCCCCCCGATGGTGCCCCGGTTGCGCACGGCCGGATCGCCGATCTGCCCGGCCAGCGCCGCCAGCGCCGGATAATGCCGCGCCGCACCCGCCGCCACCTCCGCATGGGTCGTGGCCGCCCCGATCACCAGCCCGCCCTCGCCCAGACAGACCCCCCGCAACTCGTCGATCCCCGTCAGCGACACCAGCACCGCCGGGGCCGCAAGCCGCTGCTTCATCGTGGGCACCAGCGTCTGCCCTCCCGACAGCGCCTGCGCCCCCTCCACCGACAGGGCCGCGATGGCCTCTGCAAGGGTCCGGGGTTTCACGAAGTCGAAGTTGTGCATAATGTCTCCTCTCAGCGCCGGCCCAAGCGCCCCACACTTCGCTCGGAACACGAAGAACGACCGACAAACCCGTGATCTACAGTTCTATTCGGCGGGCGCCATTTCCTGCCCCGAGGCTGCCAGCACAGCCCGGACGATGTTGTGATAGCCGGTGCAACGGCAGATGTTGCCCTCCAGATGCGCCCGCACCTCGGCCTCGGAGGGCACCGGGCGCTCGGCCAGCAGGGCCGCCGCCGTCATCACCATCCCCGGCGTGCAGAACCCGCATTGCAACCCGTGGTGATCCCGGAACGCCTGCTGCAGCACCGACAACGAGCCATCAGGATTTGCCATCCCCTCGATCGTGCGCACATCGGCTCCCGCAACATCCTGCGCAAGGACCGTGCAGGACTTCACCGCGCGGCCGTCCACATGCACCACGCATGCCCCGCATTGCGCCGTGTCACAGCCGACATGCGTGCCGGTCAGGCCAAGCCCCTCGCGCAGATACTCCACCAGAAGCGTCCGCCCCTCGGTCTCCGCCGCAACCACCCGGTCATTCACGGTCATCTCTACCCGTGTCATTCCCGCCCCTTCCCGTGGTCAGCCCACGATGCGCCCGAACCAACCCTTCTTCGCCGCCCCGTCCCGTTCCGGGTCGCCCGCGGCTCCGGCCCCCTCGACAGCCTCCTGAAACCGCGCAAAGAACTCGTCGGCCAGCTTGCGGGCAAAGCCGTCGATGATCCGGCTCCCGAGTTGCGCCAGCTTGCCTCCCACGTGCACCTCGACCTGATAGGAAAGCCGCGTGCCCCCCTCGACGGGCGCGAAGATGACTTGCGCGCCCCCCCTGGCAAAGCCCGCAGCCCCCCCCTTGCCCTCGCCCGAGATGCGCAGTGACTGCCCATCGGTGATGTCCGAGATGGTGACCAGCCCGGTGAAGGTGGCACTCACCGGGCCGACCTTTTGCTTGACCACCGCCTCATAGCCCGACGCGATCGAGCCTGCCATGCTCTGGCATCCCGGCACACAGCGGCGCAGCACCTCCGGGTCAAGGATCGCGGCCCAGACGGTGGCGGGCTCCGCGGCGATGTCGCGGCTATCCGACAGTTGCATGTCGTCCGTGTCCCCCAGCCATCGACGCGCCAGACCGCTCGCCCTCCCCAAAGGCTAGAACGCCGCCGCCCCAAGGGCAAGACCAGCGCCGAAAGGTCTCCGCCGACGGTTCCGCGCCGCCCGGCCCGGCCTGCCCGCGCGGTGCGCCGGCACGAAGGGGTCGGCATGGGCACGGCAGCCGCGGCAACGTGCGCGCGCCACACCCCCCGAACCCCGCCCCTTCGCCGCACGGGTCGCCCTCCCGCCCGCCCCCTGAGGCGGCACCCCCCCCCCGAACGCATGGTCATCGCCGCATCCGGCGATTCAGGCCGCATGCCCCGCACGCCCGGGCTTCGGTCCCGCCTCCTGCCAGGCCCCAACCAATCCCCTCTCCTTGACAAAATACCCCGGGGGTGAGCGCCGCAGGCGCGAGGGGGCAGCGCCCCCTCCGGCCACCCGTCCCGCCCTCTCCCGGCTCTCGCAAGGGGGTCCAAGGGGGGGCATGCCCCCCCTTGCTTCCGCTCAGGTCACCACATCGGGGGCCGTCCGCCCGGTGCGGCCCGCGATCCCCGCAATCTCCTCAGCCGCCGCGATTACCGGCGCCAGCGCCCCCTGCGGGTCTAACTCCAGGCCCTCCGGCCCCGGCGCATAGCGCTCGAGATAGAGCCGCAGCGTCGCCCCCTCGGTCCCCGTGCCCGACAGCCGCATCACGAACCGCGCGCCGCCCGCGAACATCACCCGCACGCCCTGCCCCTTCGACACCGACCCGTCCACCGGATCGGCATAGGCGAAATCGTCGGCGGCCTCGACCACCATGCCTTCGGTCTCCGTCCCCGGCAGATCCTCCAGCCGCGCTCGCAGCGCCACCATCAGAGCGTCCGCCTCCTCCGCCGGGATCCCCTCGAAATCATGGCGGCTGTAGTAGTTCCGCCCGAACCGCGCCCAATGCTCGGCCATGATCTCCGCCACCGGCTGGCCCCGCGCCGCGAGGATGTTGAGCCACAGCAGCACCGCCCACAACCCGTCCTTCTCGCGCACATGGTCGGACCCGGTGCCGAAACTTTCCTCGCCACAGATCGTGGCGCGGCCCGCATCCAGCAGGTTGCCAAAGAACTTCCACCCCGTCGGCGTCTCATAGCTCGCGATCCCCAGGGCCGCCGCCACCCGGTCGGCGGCGGCAGAGGTGGGCATTGACCGTGCGATCCCCTTCAGGCCCCCCGCATAGCCCGGCGCCAGATGCGCATTGGCCGCCAGCACCGCGAGGCTGTCGGAGGGCGAGACATAGACGCCCCGACCCACCACCATGTTGCGGTCGCCGTCGCCGTCGCTTGCCGCGCCGAAATCCGGCGCATCCGGCCCCATCATCTCGGCCATCAGCGCATGGGCCCAGGTCGGGTTGGGGTCGGGGTGCATGCCGCCAAAATCAGGAAGGGGCTCGGCGTTCACAACCGTTCCCGAGGCCGCCCCCAGCCGCCGCTCCAGAATCTCCACCGCATAGGGGCCGGTCACCGCGCACATCGCATCCATGCGCATGCGGAACCCGCCCGCGAACATCGCCTTGATGGCCGGGAAATCAAAGAGCGTCTCCATCAGCGCGGCATAATCCGCCACCGGGTCCACCACCTCCACCACCATCTCGCCCATGGCATGGGTGCCGACGGTGCCAAGGTCCACATCCTGCCCTTCCCAGATGCGGTATTCGGTCAGGCCTTGGGTGCGCGCGAACATGGCTTCCGTCACCGCCTCGGGCGCAGGTCCGCCATTGGGCATGTTGAACTTGACCCCGAAATCCTCCTCGGGTCCGCCGGGGTTGTGGCTGGCCGACAGGATGATCCCGCCATCGGTCCCGTGCAGCCGGATCAGGTGGCTGGCCGCCGGGGTGGACAGGATCGCCCCCTGCCCCACGATCACCTTGGACGCTCCGTTCGCCGCCGCCATCCGCAGGATCACCTGCGCCGCGCGGTCGTTGAAATACCGCCCGTCGCCGCCCAGCACGAATGTTTTCCCCGAACAGCCCACCACATCGAAAATCGCCTGCACGAAGTTCTCGAGGTAATGCGGCCCCATGAACACCGGGGTCTTTTTCCGCAGGCCCGAGGTTCCGGGCTTCTGCCCCGCAATCGGTGCGGTGGGAATGGTGCGGATGGTCATCTCTCTCTCCCTCAGGGGTCTGTGCCGGCAAAGACCAGCACGCATTGGGCAGGCACCACCAGGGGTGCCGCGGGTATCTCCGCCCGCAGATCGGGCCGCGTGGTATCGAGGACCAGCCGCCAGCCGGGCGCCGTTGCGGGCAGCACCAGCGGCTGTGCGCCGCCTGCGTTGAACACGGCAAAGATCGCCTCGTTCCCCGCGGCCCCCGCCTCGGCCGCCTGTCGCAGCTCCACGCAGAGGCAGCGAAAGCCTGCATCGTGCCAATCCTCGGCCCGCGGCGTGGCCCCGTCCGCGCGCCGCCAGATCACATCGGGCAGATGGTCGCCCGCCCGGGGCCGCGCATGCAGGAACCGCCGCTGGCGCAACACCGCATGGTCGCGCCGCAACTCCGCCAGCCGCGCCACAAAGGCCGCCAGCATCCCGTCCGCCATGGCCCAGTCGATCCAGCCCGTGGCATTGTCCTGCGCATAGGCGTTGTTGTTGCCGCCCTGGCTGTTGCCGATCTCATCCCCCGCCAGCAGCATCGGGGTTCCCTGGCTCAGAAACAGCGTGGCCAGCAGGTTGCGCTTGCGCAGGTCCCGCGCCGCGCGAATCGCAGGATCATCGGTCGGCCCCTCCACCCCCAGGTTGTCGGAATGGTTGTCATGGTGGCCGTCGCGGTTGTCCTCGCCATTGGCAAGGTTGCGCTTGACGGTAAAGCTGACCAGATCCTCCAGCGTGAACCCGTCATGCGCGGTCAGGAAATTCACCGAGGATGTGGCCGCCCGCCCGCCATGGTCGAACCGCTCCGCACTCCCGAGGATGCGCTTGGCCAGATCGGGCGCCATCCCCGCATCGCCGCGCCAGAACCGCCGCACCCCGTCGCGGAACCGGTCGTTCCATTCGGCAAAGGGATGCGGGAACCCGCCCAGCTGATAGCCTCCGGGGCCGAGGTCCCAGGGCTCGGCAATGAGCTTCACTTGCGCCAGCACCGGGTCCTGCCGGATCGCGTCAAAGAACCCGCCCTGAGGGTCAAATCCCCCCGCCTCGCGCCCCATCACGGCAGCGAGGTCAAAGCGGAAGCCGTCCACATGGCACACCTCGACCCAATAGCGCAGCGAATCCATCACCATCCGCAGCACCATCGGCTGCGTCAGATCCAGCGTGTTGCCGGTGCCGGTGTCGTTCACATAGAATCGGCCCCCGTCGCGCAGCCGGTAATAACTGCGGTTGTCGAGGCCCCGGAAGCTCAGCGTCGGGCCGAACTCGTCGCCCTCGCCGGTATGGTTATAGACCACATCCAGGATCACCTCGATCCCCGCCACATGCAACCGCCGCACCATCGCGCGAAACTCCCACAAGGCATCGCGGCTCATGTAGCGGCTGTCGGGGGCGAAGAATCCCACCGTCTGATAGCCCCAATAGTTGCGCAGCCCCCGGCTCACCAGGAACCGGTCGTCGATGAAGCTGTGCACCGGCAACAGCTCGATCGCCGTCACCCCCAGCCGCAACAGATGCTCGATCACCGGATCCGAGGCGAGGCCCAGATAGGACCCCCGCATCCCCGGCTGCACCGCCGGATGCAGCGCGGTCATCCCCTTCACATGCGCCTCGTAGATCAGCGTCTGGTCCCAGGGGCGGCGCGGCGGCACATCCTCGCCCCAGGTAAAGGCTGTATCCACCACCACCGATTTCGGCACCGCAAAGGCGCTGTCGCGGGTGTCGAATGACAGGTCCGACCGGGGGCTGCCGATCCGATACCCCATCAGCGCATCCGACCACCGCAGCCGCCCGTCCAGCGCCCGCGCATAGGGGTCAATCAGCAGCTTGTTGGGGTTGAACCGATGCCCCTCCTCCGGCGCATAGGGGCCATAGGCGCGAAAGCCATAGCGCGCCCCGGTCATCAACCCATCGACATGCACATGCCACACGTGCCCGTCACGGTCCTCCATCGGCACCCGCGCCAGCTCGCGCCGCCCGTCGTCCGAAAAGAGGCACAGCTCGACATCGGTCGCATGGGCCGAGAACACGGCGAAATTCACCCCGTCCCCCTGCGGCGTCGCCCCCATCGGAAAGGCCCGCCCCGCGCTGACCGCGTGCCCCGGCAGATGCCGCGGCAACCCGCGGCTTGCCGGGCTCATCGCACCAGCCCTGCGTAAAGATCGGCATAGGCCGCGGCACTCGGCCCCCAGCCCACATCGGCGGCCATCGCATTGGCCTGCATCCGCGTCCACACGGCACGGTCCGCATAAAGCGCCCCCAAATGCCGCAGGGCCTGCGCAAAGGCCACCGCATCGGTGGGGTGGAACGTGATTCCCGTCGCCACCCCAGCCCGGATCGCGGCGGGCGAGGCGGTGATGACGGTATCCGCCAACCCTCCCGTCGCCGCCACCACCGGCAGCGTCCCGAACCGCAGCCCATACATCTGGGTCAGCCCGCAGGGTTCAAACCGCGACGGCACCAGCACCGCATCGCCGCCCGCGAACATCCGGCGGCTCAGTGCCTCGTCATAGCCGATGCGCAGCCCCACCCGCTCCGGATGCCGCCGCGCAAGCTCGCGCATCGCCGCCTCCAGCCCCGCATCGCCCGAGCCCAGCACCACAAGGCCGCCGCCCGCCTCGATGAACCCCGGCAACACGGCGGGGATCAGATCGATCCCCTTCTGGTCCGTCAACCGGCTGACAAGGATCGCCAGCGGCCCCGGCACCTCCAGCCCGAACTCGTCGCACAGGGCAACCCGCGCGGCGGCCTTGCCCGCCAGATCGGCATAGGGCGGCGCCCAGACGCCGGTATCCACCCCGTTCAGGATGCCGCGCACCACCCCGGCCCGCGCCGCGATCACCCCCTGCAACCCCATCCCGAACTCCGGCCGCATCAGCTCATCGGCGTAGGTCGGCGACACGGTGGTGATCGCATCCGCCGTCACCAGCCCCGCCTTCAGGCTGGACAGGCCCCCGTAAAATTCCAGCGAACCCGGATGATACTCATGCGCAGGCAACCGCAGCGCCCCCAGCAGGCCGGCAGGCGCCCAGCCCTGAAAGGCGATGTTGTGCACCGTGATCACGCTGCCCACATCCCGCGGCCCGCCATAGGCAAGGTAAGCGGGCGCCAGCCCCCCCTGCCAGTCATGCGCATGAACCACCTGCGGCCGCCAGCCCTCGCCCGTCCCCTCGCGCGCGATCCGCGCCGCGGCCCAGCACAGGGCGGCAAACCGCTGCGGGTTGTCCGGCCAGTCGCCCCCCGGCGGGCCATAGGGCCCCCCCTCCCGGTCATACAGATGCGGGGCCTCCAGCAAGAGGACCGGCACCCCCGCCACCTCGCCCGCCCGCACGGCACCGCGCCCCCCGAACAGGTCGTCCTCGCCCCAGACCTCGGGCCACCCGTCCACCTGCCCGCGCAAGGCCCGGTAGGCCGGCATCAGCACCCGCATGTCCCAGCCCAACCCCGCCAAGGCCCCCGGCAGGGCCCCCACGACATCCGCAAGCCCCCCGGTCTTGACCAGCGGCACGCATTCCGACGCCACCGAAAGCACCCGCCCGCCCATGTCCATCCTCAGCTTCTTCCGTCTCAAAATATCCCACGGGGGTCCGGGGGTGTGAAACCCCCGGCCTCTCCGCCTACCCGACCTTCGCCGCCCTTGCGTTCACCATCTCTTGCGTGATCAGCACGATGCCGGCATCCGTGCGGCGGAACCAGCGTGCATCCTCTTCCGGGTCCTGGCCCACCACCAGCCCCTCGGGGATCACCACGCCCCGGTCGATCACGCATTTCGTCAATTGCGCCCTGCGGTTCACCACCACCTGCGGCAGCGCCACGACATATTCGAGCGACGAATAGGAATGTGTCCGGCACCCCGTGAACAACAGGCTGTTCGACACCGCCGAGCCCGACACGATGCAATCGCCCGACACCAGCGAACTGACCGCCGATCCCCGTCGCCCGTCCTCGTCATGGATGAACTTCGCGGGCGGCACGATCTCGGCATAGGTCCAGATCGGCCAGGCGCCGTCGTAAAGGTCGAGCTTCGGCACGAAATCCGTCAGGTCGATGTTGGCCTGCCAGAAGGCGTCGATGGTGCCCACGTCGCGCCAGTAGGGCTCGGTCTCCAGCCCGCTCATCACACAGCTGTCGGCGAACTTGTGGGCGACCGCGCGGCCGCCCTTCACGATGGCCGGGATCAGGTCAAAGCCGAAATCATGCGTGGAATTGCCGTCCACCATGTCGTGCACCAGAAGGTCTCGCAGGAACGGCCAGCTGAACACGTAGATGCCCATCGAGGCCAGCGCATGGTCGGGGTCGCCCGGAATCGCGGGCGGGTCCTTGGGCTTCTCCAGAAAATCGGTGATCCGCATATCCTTGTCCACATGCATCACGCCAAAGGCAGTGGCCTCCATGCGCGGCACGGTCAGGCAGCCGATGGTCACATCCGCCTGTGTGTCGACATGCTGGCGCAGCATCACCTCGTAATCCATCTTGTAGATGTGATCCCCAGCCAGGATGATCGCATACTGGATGCCGTAGCTGTCGATGATGTCGATGTTCTGCGCCACCGCATCCGCCGTGCCGCGATACCAGTTCACCTCGTCCATCCGCTGGCTGGCGGGCAGGATATCCAGGTATTCGTTGCGTTCGGCGCGGAAGAAGTTCCAGCCCCGCTGGCAATGCCGGATCAGGCTGTGCGCCTTGTATTGCGTGGCGATGGCCATCTTGCGGATGCCGGAATTGACCGCATTGGACAGCGCAAAGTCGATGATCCGGGTCTTGCCGCCAAAATACACCGCCGGTTTCGCGCGCCGGTCGGTCAGTTCCTTCAACCGGCTCCCCCGCCCCCCCGCCAGCACAAAGGCCATGGCCTGCGATGACAGCCGCGCATTCGGTCTTGGTTTCATGCGTCCCTCCCTGGACAGCGGCCCCGCTCCCTAGGCCTGCCGGAAATACACCGCCGAGAGCGGCGGCAACGTGACAACGGCACTCTGCTTTTGCCCGTGCCAGGGCGTCTTTTCCGCAGCGACTCCGCCCAGGTTCCCCCGGTTGCCGCCGCCATAGACGGCCGCATCGGTGTTCAGGATCTCCTCCCACATCCCCCCCGCCGGCAGGCCCAGCCGATAGGCACGCTCCACCGGCGTCATGTTCACCACCGCCACCACCATCGGATCGCCCGCGCGGCCCTTCCGGACCCAGGCATAAACGCTTGCCGCCGCATCGTTCTGCTCGATCCAGGCAAACCCCTCGGGCCGCGTGTCATTCACATGCAGTGCAGGGTTCGCGCGGTAGACCCGGTTCAGGTCGCGCACCAGCGCCTGCACGCCTGCGTGCAAGGGGGTGTCCAACAGATGCCAGTCAAGGCTCTGGTTGTGGTTCCACTCCGCCCCTTGGGCGAATTCGCAGCCCATGAAGATCAGCTTCTTGCCCGGATGCGCCCACATGAACGCGTAATAGGCCCGCAGGTTGGCGAATTTCTCCTCGCCCATCCCCGGCATCCGCGCCAGCATCGAGCCCTTGCCATGCACCACCTCGTCATGGCTGATCGGCAGGATGTAATTTTCCGACCAGGCATAGACGAGGCCAAAGGTCATCTGGTGGTGGTGATACTGCCGGTACAGCGGATCGCGTCCCATATAGGCCAGCGTGTCGTTCATCCA
Organism: Gemmobacter sp.; assembly: GCA_046294265.1. GTDB lineage: Bacteria > Pseudomonadota > Alphaproteobacteria > Rhodobacterales > Rhodobacteraceae > JBKBKC01. Next base: position 100,508 of record JBKBKC010000005.1, on the reverse strand, counting down.
GCCCATGTTCCACTTGAACCCGAACCCGAGGCCGCCGTGGTCCACCGGGCGCGACACGCCCGGAAAGGCCGTGCTTTCCTCGGCCACCGTCACGATGCCCGCCACCTCGCCATAGGCGGTGACGTTCATCCGCTGCAACATGGCGATGGCCTCATAATTCTCGCGGCCACCGTCGCGGTTGGGCACCCATTCGCCGTCCTTGCGGCTGTAGTCGCGGTAAAGCATGGACGCCACGGCATCCACGCGCAGCCCGTCGATATGGAACTCCTCCAGCCAATAGAGCGCATTGGACACGAGGTAATTCTGCACCTCCACCCGCCCGTAGTTGAAGATCAGCGTGTTCCAGTCCTGATGAAACCCCTCGCGCGGATCGGCATGCTCATAAAGGGCCGTGCCGTCGAACCGCCCCAGCCCATGCGCATCGGCCGGAAAATGCCCCGGCACCCAATCGAGGATCACCCCGATCCCCCGCCGATGCGCGGCATCGACAAAGGCGCGGAATTCCGACGGCGTGCCATGCCGGATGGTGGGCGCGAACAGGCCCACCGGCTGATAGCCCCATGAGCCGTCAAAGGGATATTCGCTGACCGGCATCAGCTCGATATGGCTGAACTCCATGTCGGCCACATAGCCCACCAGCTGGTCGGCCAGTTCAAGGTAGCTTAGCATCCGGTCGCCGGGGGCACGCCGCCAGGACCCCAGATGCACCTCATAGACCGATACCGGCGCCTCGATATCCTGCGCGGCACGCCTGCTGGCCATCCAGTCGGCATCCGCCCAGTCACCCGTGATTTTCCGCACGACCGAGGCATTTGCCGGCGGATGCTCAGACCCGAACCCCACCGGATCGGCCTTCAGCGGCAATACGGCCCCGCCCGGCCCGCGGATTTCATACTTGTAGGTCTCGCCCTCGGCCAGACCGGGGATGAACACCTCCCACACCCCCGTCGGCCCCCGCCGCCGCATCGGGTGGCGGCGGCCGTCCCAGATGTTGAAGTTGCCCACCACCGATACCCGCTCGGCATTGGGCGCCCAAACCGCGAAATGCACGCCCGCGACGCCCTCATGCGTGATCACATGCGCGCCCAGCACCTGCCACAGCCGCTTGTGCGTCCCCTCGCCCAGCAGGTATTCGTCCATCTCGCCCAGCACGGGGCCGTGGCGGAACGGATCGTCCCAGGTCCAGTCCGCCCCATGCCCCGTGGCGCGCAGCCGGTAGGCCGCCTTGCGCGGCAGCACCGCGCACCAGACCTCTGCGGCCGCCGGGTGGCGCATCATCGGCACCGCCGCCCCGGCCTTGCCCGTCAGCACCTCCACCCGCTCCGCCCCTGGCACCAGCGCGGTGACGACCCAGCCCGCCGCCCGCTTGTGCAGGCCCAGCACCGAAAACGGATCGCCATGCCGCCCCTCGGCCAGCGCGCGCGCGGCGCCGTCGTCGATCAGGTCCTGGCTCATGGCATCCCTCCTCCCCGAAAGCTGCCGCCGCCCCGGCTACAGTGCCGGGGTCACGCCCCAAATATCGTCCATATACCCCCGGATCGTCCGGTCCGACGAGAAGAATCCCGACCGCGCCGTATTCAGCGCGGCCATGGTCAGCCAGCGGTCGCGGTCGGCATAGGCAGCATCCACCGCCATCTGGGACGCACAATAGGCATCGAAATCCGAGGCGACGAGGAAGTAATCGTAATGCCACATGCCATGGACCACGCCGTGATAGCGCTCGGGCTGGTCGGGGCTGAACCGCCCCTCGGCGATCATCTGCAGCACGTCCTGCAAGGTCTGGCTGGCCTCGATGGCCTTGCGCGCATGGTCGGGGTCGCGGCGGCGTTCTACCACCTCGTCTGTCGTCAACCCGAACAGAAAGAAGTTCTCGGCTCCCACCTCGGCCAAAATTTCCACATTCGCTCCGTCCAGCGTGCCGATGGTCGGCGCGCCGTTCATCATGAACTTCATGTTGCCAGTGCCGCTGGCCTCCTTGCCCGCGGTGCTGATCTGCTCGGACAGGTCCGAGGCGGGGATCACCCGCTCGGCCAGGCTCACGTTGTAGTTGGGCGGATAGATGATCTTCAGCGCGTCGCCCACCTCCGGGTCCGCATTCACAACCGCCGCCACCTCGTTGATCAGATGAATGATTTCCTTGGCGACAGCATATCCGGGCGCGGCCTTGCCGCCAAAAATCTTGACGCGCGGCACCCAATGCGCGCCTGGGTTCTTCTTGATCGCGTCGTAATGGGCGATGGTCTGCAGGATATTCAGAAGCTGCCGCTTGTATTCATGGATGCGCTTTATCTGCACGTCAAAGATCGCGTCGGGGCTGATCGCCACCCCCATTTCGCGCCCAACCCAGTTGGACAGCGCCACCTTGTTCACCCGCTTGGCCACATCGAAATTTGCGCGGAAGGCGGCATCCGTGACAAGCGGTTCCAGATCCCGCAGGCGATCCAGATGATCCTCCCATCCCGCGCCGACCGTCTCGGTGATCAGCCCTGCCAGGGGCCGGTTGCACATCCGCAGCCAGCGGCGGGGGGTGACGCCATTGGTCTGGTTGATGATCCGGCCTGGGTGCAGCTTGTGCAACTCGGGAAACAGGTTCGCCTTCACCAGGTCGGAATGCAGCGCCGACACGCCGTTCACCTTGTGCGCCATGATGAAGGCCAGCTCGCCCATCCGCACCTCCTGGTGCTTCACGATTCCCACGTAATGCGGGCGGTTCGGATGATTGCGCCGGTGCCAGCCGTCGATGCGTTCCACGATCTGCATGTGGCGCGGCAGCACATTGCCGAAGGTAAAGGTCGCCCATTTCTCCAGCGCCTCGGGCAGAAGCGTGTGGTTGGTATAGCCAAGGCAAGCCCGCGCGACCTCCAGCGCCTCATGGAACTCGATCCCGTGCACGTCCGACAACAGGCGCACCAGCTCCGGCCCGGCAATTGCGGGATGCGTGTCGTTCATCTGGATCGCCACATGCGCGGGCAGCGCGCGCAGGTCGAGGCCCGCGGCCAGATGCCGGCGCAGGATGTCCTGCAACGCGGCGGAGGACAGAAAGAACTCCTGCTTCAGCCGCAACTCCTTGCCCTGATAAGTGGTGTCGTCGGGGTAAAGCACGCGGCTCAGCGTGCGGGCCAGCGCCTCCGGCTCGGCGGCGGCGGCATAGTCGCCCCGGTTGAACCGCTCCAGATCGAACTGCGTCGTGGGCTTGGCGGCCCAGAGGCGCAGCGTGTTGGCCCATTTGCCCTGCCAGCCCACCACCGGCGTGTCATGGGCGGATGCGATCACCGTCTCGCCCGGCTCCCAGACCTCGCGGCCGTCCACCGTGACCACATGGCCCTTGAACGGGATCACATAGGCCGCCTCGGGGCGCGGAAAATCCCAGGGGTTCGCCTCTTTCAGCCAGTCCTCGGGCGTTTCCACCTGCCGCCCGCCCTCGAACCTCTGGCGGAACAGGCCATGTTCATAGCGGATGCCATAGCCATAGGCGGGGCACCCCAGCGTCGCCATCGATTCCATGAAACAGGCCGCCAGCCGCCCCAGGCCGCCATTCCCCAGGGCCGCATCCGGCTCATCCTCGATCACCGCGCGCAGGTCCTGGCCCAGCCCCGCCATCACCTCGGACGCGGCATCGTAAAGGCCCAGGTTGATCGTCGCATCCTCCAGGATGCGCCCGATCAGGAATTCCATCGACAGGTAATAGACGCGCTTCCTGCCCTCCGCCCAGGTGCGGCGGGTCGAGGTGAACCACGGCTCCACGATCCGGTCGCGCACCGCAAGGCTCAGCGCGAATCGCCAGTCATAGACGCTGGCATGGTCGGCATCCTTGCCCAGGCTGAAGGTCAGATGCCGCAGCACATCGGCGCGAAGCGCCGTCGCATCACTGCGAAGGCCGGTCATGGGCAGCTGCGCGGGGGCGGCGGAGTACGGTCCGGGCTGGTTCCCCGGCTGGTTCATCGTCATCGTCCTGTCCTTCCTTCCGTTACGGGGCGCGCCCCCTCCGACCCGCACCGCATCATCCGCGATTGGCCAAGCGCCGGGCGACCGTGTCAAGTCCACCCCCCCAACCGACGGCCCGTCCTTCACCTGTTGCGTCCGCACCGACACCGTTACCGCAAACATCCCGCAACTCTTCGGCATTTTGCCAAGCGGCGCAAGCGGTCATTCAAAGCGGTTTGAAGGCCGTGCCCGACCGGCGCGGGCGACCGCTGACCGCAGGCTAGGCGACGTGATCCAGATCAAGGCCCGCAAGGCGCAGATGCGCCACATCTGGCCAACCCGGACGGAGTGCCGCCATGCGCCTGACAACCCGCACGAACCTCGCGCTGCGCACGCTGATGGCCTGCGCGTCCAACCCCGACCGCACCTTGCGCAAGCATGAGGTGGCGCAGGCCTGCAAGGCGTCCGAAAACCATCTGGCCCAGGTGATCCACGGGCTGGCACTGGCCGGGTTTGTCATCACCCATCGCGGCCGCGCGGGCGGGTTGCGGCTGGCGCGACCTCCCGCGCATATCACCGTTGGCGCGGTCGTGCGCCATTTCGAATCGTCCCTGCCCTTTGCGCCCTGCCTGGAGCCGGGCGGCGGCGACTGCCCGCTGGCGGGATGCTGCCGGCTGACCTCGGCGCTGACGGTGGCGCTGGAGGCGTTCCATGCCGCGCTCGACGCGGTGACCGTGGCCGACCTCGTGATCGGCAATGCCCCGCTCACGGCGCTCCTGCGCGTCGCCTGACGCGGGCCTCCGTCACATCCTGTTACACCCCGTGATCACAGGGGCGGCGGCGGCCCCTTGCCCAAGCCGCACAAGGGGCATAGCTGTCGTGAGCCTGGCCAAAACGTCCCCATCCCCGACCATGATCCGGGCCCGGGGTCAAGCGTCAGGCCAAGCGCGATCCCGGGCACACGGGACGCGACCATGACCGAGCAGCGATGACAGAGCGAGTGACATGACCAATACCAACGGCCCCGCCCCGCAACAGGGCAGCACACCCTCCCCGAGACCGCAGCAGCACGAGCAATCCGCGCCCGCGACGCCGCAACAGGGACAATCCCCAGTCAAGAAACCGCCGATCTTCAAGGATTGGGCGGCGATCTGATCCATCGCCCGGGCGAAGGCCTCTTGCGTCCCTGTCGGCGCGACGCGAAATTGGGGGCCTGCCCTCCGGTCACGGCCCGTTCCGAATGTCCACGCCCGTCTCGTCCATCCCCAACCTTGGGCCCGCCTCCGCAGCGGCCTTTGCCCGCGCGGGTATCCATTCAGCCGAGGAGATCCGCGCCCTCGGCGCGGATGCCGCCTATCTGCGGTTGCTGGAAGCGGGCAGTGCGCCGCATTTCATCGGGTATTATACGCTCGTGATGGGCCTGCAGGGCCGACCCTGGAACGATTGCAAGGGCGACGAGAAAAAGGCCCTGCGCGCCCGGTTCGACGCGCTCAGCGCGCGGGCGGCGGGGTCGGCCAGCGGGCGCGCGTCCGCCATCGAGGCCGCACTCGACGCGCTCGGCGTGGTCCGACGCCGGGGATGATCCCCTTGCCCCGCGCCGGGCGCCACCCTAGGACTGGTCGCGCGGTGCCGGCGAGGGCCGCGCCAAACCGAAGAAAGGCCCACCATGATCACCGCCAAGAAATCCCGCACCATTCTGAAATCCACGCTGGCACGGGCCCGCGAGATGAACCTGAAGCCGCTGGCGGTGGTGGTGCTTGATGCCGGCGGCCACCCGATCGCCTTCGAGCGTGAGGATGGCAGCGCCCCGGGACGGTTCGAGCTTGCACGCGGCAAGGCCTATGGCTGCCTGATGCTGGGCATTGGCGGACAGGCAATCCATGCGCGCGCCGAGGCGCAGTCCTATTTCGTGCAGGCGATGAACGGGCTTTACGGCGGGAAATTCGTGCCCGTCATGGGCGGCGTGCTGGTGCGCGACGCCAAGGGCAATGTGCTGGGGGCCGTGGGCGTGACCGGCGACACCTCCGAGAACGACGCCGCCTGTGCGGCGGCGGGCATCACGGCCGCAGGCTTCACGCCGGAAATCTGACCGGGCGGCACCACGCGAAACGCCGGCTTCCTGAAAGAATCCGGTGCGGCAGATTTCGATGTTCGGCCCCTGCCCCCGCGCGGGGGGCAAGGGCGAAACCCGGACGCGCTGCCCCGGCCTCAGCCGACCAGTTCGAGCCCGGCAAAGAAATAGGCGATCTCTTCCGCCGCCGTTTCGGGCGCGTCCGATCCGTGGACCGAGTTTTCGCCCACCGACAGCGCAAACTCCTTGCGGATGGTGCCTTCGGCCGCATTGGCCGGATTGGTGGCCCCCATCACTTCGCGGTTCTTGGCGATGGCGCCCTCGCCCTCCAGCACCTGCACGACCACCGGTTCGGAGGCCATGAACTCGGTCAGCTCGCCGAAGAACGGCCGCTCCTTGTGAACCTCATAGAACTTCTGCGCCTGCGCGAGGCTCAGGTGGACGCGCTTTTGCGCAACGATGCGCAGGCCCGCCTCCTCGAACTTGGCATTGATCTTGCCGGTCAGGTTGCGGCGGGTCGCGTCGGGCTTGATGATGGAAAGCGTGCGCTCGATGGCCATGGGTATCTCCGGTTCCGGGGCGGTCCTGCCACCCCTGTTGTGCCCGCGCCTGCTAGCACGGCTCTGTGACAGGATAAAGCCGCCACGGAACGCCGCCCGCCGCGGCCGGCCCGCACCATCCCGCTCATGCGGTTCGGCCATGACACGCGCCTCGCGCCCCCGGGGCGCCGGATTGCCCGCACCCGCCTGCCCGATCCGACCCTGCCCCGGTTGACGCCACCCGCCCCATGCGCCATGCCCCTGCCCATGCTGCGCATCGACTCCATCACCTATTCGGTCGAAGGCCGTCCCCTGTTCGAGGGCGCCTCCGCCACCATCCCCGCGGGCCACAAGGTGGGCCTCGTGGGCCGCAATGGCGCGGGCAAGACCACGCTCTTCAAGCTCATCCGCGGCGAGCTGGCGCTGGAGGGGGGCGAGATCGGCCTGCCCGCCCGCGCCCGCATCGGCGGCGTGGCGCAAGAGGTGCCCTCCTCGGCCACCTCGCTCCTCGACACCGTGCTGGAGGCCGATACCGAACGCGCGGCCCTCCTGGCCGAGGCCGACACCGCCACCGATCCGGCCCGGATCAGCGCCATCCAGACCCGCCTTGCCGACATCGACGCCTGGTCGGCCGAGGGTCGCGCCTCCGCCATCCTCAAGGGCCTCGGGTTCGACGCCGAGGCACAGCTGCGCCCCTGCTCCGATTTCTCGGGCGGCTGGCGCATGCGCGTGGCCCTCGCGGGCGTGCTCTTCGCGGAGCCCGACTATCTGCTGCTGGACGAACCCACCAACTACCTCGACCTCGAAGGCTCGCTCTGGCTCGAATCCTACCTCGCGAAATACCCCCATACCGTCCTCATCATCAGCCACGACCGGGGCCTGCTGAACCGCGCCGTCACCGGCATCCTGCACCTCGAGGACCGCAAGCTCACCTACTGGTCGGGCCCCTACGACCAGTTCGCCCGCCAGCGCGCCGAACAGCGTGCGGGCCTGATCGCCGAGGCCAAGAAGCAGGACGCCCGCCGCGCGCATCTGCAAAAGTTCGTGGACCGCTTTCGCGCCTCCGCCACCAAGGCCACCCAGGCGCAATCCCGCATCAAGATGCTGGAGCGGATGACCTCGATCACCCCGCCCGAGGATGCCAAGAAGGTCGTCTTCACCTTCCCCGAGCCCGAGGAACTGTCGCCCCCCATCATCAACCTCGACATGGCGGCGGTCGGCTACGGCGGCCCCCCGGTCCTCAAACGCCTGTCGCTCCGCATCGACCAGGACGACCGGATCGCCCTGCTGGGCCGCAATGGCGAGGGCAAGTCCACCCTGTCGAAGCTCCTCGCGGGCAAGCTCGTCGCCTGCGAAGGCCGCATGATCCGCTCCTCGAAACTGCGCATCGGCTATTTCGCGCAGCACCAGGTGGATGAGCTTTTCATCGACGAAACGCCGCTCCAGCACGTCATGCGCCTTCGCCCGGCCGAGGGGCAGCCCCGCCTGCGTGCCCGCCTTGCCGGTTTCGGCCTCGGCGCCGACCAGGCCGATACCGCCGTGGGCCGCCTTTCGGGCGGGCAAAAGGCGCGCCTGTCGCTCCTTCTGGCCACCATCGACGCGCCGCACCTCCTGATCCTGGACGAGCCCACCAACCACCTCGACATGGAAAGCCGCGAGGCGCTGGTGGAGGCGCTGACCGCCTATTCCGGCGCCGTGATCCTGGTCAGCCACGACATGCACCTTCTGGGGCTGGTGGCCGACCGGCTGTGGCTGGTCAAGGGCGGCGGCGTCACTCCCTATACCGAAGATCTCGACGCCTATCGCCGCCAGTTGCTGGCCGGAGACGACGAGGTGAAGACCGCGCCGAAACCCGTTGAGGTGAAGAAGAAAACCTCAAAAGAGGACATCGCCGCCCTGCGCGCCGAGGTCCGCAAATGCGAGGACCGCCTGACCAAGCTGAACGACATGCGCGACAAGCTGGCCAAGAAACTGGCCGACCCCGCGCTCTATGAGGATGGCCGGGTGGGAGAACTGGAAACCTGGAACCGCAAATACGGCGAGGTCATGGAGGCCCTGGACCGCGCCGAGGCGATGTGGATGGCGGCGCAGGGAAGGCTGGAGGATGTGGGGTGAGCAAGAAAGTTCCTACTACGGCAGTCGGAGTCATCTACTTCGTCTGAACGACATAGTACTCTAAACTACAAGCTTGGCAGGCATCGCGTCTTACGCTAGCAGTTTCCCGCTTTTTGTTGGATCCTTCTTTACTAGCTCATAAACTTTCAGAAGTTTGTTCAATTCAGCAGGAGTCAGCTTCCGCGTTTTGATATCAGACCCGTCCTCCTGACCTGAAGTGGTAAAATATACCGAATCGTCTTTAAAATAATACATCACCACAACTCTTGCTTTGATCTTGCTATTCGTCCAAATCGCCCTCCAAGAAACTTTCGTTTCCTCAGTTTTTTGAAGTTTCCACGGAGCCTTGACAAACTTTGTCGCCTTATCCAAAAGAACAAGCATTTCTTCACGATCGCCTTTAGAAGCTTTCTTGGCTGACTTTAGGGAATTAGCAAAATTGCCCAACCCCACTAACAAAGACAAGAAGGCAATGATTAGAGCAGGCGTTACCACAACATCTGCCATAACCGACATCCCTATCAAAAATTTTCATATAACGTAGGTTCCGCGGCACACAAAGCAATGATTCGTTTCTGGGTTTCTCGCTTGCCCCGCTGGGTCGAACAACCCCTTAACACCCCCACCCCAACCCCTTGTAATCCCTCACCCCGCCAAACGTCCCACCGTGGGACACCCCGCCCCCCCCACGACCCCAGCGGAACGATTCCCCCCCTCGAACGTTGACCCACGTTGACCCACGCCAACGCAGGACAGGATGACCGGATCAGACCTTCCCCCACCCCGGGGCCGCAGCGCGCGGTCCCCTATGCAGTTTCCGGGCCCCGCCTGGATGGACGTGTTCTGGCGGGTGAAGGACGAGATCAGCAACGACCGCGTGATGATCGTGGCGGGCGGCGTCACCTTCTTCGCCATCCTGTCCCTCGTCCCCATGGTCACCGCCTTTGTTGCAGTGTTCGGCCTCTTCGCCGACACCTCCAGCGTCGCCTCGCTGGTGCGGGGGATGCAGGGCGCGGTGCCGCAAGAGGCGCTGACGCTGATCCAGGCGCAGCTTGACCGGCTTGTGACCACCGCCTCCAGCACGCTTTCCACCACCTCGTTCCTGGCCCTCGCCATCGCGTTCTACACCGCGAACGGCGGGGTGAAGGGCCTGATCGCGGCGATGAACATCGCCTATGAGGAGGAGGAGACGCGCGGCTTCATCGCGCTCAACCTGTGGTCCATGGTGCTGACGCTGAGTGCGATGCTGCTGGTCGCAACGCTGATCGTGGCCGCCGCCCTGTTGCCCGCGCTGACAGCACTTGTCCCCAGCAGCGCGATGCTCGACGCGGTGCTGCTTTATGGCCGCTGGCCGGTGATGGCCCTCGTCCTCGTGTTCGCGCTGTCGGTCCTCTACCGCTTCGGCCCCGACCGGCGCGAGGCGAAGTGGCGCTGGGTCACGCCGGGCAGCATCTTTGCCGCCATGGGCCTGATGCTGGCCTCGGTGGCCTTCGCCCTCTACACCTCCAGCTTCGCCGCCTACAACGAGATCTACGGGTCGCTTGGCACGATCGTCGCGGTGATGGTCTGGCTGTGGATCGGGTCGATCGTGGTCATCGTCGGGGCCGAGATCAACGCGGAACTCGAACACCAGACCGCGCAGGATACCACCATAGGCCAGGACCGCCCGATGGGCAGCCGGGGCGCCGTGATGGCCGACAAGGTGTCGCCCCGCCGGAAATGACGGTTGCCGGATCGCACGCAAATCCTAACGACGCCTTAACACCCCTTCCCAACCCGTTGAAATACTTGATCCGTGCCAATGTCCCACCGTGGGACAGCCCGACCCCCTTGCCCCCCCGCCCCCCGCCCGGCTAGGCTTTCGCGTATGGACACGGCTTTCCTCATCACCGCTTTCGCCACGCTCTTCGTGGTGATCGACCCTCCGGGCCTTGTCCCCCTGTTCATCGCCCTCACCCAAGGCATGTCCCCCGAACAGCGCCGCGCCATGGCGCTGAGGGGCTGCCTCGTGGCCGCCGCCCTCCTCACCGTGTTCGGGCTGGCGGGCGAGGCGGTGCTGAATTTCATCGGCATCTCCATGCCCGCCTTCCGCATCGCGGGCGGGATCCTGCTGTTCCTCACCGCCCTCGACATGCTCTTCGAGCGGCGCACCAAGCGGCGCGAGGACCAGAAGTCCGACCCCGACCACGACCCCTCGGTCTTTCCCCTCGCCATCCCGCTGATCGCGGGGCCCGGCGCCATCGCCTCGATCATCCTGCTGATCAGCCAGGGCGGCCCCGGCTGGGGCGCGACCTTCACCGTGCTGGGGCTGACCTACGGGATGATCCTTGTGACCTTCCTGTTCCTCCTCGCCTCGCCGCCCCTGGAGCGGATGCTGGGCCGCACCGGGACCATCGTGATCACTCGCCTTCTGGGGATGCTGCTGGCCGCCCTCTCGGTGCAGTTCGTGATTGACGGCATCCGGGGAACCGGCCTGATCGGCTGAGGCGGTTGCCACCGCGCCGCACCGCTCCTACATCACTGGTTGGAGGTGCGCATGGGCGACGCGGAATTTGGACGGCTGATCTACCTGGTGCTCCTCGGTGCGGCCGTGGGCGGCTGGATCATCGTGGAATACCGCGGCCGAATGGGCTTCGCGATGCGCACGCTGGTGGCCTGGGGACTGATCTTCATGGGCGTGATGGCTGGATACGGGTTGTGGGAGGATATCCGCCGCACCGCCCTGCCCACGCAGGCCGCGATCAGCGACGGGCGCATCGAGATTGCGCGCGCGGGCGACGGGCATTACCACCTGACGCTGCAGATCGCGGGAACACCGGTACGGTTCCTTGTCGATACCGGGGCGACGAATGTAGTGCTCAGCCAGACAGATGCGCGGCGGGTGGGGATCGATCCCTCGACGCTCGCCTATGTCGGCAGCGCCCGCACCGCCAATGGCACTGTCCGCACGGCCCGCGTTCAACTCTCCGACGTCCGTCTGGGTGACATCCGCGATGACCGCATCCCCGCCTATGTGACGGATGGGCAGATGGAAGGCTCGCTGCTGGGCATGGACTATCTGCGCCGCTTCCGCGTCGAGATTGCCGACAACCGGATGGTGCTGACCCGGTAGCCCCCTCTGGCCAAGCGGCGCCAAACACGCTATCGGCCTCGCAACCGCAGAAAACCCGCAGGACATACCCCCGATGGAGCTTCGCAACATCGCCATCATCGCGCACGTCGATCATGGCAAGACCACGCTCGTTGACGAGCTTCTGAAACAGTCGGGCGTCTATCGCGCGGGCCAGGCCACCACAGAGCGCGCGATGGACAGCAACGACATCGAGCGCGAGCGGGGCATCACGATCCTCGCGAAATGTACGAGCGTCGAGTGGGAAGGCGCGCGCATCAACATCGTCGATACCCCCGGCCACGCCGATTTCGGCGGCGAGGTCGAGCGGATCCTGAGCATGGTGGACGGCGTCTGCCTGCTGGTGGATGCCGCCGAAGGCCCGATGCCGCAGACCAAGTTCGTGCTGGCCAAGGCGCTTGCGCTGAACCTGCGGCCCATCGTGGTGCTGAACAAGGTCGATAAACCCGACGCCGAACCCGACCGCGCGCTGAACGAGGTGTTCGACCTGTTCGCCAATCTCGGGGCCACGGATGAGCAACTGGATTTCCCGCATCTCTATGCCTCGGGCCGCTCCGGCTGGGCGGATGCGGAACTGGACGGGCCGAGAAAGGACCTGTCGGCCCTCTTCAACCTGATCCTGAAACATGTCCCCGCCCCGGCGCAACTGACCCGCACGGATGAGCCGTTCCGCATGCTGGCGACCACCCTTTCCGCCGACCCCTTCATCGGCCGCATCCTGACGGGCCGCGTCGAATCGGGGCGTCTGGCCGTGGGCGCCTCGCTCAAGGCCATGTCGCGCACGGGTGAGCGGCTGGAGCAGTTCCGCGTGACCAAGGTGCTGGCCTTCCGGGGCCTGTCGCAGCAGCCCATCGACGAGGCGGTGGCGGGCGACATCGTGACGCTGGCGGGCATGACCAAGGCCACGGTGGCCGACACGCTGTGCGACCCCTCGGTGGATGACCCCCTGCCCGCCCAGCCCATCGACCCACCCACCATCACCGTCACCTTCGGCATCAACGACAGCCCCCTTGCAGGCAAGGACGGCAACAAGGTGCAGTCGCGCGTGATCCGCGAACGCCTGATGCGCGAGGCCGAGGTGAACGTGGCGATCAAAATCGCCGACACCCCCGGCGGCGAGGCCTTCGAGGTCTCGGGGCGCGGCGAATTGCAGATGGGCGTGCTGATCGAGAACATGCGCCGTGAGGGGTTCGAACTGTCCATTAGCCGCCCCCGCGTGATCATGCGCGAGGAGGACGGGGTAAAGCTGGAGCCCGTCGAAGAGGTCGTGATCGACGTGGATGACGAATACACCGGCGCCGTGATCGACAAGCTGACGGGTGAGCGCAAGGGCGACCTAGTCGAGATGAAGCCCGCAGGCGTGGGCAAGACGCGCATCGTGGCGCATGTGCCCTCGCGCGGGCTGATCGGCTATCACGGCCAGTTCCTGACCGACACGCGCGGCACGGGGGTCCTGAACCGGCTGTTCCACGGCTGGGTGCCCCACAAGGGTCCGATCCAGGGGCGGCGCCAGGGCGTGCTGATCTCGATGGAGAACGGCACGGCCGTCTCCTATGCGCTGTGGAAGCTGGAGGATCGCGGAAAGTTCTTCATCGGCGCGCAAGAGGCCGTCTACACCGGCATGATCATCGGTGAGCACAACCGCGAGAATGACCTGGAAGTGAACCCCCTCAAGGGCAAACAGCTGACCAACGTGCGCGCGAGCGGCACGGATGAGGCGGTGCGCCTGACCACCCCCGTCCGCATGAGCCTGGAAGAGGCCATCGCCTACATCGACGACGATGAACTTGTCGAGGTCACGCCCAAGGTCGTGCGCATCCGCAAGCGCCACCTCGACCCGCATGAGCGCAAGCGGCAGGGGCGTTCCGCCTGATGGACAAAGGCCGCGCCCGGTGCGCGGCCTTTTGCAGGTGGGGCGGAGATTACACCGACTGGCCGGTGCGGGCCATGTATTCGCGGGCGCCATCGCTCGACAGCGCGGACTTCGGGCCGCCTTCGCGGGCCTTGCGCTCGGCGACGCGCGCGGAAATGTAGCCGAACACCACCACGAAGCCAAGGGTGCCGAAGGTCAGAAAGCCAAGTGCGTTGTCCATGATATCTCCTGTCAGCCGGTTGGGGTTGCGTGGCGATTACGCCCCGATTTACCGCCCGGATCATCGCCTGCGACATTTTGTTCTGCAATTTCAAATGTATGCAGATGGATACCGCAGATCAGCGCACCAACAGCATCACGCCGAGGAAGTAGATGCCAAGGCCGACCACCCCGAACTGCGCGGCGATGAGGGCCATGATGAACAGCATCCCCAAGGCGCCGCCCACCAGCAGACGGCGGTGGCGCGGCGGCAGGCTACCTATCCAGTCTTCGACCCGGCCAAGTGACCAGCCGGGAAACGCAGGCTGCAGCAGCGCCGCTGCCACGCCGCGCGCGCGCATACCAAGGGTCCGGGTGATGGTGCCGATCCGGTGTCTCATCTCGCCTCGCTCCCGCGAGGGGTGATACCACCGCTGCAGGCCGCGCATCAACCCGTGCGCGCCAAGTTAGAGAACCCGACGCCCCGGAACCCGGCCGCCCATCCGCAGACTGCGACCGGCCCCGCGGGTCCAGGGCCTGCGAGGGCGGTGGCAATGCCGGTCACCCGCCTCACCCCCAGACGCGCCACCACGGCGCCGCCGTGCGCGGCGTCCGGGGTGGCACCTTCGGCGCGCGCGGTCCTGTCCAGCGCCCGGCCGCGTCATAGCTGCCCAACCCGTTCTCGTCCTGCACCTCGGCCCCCAGCGCGGGGGCAATCCGCACCAGCTTGCCCACAAGTGCGTCCGCGGGGCGCAGCGCCATGACATTGCCATCCTCCCAATAGACGATGTTGCCGAATTTCGGCAGGCCCGCCGCCCCCGGCATCCATTGGCACGTCCCCGGCGCGGCATCCGGCACCGGCCGGAACTCCCGGTCATTGTGCATCAGCGCCAGCCATTCCCCGCGCGAGATCTCCGGCCCGTCAAGATCGGCCCAATGCTCCTTTCGCGTCATCATCACCTTCCAGCCCATTCCGCCCCCTTTCCGGTTCGTGCTCTGGCATTCTGCCAAGGCCTGTCCTAAGACGCCGTAAATGCCCGCCGGAGGCCCGTGATGACCGAACCCGCGATCACCCCCGACCTCGTCGCCGCCCATGGCCTGAAACCCGATGAATACGATCGCCTGCTTGGCATTACCGGTCGCGCGCCGACCTTCACCGAGCTCGGCATTTTCTCGGCCATGTGGAATGAGCACTGCTCCTACAAATCCTCGAAGAAATGGCTGCGCACGCTGCACACCACCGGACCGCAGGTGATCTGCGGCCCGGGCGAGAATGCGGGCGTGGTGGATATCGGCGACGGTCTCGCGCTCGTGTTCAAGATGGAAAGCCACAACCACCCCAGCTACATCGAACCCCATCAGGGGGCGGGCACCGGCATGGGCGGCATCCTGCGCGACGTCTTCACCATGGGCGCGCGCCCCGTCGCCGCGATGAATGCGCTGTCGTTCGGTGAGCCCTCCCACCCCCGCACCGCCTATCTGGTCAAGGGTGTGGTCGAGGGGATCGGCGGCTATGGCAACGCCTTCGGCGTGCCCACCGTGGGCGGCGAGGTGCGGTTCCATGCCAGCTACAACGGCAACTGTCTTGTCAACGCCTTTGCGGCGGGCCTCGCACGGGCTGATGCGATCTTCTACTCCGCCGCCTCGGGCGTGGGAATGCCCGTGGTCTATCTCGGCGCCAAGACGGGCCGCGACGGCGTCGGCGGCGCCACCATGGCAAGCGCCGAATTCGACGACACGATCGACGAGAAACGCCCCACCGTGCAGGTCGGCGACCCCTTCACCGAAAAGCGCCTGCTGGAGGCCTGTCTGGAGCTGATGGCCACCGGCGCCGTCATCTCGATCCAGGACATGGGCGCCGCGGGCCTGACGTGCTCGGCGGTCGAGATGGGCGACAAGGGGGGCCTCGGCATCCGGCTGAACCTCGACGCCGTGCCGCAACGCGAAACCGGGATGACCGCCTATGAGATGATGCTGTCCGAAAGCCAGGAACGCATGCTGATGGTCCTGCGCCCCGACAAGGAGGACGAGGCCCGCGCGATCTTCCTCAAATGGGACCTCGACTTCGCCATCGTGGGCGAGACGATCCCCGAGGACCGGTTCCTGATCCTGCACGGCAACACGGTCAAGGCCGACCTGCCCCTGTCGCAACTGGCCTCCTCCGCCCCCGAATACGACCGCCCCTGGATCGAGACTCCCCCCCCGGCACCCCTGCCCCCCCTGCCCGCGATGGATGCGCTGGACGCGCTGGAGGCGCTGATCACCGCGCCATCCTACGCCCACAAGGCCTGGGTCTGGGAACAATACGACGCGCAGGTGATGGCCGACACGCTGGTGACCCCCGGCGCGGGCGCGGGCATCATCCGCGTCCACGGCACCGCCAAAGCCCTCGCCTTCACCTCCGACGTCACCCCCCGCTATGTCCGCGCCAATCCCCATGAGGGCGGCAAGCAGGCGGTGGCCGAGGCCTGGCGCAATCTGATCGCCGTGGGCGCCACGCCGCTCGCCGCCACCGACAACCTCAACTTCGGCAACCCCGAAAAGCCCGAGATCATGGGCCAGCTCGTGGGCGCCATCCGCGGGATCGGCGAGGCCTGCCGCGCGCTCGACTTCCCCATCGTCTCGGGCAATGTCTCGCTCTACAACGAAACGGACGGCGCGCCGATCCTGCCCACCCCCACCATCGGCGGCGTCGGCCTGATCGCGGATGCCGCCACCCGCATCGCGGGCCGCCCGGCCCCGGGCATGCAGGGCATCGTCATCGGCGCCACCCTCGGCCACCTCGGCCAGTCCGCCCTTGCCGCCGAGGTGTTCGGGATCGAGGCGGGCGACGCCCCCCCGGTCAACCTTGACGCCGAACGCGCCCACGGCGCCTTCATCCTGGCACAGCACGCCCTGATCCATGCCTGCACCGACCTCTCCGACGGCGGCCTCGCCCTTGCCGCCTTCGAGATGGCGGCGGGCGCGGGCCTCGGCGTGGCCCTGACCCCCACGGATCTTCCCACGCTCTTTGGCGAGGATCAGGCCCGCTACCTCGTCGCCTGCACGCCCGACAACGCCGCCACCCTCCTCGCCGCCGCCGCCGCCTCGGGCATCCCCGCCGCGCAGCTCTGCACCTTCGGCGGCGCCGACCTCGCCATCGGCCCCGGCCGCCGCCCGATGGCCGACCTCGTCACCCGCTGGCAAGGTGCCTTCGCCGACCACCTCGGCCTCTGATCCTCTCCTTGACCAAATACCCTCGGGTGGGGCACGGGGAGGGCAGACAGCCCTCCCCGCCCCGCCGCCCCGCGACCGGCCCGGCATCCTTGCCATCCCGTCTTGCAGCCGCCCGAGCGAGGCCCTAGTTTCATGCCTAAGCTACCAAGGATCACTCCATGCCGATGGACGCCCGCGAAATCGAACGCCTTCTGCAGGCCGCCTTCCCCCAGGCCCGGATCACGGTCGCGGGCGACGACGGCCAGCATTTCTCGGCCGAGGTGATCGACGAAAGCTTTCGCGGCCTGAACCGGGTGCAGCAGCAGCGCGCGGTCTATGCCGCGCTGAAGGGCAAGATGGACGGCCCGCAGGGAGAGCTGCATGCGCTGGCCCTCACCACCAAGGCCCCGGACTGATGGTCTGGGTGATCCTCGCCCTTCTGGTGCTGGTGGCGCTCGTGCTGATCTCGGGTCAGTCCGGCGGCGGCGGCGGGGGCAGCGACGACGATGATGACGACACCCCCCCCGGGGGCTTGCGCCGCAAACGGGTGCCCGTCCGGGCACAACACCACAAGAGGACACGCAAATGACCGCGCTCGACCAGATCCGTGACACCATCGAGAAGAACGACGTGGTGCTGTTCATGAAGGGCAACAAGATGATGCCGCAATGCGGCTTCTCCAGCCGCGTGGCAGGCGTGCTGAACTACATGGGCGTCGAATTCGCCGATGTGAACGTGCTCGCTGATGCCGAAATCCGGCAGGGGATCAAGGATTTCTCCGAATGGCCCACGATCCCGCAGCTGTATGTGAAGGGCGAATTCATCGGCGGCTGCGACATCGTGACCGAGATGACGCTTTCGGGTGAGCTCGACGCGCTGTTCGAGGCCAAGGGCGTGACCTATGACAAGGCCAAGGCCGAGGAAATCCGCAAGGCCAATGCCTGACCAGCATTCCCGACGTGACGCGCCACAGGGCGCGTCACCCGTCCGGCGCCTCCACCCCAGGCCGCCCCGTGAACCCCTGCGCCACCACGAACTTCTCCGAACTGTCCGCCCGGCTCGCGGGCGGCTTCACGTTCGCGACCTTGGCAAAGGCGCGCTTCAGCCGGGTCTGGAGTTCTGTCTCGGCCCCCCCCGCCAGCACCTTGGCCACGAATGTCCCGCCCTCCTCCAGCACATCGAAGGCAAGCTCCGCCGCCGCCTCGCACAGGGCGATGATGCGCAAATGGTCGGTGCCCTTGTGGCCCGAGGCCGAGGCCGCCATGTCGCTCATCACCACATCCGCCGGGCCGCCCAGCCAGCCCTTCACCAGATCATCCGCCCCGTCCGACAGGAAATCGAGCTGGTGTATCTGCGCCCCCGCGATCGGCTCCACCTCCTGCAGGTCCACCCCCAGCACGGTGCCCACCGGCTTGCCCGCCCGCGTCGCCAGCGCATTCACCCGCTCCACCGCCACCTGGCACCAGCCGCCTGGCGCGCAGCCCAGGTCAACCACCCGCGCCCCCGGCCGCAGGAACCCGAACTTGTCGTCCAGCTCCAGGATCTTGAACGCCGCGCGTCCCCGGTAACCCTCTTTCTTGGCCCGGATCACATAGGGATCGTTCAACTGCCGCTCCAGCCACAGCGTGGACGACAGCTTGCGCCCCTTCGCGGTCTTGACCCGCACCCGCAGCTCGCGCGCACCCCGGCCCGATGTGTTCTCGGTCATTCGAACGGTCCATCCTCAAGCACGCCATCCGCGCTCATCTGGGCATACAAAAGCCCCTCGCGCAGGCCCCGGTCCGCCACCGACAGCCGGTCGGTGGGCCATATCCGCATCAGCGCCTGAAGGATAGCCGCCCCCGACATGATCAGGCTGTGCCGGTCGCGCCCGATGCGCGGGTCGGTGCGACGCCCCTCGGGACCCAGCGACAGGTAATCGCGGATCACCGTGTCGATCTGCGTGCTGCTCATGCTCAGCCCGTCCACCTTTGCCCGGTCATACCGCTTCAGCCCCAGAAAGGACGCGGCCACCGTGGTGATCGTCCCGCTGGTCCCCACGATCTGAAACCCCTCGCGCGGGTTCTCGGCGTTGTAGGGCGAGAAATTGGCGAGGTTCTCCTCAAAGAACCAGGACATCAGCGCGAACCTTGCACCATCATCCTCGACATCCGCGAACTGGTCCTTGAGCGTCGCCACCCCAAGCGGCACCGAAATCCAGTCCACCACCCGCGCCTGGCCCGCCACATCGTCGCGACTCAGTCCCGCACGCAGCCGCATGATCGCCTTGGGGCGATCCGCCGGCGTCACCCGCGCGAGGTCGATCCACACAAGCTCGGTCGATCCCCCGCCGATATCCACGACCAAAAGCTGCTCGGTGCGCTTGGACACCAAGGGCGCGCAGGAGATCACCGCCAGCCGCGCCTCTTCCTCCGGCTGGATGATTTCCAGCGGCAGCCCCGTCTCGCGCCGCACCGCCTTGATGAACTCGCGTGCGTTGCGGGCGCGGCGGCAGGCCTCGGTCGCCACCAGTCGCATCCGCGTCACACCGTGTTTTTCGATCTTCTTCTCGCAGATGCGCAGCGCCGCGACCGTGCGCGCCATGGACCCGCGCGACAAACGCCCCGAAGCCTCCAGCCCCTGCCCCAGCTGCACCGTCTTGGAAAAGCTGTCCACCACATGAAACTGCGACCCGCGCGGGCGGGCGATCAGCATGCGGCAACTGTTCGTGCCGAGGTCGAGCGCGGCATAGAGCCTGCCCGCCGAGGCGATATGAGAGGCCGACGGCTCGACCGACAGGCTGCCCGGAACCTCGGGCAGCACCTTCGGGATCGCGTCCGCCTCCCGGGGACGCTCGGGCGTCATCTTCGCCCTCCATAGGTTGTTGATGGCAGGGTAGCGACACCCGACACCTTGCGCAAGCGGTCATCCCCGGCACCCTGCCAAGCTTCATGATGATGATGAAGAATCCGACGCCCCCGATGTGTCGCCTTTGCCGCCAGGGCAGGCTACAACACGCACCGTCGCGGGCGGCATGCGACGGGTCGAAATCCGACCTGTGATGTCGCAGGCCCGCGCCTAGAAGGTAGTCCAGACAAATAGGGGAATCAGACGTGCCCGAGGTGACAGTGGTTTTCTGGCGTGACATTCCGGCCCAGGTGATCGTGGGCAAGGGGCGCGGTGCGGCCAAGATCCAGCTTCCCGAGCGGTTCGAGCAGGCCATCGACCGCGCCGCGATGAAGGCCGGCGCGCGCGACACCGACAGCTACCTCGCCGAATGGCGCCGCGCCGACCCCTACCCTGTCGAAGGTGAGGCAGCGGCCGTGGCGGCATCCGAGGCCGCGCGGATCGAGGCGGAATACGACACGGCGCGGCTCAAGACCCTGATCGACAATCACGGCCGGGCCTGACGCCCGTGCCCCCCACCCTCTGGGAGACCACCATGGCCCTCTTCAGCCTGCGCCGCGACACGCCCTCCCCCGCAGCCACCGGTGCGCTGGAGGCGTTCCTCAAGGGCTATTCCATCGAGGTGATGCCGCGCACCGCCGAAAAGGTCGAGGATTTCCGCCCCCTCCTGCCGCCCGGCACCCGCGTCTATATCGCCCATATCGAGGGCACGCCGATCGCCGAGATGGTTGCCACCGCCGCCCGCCTGCGCGCCGAAGGCTACGACCCCATGCCGCATTTCCCCGCCCGCCTGATCCCCGACCGCGCCACCCTCGCCGACTGGATCGCACGCTACCGTGGCGAGGCGGACGTGACACAGGCGCTCCTCCTCGGCGGCGGGGTGAACACCCCCGCGGGCGACTACGACAGCTCCATGCAATTGATCGAGACCGGCCTTTTCGACGGCTTCACCCGCCTCCATGTCGCAGGCCACCCCGAAGGCAACCGCGACATCGACCCAGACGGCGGAGACCGCATGGTGATGCAGGCGCTGCGCTGGAAGCAGGCCTTTGCCGAGCGCACCGACGCGGCGATGGCCATCACCACGCAATTCGCCTTCGAGACCGCACCGGTTATCGCCTGGGCCGAACGGCTGGCCGCCGAGGGCATCCGCCTGCCCATCCACATCGGCATCGCCGGGCCCGCGAAACTGCAAACACTCATCAAGTTCGCCATCGCCTGCGGGGTCGGCCCCAGCTTGCGCGTCTTGCAACGCCGCGCCATGGATGTGACAAAGCTGCTCCTGCCCTACGAGCCCACCGAGGTTCTGACCGCACTGGCCGCGCACAAGGCCGCCCACCCCGGCTTTGGCATCGAGGCCGTCCATTTCTTCCCGCTCGGCGGGATCCGCACCAATGCCGACTGGGCCATCGCCAACGGCGGCTCCTCTGGCACACCCGCGAAAGGCTGACCCATGACCCGCACGATCATCGAGTCCAACACCAAGACCGTCATCATCGGCTTTGACGAACCCTTTTGCGTGATCGGCGAACGCATCAACCCCACGGGGCGCAAGAAGCTGGCGGCAGAGCTGGAGGCGGGCGATTTCACCACTGTCGAACGCGATGCGCTGGAACAGGTGGCCTGCGGGGCCATGGTGCTCGACGTGAACTCGGGCGCGGTCTTCACCAACAAGATGGCCGAAGACCCCCGCTACGCCGACAACAACTTCGTCGAACCCCCCCTGATGCGCGACCTCATCCTGCGCATCCAGGACATCGTCGATGTGCCGCTCTGCATCGACAGCTCGGTGCCGGATGCGCTGGAGGCGGGCCTGATGGCCGCCCGGGGCCGCCCCCTCCTGAACTCGGTGACGGGCGAAGAGGACCGGCTGGAGCGCGTGCTGCCCCTGGTCAAGAAATACAACGTGCCCGTGGTGGCCATCTCGAACGATGACACCGGCATTTCGCCCGACCCCGACGTGCGTTTCGCGGTGGCGAAAAAGATCGTCGAGCGCGCAGCGGATTTCGGCATCCCCGCGCATGACATCGTGGTCGATCCCCTGGTGATGCCCGTGGGCGCCATGGCCTCGGCCGGCCAGCAGGTGTTTGCCCTCGTGCGCCGCCTGCGCGACGAGTTGGGCGTAAACACCACCTGCGGCGCCTCCAACGTCAGCTTCGGCCTGCCCCACCGCCACGGCATCAACGCGGCTTTCCTGCCCATGGCCATCGGTGCCGGCATGACCTCCGCCATCATGAATCCCGTCCGCCAGGTGGAGATGGAGGCGATCCGCGCCGCCAACTTCCTGATGAACCATGACCCGAACGGCGGCGAATGGATCCGCTTTGCCCGCGTGCTGGAGGCGGTGGAAGGCGGCATGACCTTCGCCGAAGCCTCCGCCGCCGCCACCCAGGCCACCTCGGGCCGTCGCGGCGGGCGTCGCGCCCGCGGCTGAGGTCAGAGCGGGGGCCAGCCCCCGCACCCCCGGGGTATTTCAGCAAAAAAGAGAACAGGGCGGACCCGTTCTCTTCTTTGCTGAAATACCCTGGGGGGAGGCCGCAGGCCGGGGGGCAACGCCCCCCTACCCGTCCGGGGGCAAAAGGCCCAAGCCCCGCAGGTAGATGCCGATCCCTGCCTCCAGCAGGTCCTCGGGCGCATAGGGCGAGCGCGCGCCGGGGCGACCGCGGGCAAAGAGCTCGACCACCCCATGCGACAGCGCCCAGACATGGGCCGAGAACATCGTGGCGGGGGGGCGCCTGGCCGCGGGCAGGTGTTCGGACAGCCGCTCTGCCGCCTGTTCCAGCACGGCGCGGGCGCGGGTGGCGGCGGGCAAGAGGTCAGGGTGGTCCTGTTCCGACAGGCCGCTTTCGAACATCGCCTGATAATGGCCGGGGTACTTGCGCGCGAAGGCGAGGTAGGCGCGCCCCGTCGCCTCGAAGGCCGCGAGGGCCGAAGGGCGGCCCTCGTCATAGGCGTATTCCATCAGCGCCGCGAAGATCTCATAGCCCTGGCGCGCGCCTTCCGCGATCAGGTCCTCGCGCCCGGCAAAGTGGCGATAGACGGCGGCGGGGGTCACATCGGCGGCCTTGGCCGCCTCGGACAGGGTAAAGCCTTGCGGCCCTTTCGCCTCGATCAGGCTCAGCGCGGCCTCGACCAGCGCCTGGCGCAGGTTGCCGTGGTGATAGCCGCGCTTGCCTTCAGCCATTCTCGTCGGGCGTCCAGAGCTCCGGGCCCCCCAGCACCAGCGGATCGGGCAGGCCGATCACGTCATCCTCGCGCCCCGCGAAATCGACCGCGCGCAGCACCGTCTGGATCACCGCGATGCGGGCGCGCAGCTTGTCGTCGGCACGCACCACCGTCCAGGGCGCGTGGCGCGAATGGGTGCGCGCGAAGGTCTCTGATATGGCCGCCGAATACTCCGCCCATTTCGGCAGGCCCGCCACGTCGATCGACGACAGTTTCCACTGCTTGAGCGGGTCGCGCTCGCGGTCGAGGAACCGGCGCAGCTGTTCCGCGCGCCCCACGTTCAGCCAGACCTTGAGCAGCGTGATCCCCTCATCCACCAGCATCCGCTCGAAATCCGGCACCTGGCGAAAGAACGCCTCGCGCTGTTCGGGCGTGCAGAAGCCAAAGACATGCTCGACGACGCCACGGTTATACCAGGACCGGTCAAACAGCACGATCTCACCCTTTGCAGGCAACCGGCTCACGTAGCGCTGGAAATACCACTGCGCCGCCTCGCGGTCGGAAGGTTTGGCAAGCGCCACGATCTGCGCCACGCGGGGGTTCATGTTCATCGTGACCCACGAGATGGCCCCGCCCTTGCCCGCCGCATCGCGCCCCTCGAACAGCACTACCACACGCTTGCCCGTGGCCTGCACATCGGCCTGCATCCGCGCCAACTGCAGCTGCAGCCCTGCCATCGCATGGTCGAAATCCTTGCGCTTCATCCGTTCGCGGTAGGGGTAATGGTCTGACAGGACATCGTCCTTGTCGGCCTTTTCGATGGCCTTGCGCACCGCGGGGGGCGCGCCGTCCTGGAAATACGCACTGATGGCGCCATCGAAAGGCAAGGTCATGATGTCCCCCGGGTTTCGGGGCAGTATGGCGGGCTGTGACCCCGCGCGCAATCAGCGCCGCGCGAGGCGGCGCACGGCCTCGATCACCGCGTCGGGGTGGCTGTGGTGCGGCATGTGGCCCGCCCCCTCGATCAGCGTCAGGCGCGCATTGGGCAGCCGCTCGGACAGGGGCACGGCGTGGACGAGATGCGGCACGATGCTGTCGGCGGTGCCGTGGATGATCTCGACCGGCAGCGTCAGCTTGGGATATTCAGGCGCCATCGCCTCAAGGTAGGGCTTGAGATTGCCGACCTGGCGCGAGTTGTTGCGCAGGCTGTCGCGGCGCAGGGAAAGACCCGGTCCCACATAATCCACATAGCCCTCAGGCACCGCAGCCGGCGCAAATATGCGCGCCACCAGCCCTTCGGCCCGGTCGAGCGACGCATAGGCCGAGATCAGCGGCACCACCGTCGCCCCCCCCACTGCCGATCCGGTCAGCGAATACCATGCGCCGAGTCCGCCGGGCCAGGGCATCGTCGCGCCCGACACCGACACCACGCCCCGCGTCTCGGGGTCGCGCAGCGCCCAGGCCATGGCCACCGCGCCGCCATAGCTGTGGCCCAGCACGATGGGCCGCCGCACGCCGAGTTGCCGCGCCGCCGCGCGCAGGTGGTCTGCCTGTGCAAGGGGCGATTGTCCGTCCTTGTCCAGATCGTCTGAATAGCCGAGGCCCGGCCGGTCAAAGGCGATCACGCGAAACTCGCGCGCCAGCCGCTTCGATAGCGCAAAGGTGAAATCGCGCGTGTTTCCCGAGGCGCCATGGATCAGCACGAGATCCGGCCCCGACCCCTCGACATGCGCATGCACGCGCTTGCCGTCCACGGTCAGGATGCGCCCCGTGGGCGGCCAGGCAGCCTCGGATGCCGCCTCTCGCGCCGTGGCGCGGCCGTCAACCGCCGCCGCACACCCTCCGAGGATAATGGCCCCGGCAACGAGGCTAATCGCCAATTTTACTGACATCATAGGGCGTTGACTGATATATCTCGTTGATCCAGTTGCCATATAGCAGATGCGCGTGACTTCTCCACCGGTTCAGGGGCTGTCTCGCGGGATCGTCATCGGGATAATAGTTCGCGGGCACGTTGATCGGGGTGCCTGCCGCCACGTCGCGGTCATATTCCTGTTTCAGCGTGTCGCTGTCATATTCGAAATGGTTGAAGATATAGACGGCACGGTGCCCCGCATCCTCGATCAGGCAGGGACCCACCTCAGCGGACCCCAGCAGGGTGGTCAGGCCGGGGCGGGCATCCACCTCGGCCTGCCGGATTTCGGTCCAGCGGCTGACCGGGATGATGAAATCATCCGAGAACCCGCGCAGCAAGGGCGAGGCATGGGCCAGCGTGCGGTGGCGGAAACAGCCGAACGCCTTGGCGGGCAGCATGTGCTTCTCAACCCCGTGAAAGTGGCGCAGCATCGCCATCCCGCCCCAGCAGACCCCGAACGTGGAATGCACATGGCTCTGCGTCCAGTCCATCACCTCGCACAGCTCGTCCCAATAGGTCACCGCCTCGAAGGGCAGATGCTCGATGGGGGCGCCGGTGATGATGAGGCCGTCGAATTTCTCGTCCTTCACGTCCTGGAAAGGGCGGTAGAAGGTTTCCATGTGCTCCGAGGCGGTGTTGCGGGTCTGGTGTTCGGACATGCGGATCAGGTGCAGGTCGATCTGCAGGGGCGTGGCGCCGATCAGACGGGCAAACTGCGTCTCGGTCTGGATCTTCTTCGGCATCAGGTTCAGCAGCGCGATGCGCAGCGGCCGGATGTCCTGCCGTGCCGCCCGCTCGGGCGACATGACCATCACGCCCTCGCGTTTGAGGACGTCATAGGCGGGCAGGGTTTCGGGCAGCTTGATGGGCATTCTGATCCTGAGATCCTGACCAAATCCGGCCTGCGTGGTACGTCCTTCTGACGGGCACCGCAAGGCAATGTCTGTCACGGTCATGCCTGCAACCTGATGCAGCGCATCTGGCCCGGCGATGCCGCAAACACCGGGTCCGTGCGGCGCATGCGTTGTCTCAATGCATCTGCCGACTAACCGCCAACGGGATGAAGGGGCGCGTCATGCACAGAAACAAGATGTTCGATGCGCATGACCAGATGCGAAACTCCAAGGATACCGGTCATCGCTGGGAGGTAGCGAAGCAAATTCTGGCGCAATCCGGGGCGGGTTGGGTGACCACGGGAACCGCACCGCGGCAATTGCCCCAGATGGCGCCCATCTGAGCCGCGCCGGGTTTGCCGGAGGTTGATTGACGTCAGTGACGCGGCCATGGCTTCAGTTTCCAGAGCGGCGTAGAAGTTTGCTTCGGCTTCGGCGGGCGGGATGTTGCTGATTGGCTCGAGCAGGCGGCGGTTGTTGAACCAGTCGACCCGTTCGAGGGTCGCGTATTCGACGGCTTGGGAGCTGCGCCACGGGCCGCGACGGTGGATGGCTTCGGCCTTAAACAGGCCGTTGATTGTCTCGGCCAAGGCGGTCCCGCAACTGTCGCCGACGCTGCCGACCGAGGGCTCGATGCCTGCCTCGGCCAGCCGTTCGGTGTATTTGATCGACAGATACTGCGATCCACGGTCCGAATGATGCACCAGCCCCATGGCCTTGACCGGGCGGCGTTCGTGGACGGCCTGTCCGAGGGCATCCGGAACGAAGCCGGCATGAGGAGTGGTGCTCACGCGCCAGCCGAGGATGCGCCGGGCATAGCCGTCGATGACGAAAGCGACATAGACGAAGCCTTTCCAAGTGGCGACATAGGTGAAATCGCTCGCCATGGTCCTCGGACCAATGGCGGACAATGGCCCGCCCCACGGCATGTTCGGCGCTGGCACCCGGAACTGGCGGTTCCCCTTGTGCAGGGGGCACGGCAGCTTCTTGTGCGGGATCGTCGTCTTGTGCGGCTTGCCGCGGACTGAGCAATTGAGGCGCCATTGGTTCGAGCCCAATGGCGAATGCCCTTGATCCCCAATCTCTTCATCAACCCGGCGACCGTGCAGCGGGCCACGTCAAAGCCCTCCCGCCGCAACGGCCGCCAGACCTTGCGCACGCCGTAGACCTGCAAGTTGGCGTCGAAAACGCGCTGGATCTGGGGGCGAAGCTCCGCATCCCGCCGGGCACGGTCTGACTGCCGCGCCGGATCGGCAAGCTGAGCTGCCGTCCACGAAACCGGCAGCAGCTCAAGCTTCGCCAGATGATCATGGGACGTTGCAGGGGCGATCGGCAAAACCTCGCAGATCGGCTCGACCCCAGGTTTGTCCCTGTGATCGCCGATGAAGGCGATCATGTCCTGTGTCGGCGGTCGAGTTCCGCCATCGCAAAATACGCGTTCGCCTGTGGGTTTGAACAAATGGCGCCTTCACTGGCTCAGCCTTGCGAAGGATCTCGTTTGTCGGGAAAACCGTCCGCCGGACCGTTTTCAGATCCTCCTCACCCCGGCGCAGCTGGCGGTTCTCGCGTTCCAGCGCCTTCATCCGCTCGGCCATCTCGGTCGGGATACCCTCGCGTCGGCCGCAGTCAACCTCGGCCTTCTTGGCCCAATCGTTCAGCGTTTGTGGCGCGCAGCCGATCTTCGCCGCGATCGACATGACCGCCTGCCACCGCGATCCATGTTGACCCTGATTGTCCAGAACCAACCGCACGGCACGTTCGCGCACTTCGGGGGAAAACTTGTTCGTTGTCTTGTTCATGATGCTCCATCCTACTCAAAAGTTGGAGCCTCCGGCAAACCCGGCGCGGTTCAGATTACCAGTTCGGTTCGCTCCGGTGGGAGCTTTCAGGGTGCACCTGCTGACGACCGCACCCGCTTCATGTCGCCAGCGCGGTCGAGCGCCAATCCGATCAGATCGTCAAACCCCGCCGCGTCGCGCACCCCCGCCACCTCATCGGCCTGCACGGTCACGCCCCAGCGCGCCATCGCCGCATATCGCGGCTGGCGGTGCGCCAAGGCGCGGGCATAGGTCCAGCGCACAAAGTCGTCTGGATCGCAGGTTTCTTCGGTCACGGAACGGGTTGCACGGTATTCTTCCCATGCCGCATGAAGAAAGGCGGGCTGGTAATACATCGGCTTTGGCGCACGGTCGAACCGCGCCACGAGGTCGGCGGCATGCGCCTCCCCCCCCTCGATCCAGACCATCAGCATATGCTCGGCCAGCACCCGCATCACCGGATCGTCGGGGTCATCGGGGTTCACCACCTCGCAGATCGACCCACCCGAGTCGCAGACGAAATTGCGGTAGCCATAGATCGCCTCCGCCCGCTCGATGAACCGCGGCGTATCCAGGAGCGACGCCACCTCGGCCTCGCGGTGCTGCGCCTGCCGCTGCATGTAGTCGTCAAAGGGCAGGCCGCCCCGCCCCGGATCGCCAGGCTTGCCCAGATAGGTGGACAGCGGCGCCAGATTGTCGAAGGTGATGTTCGACGCGATATAGACGCTGTCGGTCATCAAAAGCTCCCGCAAGAGCGGCACCTTCATCGCCTCGCGCTTGAAATTGTCCGCGATCAACTCGCCCATGTAGCGCGTGCCGATCCGGTAATCGACGCTGTAGTGGAACCACCCGCCCGAGGCCCGCAACATCCCGGCCAGATGCGTCTTGCCCAGACCCGACATCCCGAACAGCAGCACCCGCTTCTGCACCGCCGCCCGCCATGCCCCCGCCGCCGGATAGATCATCGCCGCCCCCACGCTGCCCCTTCCCTGTTACCCCGACCCGCGCGCATGCAAAAGCCCCGCCATCGCTGGCGGGGCCCGATGCAGCCCTCAAGAGGGGATCAGAACGTGAAGGCCACCCGCACCCCGATACCCACCGACTTGTTGCCCGTGAAGTTCGCACGCGCCACGTCGGGCGTGCCCGTCTCCGGCTGGGCGTTGCCCACCTTGGTATAGTTGATGCCCGTGGTGATCTTCATGTTGTCCTTGGTATAGACAGCAGCAAGCGTCGCACCGATCCGCCCGTTGGTCGGCGCCAGCGGTGACACGAGAGGATCGCCTTTCTTCTCGTATTGCATCGAGAAGGAACCTGCCCAGTTCTCGTTGAACCGCCGGCCCACGCCGAGCGTGTAGGTGAACGTGTCGTCGAGGTCGATCAGCCCGCCCGTGAAGCCTGTCGCAGTATCAAAGCCAACCGGCTCAAGCTTGAAGCTTGACCAGTCCGCCCAGCGGATCTGGCCGAAGACCAGCGTGCCGGGGGCCACGCCCGTCTGGAAATCCAGGTTGACGGTCTGCGGCGTCTTGACCTTCGTCCGGCTCGGGACGCCGTTCAACGCCGCCAGCGGCCCCGGCAACCCGGTCTCCACCGTGTCGAAATTATGCTCGATCGCCGAGTTGTAGGTCAGCGCCACGCGCAGGGCGATCTCGGGCTTTTCGTAGGCCACGCCAACAACATATCCCGCAGCGGTATCGTTGGCCATGCGCACCGAATAGGCGCCAAGCGGCCCGTAGGCCGCGCCGCGCAGGTCGATCGCGGCCTTCGCCCGCTGCGCCCTCACCCCACCATGTACCGAGAACCCGTTATCCAGCTTGTAGCGCATCAGAACGGTCAGCGCGGTCGCCTCTGCCACAGCCCGCGTCCCGCCGAGCGCGACCGAGCCCGCGCCATAGATCACGTTGGCACCGAACGGCTGGTCGATGATCAGCGCGTAGGACAGCTGCTTGTTGATGTCCGCCTTGTAGCTCAGCCCGAGCTGGTTGTAGCCAGGGGCAACGTCGCCCGACGGCCCGCCGCCGAACGCCGCCACGTCATTGCCCGACACGCTCGGGCTGACCCGCCCGAATGACAGCTCCAGCTGCCGCCCCGCCTCGAACAGGTTCCCCACGCCCTGCCCCGACCGGTCGATCCCGCCCGCAGACGCCGCCCCCGCCGTCAGCGCCAGAACGCCCGTGGCCATTACCAGATGTTTCATGCTCTCGCTCCCCTCGTGCCTGCCGCCTGCGGCAAACTGTCCTCATCCCGCGCCGAGCGTTATGCAGGCCGATGCCACCGGTCAATTACTGACGCGGCGTCACGGAATCGTGACGGTTCTTTTGTTGCGCCTGCGCCGATCGCGTGGCGCGCAGGTTCAAGAGGATAGCGGCAAAGATCATCGCCGCCCCCACCCAGACATTCAGCCCCACCGCTTCGCCATAGACGACCCAGCCCACCCCCGCGATCACCGGCAGGCGGGCGAAATCCACCGGCACCACCACGCTGGCCGGCGCCAGCGCCAGTGCGGTCGTCAGGCAGTAATGGGCGGCCAGCCCGCACAGCCCGATCAGCGCCAGCCATGGCAGCGTCGCGCGCGTCGGCAGGGCGATGTCGCCATCCCACCCGGCCGCCGCCAACCCCAGGCCCAGCTGCATCAGCGTCAGCCAGAACAGGATCGAGATGATGCTCTCGCCCTTCGTCAGCGCCTTGGTCAGGATCGCCGTCGCGGCGAAACACACCGCCGATGCCGCCGCCGCCAGAACCCCCGGCTCAAGCGCTGCGAAATCCGGTTGCGCCACCACCCATATCCCCACGAAGCCGAGGGCGGCCGCCGCCATCTTGGCCAGTGTCAGCCGCTCGCCCAGAAACACCGCCGCCAGCAGGATCACCCAGACCGGCGAGGTGAACTCCAGCGCGAAGACCTGCGCCAGCGGGATCATCGTCAGCGCCCAGAACCACAGGTTCTGCCCGGTGAAGTGAAAGAGGTTGCGCAACAGGTGGCTTGCCAGCCGGTCGCGCCGCAACTCGTGCAGCCGCCCGAGGCTGAACGCCACCCCCACCACAACGAAGAACCCGAGCAGCGACCGCCAGGTCATGATCTCGAACGTGTCATGCACGCCCGACACCGCCCGCCCCGCCACCGCCATCACCGAGAATGACGCGATGGACCCCGTCATCCACAGCGCAGCCGCCAGCGGCCTGTGCACAGCCTCCCCCACAGCCCGCCCTTTCATCTTGGCAAAAATATCCCCGCCGGAGGCTCCGCCGCCTCCGCCTGGCCTAGCGGAACAGGACCAGCGCGCCGGGCGCCCAGGCCACCCGCGCCCGGGTGCCGATGTCCAGCACCGGGCGGCCGAACACGTTGCGCATCGAGATGCGCGTGGCCTGATCGGTGCCGTCCAGCTTCACGTCGTAATAGGTCATGTCACCGTAATAGACCACCTCGTCCACCGTGGCCCAGCTTTCGCGGTCGGTGCCCTGCTGGCCGTCAAAGAGGATGGTCAGCGTCTCGGGGCGGAACCCGATGGTCGTCTCTCCCGTGGCGCCCGAGGTCATGCACTGGTCGGCCTCCAGCGTCACGCGGCCCAGGCCCTGCACCTCGGCCTCCACCCGGCCCTGCGACTCGGACAGAACCTGCGCGGGCAGGAAATTCATGGTGCCGATGAAATCGGCAACCTTGCGGCTGTTGGGGCGGCGATAGAGCGTCTCGGGGTCCGCCAGCTGCGCGATCTCGCCCTCGAACATCACCGCGATCCGGTCGGACATGACCAGCGCCTCTTCCTGGTCATGGGTGACGAGGATGAAGGTGATGCCGACCTGCCGTTGCAGCTTGATCAGCTCCAGTTGCATCAACTCGCGCATCTTCTTGTCCAGGGCGCTCAGCGGCTCATCCAGCAGCAGCACCTTGGGCTTCAGGATCAGCGCACGCGCCAGCGCCACGCGCTGCCGCTGCCCGCCCGACAGGGCATGGGCCGCGCGCTTGCCGAACCCCTTGAGGCCCACCATGTCCAGCGCCTCGGCCACGGCGCGGGCCTTTTCCTCTTTCGGCCGCGGATCGCGGCGCAGGCCAAATCCCACGTTCTCCTCCACCGTCAGGTGCGGAAAGATGGCGTAGGACTGGAACACCATGTTGGTCGGCCGCACGTTGGCGGGCACGCCCTCCATGTCCTTGCCGTCGATCATAACCACGCCCGAGCTGATGTCCTCGAACCCCGCGATGGTGCGCAGAAGGGTGGTCTTGCCGCAGCCCGAAGGTCCCAGCAGCGAAAAGAATTCCCCCGCCCGGATTGTCGCCGTGATGCCGCGCAGGGCGTGATAGTCGCCATAGTATTTGTGCACGTCCTGAAACGCGATCATCGTGGGTTTGTCGGTCACAGGAAGCCTCCGGTATCCTTGGCACCCGACCGCGCGATGCCGCGGCGGCGGAAATATTCGGCGATGGCCAGCAGGGTGATCGACAGCAAGACCAGCACCGTCCCAAGCGCCATGATCACCGGCACCGACTGCGGAAACCGGAACTGGCTGAAGATATAGACGGGCAGCGTGGCCTGCGTGCCCGCAAGGAAGAAGGCGATGATGAACTCGTCCAGGCTGATGGTGAACGAGATCAGGAGCGACGAGATGATGCCTGGCATCACCAGCGGCAGGATGATCAGCCGGAAGGTCGAGGCCGGCGTCTCGCCCAGGTCATAGGCCGCCTCCTCCAGCGACCTGTCCAGCGCACCGAACGCCGAAGACAGGATCGCGATGCAGAACGGCGTGCAGATCAGCACATGCCCCAGGATCACCGTCCAGATCGACAGGTTGATCCCGAGGCCCAATAGCACCACCAGCAAGGACACCGCCACGATGATCTCGGGCAGCACGAGGGGCAGCATGATCAGCCCCATGATCCCGCCTTTCAACGGAAACGAAAACCGCGTCGAGGCCCGCGCCGCGAACACCCCCAGCGAGGTGGCGATGATCGCCGTGGACACCGCGATGATCAGCGAGTTCTTCAGCGCGATCCGCAGCGCAGGCACGCCCGCCATCTGCTCGAACCACTTGGTCGTGAACCCCGACAGCGGAAAGGCGATGATCGTGCCGTTGTTGAAGGCGAACATCGGCAAGAGGATGATCGGCGCATACAGAAAGACCAGATACCCCACCGCATAGACCTTGAACCAGCCCGCCCCCCTCATCGCCTGACCCCCAGGTATTTCCGGTTCAGGAACAGGAAGATCAGCGAAATCACCGTGACAATTCCCATCGCCGACACCGCCAGCGCCGAGCCCATCGGATAATTGTCCAGCCGCAGGTATTGCAGGTGAATGAGGTTGGCCACCATCCGCCCCTCGGGCCCCCCCACCAGCTGCGGCGTCACATAATCGCCGATGGTCGGGATGAACACGATCAGCACGGATGCCACCACGCCCGGCATCGACAACGGCAGCGTCACCCGCAGGAAAGTCATGAACCCGCTTTCCCCCAGATCCTGCCCCGCCTCCAACAGCGGCCGCTCGATCTTTTCCAGCGCCACAAAGATCGGCAGGATGGCAAAGGGCGCATAGGCATGGGCCAGCGTGATCACCACCGAATTGACGTTGTAAAGGATGAAGGTCAGCGGCTCGTCGATGATCCCGATGCCCAGGAGACCCGAATTCACCACCCCATTGTAGCCCAGGATCACCTTCCACAGGAACACCCGGATCAGGTAGCTCGTCCAGAACGGGATGGTGATCAGGAACAGCCACAGCGATTTCTTCGACGGGCTGACGTGGAAGCTGACGAAATAGGCGATGGGATAGGCCAGGCACACCGTCACCGCCGTCACCGTCATCGACACGAACAAGGACCGCAGCATCACCTGCCGGTAAAGCTCGTTCGTCCAGGCCTCGACATAGTTGGCAAACGTAAATTCGCGGATGATCTCCAGATAGCCATCCGTCAGAAAAGAATACAGGATCACCGTGCCCAGGGGCGCGCCCAGCAGCAGTATCGCGTAGATTGCGGTCGGGCTGACCATCGCCAGTCCGCTTGCCGCCTCAGAGCGCCGGAACCGCGCCCATCCTGTTGCCTCTGCCATCCGTCACCCGCCGGTCAGACCGCGTTTCCCGCGCTATCGGCCAAATTTCTGGCACATCCTCGCAGACAGGGAAAGCCCCGACCGCTCCCCCGGCCCGCAAGATGGGGAAGGCCATGCCGCAAGACCGGGCGGATGCCCGCGAAATGCCCTTGCGCGCAACCTCCGGCATCAGCCGGTGATCCGCTCCACCGGGATCGCGCGCTTTTTCAGCTCTGCCATCAGCGCCGGAACGACCCGCAGCGCGCCCACAGCCTCTGACAGCGCATCGGCCAGGCGCTCCTCGTCCACCGGGCCGCCATTGCCCACGGCCCAGACCATGCGGCGGCTCACGCCGTCGTCATAGACCACCTCGACCTGCCCGCTGCGCGTGTGCCGATAGCCGAGGAAATCCGCGCCGCCGCCGGGCGCGTGCCAACCTGTCTGGTATCCCATTTTCGGGTCTCTTTTTTTTGTTTCGCTCGATGCAGGAACGATGCGCGTCGCCCGGCGTTCCGTCAATCATCGGCGAAATATTGCGCACGGGTTGAGTCTGCCGCGCAACACCCTGCCCTTACACGGAAAGTTCCGCAGGCGGTGCCGCCAGCAGCCGCGCCAGCACCGCACAGCCGCGGCGCACCTCGGCAAGGCTCACCTGCCCGTTCAGCGCAAGGCGCACGGCGTGGGGCGCCCGGCCGCCAATCAGCGCGAATTCATCGGCGGATCGAAGCAACACCCCCTCCGCCTCGGCCATGCGGGTGAAGGTGCTGGCCCGCCAGCCTTGCGGCAGGCGCAGCCAGACAAAGGGCAGACCCGGCTGCCAGGCTAGGTCATGCGCGCCCAGTTCCTCCACCACCGCGTCCAACTGTTCGGCAAAGACCGCGCCGACCTGCGCCCGCAACCGCCCCGCCTCGCCCGAGGTCAAGAGTGACAGGCACAGATCCGACACCGGCCGCGCCAGCGCAAAGAACGAATGCTGCGCCGTCATCCGCGCCGCGCGGCCCATATCCGCCGGGCAGACCACCCAGCCAAAGCGCAAGGCCGCCGAGAATGTCTTGGACAGGCTTCCCACCGCCCATGTCCGCTCGGGCGCCAGCGCGCGGATCGCGGGCAGCACCGCCTGCGCGGGGGTATAGCAGTCATCCTCGATGATCTGCAGGTCATGCGCGCGGGCCACCGCTACAATCTCGTCCCGGCGGGCGGCGGGCATCTGCACCGTGGTCGGGTTCTGGGCGGCGGGCGTCAGGCACAAGACCTGCGCAGGGTGGCGGCGGCAGGCCGCGTCCAGCGCGTCGGGGCGCATCCCATGCGCGTCGAGGTCGATGGCCACCACCTCGGCGCGTGCCGCCCGCGCGGCATGGCGAAAGCCCGGATAGGCCAGATCCTCGGTCAGCACATGCGGCCGGTCGCCCCGCAGCACGCAGGCCAGCACGATCCCGATGGCGTTCTGCCCGCCCATCGACAGCGCCACGTCGTCGGCCGCGATCTCGCCCATCCGCCGGTCGGCCAGCCAGTCCACCACCGCCGCGCGCAGAGGCTCCTCCGCGTGCTGGAAGGGATAGTCGAGCCAATCGCCGCGCATGGTGTTCGCCAGCCCCGCAAAGGCCGCGGCAATGGCCTCGCCCTGCCCCACATCCGGCAGGCGGGGAGAGCGCAGGTCGGCCTTGCCCTCGATGCGCGCGGGATCGCGGTCGACGGCCAGCGCGGTTGTGGGGCCGAACCGGGGGGCGGCCGAGGCGACAAAGGTGCCCCGCCCCACGGTCGCGGCCAACAGGCCCTCTTGCGTGGCGATCTGGTAGGCGCGGCTGACGGTGCCGGGGGTCACCTTAAGATCCCAGGCGAGGTCGCGCACCGTGGGCAGCTGCGCGCCCGGCACCAGCCGCCCCGACCGGATCGCCTCGCGCAGCGCGCGGGAGAGGGCCAGATACTTCGGCCCCGGATATTGTGTCAGGTCCTGCGCCCAGTTTGTATCGGCCACAATGTTCCTCTGGTGTTCTTGTTGAGATATTGTATTCTTTTTTGCATAGGCGAAAGCGCCTATTGTATCAATACAAATCTGTCGTCGAAAGAAGGACATCATGACCTCCGGCCTGCGCACCACCCCCGCCGCCCTGTCGCGCCCGATGCCGCCGATGGCGCTTACGCTGGCCCGTGTGGTCCAGCTGGTCGTCGCATGGCGCGAGCGCCGCGCCACCCGCCGTGCCCTGGCCCGTCTGGACCCGCACATGCTGCGCGACATCGGCCTGCCACCCGAGGCGGTGGCCCATGAGACGGCCAAGCCGTTCTGGCGCGACTGAGCCGCCGCCGAACCTCTCCCTAACCTGGGGCCGGGCTTTCCCGGCCCCTTTTGTTTGGGTCGGTGCCGCGCGCAAGGGTTGCCAAAAGGTTAATCCCGGGGACATAACCCATTGATTTTGCATCGTCACCGCTTTGTCCCACCGTGGGACGCTCCGACATGCGAAAGGCCCGCCCCTCGCAGGGCGGGCCTTTCCGAACGGTCTTTGGACCGGATCAGCGCTTCGAGAACTGGAACGACTTGCGGGCCTTGGCCTTGCCGTATTTCTTGCGCTCCACCACGCGGCTGTCGCGGGTCAGGAAGCCCGCCGCCTTCAGCGCGCCACGCAAGCTGGGTTCATAAAGCTGCAGCGCCTTCGAGATGCCGTGCTTCACGGCCCCCGCCTGCCCCGACAGCCCGCCACCCGCCACGGTCGCCATCACGTCGAACTGCCCCTCCACACCCGCCACGGTGAACGGCTGGCGCAGGATCATCTGCAGCACGGGACGCGCGAAGTAGGCCGAGTAATCGATGAACTCGCCCTTGTGGTTGCGGATCAGGAACTTTCCCGAACCCGGCTTGATCCAGACGCGCGCCACGGCGTTCTTGCGCTTGCCGGTCGCATAGCTGCGGCCCAGGCTGTCGCGCTGCGCCACGCGGGGGGCGGCCACCACGGCCACGGGGGCCTCGGCGGCGGCGGTGCCTTCGACGGCCGATTTCAGATCGTCCAGGGATTTGATGTCGGCCATGATCACGCGCTCCGGGTGTTCTTGGGATTCAGCGGCTTGAGGTCCAGCACGATCGGCTGCTGCGCCTCGTGCGGATGCTCGGCCCCGGCATAGACGCGCAGGTTGGTCATCTGCTGGCGTCCCAACGAGTTGCGGGTGATCATGCGTTCGACCGCCTTGACCACCACACGCTCGGGGTGCGCGCCTTCCAGCACCTGGCGTGCGGTGCGGAACTTGATCCCGCCCGGATAGCCGGTGTGCCAGTAGTAGCGCTTGTCCTCACGCTTGTTGCCGGTCATCTGGATCTTGTCGGCATTGATCACGATCACATTGTCGCCCATGTCTATGTGCGGCGTGAAGGTCGGCTTGTTCTTGCCGCGCAGGATATTGGCCACGATGGTGGCGAGGCGGCCCAGCACGACGCCCTCGGCGTCGATCAGGATCCACTTCTTGTCGATATCCGCAGGCGTTGCGGTAAAGGTTTTCATTGTCGGTCCCATGACATCTGGCGGGGACGCGCCCCGGCAATCTCGGATGGCGGTGTATCCATGATTGCGGATGTGGGGTCAAGCAGGTAGGTTCTTAATTGTTTGTTTGATATCAGTGGCTTGAAAAATAGGTATAATGATACCCCATGCGCGGACCGTTACCGCAGTCGTGGTGGGCCCTGCGTTCCGGGCGGCGCGGGCGCGCGGGCGGCGGGCTGATCCAGGGGGGCGGGCAGGTCGATGCGCAGGCCCGCGCGCAGAATGGCGGCTGCAGCAGGCGCGTCTGCCTTGAGGAAGGTCACGTCAAGCTGCCCCGCCTCGACCCCCGAGAAGGTCAGCGCCTCGGACACCGCGCGCGCCAGCGCCGCCTCGGCCCCCGGAGCCGCATCCAGAAACGCCAGCATGTGACCCCGGCGCCCGCCCTCGTAAGTCACCCCGGCCATCACAGCCGCCAGGGCCAGCCCGCTCGCCCGAGCCAGCTTTTCCTCCAGCGCCCGAAGCAGCACATCAGGCAAGTCGGCAGGGGCGGCAAAGGCCAGCGGGCGCGCCTCGGCATCCTGCGGCGCATGGTCGAGGGTGGCGGCCAGCCAGTCCAGCGCCTCGGGCGGGACCAGAAAACAAGGCGCCTCGGCCCCGAGATTCACCCCGAGCGCCACGCCCTGCCCGGCCAGCGCCCGCGCCACCACCCGCCCCGGCATCGCGGCATAGGGCACCGGCGCACCTGCTGCCTGGCCCAGCCGCTCTTCGCTGTCGAAGGCGAGCACCACCGGGCCATCCTCGGTGGGAAAGACCTGCGGGCGCACCTGGGTTCCCATGACCTCGCCTTCGGTCCAAAGCCACACCATGCCGTCCGCAAGCCGCGCGAAATAGCGAAGGCGTGCGCTGTCATCCTCGGGCGCTGCGGTCATCGCGGCATGGGCGCGGTCCAGCGGCGTCGGTTCGTGATCCTGCATCGCCCGCCTCCGACTGCATTCTGGCGCGCAGGTAGCGGCCCGCGCGGCCCGCGACAAGCCCCGATACCCCTGAAATCGCCCGCGCAAGGCCGATGCAGCCCGGACACAGGCCATCTGGCACCCTTCGTGCGCCGGTTGCGGCGCCGCACTCCGGCGGATACCACATCCACAACCCCCGCCATCGCCCCCCCCAGATCGGACCGTTTGACCAGTGACCCCGGTATCCTCCCATCTGTCGCGCGCTGCCTGGACCCTGCTGGCGGGCGCGGGGCTGGCCACGCTGGCCGCGAACCTCGCATCAGGCAGCTACTACGACCTCGTGGAGTATCGGCTGTTCGACCTGTCGCCGACGATCATCCCGGGCCGCGAGACGATCCCCCGCGCGGTGACGCCGGTGCAATTGGTGGAAGAGATCGTGATGGCCGTGGTGATGTTCCTGCTCGCCAAGGAGGGGTGGGAGGCCTGGCGATGCGAAAAGGGCCCGTTTGCGGGGGCGAAGGCAGCGGTCCCGGTGACGCTTGCCCTTGGCGGCATGGCGGGGGGGGCTGCGGTCTGGGCGCTGCTGGCGAGCCTCGCCGAGACAGCGGAAGAGGCGCAAGGCGCACCCGGCTGGGTGGTGCCGATGTCGGGGGATGTGGTGCTGGCCTTTCTTTCTGGCCGCATCCTGCTGGGGCCTCGGTCGCGGGCGCTGCAGGTGCTGCTGTTCCTGACCATTGCGGGCAGTGTGATCGGCCTTGTGCTGGGCGGGCTGGCGGCCCCCGGAGGCGCAGGCTTGCGCTCGGCGTGGCTGGTGCTGCCGGTCGTGTCGGCGGGTTTGGGGTATGTCGTGCTCACAAGGCCGCTGCAGCGCGATGCACTGACCGAGCGGGCGCGGGCTCGGTCGATGATGCTGTTGCCCTGGGCCGGGATCGCGGCACTGTGCTGGCTGGGGGTGGCGCTGTCGGGGCTGCCACCCGCGTTGGGGTTCCTGCCCCTCTTGCCCGCGATGCCGCATGCCAGCCAGTCCTTCGGCCTGTTCGCCGCGGCCGAGGAGTTTTTGACCGATCCCCTGAACAGGGTGGCCCAGGCGCTGCTGCCGGTGTTGCCGGTGATGACGGGCCTGTTCGGGCTGACGCATGGCGGGTTGGACCTTGGCGCCTATGCGACGGCAACCTGGGTCACGGTGGCGGCTCTCTGGGGGGGCAAGACGGCGGGCATCCTGCTCGTGACGCTGGCCATCCCTGCGTTGCGCACCGAGATGCAGACGCCTGGGCCCGCCCGGCGCGACGTGCTGGTGATCGCGGTGCTGGCGGGGGTCGGGATCACCGGCCCCGCCCTCCTGCTCGGCCCCGCGCTGCCCGGCGGTGCGGTGCGCGAAGCCGCGCGGCTAGGGCTGGGCCTGTCGCTGTTGGTGCTGCCGGTCCTGTGGGGTCTGCTGCGGGCAACCGGGCGACCGGGCGGGGCACCGCCGCAGGTGTGATGCCACGCGGACATTGCCGGGTTCCCGGCCTTGCGCCATACTGGTGCCGCAATGCCGCTGGATATGCTGACAAGCGTGAGTGCAAAGTGTGTTAACCAGTATGGGGTATCCCGGAACCAGCCGGGAACGCGTGTAACGGGCAGGGCAATGGCCGTGGGCGCAGAATGCCACGGCACCGGGAACAGGCGATGATCGCGTTCGAGAATGTCAGCAAGTCCT
Organism: Gemmobacter sp.; assembly: GCA_046294265.1. GTDB lineage: Bacteria > Pseudomonadota > Alphaproteobacteria > Rhodobacterales > Rhodobacteraceae > JBKBKC01. The sequence goes on along the minus strand of JBKBKC010000005.1, from coordinate 60,649 downwards.
TCTGGACCGGCAAGCAGCGCAAGGTGATCCTGGACCGTGCGTCGTTCCGGGTGGAACTGGGGCGTTCGCTGGGCATCCTCGCGCCCAATGGCGCGGGCAAGACCACCATCATCAACATGATGGCCGGGCTGGAGAAACCCGACGAGGGCAAGGTCATTCGCACCTCTCGCGTGTCTTTCCCTCTGGGCTTCATGGGCGGCATCATCGCGAAACACTCGGCCACCGAGAATTCCCGCTACATTGCAAGGCTTTATGGCCTCGACCCTGATTATGTGGAAAGCTTCTGCCGCTGGATGGCCGGGATCGGCGAATATTTCGACCAGCCGATCGGCGTTTACAGCCAGGGAATGAAAGCGCGCTTCACCTTCTCGCTGATGCTGGCGCTGGAATTTGATATCTACCTGATCGACGAGGGGATGCCCTCGACCTCGGACGTGGACTTCAACCGCAAGGCAGGAACAATCCTGCGCCAGCGGTTGCAGGACGCAACCGTGGTCGTGGTGTCGCACCAGGCCTCGACGATCGAGAAATTCTGCCGACAGGCGGCGGTGCTGCGCCACGGCCAGCTCTACATGTTCGACACCCTCGAGGAAGCGAAGCGTCTTTATGACTACGAAGCTCAAAGCTAGCCGGTTCCGCCTGCGGCGCCCCGAATTCCCGGCCCCGGTGGCTGCGCCGGAAGATGACGCATCGTTGTTCGACGGCGACGGTGACGACGGGTTCGGCGATGCCCCCTATCCGACCGCCGCCCCGCCCGAACCTCTGCCGCTGGACCGTCGCGCAGCCGTGCCGCCGCGGCCCCTGCCCGCCGCCAATCCCTCCAACCTGGCCACCCCCGCCGATGTCGCGGATGAGGCAGATCTGGCAGCGATCCGCCGTGAAGGGCTTACCGGGCGGCAGCTGCGCCTTGCCCGCCGCATCGCGCAAAAGCACGGGCTGGCCGCAACCTCGGATTTCGACGCGGTGCGGCTCTTGCGCCGCAAGGGGATCGACCCGTTCCAGCGCGGCAACGTGCTCGACCTCGTGCTGCCCGGCAACGACGCCGGCACACCGCCAGGCGAGGGGGCGGACCGGGCCGAACCCGGCCGCGCGCTGGCGACCACCGCGGGCGAAGGCGACGGCGTGCGCCTGCCGCAGACCATCAAGCCCCCGCGCCTGCCCTCGCCCGAGGTGCGGGTCGAGGCGAACCATGCCGCGGATATCCTGAAGATCCAGCAGGACATCGCGCGCAGGCGGCGCAAGAAATCCGCGCTGCTCACGGCGCGGCTGTTCTTTTTCGTGTTCCTGCCGACGCTGATCTGCGGCTGGTATTTCTATGTCGTGGCGACGCCTCTCTACGCCACCAAGTCGGAATTCGTGATCCAGCAGTCGAACAACCCGGCCGCCGCGGCAGGCGGGCTCGGCGGGCTCTTGCAGGGCTCTCCCTTCGCCACCCAGCAGGACAGCATTGCCGTGCAGGGCTATCTGCAGTCGCGCGAGGCGATGCAGCGGCTGGACGCCGACCATGGGTTCCGCGCCCATTTCAGCCAGCCGCATCTTGACCCGGTGGTGCGGCTCGCCCCCGATGCCACGCTGGAGGCCACCTACAAGGTCTATCAGCGCAACATCCAGATTGCCTACGACCCGACCGAAGGCATCGTCAAGATGGAGGTGGTCGCCGCCGACCCCGCAACTTCGGCCGAATTCGCCCGCGCGCTGATCCGCTATGCCGAGGGGCAGGTGGACCAGCTGACGCAGCGCCTGCGCGGTGACCAGATGGCGGGCGCGCGCGAAAGCTATGAGGATGCCGAGGCGAAGATGCTGGAGGCGCAGCGCCGCGTGGTTGAATTGCAAGAACAGTTCAAGGTGCTGTCCTCAGAGGCAGAGGCGGGACTGATCACGACGCAGATCGGCCAGCTGGAAACCTTGCTGACGCAGGACCGCCTGTCGCTGCAGCAGATGCAGTCGAACGCCAACCCCAACAGCAGCCGGATGGACCCGCTGATCCGCCGCATCGCCACGCTGGAGGCGGAGATCGCCACCCTGCGGAGCAAGCTGACGCAGGACAGTGCCTCGGGGTTCTCTCTGGCGAGGGTTCAGGGTGAGCTTCTGGTGGCGCAGGCTGATGTGCAGACGCGCCAGATGCTGCTGGCGCAGTCGCTGTCGGCGATGGAAGCGGCCAGGGTCGAGGCCAACCGGCAGGTGCGCTATCTGTCGCTGTCGGTCAGCCCGGTGCCCCCCGACGAGGCGACCTATCCCCGCGCCTTCGAGAACACGATGGTGGCCATGCTGATCTTCGCGGGCATCTATCTAATGATCTCGATGACGGCGGCTATCCTGCGCGAACAGGTTTCGGCCTGAGGCGTGCGAGGGTCGCGGCGTCCGGTGGTCCCTCACCCGGTCAGTGCAGTCCGCCCCGCCCCAGGGCCGCCAGCACCGACCGCGCCGCCCGCATGCCGGGCGCCTCGCCCCCCCGGCCCAGCCGGTCCATGGTCAGCGCCATGGCGGCGGTTTGGGCGGCGCGCGCCGCAGGATCGTCCAGCAGTCGCGCCAGTGCAGGCGCGATGCGGGCCGCGCGGCAGTCACGCCCCAGGAATTCCGGCACCGCGCGCGTCTCGCTGACGAGGTTGACCAACGTCACCGTGTCCACCCGCGCCATCCGCCGCATCAGCCACATGGTGACCGGGTGCATGTCGTAGGCGATCACCATCGGGCAACCCGCCGCCGCCAGTTCCAGCGATACCGTGCCCGAGGCCGCCAGCGCCACATCGGCGGCGGCAAAGGCCCCCCGCTTCAGCCCCGCATCCTCGACGATGCGGGGGCGCACCGGCCAGGCTTGCGTCACCTCGCCCACCAGATCACGCACCCCCGCAACGGTGGGCAAGACCACCCGCAGGTCGGGAAAGCGCGGCTTCAGCAGGGCCAGCGTGGTGCCGATCACGGGCGCCATGCGCGCCACCTCGCCCCGCCGTGAGCCGGGCAGCGCCAGGATCAGCGGCGAGGGCCCGGCGTGGGCCTGCCGCTCTGCCTGCGTCGCCTGCCGCTCGGCCACCACCGGGTGGCCCACGAAATCGCAGGTCATGCCCGCGGCGGTCATGTAGGGCGGCTCGAACGGCAGGAGGGCCAGCACATGGTCGATCACCCGCGCCATCCTGGCCGCCCGCCCCGGCCGCCAGGCCCAGACCGAGGGCGCGACGTAGTGGATGGTGCGCAGCCCCGGCCGCGCGGCACGCGCGAGGGCCGCCACGCGCAGGCAGAAATCTGGGCTGTCGATGGTGATCAGCGCATCGGGGGCGGCGGCGTCCACCTCCGCGGCCGTCTCGCGGATGCGGCGCGTCAGATGGGCGTATTTCGGCAGGATCTCGGCCAGGCCCATGACCGACAGCTCCTGCATCGGAAAGCGGCTGGTCATGCCTTCCGCCTGCATCAACGGGCCGCCGATGCCTTGAAACGTCACCTTTGGCACCAGCGCACGCAGTCCCGCCATCAGCGCCGCCCCCAGCCGGTCGCCCGACGGCTCGCCCGCGATCAGGAACAGGCTCAGCGCGCCCACAGGAAGAGGCCCCGCGCCCGGGCCGTGGCGATCATGCCGGGCAGGTCAAGGCAGATCACCTCGCCCGCCGCCCAGGCGATGCCGCCAAGGCCCGCCCGTGCGGCCCCCTCCACCGTGGCGGGGCCCAGTGTGGGCAGGTCGATGCGCAGGTCCTGCCCGGGCTTCGCAGCCTTCCAGAACAGCCCCCCCTGCGGACGCAGCGCCGGGTCAATCGCGGCCACGCCCGCCAGCATCGCATCCGTGCCCGGCAGCGCCTCGACCGCAAGGCACAGGCCCCGCGCCACCACCGCCCCCTGCCCCACATCCACGGCACCGAGGGCCGCGACGATCCGGGCCGCGCGGTCGGCATCGGCGCGGTCGGCATCGCGCACCTCGCCGGCCAGCACACCCGCAGCGGGGATCAGCCCGGGGGCCACATCTGCCACGCCGGCAGTTGCAAACCCGTGCTCTTCAAAGATTGCCAGAACTTCGCGCAGCGTCGCGTCATCGCCCGCCTGCATCGCCGCCAGCAGGCGCGGCACCATCTGCGCGGTGGCCGGGTCGAACAGTGCCGGATCCAGCCGAGGCCGCGCCACCGCCCCCGCAAAGACCAGCCGCGTCACCCCCACATCCTCGAGCGCACGCATGAAGGGCACCAGCCGCTCCACGCGGAAGGTGATCTCGGGCACCAGACCCTCGGGCGCGAACCCCTCCATCGCCGCCACGAGCGGCCCCTCGCAGGCCGCCGCCACCGCCGCGGGAAGTGCGCCACGGCCTGCGATGATGGCGGTGCGGCCTGTCATGCGCGTGTTACGGTCATTTCGGCGTCAGGAAACTGCGGTCGGAGGCGGAGAGAATGAAATCCGTGATCTCGCGCACATGCCCGCTGTCGGTTTCGCCCGACAGCTTGCGCGCCCGGTCCAGAAACGTGCCCTCGCCCTGCGCCAGCATCTGATAGGCCGCGCGCAGGGCCGTGATCTCGGCACGCTCCACCCCGCGCCGTTTCAGGCCCACGAGGTTCAGCCCGTCCAACTCTCCGCGCGGGGCTTGCACCAGGCCATAGGGGATCACGTCATTGGCCACCATGGTCACCGCGCCGATGATGGCCCCGCGCCCGATGCGCACCCACTGGTGCACGCCCGAAAGGCCGCCCACGATCACGTCGTCGCCAAGCACGCAATGGCCCGCGATGGCCACGTTGTTCACCAGGATCACCCGGTCGCCGATCTGCGCGTCGTGGCCCACATGCGCGCCGGTCATGATGAGGCAGTCGTCACCCACCCGCGTGACCCCGCCGCCGCCCTCGGTGCCGATGTTCAGCGTCGCCCCCTCGCGGATGCGGCAGCGCGCGCCCACGATCAGGCGGGTATGTTCGCCCTTGTATTTCAGATCCTGCGGCACCTCGCCCACGGTGGCGAACGGAAAGATGGTGCTTCCCTCGCCGATCTGGGTCCAGCCGGTGACGACCGCATGGGATTTCACCGTCACCCCGCGCGCCAGCACCACCTCGGGGCCGATGACGGCAAAGGGGCCGACCTCGCACTCGGGGCCGATCACGGCACCCGGCTCGACCACTGCCATGGGATGGATGCGGGCGTGCGCGTCGATCATTGCTTGGGCAGGTCGAACATGGCCGTATAGGTCGCCTCAGCCGCAAGCTCGCCCGCGACCATCGCGCGGCCCTCGAACTTCCACACGCGGCCGCCGCCGCGCAGCGCCTTGACATGCAATTCCAGCACGTCGCCCGGCACCACCTTGCGGCGGAACTTGGCCGCCTCGACCCCCATGAAGAACACGTTGGCGCCCTTGTCCACAAGGTCCATGGACAGCCCCACCAGAACGCCCGCCGTCTGGGCCATCGCCTCGATGATCATCACGCCGGGCAGGATCGGCATGCCCGGGAAATGGCCCTGGAACTGCGGCTCATTGTTGGTGACGTTCTTGATGCCCACGCAGGACACATCGACCACCACATCCACCACTCGGTCCACCAGCAAGAAAGGATAGCGGTGCGGGATGATGCGCTGGATCAGCGACAGGTCCGCGCTGGTCGTGGCCGTGTGATCCTCTGGCATGCTCGCTGCCCCCCTGTTGTCGTGCCGCGCGCCTGGCCCGCTGGCGATACCCCGCCAAACGTGACTAGCAAGACACCGCCCGGCGGGCAAGGCACCCGGTTCCCGCCGTCACGGTGTCGGCTGTGTCGGCAAGGGGTCATCCTCGGCTGGCGCCTCGTCGGCGGGCATATCCTCGGCGGGCACATCTTCGGGCGCGGGGTCGATGTCACCCGTGCCAATGCGCGCGTCGATGCGGGCGGTCGCCTCGGCGGTGATGTCGATGCGGTCAAAGCTGAGCACGATGGTCTGCTGGTCGAGGATCGCCACCGCCCCGCGTTCGGCCATGATATCGGCCAGCACGGGCACCACGGCGCCAAGGAACCGGCTGCGATCCTCGTCCAGCATGCGCGAGATGGCGCGGGCCTTGGCGTCCTGGGTGCTGCGGATGGTTTCCACGCGGTCGTTGAAGGCGTCGGCCAAGGCGCGGAAGTCGGCCTGTGGCAGGGCCGCGCGCCGCGCCGTCAGGTCAAGCTCCTCTGCCTCCAGTTCCGCCTCGATCTGCCGGTTCTCGGCGATCAGCGCACGCGAGGCAGCTTCGCGCCGCGCCGAGGATGCACGGCCGAAGGCAGAGCCGTCGAACAACTGGTCCTGCCGCAGGATGAGGATGGGGGCCTGCGTCACCGTCGCGGGTGCGTCGGGGAGAGGCGGCTGCACCTCCTGCGCCGCCAGCGGCGCGGCCAGCAGCGCCATGAGCGCCGGGGCCAGCCGAACGCGGCCGCGCCGCATCAGAACTGCGTCGAGATCTGCAGGTCGAACTTCTGTTCCTTGTCGTAGGCCTCTTTCTTGATCGCCCGCGACAGGTTGAACCGCAGCGGCCCGACCGGGGTGTTCCAGAACAGCGACACGCCTATGGCCGAGCGGATGCGCAGGCTGTCGTCGATGATATTACTTGACGTGCCCATCGGATCACTCGCGCGTGGGGTTCCAACTTTATCGTCAAGGCCCCAAACGGAACCAACATCAAAGAACACTCCACCTTTGATGCCATACTCTTCGGGCAGTCCAAGCGGAAACTCGGCCTCGAAGCGCGCTGACACAAAGAAGTTGCCACCAAGAGAGTCGTTATTATTGGCCACCAAATCACGCGGACCGAACCCGAACCGCTCAAACCCGCGCACCTTGCCCGCACCAAAGAACCGCTCGGTCACACGGCTGTTGCCCTTGAGCGTGTTGATGGCACCGCCCTCGACAATCGCGCGCAGCGTCACGTCGTCGTTCAGGATCCGCCGTTCCGCCAGAGCGAGGGCCGTGGTCTGAATGTATCGGGTATCGCCCCCCACACCCGCGAAATCCTGGCTGAACCGAAGCAACATTCCGCCTTGCGGATTCAGGCCGTTGGTGCGCGTGTCATAGGAGTAGCTGTAGCCGACCGAGGAGGTGATCAGCGCGCCGCGTAACGTTTCGCGTTGAAGGATGTCCGAACTTCCGGCCTGCACCTTGGTGATACGGTCCTCGCTGATCCGGTAGCGCAGATCGACGCGCGAGTTTTCCCCCGTGGGAAAGCCGAATGAAGGGCTGAAGCCAATGTTGCGGGTGTCATAGAGCGAATTGTCGTTCTGGCTTTCGGTATAATATATATTGATCCCGAAGCTCAGGTCCCGCCCCAGGAAGGCCGGTTCGACAAAGTTGAGCGTGGCGCTCTTGCTTTCGCTGGCCGTGGTGATCCCCAGCGACAGCGACTGCCCGCGCCCCAGGAAGTTGTTTTCCGAAAAGTTGACGTTCAGGCCCACGCCGCTGTCAGCGCCGTAGCTCACGCCAAAGCCCAGCGATCCGGTCGGCTGCTCCTCCAGATCGACATTGACGATCACCTGGTCGCGCGATGAGCCCTGCTCGGCCTCCACTTCGGCCTTGCTGAAGAACCCCAGCGCGCGGATGCGTTCGGCCGCCTGGCGGATTTCGCGCGGGTTGAAGGGGTCGCCCTCCACAGTGCGGAACTGGCGGCGCACAACCTGGTCGAGCGTGGTGGTGTTGCCCTCGATGTCGATGCGTTCCACGAACAGGCGCGGCCCGCGGACGATGGCGAAATCCACGTCCAGCGTCAGGTCGCGGTCGTTTCGGGTCACGCGCGGCTCGACCCGCACGAAGGTCAGGCCCTTGCGCAACGCGAGGTTTTCCATCCGGGTGATGTTCGTCTCGATCACCGTGGGCGTGTAGGTCACGCCCGGACGCAGGCGCATGACCTTGCGGAACTCTTCGGCATCGGCCTCGGGGATGTCGGATGTCACATCCACCTTGCCGACGCGAAAGCTCTGCCCCTCGCGCAGGGTGAAGGTCACGAAAAAGGCGTCCCGCTCGCGCGTGATCTCGCCCGTCGCATCCAGCACCTCGAAATCGACATAGCCGCGCGACAGGTAGAAGTCGCGCAGGAGCTGTTTGTCAAAGTCGATGCGGTCGGCAACGAAGGTGTCGCGCTGGATCAACTGGCGGAAAAGTCCCGCCTGCTTGGTCGCCAGCACCTGCCGAAGGCGGCGGTCGCTTATGGCGCGGTTGCCGACAAAGCTGACGCGCTCGATCTCGCTCACGCGGCCCTCGCGGACCTGGAACACCAGATCGACCCGGTTGCCCGACCGGCGGATGATGCGCGGCTCGACCGTGGCGGCGAAGCGGCCAGCGGTCTGGTAGGCCTCGGTGATCGCGGCGGCGTCTGCCTCGGCCTGCGCGGGCGAATAGACGCGCCGCGAGGTCGATTTGATGACGGCCTTCAGCTGGTCGTCCTTCAGCCGCCGGTTGCCCTCGAAGTTGATCACATTGACGGTCGGAAACTCGCGCACCCGGATCGTCAGGGTGTTGCCCTGCGGCACCAGATCAACGGTTTCAAACAGCCCCGATCCGACGATACGCTGGTAGGCGTCGTTCAGTTCGGGTGCCGACACCCGCTGCCCGCGCCCGATTCCGGCATAGGACAGGATGGTGGCGGCATCCACGCGCTCATTGCCCTCGATGCGAACGTTCGAGAATGAAAAGGTCTGTGCCGTTGCGGCGGAAGGCGCGAGCGTCAACACCGCCGGGCAAGCTGTTGCGATCCCAAGGAAAAGGGGAACAAGTCCCACCCGGATGGGAGAAGTTATCCACATCTTGCGTGTCAAAACCCGACCAACCGCAACATCCATAGCACCGCCCCGTCCATTTCGTTCTTTTCCTGTGGTTAGCGGGATTGGCCGGTGATGTCAAAAGGCGGGCGATGATGCGGGGTTAAGGGTGATTGCGTGGCAATTCAAACGGCACCCGCAAGGGGTGCCGCAGTCCGGTTCAGGCAGGTCGGGCGCTGCGCCCGCCTTCAGTCCGGATACTCAGGGCTGGAACGTCGCCTCGCCAACGATCGCCTGCCCAAGGAATGCACCCGCCAGAAGTCCTGCGACAATGGTGCCAAGCGTGAAGAGCCGGTCGAAATTGAGCGTCAGGATAAGGTAAATCCCGCGATAGCCGTCCATCACCGTCTGCATGGCGTCCCCACCTACTCCTGCCACTTCCGGGCCTACCCGTGGCGTAACCCGCGACTGTGGCACGATTTGGGCAAAAGCACGCCGTCCTTGTGCCTCAAGGACAGAACAGATCGTTTCCAAGCGCAAAAACCATCAGCGAGAGCAGCAGCAGCAGCCCCGCCCCCATCATCACCTGCAGCGCCCGATCCGAGGGCGGACGACCCGTCAGCGCCTCCCACGCGTGGAACACCAGGTGCCCGCCATCGAGCACCGGCACCGGAAAGAGGTTCAACAGGCCCACGGCCGTGGACAGCATCGCCACAAACAGGATGAACGAGGCCGTGCCCTGCGCCGCCGCAGCACCCGAGCTTTCGGCGATGCCCACAGGGCCCTGAAGGTTGCAGGTGGAGATGGCACCGGTGATCATGTGCCACAGCCCCGAAAGCGAGGTGGTGGCGATCCGCCAGGTTTCCGAGGCCCCCAGCGTCACCAGTTCCCACGGGGCGGGCGTGCGGGTCTGCGGTGTGAACACGAGGCCCCCGGAAAGGCCGATCAGAAAGCGCGTCTCGAACCCGCCTTCGGGCAGCGGCATGTCCATGCGGCGGGGGGTCAGGGCCACGTCGAGGGTCTGCCCCCCGCGCCAGATGGTCATGGTCAGTTGCCGGCCGTCCGAGGCCCCCACGATCTCGCGCAGTTGCTGGAAGGTCTGGATGGGCTGGCTGTCCACCGCCTGAACCAGATCGCCCGCCACAAACCCCGCCTCCTGCGCGGCCGAGCGCGGCGCCACGCCGTCGGCGATGGGGGGAAAGGGATGCGGGCCGGTGACGGTGACCGTGCGGCCATCCCGCTCGATCCGGTATTCGGCGGCGGCCCCTGGGGCCATGCCGGTGGCGGCGGTGACGAGGGCAGCGAGGTCGGGTGTGTCCACCCCGTTCAGCGCAAGGATGCGGTCGCCCGGCTGCAGGGTCTGGCCCTCGAATGGCGTGGCCTTCATGCTGCCCACCACCGGCGCCTCGGTCGCCACACCATTGAACAGGAACCAGCCGCCGAACACGAGGATCGACAGGATGAAGTTGAACACCGGCCCCGCTGCCACGGTGGCCGAGCGCGCCCAGAGCGGGGCCCCGTGCATGGTGCGCCGCCGCTCGGTGGGCGTCAGGCGCGAGATCGTGGCCCCGTCCTTGCCCGAGGCGGCATCGGCGTCGCCCATGAATTTCACGTAACCGCCGAACGGAAGCGCCGCGACCTGCCATTTCGTGCCGCGCCGGTCATGGCGAGAGTAGAGGACCGGGCCGAAGCCCAGGCTGAACACCTCGGCATGGATGCCTGACCAGCGGCCCACGATGTAATGGCCGTATTCGTGCACCGCGACGATGATCGACAGCGCCAAAACGAAGAACAAGAGGGTGAAGGCCAGATTGCCGAAGGAAGGGATAAGTCCGATCAGATCCACGCGTTCACCTGCCTTGTTGCCGTGCCGTGACGATCTCGCCCGCCACCTGACGTGCGAGATGGTCCATCGCCAACACCTGATCAAGCGAGGACACGGCATTTTCAAGGCCGTGGCCCGCCGAAAGCCGGGCAAGCGTGTCTTCGACCACCGCCGACATCTCCAGGAACCGCAAGGACCCGGCGATGAAATGATCCAGCGCGATTTCCTTGGCGGCATTGAACGCAGCCCCGGAGAGGCCGCCCGCCGCCATCACCTCGCGCGCGATGCGCAGCGCGGGAAAGCGGGCGGGATCAGGCGACTGGAAGGTCAGCGAGGCGATGCGCGCTAGGTCCAGCCGTTCCACCGGCAGGGCGGCTCGGTCGGGCCAGTTCAGCGCATAGCCGATGGCGTGGCGCATGTCGGCCGGGCCCAGATGCGCCATGATGCCGCCGTCGCGGAACCCCACCAGCGCATGCACGATCGATTGCGGGTGGACCACGGCCTCGATCTGGTCGGGCGCGAAACCGAAATATTCGCGCGTCTCGATCAGTTCCAGCGCCTTGTTGAACATCGAGGCGGAGTCGATGGAAATGCGCTGCCCCATCGACCAGTTCGGATGCGCCACGGCCTGTTTCACCGTGGCATTGGCCAGCATTTCCATAGGCCAGTCGCGGAACGGGCCGCCGGAGGCGGTGATGATCACCCGCTCCACCGCCTCGCGCGGCTCGCCGGTCAGGGCCTGGAACACGGCAGAATGCTCGCTGTCCACGGGCAGGATCGTGGCCCCGTGCGCGGCCGCGGTCGCCATCAGAAGAGGGCCAGCCGTCACGAGGCTTTCCTTGTTGGCAAGCGCGAGGGTGCGCCCGTGCCGCAAAGCGCGCATGCCGGGAACAAGGCCCGCAGCCCCCACGATCGCGCTCATCACCCAGTCGGCGGGGCGGTCGGCGGCCTCGGCGATGGCCTGCGCCCCCGCGGCGGCCTCGACCCCCGACCCGGCAAGTGCGCCGCGCAGGTCGTCCAACCGGGCGGGGTCGGCGGTCACGGCAATCTCGGCGCGCAGGGCGCGGGCCATCTCGGCCAGCCGGGGGATGTTCTGCGCGCCGGTCAGGGCCACGCAGCGAAACGCCTCTGGCCCGCCCGCCCGCATCAGCAGGTCAAAGGTGTTCTCGCCGATGGAGCCGGTCGCCCCGAAGATCGACACGCTGCGCATCAGGGCGCGGCCCGCGTCATGCCGAACGGATCGGGCGCGGGCAGGGGAATGTTCGACACGAGGCCAAGCGCCATCACCAGCACGACCGCCCCCGTCAGCGCATCGAACCGGTCCATAAGCCCGCCATGGCCGGGGATCAGGCTTGAGCTGTCCTTGACGCCTGCGCGCCGCTTGATCCAGCTTTCCGCGATGTCGCCCATCTGGCCCGAAAAGGCCACGAAGGGCGAGACGGCCACCAAAAGCCACCCCGCCTGTGCAGCTTGCCCCGCCACCACGAACCCCACCCCCACCAACGCCGCCCCGATCCAGCCCGCCACGGTGCCCGACCAGGTTTTCTTGGGGCTGATCGCGGGCCAGAACTTCGCCCCGCCCATCATCCGCCCCACGAAATAGCCCGCGACATCCGAAACGACCACGACCAGGATCAGCCAGACCAGCGCCGAGGTGCCCGCCCCTTCGCGGATCGACACAAGGCCATAGCCCGCCACCATCGCCGCCGCGGCCCAGCCCGCCGCAAGCCTGCGGTCGCGCCGTGTGGTCAGGGCAAAAGCCAGCGCGGGGAACAAAAGGACCATGGGCGCCGCAGGCGAATCGTTGAGGAAGGTGAAGGCCAGCGCCACCGCCCCCCCTGCCCCCATCGCAAGTGCTGCCCGGCCTTCGGCGGGCGCCGTCAGTCGCGCCAGTTCCCACAGCATGCCGCCGGTGATCAGGATCACCAACACGGCAAAGGGCGCGCCCCCCAGCCAGACCTCGACCCCGCCGACCACGACCATGACGGCGGCCGAGGCCGCCCGCTTGCGCAGGTCGGTCCAGCGCGGCGGGCGGGGCGGGACGATGGTCTCGGTCATGCCCGCACCACCCCGCCGAACCGCCGCTCGCGGTTGGAAAACCGCGCGAGGATAGCGGCCAGCTCATCGGGGGTAAAATCCGGCCAAAGCGTTTCGGTGAATTCCCATTCCGCATAGGCGGTCTGCCAGGGCAGGAAGTTCGAGCTGCGGAATTCGCCGCTTGTACGGATCACCAGGTCGGGATCGGGCAGCCCGCCCGTATCCAGCCGCGCCGAAAGTGCGGCCTCGGTCACATCGGCGGGATCGAGCCGACCCAGGGCCGCATCGGCGGCCAACGCCCGCGCGGCACGCGTGATCTCGTCCCGCCCGCCGTAATTGATCGCCACCGTCAGGTTCAGCCGCGTCAGATGTGCCGTGCGCGCCTCGATCCCCGACATCAGCCGCTGCAGGCGCGGATCGAGCCGCGAGCGTTCGCCGATGAACCGCATCCGCACCCCTTCCAGCGCCAGCCGGTCGGCCTCGCGCTGGATATAGCGGCCGAAAATCGCCATCAGGCCCAGCACCTCTTCGGTGGAGCGTTTCCAGTTCTCGGTGGAAAAGGCATAGATCGTCAGCCAGCGGATGCCGAGGTCGGGGGCGCAGCGCACGATCTCCTTCACCCGTTCGGCCCCACGCCGGTGACCCACAAGCCGAGGCCATCCCCGCGCGGTGGCCCATCGGCCATTGCCGTCCATGATGATGGCCACATGGTCGGCGTGACGCCCGGCCTGGGGTGAGATGGGGGACAACGGCGTGCCTTTCGCGAGGGGACCGGGGGGAACGCCGGTCAGACCTGCATGATCTCGGCCTGCTTGGTTTCCAGAACCTTGTCCACGGCCGAGATATGTTTGTCGGTCAGGGCCTGCACCTCGTCGGCATACATCTTCTGCTCATCCTCGGACATGCCGGCGGTCTTGGCCTTCTTGATCTGGTCCATGCCGTCACGGCGAACGTTGCGGATGGCGACCTTGGCGCTTTCGGCATATTGGGCAGCGACCTTTGTCAACTCTCGCCTCCGCTGTTCGTTCAGTTCGGGGATCGGCAGGCGGATCAGCGGGCCATCCGTGACGGGGTTGATGCCGAGGCCGCTTTCGCGGATGGCCTTTTCCACCTTGGCGATCATGCCCTTGTCCCAGACGTTGATGACCACCATGCGCGGCTCGGGCACGTTGACGGTGCCAAGCTGGTTGATCGGGGTCATCTGGCCATAGGCATCGACCTGGATCGGCTCCAGCATCGAGGCCGAGGCGCGCCCGGTGCGCAGGCTGGCGAATTCGGTGCGCAGCGCGGTCATCGCGCCGTCCATCCGGCGCTCCAGCGCGTCAAGGTCGATATCGAGGTCATCTTGCGACATGGGGTGCGATCCTTCTTGCCGTCGTCCCTTCGGGCTTGGCCCGTGTTCTGCCTGTATCCTGTCTGGTCGCGATGTTCGGGGTTCTAGCAGCCGCGGACGCACCTGGGTAGGGTGCGATCCGGCCTAGCCGTGCACCCGCGTATAGGTGCCCTGCCCCGCCAGGATGCCGCGGAACCCGCCGGGTTCGTCCAGGCTGAACACGATGATGGGCAGGTTGTTGTCACGCGCGAGCGCGATGGCGGTGGCATCCATCACGCCGAGGTGCTTTTCAAGGCACTCATCATAACTCACGGTGTCGTATCGCTTGGCGTCAGCGAACTTGCGCGGATCCTTGTCATAGACGCCATCGACCTTGGTGCCCTTGAAGATCACCTGGCAGGCCATCTCGTTGGCACGCAGAGTCGCGGCCGTATCGGTGGTGAAATAGGGGTTGCCGGTGCCCGCGGCGAAGATGCAGACACGCTTTTTCTCCAGATGGCGCACGGCGCGGCGCCGGATGTAGGGCTCGCAGACCTGGTCCATCGGAATGGCGCTGATGACCCGGGTGAAGATGCCGATCGATTCCAGCGCCGACTGCATCGCCAGCGCATTCATCACGGTGGCGAGCATCCCCATGTAATCGGCTGTCGTGCGCTCCATCCCCTGTGCGGACCCTTGCAACCCGCGAAAGATGTTGCCGCCGCCGATCACCATGCAGATCTCGACGCCCAGGTCATGGACCGACTTCACCTCTTGCGCGATGCGGGTCACGGTGGGGGGATGCAGACCATAACCGAGGTCGCCCATCAGCGCCTCGCCCGAAATTTTCAGCATCACGCGGGAATAGGTCACCGGCGACTCCTGTCTGCGCGTCATGGTGCGGCCCCTTGTCCCTTTCCCCGGTCGCGGCGCAAGATGGCGGAAAGCTGGCACGGGTTCAACCCGTGGCGCGGGTGGCGCGGCCGGGGGCTGCCTGCCCCCGGACCCCCGGGGATACTTCGGCCGTCAGGAAAGGGCATCACGGGTGTTGCAGCGGATGTCGCGCGAGGCGCCGGTTCTGATTGCGGGGCCAACCGCCAGCGGGAAATCCGCGCTGGCGATGGCGCTTGCGGCGCGGGACGGCCGGGTGATCGTGAATGCGGATGCGTTGCAGGTCTACGCCTGCTGGCGGGTGCTGACGGCGCGGCCGTCGCTGACCGAGGAGGCGGCGCTGCCGCATGCGCTTTACGGTCATGTCAGGCGGGACGAGGCGTGGTCGGCGGGGCATTGGCTGCGCGCGGTGACGCCGCTCCTGGCGCGGCCCGTGGTGATCGTGGGGGGGACGATGCTCTATTTCCGGGCGCTGACGCGAGGGCTGGCGGAGGTGCCCGCCGTGCCGCCGGGGGTGCGGGCCGAGGGCGATGCACTGCGCGCGGCGGGCGGGGTGGCGGCCTTGCTGGCGGGGCTGGACGCGGCCACGGCGGCGCGCATAGACCGCGCCAACCCCGCCCGGGTGCAGCGCGCCTGGGAGGTCTGGCGGGCGACAGGGCGGGGGCTGGCGGACTGGCAGGCCGAGACCGCGCCGCCGATCCTGCCTGCATCGCAGGCGGAGGCGGTGATCCTGCGGCCCGAGCGCGACTGGCTCGGACTGCGCATCGCGCGGCGCTTTGCGGGGATGCTGGCGAGCGGCGCGCTGGACGAGGTGCGGGCGGTGCTGCCGCATTGGGACGCGGCGCGCCCCTGGGCGCGGGCGATCGGCGCGCCCGAGCTGGTGGCGCATCTGCGGGGAAGCCTGAGCCTTGCCGAGGCGGAGGCGGCGGCGACGTTGGCGACGCGGCAATATGCCAAGCGGCAGGACACCGGATTTCGCGGGCTGGGTTCGGGCTGGCGGGTGGAGGTGCCCGGCTGACAGTGCTTCACGCCTGGCATAGCTGCGCGGTCGGTTGCGCAGGGCGGTTCTTTTCGCTTGGGTCCGCGCGGCGGCGGTGGTTATCTCTGGTGTCTGCTTCTGCCGCAGGATGAGAATCGTCCAGGGAACCCCAGATGACCGACCATATCGCGACCTTGCCATCGACACTGCCCCCGACGCTGCCGCGCACGATGCCGATTCCGCGGCTGGCGGCAGGCGGGCGCTGGCGGGTGGAGGCCATGCGCTCGCTGTCCGAGCCGATGTTTCTGTGGTTCACCAAGGGCCAGGGCCGCATCACCATCGCCGGCTCCACGCGCGGCTACACCGCGATGAACGCCGTCCTGATCCCAGCGGGCGTCATGCACGGCTTTGAGGTCGGTCCGCAGGTCTTTGGCACAGCGGTCTTTTTCGGCCGGGGCGCGAGCGTCGCCCTGCCCCCGGCGCCGGTCCATCTGCGCATCCGCGAGACGCACACGGCGCAGGAGCTGAACCTTCTCCTCGACGCGATCGGGCGCGAGATGGTCAGCACCAGCCCCGGCGCCGCCCGCGCCGTTGGCCATTACCTGGGCCTGCTGGGCGTCTGGATCGAACGGCAGGCCGACCGCGCCGCCGCAGACACCCCGCGCCCGGATGCCGCGCGGCGCCTGGTGGCGCGCTATTCAGCCCTGCTGGAACGCGATTTCCGCTCGGGCCTCGGGGTCGGCGACTTCGCCGAGGCGCTGGGGGTCACGCCCACGCATCTGACGCGGTGCTGCCGCCAGGCCTGCGGGCGCCCTGCCTCGGACCTGCTGCATGACCGGGTGATCTTCGAGGCGCGGCGGATGCTGGCCGAGACCGACATGCCCGTCAAGGACATCGCCGGGACGCTTGGCTTCACCTCGCCCGCCTATTTCACGCGCGCCTTTCACCACCGAACAGGCAAGGCCCCGACCGCCTTTCGCCGCGCGCCCTGAAGGCGGCGAGCCGGTGCGGCGGGTGTTTCAGGGCGTTCCAGCCGGTTGCATCCCCGGTCTGTGTGTCGCAAACTGGCCATGCAGCGGCGAAAGCAGCCGTTGACGCAGCGATGCAATCCATGCCGAATGTCGCGACGCCATCCGTGTCCGGGATTGCAAGGCCGCAGCGGGACTGCGGAACGGAGGCCCTTAACGGGCCACAGATGAAACGTCATGCAAGGTCGCGCGCATCATGACCGCGATCACCACGACAGGGAGACGACCATGACCAACCCGACCCAAACTCCGGCCCGGCTTCACCCCGCGGCACGGTCCTATGCCGCCGAGGTGTCCACGGGGCAGATGAGCCGCCGCGAGTTTCTGGCACGCGCTACGGCGCTTGGCGTCACGGCGCCTGCGGCTTACGGTTTGCTGGGCCTCGCCGCGCCCACGATGGCGCGGGCCGAGGGCAAGGCCGGCGGGACGCTGCGCATGCAGATGGAACTGAAAGGCCTGAAGGACCCTCGTACCGCCGACTGGAGCCAGATCGCCAACTTCACCCGCGGCTGGCTGGAATACCTGGTGGAATACAACAACGACGGGTCGTTCCGCGGGATGCTGCTGGAAAGCTGGGAGGCCAATGACGACGCCACGCAGTATGTGCTGAAGGTTCGCCCCGGCGTCACCTGGTCGAACGGCGACGCCTTCACCGCCGAGGATGTGGCCTACAACATCGCCCGCTGGGCCGATGGCACGGTCGAGGGCAATTCGATGGCGGGCCGCGTCGGCGCGCTGGCTGACCCCGAGACCAAGCAACTGCGCGAGGGTGCGGTGGTCGTGAATGACGCGCTGACGCTCACGCTCTCGCTGTCGGCGCCCGATATCACGCTGATCCCGAACCTCGCCGACTATCCCGCCGCCGTGGTCCACAAGAGCTATGACAACGGCGATCCTGTGGCCAACCCGATCGGCACCGGCCCGTTCCTGCCCGAGCGGTTCGAAACCGGTGTGCGTGCGGTTCTGGCGCGTGACACCAGCCGCGAATGGTGGGGCACGGCTGTCTATGGCGGGCCGTGGCTGGACCGGGTGGAATACATCGACCTTGGCACCGACCCGGCTGCCAGCGTGGCCGCCGCGGGTTCAGGCGAGATCGACATGACCTACCAGACCACCGGCGAGTTCATCCAGGTCCTGGACGGTCTGGGCTGGAGCAAGTCCGAGGCGGTGACGGCGGCGACATTGGCCGTACGGTTCAACCAGCTGGCCGAGGAATACCAGGACGTGAACGTGCGCCGCGCCCTGACCATGGCGGTGGACAACAAGGTGGTGCTGGAGTTGGGGTATTCCGGCCTCGGCACGGTCGCCGAGAACCATCACGTCTGCCCCATCCACCCGGAATATGCCGAACTCCCTCCCGTGGAGGTCAATCCGGCCAAGGCAAAGGAAATGATCGCCGCCGCCGGCAAGGCGGATTTCGAATTCGAACTGATCTCGCTCGATGACGACTGGCAGTCGGCCACATGCAACACCATCGCAGCCCAGGTCCGCGACGCGGGCATCAACGTGAAGCGCACGGTGCTGCCCGGTTCGACTTTCTGGAACGACTGGCTGAAATTTCCGTGGTCGGCCACGGAATGGAACATGCGGCCCCTGGGCGTGCAGATCCTGGCACTGGCGTACCGCTCCGGCGAGGACTGGAACGAGGCCGCCTTTTCCAACGCCGAGTTCGACGCGGAACTGGCCAAGGCGCTGTCCATTGCCGATGCCGACGAGCGGCGCGAGGTCATGAAACGCCTGCAGGAAATCATGCAGGCCGAGGGCGTGATGATCCAGCCCTACTGGCGCTCGATCTACCGCCATTACGATCCCAAGGTGAAGGGGGGCGACATGCACGCAACCTTCGAGCACCACCACTACAAGTGGTGGATCGACGCCTGAACGACGTGTGATCGCCGGGGGGCGCGGGCTGCGTCCGCGCCCCCTCCCTTTCGCCCCCGCCGCAGCCCCGGCTGCCGGGACGCATGCCGAAAGGAACCCGATGGGCCCCTTCATCCTGCGCCGCCTCGGTGTGATGGTGCTGACCGCCATCTGCCTGACCTTCGTCGTGTTCTTCATGACGAACCTGCCCCCGAACCTTGAAAAACTTGCGAAGTCCGAGGCTTCGGTGCGCATGTCCGACGATGCGGTGGCAAGCTGGCTGTCGCGCAACGGCTATGACCGCCCCACGGTGGTGCGCTATGGCGAATGGCTGGGCGTGGTGCCGGGCTGGACGGTGACCGATGAGGCGGGCCGCGTTACCGGGCGCTGCCTGCGCGGCCACACGGCCGAGACCGCCCCGCGCTTTTGCGGCATCCTGCAGGGAAACTGGGGCTATACCACGGTCTTCAAGACTGATGTGGGAACCGTCCTGTCGCGGTCCCTTGGCCTCACGGGTTGGCTGATGTTCTGGGTGATGGTCGTGATGGTGCCCACCTCGCTGGTCATGGGGGTGCTGTCGGGGATGCGCGAAGGCTCGCGCCTTGACCGCACGCTCTCCACCGCCGCCATCGCCTCGACCGCCACACCGGAATATGTTTCGGGCGTCATCCTGATCGCGTTTCTGGGATCGGCCACGGCGGGGGTTTCGCCCTGGCTCTACGAGAACGGCTGGATCACCGGGCGCACCCTCTTCCAAGGCACGGCGACCAGCGCCATGGACAAGATCACTTTCTGGAATTTCGGCCTGCCGGTCATCACCATCGCGCTCTATGGCATCGGATATATCGCGCGAATGACGCGCGCCTCGATGACCGAGGTGATGACGCAGCAGTACATCCGCACCGCCCGGCTGAAAGGGGTCAGCTTTCCCCAGGTCGTGATGCGCCACGCGCTCAGGAACGCGCTGATCGCGCCCTTCACGGTGATCATGCTGCAGTTTCCCTGGCTGCTGAACGGGGTGGTGATCGTTGAGACGCTGTTCAACTACAAGGGCTTCGGCTGGACACTGGTGCAGGCGGCGGGCAACAACGACATCGAGCTTTTGCTCGGATGCTCGGTCGTCGCGGTCTTCGTGGTGCTGGTGACGCAGCTCATGTCCGACATCGGTTATGTCTTTCTGAACCCTCGCATCCGCCTGGCCTGAGGAGACACGCATGAACCCCCTCACCTGGACCGGAACGCTCGGCCCCTATGTCACGCCCCTGATGGGCGCCCTCGCGGTGGCCCTGGGGGTGGCGATCATCGCCCAGATCATCCTGTCGCTGTTCACAGGCCCCAGCTCGCAGACCAACCGCGACGGCACCCTGACGGCCAGCCGCAGCCCCGCCGACCTGGCGGCCATGGCGGTGCGCTTCCTGATCCTGGGGCTCATCGGCCTGGTCGTGCTCCTGATGATCCAGGGCTTCGTGCTGCCCGGCCTGCCCGAAAAGGGCATCCTCGGCGCCATGGCCCTGCGGTTCTGGCCGGTCTGGGCGGCCCTGATCGTGACCTTCGCGCTGTCGCTGCGCTTCAAGCGCCGCCTCGGGCTTTATGGCAAGCTCTTTGACAGCCCGGTCGGCATGGCGGGCTTCGGCCTTGTGATGTTCTGGGTCTTTACCGCGCTCTTTGCCGACATGATCGTCGCCTTCGATCCGCTGTCGCAGATCTCTCAGATGAAGAATGTCTCGCCCGGCACACCCGTCCCCGGCTCGGACAGCGCGGTCTATCTCCTGGGTGGCGACAACCTTGCGCGCGACGTGTTCAGCCGCATGGTCATGGGCGCGCGCCGGGTGCTGGCCATCGCCCCCGCCGCCACGGCATTCGCCTTCATGGTGGGCATCACGCTGGGCCTGCCTGCGGGCTATTTCGGCGGGCGCCTCGATACCGTCATCTCGTTCTTCGCCAATCTCGTGCTGGCCTTTCCGGTGATCCTGTTGTTCTACCTGCTCGTCACGCCCGAGATCCGCGTGACCGGCATCCCCACGATCCTCGCCGCGATCCTCTTCATCTTCCCGGTGATCTTCCTCTGCGTGCTGTGGAACAGCCGCTATTTCACCGACCCGCCCAAGCGCAACCTCTACATCGCCGTCACCCTCGTGATCGGCCTCTGGGCCTATTCCGGCCTCGCCTTCAACCTTGACCCTCTGGGCATCTGGTCGATGGAGCCGAACCTTCTCAACGTCTTCGTCTCGGTCGTCTTCGTGAACGCGCCCACCGTCTTCCGCATCGTGCGCGGCATCGTGATGGACCTCAAGGCGCGCGACTATGTGGCGGCAGGCCAGACCCGGGGCGAGGGGCCGTGGTACATCATGCTGTGGGAGATCCTGCCCAATGCGCGCGGCCCCCTGATCGTCGATTTCTGCCTGCGCATCGGCTATACGACCATCCTCCTGGGAACGCTCGGCTTCTTCGGCCTTGGCGTCAGCCCCGAATCCCCCGACTGGGGCTCCACCATCAACGAAGGCCGCCGCCTGCTGGCCATCTACCCCCATGCCGCCGTGGTCCCCGCCCTCTCGCTCATGTCGCTGGTGCTCGGCCTGAACCTGCTGGCCGACGGCCTGCGCGAGGAGTCCCTGCGTGACTGACGCCGGCTTCTTCTGTCCCCAAATATCCCACGGGGGTCCGGGGGTGTGAAACCCCCGGCGCCCGCCACCCGCGAAAGGCCCGCCATGTCAGACTGGGACCCCAGCCAGCCGATCCTCGAAATCGACCACCTGTCGATCAGCTTTTTCACCCGCCTGCGCGAGATCCCGGCGGTCATGGATTTCTCCTGTACCGTGATGGCGGGCGAGGCGATGGGGCTCGTGGGGGAATCGGGCTGCGGCAAGTCCACCGTGGCGCTCGCCGTGATGCGCGATTTGGGCAAGAACGGCCGGATCGTCGCGGGCAGCATCCGGTTCAAGGGCCGCGACCTGACCCATATGTCGGAGGATGCGTTGCGCCAGTTGCGCGGCTCGGAAATCGCGATGATCTACCAGGAACCCATGGCCAGCCTGAATCCCGCGATGCGGATCGGCGACCAGCTGGCCGAGGTGCCGATGATCCACAAGGGCATGACGCGCGACGCGGCGCTGGCGCGCGCCCGCCAGATCGTGGCGGATGTGAAACTGCCCGACCCTGACCGGATACTCCGCGCCTATCCGCACCAGCTTTCCGGTGGGCAGCAGCAGCGCATCGTCATCGCCATGGCGCTGATGGCCGAACCCGCCCTTTTGATCCTCGACGAACCCACCACCGCGCTCGACGTGACGGTCGAGGCGGGAATCGTGGACCTCGTGAAGGAACTGGGCCGCAAATACGGCACCTCGATGCTGTTCATCAGCCACAACCTAGGGCTGGTGCTGGATGTCTGCGACCGGCTTTGTGTGATGTATTCCGGCGAGGCGGTGGAGACGGGCGGCGTGCGCGAGGTGTTCAACACCATGCGCCATCCCTACACGCAGGCCCTGTTCCGCGCGATCCCGCTGCCCGGCGCCGACAAGACCACGCGCCCTCTGGTGGCCATCCCCGGCAACTTCCCCCTGCCCCATGAACGCCCCCGTGGCTGCAACTTCGGCCCTCGCTGCGCCTATTTCGACGCTGGCCGCTGCGATGCGGGCGACGTGCCGATGTTCGACGCGGGCGGCGACCGGCACGGCACGCGCTGCGTGAAATGGGCGGAGATCGACTGGATGAAGCCCCCCGCCGTCGGCAAGGTGATGGAGAAGTCCCCGGTCGGCAAGGTGATCCTGCGGATGGAGGACCTGCGCAAATACTACCACGTCTCGGGCGGCGCATTCGGTGGCGGGATCGAGAAGGTGGTCAAGGCCAATGAAACCCTCAGCTTCGAGGCCCGCGAGGGCGAGACGCTGGCCATCGTGGGCGAAAGCGGCTGCGGCAAGTCCACGCTGGCCAAGGTGCTGATGGGGCTGGAGACGGCCACATCGGGCAAGATCGTGCTCTACAACCAGGATATCCAGGACACCCCGATCGAGCAACGCAGCACCGACACCGTATCCTCGGTGCAGATGGTGTTCCAGAACCCGTTCGACACGCTGAACCCCTCGATGACCGTGGGCCGCCAGATCATCCGCGCACTCGAGATCTTCAACGAGGGCACATCGGACGCCGACCGCGAGGCGCGGATGCTGGTGTTGCTCGACCTCGTGAAACTGCCCCGTGAATTCGCGACCCGGATGCCGCGCCAGTTGTCCGGCGGCCAGAAGCAGCGCGTGGGCATCGCGCGTGCCTTTGCGGGTGGGGCCAAGGTGGTGGTGGCGGATGAACCCGTCTCCGCGCTGGACGTGTCGGTGCAGGCGGCGGTCACCGACCTTCTGATGGACATCCAGCGCAAGAACGGCACCACGCTGTTGTTCATCAGCCATGACCTGAGCATCGTGCGCTATCTCAGTGACCGGGTGATGGTGATGTATCTGGGCCATGTGGTCGAGCTTGGCACCACCGACCAGGTGTTCGCCCCACCCTATCACCCCTACACCGAGGCGCTGCTCTCGGCCGTGCCCATTGCCGACACGCGCGTGACGAAAAAGCGGATCGTGCTGGACGGCGACATTCCGTCTGCGATGAACCCGCCCCCCGGCTGCCCGTTCCAGACGCGTTGCCGCTGGAAGGATCAGGTGCCTGGCGGATTGTGCGACCGCGAGGTGCCCCCCGTGGTGACGCTGGCCCCCGGCCACCAGATCAAGTGCCACCTGTCGGCGGAGGTGTTGGACGGGATGGAGCCGGTGATCCAGATCGCGGCGGAATAGGCGGTCGCAGGGGAAGCCCCCCCTCCCCATCCCTCCCCCACGAGGGGGGAGGGAGGCACCTTCCTTGGACCCTGAGCGCCGCATGGACAGGTTGGGCGCCTCCCCTCCCCCTCGTGGGAAGGGGATGGGGGTGGGGGGCGCGCCGTAAGCCGCCCGTCATACCGGCAGCAACGCCACCGCCACACGCCGCCCTTCGCCCAACAGCACGTTGTAGGTGCGGCAGGCGGCGGGCGAGTTCATCACCTCCACCCCGATCCCTGCCTCCTCCAGCGCGTTGCGGAACGCGCGCGGCACCTGCGCGATCTCGGCCCCCGTGCCGACGAACAGCACGTCAATGCGGCCGGCCAGCGTCAGCGGCGAAGCACTGTCCTCGGTGCCACCCCAGGGCCCGGCGTCCCAGGGGCAGATCAGGCAGGCGCCCTGCAGCACCCGGCCCGCCACCCGAAAAAACCCCGGCCCGTAGCCTTCCACCGGCATCGCGCTGTCATAGGTGATCTCGGTAAGGCGCATCCCGGCCCTCCTTATGGATCGACCTTGGCGAACTGCGTGCCCGCAGGCCCGTCGCCGTCTTCCTTCTTGGTCCAGTCGCGCTTGACCCCCAGCCACAGCACCACGTTCTTGGCCACGTAGACCGAGGAATAGGTGCCAATCACAATGCCGAAGGCGATGGCAAAGACAAAGCCCCGGATCACGTCGCCGCCCAGAACCAGAAGTGCGATCAGCGCGATCAGCGTGGTGCCAGTGGTCATGATCGTGCGGCTCAGGGTTTCGTTCACGCTCAGGTTCATCACCTCGATCAGAGGGCGCGACTTGAACTTGATCAGGTTCTCGCGAAGCCGGTCAAACACCACGACGGTATCGTTGATCGAATAACCCAGGATCGTCAGCAGTGCTGCGATCACCGCAAGGTCGAACCTGATCTGGAACAGCGCGAAGACGCCCACGGTGACCAGCACGTCATGCACCAGCGCCACCACCGCCCCCACCGCGAACTGCCATTCGAACCGCAGCCAGATATAGATCAGGATCGCCCCCGTCGCTCCGATCACCGACAGGATGGCCGACCAGATCAGCTCACCGGACACCTTGGGCCCGACCGACTCCACGGACGGAAAGGTGATCGCGGGGTCAATGGCCCGCAGCGCACCTTCAACGGCCGCGATCATCTCGGGCGTCACGGCCTCTTGCCCGTCCTGCGCCTGGATGCGGATCATCGCCACGTTTCGCTCGGGCCCGAAGGTGGGGTCGAACACCTCGGTGATCGAGATGTCGCCCAGACCGAGCGCCGCAAGCGCCGTGCGCTTGGACGCGATATCGACGGGGGCGGTGCTTTCGGTGCGGATGGTTGTGCCACCGCGGAAGTCGATCCCGAAATTGAGCCCGAAGACCGCCACGAACACCAGCGACAGCACCATCATGATCACTGACGCACCGAAGGTGTAGCGCGCGGCGGCGAAGAAATTGATGTTGGTGGTGTCGGGCACCAGCCTCAGATGACGCATCGCATCCTCATACGTTCAGGGTCTTGGGCCTGGCACGCTCGAACCAGGTCACCACCAGCAGGCGTGTCACGAACACGGCCGTGAAAACCGAGGTCAGGATGCCGATGGCCAGCGTCACGGCAAAGCCGCGCACCGGGCCCGCACCCACCATGAACAGGATCGAGGCGGTGATGAAGGTGGTGATGTTGGCGTCCACGATGGCCGACAGCGCCTTTTCATAGCCAAGCTCGATGGCCCGCGCAGGCCCCCGCGCGGTGCGCATCTCCTCCCTGATCCGCTCGAACACCAGAACATTGGCATCCACCGCCATGCCGATGGTCAGCACGATCCCGGCAATGCCGGGCAAGGTCAGCGTGGCCCCGATCAGCGACAGCGCCGCAAACATCAGGCCCACGTTCAGCCCCAGAGCCACGACCGCGAGCACCCCGAAAAGCCCGTAGGACGCGATCATGAACACCACCACCGCCGACATTGCGACAAGTGACGCGATGCGCCCCGCCTCGACACTGTCCTGCCCCAGTTCGGGGCCGATGGTGCGTTCTTCAAGGAATGTCATCTCGGCGGGCAAGGCACCCGCGCGCAAGAGGACGGCGAGATTGGTGGATTCCTCCACCGAAAACCGCCCCGTGATGATGCCCGACCCGCCCGCGATATGCGACTGGATCACCGGCGCGCTGATCACCTCGCCGTCCAGAACGATGGCGAAGGGCGAGCCGATGTTGTTGGCGGTGTAATCCCCGAACTTTCGCGCGCCCGAGGGGTTGAAGCGGAAGTTCACGGCGGGGCGGTTGTTCTGGTCAAAGGCGGGCTGGGCATCGACCAGCTCTTCGCCGGTCACCACGGCCGACCCCTCGACGATGTAATAGACCCCCCGCTCATCCGCGGCGGGCAGGATCAGATTGCGCGGGCCCGGATCGGCCCCCGCATCCTGCGTCTGGCCCACCACCGGATGAAAGGTCAGCTGCGCCGTGGTGCCGATCAGCGCCTTCAACTCGCTGGCCGACCCGATGCCCGGCACCTGGATCAGGATGCGGTCCTGGCCCTGGCGCTGGATCGTGGGTTCGCGCGTGCCCACCTCGTCCACGCGGCGGCGGATGATCTCGAGGCTTTGCTGCATGGTGCGGTTGTCGGTCGCCTCGCGCTCGGCCTGCGAAAGCTGCACCACGATTTCACCGTTCTCGGTCGTGACCTCGATATCGGACGATCCGATCCCGGTCAGCGAGACCACCGGAGTTGCCAATGCGCGCACCGTGTCCACCGCCACCTGCAAGCCCGCGGGATTCGAGATCGCCACGCGCAGCACGCCCTCGGGGCTGGGCTGGCGGCGCACGGTGCCGACCTGATCACGCTTGTCGCGCAGCGCGTCGCGCACATCGGGCCAAAGGACGTCGATGCGGCTGGCATAGACGTCCGCCACCTTCACCTCGGCCAGCAGATGCGCGCCGCCGCGCAGGTCCAGCCCCAGGTTCACCAGTGACGAGGGCAGGAAGGATGGCCACTCGGCCAGCGCCGCCTCGATCTCGGGCGTGGGAACGGCCCCCGCCGCGATGGCCGCGGCGGCATCGTTATGACGCTCGACCTGCCCGTAGAACAGGTTTGGCATGGAAAACAAAAGGCCCAGGGCACAGACCGCGAGGATCAGCACACGTTTCCAGACGGGGATTTGCAGCATCGGGCGCGCCTTTGCGGATCAGGTCGGCTCAGGCGGCCGGTTCGGTCTTGGCCATGACCTGCGCGATGGTCTGCTTCATCACCTTGACCCGCACGCCCTCGGCAATCTCGACCTCGGCGGTGCCGTCATCCATGACCTTGGACACCTTGCCGATGATGCCGCCCTGCGTCAGCACCTGGTCGCCGCGCCGCAGGGCATCGACCATCGCCTTGTGTTCCTTCAGCTTTTTCTGCTGGGGACGGATCAGCAGGAAATACATGATCGCAAAGATCAGGATCAGCGGCACGAAAGAGGTGAATGCGCTGGCGGCACCGCCGGCGGCCTGGGCATAGGCGGGGGTTGCGAACATGGGGCTTGTCCTCTGGTCAGGTCCGGGGATGGCCCGGATGGAAGGGTGGCGCACCCTAGCCGGGGGGGGCGCGATGATCAAGTCAAGGGGCGGCAACCCCCGTCAGCGCGCCATCTATGCCCGCGCCGCGGCGAATGCCAGAGGTAAGGCTGACTTATCCGCGCGCCTGTCGCGCCGCACCCTCGGGGCGCAGCACCTTTTCGGCCAGATCGCGCGCGATGGCAAAGGCGCCCTTGATGCGCTCGGCCTCGGTCTTCCAGTCGGACAAAAGCACCACCTTGTTGCCCGACACCCGCGCGCCCGGCCCGGCGGCCTTGAGGAAATCCACAAGGCCCGCGGGATTGGCAAACTTGTCCTGGTGAAATTGCACCGTGGCCCCCTTCGGCCCCGCATCCAGCCGCGAGATGCCCGCCCGCTTGCACATCGCCTTGATCCGCACCACCAGCATCAGCGTGTTCACCTCGCGCGGCAGGGGGCCAAAGCGGTCGATCAGCTCGGCCGCGAACCCCTCCAGCTCCACCTTGCTCTGCAGGCCCGACAGCCGGCGATAAAGGCCCAGCCGCACGTCCAGATCGGGGACGTAAGGCTCGGGGATCAGCACCGGAACACCAAGGTTGATCGTAGGCGCCCACTGGTCGTCGGCCACCTCCAGCCCCGCCATCTCGCCCGAGCGCAATTTGGCGATCGTGTCCTGCAGCATCTGCTGGTAAAGCTCGTATCCCACCTCCTTGATATGGCCCGACTGTTCCTCGCCCAAAAGGTTCCCCGCGCCGCGCAGGTCCAGATCGTGGCTGGCCAGCGTGAACCCCGCCCCCAGACTGTCGAGCGAGCCCAGAAGGCGCAGCCGCTTCATCGCCTGCGGGGTCAGCGGCGCGCGGGGCTTGGTGGTGAGGTAGCAATAGGCGCGGGTCTTGGCGCGGCCCACGCGGCCCCGGATCTGGTAAAGCTGGCCCAGCCCGAACATGTCGGCCCGCCAGATGACCATCGTGTTGGCCGTGGGGATGTCGAGGCCCGATTCCACGATGCTGGTGGCCAGCAGCACGTCATACTTGCCGTCGTAGAACTGGTTCATCCGCTCATCCAGATCGCCGGCTGCAAGCTGGCCGTGCGCGATGACAAAGCTGGCCTCGGGCACATGGTCGCGCAGGAACGCCTCGATCTCGGGCAGGTCGGAGATGCGGGGGACAACAACAAAGGTCTGTCCGCCGCGATAGCGCTCGCGCAGCACCGCCTCGCGGATCGTCACGGTGTCCCATTCGCTGACATAGGTGCGGATCGCCAGACGATCGACGGGGGGCGTGGCGATGATCGAGAGGTCGCGCACGCCGGTCAGGCTCAGTTGCAGGGTGCGGGGGATCGGCGTCGCGGTCAGCGTCAGCACATGCACCTCTGACCGCATTTCCTTCAGCCGTTCCTTGTGCGTCACGCCGAAATGCTGCTCCTCGTCGATCACCAGAAGGCCCAGCGATTTGAACCGGATCGCCTTGGCCAGCACCGCATGGGTGCCCACGACGATATCGACCGATCCATCCGCAAGCCCCGCCCGCGTGGCCGCCGCATCCTTGGCGCTGACGAAGCGCGACAGCGGCCGCACGTTGACCGGAAAGCCCCGGAACCGTTCGGCAAAGCTGCGGTAATGCTGGCGGGCGAGCAGCGTGGTGGGGCAGACCACCGCCACCTGCATCCCCGACATCGCGGCGGCAAAGGCCGCGCGCATCGCGACCTCGGTCTTGCCGAACCCCACGTCGCCCACGATCAGCCGGTCCATGGGCGACCCCTTGTCCAGATCGCCCATCACATCGGCGATGGCGGCAAGCTGGTCATCCGTTTCGGTATAGGGAAAGCGCGCGGCAAACGCCTCCCACGCGCCGTGCGGGGCCTCAAGGACCGGGGCGCGGCGCAGCGCGCGTTCCGCAGCAATGCGCATCAGGCGGTCGGCAATCTCGCGGATGCGGTTCTTGAGCTTGGCCTTCTTGGCCTGCCAGGCGCCCCCGCCCAACCGGTCCAGCAACCCCTCCTCATGGCCGAAGCGGGACAGCAGTTCGACATTCTCGACGGGCAGGTAAAGCTTTGCATTCTCGGCATATTCCAGCGCCAAGCACTCATGCGGTGCCCCAAGCGCCGTGATCGTCTCCAGCCCCAGATAGCGGCCGACGCCGTGTTCCACATGCACCACGAGGTCGCCGGGTGATAGCGTCTGCGCGTCGCGCAGGAAATTGTCGGTGCGCTTGCGGCGGCTGGGTTTGCCCACCATCCGGTCGCCCAGGATGTCCTGTTCGGACACCACGGCCAGACCGGGCGCCACAAACCCCGCCTCCAGCGTCCAGACCACCAGGAACAGCCCGCCCTTGCCTTCGGGCAGCGCGCGCAGGTCGGCCACGGGCCGCGCATCCGTGATCCCCTGATCGGCTAGCAACCCCGCGAGCCGTTCCCGCGCGCCCTCGGACCACGACGCAACCACCACCTGCCCCGCCTCGCGCAAGGCGCGAAGATGATCGGCCAAGGCGCCGAAAAGGTTCAGGTTATCGCTTTGCCGTTCAGCCGCGAAACTGCGCCCCGCGCGCCCCCCGGCATCCAGCACTCCCGGACCCGGCGGCTGGGCCAGCGGCGAAAGCTGGATCACGCGACGCGCGGCCAGCGCCGCCTCCCAGCCGGCCTCGTCCAGATAAAGCGCTTCGGGCGGGCAGGGTTTGTAAACCGTGTCGATCCGCCCCCGCGCCGTCATCGCCTCGCGCCGGGCGTCGTACTGGTCGGCGATGCTGTCCCAGCGTGCGGCGCGCATGGCCAGCACGTGGTCGTCCAGCATCACTGCGGCATCGGGGAGGTAATCGAGGATGGTATCCAGCCGGTCATGGAACCACGGCAGCCAGTGCTCCATCCCCGCGTGTTTGCGCCCCGCGCTGACCGCCTCATAGAGGGGATCATCGGTGCCGCCCGCGCCGAACTCGGCGCGGTAGGTCTGGCGGAACCGGGTGATGGCGGGTGGGTCGAGCATCACCTCGGACACCGGGGCCAGGTCGATGCGCGCCAGTTTCTCGGTCGTGCGCTGCGTGCCGGGGTCGAACCGGCGCAGGCCATCCAGCTGGTCGCCAAAGAAATCGAGCCGCACCGGCCCCGACGGCCCCGGCGGGAAAATGTCCACGATCCCGCCCCGGATGGCGAAATCGCCGGGCTCAGCCACGGTGGCCACGGGCGCAAAGCCCATGCGCGTCAGGAATTGCCGCAGTGCCGCCCCGTCCACCCGGTCGCCCACGCGGGCGGCAAAGCTGGCCGCCGCAACGGTATCACGCGCGGGCACCCGCTGGGTTGCGGCGTTCAGCGTGGTCAGCACCACCACACCGCCAAGCCCCCCCCGTGCCAGCGCGGCCAGCGTGGCCATCCGGCGGGACGAGATGTCGGGGTTGGGCGACACGCGGTCATAGGGCAGGCAGTCCCAGGCCGGAAACTCCAGCACCGCGAGGCCCGGTGCCATCACCGCCAGTGCCTCGCGCATCGCGGCCATGCGCTTGTCATCGCGGGCGATGTGGACGACGGGCGCACCCCGCGCGGCCTCGCGCGCCACAAGGCGCGCGTCAAATCCTTCGGGGGCACCCCCGAGCAGCAGGCGGGTCTGGGCGGTCATGCGCGGTCAGGTATCAGGCAAGGCGGCGGGGGCAAGGGGTCAGAGCACCGAGACGTTGAGGTTCTTCAGCATCCCCCACATGGCGGTGACGAAAATTGCCAGCGCACCGACGAACTGCACCCTCATGCGGTGCCGCGTCAACCGCCGCCACAGGTCAGGGCCGCGGTCGCCCGTGGCCTCGATCCGTGCGGACGTGCGCAGGGACAGCCCGCCCACCACCGTCATCGGCGCCAGCAACAGGAATATCGCCTGCGCGAATTCGATGTGGTAAAGGAACCCCAGCGCCGCGAGCGTGGTGAAGAAAAACGCCGCGATCCCGGTCAGCCACAACCCCGACACCCGGGCGATGAACAGCATACGTCGAGCGTTGATGTGGACCATGGTATCAAGGTCTTCGGCCGCCGTACCGCCATTGCGGCGCGCGCGCGTCACCATGTCGAAGGGCACGCCAAGCACCCAGTAGCTGGCCGAAGACCACAGCACCGCAAGCGCGACCCAAAACCAGAGGTTCGAGAAGGACCGCATGTCGATCGTGTCGAAAACGGTCTTGTACCAGTCCACGCCGCCCCGTTCCCCCTGCCCGGTTGCCCCGTCTCCCAGCCCCTGACAAGGGGTTGAGCCGTGCGACTTTCCATGGCAGGCAAGGTGCCGAGGTGCAACCCCCCGCCCTTTGAGGGGTGCCACAACCGACAGGACCCGATGCATCCGATCCACGCCCCCTCCCCCGCCAGCCGCTTTCGCCGCCTGCGCCGCACCGATGCGCTGCGCCGCCTTGCGCAGGAGAACACGCTTTCGGTCAATGACCTGATCTGGCCGCTGTTTCTGTGCGACGGGGCGGATGTGATCGCGCCCGTGGCCTCGATGCCCGGCGTGTTCCGCCGCTCGGTGGACCGCGCGGTGGCGGCCGCGGAAGAGGCGGCGGAGCTGGGCATTCCTGCCATCTGCCTTTTTCCCTACACCGATCCCGCCCTGCGCACCGAGACCTGCGAAGAGGCCTGGAACCCCGAGAACCTGGCCAACCGCGCCATCCGCGCGATCAAGGCCGCGGTGCCGCAGGTTGCGGTGATGACGGATGTGGCGCTCGACCCCTACAACGCGAACGGACATGACGGGCTGGTGGTGGACGGGGTGATCCTGAACGACGAGACGATCGAGGCGCTGGTGCGCATGAGCATTGTGCAGGCCGAGGCTGGGGCCGACATCCTTGGCCCGTCGGACATGATGGACGGCCGCATCGGCGCGATGCGCCGCGCGCTGGAGGGGGCGGGGCACAAGGATGTGGCGATCCTGAGCTATGCCGCGAAATATGCCTCGGCCTTTTACGGCCCGTTCCGCGATGCGGTGGGGGCGGGGTCGCGGCTGGTGGGGGACAAGAAGACCTATCAGATGAACCCCGCCAACACCGACGAGGCGTTGCGGCTGGTCGCGCGGGATCTGGCCGAGGGGGCGGACATGGTGATGGTCAAGCCCGGGATGCCCTATCTCGACATCTGCGCGCGCGTGAAGGATGCCTTTGGCGCGCCCACCTATGCCTATCAGGTATCGGGCGAATACGCGATGATCCGGGGGGCGGCGGACCGGGGCTGGATCGACGGCGAGCGGGCGATGATGGAAAGCCTGATCGCCTTTCGCCGGGCAGGCTGCGACGGGGTGCTGACCTATTTCGCGCCCGAAGCGGCCCGGCTGTTGCACGGCTGAGCCGGTGCTGGGGGGCGCTGCCCCCCGGTGCCTGCGGCCCCTCCCCCCGGGATATTTGAGGACAGAAGAAGGCGCAGTGGGTCGGCGGGGGCTTGCCGGGGGCGGGTTCTGGCAGGTGACAGCGCGTGCCGGTTCCGCTATATCTTGTAGGCAGGGGCCGCAGAGCCCCATTGGGCAATGGCAGCGAGGCAAACATGAGCGGACATCCGGGGCGGCGATCTGTGATCATTGGCGCGGGCGCGCTGATGCTGGGGGCTTGTGCCAACGGCGTGGGCAGCGACAATGCGCAGCGGCTGGATGCGCGGGTGGATGCGACGCGGGATTTCCTGTTTTCGCGTTTTCCGGGCACGCGGGATCTGGCGGGCAAGAGTTTCGGCGTGCTCTACATGCCGCTGATCACCGAGGCTGGGTTCGGCATCGGCGGCGGCTATGGTCGCGGGGCCCTGCGCATCAACGATGTGACGGTGGACTACTACTCGGCCACCCGCGCCACCATCGGGTTCCAGATCGGCGCGCAGCAATATGCGCATGCGCTGTTCTTTCTGACGCAGGATGCGCTGAGCGAGTTCCGCCGCTCGCCCGGCTGGGCCGTTGGGGCGGATGTGCGCTATGCCACGCCCGAGCAGGGGGCCAGCATCGGCAAGGAGACGACCGAGATCAACCCGGTGATCGCGCTGGTGTTCGGGCAGTCGGGGCTGATCGCGGGGGCGACGCTCGCAGGCGTGAAATACAGCCGCATCATCCCCTGAGCGGAGCGGGCGAGAGCACCGGGCGGCGCGACCGGAACGGATGCGCGGTCGCGTCGATCAGGCTGACATCGGGGGTGTTCACACCGCCCAGGGCCAGCGTCGCGCGGCGCAGCATCGCGATGCCGTCTTCGGACCGGGCGGGCAGGTCTGCGGCAGGGATGGGCGCACCTATGGTCAGCCTGAAGGGCTGCGCGCCCTTGTTCAGCACTTCGTGGAACAGCGTGATGTCGCGCAGGGTTGGGTGGATCAGGTCGAAGAGGTAAAAGAGGGTCGAGTTGCGGGCGCGGATGTTCATCGGGATCACCGGCAGGTCGAACCGGCGCGCGATCATCGCGGCCGAGGCCATCCATGGACGTTCATGCAGGCTGAGGCCCACGCGTTTTGCCAGCCGGCCCGAGGGAAATATCACGCCCAGACGGCCCGCCTCGACCGCGTGGCGGGTGAACTCCATGGTCTCGCGCGTCTTGGCGTGGCTGCGCAGGTCCTTGCGCCATTCGACGGGGGCGATGATGTCGGCCATCTGCGGCAAAAGGCGCAGGATGTCGCGGTTCGCAAAGACGTAAAGGTCGGGGCGGAGGGGGGCCACCAGACGGTGCAGGATAATGCCGTCGGCGATGCCCGTCGGGTGGTTGCACACGATCAAGGCGGGGCCGCTGGCGGGAAGGTGTTCCATCCCCTCAACCTCGACGTCACGGGCGATCAGATCGGACACGATGGCGAGGATTTGCGCCGTGGGCAGGTCGCGCAGCATCTCGGCCAGGGCCACCGTGCGGCCATAGCCCAGCATCCGCATCAGGAGACGCAGGGCAAGCAGATCACGCGGCCGTCCCGAGAACAGCCAGGGCGCACGTTCGGAAATCAGCAGATCGAGTCGCTCGCGCATGCTCGCCACCAATCATATCAGGATGACGCGGCGGTGACAGGGCGGGTCCATCGGCATGGACCCGCCTGCGCCTCACCGCAGGCCGAAGTAGCCCAGGATGAACACGACGATCACGACAAGGCCGACGAGGTAGATGATCTGGTTCATTGCAGTCTCCGGGACCCGCGACGGGGAATTCGGTCGGGGCAGTGAGGAAACGCCCGTCCCCTCGCTTGGGTTCCCACCGGCGCGGCTGCCGGGGCCCGAAGGTCAGCCCTGCCCCAGCATCCGCCCCGCCATCTCGGCCAGATCGCGGCTGAGGCCGGGGGTGGCGAGGATGCGATGAAGCTCGCCCCGGATCATCCCCTGCCGGTCGGCATCATAGCGCGCCCAGGTGTCAAAGGCCGTGGACATGCGCGCCGCCGTCTGCGGGTTCAGGGGATCGAGCCGGATCAGCCAGTCGGCTAACAGGCGGTAGCTGGCCCCGCTGGCATGGTGAAAGCCTGCGTGATTGGCCGACAGCGCGCCGATGACCGACCGGAACCGGTTGGGGTTCTTCCAGTCGAAATCGGGGCGCGCGGTCAGCCGGCCCACCACGCCCGCCACCGCGTCGGGGGCGGCGCAGATCACCTGCAGGCCGAACCATTTGTCCATCACCAGCCGGTCGCGGCCCCAGCGCGCCTCGAACAAGCCCAGCTCTTCCTGTCCCCGTCCGATATCCAGAAGGATCGCAAGCGCTCCCTGCTCCTCGGTCATGTTGTCGGCGGCGCGGAAGGCGGCCTCGGCCGAGGTGCCCCCGTCCAGTCGCGCCATGAACCCCAGCGCCGTCAGCCGCAACGCCCGGCGGCCTGCGCCGCGCGCTTCGGGCGTGAAGGGGCCGGGTTCGCGCAAGGCCTCCACCAGTGCGGGCAGGCCGGGCGACAGGCGGCGCGCCACGGCCTCGGCCGCCTTGTGGCGGGCGGCGTGGATCGCGGCGGGGTCAGGCACGTGGCCCGCCTCGTGCAGGGTCTGCGCCAGGTCATCCTCGCCCGGCAGGCGCAGCGCCAGCGCACGGAAGGCGGGGTCGAGGCTGTCGTCGAAGGCCACGGCGGCAAGGGCATCCAGCCAGGCGGGGCCGGGGGCCGCCCCGTCGCAGATCATCCTCGCAAGCACCTCCTTGGCGAGCGTCCGCCCCGCCTCCCATTTGTTGAACGGGTCGGTGTCATGGGCCAGCAGGAAGGCGCGCTCCTCGGGCGAGGCCGCGCGGTCGAGGTTCACCGGGGCGGAAAAGCCGCGCAGGATCGACGGGACGGGGCGCGCGGACAGCCCGTCGAAGGTGAACGATTGTTCGGTTTCATTGACCTCAAGCACGCGGGTCGG
Organism: Gemmobacter sp.; assembly: GCA_046294265.1. Lineage (GTDB taxonomy): Bacteria > Pseudomonadota > Alphaproteobacteria > Rhodobacterales > Rhodobacteraceae > JBKBKC01. Next base: position 25,463 of record JBKBKC010000005.1, on the reverse strand, counting down.
CATCACCTCGTCACCGTTGGGGTTCAAGAGGCCCACCGCCACGGGGATCACCTTGGCCGCCTTTTCAGGCTGGCCGGGGGTGGGCGGGTTCTCCTGCCGGAAGGTCAGGGTGTATCGCCCTGCCTCCCAGGCCTCGGCCACATGCAGGCGCGGCGTGCCCGCTTGCGCATACCACAGGCTGAACTGCGCCAGGTCGCGCCCCGTGGCATCCTCGAACACCGCCAGCCAATCCTCGATGGTGCAGGCCTGCCCGTCATGGCGGGCGAAATACAGGTCCAGCGCGCGGCGGTATCCGTCATCGCCCACCAGACGCTTGAGCATCCCGATCACCTCGGCGCCCTTTTCATAGACCGTGGCGGTGTAGAAGTTGTTGATCTCCACATAGGCCTCGGGCCGCACGGGGTGGGCCAAGGGCCCTGCATCCTCGCGGAACTGGCGGGCGCGCAGGGTCAGCACATCCTCGATCCGCTTTACGGGACCTGAGCGCATGTCGGCGGTGAATTCCTGATCGCGGAACACCGTCAGCCCCTCTTTGAGACACAGTTGGAACCAGTCGCGGCAGGTGATGCGGTTGCCCGTCCAGTTGTGGAAATACTCATGCGCCACGATGGACTCGATCCGCGCGAAATCTTCGTCCGTTGCGGTTTCGGGCAAGGCGAGGACATATTTGGAGTTGAAGATGTTGAGCCCCTTGTTCTCCATCGCGCCCATGTTGAAATCATCGACGGCCACGATGTTGAACACATCCAGATCGTATTCGCGCCCATAGGCGGCCTCGTCCCAGCGCATCGACCGGATCAGGCTGTCCATCGCATAGGCGCAGCGCCCCTCGTCGCCCGGGCGCACCCAGATGTTGAGGTCCACATGCCGGCCGGAGGCGGTGGTAAAGGCCCCCCGATGTGCGATCAGGTTACCCGCCACCAGCGCGAACAGATAGGCGGGCTTGGGCCAGGGGTCGTGCCATTCGGCCCAGCCCGCGCCCTGCCCTGCCGGATTGCCGTTTGACAGAAGCACCGGCAGGTCGGCCTCGATCCGCACCCGGAACGGGGCCATCACATCCGGGCGGTCGGGGTAGAAGGTGATGCGGCGGAACCCTTCGGCCTCGCATTGCGTGCAATACATGCCGTTTGACATGTAGAGGCCCTCAAGTGCGGTGTTCCCCTCGGGTGCGATCTCCACCTCGGTCTCCAGCGTGAAGGGGCCATCCGGCAGCAGGTCGGCCGGAATGGTCACCCCCGTGGCATCCGGCACCACATCCAGCGCGCGGCCCTCCACCGCCAGCGACACCAGCCGCGGCCCCTCGCCATCAAGCCGAAGGTCGGCGCGGCCACCCGGCCCCGGCGCGAACCCGATCCGCGCGATGACCCGCGTTGCGGTCGGATGCAGCCGAAAGGTCAGCTCCACCCCCGTCACCGCATAGGGATATGGGCGGTAGTCGGACAGATGGACGGGCGCGCGGTCGGGCAGGGTATCGGGCATGTCGGTCCTTTGCGGTGGCATGTCAGCCCATAACAGATACCTGCCTGCGCGCCGGGTGCAACGCCCCGTCACGTCAACCCTAGGGTCAAGTCTTGGGTGCGGGCACCGATTTCATGCAAGAATTCGGACCGGATTTTCTCAAAACTCCGGTCGCAGGCCATATCGCGCGCCGGTCAGTCGGAGGGAGCATTCGCCCCTATCGCCCCGCCCGCGCCATGAAGGCCAGCCGCTCGAACAGATGCACGTCCTGCTCGTTCTTCAAGAGCGCCCCGTGCAGCTTCGGCAGTGCCGATTTTGCATCCCGCCGCAGGTCCTCTGGCGCCAGATCCTCGGCCAGCAGCAGCTTCAGCCAGTCCAGCACCTCGGAGGTTGAGGGTTTCTTCTTCAGTCCCGGGGTCTCGCGGATTTCCAGGAACTGCGTCAGGGCGGCGGTCAAGAGCGCGTCCTTGATGCCCGGAAAATGCACATGGACAATGGCGCGCAGGGTGTCGAGGTCGGGGAAACGAATGTAGTGGAAGAAGCACCGGCGCAGGAACGCGTCCGGCAGTTCCTTTTCGTTGTTCGAGGTGATGATGACCACGGGGCGGTGGCGCGCACGGATCGTCTCGCCCGTCTCATAGACGTTGAATTCCATCCGGTCCAACTCCTGCAACAGGTCGTTGGGAAACTCGATGTCGGCCTTGTCGATCTCGTCGATCAGCAAAACCACTCGCCCCTCGGCCTCGAAGGCCTGCCACAGCTTGCCGCGCCTCAGGTAGTTGCGCACGTCATGCACGCGCGCATCGCCCAGCTGGCTGTCGCGCAACCGGCTGACGGCATCGTATTCGTAAAGGCCCTGCTGCGCCTTGGTGGTGGACTTCACGTGCCATTCCAGGATCGGCAACTCGAGTGCGGCGGCCACCTGGCGCGCAAGCTCGGTCTTGCCGGTGCCCGGCTCGCCCTTCACCAGCAAGGGACGCTCCAGCGCCACGGCGGCATTGACCGCCACGGTCAGGTCCGGCGGGGCAACATAACGGTCGGTCGAGGCGAAACGGGTGGGGGCGGATTTCATCGACAGGTCAACGCCCTTTCAGGGAATGTTCACCTACCCCTACCAAGCCCCCGATTTTGTCGCAACCGCTAGTGACAAGCCGCCCGCCTTGGGCTAGAGACGCGCCCAACAGGAGCGTGCGATGACAGCAACCCCCCTGTCGGCACGGTCCGGCGAACTGGAGATACCGATGAAAGCCGAGGTTTTCCTTCCCGACGATTATCGCCCCGCCGAGAACGAACCCTTCATGAATGACCGGCAGCTGGAGTACTTCCGGCGCAAGCTTCTGGTCTGGAAGCAGGAACTGATGGGCCAGTCGGCAGAAACCATCGACAATCTGCAAGATAGCGCGCGCAACGTCCCCGACATCACCGACCGCGCCTCCGAGGAAACCGACCGCGCGCTGGAACTGCGCACCCGCGACCGTCAGCGCAAGCTGGTGGGCAAGATCGACGCGGCCCTGCGCCGGATCGAAAGCGGCGAATACGGATATTGCGAGGCTACGGGCGAACCGATCAGCCTGAAACGGCTGGACGCGCGCCCCATCGCCACAATGACCCTGGAAGCGCAGGAAAAGCACGAGCGGCGCGAGCGGGTGCACCGCGACGATTGACCGGGGCGGCCAGCGCGATCACCCTCAGCGCCGGGCCAGAAGGTCCGGCGCAGTCATGAAAGGCGGGCGTGGATGGGCGTGAACGGGGCCGAGGTGACAGTGCTGGGGGCTGGCGTAGCGGGCCTTGCCGTGGCCCGGGCCCTCGCGCTCCATGGCGCACGCGTGACCGTGCTGGAACAGGCCGACGCGATCCGCGAAGTGGGCGCGGGCCTGCAGGTCAGCCCCAATGGTGCAGCCGTCCTGCGGGCCCTCGGCCTCGGGGATGCACTGCGCGCCGCGTCGATGCGCGCCGAGGCGGTGCAACTCATCGATGGCCCCTCGGGCGATCCTGTCCTGCGGCTCGCCATCGCCCGGCTGCGGCCCGACCACGGCTATCACCTGATCCACCGCGCCGACCTGATCGCCCTGCTGCTGGAGGGTGCCCGCGCGGCGGGGGTGGAGTTGCGCCTCCTCCAGCAGGTCGATACGGTGGATCTTGCGGGCGACCGCCCCCGCATCGTCACCTCCACGGGGCAGGAACTGCGTCCGAACCTGCTGATCGGCGCCGATGGCCTGCAATCGCGCGTGCGCGCCGCGCTGAACGGCACGGTGGCCCCCTTCTTCACCTTCCAGATCGCCTGGCGCGCCACCATTCCCGCCACGCCGGGTGAAGCGCCCGTGGCCGAGGTGCACATGGGCCCGGGCCGCCATCTGGTCAGCTACCCGCTGCGCGGCGGGACCCTGCGCAACATCGTCGCGGTCGAGGAACGCCGCCGCTGGGTCGAGGAAGGCTGGTCGCGCCGCGAGGACCCGCTCGAGATGCGCCTCGCCTTCGCAGGCTTCAACGCCCGCGCCCGCGCCTGGCTGGAAGCGGCCGAGGATGTCTGGCTCTGGGGCCTCTTTCGCCACCCCGTCGCGCAGGCCTGGCACAAGGGCGGCAATGTGGCGATCCTGGGCGACGCGGCCCATCCCACGCTGCCTTTCCTCGCACAGGGCGCCAACCTGGCGCTGGAGGATGCCTGGGTGCTCGCCGACCACCTCGCGCGCGGCGACGATCCTGCCACGGCGCTCGCAACCTACCAGGCCGCCCGCGTCCCCCGCGTCACCCGCGCCATCGCCGCCGCCAACGCAAATGCCCGCAACTACCATCTGCGCGCGCCCTGGCGCGGCATTGCGCATCTGGGCCTGCGCGCCGCGGGCGCACTGGCACCCGAACGGATGATCCGCCGCTTCGACTGGCTCTATGATCATGACGTGACCGCAGACTAGGGCCCCCACCGCGGATTTCCCGATGGTCCAAATATCCTCGGGGGGCGAATGCCGTAGGCAGAGGGGGGCAGAAGGCCCCCCTTCCCGCCCTCAGGCCTCCAGCGTCACCCAGACAGGCACGTGGTCCGACGGCTTGTCCCCGGCCCGCACACCCTTGTCGATCCCCGCCCCGGTCAGCAGGTCTGCGGCCTGCGGCGAAAGCAGCATGTGGTCGATGCGAATGCCGTGGTTGCGCTCCCAGGCCCCCGCCTGATAGTCCCAGAAAGTATAGAGGCCCGCACTCTCGTCCCGCGCGCGGATGGCATCGGTCAGGCCCAGATACACCAAGCGCCGATAGGCCGCGCGGGTTTCGGGCAGGAACAGCGCGTCGCCCTCCCAGACCTCGGGGCGCGCGGCATCCTCGGGCTGCGGGATCACGTTGTAATCGCCCGCGAACACCACCGGCTCTTCCCCCGCCAGCAGATCGCGCGCCCGCGCCTCCAGCCGCGCCATCCACGCGAGCTTGTAGTCGTATTTCGGCCCCGGCGCGGGGTTGCCGTTGGGCAGGTAGAACCCGCAGAACCGCACCGCCCGCGCGCCCATCACCGTGGCTTCGATCCAGCGCGCCTGGTCGTCGGCCTCGTCCCCCGGCAGCCCGCGCGCCACATCCTCCAGCGGCAGGCGCGACAGAATGGCCACGCCGTTGAAAGACTTCTGGCCATGCGTCTCCACCCGGAACCCCAGGCCCTCGAACACGTCGCGCGGGAAATCCTTGTCCTGGATCTTGATCTCCTGCAGGCAGACGGCATCCACCTCCGCCCCCTCGCCCGCCAGCCAGCGCGGAAGTGCGTCGATCCGTGCGCGGATGCCGTTGATGTTGAAGGTGGCGAGTTTCATGCGCGCGTCTCCCGGATTGCGGGGCGACGTTACCTGCGGGGGCCCTATCAGGCAATCCGCGCCGGGCGAACCCGTGCCGCAGCCAGCCACAGGTCATCGAGGGCCGCCAGCGCGTCCGCGTCGAACCGCGCAGCTTCTTCCCAATACCGCCCCGATGGCACGAGATACGCCAGCCTTTTCTCCTCCGCCAAAGCCTCGTGGGCGGCGCCCGCGTCCCAGGGTGCGGGGCGCGCGCCCCGCAGATGGGCCGGGGCCACGCGCGGCAAGGCCAGCCGCGACGGCCCCTGCGACAGGTTCACCACCGCACACCCCTGCATCGCCGCCAGCACCATCAGCCGCGCCGATTTCGCCTCCAGCGATTGCAGCGTCACATCGGGGCGCAGCGGATCCGGGCTGCCCCGGCCATAGAAATGCGTGGGGCCATTGGCCGGATAATGCATGTCGCATCCCATCAGGCCGATCACGCCCGGCGCCTCGGCCCCCAGCGCCCAGTAGCCTGCGGTAAAGGCCATCGTGCCCCCGGCATAGACGAACCCGCCATAGCGGTTCTGCACAGGCACGAAATCATCCTCGGTCACCAGCCGCTGACCCGCGCCGGGCACGGGGCGGCGGTCGGCGGGAAAATCATGCGCATGGATCAGCGCGTCCCAGTCGGCGCGCACCGCATGGGCATTGTTGATCGCCAGGATATGGTCGAACGGGGCCCGCGCCCATCCCCGCGCCTGCGTCACATTCGGGCCGGAGCCGAGGATCATCACCGTTCGCATCACTGGGCCTTTCGCCATTTTCTAGCGCGCCAGATAGCGCGCGGAGCGCGAAGGCCACATGACGTGGCGGAATAGCGTCGTTCAGACCGAAAATGACGTGCCGCAACCGCAGGAACTGCTGGCATTCGGGTTCTGGATCACGAAGCGCGCGCCGATCAGTTCCTCGGAAAAATCGATCACCGCGTTGTGCAGGAACGGCAGCGACACCTCGTCCACCAGCACCCGCAGCCCGCCCTTTTCCAGCACCAGATCGCCCGCCGCAGGATCGTCCAGCCGGATGTCATACTGGAACCCCGAACATCCGCCCCCCTCGACCGCCACGCGCAGGGCGCGCGGCTCGCCGGTCATCTCGGCTATCTCGGCCAGCCGGGCATAGGCGCGGTCGGTCACACGGGGGGGGAGCGTCAGGGTCATCCGCGGGGTTTCCTGTAGGAATTCCGTCATTCCCCCAATATATGCCGATCATAGCCCCGGAACAAGAAGCCCGCCCATGCTCGCCCCCTTCGCCTGCCAGCCGGACGCCTCGCGCGGGCGGCGCCACCCCGAAAAGATGTCCACCTTCCGCTCGCCCTTCCAGCGCGACCGTGACCGGGTGATCCATTCCTCGGCCTTCCGCCGCCTGAAGCACAAGACGCAGGTGTTCGTGGAGCATGAGGGCGATTATTACCGCACGCGCCTGACCCATACGATCGAGGTGGCGCAGGTGGCGCGGACGCTGGCGGGGGTGCTCGGGCTGAACACCGATCTGGCCGAGGCGGTGGCGCTGGCCCATGATCTGGGCCACACGCCCTTTGGCCATACCGGCGAGGATGCGCTGGGGGAATTGATGCAGCCCTATGGCGGGTTCGACCACAACGCGCAGGCCCTGCGCATCGTGACGCGGCTGGAGCGGCACTATGCCGATTTCGACGGGCTCAACCTGACATGGGAGGCGCTGGAGGGCATCGCCAAGCACAACGGCCCGGTGACGGGGCCGTTTGCGGATGCCAAGCATGCAGGGCCCCTGCCCTATGCGCTGGCCGAGGTGAATGCGGAATGGGACCTCGACCTTGGCACCTTCGCGTCAGCCGAGGCGCAGGTGGCGGCCATCGCGGATGACGTGGCCTATTCGCACCACGACCTGCACGACGGCCTGCGCTCGGGCCTGTTTGACGAGGCCGACCTGATGCACCTGCCCGTCACCGGCCCGGCATTTGATGAGGTGGACCGGACCTATCCCGGCCTTGACCGGATGCGGCGGCGGCATGAGGCGTTGCGCCGCGTGTTCGGGCGGATGGTGGAGGATGTGATCGCGGTGGCGCGGGGGCGGCTCGAGGCGGCGCAGCCGCAGTCGGTCGAGGATATCCGCGCGATGGAGGGCACGGTGATCCGGTTCTCCAAGCCGCTCTATCAGGAGTTGAAGGCGGTGCGGGCGTTCCTGTTTCACCGCATGTATCGGGCGCCCTCGGTGATGGCCGAGCGGACGCGGGTGACGGCGGTGATCCACGACCTGTTCCCGCTGTTCATGGCGCAGCCCGAACGCTTGCCCACCGAGTGGCAGGCCGACGTGGCGGCGGCCACGGACACGACCGCGCTGGCGCGGATCGTGGCGGATTACGTCGCGGGGATGACCGACCGCTTTGCCCTGCTGGAGCATGCGCGGCTGTGTGGTTGACCGGGTGTCCCACGGTGGGACATCTTCTCATCTCAATTTAATCAATGGCTTGACATGCCAGTGTTCATCTTTTGGTAACCTTTGGCGCCGGGCAGGTCCGCAACGCCGCGGTCGTTCAGCGACGCCGTGCCGGTCGCGCGCTGCGGCCACAGTTCTGACGACCACTTGGATAGGTGACGACCGATTCTCATCATCACCCTGAACGCATCGCTGTCGGCCCTTGCCGATCCGCCCCGACGCCAGATCATTGCGCACCTCGCGGGAGGCGAGGCGACCGTCCTTGAACCGGTGGACCTGTTCGACCTGACGCAACCGACCGTCTCGGCCCATATCAAGGTGCTGGAGCGCGCCGGCCTGATTGTGAGGATGAGGGTTGCGCAGACGCGGCCCTGCCGCCTGACGCCCGAAGGGCTCACGTCCATCGCGACATGGTCGCGCCCCCGAGGTGGCCGAATATCTGTGAGGGGGCGGGGTCACCGCGCCTTGTTCGCTGGCTGAGGCTCGGCCCTCGGGAACACCGGTCCCTCGCGCCGGTTGTAACGGATGAAGGGCGTTCGGACCCCGATCCGGTCATAGAGCATCCGGCCCGTATAGTTGAATTCCTGCGTCAGCCACCAGACGGCGGGCGCGCCCTCGGCATCGGCCCGGGCATAGACCGCCTCGATCAGCGCGCGTGCGACGCCCCGCCCGCGCGCGGCGGGGTCGGTGAACAGGTCTTGCAGGTAGCACACGTTCTCGACCTTCCAGCAGTGGCGGTGGAAGAGGAAATGCACGAGGCCCACCGGGTGGCCGTCGATGCAGGCGATCAGGCCGTGAAACTCGCCGGTTTCGGCGGACAGCAGCCGGGCAAAGGTGGTGTCATAGACCCGCGCCTCCACCGTTGTCTCATAGAACGCCAGATACCCTGTCCAGAGCCGCTGCCAGTCGGCACGGTCGGCGGCCTCGACGGGCCGGATGGTCAGGGGCTGTGGCATGGCGTCGTCTCTCCTCAGGCGCAGGGTTCAGGATTGTGCACAGGTGCGAAAGGTGCAAGCCGCCATCGCGGGCCGTTTGGCACGGGACATGAAGAACGCGCCGCAACCCCTAGCCACGGCTGAGAGAATCGGGCGGGCCGACCGCAATCCTGCCGGAAATACGCCTTGATCCTGCCACATTGCGGTCACGAAATTTTCTGATTTGAAACAGTCTGACATGCCGCGTGATCCCGCGCGGCCATATCTGGCCCCGGCCACACCCTGCCCCGCTAAGCCTAGATCGCCCGCCCCGCAAGCGATTCCCCATGATTGACACAACCGGGCCGTGATCCTGACACTTGGTCCCTGTTGTCTCGCATCACCGCATGACGGCCCGTCAGAAGCTGCCCTCGGACTGGAAACCATGACCCTGCCCAGACTCGCACATGCTGCGTCCTGCAGCCCATTTGCAGCGTCCTGACATGCGGATGTCCGCTGTCCTGTCGCTTGTCATGCTCACGGCCTGCATCCCCGATGCGGCGGATGTGTCGATGAACCGCGCGCGGCTGGCCTTTGCCCCGGCGGTGGAGTTGCCCCCCGCCATCCAGAGCTTTGGCACCCGGCGCGGGGACGCGCCGCAGCGGTCGAACGCGACCATCGCGCGGGATTTCATGGAACTGTCGTTCCAGATGGAAAGCGGGCGGCAGATCGCCCGGTTCAGCCGGTTCGAGGGGCCGATCACCGTGCGGCTGGCGGGTCAGGTGCCGCAGAGTGCCGCCACCGATTCCGCCCGCCTGCTCGCGCGCCTGCGTGGCGAGGCGGGCATCGACATCCGAGAGACGGCGGCGGCCGACGCCAATGTGACCATCGAGTTCGTCCCGCGTGAGCGCATCCGCACCACCTATGCCAATGTCGCCTGTTTCGTGATCCCGCGCGTGTCGGGCTGGGCCGAATTCGTGGCCAACCGCAACGCGCCCCTGACCGACTGGACGACGCTGGCGCGGCGCGAGCGCATCTCGATCTTCATCCCCTCGGACGGCTCGGCGCAAGAGGCGCGCGACTGCCTGCATGAGGAACTGGCGCAGGCCATCGGGCCGCTGAACGACCTTTACCGGCTGTCGGACAGCGTGTTCAACGACGACAATTTCCACAACACGCTGACCGGGTTCGACATGCTGATCCTGCGCGCCTATTATGCGCCGGACCTGCGGTCGGGCATGTCGCCCGAAGAGGTTGCGCGCCTGCTGCCCGGCATCCTCGACCGGCTGAACCCGGCCGGGCGCGGCGGGGCGGCGGCGCCCACGCCCACCCCGCGCGTCTGGACCAACCAGATCGAGGTGGCGATCGGCAGCCGCGCATCGGTCGCGGCGCGCGAGGCGGCGGCGCGGCAGGCCGTGGGGATCGCGCGCGCGCAGGGATGGCAGGACGGGAGGCTGGCGCTCAGCCTCTTTGCGCTCGGCCGCCTGACGCTGGCGCGCGATCCGTCGGTGTCGCTGCCCGCCTTGCAGGAGGCGCGGCGCATCTGGGGTGGCCTGCCCGGCGGACAGGTCCATGCGGCCCATGTGGACATGCAGTTGGCGGCCCATGCGCTGACGCGGGGTGACCATGCCACCGCCACGCGGCTGATCGACCTTGCGATCCCGGCGGTGGCGCGGGCCGAGAATGCGGCGCTGATGGCGACCTTGCTGATGATGAAGGCCGAGGCCGCGGACGGCATGGGCCGCGCCATCGAGGCGCAGGCGCTGCGCCTCGACAGCACGGGATGGGCGCGGTATGGCTTTGGCTCGGATGACCAGGTGCGGGCGCGGGCCCAGGAGATTGCGGCGCTGGCGCGGCGCAGGCTCTGACCGCCCCCTGTCGGAGGGTGCGGGCATGATCGTGATTGCGGGGCTGGCGGGCGGTGCCCTTTATGGCGCGGTGCTGGCCGGGCAACGGGGGGGCAAGCCGCTCGACCGCCTGCAATATGCGGCAGGCTTCGGGATCGCCTTCGCGCTGTTGGGCGTGTTCGTGACGATCTTCATCGAGCGGATGGTATGACGGCGCCGGGGCAGACCGAGGCGCACCAACTGATCGACCGGCTGTTCGGGGAGGCCGAGCCCGACCTGACGCTGCTGGACCGGGACGTGCCGCCGGTCGCACCGGTCCAGGCCGATGTGACGGGCGATTTGGAGGCCAAGCTGCGGTGCCTGATGGCCCAATTCAACGGGGCCACGGTGCTGCACTGGTATCACGCGGGGCTGATCGTCCATCTGCGCCGTGACCTGCGCGTGGCCGTCATGCGTCGGCGGTTTCTGGACCTGTGGCAAGACCGTCAGGAGGACCTGCTGCAGGGCTTGTCGTCGCGCTGGCTGGTCTCGGCGTTGGATACATTTGCCGACCATGCAGAGACACCGGCGGACCGGGCGGCTGCGGTCGGGGTGTCGATGGCGGCCACGCTCCTGCGCCTCGCTGAAACCGAGCGTTCGGGTGGAGCACCCCACGGCACGTCGCCGAACCTGGACGGGCTTACCCTGTTCTCGGTCGGGCAGGGCGACGCGATCCTCAACCTGGACCAGCGGCTGTCAGCACAGGCCGCGCTGCCGGGCGCGTCGGTTCCGGGGCGTCTTGCCGACCGGCTGTTTGACCGGATGAACGCCTGCGATACGGTGCTGCGCCGCGCGGCGGAGAAGCATGTCAAGCAAGGGACGCGCTGGCGCGCACCGGTCCGGCGCCCCTGCCGCATCGCGCTGTTCAACGACACATCGGTATCCCCGCATCTGGGATGCCGCGCGGTGATGACGTCGCTGGTGGGCCTCGTGCAGAACCGCGGGTGGGGAGAGGTGATCCATCGTCACCCCTTGGGCCGCGAATGGCGGGACGATCCGGCGGCCTTGCGGGCGCTGGAGGCCGCAGACCTGATCGTCGTGAATGGCGAAGGCTCCGTGCATCACGGCAACGCGCGCGCGGTCCAGCTGTCGGCACTGGGTCCGGCGGCGCGCGATCTGGGCAAGCCTGCGGTCATGCTGAACGCCACGCTGGAAGCGAACGAAGGGATCGTGGCGAAAAACCTTGCCGCATTCCCGGCGCTTTGGGTCCGCGACAGCCGGTCGGCGGCATGGGCGGCGTCGCAGGGGCTCTCGGCGCGGGTATGCCCCGACCTGTCGCTTATCTCGGCAACTGCGGTGCTGCCCACCACCGGGCAAGGGGGACCGGTCTATATGGACTGCGTGATCCGGCCCACCACCGCGAAGCTCGCCCGCTGGGCGAGGGCGGACCGGGCGGTGCTCTATTCCCTGGTGATCAACAGCGACAATCACATCATGGGCCTGCGCCGCAACCGGCCGCGCGAAATGACCCCGATGGTGCCGCTGCGCCCCTGCCCCCGTCCCGAAGTCCTGCAGCGCATCCTGGCGAATCATTCGGGGCTGGTGACGGGACGGTTCCACGGGGCCTGCTTCGGGCTGCTGCAACGCCTGCCCATGCTGGCGGTGCGGTCGAACACCTGGAAGATCGAGGCCATGTTCGACGACATCGGCCTGGCGCCGAACCGCGTCCTGCCCGACGACGCGGATGCCAACAGCCCGCCCGTCATCCCGCCATGGACGCCCGCCGAGGCGCAGGCGGTTGAGGCCTATCTGGAGCAGGCCCGGCGGATGACGGCCATCATCGCGAAAGACCTTGCGGCGCTGGTCTGACTGGTGATGATGCGGCGTCCCCCGGCGCCAGTCAGAAGGCCGCGATGTTCCTGCCCTTTTACGAAACGCTGCGCCGCACCGGGGTTCCGGTGTCGATGCGCGAATACCTGGCCTTTCTGGAGGGGGTGTCGGCGGGGCTGTGCACCTATGACGTGGAGGGGTTCTATCACCTTGCGCGCACCGCCATGGTCAAGGACGAGCGGCACCTGGACCGGTTCGACCGCGCCTTCGCCGAAGCGTTCAAGGGGCTGGAGGCGATTTCGGACGCGCAGGTGATCGCCGCACTGGACCTGCCCGCCGACTGGCTGGAAAAGCTGGCCGAGCGGCATCTGACGCCCGAGGAGCGCGCGGCGGTGGAGGCGCTTGGCGGGTTCGAGCGGCTGATGGAGACGCTGCGCCAGCGGCTGGCCGAACAGAAGGGCCGGCATGAGGGCGGGTCGAAATGGATCGGCACGGCCGGCACCTCGCCCTATGGCGCGCAGGGCTACAACCCCGAAGGCGTGCGGATCGGGCAAGAGACGGGGCGCCATGGCCGCGCGGTCAAGGTCTGGGACCGGCGCGAGTTCCGCAACCTGGACGACAGCGTGGAGTTGGGCACGCGCAACATCAAGGTGGCGCTGCGGCGGCTGCGGAAATGGGCGCGCGACGGGGCGGCGGAGGAGCTTGACCTTGACGCCACGATCCGCGCCACGGTCGATCACGGCTGGCTGGACGTGCAGACCCGGCCCGAGCGGCGCAATGCGGTGAAGGTGCTGTTGTTCCTAGATGTTGGGGGCAGCATGGACCCGCATGTGAAGGTGGTGGAAGAACTGTTCAGCGCCGCCAAGTCCGAGTTCCGGCATCTGGAGCAGTTCTATTTCCACAACTGCCTGTATGAGGGCGTGTGGCGCGACAACCGCCGCCGCTGGGATTCGCAGACGCCCACCTGGGACGTGCTGCGCACCTATGGCCCCGACTGGAAGTGCATCTTTGTCGGCGATGCCTCGATGAGCCCTTATGAAGTCTTGCACCCCGGCGGGGCCAACGAGCACTGGAACGAGGAGGCCGGGCAGGTCTGGCTGGGCCGCGCGGTGGCGCAATGGCCGCAGCACCTGTGGATCAACCCGGTGCCCGAGCGGTTCTGGGACCACGGCCAGTCGATCCGGCTGATCCGCCAGATCTTTGCCGACCGGATGGTGCCGATGACGCTGGAGGGGATCGCGCGGGGCACGCGGGCCATCGGGCGGTAGGCGATCTGTCGGAAAACCGTGATGTTTCGGGGGCAGGATCGCGCAAGCCCCCCGCAAGGACACCCGCGCCCGATGTTCCAGGACCTGCCCGCGCTGATCGCCTCGGCCGACCCCGTGCTGATCCTGCTGCTGATCGCGGGGCTGGCCTGCGTGACGGGCCTTGGCATTCCGGGGCCTGCCTCGCTTGCGCTGATCGCGGCGGGGGCGGCGGTGGCGGCGGGGGTGGTGGACGGCGTGGCGCTGCTGGCGGCAGGAACGGCGGGGGCGGTCGCGGGCGACCTTGGGGGCTATGCGATCGGCGCGAAGGGCGCCGAGACGCTGCGGCGGCGCGCAGGGCAGCGGCCAAAGCTTGCGGCGCTGCTGGGACGCGCGGAGGTGATGCTGGCGCGCCATGGCCTTTGGGCGGTGTTCGCCACCCGCTGGGCGGTGCCGCCGCTGGGCCCTTCGGTCAGCCTTGTGTCGGGGGCGGCGCGGGTGGCGCTGGGGCCGTTCCTGGCCCTGTCGGTGACGGGGCGGCTGATCTGGGTCGCGCTCTATGCCGGGCTGGGGCTGGTCTTTGCCGATGCGGTGGAATGGGCGGCCGACCGGGCGGCCACGGTGACGCTGTGGCTGATGGTGCTGGCGGTGTTGGGCGCGGGTGCGATGTGGTGGCGCGCGCGGGTGCCGCGGCTATAGACCCAGTGCGCGGAACACGCCCGGCAACGCCTCGGGCAGATCCTCGGCGATCAGGCCCGGACCGAAGGCGCGCGCGCATTCCACATGCAGCCAGGCCGCAGTGCGCCCGGCCTCGAACGGATCGAACCCGCGCGCCATCAGCCCGCAGACGAACCCCGCAAGCACATCGCCCGACCCCGCCGTCGCAAGCCACGGCGCCGCCGTATCGCCCGTGGCCGCGTTCACCGCCACCTCGCCCCCGGGGGCCGCGATCACCGTCTCCGGCCCCTTGAACAGCACCACCGCCCCCGCCCGCGCGGCGGCCGCCCGCGCGGCCTCGACCTTGGCCTCGGGATAGCTGGGGGTGGCAAGGCGCGCGGCGAGGTCGGGAAAGAGGCGGCGGAACTCGCCCCCATGCGGGGTCAGGATCGCGCCGGGGTGCAGCATGTCAAAGAGCGCCTCTGGCGCGTCGCCATAGGCCGTGAGCGCATCGGCGTCGATCACCACGCGGCGGCCCGAGCGCAGCGCCTCGGGCACCAGCGCGCGCGCACGGTCATATCCCATCCCCGGCCCGAGGCAGAGCGCGTTGTAGCGCACATCCTCCAGAAGCCGACCCAATGCCGCGCCGTCATGCAAGGGGCGCAGCATGATCGTGTCCAGCCGCGCCGAGTTCTCCGACAGCGCCGACATCGGGCAGGCCACCGTCACCAGCCCCGCCCCGATCCGCAGCGCACCGCGCGCAGAGAGCCGCGCCGCCCCGCCCTCGCCCGGGCCCCCGGCCAGGATCAGCGCATGGCCATAGGCGTATTTGTGCGCGTCCGGCCGCTTGGCCAGACGGTCGCGCAGGCTGTGACGGCTGATCTGGGGTGTGTCCTTCATCGGCTTCAGAAGGAAGCGCGCGGCAGGCCGATGTCAACCACAACGACCTGTCCGCAGGCATCGCGGCCCGGCGGCGTGACGTGCGCGGGTTTGCGGGAATGGAAGGTCACGGTCAGGTCGGCCTGCACCGGGTGTCGCGCAAGCCGCGCCCCGGTGTCGGCATCGATACCCGTGGGCAGGTCCACCGCAAGCACGCGCAGGCCCCCCGGCCCCTCGGTGCGGTCCAGCGCCGCGTTGAGGGGGGCGAGGATGGCATCCGCAGGCCGGTTCTGCCCGATCCCCAGCAGCGCATCGACGAGGACAACCGGCCAGCCGTCGCCCGGCAGGGCGGTGACGAGCGAGGGTTCGTCCATCGGCCACACCTCGCCCCCCGCCGCACGCCAGGCCCGCGCCATGGCCCCCGCATCGCCGGGCGGGAACCGATCCGCCATCAGGCCGGCCCAGGCAGCGCTGTGAAGCGCCACCGCCCATCCCCGCGCAAGAAGCAACCGCGCGACCACAAAACCGTCGCCGCCATTGTTGCCCGGCCCGCAGAGCACCACCGCGCGGTGACGGCCTGTCGCAAGGTCGGGCCACCGCGCGAGGGCCGCCTGCACCACCCCGCGCCCTGCACGCTCCATCAGCGCAGCCCCGGAGACCGCGCCGCGGGTGATCTGGGCGGCCTCGATGGCGCGCATTTGGGCAGACGTCACAATCTCCATCATGAACTCATCCCGCTCGAACGGCACTTGTTTTCATTTCGCCCTTTTTTTGATCGCTCAGCACATTTCGTGATCGGAACAGCCGGAATTCCCCCCGGCGGACGTGCAGCCTGCCCCTGCCCGATTGTCGCCCCCAGGCGAACATGGTCAGTCAGGCAGGAACCACGCGGCGGGGAGAGTCGGCGGATGAAGAAGATCGAGGCAATCATCAAGCCCTTCAAGCTGGATGAGGTCAAGGAAGCGCTGCAGGACGTCGGCGTTCAGGGCCTGAGCGTGACCGAAGTCAAGGGCTTTGGCCGCCAGAAGGGCCACACGGAGTTGTATCGCGGCGCCGAATATGTGGTCGATTTCCTGCCCAAGGTGAAGATCGAGGTGATCCTGGCCGACGATCTGGTGGAACCCGCCGTGGCCGCCATCATCGCCGCCGCCCGCACCGAAAAGATCGGCGATGGCAAGATCTTCGTCTATCCGGTCGAACAGGCCATCCGCATCCGCACCGGCGAGACCGGCGACGACGCGATCTGATCCATTCCTTACGGGGGCATCCGCCCCCGACTGCCCCCCGGAGGCGGCTGCCTCCAGACGACACAGCCAGAGGAGAAAGGCACCGATGAGCAAGGTCAAGGACGCTCTCAATCTGATGAAGGAAGAGGAGGTCGAATATGTCGACATCCGCTTCACCGATCCCAAGGGCAAGCTGCAGCATGTGACCCTGATCGCCGATCTGGTGGACGAGGACTTCTTCGAGGAGGGCTTCATGTTCGACGGCTCGTCCATCGCGGGCTGGAAATCCATCGACCAGTCCGACATGAAGCTGATCCCGGATGCGGGGTCGGTCTATATCGACCCGTTCTACGCCGAAAAGACGATGTGCGTGCATTGCAACGTGGTCGAGCCCGACACCGGAGAGCCCTACAGCCGCGACCCGCGCGGAACGGCCGTCAAGGCCGAGGCCTATCTGAAATCGACGGGTATCGGCGACACCGCCTATTTCGGCCCCGAGGCCGAATTCTTCCTGTTCGACGACGTGCGCTATTCGGTGACGCCTGCCAAGGTCGCCTACCAGATCGACGCGGAAGCGGCGGCCTGGAACACGGATGCCGAGATGGAGGGTGGCAACCTCGCGCACCGCGCGATGCACAAGGGCGGCTATTTCCCGGTCAACCCGGTGGATGAGGCGCAAGACATCCGTGGCGAGATGCTCTCGACCATGAAGCGGATGGGGATGAAGGTGGACAAGCACCACCACGAAGTCGCAACCTGCCAGCATGAGCTGGGCCTCGTGTTCGGCGGCCTGGTGGAACAGGCCGACAACATCCTGAAATACAAGTATGTGATCCACAACGTGGCCGCCGCCTATGGCAAGACGGTCACCTTCATGCCCAAGCCCATGAAGGGCGACAACGGGTCGGGCATGCACGTCAACATGTCGATCTGGAAGGACGGCAAGCCCCTGTTCGCTGGCGACAAATACGCCGACCTGAGCCAGGAGGCGCTGTATTTCATCGGTGGTATCCTCAAGCACGCCAAGGCGCTCAACGCGCTGACGAACCCGGCGACCAACAGCTACAAGCGGCTCATCCCGGGCTTCGAGGCACCGGTGCTGCGCGCCTATTCCGCGCGCAACCGCTCGGGCTGCGTGCGCATTCCGTGGACGGAATCGCCCAAGGCCAAGCGTGTCGAGGCCCGCTTCCCCGATCCGTCCGCCAACCCCTACCTGGCCTTTGCCGCCCTGATGATGGCGGGCCTTGACGGGATCATGAACAAGATCGACCCCGGCCCCGCCTCGGACAAGGACCTTTACGACCTGCCGCCCGAGGAACTGGCCGCCATCCCCACCGTTTGCGGATCGCTCCGCGAGGCGCTGGAAGAGCTGGAAAAGGACCACGACTTCCTCTTGAAGGGCGACGTGTTCACCAAGGACCAGCTGGAGGGCTACATGGCGCTGAAGTGGGAAGAGGTCTACGCCTACGAACACACGCCGCATCCGATCGAGTATCAGATGTATTATTCCTGCTGATCCCCACCGGGACCGCAGAGCATGGAACGGGCCGCACCGCACTGGTGCGGCCCTTTTTCAACGGGCCGACTGGCAACGCACCGTTTCCGTCCAGGTCCGCCGCCGCCACAATTCCGCCACAGGAAAACCGCCCCGTCGCCACGCCCTGCGCGCAGACACGCCGCTGATCCCGCGACCCGGAACCGGTGCCATGTCCTCGTCCTTCCTCGACCCCCGCGACCCGGGGCCCAAATCGCAACCCCGCCCGCCGATCTGGGCGCAGGGCGTCCGCTCCGCGCCGCCCGACCTGCGGCAGTTCGCCCGCGCGAGCCTGCATCGCACCCGCGCCTGGGGCGCGCCCTTCGTGCATGGCGGCGCCACGCGACTGGCGTTGCTTTCGGACAGTGTGGCCGAGGGTCGCTGGCGTGTGGACGCGGCGCGCCTTGGGGGGGCGGCACGCCTCGTGCCGTCGGCAGAGCGGGTGGGGGACGCGCTGCATGGCGTGGCGCGGCTGGTGGCTGCCGCCGCCGGCACCTTCGCCCCGCCACCGCCGCTGGAGGGCCTCGCGATCCGGCCGTGGGAAGGCGCCCCCGGCGCCGTCCGCATCGCCAAGCGGACCGAACCGCCCGCCAATGTGCCCGCGCCCCCCGCGCCCGAGGCGGCCCCCGACAAGGGGTCACGCGGCACCCTGCGATCCGCCACGCCGCGCCCGCGTCCGCCCGCCGCAACACCCCTGCCCGCCAGCGCGCCGGAGGGTGAGGCAGATACGCTCGATGTGATCCGCAGCCTGATCCGCAGCGAGGCGCGCCCCGCCCGCCCCCGACGCGACCCGGCCAATACCGCACCCCACGAGCCGCCCCCTCGCACGACCGCACCCCGCACCCCGCGCGGCGCGCGTGCGCTGCCTCCCCTGCAACCGGCCGAGGCCAGCCCGCCCGGCCTGCTGTTCCGGGCGGCCTCGCAGGCGCTGGGGACGGTGATCCTGTTGCTGCTGCTGCCAGTGGGCACCACCCTGGCCGCGTGGTCGGCCTGGCGCGGAACCGAGGATCTGCCCGAGGCATGACGCCGGGCGCCGGGCGCCGGTCACGCCGAACGGTGGATCGGATGCGCGGCCAGCGCCTGCGCCTGCGCTGGTGTCAGGTCCTCGACCCGCAGCAGATAGGTGTGGATCGAGAACACGACCGCCCCGCTGACCGGCAGTCGGATCATGCACTGACGCTCGGACCGAATGAACGGCATCTCCGCCTCGGCCGCATCCTTGGGATCGGCCTCCGACAGCGGGTTGAAGAGGGGTGCGCGGCTGCGATGGCCGTTGGCGCGCCACAGGGGCGCCCCGGGACGCACCGCATCCATCAGCCGCTGCACCCGCCGCCCCACATCGGGCGTGTATTTCGCCACCGGCAGATGGATGCGCATCATTGGCAGCCCCAGCTTCTCGGACAGCCGCCAGCCCGCCGGAAAACACAGGATTGCGGCCGACAAGAGATGCTCGCCCTGCCCGTTCGCCTGCATCAGGCAGAAATCGTTCTGGCAGAGCCGCCCCAGCGTCATCAGCGGGCGCGCGGGGTCCAGCGGCACCTCCACCCCGTCCGGGCGGCGCGCGGCCCCGTCCGTCAGCCGGAACCCCAAACGCGGCAAGAGAGGCAGCACCATGCCGTAAAGCTCATCCGCCGCCGCCGTCGCCATCGGCAGCACGCCGTGAACCTGATCCGGCACCTCGTCTGTCAATCGGTCGCGCAGCGCCATCTGGCCGGCATAGGCGTCGTCCACCCGCAGCCAATCGGCCATGTCCAAGGGCATCGCCCCCGGCAGACGCCGGGTCTGCGGAGTGGTCCACGGCGCGAAGGGAAGATGGCGATGCAGCACGCTTTGCATCGCATTCCAATAGCAAACGGGTTCGGCACGGACCAGCCCCCGGCCGGCGCGTCGGCGACCCGGTTGCCTGGGTATTTTTGCAAAGAAGAGAACAGGCCGTGGTTCTCTTCTTTGTCCAAATACCCGATCCTGCGGTCCATCCGCGCGCGCCCTCGCAGACCAGATCGCTGATCGCGACGCCTCCGCTGTCGGGACGGACAAAGCCACCGGTCCCGCGACGGATCATTCTGGGACGCGACAAGGAACAGGTGCGCCATGGACATTCCCCATTCCGCCCGACGCAAGATCGACCCCTCGCGCGGGGCGGTGCTGGGTGACGGCAGCCCGAATGACAACGACCGGGTGGAGATCGGGCCGACGCGGGCGGCCTTTGCCGAATGGGCGGCGGCGGGGCTGGCGCTGCCGGATCTCGCGCGGATGCGGGCCTTCCGGCTGGACCGGCTGGTGGCGGGGCTGGTCGCTCGGGGGTATGGCGGGGTGCTGATGTTCGATCCGCTGAACATCCGCTATGCCACCGACACCACGAACATGCAGTTGTGGAACAGCCACAACCCGTTTCGCGCGTGCCTGGTCTGCGCGGACGGCCATATGGTGCTGTGGGATTACAAGCAGGCGCCGTTCCTGGCCGCGCACAACCTGCTGGTGGCGGAAATCCGGTCGGGGGCCTCGTTCTTCTACAATGTCTGCGGCGACCATACGGCGCAGGATGCGGCTGGCTTTGCCGGTCAGGTGGCCGAGGTGATGGCGGCCCATGCCGGGTCGAACCGCCGCCTCGCGGTGGACAAGATCATGGTGCACGGGCTGCGCGCGCTGGAGCGGGCGGGCTTCGAGGTGCTGGAGGGCGAGGAGGTGACCGAGCGCGCCCGCGCCATCAAGGGCCCCGATGACATTGCCGCGATGCGCTGCGCCCATCATGCCTGCGAGGCGGCAATTGCGGAGATGGAGGCCTTCGCGCGGGCCGAGGTGCCGAAAGGCGGCGTTTCCGAGAATGCGATCTGGGCCGAGTTGCACCGGGGAAACATCGCGCGCGGCGGCGAATGGATCGAGACGCGGCTTCTGGCCTCGGGCCCCCGCACCAATCCCTGGTTTCAGGAATGCGGGCCACGGATCGTCAGCCCCGGCGAGATCCTCGCCTTCGACACCGACCTGATCGGGGGCTATGGCATCTGCATCGACATCAGCCGCACCTGGTGGCTGGCCGACAGCCCTGCCCCGGAGTCCATGCGCGCGGCAATGCGCCATGCGATGGAGCATGTCGCCACCAACATGGCGATGCTGCGCCCCGGGGTCACGGTGCGCGAGTTGACACATGGCGGACATCAACTCGACCCTCGGTTCTGGCGCCAGAAATATTCGTGCAAGATGCACGGCGTGGGCCTGTGCGACGAATGGCCCTTTGTGCCCTACCCCGATGCCTGGGTGGACGGGGCGTTCGAGGTGGCGCTCGAGCCGGGGATGGTGCTCTGCGTCGAGGCGCTGGTGAGCCCCGAGGGCGGCGATTTCTCGATCAAGCTGGAGGATCAGGTGCTGATCACCGAGACGGGGCACGAGAATCTGACGCGCTATCCCTTCGATCCGCGGCTGGCAGACTGAGCGCGCGACCGCCCCCCGTGCCTCCCTCCCCCCTCCTCCTTGGGGAAGGGGGGGCGCGCGCCGCGTGTCAGGCCATCGGCGCCATGATCTCCACCTCGTCGCCCGCCCGGATCGCGGTGTAGAAGCAGGTCCGCCGGTGGGTGTGGCAGGCGGGGCCCGTCTGCTCCACCAGCACCATGAGGCAGTCGCGGTCGCAATCCACGCGCATCTCCACCAGCCGCTGGACATGGCCCGAGGTCTCGCCCTTCACCCAGAAGGCGGCGCGCGAGCGCGACCAATAGGTGACGCGCCCTGTCGTCAGCGTTTGTGCCACCGCATCGGCGGTCATCCAGGCCATCATCAGCACCTCGCCCGTGGCATGGTCCTGTGCGATGCAGGGAATGAGGCCACGGTCATCATAGCGCAGGCTGGCGGGGTCGAAGGACATGGCAGGCACCTTTGCAAGTTGCGCAGGCACGTCTATCTTTATGCAAACCGGAAGGAAAGCCATGGCCGAGACCGATCTGATCAAGCTCTATTCCGCGCGCATCCTCGATCTGGCGGCGGCCATTCCCCACACCGGGCGGCTGGCGGCACCCCATGGCACGGCGCGGCGGCGTTCGCCCCTCTGCGGGTCGGTGGTGACGGTGGATGTGGTGATGCAAGGCGGGCGGGTGGCCGGTTTCGCGCAGGAGGTGCGGGCCTGCGCCCTGGGGCAGGCGGCGGCGGCGGTGACGGGCCGCGCCCTGGTCGGGCGCAGCCGGGCTGAGGTGGAGGGCGCGCGCGATGCCCTGCGCGCGATGCTGGCGGGCGGGCCGGTTCCACCCGCGCCCTGGGACGGGTTCGAGGTGCTGACCCCCGCGCGCGACTACCGCAACCGCCATGCCTCGATCCTTCTGGCCATCGAGGCGGCGGCCGAGGCGGTGGCCGCCGCCGAAACGGCAGCCACGGCATGAAAAAACCGCCGCCCCGTTGCCAGGGCGGCGGCAAGTCACGCGGTCAGGGGGCGGGACGGCCCCGGGGAAGAGAGGGGCGCGCGGCAGGGCACGCCCGGATCAGACCGCAGGCAGGAACAGGTGGGGGCCCTACATCAGGCCCGGCGCGGCAAGCGCCGCGATCAGCATCACGAACAACGCGACGATCCCCGCCGCATCGGCGGCCGCACTGTCGGTATCGCGGCTGAGCGAGGCAATCAGGTGGGTGAACATCGGCACATTCCCTTGCTGTGTTGCCCGATTGTTCTCACATTCCACCGCCGCCCGTCAAGAACTTTTTAAGAACATCGCAGAACGAAACAAAACCCCGCCGGAGGAACCGACGGGGCGCGGAGGTTGCGGCGGCGCCGGATCAGTCCCGCGCGCGCTCCACATAGGAATTGTCATCGGTGTTGATCACGATCCGCGTGCCCGGCCCGATATGCGGCGGCACCATCACGCGCAGCCCGCTGTCGGTCATCGCGGGCTTGTAGGACGAACTCGCGGTCTGCCCCTTCACCACCGGCTCGGTCTCGGTGATCTCCACCGTGATCTTCTGCGGCATCTCGATGGCGATCGGCACGCCCTCGAAGGTTTTCAGATAGCAGCGCATCCCCTCCTGCAGATAGGCCTTGCTGTCGCCCATCACATCGGCCGTCACCACCACCTGGTCATAGGTGGCAGGTTCCATGAAATGGAACCCCTCGCCGTCCTCGTAAAGGAAATCGTATTCCCGCTCGTCCACCGTGGCCTTTTCCACCTGGTCGGTGGTTTTCCACCGCTCGGATACCTTCACACCGTCGCTGATCCGGCGCATGTCCACGCTTGTGGTGGGCGTGCCCTTGCCGGGATGGAAATTCTCGGCCTTCAGAACGGCATAAAGCCGCCCGTCCATCTCGACGACATTGCCCTTGCGCAGGGAGGAGGCGATGACTTTGACCACGGGGATATCCTTGTGCAGAACGATGGCACCGGCTAGGCCGCTGCGAACTGCATGGGCACCTAGCGCATCCCGCCCGAAATCGCCAGCCCCGAGGACATCATGCCCGACACCCCCTGGTGGCACCCTGCCCGGCATCAGGACCGCCGCCCCGCCCTCCTGGCGCGCAACCGCATCCAGGCGGCCTTTCGCCGCTGGTTCGATGACGCCGGGTTCACCGAGGCCGACCCCTCGGCCCTGGCCATCAGCCCCGGCAATGAAACCCACCTCCATGCCTTCGCCACCACCCTGATCGGCAATGACGGCGCGGCCAGCCCGCGCTACCTGCACACCTCGCCCGAATTCGCGATGAAGAAACTGCTGGCGGCGGGGGAAACCCGGCTCTTCGCCTTCGGCCATGTCTGGCGCAACCGTGAGCGGACGGCCCGCCACCACCCG
The DNA here is from genome assembly GCA_046294265.1 of Gemmobacter sp. Taxonomy (GTDB): domain Bacteria; phylum Pseudomonadota; class Alphaproteobacteria; order Rhodobacterales; family Rhodobacteraceae; genus JBKBKC01. Next base: position 1,908 of record JBKBKC010000005.1, on the reverse strand, counting down.
GAATTCACCCTGCTGGAATGGTATCGCACAGGCGCCGACTACACCGCCCTCATGCAGGACTGCGCGGCCCTGCTGGCGCTGGCGGCCCGGGCCGCAGGCACCGCCACCCTGCGCCACGGTGCGGCCACATGCGATCCCTTCGCCCCCCCCGAACGCCTGTCCGTCACCGAGGCCTTCGCCCGCCACGCCGCGATCGACCTGCCCGCCACGCTGGCCCCCGACGGCACCCCCGACCGCGCCGCCATGGCCGCCGCCTGCGCCGCCGCCCGCCTGCCCACGGCCCAGGGCGACACCTGGTCCGACATGTTCAGCCGCGCCATCTCCGACCGGATCGAGCCGCGTCTGGGCCAGGGCCGCGCCACCATCCTCGACCGCTATCCCCTGCCCGAGGCGGCCCTGGCCCGCCCCTGCCCCGACGATCCCTGCTTTGCCGAACGGTTCGAGCTCTATGCCTGCGGGGTAGAGCTTGCCAACGGCTTTGGCGAACTGACCAACCCGGCCGAGCAGCGCGCGCGCTTTCAGGCCGACATGGCCGAAAAGGCGCGCCTTTATGGCGAAAGCTACCCCATCGACGAGGATTTCCTCGCGGCCCTCGCGATCATGCCCGATGCGGCGGGCATCGCGCTGGGGTTCGACCGGCTGGTGATGCTGGCCACCGGCGCGCCCCGGATCGAGGATGTGATCTGGACCCCCGTCGCCTGAACCGAGCCCATGACCGCGCCCCTACCCGGTGACCCTCAGCCACAGCCAGATCGCGCCGATCAGCACCGGCTGGTGGATCAGGTAAACCGCCAGCGAATGCCGCCCCGGCCAGGCCAGCGCCCGCGCCACCCGCCCGAACGCGACCCCGCGCAGCCGGTCCCAGACCCCGGCCGCCTCCAACACGCGCGCCAGCGCGATCCCCGCCAGCACGGCGCCAAACCACGGAAACACCGGCACATAATCCACCGTGCGCGGCCAGATGGTGCCCAGACCCACCCATTGCAGCAGCGGCGTATCGAACAGCGGCAGGAACACGACCCGCGGCAGGCCCCAGACCGCCAGCGCCACCCCCGCCACCGCCCATGCGGGCAACATCACGAAGGCCAGCCCCGCCACCCCGGCAAAGGCCATCATGTGCAGGATTCCGAAAAAGATGAACCGGTCCGGCATCGCCAGAAATGTCACCAGCGTGATCCCCGCCGCCGCCCCCCCCACGATCACGAACCGCCGCACGACCCCGCCCCGGCGGATGCCCCGCCCATGCGCCAGCCACAGGCTGACCCCCGCAAGGCACAGGAAACTGCCCGCAATCGCGCGGGAAAACGGCAACCAGACCCCGCCCAGCACGGTGCCGGGCGCCACCAGCCCGAACATCTCCAGATCATAGGCCAAGTGATAGACCGCCATGCAGACCAGCGCCGCGGTCTTGGCCAGATCCAGCGCCACCAGCCGCCCGCGTCCCGCCACCATCACCCACTCCCGATTCCCCAAGTTGAAAGGGCACCCCCGCAGGATGCCCTTTCACCTTGGGACAAATATCCCACGGGGGTGCGGGGGTGTGAAACCCCCGCTCCGCTGTCCCTGCGGGCATAGTTCTTCTGGGCGGCCCTAAATAATCCTTTAGAATCAATGGGCCTATATCACCACGGGAGTAAAGCTTTTCCGTTTTCGGGGTAAAGGTTTTCTGCAGAGCAGAATCGGCACCCCTCCCAGAAAAAGAGTCCGCCGAAGCGGACTTTTTTACAAGGGCAATCTGGAAGCAAATTTAGTCCGGTGTTTCGACGGATCGTGGCTGCCGTGTCCGTTCTGGGCCGAGGCTGTGTGGAAACACCCGTCCGTGGTAGACTTCCGCAGGTCGGTGGGAGGTGCGGATGGCGGGTTTCATCGAGGGTGTGGACCGGGGTCAGACGGTGCTTTTCCCTGACC
>JBKBKC010000016.1:55327-74592 GCA_046294265.1 Gemmobacter sp. | reverse complement strand
CTCCGCAAAGCCGCCGAACGCACCAAGGAGGCCGTCTGGCGCTGGATCGGCTCGCTCCTCGACCAGTTCACCCCACAGGAATGCGAAAACCACATCCGAAACGCAGGGTATGGTTCCGCATAAAGTCATCCCGATCTAAACGAAAATCCGCAGTTTCAGTAGGCGGCCACACCCTGACAATTACCGCCAACGCCCAGACCCTCGAATTCCCTGCCTGACAGATAGGCGACTGGCACGGCTCTACCAGCGCACCGGCGATGCCCGGATGGGTGGCCGCTTCGCGCATCTCCGCGAGCTTCGGTCCGCGAACCTCGCACCTCACGGCCAAGGTCAGCTCTTCTCCCCAGGTATTTCCCATGTGCCGACACTGCCCAGTCTCCACCCGGGGGGGAGCGGCGGCCCGGCATCGTCCAGCGTCGCGTCGGGCCGTCCAACCGCAACCGCCAGCGCTGCCACGACCAGCGCGACGCGTCAGTTTATTCCATCGCTTCCAATTCGTCGATGAACCCCGCGATCATCGCCAACCCTCGCTCCCAGAAGGCCGGGTCGGTCAGGTCGAGGCCAAAGGGCGCGAGCAGGTCCCGGTGATGCTTCGACCCGCCCGCGCGCAGCATGTCGAAATACTTGTCCTCGAACCCCGGCAGCCCCGCCTCGTAGGCGGCATAAAGCGCATTCACCAGCCCGTCGCCAAAGGCATAGGCATAGACATAGAACGGCGAATGCACGAAATGCGGGATATACGCCCAGAATGTCTCATATCCGTCCATGAAATCAAAGGCATCACCCAGGCTTTCGGCCTGCACGCTCATCCACAGCGCATTGATGTCGTCGGGCGTCAGCTCGCCCTGCGCCCGCGCCGCATGCAGCTTGCACTCGAAATCATAGAACGCGATCTGGCGGACCACCGTGTTGATCATGTCCTCGACCTTGCCCGCCAGCAGCACCTTGCGCTCGGCCGGGGTCCGGGCCTCGGACAGAAGGCGGCGGAAGGTCAGCATCTCGCCGAACACGCTGGCGGTTTCGGCCAGCGTCAGCGGGGTGGAGGACAAAAGCTCTCCCTGGCCCGCCGCCAGAACCTGATGCACCCCGTGCCCCAGCTCATGCGCCAACGTCATGACATCGCGCGGTTTTCCCAGATAGTTCAGCATGACATAGGGATGCACCGTGCTCACCGTCGGATGCGCAAAGGCGCCGGGCGCCTTGCCCGGCTTCACGCCCGCATCAATCCAGCCGCGGGTAAAAAACGGCTCGGCCAGCCGCGCCAGCTCCGGGGAGAACGCCCCATAGGCCGCCGTCACCGTGGCCCGCGCCGCCGCCCAGTCCACCAACCGCGGGGCCTCCATCGGCAGGGGCGCGTTGCGGTCCCAGACCTGCAACCGCTCCAGCCCCATCCAGCGCGCCTTCAGCCGGTAATAACGGTGGCTCAGCCGCGGATAGGCCGCCACCACGGCATCGCGCAGCGCCTGCACCACCTCGGGCTCCACATGGTTCGACAGGTGCCGCCCGTGCTGCGGGGTCGGCATCTTGCGCCAGCGGTCATGGATCTCCTTTTCCTTTGCCAGCGTGTTGTGCACCCGCGCGAAGAGCTTGATCTGTTTGTCGAATTCGCCCGCCAGCGCCCGCGCCGCGGCCTCGCGCCGGGCGCGGTCGGCGTCCGTCAGAAGGTTCAGCGCCGCCTCGAGATTAAGCGCCTCCGCCTCGCCCGCGACGTCAAAGGTCATCCCCGCCATCGTCTCGTCAAAGAGCCGGTTCCAGGCCGCAGCCCCCACCGTGCTCTGGTCGTGCAAGAACCGCTCCAGCTCGTCCGACAGCTGGTGCGGCCGCATCGCGCGCATCCGCTCGAATACCGGGCGATAACGCGCGAGGGCTGCATCGGCAGCCATCAGACCGGCCAGATGGTCGTCCTCCAGCCGGTTGAATTCCAGACTGAAGAACACGAGCGCCGTGGTTGCCTCCGTGACCCGGTCCTGCGCGTCCGCCATGAACTTGGCGCGCTCGCTGTCCATCGTGTTCTGGTAGTAGCGCAGGCCCGCGTACGACATGATCCGCCCGGCCAGGATGTCGATCCGCTCATAGGTCTCCACGCAGACCCGCAAGGCACCCGCATCCAGCGACGCGAGCTTTCCCTCATAAGCCTCTGCAAAATTGCGACAATCCTGCACTAGCGTAGCCATGTCGCGGGCGAATTCCGGCGCGTCGGGGGCAGCGTAAAGGTCGCTCAGGTCCCAATCCGGAAGATCGCCAAAGCTCCCCCCGGGCCCGGCATTGGCGTCGAACAGCAGCTGGTTGTGCGTCATGGGCTACCCTCTCTCTTTGCCCTGCATCTAGGGCTGCGATCCCCGCCGCCGCAACCCTTTGCCCTTTCTTCCGTCCCTAAATATCCCGGGGGGTGCGGGGGGCTGGCCCCCCGCTGGCCGCCAGGATCGCCCGAAGCCCCTGTAAAGTCTCGATCTCCGCCACAGGTTTGTCGCGTCGCCAGCGGACGATGCGGGGAAACCGAAGCGCGATGCCCGACTTGTGGCGCGGGCTCTCCTGGATGCCCTCAAAGGCCAACTCGAACACCAGTTCCGGCGGAACCCGGCGCACGGGGCCAAAGCGTTCGAGGGTGTTGGCGCGCACCCATGCGGTGATCTGTGCGAATTCGGCGTCAGTGAGCCCGGAATAGGCCTTGGTAAAAGGCACCAGAGACTCTCCGTCGCGCACGGCAAAGGTGAAATCGGTATAGAGGTTAGCCCGCCGTCCATGGCCCGCTTGCGCAAATATCATAACTGCGTCAACGGTGTATGGGTCGATCTTCCACTTCCACCAGTCGCCGCGCTTGCGCCCTGCATGATAGGGGGATGCAGCACGCTTCAGCATCAGGCCTTCGGCGCCCCGGTCGCGCGACGCTTCGCGTGTGATTGCCAGATCATCCCAAGATAGGAAAGGGATAAGGGGCGAAGCAGCGATGGGTGAACCGGCCGGAAGGGCGGCGAGCAGGCCCTCAAGCCGGGCACGACGGGTGGCGAAAGGCTGGGCGCGCAGGTCATGGCCGTCCAGCTCCAGCAGATCATAGGCCAGAAGATGCGCAGGCGCCTCGGCAAGCATGCGTTTCGGAACGGTTTTTCGTCCAATCCGACGTTGCAGTGCGGCAAAGGGCAATGGTGCACCGTCCGACCATGCCAGAACTTCGCCGTCGATCACGCAGCCGGGGGGCAAGTTGCTGGCAAGGCTCGTGAATTCCGGGAAGCGGTCGGTCATCAGCTCTTCGCCCCGCGACCAGAGCGCAAAGGCGCCGGGCCGGTTTACCAGTTGCCCCCGGATGCCGTCCCATTTCCATTCCGCGCACCAGTCGGCGGGGTCGCCCAGGGCCTCGGGACCCGTCTCCAGCGGCGAGGCGAGGGCAAAGGGATAGGGCTGCGTGCCCCCGGATGTGGGGGTCGGGGCGGTCAGTTCCCCCCAAGTAATGTGGTCAGGCGTCCAGTCGCCCATCAGCCGATGGGCGATATCGGCCTCGGACCGGCCCGAGACCTGCGCCATGGCCCGCGTCATCAGGCCCCGGCTGACCCCCATGCGAAAGCCGCCGGTCAGGAGTTTGTTGAACAGGAAACGGTCATCCCCCGCCAGTCGGTCCCAGGCCGCCAGAATGGCCGTGCGGCGGGTTTCTGCATCTTGGCCTGTGAGCGCAGTCAGGTATTTTATCCAGTAGGTTAGCGGGTGATCTTGAACCTGCGCCGGTGGCGGCAGGACCTGTGCGATCGTCTCGGCCAGATCACCCGCCACGGCATAGGCCTCGCCCATCAGCCAGTCGGGCAGGCCCGCGGTGGCGCCGGCCCAGAGGCGCAGCTCGGTCGCGCTGACGGTGCGTTTGGGTCGGCGGCCCGACAGGAGGGCCGCGCACCACAGGCGGTCCTGCTCGGGCGCCTCCCGGAAATAGGCGGCCAGCGCCTCGGTGCGGGCGGTGGTCGAGGTGGTGCCGTCGAGGGCGGCAAAGAGGGCGGCGAAACGCTTCATGGGGCGTCTGTTTTGCGTCTGGCGCGCGTCCGTTTTGCGTCGGACATCCGTACCGACATCTGTACCGACGATAGGGCAAAGACAGGGCCGGTCATCCTGCGTCCTCGGTCAGGGTTTCGGCCTCGTCCCCGCCATAGTCGGTGGCGAGCACCTGCGCGTCATAGCCCTGTTCGGCGAGCCAGCGGCGATAGGGGGCGGTGTAGCCGTGGGTCACGAAAACACGCCCGGCCCCGGTGGCGGCGATGGCGGCGTTGAGGCCGGGCCAGTCGGCATGGTCGGACATGACGAACCCGCGCGCCAGGCCGCGGCGGCGGCGGATGCCGCGCAGCGCCATCCAGCCGGAGGCAAAGGCCTGCGCGGCGGGGGCGCCAAGTTTGTCGGCCCAGGCGGTGTTGAGGGCGGAGGGCGGGGCGATCACCAGCGCCCCGGCGGGAACCGTGCCTGCGCGCGCCGGGGTGGTGGCGGGCAGGGGGTAGCCCTGGGCGCGCAGGATCGCGGTGGCCCCCTCGACCGCGCCGTGGGTGTGGATGGGGCCGAGGCCGGGCAGGGCCGCCATGATGCGCTGCGCCTTGCCAAGGCCGTAGGCGCCCAGAAGGCTTATCCGCCCCTCGGCCGCATTGGCCTGCCACCAGGCGGCGATCTCGGCGATCACCCGCGCCTGCGGCTGCCAGCGAAAGAGCGGCAGGCCGAAGGTGCATTCGCTGATGAAGGTGTGGCAGGGGACGGGGGCGAAGGGTTCGGACAGCCCGTCATCCTCGGTCTTGTAGTCGCCCGAGACGACCCAGACCTCGCCCGCGCGCTCCACCCGGATCTGGGCCGCGCCGGGGACATGGCCCGCGGGATGAAAGCTGACCGAGACGCCGCCGATGCGGCGGGGTTCGCCCCAGCCGATCCCTTCGGCACGGATGGCCCCCAGCCGGTGGCGCATCACCGGCAGGGCGGCATGGGTGGCGAGATAGGCGGCGTGGCCCGGGCGGGCGTGGTCGGAATGGCCATGGGTGACGAGTGCGCGGTCCACCGGGCGCCAGGGGTCGATGTGGAAGTCACCCGCGGCGCAGTAAAGGCCGCGGTTTGTGGCGGTGAGGAGGGGGGGGTGCGTCATGCATGGCAGGATAGCGCCGGGGGCGGCGGGGGGAAGGGGGGGCCTGCGCCGGGCGGGTGGAGAGGGGGGGGGGGGGGGGGGGGGGGGGGGGGGGGGGGGGGGGGGGGGGCGCGGGGGGTTGCTGGCGGGGGGGGGGGGGGGGGGGGGGGGGGGGGGGGCGGGGGCCGGGGGGGTGGGGCGGCGGGGGGGCTGTCTGCCCCCCGGACCCCCCGAGGATATTTGGGGACAGAAGAAGGGGAGGGACGGCGCTGGTCTGCAGGCTTGTCCGCAGGGCAGAATCGCGGCAGGTTCGGGGTATGGGCGAGATGCGGGACAGCACCATGATCACGCGGCGCGGGCTTCTCGCCGCGGCGGCGGCGGCCGCGCTGGGGCCGGGGGCGGCGTCGGCGGGGCTGAGTTGCGGCGGGTTCTCCGCACCCTCGCCGCAAGGGGTGCAGCGCTGCACGGTGGGGATTTCGTCGGTCAATGTGCTGGGAGCGGGGCAGGCATGCCCGCACTGGTGCTGGGCCGCCTGCATCCAGAGCCTGTTTGCCACCGCAGGCTTCGTGATCGCCGACCAGCGCCGGATCGTGGCGGCGCTGTTCGGGCGGGCGGATCTGTGTCTGGCAGCGAACGGGGCGCAGATCGTGCGCACGATCAGCCGCGACTGGCAGGCCGATGACGGGCGCTGGTTCCGCGCGCAGGCGCAGCCATTGCTGGACCTGAGCATGGGGTTGTGGAACCCGCGCGTGGTGCAGGCCACGGCCTGGGACCTTGCCAACGGCTTTCCGCTGATCAACGGGGCGCTGGGGCATGCCACGCTGATGACCGGCATGACCTATCTGGCCGACCATGCGGGCACCCTGCGCGGCATCGAGGATATCAGCGTGGCCGACCCGCTGGTGCCGCTGGGTCAGCCCGCGCGGCTGCGGTCGCTGACGGGGGACGAGGCGCGGGGCACGTTTTTTGTGGGCCAGGTGCGGGTTTACGGCTAGGGTTGCCTGAAAATCGGGCGCATGGTGGCAAGGTGCGTGGAAATGGTGCGACCCCCCTTTTCGCCAGCGTCGCGGGCTGGTTAACATCGGGGTCGGTTAGCAGGGTGGGCCGGTGTGACGCGCTATTTCAACGAGATGTTCGAGGGGCCTTCGGGAGACGGCCCGGTGCGTGCGCCCTATGCCCGGCTGGAGGCCTGGACCGAAGGGATGCCGGCCGAATTGCGCCAGATGAAGCAGGCCGAGGCGGAGCAGCTGTTTCGCCGCATCGGCATCACCTTCGCCGTTTATGGCGAGGGGGGCGATCCGGACCGGCTGATCCCGTTCGACATGTTCCCGCGCGTCTTCACCGGCGCCGAATGGGCGCGGCTGGAGCGCGGGATCAAGCAGCGTGCGCGGGCGCTGAACGCGTTCCTCGTGGATGTCTACGGGCGGGGCGAGATCATCAAGGCGGGGCGCATCCCCGCGCAGCTGGTCTATCGCAATGCGGCCTATGAAAAGGCCGTGGCGGGGTTCACGCCGTCCAAGGGCGTCTACAGTCATATCGTGGGCATCGATCTGGTGCGCACCGGGCCGGATGAGTTCTTTGTGCTGGAGGACAACTGCCGCACGCCCTCGGGCGTCTCCTACATGCTGGAGAACCGCGAGATCATGATGCGGATGTTCCCCGAACTGTTCCGCGAGAACCGGATCGAGCCGGTGGACCGCTATCCCGAACTGCTGCGCCGCACGCTGGCGAGCGTCGCCCCGCAGAAATGCGAGGGCGAGCCGGTGGTGGTGATCCTGACGCCGGGGCATTTCAACAGCGCCTATTACGAGCATTCCTTTCTGGCCGACATGATGGGGGTGGAGCTGGTCGAGGGGCAGGACCTGTTCGTGGAAGGCCCCTATGTCTGGATGCGCACGACCGAGGGGCCGCGGCGGGTGGATGTGATCTATCGCCGGATCGACGACGACTTTATCGACCCGCTGTGTTTCCGCCCCGATTCCATGCTTGGGGTGCCGGGGCTGATGGATGTGTATCGCTCGGGCGGGGTCAGCATCTGTTCGGCGCCGGGGGCCGGGGTGGCCGACGACAAGGCGGTCTATACCTATGTGCCCGAAATGGTGCGGTTCTATCTGGGCGAGGAGCCGATCCTGAAGAACGTGCCGACCTGGCAATGCGGCAAGACCGACGACCTGCGCCATGTGCTGGACCATCTGGGCGAGCTGGTGGTCAAGGAGGTGCATGGCTCGGGCGGTTACGGGATGCTGGTGGGGCCGAAATCGACGGCCGAGCAGATCGAGGCCTTCCGCGGGCGCATCGTGGCGGACCCCGGCAATTACATCGCGCAGCCGACGCTGGCGCTGTCCACCACGCCGACCTTCGTGAACGAGGGGATCGCGCCCCGCCATGTGGACCTGCGGCCCTATTGCCTCGTGGGCGAGCGGATCGAGCTGGTGCCCGGCGGTCTGACGCGGGTGGCGCTGACCGAAGGATCGCTGGTGGTGAATTCGTCGCAGGGCGGGGGCGTCAAGGATACCTGGGTGCTGGCGGAGTGATGCGATGCTGAGCAGGACCGCCGAAAACCTCTATTGGCTGGCACGCTATGTGGAGCGTGCCGAGACCGCCGCGCGGCTGCTGGAGGTGGGGGCGCGGATTGCGCTTTTGCCCTCGTCCCAGGGGTTTCGCAGCGAATGGGACAGCATCCTGCGCGCCAGCGGCACCGCGATCGGGTTCCAGAAGAAATACGGCGATCCGGTGCAGCGCAATCTGGAAAGCTGGCTGTTCTTTGACCGCGACAATGCCTCGTCGGTGGCGTCCTGCCTGACGGCGGCGCGCGAGAACGGGCGGATCGTGCGGACGGCGCTGACGACGCAGATGTGGGACGCGATCAACTCGGCCTTTCAGGACCTGCGCACCTTTGACCGCACGCCGAGGAGCGAGATGTCGCTGTCGCGGCTGACGGACTGGACGATGCGCCAGACGGCGCTGTTGCGCGGCGCGATGGAGGCCACGCATCTGCGCAACGATGGCTATGATTTCCTGAACCTCGGCTTTGATCTGGAGCGCGCGGACAACACCGCGCGCCTGCTGGACGTGAAATACTATGTGCTGCTGCCCAGTCTGGATTTTGTCGGGTCTGGTCTGGACAACTACCAGTGGACGACGCTGCTGCGCGCGATGAGCGCGCATCGCGCCTTTCACTGGGCCTATGGCGGCGAGGTGACGGCGGCCAAGATCGCGCATTTCCTGATCCTCAATCCGCTGATGCCGCGCAGCCTTGTGACCTGCGTGGAGGGGGCGAACACTCACCTCGACCGTCTGTCGCGCGGCTATCGCAGGTCCACCCGCGCGCAGGACTGCGCGCGCGGTATGCTTGCGGGGCTGGCGGAGTTGCGCATCGAGGATGTGTTCGAGGAGGGGCTGCACGAATTCCTGAGCCGGTTCATCCTGGAGGTGGGCGATCTGGGGGCCGCGGTCCATGACAGTTACCTGAGCGGGGACTTGCGCTGATGCTGCTCGCGATCGAGCATGTGACGACCTATCGCTATGACCGCCCGGTGCGGGGGGTGGTGCAGAGCCACCGCCTGACCCCCAGCGCCTGCGACAGCCAGCGGGTGCTGTCCTGGGACGTGGCCGTGACCGACGGAGTGCGCGGCGGCGGGTTTCGCGACGGCACGGGCGACTGGGTGCAGGCCTGGACGGTCACCGGGCCGCTGTCAGAGATCGCGGTGACCGTGACGGGGCTGGTCGAGACCACTGATACCGCAGGGATCCTGCGGGGAATGAAGGAAAAGGTGGCGCCGGTGGCCTGGCTGACCCCCACCCCCGCCACCCGGCCCGACATCGCCATCCAGGAGCTTGCCATGGCTGCGCGCAGCGCCGGCGAGCCGCTGGCGCAGGCCCATGCCATGAACGAGGCGGTGGCGGATGCAATCGCCTGGAAGCCGGGCACCACCCGCGCGGGCACCACTGCCGCCGAGGCGCTTGCCCTGGGCGAGGGGGTTTGTCAGGACCACGCGCAGGTGCTGGCCTCGGCGGCGCGGGTGGCGGGATTTCCGGCGCGTTATGTGGCGGGCTATGTGCTGCTGGACGAGGGGTCGGTGGCGCAGGATGCGGCCCATGCCTGGGCCGAGATCTGGATCGAGGGGTTGGGCTGGGTCGGCTTTGACGCGTCAAACCGCTGTTGCCCCGATGCGCGCTATGTGCGCGTGGGCTCGGGCCGTGATGCGCAGGATGCGGCCCCGATCAGGGGCACGACGCGCGGTGGTGCGGGGGTGGAGCGCATGGATGTGCAAGTGCGGGTGGCCGAGGCACAGTCGCAGTCGCAGCAATAGGCGCGCGGCTACGGGGCGGGAACCGAAGTCTTGCCGGAATTCGGTGCCCGACGTTCCGCCCGGCGCTATTGTCCGGCCATGCTCACCACATTGTCGCCCCGCGCTGGTTTCGGCGCAGCGGCATTCGCGTCGATGAAGTTCAGGACCAGCGGCCGGATGTTCAGGCGCCAGCTTTTGCCGGCAAAGATGCCGTAATGCCCGGCACCCGGCTCCAGATGGCTGGCTTTTTTCGACGCGGGCAGGCCGGTCAGGAGGTCGAGCGCCGCGTAGCACTGGCCGGGGGCAGAGATGTCGTCGTTCGCCCCTTCCACCACCTTGACCGCAACCTGGGTGATCGCGCCCATGTCCACAGCCTTGCCGTTCACGGTGAACACGTTGCGCGCGATCTCGCGGTTCTTGAACAGCCGCTCGACGGTGGAGAGGTAGAATTCCGCCGTCATGTCCATCACGGCCAGGTATTCGTCATAGAACCGGTTGTGCGCGTCGTGGTCCGAGGCGTCGCCCTGCGCCACGCGCATGATCTGGTCCGAGAACGCCTTGGCATGGCGGTCGCCGTTCATCGAGATGAAGCTTTGCAGTTGCAGGAGCCCCGGATAGACCAGCCGCCCGGCCCCCTTGTATTTGAACCCCACGCGCTGGATCGCCATCTGCTCCAGCTGGCCCATCGTGACGCGGCGGCCAAAATCGGTCACCTCGGTCGCGGCCGCGTCCGGATCCACCGGGCCGCCGATCAGCGTCATCGAGCGGGGTTGCGCATCCGGGTCCTCGGCGGCGAGATAGGCCACCGCGGCCAGCGTCAGCGGCACCGGCTGGCAGATCGCGATGACATGGGTATCGGGCCCGAGGTGGCGCATGAAATCCGCGAGGTAGAGCGTGTAATCCTCGACATCGAACTTGCCCGCCGAAACCGGAATGTCGCGCGCATTGTGCCAGTCGGTCACATAGACATCGCAATCGGGCAGAAGCGACATCACGGTTGAGCGCAGCAGCGTTGCGTAATGGCCCGACATCGGCGCCACCAGCAGCACCTGGCGCGCCATGGGCGCGCGGCGGCGCACCCGGAAACGCACGAGGTTGCCGAAGTCGCGCACCACCTCGGGGATCACGTCCACCAGATGGTCCTGCCCGCCCTCGCCCACGATCGAGCGGATCCCCCAGTCGGGCTTGGCGACCATGCGGCCGAACGTGCGCTCTGTCACCTCGCCCCACGCGGCGACCAGCGGCAGAACCGGGTTCATCGACAGCGCGAACACCGGATAGGACGCAAACGCCCGCGCGGTTGCCCCCAACCACTCGTTCGTGTTGCGGGCGGTCTCCATCATGTCGTAGGTGTACATATACTTCATCAGGCGTCTCCATGCCCCGGCGGGAAATCGGCAGTGACCGTCGCATTCCCCCCAGAACTGGCGACGTTTAGTTGCGTTCCACCCCGTCGTGAGGACAGGATGCTGCGCAGCGGCGAGACTAGGGGGGATTCGTTCGCATGACAACAGATGACAGCGACGCGGCGGCGCGGGCAGCCCGCCTGACCGCCAATCTGGCCAGGGTGGAAGAGTTGACAACGCGCCTGACCGCCGCGCTCGCGAGGCGTCGAACGGCCGATCCAGCCTTGCAGGGGCCCAGTCAGGACGTCTATCTGAAGGCGGCGTCGGCCTATGTTGCCGAAATGATGCAGAACCCGTCGAAAATTCTGGAACACCAGATCGGCTACTGGGGAAAGACCCTCAAACATTATGTGGCCGCCCAGCAGGTTCTCCTCAAGGGCGAGTTGAAGGCGCCCGAGGATCCGACGCCCACCGACCGCCGCTTTGCCAATCCCCTGTGGCAGACGCATCCGTTCTTCAACTTCCTCAAGCAGCAATATCTGTTGAACGCCGAGGCGATCACCGGCGCGGTCGGGGCGATGGAGCGGCTCGACCCGGCCGAGCGCAAGCGCGTGGACTTTTTCACCCGCCAGATCGTGGACCTGTTCGCGCCCACCAATTTCCTCGCCACCAACCCGGACGCGCTGGAAAAGGCGGTGGCGACCGATGGCGAAAGCCTCGTCAAGGGGCTTGAGAACCTTGTGCGCGATATCGAGTCGCATGACGGCGAATTGCTGGTGACGCTGGCCGACCCGACCCCGTTCAAGCTGGGAGAAAATATCGCCGCGACACCCGGCGCGGTGGTCTTTCGCAACCGGATGCTGGAGTTGATCCAGTATGCGCCCGCCACGGAAAAGGTGCACCAGACGCCGCTCCTGATCTTTCCGCCATGGATCAACAAATTCTATGTGCTGGACCTGAAGCCCGAGAATTCGCTGATCAAGTGGATCGTCGATCAGGGCTTTACGCTGTTCGTGGTGTCCTGGGTCAACCCCGATGCCAGCTATCGCGACACCGGGATGGATGACTATATCCGCGACGGATACCTGCGCGCGATGGCCGAGGTGCGGCGCATCACCGGCGAGAAGCAGATCAACGCCGTGGGATACTGCATCGCGGGCACCACGCTGGCGCTGACGCTGGCGCATCTGAAAAAGGCCGGGGACGCTTCCGTCAAGGCCGCGACCTTCTTCACCACGCTCACCGATTTTTCCGACCGGGGCGAGGTGGGGGTGTTCCTCGACGACGATTTCGTGGGCGGGATCGAGCGCCAGGTGGCCGCCGACGGGATCATGGACAAGTCGTTCATGGCAAAGACCTTCAGCTTCCTGCGCGCGAACGACCTGATCTGGCAACCGGCGATCCGCAGCTACATGCTGGGCGAGGCGCCGCCCGCGTTCGACCTGCTGTTCTGGAACGGCGACGGCACCAACCTGCCTGCCAAGATGGCGGTCGAGTATCTGCGCGGCCTCTGCCAGGATGACGGCTTTGCGCAGGGCACGTTCAAGGTGTTCGGCGAGCCGGTCAGCCTCATGGACATGACCCTGCCGATGTGCGCCATCGCCTGCGAGACCGACCATATCGCGGCCTGGCGGGGCAGTTTCAACGGCATCCGGCAGATGGGATCGAAGGACAAGACCTTTGTCGTCTCGCAGTCGGGTCATATCGCGGGCATCGTGAACCCGCCTGCGAAGAACAAATATGGCCACTATGTGAACGAAGCGCCCATGACGACGCCCGAGGCGTGGATGGAGGGCGCCAGCTTCATTCCGGGGTCGTGGTGGCCGCGTTGGGGCGCATGGCTGGCCAAGCGGTCGGGCAGGATGATCCCCGCGCGCCACCCCGGCGAGGGCGCCGAGGTGCTTGCCCCGGCCCCCGGAACCTATGTCAGCGCGGTGCCCGCCGTCTGAGGGGCGGACACGGGGGCGCCTATCAGATTCATGCTGCGTTGCAGAAATTTCACTTGCAATGCTGCACTGCAGCATCTATATGTCGGTCATCAGGAAACGACAGACCGCCCGCGTCGGAAACCACCCAGGGCGCATGGAGATGAAAATGACCAAGACCAATGACATGACCAAGATGATGCAGGACATGATGGCCGCCTTCCCGGTCGACGCCTCGGCGATGCAGAACGCATTCAAGACCCAGGCTGCCATGGGCGAGAAACTGTCGAAAGTGGCGCTGGAAGCCGCTGAAAAGTCGACCGAAATCTCGGCGCAGATGACCAAGGGCTTCATTGCCAAGCTGGGCGATGTCGTGAAAGCCAAGCCGGAGCCCACCGACTACACCAAGTCGATGACCGATTTCGCCTCGGCCGCAGCCGAAATGACCGCCGAGCATATGGCCGCCTTCGCCGAAGTCGCGAAGAAAGTGCAGATGGAAACGGTCGAGCTGATGCTGGCTGCCGGCAAGGACATGTCGGAAGACGCCTCCGCCGCCGTGAAGAAAGCCACCGCCGAAGTGCAGACGGCTGCCAAGAAGGTCGCCGCGACCGCCGCGACGGCCGCGAAGTGATCTGAACGCCTGCGCGTCCGGCCTTCCTCCCTGTCGGACTGACGTGCGGCCAGGCGGGCCCCGAAAGGGGTCCGCCTTCTCCTTACGGTCAAGGCCATTCTCTAACCCCCGATCATGTTGCATTTCCTTTGCATTTCGCTGTCCCTCCCCTAGACTTGCTGCAATGCAAAATCGGGGGATGAAGATGGCCGACGCCAACCAGCCGCTGTTGATCAAGCGCTACGCCAGCCGCCGCCTCTACAACACCGAAACCTCGGATTATGTGACGCTGGAGGATATCGCGGGCTTCATCCGCGCGGGCCGCGAGGTGCAGATCATCGACCTGAAATCGGGCGACGACCTGACACGGCAATACCTGCTCCAGATCATCGCCGAGCATGAGTCCAAGGGCGAAAGTGTCCTGCCGATCAACGTGCTGACCGATCTTGTGCGCTCTTACACCACCGGCATCCAGTCGGTCGTGCCCAGCTTTCTGGCCGCCAGCTTCGAGATGCTGCGCGACGGCCAGTCCAAGGTGGTCGAGAATCTGACCGCGATCCCCAACCCGCTGGCCGCCATGCCCGGCTTCGAGGCGATGCGCAAAAGCCAGGAAGCCTTCATGAAAACGATGATGTCGGGCGTGCCCGGCTGGAAGGCCCCGGGAGCCAGCGAGGACCGCGTGGATGCGGGCGACGAGTTGGCGCAGATCAAGCGCCAGCTGGCCGAGCTTCAGGCGAAACTGTCGCGTATGTAGGCCGTCAGCCGCGCACCGACCGCGCGGCGGTCACCAGCGCATCGGCCAGCGTATCGCAATCCTCCGCCGACAGGCGCGCGGGCAGGCGCAGGTCGCAAGCCCGCATCAGCATGGCGCGCGTCTTGGGCAGGGCAGGCGGCGTGCCCAGGAACTGCCAGTTCCAGAAGGCCCGCGCGTTGCCCTCCGACAGGCCAAAGATCTGCACCGGGGCCCCAAGCGCCCGCGCTTCGGCCTGGAAGGCCAGCGCTTGCGCGTCTGTCCAGTCGCCGGTCAGCAGGAATTGCAGCGAATCAGGGGCGCGTTCCTCTTGCGGCAGGGCGGGGGGCACGCGGAACCAGTTGAGCCGCGCCAGACGTGCCGCCACCCGGTCGTGGTTGGCGCCACCCCGACGCGCGCGATCCTCGACCATGGGCAGCTGCGGGCGGATCACCGCGGCGGACAGGTTCTGCATCCGCATGTTGTAAAGGGGCAGGCGGTTTTGCCACTTGCCCGCCACATCGGCCATGCCGGGATGGCTTTTCCAGTTGGTCTCATAGGCCCCCGACATGATGGCCGCGCGGGCCGCCAGATCGGCGTCATCGGTCACCAGCATCCCGCCCTCGCCCGCGTTCACCAGCTTGTAGGACTGAAAGCTGAAGCAGCCGATGGCCCCGATCGTGCCGATGTTGCGGCCCGACCAGCGCGTGCCCAGCGAATGCGCCGCATCCTCGATCACCGGCACGCCCGCGGCATCCGCCGCCGCCATGATCGCGTCCATGTCGGAGGTGTGCCCGCGCATGTGGCTGATCATCACCGCGCCCGCGCCGGGCAGCTTGGCGCGGAAATCGGCCATGTCGATGCGCAAGGAATCGTCCACCTCGACCAGCACCGGCTCGCATTCGGCGTGCAACACCGAGGATGGCACGGCCGCGAAGGTGAAGGCCGGGATCAGCACGCGCGCCCCGCGCGGCAGGTCGAGGGCCTTGAGCGACAGGAACAGCGCCGCCGAGCAGGATGACACCGCCAGCGCAAAGCGGGCACCGATCAGGGCCGCGAATTCCGCCTCCAGCCGGGGCACGGGGGCCTGATCGGGCGTGGTGTAGCGAAACAGATCGCCCGAGGCCAAAAGCCGGTCGATCTCGGCGCGCGCTTCGGCCGGGATCGGCTCCGCCTCGGTCACGTTCACCGCCGTCGCCTGGGTCGCCGCCGATCCGTCATGCGCCATGATGGCCTCTCCTTGCGTTACGCGCATGTCTTAGGGTGCGCGCATGCATTTGGCCAGTGCCAGACCGCCGCGCCCCGGAAGGTGTGGCAGCCTTGCGCCGAGATCATAGCCCGATCCGGTCGCGCAGGGAATACCAGGTCATCGCCAGCACCAGCAGGGGCCAGCGCAGGCCCACGCCACCCGGAAAGCGCGGCTGCGGTAGGCCCGCCATCAGGTCGAACCGCCCCGCCTGGCCCGCCACCGCCTCGGCCAGCACCTTGCCCGCCATGGTGGCCAGCGCCACGCCATGCCCGCTGTAGCCGCTGGCCGAAAGGATGTTCGGGGCCACGCGCAGGAAACAGGGCATCCGGTTCATCGTGATCGCCAGCGTGCCGCCCCAGGCATGGGTGAGCGCCACATCGCGCAGTTGCGGATAGATCCCCAGCATTGGCTTTCGCACCGTCGCCGCGATGTCGGGAAAGCGGTAGCCATAGCTTTCGCCCCCCCCGAACAGCAGCCGGTTGTCCGCCGTCAGCCGCCAGTAGTTCACCACGAACCGCGAATCGGCCACCGCCACGGGTTTGGACAGCACCTCATGCGCGCGCTCGCCCAGGGGTTCGGTCGCCACGATGAAGTTGTTGATCGGCATCACCCGCGCCTCCACCGCCGGGGCCAGCCCCGCCAGATAGCCGTTGGCGGCCAGGATCACATGGTCGCACCTCACGCGGCCCGCATCGGTGCGCACCACGGGCCGCGCGCCCTGGTCGATGCCATGCACCTCCGACCGCTCATGCACCACCGCCCCCGCCGCCATCGCCGCCCGCGCCAGCCCCAGCGCGAAGTTCAGCGGGTGGAGATGCCCCGCGCCCCAGTCGATCCCGCCGCCCACAAAGGCCTGCGACCCGATCAGCGCGCGGATGCCCGCCCGGTCGAGCGGTTCGATCTGGGCGTAACCATAGTCGCGCGCGAGCTTTTCGGCCATGGCATGGTCGGCGCGCACCTCGGCGTCCGTCCGGCAGGCATGGGCCACGCCTGCGCGGTAATCGACGCAGGGCATGGTGGAGGCCAGGTCGAACACCAGCGCCTTGGCCTCTTCCGCCAGATCCCACAGCCGCCGCGCATCCTCGCGCCCCGCCATCGCCTCCAGCGCGTCCTGGTCCAGCCGCTGGCCCGATCCCACCTGCCCGCCATTGCGCCCCGAGGCACCGAACCCCACGCGCTGCGCCTCGAGCACCACCACGCGCAGGCCCCGCTCGGCAAGGTGCAGTGCCGCGGACAGGCCGGTATATCCCGCGCCGATGATGCAGACATCCGCCGTGACCTCGCCCCGCAAGGGCGGCAGCGGCGCCAGCGCCTCGGCCGTCGCGGCATACCAGGAGGGCGGATATTCCCCGGCGCGGTCGTTGGCGTGCAGAAGGTTCATACGTTCAAGAGCAGATGCTCACGCTCCCAGGGGCTGATGACCTGCAGGAACTCCTTGTATTCGTTGCGCTTGACCGAATCGTAGACCGCGCAGAACTCGGGCCCCAGCACCTCGCACAGCGCCTTGTCCTCTTCCAGAAGATCCAGCGCATCGCCCAGGTTGTAGGGCAGGTCGGTTTCCATGTTGTAGGCATCGGCGCGGCATTCGGGGCGCGGCTGGTGCCCCTCCTTCAGGCCGAGGTATCCGCAGGCGAGGCTTGCCGCGAGGCCGAGGTAAGGGTTGCAGTCCATCCCCGCCAGCCGGTTTTCCAGCCTGCGCGACTCGGTCCCCGATACGGGCACGCGCAGGCCGGTGGTGCGGTTGTCGCGGCCCCATTCCAGGTTGATGGGGGCGGCAAAATCAGGGACATATCGGCGATAGCTGTTCACATACGGTGCCAGCAGCGCCACGGCGGCGGGCAGGTGATTCTGCATGCCCGCGATGAAGTTCAGGAAGGCCGGGGTTTCCAGCCCCTTGCGGTCGGAAAAGATGTTCTTGCCGGTCTTGGTGTCCACCACCGAATGGTGGATGTGCATGGCGCTGCCCGGTTCGCCCTCGATGGGCTTGGCCATGAAGGTGGCAAAACAGTCGTGGCGCAGCGCCGCCTCGCGGATCAGCCGCTTGAAGAAAAAGATCTCGTCGGCCAGCCGCACCGGGTCGCCATGCGCGAGGTTGATCTCGACCTGTCCCGCACCGCCCTCCTGCAGGATGCCGTCAATCTCGAACCCCTGCGCCTCGGCGAAGTCATAGATGTCGTCGATCACCTTGCCGTATTCATCCACCGCGCTCATCGAATAGGCCTGCTTGCCCGCCGCGCGGCGGCCCGACCGGCCCATCGGCGGGATGATCGGCATGTTGGGGTCGATGTTGCGCGCGACCAGGAAGAACTCCATCTCGGGCGCGACGATGGGCTGCCAGCCCTCGGCACGGTAGAGGTCCACCACCCGGCGCAGCACGTTGCGAGGGGCGGTCGGCACCGGGTTTCCCTCTTGATCCTCGGCGTCATGGATGACCTGCAAGGTCACATCCGCCGTCCAGGGGGCGGCGGTGGCGGTGGTGAAATCGGGCACCAGCACCATGTCGGGCTCGGTGAAGGCACCTGCGGGGTTGTCGGCCCATTCGCCCGTGATGGTCTGCAAGAAGATCGAGTTCGGCAGATAGTAATTGGCCTGCTTGGCGAATTTCGAGGCGGGCATCGCCTTGCCGCGCGCCACGCCCGCGATGTCGGCGATGATGCACTCCACCTCGTCCACGCGGCGCCCGCCGATGAAATCGCGCGCGGCGTCGGGCAGCTTGTCGGTCCATTTGGACATGGGTTTTCTCGGGCTTGGCCCCGGCGGGGCAGGGTGGGGATCAGGCCGCGCGGGGGGCGCGCGGCATCTTGAAGAACGCGGCGATGCGGCCCGCGACGGAAGGGCTGTCGATGGGGCCGTCCAGCCGGGCGCGCGCGGCGGCCATCAGGTCGTCGGGCACAAGGCCGGGGCCGCGCGTGCGCAGCAGCCCGTCCACGAAATCGGCCTGGAACTCGGGATGCGCCTGAACGCTGAAGATGCGGTCGCCATAGATCAGTGCCGCATTCGCGCAAAAGTCATTGCCGGCGATCACGCGCGCGGCCTGCGGGGCCTCCACCACCTGGTCGCGGTGCCAGGCATTCAACCGCACCACTTCGCCGCCGAAGTCGTAGTCGGTGGGCCCCACGGCCCAGCCGCCTGCATAGCGCTCCACCCGCCCGCCCATCGCCTGCGCGATGATCTGGTGGCCAAAACATATGCCCACCAGCGGCACCCCCGCCGCATGGACCTCGCGAACGAACGCCTCCAGCGGTGCGATGAATGGATGGTCCTCATAGACGCCGTGGCGCGAGCCGGTGATCAGCCAGCCCTCGGCATCATGGACCGAGGCGGGAAATGACATCGCCTCGACATGAAAGGTCTGAAAGGTAAAGCCATGCCCCGCCAGCAGACGCTGGAACAGGTCGGGGTAGTCGCCCGTGTCTGGTTTCAGGGCGTCGGGCGCCTGGCCCGTCTGAAGGATGCCGATACGCATTTATGGCTCGAGTTGTGCTGCGGTTCAAGCCTAGCCGCGCGGCGGGGGGGGCGGCAAGGGGGGCAAGAGCGGGCTTGTCACAAATGCGGATCGGCGCGACGATACCCGGGCAGGCGGACGAAGGCCCGTCAGGAGAATCCAACGATGATCGAGATCAGCGCGGACAAGGTGGTGCAGGTGGTGTTCCTTGCGCGCGAAGGGCATCCGGGGGCGGCAGAGCTGTCGGGCTTCATCGCAAACCTGAACGACGACGAAAAGGCCCATCTGACGGCCCTCGCCTGGGTGGGGCGCGGGGCCTTTGAACCCGCCGATTACCTGCGCGCGGTCGAGACGGCCTTTGCCGAGGCGACGGTGCCCACCGAGGTCTATCTGATGGGCATGCCGCATCTCGCCGAGAACCTGGAGGCAGGCCTGGATGCGATGGGTGTTGATGTGGCGGGGGAGGAGGAGGATTTCCTCTAGGGGGGGCGCGGGTGTCGCGCCGGGGGGGGGGGGCCCCCCCCCCCCGGGGGGGTGGGGAAGAAAAAAACCCCCCACCACCACAAAAGTTACCAAAAAAACAAAAACTAACAA
>JBKBKC010000016.1:0-55317 GCA_046294265.1 Gemmobacter sp. | reverse complement strand
CCCATCTCGGGGCCGCGGGGGCGGCGGGCCCCGGGGCGCTGCCCCGGACCCCGGGGTATTTTCGCAAAGAAGAGAACCGCCCTCGTCCTCTTCTTTGCCCAAATACCCATTCCGTCCATGCCGCAGGTGCGCCGTCACACCGTATCGAGATACAGCTCCACCTGCTCTTCGGGCGTCAGTTCGGCCAGATAGCGGGCCTCCTGCCGCTTGGTCTGGACATAGTTGCGGATCAGCTCGCGCGGAAAAATGCGTGGCATCACCGGGCTTTTCTCGAAGGACTCGATTGCCTCGGCCCAGCTGCCCGGGATCTGCGGCAGCCCCGGGATCGCATAGGCGTTGCCGATGACGGGAGCGGGCGGATCCTCGGCGTCCTCGATGCCGTTCAGCGCGGCCCCGAGGATGACGGCGAGCATCAGATAGGGGTTCACGTCGGCGCCCGCCACGCGATGCTCGATCCTCCGGGCGCCGGGGTTGCCCGCCGGGATGCGCACGGCGGCGGTGCGGTTTTCATATCCCCAGCAGATCGCGGTGGGGGCATGGGCACCGGGCACCAGCCGGTCATAACTGTTGGCGTGGGGTGCGAAAATGAGCGTGGAATCGCTCATCGCGTCAAGGCACCCCGCCACCGCCTGTTTCAGCGTGGCGGTGCCCTTTGGCCCACCAGAGTCGAACACGTTGTCGCCTGCCTCGTCCAGCACCGAAAAATGCGTGTGCAGGCCCGAGCCGGAATATTCCAGATAGGGCTTGGCCATGAACGAGGCCGCAAAGCCGTGGCGCCGTGCCAATCCTTTCACCAGCAGCTTGAAGAGCCAAGCATCGTCGGCCGCGCGCAGCGCGTCGTCGGAATGCATCAGGTTCACCTCGAACTGCCCCAGCCCGGTTTCCGAGGTCGAGGTATCGGCGGGAATGTCCATCGCCTCGCAGGCGTCGTAGAGGTCGGTGAAGAAGGTGTCGAAGGCGTCCAAAGCGCGGATCGACATGGTTTCGGCGGCTTTGCGGCGCTTGCCCGACCGTGGCGAGGGCGGCACCTGCAGAGTCTTGCCCGAGTCGTCGATCAGGAAGAACTCCAGCTCCACCGCCACCACCGGCGTCAGGCCGCGCGCCTTGTAGCGGTCCACCACCGCGCGCAGGGCATGGCGGGGGTCACCCTCATAGGGTTGGCCGTTCTCGCGGAACATCCAGATCGGCAACAGGGCTGTCGGAGCCTCCAGCCAGGGCATGGGCATGAAGCCGCGTTCGGTGGGGCGCAGCACGCCGTCCTGGTCGCCCTGTTCGAACACGAGGGGGCTGTCGTCGATATCCTCGCCCCAGATGTCGAGGTTGAGGATGGAGAAGGGAAAGCGCGTGCCGTCCTTCACCACCTTGTCGGCAAATCGCGCCGGGATGCGCTTGCCGCGCGCCTGCCCGTTCAGGTCCGCCGCCGCCACACGGATCGTGCGCACGTTCGGGTGCTTTCTCAGCCAGTCTTTCATCATGTCCGTCATCGGCGCGGACCCCGGCCCCGCGCCAGACCCCGATGGCCCGGCAGGCAGGTTCGTCGGGTGCCCCGGCGCCCAGCTCCTGTTGTGGACCAACGTCCCCACGCGCGCGCATCGGGAATTTGATCAAACATGAGTTACTACCGGATCAACTGCGGGCGCAAGCGGATTTTCGCGCGGGTGTTGGAGGGAAGGTAGCGGTTCAGGTGCCGGTTCACCGCACCAAAGCCCCAGATCAGCAGCAGCGTCAGGCAGATGAAATAGAAGGCGGTGATCGGGTAGGGGATGAAGGGGTTGAAGGTCTTGTCATTGAAATACTTGGCGTAATAGAGCGCATCGCCGCGCTGCTGAAAGGCCGGAAAGCCGGAAAAGAACACCAGCGTCGTCGCGTGGAACAGGAAGATCGCCTCGTTGGTATAGGCGGGCCAGGCAAGGCGCAGCATGGTCGGCCATTCGATGCGGCGGAACCGGGCGAACCCGGTCAGGCCGTAAGCCTCTGCCGCCTCCAGATCGCCCTTGGGAATCGAGCGCAGCGCGCCGTGGAAGATCTCGGCGGAATAGGCGGCGGTGTTGAGGAACAGCACGATCAGCGCCCCGGCCCAGGCCTTGGACATCCAGGACACGTCGGCGGTGAGGCCGAAGAGGGTGATCCCCGTGCGGGGCAACAGCACCAGCGCCTCATAGGCAAAGAAGAACTGGATGAAGAGGGGCGAGCCGCGGAACACGAAGATGAACCATTCGGCGGGCACGCGGGCGAAGGGGTTTCGCGCGGCCTTGCCCAGGGCCACGACATTGGCGAGGAAGAACCCCGCCACCAGCGCCAGCACCCCGAAATAGACATTCCAGATCAGGCCCGAGCCGATCAGCGTGAACTGCTGGCAGAGGGTGAAATCGCTGCGGGGCAGCAGGCGTTCGCCGTAGCCGAGGCTGCGGAAGGCATAGGCGTTGATCGTCTCCCAGCAGGTCATCGGCGGCCACCGGCCCAAATTCCTTGCAAGGAATTTGCAAATTTCTTGAAAGAAATTTGTGCGCTGATCATGCCGCAGCCCTCCGCTGCGCTTCGCCCGCGGCGGTGGCCTGCCCGCGCGACAGCCGCGCCGACAGCCGCCCCAGCACCTTTTCCGAGCCCCAGGTCATGAACAGGTAGAACAGCAGCAGGAACCCGAAATACCACAGCCGCCAGTCGGGGTGCGGATAGTCGAAGGCCTGCGTCTTGGCCCCGCCCAGTTCGCGCGCCCAATAGACGATGTCCTTGACGCCCAGCAGGAACAGAAGGGGCGTCGCCTTGATCAGGATCATCCACAGGTTCGATAGCCCTGGAAGCGCATAGACCCACATCTGCGGCACCAGCACGCGGCGGAACACCTGGGCGGGCGACATGCCATAGGCCTCGGCCGTTTCCAGTTGCGCGCGGGGGACGGCCTGCATCGCGCCGTAGAGGACGTTGGCCGCAAAGGCCCCGAACACCAGCGCGAATGTGATGACCGCGACGACAAAGCCGTAAAGGTCATGCACCGATTGCGGGGCCGATCCTGCGGGCACCTTGGCCTGCGGACAGACGCGGAATTCGAGGCCGTTGCGGATGGGGTCGGTCCAGTCGGGGCAGCGGATCTGGTGCAGCATCCATTCAAGCCCCTGATCGAGTGCGATCACGAAGAACAAAAAGAACACGATGTCGGGCACGCCCCGCACCATCGAGGTATAGCCAAGGCCGAACCACCGCAGCGGCAGGATGCGCGAGCGTGACGCCATGGCCCCCGCAAAGCCGAACACCATCGCCGTGGGGGCGGTGACCGCGAGCAGGGTCAGCACGGTCAGGAAGGACCGGTAGAACTCCATATGCTTCCCCGTCGCGAGGTAGCACATCAGCCAGGTCAGGCCCTCGATGGATTTGGGATCGGCGCAGGCGGAGAACATGGCGCGTGGCCGGGGGGCGCGTCAGCCCCCCGGCGCTGCCTTTCAGAACGTGGCGGCGTCAGGGCCGAACCATTTGATGATCATCGCGTTCAGCGATCCGTCAGCCTTCATCGCGGTGATTGCGGCGTCGAACTTGTTCTTGAGCTCGGTATCCGACTGGCGCAGGCCCATTCCGACGCCGCCGCCCAGCTGCACATCCTCGCCCGCGAAGGCGAACTGGCCACCGGATTCCGCCTGTATCGGCACGAGGTAATCCTTGTCGGCGAATACCGCGTCGGCCTCGCCATTGCGCACGGCGGCAACGGTTTCGTCCGGCGTGGCGAATTCCAGGAGGGTCGCACCCGACTCCGCCACATAGCCCGCCTGGATCGTGCCCACCTGCGCCGCGATCACGCCGCCCGTCACATCCGCATCCGCCGTCAGCGCCATGTAGGCCGAGGCGGCGGGGGGGATGTAGTTCTGGGTGAAGGCGATGACCTTGGCGCGTTCCTCGGTGATGCTCATGCCTGCGATGATGGTGTCGTAGTTGCCCGATTGCAGGTTGGGGATGATGCTGTCCCAGTCGGTGGTGACCCACTCGCAGGTCAGCTGCGCCATCTCGCACAGCGTGTCGCCAAGCTCGCGCTCGAAGCCGTCCACCTGTCCGGCGTCGTTGATGAAGTTGTAGGGAGGATAGGCCCCCTCGGTGCCCATCCGCACGGTCTGGGCCATCGCGGCCCCTGCGGTCAGCGCCATGATGGCGGCGGTCAGGATCAGGTTCTTCATGGTCGTCTCCCTGGAATGCGGGCCGTTCGGCCCCTTGATTGGTGTTGTGCCGTCAAAAGCGTGGCGCATCCTCGCCCAGCCATTGGACCAGAAGCGCGTTCAGGCTTCCATCCCGTTTCATCGCCTCAAGCCCTGCATCGAGCCGCGCGCGCAAAGTTGCATCCGATTTGCGCAGGGCGATGCCGAACCCCTCGCCCACCGGAACCCCGTCCTGCACCAGCACCAGCGCCCCGCCCGAGGCGGCCGCGCTATCGCGCAGGAACCGCTGGTCGGCAAAGCCCGCATCCGCCTCGCCCCGCAGGACCGCTGCCAGGACGTCATCCGTGGTGGGAAACTCCAGCAGGTCCGCGCCCGTTCCGGCCACATGCTGGGCATGGACCGTGGCCGCCTGCGCGGCGACCACGCCGCCCAAGATATCGGCCCCCGCATCGCGGGCGATGTAGGCAGAGGGTTCGGGCGGCACATAGGCAGCGGTGAAGTCGATCACCTGCCGCCGCTCGGGCGTGATGGTCATGGCGGCCAGGATCACATCGACATTCCCGCCCATCAGCTCCGGGATCAGCGCGTCCCAGCCGATCACCACCCAGGTGCAGGAAAGCCCCGCCCGGGCGCACAGCGCGTCGCCCACCTCGCGGTCGTATCCCGCCACCTCGCCCGCGTCGTTGAGAAAATTGTAGGGCGGGAACGCCGCCTCGGTGGCGATGCGCACCGCATCGCCCGCATGGGCGGCGGGAGACGAAAGCATCAGCGCCATGACAATCGCGCGCAGCATCCTCAGGCCCCCGCCGAGAGGAAACCGCGCAGACGCTCGGTCTGCGGCGCGCCAAAGACCCGGCCGGGCGGCCCCTCCTCCTCGACCAGGCCCTGATGCAGGAACACCACATGGTCGGACACGTCCGCCGCCAGCCGCATGTCATGCGTGACCAGCAGCATGGTGCGATGCTCGCCCGCCAGGTCCTTGATCACCTTCACCACCTCTTGCTGCAACTCGGGGTCGAGTGCCGAGGTCGGCTCGTCGAAGAGCAGCGCGCGGGGCTCCATGCACAGGGCGCGGGCAATGGCCGCCCGCTGCTGCTGCCCACCCGACAGCTGCGCGGGCCAGGCATCGGCCTTGTCGGCGATGCCCACCTTGGCGAGGTATTCGCGCGCCTTGGCCTCGACCTCCTGCGGGTCGCGGCGCAGCACGGTCACCGGGGCCTCCATCACGTTCTGCAGGATGGTCAGGTGCGACCACAGGTTGAACTGCTGGAACACCATCGACAGGTTGGTGCGGATGCGGGTCACCTGCGCGCGGTCTGCGGGCTGGCGGGCAAGGCCCGTGCCCTTCCAGCGCACGGGTTCGCCCTCGAACAGCACTTCGCCCTGCTGGCTGTCCTCAAGAAGGTTGCAGCAGCGGAGCAGGGTCGATTTCCCCGACCCGGATGATCCGATCAGCGACACCACCGTGCCCCGCCGCGCCGCCATGTCGATGCCCCTGAGCACCGCAAGCTGGCCATAGCTTTTGTGCAGGTTGGTGATCTGGATGACCGGCGGGTCGGCGGCTGGGGTCACGGATGCGGGTCCTCGGGTGGCGTGGGGGCCAAGTAGGGCGCAAGTTTAGCGCCAATGCAACGGGCATTGCGGGCGGAATGGGCGAACGCATCGCCGATCCGGTCAGCCTGTGCCGCCCATTCGGTCAGGTGGCGCGGGATCGGGCACGGCAAGATAGGCCACCGCCGGGATCCGCACGACGCCGCGCAGGCGCAGCGCCGCGCGGTCGGCGGGGGCCAGCCCGGTGATGGCCGCGGCCACCGCGTCGAAGATCGCCCCGGCATCGGCGCCTGCGGCTGCGATCAGCGGCAGGCCGGGGGTTGGCGGTGTGCGGTCCACCACATGCAGGGCGGCTGTGGCGGGCTCGATCCCGGCCAGGATCTCCCACGTCACCGCGTCGATGGCGGCGATATCCGCCCGCCCCTCGGCCACCGCGAGGACCGAGGCGCGATGCGCCCCCGTTTGCGGCCCCGCCACCAGCGCGACGCCCATCTGCGCCGCGAGGTTCACCGGCGCGGCCCATCCCGATTGCGACATCGCTTCGTTGTATGCCAGCACCGCGCCATCCCAGGCGGCCAGACCCTGCCGCGCCGCGCGCGCCACGATCACGCTGCGATAGAACCCCGGCGCGCAGCCCGGCACGCCATAGTCCGGCGTGCCCACCAGCGTCACCCGCCCGTGCAGCCGGGCGCGGTAGGGAAAGCCGCAGGCCTGCGCCAGCACCAGATCGGGCGCCTGCCAGATCCGCCAGAGGTCATCGCCGCCCCGCGTCAGGCCCTCGGGTGCCACCACACCCCGCGCCCGCAGCCCGTCGCGGATGCCTTCCCACAACCGGTCATTCGGCCCCTGCAACGGGGCCGTGTCATACATCGGCAGCGCCGCGATCACGCCTCGCGGCCCGCCCGCCGCCGCGCCTGCGCCGATTCGACATCCGACAGGCCCAGAAGGTTCGCCACCAGCCGCATCAGCCGGTCCTCGTCATCATCACGCACCCCGTCTGCCAGCACCACCGACCACATCGCCTCCAGCAGCCCCACCCGCTCCTCCAGCGGAACCGAATCCTTCAGCGCGCGGGTAAAGCGCACCGTGTCGGGCGAGTCTGCTTCCAGCCGCTCACCCCGCATCCGCAGGTCGGCGGCGCTCAGCCGCGCAAGGCCGAACTGCGCCATCAGCACCTTGTCGATGCGGTCCCGCTCCACCTCCGCGTAATCGCCATCCGCGCGCGCAAGGCGCACCAGCAGAGCGGCCAGTGCCAGCCCCGTTTCGGGGGCGGCAGGGGCGGAGGCGGGGCCTGTCAGACGGCGGAGAAGGGCATCAAGCATGATCCGGTTATAGGGGTTGACGACGCGTGCGCCAATCACCTGCGCAAAATGGTGATCGGCAATGCTGCGGGTTGCGATTCATCTGCCATTAACCCTTTCCGCCTCAGTGTTATGGGAATGGGGGATGCGATGGACCTGAGCTTTGACGAACCTGCGGCGCGCTATGACCCGCCCGCCGATGCCGATGCGCGGCTGGACTGGCTGCGCCTGATCCGGTCGCGCCGGGTGGGGCCTGCGACCTTCCATCGCCTGATGGCCGATCATGGCACGGCGCGGGAGGCCCTCGCGGCGCTGCCCGGGATCGCGGCGGCGGCGGGGGTGGCTGATTATGAGGTCTGCCCCGAAGGTGTGATCCGGGCCGAGGTGGCCGCCGCCCGCGTCACGGGCGCGCGCCTGATCGCGCGGGGCGATGCGGACTATCCGCTGTCACTGGCCCGCATCGCGGATGCGCCCCCGGTTCTGTGGCTGCGCGGCGACGCGGGGGTGATGGCGCGGCCCATGGTGGCGCTGGTGGGGGCGCGCAACGCCTCCAGCCTTGGCCTGCGCATGGCGCGGCGGCTGGCGGAAACGCTGTCGGCGGCGGGGTTCACGGTGGTTTCAGGGCTCGCCCGCGGGATCGACGCCGAGGCGCATCAGGGGGCCTTGGCAGGGGGCACGGTGGCGGTTCTGGCGGGTGGGGTGGATGTGGCCTATCCGCCCGAAAACACGGGCCTTCTGGCCGAGATTGCGGCGCAGGGCTGCGTGGTCTCCGAGGCGCCGATGGGCTGCCAGCCGCAGGCGCGCCATTTCCCGCTGCGCAACCGCATCGTCTCGGGCCTCGCCCGCGCGGTGGTGGTGGTCGAGGCCGCGTCACGCTCGGGCAGCCTTTTGACGGCACGCGCGGCGCTCGACCAGGGGCGTGAGGTGCTGGCAGTGCCCGGCCACCCGTTCGACGCCCGCGCGGCGGGCTGCAACCAGTTGATCCGCGAGGGGGCGACACTGGTGCGCTCCGCCGCCGATGTGGTCGAGGCGATCGGTGCCGGCCTGCGCCTGCCACACGATCCCGTGCCGGCCCCCCGCCCGCCCCTGCCTGGCCCCGCGGCCCCGCGCCGCACGCTGGCCGATGCGGCCGGGTTGCATGCGATGATCCTCGACCGGCTCGGACCTTCGCCCCTGCCAGAGGATCAGCTGATCCGCGACCTCGCATTGCCGCCCGCACTGCTGGCCCCCGAACTTTTGGCGCTGGAGATGGAGGGGCGGGTGCACCGCGCGCCCGGTGGCCTTCTGTCCCGCAGCGGCTGAAACGGGGTGCCACCCGACCCCGATTGACAACTCCGCCCAGCCCCCCACATGGTGCCGCGCCGCGCCGCCCCCCGGTTGCGGCCGCGTGAAATGAGGGTTCCATGGCCGTCGTCGTTGTCGAATCGCCCGCCAAGGCCAAGACAATCAACAAGTATCTCGGCCCGGGTTACACCGTGCTGGCCTCCTACGGCCATGTCCGCGACCTGCCCGCCAAGGATGGTTCGGTGGACCCCGACGCCGAATTCGCCATGACATGGGAGGTCGCGGCGGAAAGCCGCAAACATGTCAAGGCCATCGCCGACGCGCTGAAAACCGACGACACGCTGATCCTCGCAACCGACCCCGACCGCGAGGGCGAGGCGATCAGCTGGCACCTGCAAGAGGCGCTGGCCCCCAGCCTGAGGAAAGGCAAGACGGTCAGCCGTGTGACCTTCAACGCCATCACCAAGGCCGCGGTGACCGAGGCGATGACCCGCCCCCGCCAGGTCGATCAGCCGCTGGTCGAGGCCTATCTTGCCCGCCGCGCGCTGGATTACCTCGTGGGCTTCACCCTCTCGCCCGTCCTGTGGCGCAAGCTGCCGGGGGCGCGCTCGGCGGGCCGGGTGCAGTCGGTCTGCCTGCGCCTGATCGTTGAGCGCGAGATGGAGATCGAGGCCTTCCGCCCCCGCGAATACTGGACCGTCGCCGCCATGCTGACCACCCCGCGCGGGCAGGATTATGAGGCCCGGCTGGTGTCATTGGCCGGAAAACGGTTGGACAAATTCGACATATCCACAGGTGAAGCGGCCGAATTGGCGGTCCAGGCGATCACATCCCGAACCTTGTCCGTACGATCGGTCGAGGCAAAGCCCGCGTCCCGCAACCCCTGGCCCCCCTTCATGACTTCGACCCTGCAACAGGAGGCGTCACGCAAGCTGGGAATGGGGGCCAAGCAATGCATGAACGCGGCACAGCGGCTCTATGAGGCCGGGCACATCACCTACATGCGGACCGACGGCATCGACATGGCCCCCGAGGCAGTGATGGCCGCGCGCGACGAGATCAAGCGCCGGTTCGGTGACAAGTATGTCCCTGACAGCCCCCGGATGTACAAGAACAAGGCCAAGAACGCGCAGGAAGCGCATGAATGCATCCGCCCGACCGACATGGCCGCCGCCCCTGACACGCTGCGCCTGTCGGAAAAGGACCAGGCCAACCTCTACGACCTGATCTGGAAACGCACGCTCGCCAGCCAGATGGCCGCCGCCCGGATGGAGCGCACGACTGTCGAGATCGCCAGCCCCGACGCCCAGGTCGGCCTGCGGGCCACCGGCCAGGTGGTGCTGTTCGACGGTTTCCTGAAAATCTATGACCAGGGCCGTGACGATGATGGCGATGATGAGGGGCGCCTGCCGCAGATCACTGAAGGCGAGCCCGCCGCGCCAAAGGCAGGCGCCTACCGCGCCGCCTTTGCCAAGGCCGCCGCCACCGCCGACCCTGACGCCGTGATCGGCATCGCCACCGACACCCGCACCTCAAGCGCCGTCCTCAGCCCCGATGCCGCCACCCTCGCCAGCCAGAGCTTCACCCAGCCGCCGCCCCGCTACACCGAGGCCACACTGGTCAAGCGGATGGAAGAGTTGGGCATCGGCCGCCCTTCCACCTATGCCTCGATCCTGACGACCATCGTGGACCGGGAATATGTGCGCAAGGACAAGAACCGCCTGATCCCCGAGGACAAGGGGCGGCTGGTCACCGCGTTCCTGTCCAACTATTTCCGCCGTTATGTGGAATATGATTTCACCGCCGATCTGGAAGGGCAGCTTGACGATGTCTCGGCCGGCAGCCGCGACTACAAGGAGGTGCTGGCCCGCTTCTGGCGCGATTTCTCTGCGGCTGTCGCGGAAACCGCCGACCTGCGCATCGGCGAGGTGCTGGACAAGATCGACGATTTCCTGTCGCCGCACCTTTACCCCGCCCGCGCCGACGGCAGCGATCCGCGCTCCTGTCCCACCTGCGGCTCGGGCCGCCTGCACCTGAAGACCGCGCGCTCGGGCGGGGCCTTCATCGGCTGCGGCAACTACCCCGAATGCCGCTACACCCGCCCCATCTCGGGCGCCGAAGAGGGGGCAGGGGGCGGCGACCGCGTTCTGGGGCAGGATGAGAACGGCCTTGATATCGCCGTGAAAGCCGGCCGCTTCGGCCCCTATGTCCAGCGCGGCGAGGCCACCGAGGCTGCCCCGAAGCCCCCTCGCGCCAGCCTGCCCAAGGGCTGGTCCCCCGACACGCTGACGCTGGACCGCGCGCTGACGCTGCTCTCACTGCCGCGCGAGGTGGGGATGCACCCCGAGGGCGGCATGGTCGAGGCCGCCATCGGCCGTTTCGGACCTTATGTGAAGCACGGCAGCACCTATGCGAACCTTGCCGATGTCGAGGAGGTGTTCACCATCGGCATGAACCGCGCGGTCGAGGTTCTGGCGCAAAAGGCCACGCGCGGGGGCAGGGCGCCCGCCGCGGCGGCCCTGCGCGAATTGGGTGAGCATCCGTCGGGCGGCATCGTTTCCGTCATGCCGGGGCGGTATGGGCCTTACGTCAAATGGGCCAAGGTCAACGCAACGCTGCCCAAGGAGCTTTCGCCCGAGACGGTGACGCTGGACGAGGCTCTGGTTCTGGTGGCCGAAAAGGCGGGCAAGGGTGGCAAGGCAAAGACCCCCGCGAAAAAGGCCCCACCCAAACAGACCGCGGAGTCGGCGAAGGCCCCCGCGAAAAAGCCCGCCGCCAAGAAACCTGCGGCGAAAAAGGCCCCCGCCAGGAAAACCCCGGCCAGCAAACCGGCGGCGAAGAAGGCCGCCCCCTAACCCCGCGGGTCGATCAGCCGCGCCATCACCCGCCCCGGCCGGATCACGCCGACTGCGGACCCGCCCTGCACCACCACCACCTCCGCCGCTCCGTCGCGGATCAGGCCCATCACCTCGCGAACCGGCGTTTCCCGCCCCACCTCCGGGCCGGTGCCGCCCCCGGGCTCCATCACATCCCCCGCCGTCAGGACCGACAAGGGGTTCATGTGCGACACGAAATCCGCCACATACTCCGACACCGGGTTCGCGATGACCTCGCGCGCGGTCCCCACCTGCACGATCCGCCCGCCCTCCATCAATGCGATGCGGTTGCCGATCTTGAACGCCTCGTCCAGATCGTGGCTGACAAAGATGATGGTGCGCCGCAGCTTGGCCTGAAGTTCCAGCAACTCGTCCTGCAATCGCGACCGGATCAGCGGGTCCAGCGCCGAAAACGGCTCATCCATCAAAAGGATCGGGGCATCCGTCACAAAGGCCCGCGCCAGCCCCACGCGCTGCTGCATACCCCCCGACAGCTCGCCCACCTTGCGGTCGGCCCACTGGCTCAGGTTCACCAGCGCCAGTTGCGCGTCCACCTTGGGGCGCCGCGCGGCCTCGGGCACCCCCGCCAGTTCCAGCCCCAGCCCCACATTCTGCCGCACCGTCCGCCACGGCAACAGACCGAACGCCTGGAACACCATCGCGATGCATTCGCGCCGCACCTGCAGCAGATCCGCCGTGGCCGCGCCCGCCACATCGCATTCCCAGCCCCCCGCGCGCACGACCACCCGCCCCCGCACCACCGGATTCAGGCCGTTGACCGCCCGCAGAAGCGTCGATTTCCCCGACCCCGACAGCCCCATCAGCACGAGGATCTCGCCCTCCTCCACCGACAGCGAGCAGTCATGCACGCCGAGGATCTGCCCCGTGGCCGCCTGCACCTCCGCCCGGCTTTTCCCCTCATCCATGAGGGGCAGCGCGGTTTCGGGCCGGTCGCCAAAGACGATGGACACGCGGTCGAACTCCACCGCATTCATTTGCGCACCACCCGCAGCATCCGATCCAGGATAATCGCCACGACCACGATGATCATGCCGCTCTCAAACCCAAGCGCGGTGTTCACGCTGTTGAGCGCCCGCACCACCGGCACGCCCAACCCGTTCGCCCCCACCAGCGCCGCGATCACCACCATCGACAGCGACAACATGATCGTCTGGTTCAGCCCCGCCATGATCTGCGGGAATGCGTAGGGAAGCTCCACCTTCCACAGCCGCTGCCGCGGGGTCGCGCCAAACGCTGTCGCCGCCTCCAGAAGTGTCTGCGGGGTGGACGATACCCCCAGATGCGTCAGCCGGATCGGTGCCGGCAGAACGAAGATCACCGTCGCGATCAGCCCCGGCACCATCCCGATGCCGAAGAACACGATCGCCGGAATCAGATAGACGAAGGTCGGCAAGGTCTGCATCAGGTCCAGCACCGGCACCATCCAGGCATAGGCCCGCGGCCGGTGTGCCGCCCAGATGCCCACCGGCACCCCCACCGCCATGCACACAAGGCAGGCCGACAGCACCAGCGTCAGGCTCTCCGTCACCGGCTTCCAGTAACCCTGGTTCAGGATGAACAGAAACCCCACCAGCACCAGCAGGCAGGTTTTCCACGACCGCTGCAGAAACCACGTCAGCCCGAGGAATATCCCGATGATCACAAAGGGATGCGGCGTCTGCAACAGCCACAGGATGCCCGCGATCATCGCCGTCAGCCCGTCAGAGATCGCATCGAAAAACGGCGCTGCGTTCTTCTGCAACCCGTCGAAGGCCTGCTTGGCCGTCCGCCCCACCGGAATCTTGGTCGCCGTGATCCAGTCGGTCAGCCAGTCCAAACACCGCCCCCCTTCTTCTGTCCCAAAATATCCCGGGGGGTATGCCTCCGGTTTCGCCACCGGTTCGAGAAACCGGTGGCATGGGGGGCTGGCCCCCCGGCCCCCCCACCCGCGCGCGGCGTCAGTTCAGTGCCGCCGTCACCGCCGCCATCGCATCGCCGCCGTCCTTGGTGGTCACCCCCTCCAGCCAGCCCGCCAGCACCCCCGGATTGGCCGCAAGCCAGTCCTTCG
The DNA here is from genome assembly GCA_046294265.1 of Gemmobacter sp. Lineage (GTDB taxonomy): Bacteria > Pseudomonadota > Alphaproteobacteria > Rhodobacterales > Rhodobacteraceae > JBKBKC01. The sequence goes on along the minus strand of JBKBKC010000016.1, from coordinate 42,098 downwards.
CCGCCGCCTCCGGCTCCTTCCCGTCATTCAGGATTGCGCCCATGATCTCGTTCTCCAGCGCCAGCGTGAACGCAAGGTTCCCCAGAAACGCGCCGGTGTTCGGGCAATCCTGCACAAACCCCTTTCGGGTATTGGTCAGAACCTCCGCCCCGCCCAGGTCAGGCCCGAACCAGTCGTCGCCCCCCTCCAGATAGGTCATCTGGAACTGCGCGTTCATCGGATGCGGCTCCCAGCCCAGGAACACCACCGGCTCGCCCCGCGCCTCGGCCCGCGCAACCTGCGCCAGCATCCCCTGCTCGCTGCTCTCCACCACGTCCCAGCCCTTCAGGCCAAAGGCATCCGCCTCGATCATGTCCAGGATCAGCCGGTTGCCGTCATTGCCGGGCTCGATGCCATAAATCTTGCCCCCCAAGGCATCCTTGGCCCCCGCGATTCCTGCGAAGCTAGTCACCCCCAGCGCCGCCCCCGCCGCATTGGTGGCCAGGGTGTATTTCGCGCCGGTCAGGTTCACCCGCAGCGTCTCCACCGTGCCCGCCTCGCGATAGGGCGCGATGTCTGCCTCCATCGTGGGCATCCAGTTGCCCAGGAACACATCGACGTCGCCGCCTGCCATCGAGGCATAGGTCACCGGAACCGACAGGATCTTGGTCTCGGTCTCATACCCAAGGGCGCCCAGCACCACCGAGGCCACCGCCGTCGTCGCCGTGATGTCGGTCCAGCCGACATCGGAAAACACCACCTTGTCGCAGCTGGCGGCGAGGGCGGGCAGGGCGGTCAGGCTGGCGGCTCCGGCCAGCAGCATCATGCGAAGGGTCATGGTCGTCTCCCCGTTTTTTGTTGATTGACGAGTCAATAAAGATCACGCAAGCACGGTCTGGCAAGGTCAAAAAGGTGCGCCGGATGCCGAAACTCGGGATGGAGCCTATCCGAAAGGCCGCCCTGGTCAAAGCGACGATCGTCGAGATCGGGCGGGTGGGGTCGCTTGATGTGACGGTGGGCCAGATCGCACGGCGCGCGGGCATGTCCACCGCACTCGCGCATCATTATTTCGGCGGGAAAGAGGCGATGTTCCTGGCCGCGATGCGCCATGTCCTCACGCTTTACGGGGCCGAGGTGCGCGGCGCGCTTGCCATGGCGCAGGGGCCCGAGGCGCGGCTGGACGCGATCCTGACCGCCTCCTTCAGCCCCGCGAACTTCCGGCGCGAGGTGATCGGGGCCTGGCTCAACTTCTACGTCCTCGCGCAAACCGCCCCCGAGGCGCGACGCCTCCTTGCGATCTACCAGCGCCGCCTGCGCTCGAACATCCTGCACGCCCTGCGCCCCATGGCGGGCCCGCGCGCCCTTGCGCTGGCCGACGGGCTGGGCGCGCTGATCGACGGCGTCTATCTGCGCGAGGCGCTGAAGGACGGCCCCCCCGACGCCGCCGCCGCCGTGGCCACCACCCGCGCCTACCTGGCCGCTCACATGGCCCCTGCGCCATGACCGCCGATGTGGTGATCGTGGGGGCAGGCTCTGCCGGTTGCGCACTGGCCTACCGTCTGGGCGAGGCGGGGCTGCGCGTGACGGTGATCGAGCATGGCGGCACCGATGCCGGCCCCTTCATCCAGATGCCCGCCGCACTTTCCTATCCGATGAACATGTCGCTCTATGACTGGGGGCTCAAGACCGAACCCGAACCACATCTGGGGGGCAGGGTCCTTGCTACCCCGCGCGGCAAGGTGATCGGCGGATCATCGAGCATCAACGGCATGGTCTATGTGCGCGGCCACGCCGCCGATTACGACCATTGGGCCGAGGCGGGCGCGCAGGGCTGGTCCTATGCCGATGTGCTGCCGTATTTCCGGCGCATGGAGTGCTGGCACGGCGCGGGCGACGGCGGCGATCCCGCCTGGCGCGGCAGCGATGGCCCCCTGCACATCACCCGAGGCCCCCGCGCGAACCCCCTCTTTGCCGCCTTCATCGAGGCCGGGCGGCAGGCGGGCTATCCCGTCACCCCCGACTACAACGGCGCGCAGCAAGAGGGGTTCGGCCCCATGGAGGCGACGATCTGGAAGGGGCGGCGCTGGTCGGCGGCCAATGCCTATCTGCGCCCCGCCATGGCGCGCGGGAATGTGCAGGTTGTCCGCGCCCTCGCCCGCCGCGTGGTGATCGAGGGTGGGCGCGCGGTGGGGGTGGAGGTGCGGCGCGGCGGCGTGCTGGAGGTGATCCGGGCCGCGCGCGAGGTGGTGCTCTCGGCCTCCTCGCTCAACACGCCGAAACTGCTGATGCTGTCGGGGGTAGGCCCCGGCGCGCATCTGCAAAGCCATGGCATCCCGGTGCTGGCCGACCGTCCCGGCGTGGGGGCCAACCTGCAGGATCATCTGGAGATCTACATGCAGTTCGCCGCGCAACAACCTGTCACGCTGTATAAATACTGGAACCTGGTGGGCAAGGGCCTGATCGGCGCGCAGTGGCTCTTTACCCGCACGGGCCTTGGCGCGTCGAACCAGTTCGAGGCTTGCGGCTTCATCCGCTCTGCCCCCGGCATCGCATACCCCGACATCCAGTTCCATTTCCTGCCCATCGCCGTGCGCTACGACGGACGCGCGGCGGCCGAGGGCCACGGCTTTCAGGCCCATGTCGGCCCCATGCGGTCAAAGTCGCGGGGGGCGGTCACCCTGCGCGGGCCGGACCCCGAGGCGCCCCCCGTGATCCGCTTCAACTACATGTCGCACCCTGATGACTGGGCGGAATTCCGTTCCTGCGTCAGGCTTTGCCGCGAGATCTTCGCGCAAGCGGCAATGGCCGCCCATGTCCGGCACGAGATCCAGCCGGGGGAAGGCGTGCAGACCGATGCCCAGATCGACGCCTTCATCCGCGACCACGCCGAAAGCGCCTACCACCCTTGCGGCACCGCCCGCATGGGCCGCGCCGATGATCCGATGGCCGTGGTGGACCCGGAGGCGAGGGTGGTCGGCGTCGATGGCCTGCGCGTGGCCGACAGCTCGGTCTTTCCGCGCGTCACCAACGGCAACCTCAACGCGCCCTCGATCATGGTGGGCGAAAAGGTGGCCGATCACCTCTTGGGCCGCGCGGCGCTGGCCCCCGCCAACCTGGAGCCCTGGGTGCATCCCGACTGGCAAACGGCGCAGCGTTAACCTTTTCACCACAGGTTAACCATTTCTTAAGACTTTCCTTGATTTTGCCGCCTTCATCCCCGACATCCGGGGAATGTTAAGACTTCGTTCACTCCTCGTTCTCGCCATGCTGCTGCTGCCCCTCGCCGCCGCCTCCGCGCCGCGCGTGATCGAGGGGCCGGCCCGCGTGATCGACGGCGATACCGTCGAAGTGCGGGGCGAGCGCATCCGTCTTTACGGCATCGACGCCCCCGAGGCGCGGCAATCCTGCGACCTGAATGGCAAAGCATGGGCCTGCGGGCGGTTTGCTGCGGCGGAACTGCGCGCCCTCATCGGCGCCGCACCCCTGTCCTGCGAGGTGATCACCGCCGCCGACCGCTACGGGCGCCCGGTTGCGATCTGCCGCGCGGCGGGGCGGGATCTGGGTGCGGCGATGGTGCAGGGCGGGGCGGCCGTCGCCTTTCACCGCTATTCCGACCGCTACGCCGCCGACGAAGCGACTGCGCGCGCAGCCCGGCGCGGGGTGTGGGGTGCCCGCATGGTCACGCCGGAAACGCAGCGCGCCGCGGACCGGGGTGTCACGGATCGGGGCGTCACCCTGTCAACCCAGGGCACCTGCGCCATCAAGGGCAACCTGAGCAGCAAGGGCGAGCGGATCTATCACGTTCCCGGCCAGAAATATTACGCCAGGACCAAGATCGACAAACCCGGCGAGCGCATGTTCTGCTCGGAGGCCGAGGCAGAAGCGGCGGGGTTCCGGCGCTCGAAAATATAGGAAGCGCCGTATCTTGCGCCCCAAACTTCACACTATTTCATAGGGCATCACCCCGCGCCGGTCCGGGTCCACCTTCAGCCGCCGTTCCAGCGGGGGCACCGACCGCTGGTGGCAATCGCTGCGCTCGCAGATGCGGCAGGAAATGCCGATGGGCTCGAACCGGCCCTTCAGGTCCATCCCGTCGGCATAGACCAGCCGCCCGGCATGGGCCACCTCACAGCCGAGGCCGATGGCGTAGCGGCGCACCGGGGCACCCCACGCGCCCCCCGGTTTCGATACGTCCCGCGCCAGACAAAAATAGCGCACCCCGTCCGGCGTCTCGGCCAGCTGGCGCAGGAATCTGCCCGGCGTTTCAAAGGCCTGATGCACGTTCCACAACGGGCAGGCGCCGCCGAACCGCGCGAATTGCAGCCGTGTCGCCGAATGCCGCTTGGTGATCGTGCCCGCCTGATCGACGCGCACGAAAAAGAACGGCACCCCCTTGGCCCCCGGCCGCTGCAAGGTGGCCAGCCGATGCGCCACCTGCTCGATCGAGGCCCCGAACCGGTCGGCCATCCGCTCCAGATCGTGCCGCGTGGCCTCGGCGGCGCGCTGGAACAGCGCATAGGGCATCAGCGCCGCCCCGGCGAAATAGTTCGCCAGCCCGATCCGCGCGATGTCGCGCGCCTCGGATGTCCGGAATTGCGCGAGGTCCAGCGTGGCCTCGATCAGCGGCCCCTGGGTCAAAAGCGCCACCTGATGCAGGACCTGAAACCGCTGCGTCGGCCCCGCGGCGCGGGCCGAGATGGTCAGGCTCTGGCGCTCGGGATCATAGCGGCGTAAGGTCTCTGTGTCCGAGAAATACAGGTCGATGCTTTGTCGGCCAAGGGTAGATCTGGCCGTCAACATCATGTCTTTACGGGATATGCCATCGGTTGCCCACAATTCGGCGGCGCGGTCGATGGCATCCAGATAATTGTCGCAATAGTGAAAGAAGTCGCGCACTTCATCCCAGGGCGAGGGGCTGAGCGTCGCATCCTCGCGCCCCAGCGCCTCATCCAGCGAGGCCAGCCGCTCATGCGTCTGGCGATAGGCGCGGTGCAGGTTCAGGACCGCCCTTGCAAGGCCCGGCGCATTCGATGCGATCAGCCGCAGGTCCGCAAGCGGCAGCGCGCCACCGCCCAGAACCGGATCCGACAGCGCCTCGCGCAGGTCGGCCACCATCCGGTCGGCGTCCCCGGAGGAAAGGGTCGCCACGTCCTCGCCGAACTCGCGCGCCAGCGCCAGAAGGACGGCGGCCGAGACCGGACGGTGGTTGTTCTCCATCTGGTTGAGGTAGGGCAGCGACAGGCCGAGGCGGGCCGCAAAGGCGGTCTGGCTCAGGCCCAGCCTCCCCCGCACCTCGCGCAGCTTCATCCCGGCATAGAGCTTTTGCACGGCCATGGGGTGTCTCCTTTGCAAAGATCAGCATTGGCTTTGCAAAGGCCCCCGTCAATCCCTCAGGGCGCCGCCCCCACCGCCCGCGCCCGCCGGATGACCCACAAGATGCAGGGCAAGGAGGCCGCCGAGGTGGCCAGCATCAACAGGATCAGCGGCATTGCCCCCGACCCGGCCACCAGCACCACCCCCGCCAGCGCCGACAGGCTTGCGCCAAAGCCGATGATCAGCGCGCCGCCGATGCCCGAGGCCGAGCCCGCCAGCGCGGGCCGCACCGACAGCATCCCCGCGTTGGCCGAGGGCAGAAGGATCCCGTTGCCCAGGCCCACCGTGACCATCAGGCCAAAGAACACCGGTGGCCCGCCCCACCCCACGGCGGTCAGCAGCGCCGACAGCGCAAGGCCCGCGGTGGCCACCGTGGACCCCGCCAAGACCATCCGGTTCACGCCAAAGCGCACCGAATACCGCCCCGACAGCCCGTTGCCCACCAGATACCCCAGTGCGGGCGCCCCGAACCAGACGCCCAGCGTGGCCGGGTCCATCCCGAACACCCGGCTGCCCACATAGGGCGCGCCGCCAAGATAGGCGAAGAATGCGCCCGAGGCAAAGCCCGCCGCCAGGGCGTAGCCCCAGAACCGCTGCGAGCTGAGCAATTCCGGATAAGCCTTTGCCTGCTCACGAAAACTGCTTGCCCGCCCAGTGGCCGTCTCGCCGAGGTCCGCCCAGATCAGCGCGAAAAGGCCCAGCCCGGCGAGGGCCAGGATGGCAAAGGACGCCTGCCAGCCAAAGGCCGCGTCCAGCGCGCCGCCGATCACCGGGCCGACCATCGGCACCACGGACATGCCCATCGTGACCCAGCCGATCATGCTGGCCGCCTGGTCCTGCCCCACCATGTCGCGCACCACCGCGCGCGACAACACGAACCCCGTGGCGATGATCGCCTGCACCATGCGGCAGGCCATGAACAGCCCGAAGGACGGCGCCAGCATTGCCCCCAGCGTCGCCAGCACAAAGATGGCGGTGGCCGCGAGCAGGACCGGCCTGCGCCCGAACCGGTCGCTGATCGGACCGATGAAGATCTGCAGGGCCGCCGTCATCCCCAGATACAGCGACAGCGACAACTGCATCACCGCGTAATCCACCCCGAAATGCGCCGCCATCGAGGGCAGCGAGGGCAGGAAGATGTTGAGCGACAGCGCCGCGATGCCTGCGATCAACACGAGCGTCAGGATATGCGGCGGTGTCGTGCGGTCAAGGAAACGGACGGAGGGGCGTTGTATCATGCGCCGCACCTAGGCCGGGGCGCGCGCGGTGTCCAGCGGCACCCCTGCACAGGGGTCTATGCCCATTTGTGGAAGATGAAAAAGGCGCCCGCGCCGATGAAGGCAAAGCCCACAAGGTGGTTCCATTGCAAGGGCTCTTTCAGATACCAGACCGAGAACACGGCGAAAACGGTCAGGGTGATGACCTCCTGGATGGTTTTCAGCTCGGCCGCGCTGAAATGGCCGTGGCCGATGCGGTTGGCGGGCACCTGCAGGACGTATTCAAAGAACGCGATGCCCCAGCTGATCAGGATCACCGTGATCAGCGGTGCGGATTTGTAGTTCAGGTGGCCATACCAGGCGAAGGTCATGAAGACGTTCGAGGCGAGGAGGAGGCCGATGGTCAGGACGGGAATGGGGATGTTGCTCATGATGCTCGGGTCTGCTGGGGTGATGGCGCATGCCTGCCACGGCGCGGGGGGCTTGTCGCCCCTTAGCTGATTTGCGCTTTGCTGCAGGTGGCTTGCAAGCGGTTTGCAAATTTTCCAAACCTTGCTTTTCCCCTGCCCGACGCGCGACTATGGTGACCGGCGAAGGGCAGGGGGGACGCAATGAAGGATATCCTGGGAGAGCTGGAGCGTCGTCGCGTGGATGCCCGCGCGGGCGGGGGCGCGCGCCGCGTGGCGGCCCAGCACGCCAAGGGCAAGCTGACCGCGCGCGAGCGGATCGAGTTGTTGCTGGACGAGGGCAGCTTTGAGGAATTCGACATGTTCGTGCGCCACCGCTGCACCGATTTCGGGATGGAGGCCGACCGCCCGGCGGGTGACGGGGTGGTTACCGGCTGGGGCACGATCAACGGCCGCATGGTCTATGTGTTCAGCCAGGATTTCACCGTGTTCGGCGGCTCGCTGTCCGAAACCCATGCGCAGAAAATCTGCAAGATCATGGACATGGCCTTGCAAAACGGTGCCCCGGTCATCGGGATCAACGACAGCGGCGGCGCGCGCATCCAGGAGGGGGTGGCCAGCCTTGCCGGTTACGCCGAGGTGTTCCAGCGCAACATCCTCGCCTCGGGCGTCGTGCCGCAGATCAGCCTGATCATGGGGCCCTGCGCGGGGGGCGCCGTCTATTCGCCCGCGATGACCGACTTCATCTTCATGGTGAAGGACAGCTCTTACATGTTCGTGACCGGCCCCGATGTGGTCAAGACCGTGACGAACGAGGTGGTGACGGCCGAGGAACTGGGCGGCGCCTTGACCCATACCCGCAAGTCGTCGGTGGCCGACGGGGCCTATGAGAACGATGTGGAGGCCCTGGCCGAAACCCGGCGCCTGTTCGATTTCCTGCCGCTGAACAACCGCCAGAAGGCCCCGGTGCGCCCGTTCTTTGACGACCCCGCGCGGCTGGAACCCAGCCTGGATACGCTGATCCCCGCCAATCCGAACCAGCCCTACGACATGAAGGAGCTGATCCTGAAGGTGGCGGACGAGGGCGATTTCTTTGAGATCCAGAAGGATTACGCAGGCAACATCATCACCGGGTTCATCCGGCTGGAAGGGCAGACGGTGGGCGTGGTGGCCAATCAGCCCATGGTGCTGGCGGGCTGCCTGGACATCGACGCATCCCGCAAGGGCGCGCGCTTCGTGCGGTTCTGCGATGCCTTCGAGATCCCGATCCTGACCTTCGTGGATGTGCCGGGCTTCCTGCCCGGCGTGCAGCAGGAATACGCGGGCATCATCAAGCATGGCGCGAAACTCTTGTTCGCTTATGGCGAGGCGACGGTGCCCAAGGTGACGGTGCTGACGCGCAAGACCTATGGCGGGGCCTATGTGGTCATGGCCTCGAAACACCTGCGGGGCGATTTCAGCTATGCCTGGCCCACGGCGGAGGTGGCGGTGATGGGGGCCAAAGGGGCGGTTGAGATCCTTTACCGGTCGGAACTGGGCGATCCGGGCAAGGTGGCTGCGCGGGTGAAGGATTACGAGGACCGCTTTGCCAATCCCTTTGTCGCGGCCGAACGCGGGTTCATCGACGAGGTGATCATGCCGCAATCGACGCGGCGGCGGGTGTGCCGGGCCTTTGCGTCCCTGCGCAACAAAAGCCTGACCAACCCATGGAAAAAGCACGACAACATCCCGCTATAGCCCAACCGCAAGGATACCCGCCCGTGCCGATGTTCCATATGATTTCCGGCGGCCCCCGCCCCGTCGCCCCCTTTTCACACGCGGTGGAGGCGGATGGCTGGGTGTTCCTGACCGGCCAGATGCCGACCGACCCGGCTGCCCCAGACGCGCCCCTGCCCGAGGGTGTCGAGGCCCAGACGCGGCGGGTGATGGACAATCTGGGGCTGGTGCTGGCGGGGGTGGGTCTGGACTGGTCCCATGTGGTGCAATGCCGGTGCTTCCTGACCGACTTCACCCGCGACTATGCCGCGTTCAATGAAACCTATCAGGGATACTTCCCGACCGACCGCAGACCTGCGCGCACCACGGTCGGGGTGACGGCCCTGGCGGTTGGCGCGCTGGTCGAGGTGGACTGCATCGCGCGGCGGACCGTGGCGGGGGGTGCGACATGACCGGCCCCGCCGACATCCCTGCCGCCCCGGACGAACCGATCCCGGTGCCCTCGGGCCAATTGGTCACCCTGCAGGACGTGATCTGGAACGAGATGGGGCCGGAGGGTCTGACCATGCGGTTCCGTTTCGTCGCCCCCTCGATTGCGCGCGACGGGGGCACGGTGGCCTTCGAGGTGGCGGTGTGGGACATGTTGCACCTGTGCCAGGCCTATGCGCTGCCCCGGATTTCCGAGATCGGACCGGTCCCTGCGCAGGTGGTCGTGTCGCTGTCGGACGTGCCCGTGCCCTTTGGCGAGGCCGTCCCCGAGGCCACGCAGTTCTTTGAGGCCTACAGCATCGAGGATGGCACCTGCATATGGGAGGCATTCTGATGCGGATACCAGATGTGGCGGTGTCGGCGGGGTTTCGCCGCCGCGCTGATGTAGGGCGGCCACAAGGCTGCAGGTGCGGCGTTTGCCTATGTCCAAGGAAGCCCGTCCAAGGTATTGTTTCCGCTGACCGGAACCCTCCGGTCCAACCCTCGGATCGGGGGCTTTCGGGGATGTTCCCGTTGGCCAACCCGCAAGAACACAGGAGTGAAAGAGGATGTCGAGCACGACCCGCGCCGTCATGGCGCTTGCCCTTGTCGCCTTCGTGGCCGCCTGCGCCAAGAAGGAAGAAGTCGTCTACGTCGATGCGCCGGTCTCGGCGGAACCCGTCTATACGGGCAAATACAAGTGACGATCTAGGGCGGGCCGCGCCGCCCGCGCGACCCGCCCGTCCCTGCCGCCGCCCCCGACCGGAGGGTGCGCCGTGCTGAAACACCGCGGCTTTCCGGGCCGCCTTCCGGGCACCGATTTCCAGTTCGTGATCCGGCGCGCCAACCACAAGGATGGCGTGACCAGGATCGTGCGCCGCGAACGCTACAAGGACCGCAAGCACGCCGATCGCCTGGCGGATGAGGGGTTCATGGCCGCCCTCTGGGCGCAGTTCGGCGACGAGCCGTTCGAGCGTGGCAATCTGGATGCCGGGCGAATCTCGTGGCTCTTCGGGCGCGAGGTGGTGCCGGCGGAGGACCCTTTCGATCCCGCCAGCTATGTCGCCCTGCTGCGCATCGACGTGAAGCGGGCGATGGCGTCCTTTCCGAATGTCTTTGCGCCTGATGCGCCTGCGGTGGTGGGCGGTGACTGCGATGATGATGACGAGGACGGGGCATGACCGTGCCGGGGGGCAGTGCGGGCGGTGCGCGGGCGGCGCACCCGTTCCCCCTTGGCATGTCCGCGGGCGGGCGGGTTTCGGCGCATTTTTCCCACGAACAGGAATTTTCATTTTCGAACGTCGGTCTGACGGTGTATTCCTTCGGCACAAACAACTCGCAAAGAGGCCGAGCAACATGCGTAAATCCCTTCTCCTTCTGGCCATTCTGGCCCCTGTCGCCGTGTCCGGCTGCATGGCCACGCCCACCGAGCGTGCGCTTGGCGGTGCGGTCGCCGGCGCCGTCCTGGCTGACGCTACCAAGAACGACGTGGTTACCGGCGCGCTTATCGGTGGGGCAGCGGGTGCCGTCTCCTGCGGTATCCCCGGCCTGCCGCGCTGCCGCAGCTACTGATTCCGCCTGCCCCACGCGGGCCGCAACCCTGTCAGGACCGCCCGGGCCAGCCGCCCGGGCGGTCTTTTCGCATGTGCCGAAGGAGCCCCCATGTTTGACAAGATCCTGATCGCCAACCGGGGCGAGATCGCGTGCCGTGTCATCAAGACTGCCCGCCGCATGGGTATCCGCACCGTGGCCGTCTATTCCGATGCCGACCGCGGCGCGCTGCATGTGTCGATGGCGGATGAGGCGGTGCATATCGGCCCGCCCCCTGCCGCGCAAAGCTACATCGTGATCGACCGGATCCTGGAGGCGGTGAGGGCCTCGGGCGCGCAGGCGGTGCATCCCGGATACGGGTTTCTGAGCGAGAACAGGGCCTTTGCCGCGGCGCTGGAGGCCGCGGGGGTGGTGTTCATCGGCCCGCCCTCGGGGGCCATCGAGGCGATGGGGGACAAGATCACCTCGAAAAAGATCGCGGCCGAGGCGGGGGTGTCCACCGTGCCCGGCTATATGGGCCTGATCGCGGACGCGGCCGAAGCGGTGAAGATCTCGGGCGAGATCGGCTATCCGGTGATGATCAAGGCATCGGCGGGCGGCGGCGGCAAGGGGATGCGCATCGCCTGGTCCGAGGGCGAGGTGGCCGAGGGGTTCCAGTCCTCCAAGAACGAGGCGGCGTCGTCCTTTGGCGATGACCGCATCTTCATCGAGAAATTCGTGACGCAACCCCGCCACATCGAGATCCAGGTGCTGGCCGACAGGCACGGCAACTGCGTCTATCTGCATGAGCGCGAATGTTCGATCCAGCGCCGGAACCAGAAGGTGATCGAAGAGGCGCCCTCGCCGTTTCTGGATGAGGCGACGCGCCAGGCGATGGGGGAACAGGCCTGCGCCCTGGCAAAGGCGGTGGGCTATACCAGTGCGGGCACGGTGGAATTCATCGTGGACGGGGCGCGCAACTTCTTTTTCCTCGAGATGAATACGCGGTTGCAGGTGGAACATCCGGTGACGGAGCTGATTACGGGCATCGATCTGGTGGAACAGATGATCCGCGTGGCGAATGGCGAGGCGCTGCCCTTTGCGCAGTCCGATCTGAAGATCAACGGCTGGGCGATGGAAAGCCGCCTGTATGCCGAGGACCCCTATCGCAATTTCCTGCCCTCAATCGGGCGGCTGACCCGCTATCGCCCGCCGGTGGAGGGGGCGACCCCGCGCGGCGGCATCGTGCGCAACGACACCGGCGTGTTCGAGGGCGGCGAGATCAGCATGTATTACGACCCGATGATCGCCAAGCTCTGCACCTGGGCGCCGACGCGCGGAGAGGCCATCGAGGAGATGCGCCTGGCGCTGGACACGTTCGAGGTGGAGGGGATCGGCCACAACCTGCCCTTCGTGGGTGCTGTGATGGACCATCCGCGCTTTGTCGCGGGCGAGATCACCACCGCCTTCATCGCCGAGGAATATCCCGAGGGGTTCCGTGGCGCCGTTCTGGACGGTGAAACACTCGCCCGCGTGGCTGCGGCGGCGGCGGCGATGAACCGGGTGGCGGAGATTCGGCGCACCCGGATTTCCGGCACGATGGACAATCACACGCGGCGCGTGGGCACCGACTGGGTGGTCACCCTGCAAGGCGTTGACCATAGGGTGACGATTGCCGCCGACCGCGACGGATCAACCGTGATGCTGGACGGGCGGGCGCTGCGGGTGACATCGGACTGGGCGCCGGGCCAGCCCCTGGCGCGGCTGATGGTGGATGGCGCGCCCCTTGTGATGAAGGTGGGCAAGATCCCCAGCGGGTTCCGCCTGCGTCTGCGGGGGGCCGACCTGAAATGCCATGTCCGCACGCCGCGCGCCGCCGCACTGGCGCAGCTGATGCTGGAAAAGACCCCGCCCGACACGTCGAAATTCCTGCTCTGCCCGATGCCGGGGGTGGTGGTGTCAATCGCCGTCGCCGAGGGCGACGAGGTGCAGGAGGGGCAGGCGCTGGCCACCGTCGAGGCGATGAAGATGGAGAATGTGCTGAAGGCCGAGCGCAGCGGGCGCGTGAAGCGCGTGGCCGCCGTGCCGGGGGCCAGCCTGAAGGTGGACGAGATCATCATGGAATTCGAGTGAGTACGCCTGCCCACCATATTGATCCGATGGTGCAGGCGGCGGCGCGGGACGGGCTCATGACAGATCGCAAAGGTGTGTCGGGCCGCTTGCTGATCTGCAATGACTTGGGTACGCAGCGCGCCCATGAAATTCACATTCCGCAAAACTCACCGACCGCTGGGATAGCGTTCCAGGATCTCTTGCCGTCGCATCGGCCATTTGTCGATGGCGCGGCTGATCTCGCGCACGTCCCAGGGCAGGGGCTTGCGCAGCGTCGTCACGCCGTCCTTGTCCATCAGCACAAGGCCAAAGCCGCGCGGACGGAAGCGGGTGCGGAAATAACCCATGGCGGCGGGGTCGGTGTCGGTGATGACGACGACATCGCGTTCGGCCAATGCGAGGGTGTCGCGGCGCACCAGTTCCATCTGCCGCTGGAATTGCGGGTCGGCGGGGCTGTCGGCGAAGACGAGGACCGGGCGCTTTACCCAGTGGAATTCGTCCAGCGTGACGCCCGCGGCGTCGATGATCAGCAGGCCGTCGGCCTGTTCCTGCGTCTCGGCCGGAACATCGGCCACGACGGTCAGCGGCACCTCTTGCGCGGCCACGGCGGGCACGCCCAGAAAGACAGACAGAACAAGGATGTGAAGCGGTTTCATGCGACCTCCGTTATCAGTCGATATAGGGCGGTGCGCGCGAAAACCCAAGCGGATGAGGGACGGATGCCATGACGAACCCGTTGGACACCTGGCGCGCGCTGGCCATGAAAGAACTGCGGGGTCGCGATCCTGATGCGTTGACGTGGGCTACGCTGGAGGGGATCGCGGTCAAGCCGCTCTATACCGCCGCCGACACGGCGGATTTGTCGCATCTGGGCACGCTGCCGGGGCTGGCCCCCTTCACCCGCGGCGTGCGCGCCACGATGTATGCGGGTCGTCCCTGGACCATCCGGCAATATGCGGGCTTTTCCACTGCCGAGGCGTCGAATGCGTTCTATCGCCAGGCGCTTGCGGCGGGGCAGCAGGGGGTGTCGGTGGCCTTCGACCTGGCCACGCACCGCGGTTATGACAGCGATCATCCCCGCGTTGTGGGCGATGTGGGCAAGGCGGGGGTGGCCATCGATTCGGTCGAGGACATGAAGGTGCTGTTCGACGGGATCCCGCTGGACCGCATCAGCGTGTCGATGACGATGAACGGGGCGGTGATCCCGATCCTCGCGAATTTCATCGTGGCGGGGGAGGAGCAGGGGGTGGCGCGGGCGGCGCTGTCGGGGACGATCCAGAACGATATCCTCAAGGAATTCATGGTGCGCAACACCTATGTCTATCCGCCCGAACCCTCGATGCGGATCATCGCGGACATCATCGAATACACTGCCGCCGAGATGCCCAAGTTCAATTCGATCTCCATCTCCGGCTACCACATGCAGGAGGCGGGCGCGAACCTGGTGCAGGAACTTGGGTTCACCCTGGCCGACGGGCGCGAATATGTGCGCACGGCGATTGCGCGCGGGATGGATGTGGATGCCTTCGCCCCGCGCCTGTCGTTCTTTTTCGCCATCGGGATGAACGTGTTCATGGAGGCCGCGAAACTGCGCGCGGCCCGGATGCTCTGGCACCGCATCATGACCGAATTCGGCGCGAAAAAGCCCGAGTCCCTGATGCTGCGCACCCATTGCCAGACCTCTGGCGTGAGCTTGCAGGAGCAGGACCCCTACAACAACATCGTGCGCACCGCCTATGAGGCGATGGCGGCGGTTCTGGGGGGTACGCAAAGCCTGCACACCAACAGTTTCGATGAGGCGATGGCGCTGCCCACCGAGTTTTCCTCGCGCATCGCGCGCAATACCCAGCTGATCTTGCAGGAGGAAACCGGGATCACCCGCGTCGTCGATCCGCTGGCGGGCAGCTATTATGTCGAAAGCCTGACGGCGGAACTGGCCGATCAAGCCTGGGCGCTGATCGCGGAAGTCGAGGAGATGGGCGGCATGACCAAGGCCGTCGCCAGCGGGATGCCCAAGCTGCGCATCGAGGAATCGGCCGCGCGCCGTCAGGCCATGATCGACCGGGGCGAAGAGGTCATCGTGGGCGTCAACAAATACCGTCTGGCGCAAGAGGATGCCATCGACATCCTCGATATCGACAACGTGGCCGTGCGCGAGGCGCAGGTGGCGCGGCTGGCGGCCACCCGGGCCGCGCGCGACGATGCCGCCTGCATGGCGGCCCTGGCGCAGGTGGAACGCTGCGCGCGCGAGGGCGGGAACCTGCTGGCGGCGGCGGTCGAGGCCGCGCGGGCGCGTGCCACGGTGGGCGAGATCAGCACGGCAATGGAAAACGTGTTCGGCCGCCACCGGGCGGAGGTGAAAACCCTCGCCGGGGTCTATGGGGCCGCCTATGAGGGCGACGCAGGCTTTGCCGCCATCCAGGCCGATGTGGAGGCATTCGCCGAGGAAGAGGGTCGCCGCCCCCGGATGCTGGTGGTCAAGATGGGGCAGGACGGGCATGACCGGGGGGCCAAGGTCATCGCCACCGCCTTTGCCGATATCGGGTTCGACGTGGATGTGGGGCCCCTGTTCCAGACCCCGGAAGAGGCCGCACAGGATGCCATCGACAACGACGTGCATGTGGTGGGCATCTCGTCCCAGGCGGCGGGGCACAAGACCCTTGCGCCCAAGCTGATCGCGGCGCTTCGGGCGGCGGGGGCGGGCGACATCCTGGTGATCTGCGGTGGCGTGATCCCGCAGCAGGATTACGCCTTTCTACACGATGCGGGCGTGAAGGCGATCTTTGGCCCCGGCACCAACATCCCCGACGCCGCGCGCGATATTCTGGCGCTGATCCGGGCCACGCGAACGGAATAGGCCACCTCACGCCATCGTCAGAAGGGCGGGGGGCGCGGTGCGGGCTAGACTTTGCGGATCACGCAAAGGAGACGCCCATGTTCCGCGCCGCCCTTCTGGCCCTGTGCCTTGCCGTGCCCGCCACCGCGAGCTAGGTGGATGTGGAACTCGTGATGCTGGCCGATACCACCGGGTCCATCGACGAATACGAACTGCGGTTCCAGCGGCAGGGCTATGCCGAGGCGATCACCGACCCGCGCGTGATCACGGCCATCCGCAACACGCTGACGGGCCGCGTCGCCGTGACCTATGTGGAGTTCGGTGCGGCAGACAGCCAGGCGGTGATCGTGCCCTGGACGCTGATCGAGACCGAGGCGGACGCGCGCGCCTTTGCCGCGGCCCTGGGGCCGCCGCCCCGGCTGGCTTACGGTCGCAACGGGTTCGGGGCCGCCCTTCTGAAGGGCAAGGAGCTGATCGAGACCAGCCCCTACCGCGGCCTGCGCCGGGTGATCGACTTTTCCGCCGACAGCACCTGGAACCGCACCGGCCCCCCTATCGCCGAGGCGCGGGCCGAGGTGCTGGCGGCGGGCATCACCATCAACGGGCTGGCGGTGGTCTGCCTTGTCTGCACCGCCTCCACCAGCCCCGGCGATCTGGTGGCGGAGTTCGAGCGCCAGATCATCGGCGGCCCCGGCGCCTTCGTCATCGGGGCCGAAACCGCCGTCCAGTTCACGCAAGCCTTGCGCCGCAAGCTGATCCTGGAAATCTCGGGTGACATGCCGCCCGCCCGCATCGCCAGCCGCTAACCCTGCAGCCCGCGCAGATATTCGGCAATCTGCACCAGCCTGACGGGGGTGGGCGTGGCAATTCCGTCGCCGCCATCATAGGGCACCAGCTCGCCATCCAGCAGCGGCCCGAAGGCGGGCATCACCTCTGCACCGCCGCGCCCGCCGGTATAGCCATAGATCTTGGCCATCACGCGGGTTGCCGGAAACGCCCCGCCGCCTCGCGCGGCGATGCGGGTCAGGTCGGGTGGACGCCGCGAAAGGGCCTGCGCCGCTGGGCCGTCGCCGCGCGCGCCCGCACCGTGGCAGGCGGCGCAGAAGGTGGCGAAATCCTCGGCGCCGGTCGGGGCCTTGGCCACGGGCAGACAGGCGGCAAGCAGCACCGCCACACCAAGCGCCGCCATCAGGGGAAGGGGCTGCATCGGGGCCTCCATGTGTCCGGTTTGGTCCAGACTCGCATGGCCAAGGGCCACGCGCAAGCGCGGGTCAGACGACCACGCCCCCTTCCAGCCGCACGATCCGGTCCATGCGCGCGGCCAGATCCAGGTTGTGCGTGGCGATCAGCGCCGAAAGACCCGTCTCGCGCACCAGCTCCATCAGCGTGCCGAACACCCGGTCCGAGGTCGCGGGATCCAGGTTGCCCGTGGGCTCATCGGCCAGCAACAGGCGCGGGGCATTGGCCAGCGCCCGGCAAAAGGCCACGCGCTGCTGCTCGCCCCCCGACAGCGCGGCGGGCCGGTGGCTGGCGCGCATCGCGATGCCCACGCGGGCCAGCAGGTCGCGCGCGCGCGCCTCGGCCTCGCGCTGCGGCACGCCATGGGCCAGCTGGGGCAGCACGATATTCTCCAGCGCGGAAAACTCGGGCAAGAGGTGGTGGAACTGGTAGATGAACCCCACCTCGCCGCGCCGCACCTCGGTCCGCGTGCGGTCCGAGAGACCGCCCATGTCACGGCCACCCAGATGCACGCGGCCATGGTCGGCGGTGTCCAACAGCCCCGCAATGTGCAACAGCGTCGATTTCCCCGCCCCGGACGGCGCCACCAGCGCCACCACCTCGCCCCGCGCCACCCGCAGCGAGGCCCCGCGCAGCACGATCACCTCGCCCGGACGGCCCCGATGATAGCCCTTCTCGATGCCATCGAGCACCAGCGCCGGGTTCTCTTCTTTGCCCAAATACCCATCTGCCCCCGCCACAAGCGCATCATTCATAGCGAAGCGCCTCGACCGGGTTCATCCGCGCGGCCCGCCGGGCCGGTAAGATCGTCACCGCGAACGACAGCCCCAGCGACAGCGCCACCGCCGCCGCCACATCCTGCCAGCGCAACAGCGCGGGCAGATTGTAGATGCCCCGCACCGACGGGTCCCAGACCCCGCCGCCGACGGCCCAGTTCACGGCCGAAAAGATCGGGTCGATCCAGATGGCGAAGAGGCATCCCAGGATCACGCCCATCGCGGTGCCGATGATCCCGGTGGAGGCGCCGCAGATGAAGAACACGCGCAGGATCGAGCCTTCGGTCAGGCCCATGGTGCGCAGGATACCGATGTCGCGGCCCTTGTTCTTGACCAGCATGATCAGGCCCGAGACGATGTTCATGGCGGCGATCAGCACAAGGATGGACAGGATGATGAACATCACATTGTCCTCGATATCCAGCGCGCGCAGGAACGCCCCCGCGCTGTCGCGCCAGGACCACAGAAGTGCGCGGTCGCCCGCCGCAGCCATCATGGGGCCCGCCAGACGGTCCACCCCCTCCGGGTCGGCCACCATCACCTCGATCTCGTCTGCGAACCCTTCGCGGTTCAGATAGCTTTGCGCCTCTTCCAGGGGCATGTAGATGCGGGTGCGATCGATGTCCCAGCGGCCGGCGGTGAAGATATAGACGACCTCATAGGATTTGACGCGCGGGCTGGTGCCAAGGGCGGTGCGTGCGCCGTCGGGCGAGATCAGGCGCAGCCGGTCGCCCAGCGTCAGGCCCAACTCGCGCGCGACGCCCGATCCGATGGCGATGCCCTCGTCATAACGGTCAAGGCTGCCCAGATGACCCGCGCCCGTGGCCACGCGCGGGATGCCCTGCACGTCCTGCCCTCGCATCCCGAAGATTTCCACGCCCGCGTTGCGGCCCTGATGGGTCGCCATGACCTGGCCCTTGACCATCGGGGCCGCGCGGATGACGCCGGGGATGGCGCGCAGGTCCTGGCTCACGGCGTCGAAATCGGCAAAACCGCGCAGGGTGCGGCCGTCATCAGCGGTGTAAGCCCCGGAATAGACGGTCATATGGGCGTTCGCACCCAGGATCGTATCGACGAATTCGGCCCGGAACCCCGCCCGCACCGACAGCGTGGCGATCAGCGCGAACACCGCGAGCGTGATTCCGACAAGGCTGATCCAGGTCATCACGCTGACCCCGCCCTCGGCGCGCCGCGCGCGCAGATAGCGCCATGCGATCATCCATTCGAAGGCGGCAAAGGGGGGGGTGCGGGTGGCCATGTGAACTAGACTGCGACTTCCCGAGGACCTGTGCCCGCGTACATCTTTACCGGGGGAAAGGTGTGGGTGCAATCCTTGACCCGTGCAACCCAACTGGTAGCTTTCGGCCTATCGCTGCGTTCAATGCGCGTGGAAGTTTTGGAGTACTCCAGTGCAGAGTGAGAACAGCCGCGACGATTTCCAGGAAGTGCGCGTTCGCGGCATGAGAGCAGGGCCAAGGAGCCCGTCTTCGGTCCTCTGGCTAAACGGTTGGGAGCACGATTTCGCGATTGCTTCTGCCGTGCCATGCGATGGAGGCGATATAGTCGGAGCGTACAAGGATGGCCAGGCGAACATAAGGCATGACGTCGCAAGAATTAGCGACGGACTGGTGTACATGCCAAACGGTTTCATCTTGGTTGATGGAACTTGCCTTTTGAGGGAGTCCGTCTGGCAATCCGCAATAAACAGGCACGATGATGTGCGGATTGGAAAGGAAACAGGCTGGAAGTACCTCATGAAGCTAGGCCGGGACGTCGTGGAATGTGATCTGCCGGAGGACTGCTTCTTTGCCTATCACCGCTTCTACTTTCAATACTTCCATTGGTTCATCGACTGCCTGCCGAGACTTTGGATTGCGAAGAAGTCAGCTGTGGGCTTCGAGAGCTACTATTGCGGAGAGATAAAGGAGAACGGCTTTCAGGACCTGAGCCTCCGGGCGCTCGATGTTCCAGAGAAGCGTGCAACCATCGGGCACAAGGCCGGTATCCTGAGGTTTGGATCGCTTCTTTACGCAGGGACGACCCTTGTGGAAAGTCTCAGGGTGCGCCCGAGCTTTAATGACGGGGTTCATCACAAGGCGGGGTGGGACCCGGAATACCTGGCGCATATCAACCAGGTCATTCCAAGGTTCTTTGGGGCAGCGGCTAGCGAGAGTGCCACCCGCATCTACATCAAGCGGCCATCGACGGGTCATCGTCGTCTGGTCGGGGCGGAGATGTTTGAACGGTTTCTTAAAAGCGAGGGCTTCGTCTTTGTCGATCCGGGCAGTTTCGATTTCGGAACGCAAGTCCGAATTTTTCGAGGAGCCGAGTTCATCGTGGGTGCGCATGGCGCAGGTCTGACAAACATCCTGTGGTGCGACAGGCGTAAAATCAGAGGCATTCTGGAGATCGCGATCGAAACGGTACCAGATACGGGATACACGTTGATTTCAAGCGGACTCGGCTTTCGCCACTATGTATGTCAAGCGCAAGCCCTTCCGCACAAGCTTGGCCCGGCCTATGCTGACCTTGCGGTTGATAGCAATCGTCTGATCGAATTTACCAAGCGAATGCTTGGTGGATGACGCTGCGGCGGCCTTTCGCGTTAAATTGCGCCAAAGGGACCGAGTTCACAATTCGGCATAAAGCTGCGCCACGCGGTCCACCGCCGCCGCCGCAGACATCTCTTCGGACTGGCCTGTGCGGCGGGAGGTAAGCTCGACCTTGCCGGAGGCCAGCCCCCGTGGCCCAACGGTGATGCGCCAGGGCAGGCCGATCAGGTCCATCGTGGCGAATTTGGCGCCTGCGCGTTCGTCGCGATCATCATATAGTGGTTCAAGACCTTTCGACCGCAAGGACTGGTAGATTTCGGCGCAAGCGGCGTCGGTGGCGGTGTCGCCCTGTTTCAGGTTCACGATGCCCACGGGGAAGGGGGCGACGCCCTCGGGCCAGATGATGCCGCGGTCGTCATGGCTCGCCTCGATGATCGCGCCCAGCAGGCGCGAGACGCCGATGCCGTGGCTGCCCATCTCGACCGGCACGCGGGAGCCGTCTGCCGTCACCACCGTGGCCCCCATCGCTTCGGAATATTTGGTGCCGAAATAGAAGATCTGGCCCACCTCGATGCCGCGACCGACACGGCGGCGGTCTTCGGGGATCTGGTCGAACAGGGCCGCGTCATGGGTTTCATCGGTGCGGGCATAGAGTGACGTGAAGTCCTTGCAGATGCCTGCCACCTGCGCGCGGTCGTCGAAATCGACCTCGCGGTTGCCCAGTTTCAGGTCGGTCACGGCGCTGTCGTAGAACACCTCGGATTCGCCGGTGTTCGCAAGCACCAGAAATTCATGGGTATTGTCGCCGCCGATGGGGCCCGAGGCCGCGCGCATCGGGATCGCGGTGAGGCCCATGCGTTCATAGCTGCGCAGGTAGGTGACCATGTGGCGGTTGTAGGCGTGCAGGGCCGCGTCGCGATCCACGTCGAAGTTGTAGCCGTCCTTCATCAGGAACTCGCGTCCCCGCATGACGCCGAAGCGGGGGCGCATCTCGTCGCGGAACTTCCACTGGATGTGGTAGAGCGTCAGCGGCAGGTCCTTGTAGCTGGTGACGTGGGACCGGAAGATGTCGGTGATCATCTCCTCGTTGGTGGGGCCATAGAGAAGCTCGCGCTTCTGGCGGTCGGTGATGCGCAGCATTTCCTGGCCGTAATCGTCATAGCGGCCGGATTCACGCCAAAGATCAGCGGGTTGCAGGGTGGGCATGAGCAGGGGAATGTGGCCCGCGCGCGCCTGTTCCTGGTGCACGATCTCCTCGATCCGGCGCAGCACGCGCAGGCCCAGCGGCAGCCAGGAATAGATGCCCGCCGCCTGTTGCTTGATCATGCCCGCACGCAACATGTAGCGGTGCGACACGATCTGCGCCTCGGCGGGGTTTTCCTTGAGGACGGGCAGGAAATAGCGGCTCAGGCGCATTATGGGGCCTTTCGGAAAGCGTTTCCAAGGTTCCTAGCGGTTCGCCGCAGGGCAGGCAAGCGCGGCGGGAAAGTGCTGCGGGGGGGCGTCTGGCCCGTGTCTGTTCTGCGTCGGGTTTGCGTCTGGCATCCGTCCCGACAGCCCGCGCGCCGCGTTAACGCCCCGGCAGGCCGTCGGCCATCGGGTTCGCGACAAGGCAGGCTGCGATCTGGGCGCGGGCGGGCCCCCTCGGCGATCCGCGCCGCACGGCGTGATCCGCGCCGAACGGCGTGATCCGCGCTGCGCCCCGTGATCCGCGCAGCGCGAGGGTGGAAGGGCCGTGCACGATTCTGCCCCGCTGGGGCCCACCACGCCCCGGAGGCGGCGCAAGGGGAGGGGGGCGGGGGCGGCATCGCCGGTCCTGACGGGCGCCGTGTCGGCCTTTTTTGAAGAGGGTCGTGGTCAGGAGCACCGCAAGGGCGATGCCGCAAGGCGTGATCCGCACGACCGCCGGCCTGTCGCTTGGCCTTGACGCAGGACGGTGCCGGTTCTGGGGTCAGCGGAGATCGCGAGGCGGGCGCAGGTGGCGGTGCATTTCACCGCGACCTTGGGCTGCCCTGCCGCGACCGTGACGCGAGGGCAGACGGCCTCTGTCGGGGCGCGGGTGGCATCGGGGGGGCGGTGCCAGCGATGCCGCCCGGGGCGGGCAGGGCAAGCGCCATCGCGGGCAAGGCCGGGGTGAGGGCGGCGGCAATCGGGGTGTTGGGCGTGAGACGCCCGTTCAGGTGTGGCGCAGGGCATGTGCCGTGGGGACGATCTGGCGGGGCGGGGGCCGCATCCGCCATCCGCCGGCCGTTCATCTGGCGGCCTGTTCGCGGCGGCCTGTCCGCGCCTGCGTATGGCCGCTGGCCGGGGTTGAAAGCCGGGGTTGAAAGGGGGGGCGGGCTCTGCCACATGCCGGAGGCGGGATGCAGGTATCAGGGACAGCTGCCATGGCCTTGCCGGTGCGCGACCAACTGAAATACTGGGCCATCGCGGCGGTGGTGTTTCTGGCGTTCCTGTGGCTGTTGGGCGATGTGATCCTGCCCTTTGTCGTCGGCGGGGCGGTGGCCTATTTCCTGGATCCCGTGGCCGACCGGTTGCAGCGGCTGGGGCTGGGGCGGGCGGTGGCGACGACCGTGATCTCGCTGGTGGCGCTGCTCATTCTGGTGGCGTTGGTGCTGGCGGTGATCCCCACGCTGGTGGCGCAGCTGGGCGCGCTGGTCAATGCCGCCCCCGACATCTTTCGCCGCCTGCACGATTTCACGCTGGAGCGGTTTCCCGATCTGGCCGACGACACCTCGACCGCGCGCCAGACGCTGGTGCAGATCGGCGAAACGATCCGGTCCAAGGGGGGCGAGCTTGCGCAGGGCCTGTTGGGATCGGCCGTGGGGGTGATCAATGCGGTGGTGTTCATCGTCGTGGTGCCGGTGGTGAGTTTCTATCTGCTGCTGGACTGGGACCGGATGGTCAACCGGATCGACGCGATGCTGCCGCGCGACCATGCCCCGGTGGTGCGCAGGCTGGCGGCCGAGATCGACGCGGTGCTGGCGGCCTTTGTGCGCGGGCAGCTGACGGTCTGCCTGATCATGGGGGTATTTTACGCCTTTGCCCTGATGCTGGCGGGGTTGCAGTTCGGGATGGTGGTGGGCGCGATCGCGGGGGCGATCACGTTCATCCCCTACGTGGGCGCGCTGGTGGGCGGCGTGATGGCCATCGGGCTCGCGCTCTTTCAGTTCTGGGGCGACTGGGTGTCGATCGGGATCGTGGTGGGGATCTTTGCGCTGGGGCAGTTTCTGGAGGGCAACGTGATCACGCCAAAGCTGGTGGGGGATTCGGTGGGGCTGCATCCGGTGTGGCTCTTGTTTGCGCTGTCGGTGTTCGGGTCGCTGTTCGGGTTTCTGGGAATGCTGGTGGCGGTGCCGGTGGCGGCGGCCATCGGGGTGCTGACGCGGTTCGCGCTGGCGCAGTATCAATCGAGCCTTCTCTACCGGGGGATGGAGGCGCGGATGCTGGCCGAGGCCGAGGCGGAGGCCGCCGCGCGCGCGGATGCGGCGGACCAGGAATGACGCGGCAGCTGGCCTTCGAATTGCCCTTGCGGACGGCGCGGGGGCGGGCAGATTTCTTTGTGGCCCCGTCGAATGCGGCGGCGCTTGCGGCGGTGGAGGGGTGGCGCGACTGGCCGGGCGGGCGGCTCTTGCTGACGGGGCGGCCGGGGGCGGGCAAAAGCCATCTGGCGCAGGTCTGGGCGGGGCTGGTGCCCGGCGGGGCGGCCGCGGTGACGGGGGCGGATATGGCCGCGGCGGAGGTGCCCGCGCTGGCGGCGGGCGGGGCCGTGCTGGTGGAGGCGGCGGAGGGGGCGGCGGGGGCGGGCGAGGTGGCGCTGTTCCATCTGCTGAACCTTCTGGGCCAGACGGGGGGGCACATCCTGATGACCTCGCGCCTTGTGCCGCGCGACTGGGCGCTGGGCCTGCCCGATCTGGCCAGCCGGGTGGAGGCGATGCCGATGGCGCGGCTGGAGGCGCCTTGCGACGCGCTGTTGTCCGCCGTGCTGGTGAAGCTTTTTGCCGACCGGCAGCTGGCGGTGTCGCCCGCCGTGATCGCGCATCTGGTGGTGCGGATGGAGCGCAGCCTGGCGGCCGCGCAGCGCCTTGTGGCGCGGATGGACGCGCTGTCTCTGGCGCGCAAGGGGGGGGTGACGCGCGCGCTGGCCGATGCGGCGCTGGCCGAGCAGGAGGCGTGACCGGCGCGGGGCCGACCCAAAATTCTTGCAAGAATTTTGCGCAATTTTCTTGGAAGAAAATTGCGCTTCGCCCGGGCCTGCGTCAGTGTGGCGGGCCGATTGACCGAGTGATCCGACCATGACCATCGCCGATTTCCTGAAGTCCCCCTTTCCCGCCGCCACGGCCTTGCCGAAGGCTGATGTCACCGGGCCCCAGCGGTTCTTCAACCGTGAGCTGTCCTGGCTGGCGTTCAACTGGCGGGTGCTGGACGAGGCGTCGAACCCGGCGGTTCCGGTGCTGGAGCGGCTGCGGTTTTTGTCGATCAGTGCCACGAACCTGGATGAATTCTACACCGTCCGCGTGGCGGGCCTGATGGCGCTGGTGCGCAGCGGCACGGCCAGCCTGTCGGAGGACGGGCGGTCTGCGGCCGAACAGCTGACCCTCATCAATGCCGATGCGCGGCGTCTGATGGGCACGCAGCAGACCGTCTACAACCGCCTGCGGCGCGAGATGAAAGCGGCGGGGATCAGCATCCTGACCCGCTCAAAGCTGACCGCGCGCGACCTGCGCCACCTCGAGGCGCATTTCCTGCACAAGGTCTTTCCGATCCTGTCGCCGCTGGCCATCGACCCCGCGCATCCCTTTCCCTTCATCCCCAACACCGGCTTTTGCCTTGCGCTGGAGCTGGAGCGGGCGGATGACCATCGCCGCCTGCAGGCGCTGTTGCCCATCCCGCAGCAGATCGCGCGGTTCGTGGTGCTGCCGGGCAAGCCGGGCGAGCATCGCGTGCTCCCGCTGGAGGATCTGCTCTTGCTCCACCTCGGGATGCTGTTTCCCGGCTATGTGGACCGCGGACATTGCGCGTTCCGCGTGCTGCGCGACAGCGATCTGGAGGTGGAGGACGAGGCCGAGGATCTGGTGCGCGAATTCGAGGTGGCGCTGAAGCGGCGCCGCCGGGGCGAGGTGATCCGGCTGAAGCTGACCGCAGGCGCCCCGCCGTCCCTGCGCGCGCTCATCATGCACGAGCTTGGCGTGCGCGAGGCCGAGGTGGTGGAGGTGCGCGGCCTTCTGGGCATGGCGGATGTCAAGGAGCTGGTGCTGGGGTCGCGGCCTGACCTGTTGTGGCCTGCCTTTGCCCCCCGCGTGCCCGAGCGGGTGCAGGACCATGACGGGGACATGTTCGCGGCGATCCGGCAAAAGGACATGCTGCTGCACCACCCGTATGAGACCTTTGACATGGTGATCCGGTTCCTGGAACAGGCGGCGCGCGATCCCAACGTGCTGGCGATCAAGCAGACGCTCTATCGCACCAGCTGGGACAGCCCCATCGTGGGCGCGCTTTGCGAGGCGGCGGAGGCGGGTAAATCGGTGACGGCGCTGGTGGAGCTGAAGGCGCGGTTCGACGAGGCCGCGAACATCCGGCAGTCGCGCCGTCTGGAACGGTCGGGCGCGCATGTCGTCTATGGGTTCATCCACTACAAGACCCACGCCAAGATCAGCACCGTGGTCCGGCGCGAGGGGGATGCGCTGGTGACCTACACCCATTATGGCACCGGAAACTATCACCCCATCACCGCGCGCATCTATACCGATCTGAGCTTTTTCACCTGTGACCCCGCGCTGGGCCGGGATGCGACCAAGGTGTTCAATTACCTGTCGGGCTATGCACAGCCGGACGGGCTGGAAAACCTCGCCATCAGCCCGATCAACCTGAAGTCCCGCCTGCTGGAGATGATCGCGGCCGAGGGGGATCACGCCCGCGCCGGGCGGCCCGCCGAGATCTGGCTCAAGGTCAACAGTCTGGTCGAACCCGATGTGATCGACGCGCTTTATGCCGCGAGCCGTGCGGGTGTGCGGGTGTCCTGCGTGGTGCGGGGCATCTGCGGGCTGCGGCCGGGGGTGCGGGGCCTGAGCGAGCACATCCGCGTGAAATCGGTGGTGGGGCGTTTTCTGGAACACAGCCGGATCGTGTGTTTCGGCAACGGCCATGGGTTGCCGTCGCGCAAGGGCCGGGTGTTCATGTCCAGCGCCGACTGGATGGGGCGCAATCTGACGCGGCGGGTGGAGACGCTGGTGGAGATCCACAACGCCACCGTCAAGGCGCAGATCGTGAGCCAGATCATGGCCGCAAACCTGGCCGACGAGGCGCAGAGCTGGGTGCTGGCGGCGGATGGCAGCTATGCGCGCCAGTTGCAGGCGCCTGATGGCAAGCTCTTCAACTGTCACACCTTCTTCATGGAGAACCCGTCGCTGTCGGGGCGCGGGCGTGTGGGGGCCAAGGATGTGCCGCGCCTGGCCGTGCTGCGCGACGAAACCCCCGTCGCCGAGTGATCAGCGGTTGACCGGGGCGAGGCTCGGCGGCATGGTCGCGCCGGCATCAACCGGGGGTGGGCGCATGGCAGCCGTGACAGAGCATCCCGAGGAGGAGCATGAGGAGGGGGGCCTGTTTGGCCGTCCGCTGTTTGACGATCCTTCGGTGCGCGCGCTCAGCCGGGTGGGCGTGGTCGATGTGGGGTCAAACTCGATCCGGATGGTGGTGTTCGACGGCGCGGCGCGTTCACCTGCCTATTTCTACAACGAAAAGCTGATGGCGGGGCTGGGGCAGGGGTTGGCGCAGACCGGCCGGCTGAACCCGCGCGGGCGCGAGCGGGCGTTGCTGGCGCTGCGGCGGTTCGCGTTGCTGGCGCGGGGGATGCAGGTCGATCCACTGATCTGCGTGGCGACGGCCGCCGTGCGCGAGGCCGAGGATGGCCCGGCCTTTCAGGCCGAGGTGGAGGCCGAGACGGGGCTGAAGCTGTGGGTGATCTCGGGCGACGAGGAGGCGCGGCTGTCGGCGCAGGGCGTGCTTCTGGGCTGGCCGGATGCAACCGGCATCGTCTGCGACATCGGCGGCAATTCGATGGAGCTGGCGCGGATCGGCGGGGGCCGCGTGGGGCGGCGCGCGACATCGCCCCTGGGTCCGTTCCGGTTGCAGCAGATCGAGGGGGGGCCTGCCCGGCGGCGCGACCATATCCGGGGCATCCTGAAGGGGCTGGCCGAGCTGCTGCAACCCGAGGGCGACCGCATCTATCTGGTGGGCGGCTCCTGGCGGGTGATCGCGCGGCTGGACATGGAGCGGCGGAACTATCCGCTGACCGTGCTGCACGAATACCGCATGACGCCGAAATCGGTGATCGAGACGCTGGACTGGATCGCGGCAAGCGACTCGGGCGTGCTGCGCGCGCGCACCGGCACAGGGGCGGAGCGGATGGAGCTGGTGCCGCTCGCCTCCGAGGTGCTGCGCGAGCTGGTGCGGATTTTCCGCCCGCGCGAGATCGACGTGTCGTCCTATGGCATCCGCGAGGGGCTGTTGTATGAGCAGATGCCCGAGCGGCTGCGCGCCCGCGATCCTCTGATCGAGGCGGCGCGGGTGGCCGAGCAGACCTCGGCGCGGATGCCGGGGTTCGGCAAGAAGCTGTTTCAGTTCCTCTTGCCGCTGTTCAAGGGGGCCAGCGAGGAACGCCTGCGGCTGGTCAAGGCCGCGTGCCTCTTGCATGACACCACATGGCGCGCGCATCCCGACTACCGGGCGGAGGTCTGTTTCGACAACGCGACGCGGGCCAATCTGGGGGGGCTGGACCATCCGGGGCGGGTGTTTCTGGGGCTGGCGCTCTTGCACCGATACAAGAACAGCCGGTCGGGGTCGCGGCTGGAGCCGCTGTTTCACCTGCTGACCGAGGACCAGTTGCGCGATGCCGAGGTTCTGGGCAAGGCGATGCGGTTCGGCGCGATGTTCGCCATGGCCGACCCGGCAGAGGCCGGCGTGCTGCACTGGCGGCCAAGGAAGCGCGAGCTGTCGCTGGCGCTGACACCGCTGGGGCAGGGGCTCTTCGGCGAAGTGGCGCAGGCGCGGCTGGCCTCGCTGGCGCTGGCGCTGCAGGCCACGGCGAAGGTGACGGGGGCGGCGGCAGATGTGGCGGCTTGACCATCTGGCGGTGACGGCGGGCACGCTGGAGGCGGGCGTGGCGCTGGTGGAGGCGGCGCTGGGGGTGGCGATGGCGCCGGGCGGGCGGCATCCCCACATGTCCACGCACAACCGGCTTTTGGCGTTGGGGGACGTGTATCTGGAGGTGATCACGCCCGACCCCGAGGCCCCGGAGCCGGGGCATCCGCGCTGGTTCCGGCTGGATGAGCGGCGGGGGGCGCCAGCGCGGCTGACGAACTGGGTGGTGGGATGTGGTGATCTGGAGGCGGCCCTTGCGGGCGCGCCCGCGGGTGCGGGGCAGGCGGTGGACCTTGCGCGTGGCGAGTATCGCTGGCGCATGGCGGTGCCGCCCGATGGGCGGCTGCCCTTTGGCGATGCGTTTCCGGCGCTGATCCAGTGGCAGGGGTCGGCGCATCCGGTGCGGGCGTTGCCCGCATCGGGTGTCACCCTGCGGCGGCTGATCCTGACGCATCCGGAGGCAAATGCCCTGCGTCGGGCGCTGGCCCCGCTGCGGGACGCACGGGTGGCGGTGGTGTCGGGGCCGGTGGCCTTGCGCGCCGAATTCGACACGCCCCGGGGGCGGCGGGTTCTGGGATGATCCGGGCGGCGGGGCCGGGGGACATTCCGGCGATCCTGGGCATCTGGAACCCGGTGATCCGCGACAGCGCGATCACCTTCAACCCGGTGGAAAAGACCCATGCCGACCTGTCCGCGATGCTGGCCGAACGCGCGGCGGCGGGCCATGCGCTGCTGGTCGCCGAGGAGGGCGGTGCGGTGTTGGGGTTTGCCACCTATGGCCAGTTCCGGGGCGGGGCGGGCTATGCGCGCACGATGGAGCATACGGTGCATCTGGGACCGCAGGCGCGCGGGCGCGGGATCGGGCGGGCGCTGATGGGGGCCATCGAGGATCACGCGCGGGCGGGTGGGGCCGGGTCGATGTTCGCAGGCGTGTCGGGCGAGAATGCGGGGGGCCGGGCTTTTCATGCGGCGATGGGAT
Organism: Gemmobacter sp.; assembly: GCA_046294265.1. Taxonomy (GTDB): domain Bacteria; phylum Pseudomonadota; class Alphaproteobacteria; order Rhodobacterales; family Rhodobacteraceae; genus JBKBKC01. The sequence goes on along the minus strand of JBKBKC010000016.1, from coordinate 12,775 downwards.
ATGCCGAGGTCGCCGTGCTGCCCCGGGTGGGGTGGAAATTCGACCGCTGGTTCGATCTGGTGCTGATGCAGAAATTCCTCTGACCCTGCCCGGTTCCGCCTGACAAGGCGGGGCGCGCAGGCTATGCTGCCCCCACACCGCGAATGGACCCCCAAGATGTCGCTCTGGACCCGCATTGGCGATGCTCTGGCAGCACTTGGCCGGGGCGAGGGGCTGTCTGCCCTGTTCGACCGGCTGCGCGGGGTGGCGCCGTCGGCGCCCGAACGCTCGGTCGCCTTCACCATCGCGGTGATCGCGCTGGGGGCCAAGATGGCCAAGGCGGACGGCCGCGTGACGCGCGACGAGGTGACGGCCTTTCGCCGCATCTTCACCATCGCGCCCGAGGAAGAGGGCAACGCCGCGCGCGTGTTCAACCTGGCGCGTCAGGATGTGGCGGGCTTTGACGCCTATGCGCGCAAGATTGCCGCGATGTTTCCTGAAGAGGATCACAAGACCCTGATCGACGTGATGGAGGGGCTGTTTGCCATCGCCATGGCGGATGGCCATTTCCACCCCGCCGAAGACGCGTTCCTGCGGCAGGTGGCCGAGATCTTTGACATCGGCGCGCCCTGTTTCCGGGCGCTGCGGGCGCGGTTCGTCGAGGGCGCGCCGCGCGATCCCTATGACGTGCTGGGGGTTGCCCCCGGCAGCCCCTTGGACGCGGTGCGCGCGGCCTGGCGGCAGGCGGTCAAGGACAGCCATCCCGATGTGCTGATGGCGCGCGGCGTGCCGCCCGAGGCGGTGCGGCTGGCCGAGCGGCGGCTGGTGGCGGTGAACCAGGCCTGGGACGAGATCAATGGCCAGCGCGCCGCCTGACGCCTCGCAGTCCCGTTTGCGGCTGGCCACCTGGAATGTGGAATGGTTCAACGCCCTGTTCGACGATGCGGGCCGGATGCTGGAGGATGACGCAGCTTCGGCCCGGCACGGCATCACGCGAGGCGCGCAGCTGGCGGCCATCGGGGTGGTGATGGCGGCGCTGGACGCGGACGCGCTGCTGGTGGTCGAGGCCCCGGACCAAAGCGCGCGGCGGTGCTGCGCGCGGGCGCTTGCGGGGTTCGCCGCCGCCTGCGGGCTGCGCAGCGCCTCCGTGCTGACGGGGTTCGCGTCGGACAGCGAGCAGGAGATCGCGCTGATGTTCGATCCGGGCCGCGTGGCCGCGCGGCTCGATCCGCAACCGGCGCTGCCCGATGGCAGCTGCCCGCGCTTTGACGGGGTGTTCCGCTATGATCTGGATGCCGACGACATTCCCGAACCCGTCACCTGGTCGCGCCCGCCGCTGGAGGTGGTGCTGACGGCGGGAGAGCGGAACCTGCGGCTGATCGGGGTTCATGCGAAATCCAAGGCCGCGCACAAGGCGCGCACCCCCGCGCAGGCAACCCGCATCGGCATCGAGAACCGCCGCAAGCAGTTGGCGCAATGCCTGTGGCTGCGCCGCCGGGTGGAGGCGCATCTGCAAGCGGGCGAGGCGCTGGTGGTCTTGGGCGATTTCAACGACGGTCCGGGCCTGGACGAATACGAGCGGCTGTTCGGCCGGTCGGGCATCGAGGTGGTGCTGGGGTCGGAGGCCGAGCCGGGATTGAGGCTGCACGATCCCCATGCCGCACTTGTGCTGGGGCGGCGCATCGGTCTGGCCCCCACCACCGCGCGGTTCTGGCACCGCGAGCAGCGGCGGTATTTCGGCGCGCTGCTGGATTTCGTGATGGTGTCGCCGGATCTGGTGGCGCGGCGCCCCGACTGGCGCATCTGGCACCCGTTCGACGACCCGCGCATCGCCGCCGTGCCCGAACTGCGCGAGGCGCTGCTGGTGGCGTCGGACCATTTCCCCGTCACGCTGGATCTGGCTTTGTGATTTGTCACGGTCACGGATCGGGCGCATGATGACGCCATGCGCAGCCTTGTCCTTGCCCTTGCCCTGACGCTCCCCCTGCCTGCCGGCGCGCAGTCTGTGCCAGAGGCCGCGCCCGATGCGGACAAGGGGTTCAGCCTGATGGAGGAGGGCGCCAAGCTCTTGTTCCGGGGCCTGATGCGGGAGATGGAGCCTGCGCTGGACGAGATGGGCCGCGCGCTGGAGGGGATGGAGCCTACGTTGCGCGCGATGGGGCCGCAGCTGCGCCAGCTGGTCGATCTGATGGGCGATGTGGCCAATTACGAGGGGCCCGAGCGGTTGCCCAACGGGGACATCCTGATCCGCCGCAGGCCCGGCGCCCCGCCGCCACCCGCGCTGCCTGCGCCTTTGCCGCCCGGCGCCGCGCCGCCCGCAATCCTGCCGGAAGGCGGGATCGAACTTTAGGCAAGGGCTTTGAACGCATCCAGATGGCCGCGCAGATGCGGTGAGCGCGCCAGCCTTTCCGGGTCGAGCCGGGCAAGCGCGGCGTGGTTGGCCGCCACGAATTCCGCCGCTGTCAGCACGTCCGATATCCCGTGCTGCGGCGCGGTGCGGAACAGGTAGGGGTCGGCATAGGGCAGGCCGTGGGCGGCCGCGATTTCGGGGTAGATCGGAAAGACCACGTTGGTTGCCAGCGGGTTGGGCAGGCAGGCCGGATCGGGCGGGAGGCCGGTGGTCTGGGCCATCCCAAGCGCCTCCAGCCGGTGGGCAATGGCATGGGCATAGGCCCCGAAGAGCGCGGCGGTGGGATGGTTCACCGTCAGGAACCCGCGTTCGCGCCGGATCAAGGTGACCAGCCGGTCGGCAAAGGGAATGTCCACCTCCGCCTCGCGGTTGCGCAGTTCGCCGAGCGAGCGGTCGAATTCGGCGGCGTAGTCCAGCGCGCGGTAGGTGTCGGCGGTCAGCAGGTCCAGTGTCGCGGCGGGGGACAGGCCGCAGGTCACGGCCATGGCCACGACACGCGAATGATAGTCGCCCATCGGCCCGGTGATCCGACCGCCCATGCCGCCGAGATAGGTCAGATCGGGGTGCAGCCCGGAAAAGAACAGGTTGAGGATGCGCAGCACGGTGCGGCCCGCAAAGGTCTGGGCGATCCGGGGGGCGGAGAGGGGGCCGAAGTCGTCGGACAGGGGCACCGTCAGCACGACATCCGCCTCGGCCCCCGCGCCGGCCATCAGTTCGGCGATCTTCGCCGCGCGGTTGACGGGGTTTGTCAAGTGCACGGGAAAGGCCGTAAAGGCGATGTCGCGGCAGAAATACCCCAGCATCTGCGCCAGCGGCGCCGCCTGGCAGTTCGAGATGACGAGGCCGCGCCTGCGCTGCATGGGTCGCTTTCTGGTTGGGACGGTCGCGGTTTGCTTGCCCCGATGCGGTCTGCCGGATAGAGGTGCCACATGTTGTCCTACCAACATCTCTACCATGCGGGCAACCCGGCGGATGTGCACAAGCATGGGGTGCTGGCGGCGCTGCTGGCCTATCTGACGGCCAAGGACAAGCCGCTGACCTATCTGGAGACGCATGCCGGGCGCGGGCTTTACGACCTTGGCGCGCCCGAGGCGGTGCGGACGGGCGAGGCGGCGGCGGGGGTAGGGCGGCTCTTGTCGCGCTTCGCGGCGGGGCATCCCTATGCGCGCGTGCTGGCGCAGGTGCGGGCGCGGCATGGCGCGGCGGCCTATCCCGGCTCGCCCCTCGTGGCGGCACTGGCGCTCCGGGGGGGGGACGTGATGCATCTGGCGGAGCTCCACCCGCAGGAGCATGCGGCGCTGGTGACGGCGATGGCGCCCTGGGGCGCGCATGTGCGCAGGCAGGACGGGATGGAGATGGCGCTGGCAGTCTGCCCGCCGACGCCGCGCCGGGGGCTGATGCTGATCGACCCGTCCTGGGAAGTGAAGGACGACTATGCGACGATCCCCCGCGCGATGGCCGGGATCGCGCGGAAATGGAACGTGGGCGTGATCGTGCTGTGGTATCCGCTGCTGGAGGCTGCCCCGCATCTGCCGATGCTGGCCGCGCTGGAGGCGGCGTTTCCGGGCGGGCTGCGGCATGAGGTGCGCTTTGCGCCGGTGCGGCTGGGGCACCGGATGGTGGGCTCGGGCCTCTTTGTCGTGAATCCGCCCTGGGGAGCGGGTGAGACGATGGCCGAGGTGGGCCGGGTATTCGATCGGGATTGACGGGGGTTGAGATGCCAAAGGGATACTGGGTGGCGCAGGTGGATGTGACGGATCCGGTGGCCTATGAGGAGTATCGGCAGGCCAATGCGGCGCCCTTTGCGCGGCATGGGGCGCGGTTCCTGGTGCGGGGCGGGGCGGCCACGGTCGCCGAAGGGCAGGCGCGTGCGCGGATCGTGGTGCTGGAGTTTCCGACCATCGAGGCCGCGCATGCCTGCTGGGACGACCCGGACTATCAGGCCGCGCGTGCCCTGCGCCGGGATGCGGGACTGGCCGATGTGGTGATCGTGGAGGGCTGTGACGGCTAGGGGCGCCGGCCAACCGCATGGCACCCCGCGCGCGCTAGCCGATTTCTTGCAAGAGCTCGGACCGGAACCTTGCAAGGTTCCGGCACGGGGTTTTTGAAAGCTCCGTGTTCCCGCCCGTCATGGCAGCTCAGGCAGGGCGCGGCGCGCGGGTCCAGAACCGGAACATCAAGAGCACTGCCGCGACCGTCAGCCCGATCACAAGCCCCAGCCAAAGCCCCGGCCCGCCCATGCCCAGCGGGAAAGCCAGCACATAGCTGGCCGGGATGCCGATCACCCAGTAGCTGAGCGCGGCCAGCACCATGGGCGTGCGAGTGTCCTGCACCCCCCGCAGGAGGCCGAGCGCCATCACCTGCGTCGCATCGGCCAGCTGGAAGAGGGCCGCCACCGCCAGAAGGACGGTGCCGAAGGCGATGATCTGGGGGGCCGCAGGGTCGCCCGCGCTGAGAAACAGCGCGATGATCGGGCCGGGCAGGGTCAGGAACACGGCCACCGTGCCGAGGGCAAAGGCCAGCGACAGGGCGATCGCCACCTTGCCGCCCAGCCGCAGCCCGCCCGCATCACCCATCCCCTGCGCGCGACCTGTCCGGACCGTGACCGCGTTCGACAGGCCCACATGCACCATGAAGGCCATCGCCGTGACCTCAATGGCGATCCCGTGGGCCGCCAGTTCCATCGTGCCGATCCAGCCCATCATCAGCGCCGAGGCCTGGAAGAGGCCACCTTCGGCCAGTCCGGTCAGCCCGATGGGCCAGCCAAGGCGGAACACCTGCACGAAGGCGGGCCAATCCGGCCGCCAGAAGCGGGTGAAGAACGAAAACCGTCGCAGCGCAGGCAGGAGCGAGGCGTAGGCCACAAGGATGGCAAGCGAGAACACCTGCACCACAACCGTCGCGATGGCCGATCCCAGCACGCCCAGTTCCGGGGCCCCCCAGTTGCCGAAGATCAGCGCCCAGTTCAGGGCGGCATTCACCACCGCCGCCGCCACCGTGACCCAGAGCACGACCTGCGTGCGCTCCAGCGCCGCAAGTGCGTTCTTCAGCGCCATCACCATCAGCGCGGGCACCATGCCAAGGCCCGCCACCGCCAGATAATCGCCCGCCAGCGCCGAGACATCGGGCTGCTGTCCCAGCGCCAGCAGGATCGCCTCGGCCATCAGGAACAGCGGCAGCACGAGGATGCCGAACAGGATCGAGAGCCACAGCGCCATGCGCGTGTCGCGCCGCACCTGTGTCGGATCGCCCCGCCCCATGGCCGAGGCCACCATCGGCATCACCGCATGGGCAAAGCCCGACCCGAGGATGAAGATGACGAAAAAGCTGGAGGCGCCTAGCACGCCCGCCGCCAGCGGCAGCACACCATACCAGCCCAGCATGATCGTGTCGGTGACATGCAAAAGGAACTGCGCGAGATGGCTGCCGATCAGGGGCAGCCCCAGCACCAGGATGGCGCGCGCATGGCCTGCCGCGGTCAGCGGGGCGGGATGGGTCAGGGTCTGTGCCATGGCGGCGGGGGTAGCCTGTTGCCCCGGCGCGGGCAAGGGGGGGAAAGCGGGGGTCTGCGCGCCCCCCCTCGCCCCTGGCACGGTTCACCCCCCGCGGGATATTTCGACCATCGGGAAAGGATCAGAGGCTGGCGCGCAGGAGGCCGAGCGAGACGAGCGCTATGGCGGTGCCTGCCGCGAGTTCGAGGACGGGGAGGGCGCGGGCGAGGCGGCCGGAGGCGAGGGTGGCCAGCGCGCCTTCGCGTGACCACACGGCAAGGGTGGCCACGGCCACGGTGATGAGTGCTGTGCCCAGACCCATGGCATAGGCTCCGGCGATGCCGGCCGCGCCGATGCCCATCTGCCAGGTCAGGACCAGAAGGAACAGCGCCCCCGTGCAGGGCCGCATGGCGATGCCCGCAATGAGGGCGGTGCCTTCGCGCAGCGAGGTCACGCGGGAGACCTCATCAAGGGTGGGACCATGACGGTGGCCGCAGGACGCGCAGGTGGTGTCTTGGGTGGGATGACGGGCGCCTTGGTGATGGGCGTGCCCGTGCCCGTGCCCGTGATCGTGCCCGTGCCCGTGCCCGTGATCGTGCCCGTGCCCGTGCCCGTGATCGTGCCCGTGGCTGTGTCCGTCATGGCGAGCATGTCGCTGTTCGGCGTCGGTCTCGCGGCGCAGGCCCCGGAGGCCCCGCCAGGCGAGCCAGAGTCCGATCAGCGCCACCGCCGCGTGGCTGGCGGGCACCATGAGGTTTTCAGCCAGGCCCACCACCCGCTCGCGCGTCCAGTTCAGCAGGAACACCCCGGCGTAGACCAGCACGACCGCTGTCGTGGCTTGCGCGAGGCTGGAGAGGAGGGCGAGGGTCGCAAGCGGCACGAGCCGCACGCGGCGCGCGACGCCATAGCCGCCGATCAGCAGTTTGCCGTGCCCCGGCCCCGCCGCGTGGAATACGCCGTAAGAAAACGCTAGGCCCATCAGTGCCAGGAACGCCCCCGGATCGCCGCCGCGCAGGCGGCGCAGCGCGCCGGCGAGGGCGTTCTGCGCCTCGCGCTGGCCTTCTGCCGCCCAGCGGGCCACGGTGTCGAGGCCGCCGGTGGCCCAGAGCACGAGGAGCGGCAGGCCCGCGATCAGCCCCGCCAGCATCAGCCCGCGCCAGAGGGTGGCGCGCGGTTGTGCGGGCGCGGAGATCATCCGTTCGCGCATGTCACGCGCGCCTCTTCGGCATAGGCCGAGCCGATGGTGGGAAAGTCCATCTCGAGGTTCCCCGAGGCGCCCATCTCGGCAATCGCGGCCGTGAGGCGGGCATCGGCGGCGGCGCGGTCGGGTTCATAGACCTGCACGGTGCAGGTGTCGGCGGCACCTGTCAGCACCGGCTGGCCCGCGATGAAATAGGCGGTGTAATAGCCGGGGTCATAGACCTGGATCACCAGCGGCGCACCGGGGACCAGCGGTTCGGTGAATATGCGCTGGTGGGTGGAGGTGATGCGGCCGTCGACATAGGTGGCGGTAAAGTCCGAAGGACGCGACAGCGGCACCGCGACATCGCCCGCCAGCACGAAGAGGTCACCGTTGTAATCGGCGTCCCAGTCCATGTCGAACCCGGCAAGCTGCGCTTCTTCCTCGGGCGTCAGCTTGCCGTCGTAGTCGGCGTCGAGCTTGCGGTCCTCGATCATCAGGAGCGAGTAGAAATCGTCGTAGGTCCAGGTGACGCGAACGGCGGTGGCGCGGCCCTGCGTGTCAAAGATCACCTCCAGCCCGGTATCGATGAATATATGCGGATGCGCCCGGGCGGCGGGGGCGGCGAGGGCCGCGATGAGCGTGAGGGCAGGGAAGATGATGCGCATGGGATGACCCTAGCTCTTCGTTGCCGCGGGCTCTACCCCCGGCGCGCGCAAGATCACGTCAACCAGCGCGGACTTGCCGACATGCCGGGTGCCTTCGGCCAGCATATCCTCGTGGTCGCGCGCGAGGATCGCGGTCCAGCCGGGGAAGGCGGCGGCGATCTGGGCGGAAGAGGCCAGCATCGCGGGGTCTTTCGGCCCGCCGGTGCCGTGGGCCGGCTGGCCGGGTCCATAGCCGTGGTAGAGGAAGAGGCCCCCGGGCCGCAGGGCGCGGGTGCAGGCGGCGGCGAGGGCGGCACGCTGCGGCGTCATGAAATGCACGAAGATCGCCACGACCGCGTCCCAGGGACCATCCGCGCCGTCCCAGGCCATGACATCGGCCTGCCGCAGGGTAAGGGTGACGCCCTTGGCTGCGGCCAGGCGGGTAGCCTTAGCAAGGCCCACCTGCGACAAGTCGATGCCCGTCACGTCATGGCCCAGACCCGCAAGATAGGTGCCGTTGCGCCCCTCGCCCTCGGCCAGGCACAGGATGCGCGCGGCGGCGGGCAGGTGGGGGGCGGCGCGCACGAGAAAGGCAGCGGGGTCGGTGCCGAAGATATAGTCATCGGTGGCGTAGCGGTCGTCCCACATCGGCGGCTCCTCATGCTGGGCGGAACCCTAGCGCAGGGCGCGCCCAAGGGCCAAGGGGGCAGCTTGGCGCGGACCGGCCGCCGCAGATGCGGCCTTTCGCGGGGGCGAGAAGCCCGCTAGCCTTGCGCGCGATGACCGCGTGGCCATGGCGGTGCGCGGCCCTGTCCTTCGGAGGTTTTCATGCTCACCCTTTATGGCGTCGCCCGGTCGCGCGCCACGCGGCCGCTGTGGCTGCTGCACGAAATCGGGATGGAATTTGCCCATGTGCCGGTGGTCCAGTCCTACCGGTTGGCCGACCCCACGGCGGAGGATGCGCCGTTGAACACGGCGTCGGAGGCGTTCCTGAAGGTGAACCCGCAGGGGCAGGTGCCCGCGATGGAGGAGGACGGGCTGGTCCTGACCGAAAGCCTTGCCATCTGTCTGCACATCGCGCGGCGGCATGGCGGGGCACTGGGGCCTGCCGATTGGCGCGAGGAGGCGGAGGCGGTGAACTGGGCGCTGTTCGCCGCAACCTCGGTCGAGAGCGTGGCGACGGGCATCCTGTATACCCATATGGACGGCGCGCAGGACACGCCCGAGGGGCAGGCGCGGATCGCGGCGGCGGTGGAGGGGCTGCAGCGCCCGCTGCGGCGGCTGGAGGCGCATCTGGCGGGGCGTGACGGGATGATGGGCGGGCGGTTCACCGTGGCCGACATCTGTGTGGCCGAATGCATCCGTTACGGGGCCGTCCATGCGCCCTTGCTGGCGCCCTTCCGGGGGGTGGCGGCCTGGCTCGCGCGGTGCCATGCGCGGGCGGGGTATCAGAAGATGTGGGCGATGCGGATGGCCGAAGCGGCGTGACGCGGGGGCGCGGCCACCACATCTTGCGGGCCACCCCCCTGGAGTGGTCTAATCCCGGTTGACCGATCAGGAGCCTGCCGATGCCCAATGACCTGCTGTCCAGTAAGGCCGAGATCTATGACGCCTCTTCCATCGAGGTGCTGGAGGGGCTGGAGCCGGTGCGCAAGCGCCCCGGCATGTATATCGGCGGCACGGATGAGCGCGCGCTGCACCATCTGGTGGCCGAGGTGCTGGACAATGCGATGGACGAGGCGGTGGCGGGCCACGCGACGCGCATCGAGGTGGAATTCCACGCCGACCACGCGGTGACCGTCCGCGACAACGGGCGGGGCATCCCGGTCGATCCGCACCCGAAATTTCCGGGCAAGTCGGCGCTGGAGGTGATCCTGTGCACGCTGCATTCGGGGGGCAAGTTCAGCGGCAAGGCCTATGAAACATCGGGCGGCCTGCATGGGGTCGGCGCGAGCGTGGTCAACGCGCTGTCGGACCGGATGCGGGTGGAGGTGGCGCGGAACCGTGAGCTTTTTGCGCAGGAGTTTTCGCGCGGCATCCCCCAGGGCCCCTTGCAAAAGATCGGCCCCGCCCCGAACCGGCGCGGCACCACCGTCACCTTCCACCCCGACCCCGAGATCTTTGGCTCGCAACTCCTGAAACCGGCGCGGATCCTCAAGATGGCGCGGTCCAAGGCCTATCTGTTCAACGGCGTGGAGATCCGCTGGAAATCGGCGCTGCCCGATGGCGACATGCCGCAGGAGGCGGTGTTCCACTTTCCCGGGGGCCTTGCCGATTACCTGTCGGACCAGCTGGAGAAAACCACCACCTACGCCGACCGCCCCTTTGCCGGCCGCATCGGGTTTCAGGAAAAATACGGGGTGCCGGGGCAGGTGGAATGGGCGATCAACTGGACGCCCATGCGCGACGGGTTCATCCAGAGCTATTGCAACACGGTGCCCACGCCCGAGGGCGGCACGCATGAGGCCGGGTTCTGGTCGGCGATCACCAAGGGCATCCGCGCCTATGGCGAGCTGGTCAAGAACCGCAAGGCCGAGCTGATCACCCGCGACGACCTGCTGACGGGGGGCTGCGCGATCCTGTCGGTGTTCATCCGCGAGCCGCAATTCGTGGGCCAGACCAAGGACCGGCTGGCGACCGAGGAGGCCGGGCGGCTGGTCGAAGGGGCCGTGCGCGACCATTTCGACAACTGGCTGGCGTCGGACACGAAATCGGCGGGCGCGATCCTGGATTTCCTGGTGCTGCGCGCCGAGGAACGGCTGCGCCGGCGGGCGGAAAAGGAAACCGCGCGCAAGACGGCCACGAAAAAGCTGCGCCTGCCGGGCAAGCTGACCGATTGCACCGCCAAGGGGCGCGAGGGGACCGAGTTGTTCATCGTGGAAGGCGACAGCGCGGGCGGCAGCGCCAAGGGCGCGCGCGACCGCGAGACGCAGGCGCTGCTGCCCTTGAAAGGGAAAATCCTGAACGTGCTGGGGGCGGCATCCTCCAAGCTGCACGAGAATGCCGAAATCCGCGATATCTGCGAGGCGCTTGGCGTGCAGATGGGCAGCAAGTTTCGCGTCGATGACCTGCGGTATGAAAAGATCATCATCATGACGGATGCGGACGTGGACGGCGCGCATATCGCCAGCCTGCTGATGACGTTCTTCTTCACCCAGATGCGGCCCCTGATCGACAAGGGGCACCTCTATCTGGCCTGCCCGCCGCTTTACCGCCTCACGCAGGGGGCGCGGCGGATGTATGTGGCCGACGACGCGGAAAAGGAGGCGTGGCTGGCCAAGGGGCTGGGCGGAAAGGGAAAGATCGACGTGCAGCGGTTCAAGGGCCTGGGCGAGATGGACGCCAAGGACCTGAAGGACACCACGATGAACCCCGCCACGCGCAAGCTGATCCGGGTGTCGATCGACGAGGATGAGCCGGGCGAGACCGGCGATCTGGTGGAGCGCCTGATGGGGAAAAAGCCCGAACTGCGGTTCCAGTACATCCAGGAAAACGCGCGGTTCGTGGAGGAACTGGACGTCTAGCCCAGAGTTGCGCCCGGACCGCCCACCGGAAAGACAAAGCACCTGTCGCGCCGGATCATCAGCCACAGCACCGTGCCCACGCGCGGCAGGAACACCCCCGGCACCGAGGCGACAAGGCGCGAGCCGTCGTAATCCATGCGGAAATCCACCAGGCTCTCGCGGCCCAGATAGCGCGCCCGCGTGACCGTGCCGCGCGCGGCGGTGCCCTCTTGCGGGGTGGGGTTGGGGCCGCGCCCGCCCCGGTCAAAGTCGATCTTGAGGTGGCGGGGGCGGATCACGATCTCCACCTCCGCGCCGTCGGCATGGCCGGGGGTCAGGAAGGCGCCGAACGGCGTGGCCGTCAGCGCACCGCGCGAGGTGCCGCGGATCACGTTGATATCGCTGAAAAAGGCAGCCGCAGCCTTGTCGGCCGGGCTGTTGTAGATGTTGTAGGGGCTGCCACGCTGCACGATGCGACCGTCGCGCATCAGGGCAATCTCGTCGCCCATGCGCATCGCCTCCTCCGGCTCATGCGTCACCAGCACCACCGCCGCGCCCTCATCCTTCAGGATGTCCAGAGTCACGTCGCGGATGCCGTCGCGCAGGCGGTTGTCGAGGCCCGAGAACGGCTCGTCCATCAGCATCACGCGGGGGCGGGGCGCCAGCGCGCGGGCCAGTGCCACGCGCTGCTGCTCGCCCCCCGACAGCTCATGCGGGAACTTGGCGGCAAAGCCCGCAAGGTTCACGCGCTCCAGCATTTCACCCACCCGTTCTTGGCGCCCCGCGCGGTCGCCCGACAGGCCAAAGCCCACATTCGCCGCGACGGTAAGATGCGGAAACAGCGCGAAATCCTGGAACATCAGGCCGACCCCCCGCGCCTCGGGCGGCAAGAAGGTGGTGGCGTCGGACATGATCCGCCCGTCGATCTCGATGCATCCGGCGTCAGGCCGCTCCACTCCCGCGATCATCCGCAGCGTGGTGGACTTCCCACACCCGGAAGGGCCCAGAAGGCAGGTGACCTGCCCCGCCGCCACGTCCAGCGTCAGGTCGTCCACCACCGGTGCCGCGCCGAAGCGGCGGGTCAGGCCCCTGACCGACAGCTTCGGCGGGCGTGGGCCCTCTGTTGTGTGGAGACCGTCTGACACGGGTTCTGCACCAAAAGCGTAAGGATTTCCGGCGTGGTATCAGTCGCCGACCCGCACGGCAAGGGAAGGGGCAGGGACGTGGCCCGCCCGGGCCCACCCCCTTGCACCGGGCCGCGCCATCCTCTAGGTGACAGTCACCTTGACGGCGCGAGGCGGGTTGGCGGAGAGGTTACGCAGCGGATTGCAAATCCGTGAAGATCGGTTCGATTCCGATACCCGCCTCCAAATCTTTTCAACGGCTTGCAGGGAAAACGTCAAGCCTCCGAAAATCTCACAACAGGCCTCTCAACATTCGCGTTCCTGACCTGCGCCCCCGGCCGTCCCTCGTTCATGACGTGAATCCTTGGGTTTGATAGATGTCGGTTTCGGGTTGGGCAAGCGCGCCGGGCGCGGAGCCCCCAGGTTGCTCAAGCGCCCGGC
>JBKBKC010000004.1:154335-262744 GCA_046294265.1 Gemmobacter sp. | reverse complement strand
TCGGGCGATCTGCCCTATCGCGGGCATATCGGGCTGAACGGGCAGGATTGCGCGGCCCTGCGCCCCTGGGAACTGGCCGCCCGGCGCGCGGTGCTGCCGCAGGCCGCCACGCTGGCCTTTCCCTTCACCGTGGCCGAAGTGGTGCGCCTGGGCCTGACCAACGGCCAGCACGCCGCGCGCACCGATCTGATCGCCCGCGCGCTGGACGAGGTGGACCTGCCCGGCTTTGGCGGCAGGCTCTATCAGGAATTGTCGGGCGGGCAGCAGGCGCGGGTGCAACTCGCGCGGGTGCGGGTGCAGGTCTGGACCCCGGTCGAGGCCGGATCGCCGCGCTGGCTGGTGCTGGACGAACCGGTGGCGAGCCTGGATATCGCGCATCAGATCGCGGTGATGCGCATCCTGCGGCGCTTTGCCGATGGCGGCGGCGGCGTGGTGCTGGTGCTGCACGACCTGAACCTTGCTTCGATGGTGGCCGATACCGTCTGGCTGATGAAGGATGGGCGCATCCTGCATGCAGGGCCCGCGGCCGAGGTGATCGGCGGGCCGGCACTGGCGCAGGCTTACGGCTGCGCCTTGCAGGCGAACCGGATGCCGCCGCCGGGGGCGACATTCGTGCTGCCGCAGGTCTTGTGGCGCGACGCCTTGTCCGCCTGACCGCGCCGCGTCAGACCGCGATCATATGATTGTCCCAGGCCAGCGGGTGGCGGGCGAGCGGATCGGCTCCGTCCTGCCCGAACCGCAGCACGGCACCCGTTCCGTCGGTGGCGACAAACCCGTCCGCAACCCCGCCCAGGCCGCAGACGTCGTGCCGGTCCCAGCCCAGGGCAAAGCCGCCCGCCGCGTCATACATCTGCACCCGACCGCCGCGCGGCGAGGTGATCGCCACCCGCTCCCCCCCGCCCGACCAAGCCACGGACCCGGCATAGCCCTGCATCCGCATCAGCTCTGGCTCCGGCGCGGTGGCAAGTCGGGGCGCGCTGCCCGGAAGCCACAGGCCCAGCAGGGGCACGGGTTCGGCCGGATCGCCCTCCCATTGCATGGCAAAGGCCAGGGTTCCGCCGGGGTGCAGGGCCAGATGCCGGATGGAGTTCTGCCACAGGTCGGGCAGGTCCATCCGGTCGTCCAGCCGCCCACTGCCGTCTAGCACGGCAATCGAGGGGCGCATCCTGGGCAGGTTCAGCTTGCGCCGGTCGGCGGGGTCGGTGGCGATGCCACCGTTCGCCACGGCCAGCCGACTTTGCGGTAGTGCCACAATCTCATGCGGGCCAAGCCCCTGAGTGGACCACGTCGCAACCCGCTGCCAGCTGTCTGTGTCCCAGATCCCGGTCATGCCCGCGCTGTCCTGCGCGCGTTGCTCTGATGTGGCGAGCGCAGCGCCGTCGTAAAGGAAGGCGGCATGCCCGTTGAACTGCAGCCCATCCGGCGGGGTCAGCCGGGCCCGCACCCGGCCTGTCACGCAGTCGATGACCAGCGCATAGGTGCCCGGCCTGCGGGCCATGACCACTGCCAGCGGCAAGCTCGGGTGGCGCGCCCCGGCATGGCCGCGCGCGGCCAGCGGCTGGCGAAAGGCAAGCCCGCCGTCGCGCCGCAGGCCGAACAGCGCAAAGCCGCCCGACGCCTCGCGCGCGCAGGCCAGCCAGGCGGGGTTCCCGGCCTCGGCCCAGCCGATGCGGGGCAAAAGTGCGGTGGCGGCCAGGGTTGCGATCATCCGGCGTCGTGTCGTCATGGCGATCAATCTCCGTCCAGCGCGTTGAAACCGAGGCCCACACCCAGCACCTGCCCCACATCGGCGATGATCGCCGCGTGGAGCGCATCGACACGCTGTTGCAGGATCTCGACGCGAAGCCGCGCCTGCGGGTCTCCCACGTCCTGGAACGCGGGGTCGGACACGGCCGCCGCTGCCGACAGCACGGCGGCAAGTGCTGCATCGGCGGCGGGCGTCGGCGTATCGACCAGCGCACGCGCCAGCGCATGCGCCGCCCGCGCGGCGGCCAGCACATTCGGCAGGGGCCGTGCGGTGCGCCACTGTTCGGCCCGTGCCGGACGCGGCCGCCCCGCTTCGCCCAGCGGTCGCCCCAGCCGGGCATCGCGGGTCAACTCGAGTGCGGCAAGCGCCTGGGTGTAGAGCACGCGCTGCGCATCGCTGAGGTCGAAATAGGCGGCATTGCCGGGGTTGCGCAGCAGCGGGGCATGCGCCAGCCAGCCTGCCTGCAAGGCGCGGGCCTGCTCTGCCAGATCGGCCGCAAGGGCCGCCACCAGCGCACAGCCCGCGTCGCCCTCCAGCCCCGGCTCGCCCAACAGCAGGTCCAGCCCGGGAAACCCCCGCGCCGAGGCCGGCATCAGGGCGATCTGCCCCCCACCCGCCGCGACGGCCGCGCGGATCGCGCGCAGCCCGCTGGCCCGGTCGTCCGGCCAGAAGGCGATGGTGAGCGCCGCCTGTTCGGTCGGACCCAGGCGGAAATCGCCGATCGCGCCCCAGGCATCGCGCGCGGTGTGATAGGCGGGCCGCACGGCATCGCGGGTGCAATCGGCGGCGGCGCTGGCCGACAGCCGCCGCGCCGCCTCGGCAAACCGCGCCACGCCCGGCAGGATCACCTGATCCAGCGCGCGCGACGTATCGGCGCGGGCCGCAGTCGCCGCGACGGACAGGAGCAAGAGCAAGGCAGGCAGGACACGCATCACAACCCCTCCAGAAAGGCCACGAGCGCCGTGCGGTCCGCAGCGGGCATGGCGATGACGCGGTCGCGGGCCGGGGCTGCGGTGCCGCCGTGCCACAGGATCGCCTCGGTCAGGGTCCGCGCGCGCCCGTCGTGCAGATAGCTTTCGCGCCCACCAACGGCACGGGAATGCCCCAGCCCCCACAGCGGCGCCGTGCGCCATTCGCTGGCGGCGATGCCGGCCTCCGGGGCGGCTTCGGCCATCGCTGGGCCAAGATCATGCAGCAGGAAATCGCTGTAGGGACGGATGACGCGCGGACCCTCGGTCGTGCTGATCGTATAGTCGGGGCGATGACAGGCGGCGCAGCCTGCGGCGTGAAACACTGCCTCGCCGAGCCGGGTCAGCGCGTCCGCGCCGCGCGCCGGTTCGGGCAGGCCGAGGCTGGCGAGGTGGGTGGCGATCAGGCCGACCGCGTTTGCCGCCACCTCCTGAACGCGGGCATCGCCGTCGCCATGGGGGGCATCGCGGCAGGCCGCCTGCGCATCGGTGCAATCGCCTGCCGGGTCGGGCAACCAGGGCGTGGACAGCCCCATGTCCAGTGCCAGCGCGAGCGCGGTGGCATCCGTCAGCGTTGCCGCCGCGGCACGACGGCCAAAGCGGCCGGGAACCGGCGCGCCGCCATCGAGCGGCGTGACCATGCGCACCCGCCCCGCGATGCCGCCACTGTCACGCGTGGCGTTCGCCAGAATGGCATCGGCGTCGATGGCAGCGATCAGGCCCATGCCGACCAGCGGCGGGGCCGCGCGCAGGCCCGTCCGCGTGGCGGGATCGGGTGCGCCCCAGACAAGGTCCAACAGCGTCGCC
Organism: Gemmobacter sp.; assembly: GCA_046294265.1. Lineage (GTDB taxonomy): Bacteria > Pseudomonadota > Alphaproteobacteria > Rhodobacterales > Rhodobacteraceae > JBKBKC01. The sequence continues at coordinate 259,222 of JBKBKC010000004.1, read as the reverse complement.
TCGGGGCGGCGCAGCATCGCCGCGCTGCCATCGGGCAGGGCCAGCGGGTGATCCTGCCACACGATCTGCACGCGCGCCTCGCCCGCGAGGCCCGCGGTGGCCAGCGGCTGGACCTGACGCCCCAGGACCGGATCGCCCCCGCCATCCGGCTGCGCCAGCCGCGCCACCAACCCGACCGGCGCGGGCCCGTCGCCCTCGGGCGGATGCGCGCGGCCGTGGTTCTGGTGGCAGGCCGCGCAGGACCGCGCGTTGTAAAGCGGTCCCAGCCCGTCCGAGGCGCGGGTCGAGGCGGGCGCCGCCACCCAGAGCTTGCCGAACAGCGCCGCCCCCGCCGCCGCATCGAGCCCTGCCAGATCGCGTGGCCCGACCGGGGTGGAATAGGCCCGTTCTGGCGCGGCGGGCAGAAGCTTCGCGCCCTCAGGCGGCTGATCCGTCGCGCCCGCAACCACCGCCGCGACCCCCGCCGCCAGCGCGGCAAGCGCCGCCACCCCGCGCCGGATCATTGCAGGACAGCGGCCGGATCATCCAGACTGTCCGAGCCTTCCAGCGCAATCTGCCCCAGGCCCAGGGCCGCCGCGGCCCGCTCGATCCCGCGCGTCTGGTCGATCAGCGCGTTGACCCCCGCCATGATCAGCGTGGCCCCGGCCTCGTTGCCCGGCGCCAGCATCATGTCAAAGGGCATGCCGCCCTCGGCCGCGGCAACAAGCGCCGTCATCGCGTCCATCGTGGCGTCGATCCGGGCGGTCAGGTCGGCGGCCAGGCCCGCATCCGCCCCCGCCACCAGCACGGCCAGCGACGGCCCCTCGATCACCGATCCATCGACGCGGGCGTAGCGCCCGGTCCAGACGTTGCGGATGCCCTGCGCGTTCAGGAAATGGCTCATGTGCGTGTTGTCGGAAAAGCAGTCGTGCTCTTCCTCGGGATCGTTCAGGAGCAGCCCCAGCCGCATCCGCTCGCCCGCAAGTTCACCATAGGACAGGCTGCCCATGCCGGTCAGCATTGCGGTCAGGCCGGCGCTTTCATCGGCCATCACGGCGGCGCGGGCGGCACCGTCTGCGGCCCAGGCCGTGACCATCTCCTGCAGGTCGGACTGCAAGAGCGTGGTTGCGGCCGTCAGATAGGCCACGCGGCGGTCGCAATTGCCGCCGGTGCATCCGGGCCCTTGCACGAAATCGGTAGGGGGCCGGTCGCCCGCGCCCGGGCCGGTTCCGTTCAGATCCTGCCCCCAGAGCAGAAACTCGATGGCATGATAGCCGGTGGTCACATTGGCCTCGATCCCGTCCAGTTCGTGCAGATCCGCCAGCAGCGCCGGGGTGATCGTCGTCGCGTCCACCGTCTGCCCGGCAATCGCCAGCACGGGCGTCGCGATGATGTTCAGCGCCGCAAACGGGTTCTCGTCATTTGCGCCAAGGTAATCCCCGGCGGTATAGTCGATCAGCCCCTCGTCCAGCGGCCAGGCGTTCACCCGGCCTTCCCAGTCGTCCACGATGGGATTGCCAAAGCGGAACACCTCGGTCTGCTGATAGGGAATGCGCGCCGCGCGCCAGGCATCGCGCGCGGCGGCCAGCGTTTCGGGCGACGGCGCCGCCACAAGGGCCGCCACGGCCGCATCCAGCGCCCGGGCGGTGGTCAGGCTGTCCTCATAGCCCGCAAGGGCGATGTCGGCATAGGTGGTCAGAACGGCGCTGCGATCCTGTGCGGCGAGTGGTGCTGCCAGGACAAGGGAAAGCGCGGTTGCGGTGAGCATCGGAAAACGGGCCATGCGGTAACCTCCGGGAGCGGGCGATTGGCGCGTGGCTGGGCCTGCGGCACTTGCGCCGGGGACCTTGGCTGTGCAATAAATCCTGAGTAATATTGTATGGTAATCGAGTCAAGTGACGCCATGGCCGACCTTGCGACTGACCCTGCGACCGGAAAGCCCATGATCCTGCTGCCGCGCTGCAACCGCCGTTCCCTGTTGCTCTGCACCTTGGTCGGCAGTCTCGTTCTGGCCGGGGTGATCGCCGCGCCTGCGGCGTGGCCGCGGGGCGATGCGGGGCCGATGTCGATCGCCGATCTTGGCAAGCAGCTGTTCTTCGACACCAGCCTGTCGTGGAACCGCACCCAGTCCTGCGCCAGCTGCCACGACCCGGCGCGCGCGTTTTCCGATCCGCGAGGGGCGGCATCGCGGGGCGACGATGGCGTGTCGCTGGGCGACCGGAATGCCCCCACGGCGATGTATGCCGCCTATGTGCCGCCTTTGCAGAAGACCGCGGCGGGCGATTGGGCGGGCGGGCTGTTTCACGACGGTCGCGCCGCGCGGCTCGAGGATCAGGCCATGGGCCCCCCGCTGAACCCCGCAGAGATGGGCATGCCCAACCGCGCTTCGGTCTTGGCGCGCATCCTGGAAGACCCCGGCTATCGGTCCGCCTTTCCGGCCCTGTTCGGCCCCGAGGTGCTGGACGATCCTGACACGGCTTTCGTGGCCATGGCCGAGGCCATTGCCGCCTTCGAACGCAGCGCGACCTTTGCCCCCTTCACCTCGCGCTATGATCGCTGGCTGCGGGGCGAGATCGCGCTGACGCCCGAGGAAGACCTGGGCCGCGTGCTGTTCTTCTCGCAGCAATTCACCAATTGCAGCCTGTGCCACCGGGGCGCCGGGGCCACGGCGGCCAGGGAAACCTTCACCGACCACCGTTATCACAACATCGGCACGCCGGAGAACACGGGCCTGCGGGCCCGCAACGGGATCGCTGCAGGCGCGGTGGATCCGGGCCTGGGGGGCGTGGTGGCGGATCCGGCGGCGCGCGGCGCGTTTCGCACGCCGACCTTGCGCAATGTGGCCGTCACCGGCCCCTATATGCACAACGGCGTGTTCGACGACCTGCGGTCGGTGATCTTGTTCTACAACAGCTACAACAGCCGGGCCCCCGAACGGCAGATCAACCCCGAAACCGGGGTGCCCTTTGGTCCGCCACCCGTCGTGGACACCCTGGCGCGCAAGGAGCTGACGCATGGCCCGGCGCTGGACGACCGCCGCATCGACGCACTGGTGGCGTTTCTGCGGGCGCTGACCGACGCTCCCTATGAGCCGCTGTTGCTGGAGTGACGCCGCGCCGCATAGCCGACTGAAAAACTCAGGATTGACATCCGTATGACAAGACGGAATACTTCGCCCTGCCGCGCCAAATCACACAGCCAAGGCACCCCATGGAACAAACAGGTGCAGACGATGGCCGGCGAGACAAATCACGCGCAAACCCACCCGAAACTGCGCCCGCTTGCCTTGGCCGAACCCGCGCCACAGGTGCCGTGCCACGACGCCCGGGCCCTGACCGGCCAGGGCACAACGGCGCATCTGTCGCTTGACGGTGTGCTTTACGTCTTAAGGATCACCCGGCAGGGCAAGCTGATCCTCACGAAATAACCCCAGCAACAGGACGCCAGGGACGCCATGTCATCCAAGACCCCATCGCCGTGTATCGACGTCTGCAAATACAAGCGCGCAGGCCATTGCATCGCCTGCTCGATGACCGAGGTGCAAAAGAAGATGTTCAAATCGCTGGAAAAGCCCGCCCATCGCGCGGAGTTCGTCGAGATGGTCTGGCATCAGCAGCAGCGTCTGGGCGGCTTTTCCCACTGGCTGCCCGCCTATCAGAAGCTGTGCGGACGGAAGGGCGCCGCCTGGGCGCCCCCCGTGGGAAAGGCGGAACAAGAGGTCGATACCGCCGCCGAATGACGGCGGCCACCGCTTATTCCAGATGCGCGCGCAGGAACCACGCGAATTTTTCGTGCACCTGCGCCCGCGCGATGGCAAGGTCTTGCGTCAAGAGATCGCCATGCTTTTCGGCCACGGCGGCCGTGCCGGCCAGGGTCGCGGCCAGGGTGCGCTGCGCATCCAGCATGGTGCGGATCATCTGATCGGCGGCGGGCACGCCCGCGACTTCGGCGACCTTGGACCGTTGCAGCATCCCCGACAACTGCCCCTCGGCGTGGCCGCCCAGGGCTTTCACCCGCTCGGCCAGATCGTCCTGGCCCTTGAAATGATCGGTGTAGATTTTCTCGAACAGCTCATGCAGCGGTCCGAAATGCGGGCCAGTCACATTCCAGTGAAAGTTCTGCGCCAGCATCGTCGTCACGGCGGTTTCGGCGACCGACTGGTTCAGCGCGTCGCAGATGTCCTGCTGCGCGGTCGGCGAGATGCTCTCAAATGTTTGAGACATGCCAAAGCTCCTGTTTTTCTTGCATTCAATTTTCGGGATTTGCGCTGGCTTGCACGTCGGCTGGCTTGCTTGGACTGTGGAATACCGCACACATGCCAGCCGGTCAACAATAAATTAGAACCGTTCTAAGTCTGATTCTTATCGTCAGGTTCCGCCAGCCTGTTGACCAGCCGCACAGCAAGCCAAATCACCTGCCTGCGCAGGTGCCGCGGGATCTTGCTGACGGTCAGGAACCGCAGACTGTCGGCGTCCTCGCGCGTGACGGCGTCGATCAGAGACAGCAGCCAGCGCTCGTCGAACGAAAGCTCGGCATTGCCCGGCGCATAAAGAGCGGGGCTGCGCCCGAACCCCTGCCCCAGCACGCGCAGCAGCGCATCGGCATAGGCCTGGGCCGATGCTGCCGGATCGGATGACAGCATCGCGCAGGCGCCAAAGGCATCGATCCGTGCGCGCGCCCGGCAGGTGCGGCCTAGAAACCGGAGCCGGGCCAGCAACTGATACGCCCCCGGTTGCCCGAATCGGCCGGGCGGTTGCACATCGCACGTAGCAAGGGACGTGTTCATCCGTGGTGATCCTCTGTCATGCGCCGGCGTCCGTTGCCCCGCCCGTTTCGGGTCACAGCTTGCCCAAAGCCGCCTGAACAGCCTCGGCGGCAAAGGGCAGAAGCGCCGCGTCACCCGTGCCGGCCAGCGCTGCCTCGATCCCCGCGACCTCATCGGGGGCAAGGTTCAGCACCGCCTCGGCCGCCGCGAGCCACAGACCGCGCGCGCGGAAGGATGCCGCTTCGCGAGCCGCATCCTCGGTTGCGGCACCGGCCTGTGCGAGGGCGTCGTGAAAGACCAGAAGCGCCGCCCGATGCAGGTTGCGCGCCACCTCGGCCGCCTCGGCCTCGGCCCAGCGTTCGGCCAGCAGATGCGGCTGGCCCGCGGCAAGGGCGGCGTAGAGTGCGGCATTGACCTCTGGCCCGCCTTCGATCCCCTCCAGCGCCGCATGGACGGAATGCCGCCCCTCAGGGCCGAAGTGAAACGCGAAGATCTCGTTCCAGTTCTTGGGGCTTCCGTTCGTCAGGGCCCAGTTCGGCGTGGCGGCGCGCGCCTTTGCCTCCGACATCGTCAGTTCGAACCGGGTCCAGTTCAGGACGGTCGCCAGTGTTGCCCCTTCGACAAAGGCGATGCTGGCCTTGGGTGGCACCTGATAAAACGCGCCCGTCCCCGCCAGGGCAGAAAAGACCGGGCCGACCGCAAAGGCCGGATCGCCCCAATGCGCGACCGATTTCGGCAGCACCCGCGGCATCGCGCCATTGTAGTTGTCGGCGAAGCGTCCCAGCGAATGGGTCATGTCGCGCCAGGGGAAATTCCGCCCCCAGGTGTAGATCGTCAGCGCCTCGGCCCAGGCTGGCGCCTCACCCGCCAGCGCCGCCAGCATGTCCGCGCGATCCTGCGGCAAGCCGTTGTGCGCCCGCACATCAGAGGCGGTGACAAACCCGCCATGTGAAAGCTGCCAGCTTTCCAATGTCTGGGCCGATACGGCCGGAATGGACAGGGCCAGGGAAAGGGCGGCGGCCAGGGCAAGGCGGATGCGCATCGGAAAGCTCCTTGGGGTGTTTCAGGGCTAGCTTGCGCGGGGCTGGCTATGGCGGCGCGATGTGCGGTCAACCGACTTTACATCGCAAAGTAAATCTGTCAGGAATAATCAACCCAGTCAAGCTGCGGCATCGAATGTTTGCAGACAACCCGGCGCCATAATCAATCCGAAGCCGGAGTTGGCATGACATATCAGATACATGTGTCACGAATGGATTTTCTGTCATGCGCCATGACGGCCGCCGACACCGGCTGCTGTCCCGAACCGCTGCTGATGGAAATGGTCTTGGACAGATGTCTGTGCGACGCGGCGATGCACGACCAATTCGGAATGTGCTGCCCGGCGCGGCCTGTCCGCGCTGCACCTCGTGCCGGGGATGCCGATGTCCCGCGCTGATCTTGGCCCCGAAAAACCGGCGCGCAACACCTTTCGCCGCAGCCACGGCGCCGCCATGCCGCAGGACGGCCAACACCACCCTGTCGCCCCGACCCGCCCGGGCCGCCCGGGCGAGGTGCATGTCGACCGCCTGAACCTAGACGGGTTCGCGCGCCTGACGCTGGCGCTGATGCGCTGGTATCTCCAGACCTTCGCCACGCCGGGCACCCAGGGCTGGTTCATGGCGCTGCGCGTTGCCACCGCGCAGGTCGGGCCGCAGAAAGCCGGGGCGCTGTGCTATGACGTCGTGGCGCTGGTCCAGACGCTGCGGGCGGCGCGCAGATCGCCCTTTCAGTTCAATGCCGAGGGATGCGGCTGTTGCAGGGTCTGGCTGACGCCCGAGGAACGGCGACTGATAGACCTGCTCGGCGCGTTGCGTCGCGGGCAGGCTGGCCGGGCGCGCATGCTGGTGCAGATGCTGTGCGACGGTGCGCCAAGCGACGACCTGTTTTCCGTTGCCGAGACGTTCCTGCGGCGGAATGCGCCGTCTTTGGTTCCGGGCAACACGGTTCAGGCCGACACGGCACGCTGATCTGCGCAGGTGCCATGCACCCATCGCCCACAAGGGGCGGCCTTTCCGCCCAAGGATACCCCCCCGCGCATCGACAAGCGACCGCCATCCCGTCACGGTCATGACACCACCAAGCGTCGCCGGCGCCCCTTTCGGCACCGGCGCATATCCCGGCATGGGGCAGATGGCCGTGCAAACCCGCGTCGGCCCCCGCGTCGCGGTATCTTTCCCTGCTTCGTCGCAGGGCGAGGCAGACCTCTCGGCGGTCCGGATGCCGAAGGCTCGGCGCCGTGATGCGGGCCAGTCGGTCAACTTTGACCCAATGAGAGATGCACGGCCGCCGCGCGGCCGTGCGGGCCGGTCTCAACTGCCGAGCAGGCGTTCCCGGTCGATCTGGCCGTCGCGGTTGATCCGAACCTCAACCCGGTCGCCGTAGACATTGGTGGCCTCGACCTCGACATGACGCGCCAGGTGCTCCATCCAGCCGATATTGGCATATCCGGCCGCCTGCAGCAGGGCGGTCACGCGCGCACGGTCGAGGCCCGGCAGGGGCTGATGCCGCTCGACCCGGTCGAGACGCCCGCCCCGGTCATAGCGGATCTCGATCTGGGCGCCGTTCGCATCCGGGCCGCGCAGCACGATTTCACCGCGCGGGCGGATTTCGGCATGGGTGATCGACGCCAGCCGGTCGGTGCCTGGCAAGTCAGCGAGGCGACGGGCCAGAACACGATCCACGACCGGACGCGGCAGGGCCGTGCCATCGCTCGTGATCCGCTTCACGCGCCCATCCCATTCGCCGACGACCCGCACGTCGCCGTCACCAAGTCGGCCGGACCAATGCAGATCGCCCGACCGCGAACGGTTGCGCAATGTCAGATCGTCGATCCCGGGCAATCGCGGCGCCGTGCCTGCATCGGTTATCATCGGCACTGAACGCGCCGCACCGCGATCGCTGCGCCGTGGCTCTGCCCGGTTCTCCTCGCGCGGGCCCGCCTCCGGCGAGACCCGCGCCGCGGTCAGGATGCGTCCGTCCAGCTGCCCCTCGACCCGGATGCGGGTGCCCTCTGCGGGCGGCACACCACCCTCGGGCAGGCGGATCAGCCAGCGCGTGCCGCGGTCCTCGATCGTCACATGGGTGCCGAAGCTCTCGATCACGCGACCGCGCAGTTCCTCGGCGAAGGCCGGTGCGGCCAGCGCGATCAGCGCAGCACCCGTCAGCAGCATCTTTCTTGTCGTCGACATTGTCGTGTCCTTTTCTGGTTTCGATGCCCTCTTGTGATCGATTCGGGATCAACCGCCCTGCAACGGGTCCGTTTGGCTTCCGTTTGGTTTCCTGCTGATCTATCGTAGCCCATGCGTCGATACCTTGTCCCCTTGCTTGCGGCCCTCGGCCTGGCTGCGACCGCGCAGGCCGAGCCGCTCGAACCGTCAGAGGCGCTGGCCTGCGCCGCTGCGCGCTACCGTGGCGAGGCGCTGGCCCTGCGCGAGGACCGCGAGGTCAGCGAACTGCGCTGGCTGACGCCAGCGGGCAATGTGGTGCGCATCCGCCTGACCGGACCGGGCTGCCGCTTTGTCGAGGTCGAGGGGATCGGCCAGATCGAGGCGCGCATCCTGCCCGGAGAGCGCCCGTGAAGATCCTGCTGGTCGAGGATGACACGGCGCTGGCCGCCGAACTGGCCGCAGGTCTGCGCGAGGCAGGCCATGTTGTCGAGATCGCCCATGACGGAGAGGAAGGCGAATTTCTGGGTGCCACCGAAACCTATGCCGCCGCCGTGCTCGACCTCGGGCTGCCGGGTCTGCCGGGGGTCGAGGTGCTCACGCGCTGGCGCGCAGGTGGCCTCACGATGCCGGTGCTGATCCTGACCGGGCGCGAGGCCTGGGCCGACAAGGTGGCGGGGTTTCGCGCCGGTGCCGATGACTATGTGCTCAAGCCCGTGCGGATCGAGGAGGTGGCGCTGCGGCTTGCCACCCTGATCCGACGCGCCTCGGGTCATGCGGATGCGCAGATCGCGGCAGGGGCGCTGGTGCTTGATACCGCGACCGGGATCGTGACGCTGGACGGGATGCCGCTGAAGCTGACCGCCTTTGAGGCGCGGGTCTTGCGCCATCTGATGCTGAACAAGGGGCGCATCGTCAGCCGCACGGATTTGTCCGAACACATGTATGACCGCGACGCCGACCGCGACTTCCGCTCGCTCGAGGTGATCGTCGGCCGGATCCGGCGCAAGATCGGCGAGGGCCGCATCGAGACCCTGCGCGGCGAGGGGTATCGCCTGTTGCCGGGGAACCCGCCAGAATGAGGTGGCCGGGCAGGCCCCCCTCGATCGCCGCGCGCCTGGCGCTGGCGGCGATGGGGCTGACGGCGCTGGCGCTGGCGCTGGCCTGGGTTGCGGTCTCGGCGCTGCTGGCCGATTTCGTGGACCGGCGCCTGTCGGCCGAACTCGAGGCCGCGTTGCGTGGGGTCATGGCGGCAACCACCTGGACCGAGGACGGCGAGCTTTTGGTCGTGCCGCCGCCGCCCGATCCGCGCTACGAGCAACCGGGGTCAGGGTGGGGGTGGACCGTCGGCAGTGACCGGGGCATCCTGGCCGCCGCCCCTGCACTGCTGGGTGCAGGGATCGACCCGTCAAAGACCATCACACGCGCGCGGGTCTTTACCGCGCCCGGCGATGCGCAAGTGCTGACCGTCACGGCCGCGCTGCCGATGGACGAACGCGACGCAGCGCTCGACGCCATCCGCTGGCCGCTTCTGGTGTCGCTGGCCGTTGTGGGACTGGCGCTGGCCGGGGCGCAACTGCTGGCGATCCGGCTGGGGTTGCGGGCACTCCGGCGCTTTGCGGCCGATCTCGACCGGCTGCGGCTGGGGGCGCTGGACCGGCTGCCGGACCCGAAAATGCGCGAACTGATCCCGCTGGCGCAGGCGCTCAACGCCCTGCTGTCGGCCAATGCCGACACCATCGCCCGCGCCCGGACGCATGTCGGCAACCTTGCCCATGCGCTGAAAGGGCCGCTGGCCACGCTGATGCTGCGCGCGAAGGGGCCCGAGGCCGGGTTGCTGGCGCAGATGGACCGGATGATCCGCTGGCATCTGCGCCGCGCAGCCCTGGCCGGACCGGGCGCGGCTTTGGCCCGCGCGACACCGGTGGGGCCGGTGCTGGAGGATCTGGCGCTGGTCTTTGCGCCGCAGGCCGCGCGGCGCGGCATCATCCTATCGCTCGACCCGGGGCCGGTGCCCGCCTTTGCCGGCGAGGCGCAGGATCTGGCCGAGATGTTGGGCAACCTGGTCGAGAATGCGCTGGCCCATGCCCGCAGCACCGTGCGCCTGAACGCCCCCGCTGCCCCGCCGGGTCGGCTGGTTCTGACCGTCGAGGATGACGGCCCCGGCATCCCCGCCGAGGAGCGCGACCGGCTGATGGCGCGCGGGGCACGGCTGGACGAGGCCACGACCGCGGGCAGCGGCCTGGGGCTCGCCATCCTCGCCGATCTGGTCGCGCTTTACGAGGGGCGGCTCACCCTGGCCGAGGCACCCCACGGCGGGCTTTGCGCGCGCCTCGAACTGCCCGCCGTTCGTTGAGGATCGGTTTGGTATTGTCGCGCTAGAGCGGCGCGAACAACCCGAGGTGTGCGCGTGTCCCTTCGTCGTCAGATTTTTTTCGCGGCTGTCATCCTGCTGCTGGGCGGGGGGGCGCTTGTGTGGCCCTGGCCTCTGCCCGCCCTGTTCGACCGGTCGGCATCGACCGCCTCCGTCCCCCCACCCGCAGCCCAGACCCGGCCGGTGCACCGGGTCGTGGCCGAGGCCCCGGTCGAGGTGGTGCGGGTCGAACGCCATGTCGCCCTTGGCCATCTGCGCGGGGGTGCGGTGGCGCCGGTCACGGCGCGCAGCGGCGGGCGCGTGCTGCAGGTCGCGGTGGCGCCGGGGGCGATCGTGGCGGCAGGCGATCCGGTGGTCCTGCTGCGCGACGACGACGAGCGCCGCGCCCTGGCCCAAGCGGAACTCGACCTTGCCGAGGCCGAGGCGGCGCTGGCCCGCGCCGAGGCCCTGGCCGCGCGCGGTGTCGCCACCGAGGTTCAGGTCACCGCCGCCCGAACCGCGCTCGCCCGCGCCAGACTGGGGCGCGAGGCGGCGGCGCTGGCGGTGGAACGGCGCATCCTGCGCGCACCCATCGCGGGCCGGGTCGATCTGATCACGGCGCGGCCGGGCGATCAGATTCCGGAAGGGGCGCAGGTGACAACGATCCGCGCCGAGGCCGCGCCGATCGTGGTCTTTGGTCTGTCGGAGCGCGCTGCCCAGGCCGTTGCCCCCGGCGACGCGGTAACCGTGCGCGCGGTGATGCTGGATGCGGCCCCGGTTGCGGCGGTGGTGACGGCGCTGGACGGGCGGACCGACCCCGAGACCGGGATGATGGGTGCCGAAGCACAGCTTGCCGCCGATGCCCCCCACCTGCGCCCCGGCATGCGCGTGGCCGTTGCCATCGAACGGCGGCACGAATCGCTGCCCTCGGTCGATCCGCTGGCCGTGCAGTGGTCGCGCGCGGGGGCCGAGGTCTGGGTGCTGCGCGACGGGCGCGCGCTGCGGCTTCCGGTTCGGATTGTCGCCCGGCAGGACGACCGGCTGCTGGTGCAGGCCGATGTCGCGCCCGGCGATCTGATCGCGGTCGAGGGCACCGCACGCCTGCGCGACGGTGCCACGGTCGAGGTCGTGGCACCTGCGCTGGCCCCGGCAGGCGATCCGGTGCAGGTGGTTCTGCGGCGGGCGCAGCCATGACCGCTGCGAAACCCTTGCCGCTCTCGCTGCGCCGCCCGGTCCTGACCGCGGTCGTGCATCTGCTGATCATCATTGCCGGGCTTGCGGCGCTGACCGCGCTTGAGGTGCGCGAACTGCCGCGGGTCGAGCGCGGCATCGTCTCGGTCACAACCGCCTGGGACGGCGCGCCCGCCGAACTGATCGACCGCGAGGTGACGGCGCGGATCGAGGGGGCGGCGGCGCGCGTCCCGGGGCTGGTCGCGTTGTCGGCCAGCTCGCGCCCCGGGCGCAGCCGGGTTGTGGCGGAACTGGCCGAGGGGGTGGACCCCGACAAGGCCGCCGCCGAGCTGCGCGAGGCCATCGCCCGCGTCGCCCCGCGCCTGCCCGACGGGGTCGAGGCCCCGCGCGTGACCAAGGCCGACGACGACGCCCGCCATGCGATCCTGCTGGCGCTGACCTCGGACAGCCGGGCGGCGACCGAGCTGACGCGCATGGTCGCCGAGCGGATCGAGGGGCGGCTGGTCGGCCTGCCGGGGGTTGCAGATGTCGGCATCCAGGGCCAGCGCGACACGGTGATCCGGATCGAGGCCGACCTGACGCGGCTGGGCGTGCTGGGTCTCGGACCCGAAGACCTGCGCCGGGCGCTGGGGGCGGCCCAGATCGACCTTGCGGCCGGGGCATTCGAAGGGGGGCGGCAGGCGATTCCGCTGGCGATGGGGGCGGAACCGATGACGGTCGAGGCACTCGCGGCGCTGCCGGTCGCGCCGGGCGTGCTCCTGGGCGATCTGGCGGTGGTGCTCGAGGCGCCGGGCCCGGGCGCGGGCGTGCTGCGGGTGAATGGCGAGGCCGGCGTGGGCGTGCGCATCCTGCGCGAACCGGGAGCGAATATCCTGGCGCTGTCGGCGGCGGTGGCGGAGGCCGTGGCCGAGCTTGCCGCCGATCTGCCCCCCGACACCAGGCTGAGCGTGGTCGCCGACGAGGCCGATTTCGTGCGCGGCGCGGTGCGCGAGGTGGTGCTGGCGCTGGCCATGGCCACAGGCATCGTGCTGGCGGTGATCTTCGCCTTCCTGCGCCAACCGCGGCTGGCCGCGATCCCGGCAGTCAGCCTGCCCGTGGCGCTGTCGGGCACGATCGCCGTGCTCTGGATGCTGGGCTATTCGATCAACGTGCTGACGCTCATGGCACTGGTGGTGGCCGCCGGGCTAGTGGTGGACGATGCCATCGTCGTGGTCGAGAACATCGCCCGGCTGCGCGCACAAGGGGTGGCGCCCGCCCGCGCCGCGGCCGAGGGCACGGCGCAAGTGGCCTTCGCCGCCGTGGCGACCACCGCCGTGCTGATCGCGGTGGTCCTGCCGCTGATCTTCCTTCCCGGCCAGATCGGCGGGCTCTTTCGCGAATTCGCCGTGGCGCTGGCCGTGGCCACTGCGATCTCGACCTTCGTGGCGCTGACGCTGGTGCCCATGCTGGCCGCGCAGCTGCTGACCGCAAGCCTCGCGGCTTCCGACGCGCCCGGGCGGCTTGCGCGCGGCCGCGACCGGGCCATCAGTGCGCTTCTGGCCGCCCCGCTGCCGGTTCTGGCCGCGGCGGCGGTGCTGGCCCTGGCCGGGTGGGACCGGCTGGGCAGCCTGCCGCAGGAGCTGACCCCGGTCGAGGATCGCGGCGAATTTGAGGTGCGGCTGAACGCGCCCACCGGCGCGGCGTTGGATCTGACCGATGCGCGGATGCTGGCAGTCGAGGCCGCGCTGGCCCCGCTGACCGCCTCGGGCGAGGTTGCAGCACTCTTCGTCGAAGCCGGGGCGGGCGGACGCAGCGACCAGGGCAAGGTCACGCTGCGCCTGGCCCTCTGGGACGCCCGCCGCCCGCAGGCCGAGATCGTCGCCGAGGCGCAGCAGCGCATCGCCGCCCTGGTCGCGCTGGACGCCGAGGTGCGCCAGCCCACTGCCCTGCGCATCCGCGGTGCGGGTCAGGGGCTGCAACTGGCCATCCTGGGGCCCGATTACACCCGGCTTGCCGACAGCGCCGAGGGGCTGGCCGCCGACCTGGCTGCAAGCGCGCTGTTGCGCAACGCCCGCTCGGGCTTTGCCGCCGGGCAGCCGGAACTGGCGCTGATCCTCGACCGCGACCGTCTGGCTGCGCGCGGGGTCGATCCGGTCGCGGCGGGGGCCTTGCTGCGTGCCGCCGCCTCGGGGCTGACGCTGGGCAGCCTCGCCGCCGGCGACCGGGCCTTCGACCTCGTGCTCACCGGGCGGCAGCGCGCCACCGATCCGCAGGCGCTGGCGGACCTGTTCGTGCCGGGTGCGGCGGGTGCTCCGGTGGCGCTGGCCGAATTCATTCGCGCCGAGGAACGCGCCAGCGCCGCCGAACTGGGCCGCGAGGCGCAGCGCCGCGCCGTCACCCTGCGCGCCACCCCGGCCGAGGGCGTGACGCTGGCCGCCGCCCTGGCCGAGGCCCGGCGGCTTGCGCCGGCGCATCTGGGGCCCGACATGCGGCTGATCCCGCTGGGCGAGGCGGCCCAGCAGGGCGAGGCCGACCGCAGCTTTGCCCTGGCCATCGGGGTCGCGGCGCTGCTGGCCTTCCTGGCCCTGGCGGCCCAGTTCGAAAGCCCGCGCGCCGCCCTGGCGGTGATGGCCAGCGTGCCGCCGGCGCTGGCGGCGGGCCTCTTCGCCCTGGGATGGAGCGGGGTCAGCCTGAACCTCTATTCCCAGATCGGGCTGCTGCTGCTGGTGGGGCTGACGGCCAAGACCGCCGTGCTGATCGTCGAATTCGCCGAAACGGCCGCGCGCGCAGGCGCCGCGCCGCGCGAGGCCATCGCCAAGGCCTGCGCGCTGCGCCTGCGCCCCATCGCCATGACACTGGCCGCAACGGTCCTTGGTGCCCTGCCGCTGATGCTGGCCACAGGGCCGGGCGCCGAAGGCCGCGCCGCCCTCGGCACGGCCATTGCCGCGGGGCTGGCCCTGGCCACCGCTGCGATCCTCATCGTCGTGCCAGCATCTTGGCTGGTTCTTGCTGGGCGACGTGGGCCCGGGCCGATTGGGGCTGGTCGGCAGTTTGATGTCGAGGGTTTAAGGAGAGGCGCGGGAGCATAGGCTGTGAGGGTGCGACGTCAGGCCCAACCCCTCCGCCACATTCAGACACCTAATGTCTTTGATGATGTGACCGCTCCGCCTCCGGCTTGCGCCAGACGCGCTCAAGCGCCGGGCGAAACTCGCCCCGAGGCACCACGGCGCTGATCTCGACCAAAGGATCCCTCTTCGAGTCCAGGCTCGCGTATCGATCTGAAAGATCGAAGAAACCCATCTGTGCCAACATCAAACCCCAAGCGAACGATCATCCATAGAATTATGCCGCCGCCGCATGGTCAGGGCAATTTTTCGAGGTGCCTTCAAAATGTTCTCTCCTTGACGAAATACCTCACGGGGGCGGCGGGGGGTGTGAAACCCCCCGCTTCCGCAGCCGGGCAAGGTTGACTCCGGTGCAGGGGGGGCGTATCACCCCGCAGTCTTGGGCATCGCCCGGGGTTTTCATTGGTGTTGGCGGCCCGCGCGAGCGGTGGCCTGTCGTCCCTCCGGGGAAGAGGACAACGCCCTTCGATCACATAGAAGGAGATCAGCGGTGACCAAACGCACCTCTGCCAAGTACAAGATCGACCGCCGCATGGGCGAGAACATCTGGGGCCGTCCGAAATCCCCGGTGAACAAGCGCGAATACGGCCCCGGCCAGCACGGCCAGCGCCGCAAGAACAAACTTTCCGATTTTGGCACCCAACTGCGCGCCAAGCAAAAGCTCAAGGGCTATTACGGCGACCTGACCGAAAAGCAGTTCAAGCGCATTTATGCCGAGGCTGCCCGCGTGACCGGCGATACCGGCGAAAACCTGGTGGGCCTGCTGGAGCGTCGCCTCGACGCCATCGTCTATCGCGCGAAATTCGTGCCCACCATCTTTGCCGCCCGCCAGTTCGTGAACCACGGCCACGTCACCGTGAACGGCAAGCGCGTGAACATCGCCTCCTACCGCTGCAAGGAAGGCGATGTGGTCGAGGTCAAGCAGGCGTCCAAGCAGATGGCGCTGGTGCTGGAGGCGGTGGCTCTGACCGAGCGGGACGTGCCCGATTACCTCGAGGTCGATCACCACAAGATGACCGCGACCTTCCTGCGCCAACCGGGTCTGGGCGATGTGCCCTATCCGGTGCAGATGGAACCGAACCTGGTCGTGGAATACTACGCCAAGAACTGATCCGGTGCGACCGGGCATTGATCTGCAGCCTCTCGTCCATCGAGAGGCTGTTTTCATGTCTGGCGGCCGCAATGTGGCGCTGACAGCACCGTGAACGCGGCAAGCAGTCCGGTTGACAGGTGCGTCTTTTGCTTTTTTCCTGCGCCGGTTGTGCGACAAGCCAGGAGTCCGTAATGTACGTTGATAAGAAACACAAGATTGCGAAGAACGAAAAACTGGATGCGGTGATCAAGAAATATGGTCACAAAGACTGGAAGATCATCTGGAAGGACAAGGCCAACGCCGCGCTTGTGAGCAAGCGCAAGGAGCCTGAGAACCTGCAGCCGGGCGATATCGTGGTCATTCCGCCCAATGCCAAGCAGGCCGAGGAGATTGCCGAATACATCTTCAAGCTGAACCAGAGCCTCGTCGCAGAGAAGGAGTTCGTGGACTGGTGCACCGGATTTGTGACGCAGTTCAGCCGCATGGCGGAGCAGAATCGCAAGTATGCGGATGACGCTGCCGCCGAATACGATGAGATGATCCGACAGATAAAGATCGTGAACTCGAAGACGAAGAAAACCGGAGACGGCGTTGATATCGCGGCGGATATCGCATTGCTGTTCGTTGCTGTCGGGAAGCTGGGGCAGGCCAGCAGCAAGGCCGCGAAATCAAGCGGGGCGGAACTGGCCAAGATCAACGACGCCGCCGCCAAGGATGCGATGGTATTTGCCGCGTCTCCGGTCGAGAAGGTGATTATTTCGGCCTGCGGCAAGTTCCTGTCCGATGCCAAGGCGGGGCGGTCCCATACGGCGCTGTTCGTTGGAGAGATGGTGACCGCATCGGCGAACCTGACCAAGCCCTCGTTCTGGGGCAAGACGGCGGTCAAGATTTATGACGGGGCAAGCTGGTCGGAGGCGGTGACGGCGGACCTTTCCAAGGATCTCGAGAAAGCTATCCAGAAACTTGAGGCCGATCGGGATGCGGCGGTGCGTGGCTACCGCGCAACGGCCAAGAACCTGGAGGGGCGGGCCGCCGAGATGAAGAAGGCCGCGAAGGATGCGGCGGCCCATGTCAAGAAACTGGAGCGGGAGCTCGCTGACCTCGAAGGCTGACCGGCTCCGGCGCGCGCGAACATGCCGCTGGAATGGTCGCGCGCACCCGGCTAGAAGGTCGCTGGATTGGCCGGAGGCTCGAATGCAAGACCCGTCAGTGATCACCGACATCCGGCCCCAGCCCGGCATTCTCGACATTGCGCCCTATGTGGGAGGGGCCGCCCATGCGCCGGGTGTGGCGAACGCGATCAAGCTGTCGTCGAACGAAAACCCATTTGGCCCCTCGGACCGCGCGAAAGAGGCCTACGCCCGTGCCGTCCACAGCCTGCACCGCTATCCCTCGACCGACCACGCCGCCTTGCGTCAGGCAATCGGCGAGGTGCATGGCCTCGACTCCGACCGCATCATCTGCGGGGTCGGCTCGGACGAGATCATCACCTTGCTGTGCCAGGCCTATGCCGGGCCGGGAGACGAGGTGGTGTTCACCGAACACGGGTTTCTGATGTACCGCATCTCGGCGCTGGCCGCTGGCGCCACGCCGGTCGAGGTGCCGGAGCGCGAGCGGGTGACCGACATCGCGGCAATCCTGGCCGCATGTTCGGATCGCACAAGGCTGGTGTTCATCGCAAATCCGAACAATCCCACCGGCACGATGATTTCCCACAGCGAAATCGAAGCCTTGGCCGACGCACTGCCGACGGCCGCCATTCTTGTGCTGGACGGGGCATATGCCGAATATGTGGATGGCTACGACGGCGGGGCCGCCCTTGCCACCACCCGGCCGAACGTGGTGATGACGCGCACCTTCTCCAAGATCTACGGTCTGGGCGGGCTTCGCGTGGGCTGGGGATGTGGCCCCGCCGCGATCATCGACGTGCTGAACCGGGTGCGGGGTCCCTTCAACCTGTCCAATGCGGCCCTCGATACCGCCGAGGCGGCGGTGCGCGATCAGGACTGGGTGAACCGCTGCCGGGCCGAAAACGCGCGGATGCGCGGATGGCTTGCGGGGGCAATGGCGGAACTGGGCGTTCCGTCCGACACATCCATGGCGAACTTCATCCTGGCGCGGTTTGCCGATGCAGCCGAGGCCGGGGCCTGCGACGACTATCTGCGCGGGCAGGGCCTGCTGGTGCGCCGGGTGGCCGGCTACAAACTGCCGCAGGCGCTGCGCATCTCCATCGGGGATGAAAGCGCCTGCCGCCGCGTCGCCCATGCGGTGGCGCAGTGGAAGGGCCTCAGATGAGCCGGGTCTATAGCCGGGTGGCGCTGATCGGCCTAGGCCTGATCGCCTCTTCCATGGCCCATGCGATGCGCGCAAAGGGCTTGGCGGGCGAGATCGTGGGCCATGCCAAAACGCGAGCGACGCGTGAGACCGCGCGCCGCCTGTTCTGCGACCGGGTGACCGAGACGGCGGCCGAGGCGGTGGAGGGGGCCGATCTGGTGGTCCTGGCTGTGCCCGTGGGCGCCATGGCGGGGATCGCGGCCGAGATCGGCCCGCATCTGGCGCCTGGCGCCACGGTGACCGATGTGGGCTCGGTCAAGCAGGCGGTAATCGCGGCGGTCGCCCCCCACATGCCGCGCGGCGTGCAGTTCATCGCAGGCCATCCCATCGCTGGCACCGAGCATTCGGGGCCGGCCTCGGGCTTTGCGGGTCTCTTTCAGAACCGCTGGTGGCTCTTGACCCCCGCCGCCGATGCCGACCCCGGCGCCGTCACTCGTCTGCGCGGGCTTCTGGAGGCGATGGGGGCCAATGTCGATGAAATGGACGCCGCCCACCACGACCTCGTGCTGGCCGTCACCAGCCACACGCCGCACCTGATCGCCTATACGATGGTGGGCGTGGCCGACGACCTGCGCCGCGTCACCGACAGCGAGGTTATCAAGTATTCGGCGGCGGGTTTTCGCGATTTCACCCGTATCGCCGCCAGCGACCCCACCATGTGGCGCGACGTGTTCCTGACCAACAAGGAGGCGACGCTGGACATCCTCGGCCGCTTCACCGAAGAGCTTTTCGCGTTGCAGCGCGCGATCCGGCTGGGGGATGGCGCGCATCTGCACGACTATTTCACCCGCACGCGGGAGATCCGGCGCGGCATCATCGAGGCCGGGCAGGATACCGCCGCCCCAGATTTCGGACGCAGCGCGGCGGTTGCGCCACCCGACCCCGGCCGCTAAGCGTGTCTGCATGCGGACCTGCATCGCCCTCGCGCTGACACTTGCCCTTGCCGCCCCGGCGATTGCCGACGCACCGCGCCCGCTGCCGCGTCCCGTCTCGGTCGAACGGCTGGAGGCCTTCGCAGGGGCGACAGAGCTTGCTCCCCGCTCGGTCGTGCGTCCGCGCAACCTGTCGGAAAGCGCAGCGTCACGCCCGGACGATGCGCCCGCCGTGCCTTTGGCGGATGCGGGTGACGAGGCCACCCCCCTTGAGCCCCGCGTGGTTCTGCGCCCGCTGCCCGGCCCTGCCGCGTTCGCAACGGTGCCGGACCTGGCCGCACGGGTCGTCCTGCCCCGCTCCGGCCCGGCGTTCGCCCCCGACCCCATTCCCGATCCTGCCCGCGCGCTCGGGTCGGCGCGCGGAGTCACACTGTCCGCCTCGAATGCCCGCGCGCCTGTCTTTGTCACCGACACGCTGGCCCTGCCCCGCCCCGCCCGCAGGCCAGACACAGGCACCTCGCCCGGAACAGTGCCCGAAGCGACCCCCATTGCCATACCGCGCCCGCGCACCCGACCGGAGACCGTCACACGGGCCGCATTTACCGTCGCACCCGGACTGTCCGCGCCAACGATCACGGCCGCCATCTCCTCTCCCCGCCCTGCCCCCCGGCCTCGCGGCCTTGCCGACCGCGCCGCCACAGCCAAGGCGAAACCTGTGCAACCCACACCCGAAAAGGTCACCCTTGCCGCCGCAGCCTCCCGCATCGATCCCGGCAAGACGCTGGTCGTGCCGAAAAAGGGCGCGGCCATCTGCGGCGATTCCGCCATCCAGGGCACCCTGCTGCCCCCCATCACGTCGCAGGTGAAGGGATGCGGCATTGCCGCCCCCGTACGGGTGACCTCAGTGGACGGCGTGCGCCTGTCCACCCCGGCCACGCTGGACTGCGCCACCGCGCGCGCGCTGCGGCAATGGGTATCAACCGGGCTGAAGCCTGCGGCAGGCAAGGCCGGGGTGTCGGAAATCCACGTCGCCGCGCATTATGCCTGTCGGCCCCGCAACAATGTCAAAGGCGCCCGCGTCAGCGAGCATGGCCGCGGCAAGGCCATCGACATCGCCGGGGTCCAGCTGGCCAACGGCCAGATGCTGTCGGTGCTGGGCGATTACCGGCGCGCGGAACTGCTGCAAAAGGTGCGCCGTGCCGCCTGTGGCATCTTTGGCACCACACTGGGCCCGGGGTCGGACCGGCATCACAGCGACCACTTCCATTTCGATACGGCGAGCCACCGCAGCGGCCCCTACTGCCGCTGACGTGACCCTGCAGGGCCTTGCCCCCCCCGCACGCCCACGTCTATCCTTGCGAGCATGAGCACTCCCCTGTCCTATTCCCGCCGCTGGATGATCTCGGCCCTGATGGCAGGTGCGGCCCTGCCTGCCTGCGCCGAGGCCCCGGCCCGGTCGATCCGTCCCGCCACCCGCTCCGCCTCGGGCGTGCCTGCCCAGGCCGCGCGCCCCGCTGCCGCAGGCCCCGGCCTTGGCGCGCTGGTTGAGGGCGCGCGGCTGGGTGGCCAGACCGGCGTGGTGGTGATGGAGGCCGCCACAGGCCGCGTCCTGGAAGGGATCAACGCCGAGGTTGCCCTGCCGCCCGCCTCGGTCGCCAAGGCGATGACGGCGCTCTATGCCATCGATCGGCTGGGCCCCTCGCATCGCTGGACAACGCGTGTGATCGCCACCGGCCCGGTGGCCGCCGGGCAGGTGCAAGGCGATCTGGTGCTGGCGGGGTCGGGCGATCCGACGCTCGGCACCGACCAGTTGGGGGACCTCGCCGCAACGCTCGCCCGCGCAGGCGTGCGGGGGCTGACGGGGCGGTTCCTCGTCCATGCGGGTGAGTTGCCCCGCGTGAACCGGATCGACGACGGCCAGCCCGCGCATGTCGGCTACAACCCCACCATCGCGGGTCTCATCCTCAACTACAACCGCGTCCATTTCGAATGGAAACGCGCAGGCCAGGGCTGGACGACCACGATGGACGCCCGCGGCCAGCGCTTCGTGCCGCAAGTGGGCATGGCACGGATGCGCATGGTCAACCGCGAGAGCCCCCTTTTCACCTATGCCGCGACCGACGGCTTCGACGACTGGACTGTGGCCACCGCCGCCCTTGGCAAGGGAGGCGCCCGGTGGCTGCCCGTCCGCCACCCCGAGGCCTATGCGGGCGAGGTGTTCCAGACGCTCTGCGCCGCGCAAGGCATCCGCCTGCCCGCCGCGCGCATCACCGGGGCGCTGCCCGCAGGCAACGTGATCGCCCAGACGCAAAGCGACAGCCTCATGCCGATCCTGCGCGACATGCTGCGCTTTTCCACCAACATCACCGCCGAGGCGGTCGGCCTCACCGCCTCCCGCGCCCCAACCCTTCCCGCCTCTGCCGCCACCATGTCGGACTGGGCGCGCAGCCGCTACGGCATCGGGTCGCGCTTTGTGGATCATTCGGGCCTCGGCGGGGCGTCGCGCATCGCGGCCATCGACATGGCACGCGCGCTGGTACGGGGCCGGGCGGCTGGGCTGGCCCCGATCCTGCGAGATCAGGGCATCCGCGACGCCAAGGGAAACATCATCAAGGGCCATCCGGTGCGCGTGCCCTCGAAAACCGGTACACTCAACTTCGTCTCGGGTCTGGCGGGATACATCCAGCCGCCGGGAGGGCGCGAACTGGTGTTCGCGGTGTTCTCGGCCGATGTGGCGCGGCGGGATGCCCTCGGGATGGCACAGCGCGAACAGCCCCCGGGCGGGCCGGAGTGGACCCGCCGCGCGCGCGGGCTTCAGACGCAGCTTGTAGCCAGATGGGCGGCCATGACCGCCTGAAGAGGGGCGCACCCGCCCGGCGAAGGGCAAATTTCTTCAAAGAAATTTGCCAAGAGTTTTTGAAAACTCTTGGCCCGTCCACCACAAAGGCCGTGCTCAGGGCCGCAGGTGCCGCGCCCTGGCCCCCCATTCGATGGCCGCCGCGTGCAGGCGGTCCACGTTCAGTTCGTCCCGCACCTCTTCCAGCATCCGCAACTCAACCTCGCGCAAGGATCCATCTGCAGCCGCCACGTCGCAGGCCAGCGCATAGGCCGTTTCATTCAGCCGCTCGGGCAGGGCATCACGCACAAGGCCGAACAGCGCCTCCAGCCCTTCCTCCTCTTCGAACAAGTCGAACACCACCTGCGCGATCTGGCGGAACCGGTCGGGATCGTAGCCCTTGAACACCGGCAGATGCGCCACGATCCCCTGAATCGCCACCAGTTCAGACGTGCGTATCTGTTCGTCCGAGGCGGACACCGCGACCATGATCGCGAGGAGTGCGTCCTGCGGGGTCATCGACGGAGGGGTGTCGGGCATGAAGCTCTCCTTGGCGAGGCGGCGCGCAGCATCGAACGCTGCGTCGCGCCTGACATTATTGACCTCTGCCCCACCCGGCAATAGAGGACGAAAGACCGCCCTGCCGCGGCTCCTCCACCCCGCAAAGGACCCCGCCATGACCGCGCTCCGCGACGCCGCGATGACATCCAAAGCCTGGCCTTTCGAAGAGGCGCGCGCGATCCTCAAGCGGTTCGGCGGCAAGGACCCCGACAAGGGCCATGTCCTCTTCGAGACGGGCTACGGCCCCTCGGGCCTGCCCCATATCGGCACCTTCGGCGAGGTGGCGCGCACCACCATGATCCGCCGCGCCTTCGAGATCATCAGCGACATCCCCACCCGGCTGATCTGCTTTTCCGACGATGTGGACGGCATGCGCAAGGTGCCCGACAACGTGCCCAACCCCGACATGCTGCGTGAACACCTGCAACGCCCGCTGACCCGTGTACCCGACCCATTTGGCAAATTCGAAAGCTTCGGCCACCACAACAACGCCATGCTGCGCCGCTTCCTCGATACCTTCGGGTTCGAATATGAGTTCATCAGCGCCACCGAGTTCTACGCCTCGGGCCGCTTCGACGACACGCTGCGCCTGTGCGCCGAACGCTATGACGCGATCATGGCGATCATGCTGAAATCCCTGCGCGAGGAACGCCAGCAGACCTATTCCTGCTTCCTGCCTATCCACCCCGAAACGGGCCGCGTCCTTTATGTTCCGATCAAGCATGTCGATGCGAAAGAGGCGACCGTCACCTTTGACGATGAAATCGGCCGGGAATGGACGCTGCCAGTGACGGGCGGGCATTGCAAACTGCAATGGAAGCCCGATTTCGGCGCCCGCTGGGCCGCCCTCGGCGTCGATTTCGAGATGTATGGCAAGGACCATTCTACCAACACGCCGATCTATGACGGCATCTGTCAGGCGCTGGGGGGTCACGCGCCTGCCCATATGACCTACGAACTGTTTCTGGACGATCAGGGGCAGAAGATCAGCAAATCCAAGGGCAATGGCCTGACCATCGACGAATGGCTGACCTATGCCGCGACCGAAAGCCTCTCCTACTTCATGTATCTCAAGCCCAAGACAGCCAAGCGGATGCATTTCGACGTGATCCCCAAGGCGGTGGACGAATACCACCAGCACCTGCGCGCCTGGGAGACGCAGGACATCGCCGCGCGGGTCAACAACCCCGTCTGGCACATCCACAACGGCCAACCGCCCGCCTCGGGCATGGCCGTCAGCTTTGCGATGCTGCTGAACCTCGCCTCGGTCGCGGGCGATACCGGGCAGGCGGGGCTCTGGTCCTTCATCCGCCGCTATGCGCCGGACGCGAGCCCCGAGGCGAACCCCGACCTCGACGCCGCCGCCGCCTTTGCGCTGCGCTACTTCCGCGACCGCATCGCGCCGGCCCGTGTCTGCCGCCTGCCCACCGATGCCGAGCGTGCCGCCATCGCCGACCTGCGCGCGCGCCTTGCCGCCTGGGACGGCGCTGCGGAAGAGGAGGCACTGCAGACCATGGTCTACGCGGTCGGCAAGGACCACGGGTTTGAACCCCTGCGCGACTGGTTCCGCGCCCTCTACGAGGTGCTGCTGGGCGCCTCGGAGGGGCCGCGCTTTGGCGGGTTCATCGCCCTTTATGGTATCGCCGAGACCGGCGTGCTGATCGACCGCGCACTCTCGGGAGATCTGGTGAGCACACCGGACTAGCGCCCCGCCCGCCATACCTTCCACCAGGCCAGCCACAGCCCCGCCATCACCTCCGGCGGGGCGGCATGCAGACGCGCGCCAAGGGCAAAGGCCCGGTCCTTCAGGTCCGCCGACATCCGCAGCGCCTGCGCGCGCAGGCCCGGCACCTCGGCCCCGCCATGCCCCTCGACCAGCGCGAGGAAAACCGCGAGGTCATGGTGATCGCCCAGAAGCTCACCCAGATCGCCCGCGACATCGCGCCAGACCGCCATCCCGTCGGGCCAGACCGGCGTCATCAGGCGCGCCTGATACCAGAGGTCCTTCGCCCGCTTGCGCCAGTCATGCATCGCCTCTTCGTCCTGCGCATCGCGGGCCAAAACCATGGCCGCCGCCGCCCTGCGCATCGTCCGCTCCAGCCCCGCGCCGATCACCGAACCGTCGCGCCCTTTCACCCGCCAGCCCGGCACCCGCAGGGCCAGCGCCGCCAGCGCCAAGCGCGCCGCCTCCACCCGCCCGGGCAACCCCTCATCCGCGCGCGCCACATCGACCCGGCCTGCAAGCCATGCCCGCACCTCGCCCGCCACGCCAGGGGCCAGCCGGTCATGGCAGGCAAGCATCACCTCGGCATCGCGCAGGCTGGACAAACCCTGCGCCGCGACGCGCAAAACCGTGATCTCGGCTCGCGCCGCCCGCATCCCTCCGCGCACCAGCCGCAGCAATCCGCGGACCTTCTTGATGCGTTTTCGCACATCATGCACCCCCTCGGGGCCGGGCGCGCCGCCATCCAGACGGACCAGGACGGCAGCCATCTCGGCCCCCGCGACGCGGCGCAGGGCGGATGTGAGATCGGGATCAGCGGTTCGGAATTCAAAGGGCATCCCGGTTATCTAGCCGCTTGGCCCCAAGCCTGCAAACGCCGTGAAACTTGATCGTGCGGCGCCGCGTTCTAACCTAACACTATTGGCCCCCCGAACCCCGGAGCGTTCCGATGCGCCAGACCCTGCTCGCCCTCGTCCTCAGCTTGAGTGCCTTCCCCGCCCTGTCCCAATCCGCCGAGCGGACCGGCATCGAGTCCGCAATCCGAAGCCAGATCGACGCCTTTCTGGCCGATGATTTCGCCACCGCCTTCACCTTCGCGGCCCCCAACATAAAGGGCATGTTCCGCACGCCAGAAAACTTTGGGGCAATGGTCAAGAACGGTTATCCCATGGTTCACCGCCCCAGTTCCGTGCGCATGCTGGAACTGCGCGAGGTGGCAGGGGGCCTGTCGCAGCGCGTGATGGTCACCGATGCCGAAGGACGCACGCATCTTTTGGACTATCAGATGCTGCAAACCTCGGACGGCTGGCAGATCAACGGCGTTCAGCTGCTGAAGGCCGCCGGGGTGGGCGCCTGAACCGCTTGACGTCCCCCGGCAAAGCCTCTAAACGGCTGCGATGGAATTGGCCCGCTGCGGTTTCGCGGCTGATGGCCTGTTGAAACAAGGAACACGACGATGTCGCGCGTCTGCGAACTGAGTGGCAAGGGTCCGATGGTCGGGAACAAGGTCAGCCACGCCAACAACAAATCGAAGCGCCGCTTCCTGCCGAACCTGAACGAGGTCACGCTGATCTCCGACATCCTCGGCCAGGCGTTCAAGCTGCGCATCTCGGCCCACGCGCTGCGCACGGTGGATCACCGTGGCGGGCTGGACGGATTTCTGGCCAAGTCCAAGGATGACGAGCTGTCGACCAAGGCGCTGAAGATCAAGCGCGACCTGGAAAAGGCCCAGGCCGCCGCCTGATTTTTTCCGGCATGCGATACCAGGGCCCCGCCTGCGCGGGGCCTTTTGCGTTGCGCCTTTTGTCCGCTTCACCCTGCGCACACCGCCTGCTATCACACTGCACATGACATGGCGCGCACCCCTTGCCCTGATCCTTGCCGCCCTGATGGCGCTGGCCTCGCAGACCATGGCCGTCGTACGCGCACAGTCGGCGCAGTCCGGCATCACCATGGTCATCTGTTCCGGCTATGGCCTCGTCACCGTCACGCTGGACGAGAACGGCAACCCCAGCGGTCCCGTCCATCCCTGCCCGGACTGCATAGCCGCCGTTGCGGCCATAGCGCAGCCCCCGGTCGCGCTGCCCGAACGCCCCGTCACCGGCGCCCGCGACCTATCCCCGTTGCGGGTACAACCCGCCCCTTCCAGCCCGTGGCGCAGCGCCCGCGCCCGTGCCCCGCCCCTGTCGGCCTGACCGAACGCCGGATCAGACCAACCAACCGACAAGGACAAATCATGCGTATCCACAGCCTTATCCTGGCCGCTGCGGCGGCTATGCTGAGTTTTCCTGCCTTCGCCCATGACGGCCCGCATATCGAAAACGCCTATGCCCGCGTGGGCGGAACCGGCTCGGGCGCGGTGTTCTTCGAGATCGTGAACCACTCCGACCAGCCTGACCGCCTGATCGCCGCCGCCTCGGACGTGGCGGCGCGGGTGGAACTCCACACCCACAAGGAGGACGCCAACGGCGTAATGCAGATGCTGGAAGTCAAGGAGGGCTTTCCCATCGACGGCAAGGGCAGCCGCGCCCTGTCCCGCGGCGGCGATCACGTCATGCTTCTGGGCCTGACCAAGCCGCTGGCGCAGGGCGACGTCGTCACCCTCACCCTGACCTTCGAACGGGGCGAGGTCGTGACGGTCGAGGTGCCGGTGGACAACGACCGCAGGCCCGACCATGGGGCGATGGGGGGCCACGATCATTCCGGCCACGGCATGAAGGCCCCGACGAACTGATTGCGGCGACGCGGCGCGGCATGGCACAAAATGCCATGGCCGCGCCGCGCATCCTGTTCGTCTGCCTCGGCAACATCTGCCGGTCCCCCACCGCCGAGGGGGTATTCCGTACCCTCGCCGCGCGCGAAGGGCTGAATATTGGGGCCGATAGCTGTGCCCTGTCGCACTGGCACATCGGCGCGCCGCCGCACCCCGACAGCATCGCCGCCGCCGCCCGCCGCGGGCATGACCTGACAGCCTTGCGCGCGCGCCGGATCGAGGCTGCCGATTTCATCAGGTTCTCGCACGTGCTGGTGATGGACCACGCCAACCTTGCCGCGGCCCAGACGCTGTGCCCGCCCGGCGGCACAGCGCCCTGCCTGCTGATGGACTACGCGCCCCAGGCGGGCCGGACTGACATCCCGGACCCCTGGCATACCGGCGATTTCGAGGAAACCCTCAACCTCATCGAGGCCGCTTGCACCGGTCTGGTGCAGGCCCTCGCAAAAAGCGGCACCTCGGGTCACCCCGCGCAGTAAGCCTCAGCCGTAGCGCCGAAATTCCGGTAGCGGGCCCAGAACTCGTTGTCGTTGTCCGATTTCGACATCCGCACCTGCTGCGCCTCATCTGGGTTCTTGAAGAACTTGGCCGCGCGCCGCTGGTCGGCGGGGCGAAGCGTCAGGTCTGCCGCCTGCTGGATGCAGCCGCACATCGTCTGCGTCGCCGCCTTGCGGTCGGACGCCAGGCAGGCGCGCTGGATCGGCCCGGCTTCTGCCACACTGGCCAGCAGCGGAAGGGAAAGCGCCAGAACGGCGGGCATCAGTCGAATAAAGGTCATGGGTCTGTCCTGCTCTGCCTCTTGCCGGGGATGGGGCTTTGGGCCCCTCTCCGATCACCTATTGCGACCAGTAATGCCGATTCTGACAAGATTTTTCAATGGATTCGCGCCCTGCACGGCGGATTGCCGCCACGCCACAACCCATGGGGGAGCGGCCCCCAGACAGCCCCCAGATGCGCCCCTATTTGCTGGTCAGCGCCTTGCCGTCCTTCTCCTTCGGCACGCGGCCATTGCCCTGCTGGACCACATGCGTCAGCTCATGCGCCAGCAGTTCGGCATCCTTGGCATCGCCCGGCTTGGCGAAGTAGATGTCGTTGCCGATGGTAAAGGCCTTGGCCTTCAGCTCGTTTGCCATGTCCGCCGCGTTGCCGCCCGTGTGCACCCGCACCTTGGACAGGTCTGCCCCCAGCTCGTCCTCCAGCGCCTTTTTCACGGCAGGGGGGAGCGGGGCCTCCTTGGTCCCCTCGGGCTTGCCCTCGATGGTTTTGAGCTTGGCCTTCTTGCCCTTCAGATCCCCCACAACCGCCTTGATCTTTTCTTCCGGTTTCGCCATCACACCCTCCGTGGCCTTGATCCCCTGCCGATATTAGCACCGCGCCGCTGCTTTCGCGCGCCTTTTTCGTGCGTCTCAGCCCGGCCATTGACCGGCCTCGTTTTCCCCGCCATATCCGCCCCATGACCGAGCTTTCCCGCATCCGCAACTTTTCGATCGTGGCCCATATCGACCACGGCAAATCCACCCTCGCCGACCGGCTGATCCAGCTGACCGGCACCGTCGCCGCGCGCGACATGAAGGAACAGCTGCTTGACAGCATGGATATCGAACGCGAACGCGGGATCACGATCAAGGCCAACACCGTTCGGATCGAATACCCGGCAAAAGATGGCCACACCTATATCCTCAACCTGATCGACACCCCCGGCCATGTGGACTTTGCCTATGAGGTCAGCCGCTCGATGCGCGCTGTCGAAGGCTCGCTCCTCGTGGTCGATGCCTCCCAGGGGGTCGAGGCGCAGACGCTGGCCAATGTCTATCAGGCGCTGGATGCGGGGCATGAGATCGTGCCGGTCCTGAACAAGATCGACCTTCCGGCGGCCGAACCCGACCGCATCCGCCAGCAGATCGAGGATGTGATCGGTCTTGATGCCTCTGACGCCGTGCTGATCTCCGCCAAGTCCGGCCTCGGCATTCCCGATGTGCTGGAGGCCATCGTGACCCGCCTGCCCGCCCCCAAGGGCGACCGCGACGCGCCCCTCAAGGCGATGCTGGTGGACAGCTGGTATGACGCCTATCTCGGCGTCGTCGTTATGGTGCGCATCATGGACGGCACGATGCGCAAGGGCGACCGCGTGCGCATGATGCAGACCAACGCCGTCTATGGCATCGACAAGCTGGCGGTCCTGAAACCCCAGATGGTGGACATTGCCGAGCTTGGCCCCGGCGAGATCGGCATCTTCACCGCCTCGATCAAACAGGTCCGCGACACCCGCGTGGGCGACACCATCACGCATGAGCGCAAAGGCTGCGCCGAGGCGCTGCCCGGCTTCAAGCCCGCGCAGCCCGTGGTGTTCTGCGGCCTCTTCCCCGTCGATGCCGCCGATTTCGAAGCATTGCGCGAGGCCATCGAAAAGCTGTCGCTGAACGATGCGTCCTTCAGCAGCGAAATGGAAACCTCCGCCGCCCTCGGCTTCGGCTTCCGCTGCGGGTTTCTGGGCCTCCTGCACCTGGAGGTCATCCGCGACCGGCTGGAACGCGAGTATGACCTCGACCTGATCACCACCGCCCCCTCCGTGGTGTTCCACCTGCACATGCGCTCGGGCGAACTGATCGAATTGCACAACCCCGCCGACATGCCCGACCCCAGCCTGATCGACCACATCACCGAGCCGCGCATCAAGGCCACGATCATGGTGCCCGACGAATATCTGGGCGATATCCTGAAGCTCTGCCAGGACCGTCGCGGCATCCAGCTGGACCTGTCCTATGCCGGAGCCCGCGCGATGGTCGTCTATGACCTGCCGCTGGCCGAGGTGGTGTTCGATTTCTACGACCGCCTGAAATCGGTGACCAAGGGTTATGCCAGCTTCGACTACACGCTGGCCGAATACCGCGAGGATTTCCTTGTGAAGATGTCGATCCTCGTGAACGAGGAACCTGTCGATGCCCTGTCGATGATGGTCCACCGCGACCGGGCCGAGATGCGGGGCCGCGCGATGGTGGAAAAGCTGAAGGACCTGATCCCCCGGCACATGTTCAAGATCCCGATCCAGGCCGCCATCGGCGCCCGCGTGATTGCCCGCGAGACGCTTTCAGCGATGCGCAAGGACGTGACAGCCAAATGTTACGGCGGCGATGCCACGCGGAAGAAGAAGCTCTTGGAAAAGCAGAAGGCGGGCAAGAAGCGGATGCGCCAGTTCGGGAAGGTGGAGATTCCGCAGGAGGCGTTTATCTCTGCGTTGAAGATGGACAACTAGAGCGTATCGGCCCAGACCGGAGTCGAGATTCTTAAGGGTGTTGTTCTGTGAGTCCCTCCCCTTGAGGCAGATATGGGGGCCGAGAATGGGCAAACCGCATCCTGTTGAGTTGCGCGCGGGCTGTGGCACTTGTCGAGCAGGGCCATAGGCTTACTGCGGCGGCGCAGCGACTTTGTGTTTCGATCAAGTTCGTCAATGACATGGTGCGGCTCAAGCGTGAGACCGGGGCGCTTGCGCCAAAGCCGCAGGGCAATCCAGGGCGTGGCAAGCTTACGGACGTCAAGCTTACGGACGTCAAGGATTGGGTGCAGCGCCGGATCGCCGCCCGGCCCGACCTAACGATTGATGAACTGACGGCAGAACTGGCCGCAGGCCATGGCCTGCAGGTGCATCGCTCTTCGGTCGGACGACTGCTGCTGTGTATCGACCCAGTGAAAATCTGCTCATGCTACAAAGGAGAAGGTGGCGATGAGTGTGACGATGGACGACAGCATCAAACGGTGGACGGCGAAGCGTGGTCGTGTCTCGGAAGTGGTGGAAATTTGCAGGCGGCGTAATCTCTTGGTGAACTGACACCCACCCAACTTGCGGCAGCAACCGCCAGGGAGATCACGCCATGAACCAGTTTGCTGACACTGCGAGCTTTGCGCTACTGGCCGGGGAGGCCGGGTTCGACCCGATCGAGGAGCGGCTGCGGGTCAACGTCCGCGCGACGATCGAAGCCGTGTTCGAGGATGAACTCGCCGGTTTTCTCGGCCGGCTGCGCTACGGTCGGTGCGATGGTGCCGCGAAAGGGTATCGCCACGGGCATCGCGAACGGCAGCTCACCGGCACCTTCGGGACGGAAACGGTGCGGGTGCCGCGCGCCCGGACCGAGGATGAGACAGGCAAGGTGACGGAATGGCGGTCGAAGGCGCTGCCCCGTTACCAGCGGCTGACGAAGAAGGCCGAAGCGGCCGGACTTCGTGATCGTCGACGGCGCCCCCGGGCTGGAGGCCGCGCTCGTGGCGCTGTGGGGCGAGGAGCTGCCGATCCAGCGCTGCACGGTTCACAAGCACCGCAACCTTCTGGCCCATGCCCCGAAGCACATGCAGGACGAACTGACCGAGGATTACCGCGACATGATCCATGCCGACACCTCCGCCGAGGTGGAGCGCCGCCGCAAGGCGTTCCTGCGCAAGTGGCGGCTCAAGTGCCGGGCGGCGGCCGACAGCCTGGAGGACGCCGGGGCGCGGCTGTTCGCCTTCACCCGCCTGGACCCATCGCAGTGGAAATCGGCACGGACCACGAACGCTATCGAGCGGTTGAACGAGGAGTTCCGCCGCCGCATCAAGACCCAAACCGTGCTGCCCTGCGCCAAAACCGTGCCGATGCTGCTCTGGGCGATGCTGGCCTCCGGCCAGATCCAGATGCGCAAGGTCGATGGATGGGAGACCCTCTCTCAGCCCATCGAACCGATGCCCCTTGACCTCGCCGCCTGAGAACACGAACCTTCAGATGCCCGGAGCGCGCCGCCAAGGAATTTCTACAGCATTCGCGACACGACCCATCCAGTTCTCGCGCCACTCTGGCCCCCGAGATGCCGGTATCGGCGACCAGGCAGAGGTTCTCGCGGCAGCAGTCGTCATGGATCGCGAGGGCGAGCCATTGTGCGCCATTGGTTCAAGAACAATGGCGAGCGAACTTCCGGCAGGCCCCGAAGGTGTCGGACAGAAAGCCCAGCGACCAGCGCGGGTTCGCGCGCAGTGGCACTGGCATCGGTGTGCGGCTGCCGCGCGCCCGTTTGCGACCACGACGGCGGCGCACCGACAGACCCTCTTCCCGGCAAATCCGGTAGAGCATCTTCTCGTTCAACACCATGCCGTTACGCTCCAACATGACGCCGATGCGCCGATAGCCAAACCGGCGCCGCTTCTCGGCGGTCGTGTTCATGTCCAGACGGACCTCGGGATTGTCGGGTGGATGCTGGCGCCGCACGGTCTTGGGACCGACACCGATCAGGACGCAGGCCCGGCGCTGAGAGATCGGATGACCCTTCATCGCCCGCATCACCGCGCCCCGCCGTTGCATCCCTCGCCATTGTGCTCGAACCAATGGCGCACGATGGCTCGACGTCAGGGCTTTCCCAGCAGGTCTTTCAGCACCACATCGTCCAGCATCACATCCGCCACCAGACGCTTCAGCCTGGCGTTCTCGACCTCGAGCTGCTTTGCCCGCTTGGCGTCGGACAAGTCCATCCCGCCATACTTGGCTTTCAGCTTGTAGAACGTCGCAGGGCTCAGCCCATGCTTGCCGCACAGCTCAGACATCGGCAGCCCGGCCTCCTGCTCCTTGATCATCCCGATAATCTGCGCGTCGGTGAAACGGCTCTTCCTCATGTCGTATGCTCCTTCTCAGGTTGGGCAGACCCTACATCACAGCGAGGGAACTTCCGGGGGGCAGGTCATTCTGATTGATGAAATTGCAGGATGACTGGGCGTGATTTCCATGGGGTATCTCCGTCTTTTCGTGGGACAACGCATTGATGGGTTGCCAGAGACACCGCAAACCGGAACGATAGAAGATGAACTTTCCACCCGGAGCAAGCTATTCAGCACCAAACAAGGAGCGACACATGACCCAACCCACGCGCTGCGGCCTCGGCCTGACCACTCTTGTTGCCATCGCCACCGTCCTTCTGCCTGGCGCCGGCCATGCGCAGGACACGACCATCCGAATGTGGTTCAATGGGACGCCCGAGGCACATGGCGCGGTGCTTGAACGCCTGATCCCGGAGTTCGAGGCCGCAAACCCCGGCATCAAGGTTGATTGGGAAATCACCGCCTGGTCGGCCTATCAGCAGCAGATTGCCACGGCGGCAGCCGGTGGCACGCTGCCCGACATCATCTTCGGCTTTTCCAATCTCGTGGCAGGATTTGCCGAGCGCGGACTCCTGGCTGACCACTCGCAGTTCTTCAACCCCGCCGATTTCGTGCCCGCCACCGTCGATCTGACCTCGTGGAACGGCACCTGGTCGATGCTGCCCAGCTGGTTTTCGGCCAATGGCCTGTCCTGGCGCACCGACCTGATCGAGGCAGGCGGCAACGATGCGTCCAAGGCCCCGGAAAGCTGGGATCAATGGCTGGCTTGGGCGGAAGGTGCCACCGTGAAGGACAGCGCGGGCGCGATCACGCAGCTGGGGTTCTATTCCTCCAGCTTCCCCTTCAACCGCTCGAACATGTTTACCCGTCTGGTCGAGGCCAATGGCGGCGCGATGTTCTCGGAGGACGGCAAGACCGCCACGATGAATTCGCCGCAGGCGGTCGAGGCCGCGGCCTTCCTGCAAAAGCTGGTGCAGTGCTGCGATGTGCCGCGGTCGATCGAGGCCGACAATGTGGGGCTGGGCCAGGGCAAGACGGCGATGGTCTATAACAACTTTGCCTTCCGCAACTGGCAGAAGGATTTCCCCGACATGCTGCAATATGCGGGCCTGGGCCTGGTGCCGCCCGGGCCGCAAGGCACGCCCGAGATGGCGGGGGCAGGACTTGGGGCAAACGTCATTGCCATCACCTCGGCGTCGAAGAACAAGGAGGCGGCGGCGAAGCTGCTGCAATTCCTGATCGTGACGCCGGACAACATCGTGCAGCTTGCCGGTCTTGGCGGGTCGATCCCCGGCGCGATCCTGCCCGAGGGGCATCCCTATCTGGCGGGCAACCCGCTGGCGCAGCGGTATCTGGCGCTGGCACTTGCAGGCGGGCGGCCCGATCCGAAGCATCCGAACTTTTCGGAATATGAGGGCATCCTGAACGTCTGGCTGGATGAGCTGATGCTGAACGGGATGGACCCGCAGAAGGCCATGGACGGGGCGGCGGCCGAGATCCAGGCCGAGATCATCGACCGGTCCGGCATCGGCTTCAACTGATCGGCAGGGGCGCGCGGGGCATCCCTCGCGCGCCCTGTCTGCGGGGGCCGACATGAGCAAACCGAAACGGACGTGGTTCGGCGGCGACTGGGTGACGCCGGCCGAGGCGCGGTGGGGCCTGATCCTGGTGCTGCCTGTGATGGCGCTGTTCACCGCGCTGAAGATCGCGCCGCTGATCTACGGCGGCTACCTGAGCCTGACGCAATACTCGCTTTTGCAGCCGCCCCGGTTCATCGGGTTCGACAATTACGTGCGCCTGTTCAACGACGCCCGCGCGATGGGCGCGTTTCGCGTGACGCTGATCTACACCGTCGGCACGGTGGTGCCCGCCACCCTGCTGTCGCTGGCCGTGGCGGTGATGCTGGACACCAAGTTGCGCGGGATGGGCCTTTTCCGCACGGTATTCTACATGCCGCAGGTGGCAAGCTGGGTCGCGGTCGGGGTGGCGTGGCTTTACATCATGAATCCGGCCTTCGGGCCGATGAACTATGTGCTCAGCGTCTTTGGCATCAACAGGCAGGGTTTCCTGTCGGACGGCGGGCAGGCGCTGCCGGTGCTGATCGGCATCGGGATCTGGCGGCAGATGGGCTATTCGGTGGTGATCTTCCTGGCCGGCCTGCAAGGCGTGCCCGCGCATCTGCGCGAGGCGGCGATGATGGACGGCGCAAGCGCCTGGCGCACATTCCGCCAGATCACGCTGCCGATCCTGATGCCCACGACGATGTTCGTGATCGTGACCGCCGTGATCTTCAACCTTCAGGTGTTCGATCAGGTGGTGGTGCTGACCGGGGGCGGGCCGGGGCGGTCCACCACGACGGCGGTGCTGTTTTCCTACAACCAGGCGTTCCAGTCCTTTGCCATGGGCTACGCGGCGGCGGTGGCGGTGGTGCTGTTCCTCGCGATCATGGGGCTGTCGCTGGTCCTGTTGTGGTGGTCGGGCCAACTGGGGCGACGCAGGAAGGGGGCCGCATGACCGATCTTGACTATTCCCCCCCCGCCCGCCGCGCCACGCGCCGCGCGCTGATCTATCTGGCGCTGACAGCACTTGGCGGCATCATCCTGGCCCCCTTCCTGATGATCCTGGTTCTTGCCCTGTCCGGCCCGGCCGAGGTTTTTGCCTGGCCGCCCGTGCTGGTGCCCGACACGATCCAATGGGGCAACTTCACCGAGGTTTTTTCCGTCAGCAACTTTGCCCGCGCGATGTGGAACACCTTTGTTGTCGCCAGCCTCTCGACACTCGGCATCGTGCTGATCGACGGGCTGGCGGGCTATGCTTTTGCCAAGATGCGCTTTCCGGGGCGCAACACGATGTTCGTCTTGCTGCTGGCGACCTTGATGGTGCCGGTGCATGTCACGATCATCCCCCTCTTCATCATGTTCCGCAACTTTCCGCTGGCGGGGGGAAATGACATCTGGGGTCAGGGGGGGTTCGGCATCCTGAACAGCTATCCGTCAATCATCCTGCCGTTCCTCGCCACCGCCTATGGCACCTACCTGATGCGCGAATTCATGCGGATGCTGCCCGACAACCTCGTGGAGGCCGCGCGGATGGACGGCGCGCATGAATTCGCGATCTTCTGGAAGATCTACCTGCCCCTCGCCCGCCCTGCCCTCGCGGTGATCGCCATGTTCAACTTCACCGCCGTCTGGAACGAGTTCCTCGTGCCCTTGGTGATGACATCGACCGCCGACATGAAGGTGATCCAGACCGCACTCGCCGATTTCTCCGATCAGGAGACGGTGCGCTGGAACCTCTTGATGGCGGCGGTGCTGATTTCCATTCTGCCCTTGGTCCTGATGTTCGCCATTGGGCAAAAGCATTTCGTGCGCGGCGTCGCACTCAGCGGATCGAAAGGATAGGGCGGAATGACGCTGGCGGTCGAGGCGCGACAGTTGTGGAAAACCTATCCGGGCGACGTGCATGCCGTGCGCGGCATCGATTTCCGCATCGAGCCTGGCGAGTTGATGGTGCTGGTGGGTGCCTCGGGCTGCGGCAAGACCACGACGCTGCGGATGGTCGCGGGGCTGGAGCGCATCAGCCGGGGCGAGATCCGGGTGGGCGACCGGGTGGTGAACGATATCCACCCGTCGAAACGCGGCGTGGCGCTGGTGTTCCAGAACTTCGCGCTCTACCCGCACAAGACCGCGTTCCAGAACATCGCCTTTCCGCTGGAATCGCAGGGCACCGGCACCGACGAGATCAAGCGCCGCGTGGCCGAGGTGGCCGAGATGCTGGAACTGTCGGCGCATCTGGACAAGACGCCGGACGGGTTGTCCGGTGGCCAGCAGCAGCGCGTGAGCCTGGGCCGTGCCATCGTGCGCAACCCCGATGTGCTGCTCCTCGATGAACCGCTGTCGAACCTCGACGCCCGCCTGCGCGTGGTGATGCGGACCGAGTTGAAGCGCATCCAGCGCCGGGTGGGGTCCACCGCGCTCTATGTCACCCATGACCAGGTCGAGGCGATGACGATGGGCGACCGCATCGTGGTCATGGCGGGCGGGCTGGTCGCGCAGATGGGCACGCCCGCGCAGGTCTATCTGACCCCCGCCAGCCTGCATGTGGCGCAAACCATCGGCAGCCCCGGCATGAACCTGTTTGCGGGCACGGCGCAGGCGGCGGAGGGCGGGCTGCGCTTGGCGGGGCGGGACTGGTCATTGCACCTGACGGGCAGCGGGGCCGACGCGCTGATGGCGCGTTTGCCCGGTGGCCCGATCACCGCAGGCATCCGGCCGGAGGATCTGGATATCGCGGGGGAAGGTATGCAGGTCGGGCAAGGCCGCTGCATCACGGCCGAGCCGCTGGGGTCGGAAACGCTTTACAACATCGAGATCGGGGATGATCTGCGCCGCGTGCTGCGCCGCGAAACCTCCGTGAGCCTGCCAGAGGGGGCGATGGCGAAGGTCTGTCTGCGCGAGGGGGCCCGGTTGCATCTTTTCGGCGCGGATGGGGCGCGCATCGGTGGGGCGGTGATGATGCAAGGGCGGGACTGGACGCCGGATGAGGGGATGGCGTGACGGCGGTTGCGCCTGGGTCGGTGACGGGGTTGCGCGGGCGGCCCTGATCGCGGCTCAGCGGGTCGAAGTCGCGGGATCGGACAATCCCGGGCGATGCCGGTCAAGACGCCGCAACTCCGCAGGCCAGGCCAGGAAGCGTTCGTTCAGGATCAGCGCGGCGGCGCCAAGCGCCGGTGCCCGCGCGCCCAGCGTTCCGCGCCGCAGGCCGGGTGCGTCAATCCCCGCCTGCGGCAGGTGCGCAATGACGGCCTGAACCCGGGCAATCAGGGTGTCGAGCACCGCGGGCGGCATAGCGCCGTCGATGATCGCCAAAGGCGCCCCGGTGGTGGCGGCGATGGAGATCAGCGCCTCTGCAATCCCCCGCGCCGCCTGCGAAAGCCAGTCGTCCAGAAAGGGGTCGGCCATGTTCCAGGCCATCTGCTGCATCCGGAACCGGCGCGGATCCTCGCCCCTGCCCTGCAACGCGCGTTCCAGCCCGATAAGCGAGGCGACCTCGATCAGTTGCCGGGGTTTGTCCGCCCCCCCCTGCACCAGCACCGACCCGAAAGCCCCCGCGTTCCCCGTCGGCCCGAGCACCAGGCGACCCCGTTGTGCAAGGCCGCCGCCGATGAACGTGCCCAGGAACAGGTAGATCACATCGTCCCCGTGGGGCAGTGCGCCGAAGGTCATCTCTGCCGCGCAGGCCGCCGAGCCGTCGTTGACCACGGACACCAGGAAGGGCAGCGCCGAAAGCGCTGCTGACAGATCAAGGCTGCGCCACCCCTCCAGCACCGCATGACCGTCCTGTGCCTCTTCGGCCCAGTCCCACAATCGGAAGGGAAGGGCCACCCCGATCCCGGCAACCCTGGGGACAGTGGCGGCCAATTCGCGCGCGGTCGCCTCCAGCCAGATCAGGACATCCGTCGGATCGGGCCTCCCATAGGGCCGCCAGCGATGCGCCCGAACCCGGCCATCCAGCCCGACAAGAACGATTTCCGCACTGCGCCGCCCCACCTTGGCACCCAAAACAAAGGCCCCATCGGGATTGATCGTCAGGGGCACCGACGGCTGGCCGATCTTTCCGCGCAGGGGGGCGCCGCGCAGGATCAGCCCCGCCTCGTCGAGATTGCGCAAGATCACCGAGACCGCCTGTGCCGACAGCCCGGTCAGCCGCGACAGGTCAGCCGCGCTGAGTTGGCCAGCGCTGTGCAACATGCCAAGCAAGAGCCGCTCGTTGTGCAGCCGCATCGTCGCGGGGCCGGCGCCGCGCGCGCGCTGGTCGGCGGTGGTGGCGAAGTGATCCTTGCGGCGCGGCATCCGGTTGGCTTCCTGCGGTGTCCCCGGTCATCTGAGCCTTGACCGCCCTTTTTGTCAACTTCTGTGATTTAACTTGACTCGTTGGCGCTAACAGGTCAACTTTCCGGCCATTCTCGGGGGGGGAAGCCACGCATGGCAGGTGTCAGCATTCGCAACGTCGAAAAGACGTTTGGGGAAACCCGCGTGATCCACGGGATCGACGTTGAGATTGCGGATGGTGCCTTTGTGGTGCTTGTGGGTCCGTCGGGCTGCGGAAAATCGACCCTGCTGCGCATCATCGCGGGGCTTGAGGATGTGACCGGCGGCCAGATCCTGATCGGCGGGACCGAAGTCAACGACATGGCCCCTAAGGATCGCGACATCGCGATGGTGTTCCAGAACTACGGCCTTTACCCCCATATGACGGTGGCGCAGAACATGGGCTTTGCGCTGAAACTGTCGCGCGTGGACAAGGCCGAGATTGCATCCCGCGTGAACCGTGCCGCTGAAATCTTGAACCTGACCCCGCTGCTGGACCGCTATCCGCGCCAGTTGTCGGGCGGCCAACGCCAGCGTGTTGCCATGGGCCGCGCCATCGTGCGCAACCCGCAGGTGTTCCTGTTCGACGAACCGCTGTCGAACCTCGACGCCAAGCTGCGCGTGCAGATGCGCGCCGAGATCAAGCAGTTGCACCAGAGGCTGAAGGTCACCACCGTCTATGTCACCCATGACCAGATCGAGGCGATGACGATGGCCGATATCATCGTGGTGATGCACGACGGCGTGGTGAAACAGGCAGGCGCCCCGCTGGAGCTTTACGACCGGCCGGCCAACCTGTTCGTAGCAGGCTTCATCGGATCGCCGTCGATGAACTTCTTTCCGGCCACCGTGTCGGGCGGCGCGCTGCGGCTTGCGGACGGGCAGATGCTGGCGGCCAATGATGGCGCAAGCCTTGTCGAAGGGGCAGAGGTCATCGTCGGCCTGCGCCCCGAGGAACTGGTGATGGCAGACCACGGCCTGCGCACCAAGGTGACGCTGGTGGAACCCACCGGCGCGGAATTGCATGTGGGCGCGATCCTGGCCGGACAGCCGGTCGCCGCAGTGTTCCGCGACCGCCACAACCTTTCACCGGGACAGGCGATTGCCGTGGCCCCCGTGCCGGGCCGGATGCACCTGTTCGACCCGAAAACCCAGAACCGGCTGAACTGAACGGCCGGACCGACTGACCACCCAGAGGAGGAACCAAATGACCGGACCGACCAGACGCGCCACCATGGCCGGGGGCCTTGCCCTTGGCTTTGGCCTTGCCATGACCACCGTCGCCATGGCCCAGCAGACCACCATCCGCTGGGCGCTGCATCCCGGCGCCGAGGCCGACGCCGTGGTCAACTACTTCGCGCCG
Source organism: Gemmobacter sp. (assembly GCA_046294265.1). Classification (GTDB taxonomy): domain Bacteria; phylum Pseudomonadota; class Alphaproteobacteria; order Rhodobacterales; family Rhodobacteraceae; genus JBKBKC01. Next base: position 219,586 of record JBKBKC010000004.1, on the reverse strand, counting down.
AAATACGAGGCCGAGACCGGCGTCAAGGTGATCGGCGAGATCCTGCCGCCCAACCAGTTGCGCGACCAGATGTCGATCGAGGCGATCGGCAAGACCGGCCGCTGGGACCTTGGCTATCACAGCCCCGGCTGGTTCGGCACCTTCAAGGATCACGTGGTGGACCTGACCCCGCTGATCGCCGCCACCGGCTTTGACATCAACAAGTATCCGCCGCTGATCATTGACAGCCACATGAAATCCGACGCCCGCCCGGGCGAGATTATCGCGGTGCCCACAACCCCCGCCGCACCGATGATGATCGCGCGGAAGGATCTGTTCGAGCATCCTGACGAACAGGCCGCGTTCAAGGCCAAGTATGGCCGTGACCTGACTGTGCCCGCGACCTTCGCCGAGTGGCGCGATGTGGCCGAGTTCTTTACCCGCCCCGCCGGGGCGATGGCCGCGGGGGCCCCGCTGGAGCGCCCGCTATACGGCTGGGCCGATGCGCTGGGGGCCGGTGCCGGCATCACCCGCAGCTATATCGTGGTGCTCTATTCCGCGGGCCTGTCGGGCTGGGGTGCCGATTTCAAACCCGACATCGACAACCCGGCGCTGCTGGAAACCGCCGCATGGTTCACCCACATGGCGAAAACCACCGCCCCGCGCGAGGCGCAGAACTGGGGATTCCTCGAAGGGCTGGAGATGTTCCGCGACGGGCATCTGGCCACCGCCGTGATGTGGCCGCAGGGCCTGGGCACGGTCGAGGCCGAGGGTGGCAAGGCTGCGGGCAACACGCTTTACGCCGCACTCCCGAAATGGGAAGGCAACCTGAAAGGCTATGAGCAGGGCGTGCCGTTCCTGGGCGGAGGCGGCGTCTTCGTGTTCGACACCCCGAACAAGGAAGAGGCGTTCAAGTTCCTGAAATGGATGCTTCAGGACCAAGAGGTCGAATGGGGAAAGCAGTCGGGCCAGTTCTCAACCTCCGGCCACTTCGCCAGCGCGGAACTGCGCGGCCTGAAGCCCTACTACGCCAGCTTCCTGCCAGCCTATGAAAAGACCCTGCAACAGGTGTTCATCCGTCAGGGCATCCCCGAATACGGCTCGGTGATGTGGAACGGCACGACCGAGTTCATCACCGACGTGTTTTCTGGCGACCTTTCGCCGGAGCAGGCACAGACCCGCTGGGTCGGAAGCATGACCGAGGCGTTCAAGGCCGCAGGCTACCTAAAATAAGCGTTCCCCCCCGCGCCCCACACGGCGCGGGGGCCGTTCCGCAGGGGGTAAAGCCATGTCCAGCAGACGGGCGAAATTCACACGGGGCTGGTGGTTCATCCTGCCGGGGCTGATCCTGATGGTGGCGGTGGTGGGCACACCGCTGCTGATGGGCCTGCGCTATTCGCTGCACCGGGTGTTCCTTTACGATTTCAACAACCAGACCTTCGTGGGCCTTGCGAACTACTGGAAGGCGTTCGAGGATCCGTTGTTCGTCAACGCGCTGCGGATCACCGGCATCTTCACGGTCGGCTGCGTGGTCTTGTCGGTGGGCCTTGGCATCCTGATCGCGTTCCTTCTGAACGCGCGGCAGGTGAAGCTGCGCCCGATGTGGATGGCGCTGTTCCTGATCCCCTTCGTGATGACGCCCGTGGTGGGCGGCATCGCCTGGCGGTTCTTCATCTGGCAGCAGGAATTCGGCGTGGTCAACCAGATCTCCGGGTTCTTCGGGGGTGGCTCCCCCTATTGGCTGCTGGAACGCAACACGGCGCTTTATGCCACGATCATCACCAATTCGTGGCACCTGATCCCGCTGGCGGTGCTGGTGTTCTATGCCGCGTTGACCACCATCCCGGATGAGTTGCACGAGGCGGGGCGCGTCGATGGCGCGGGGCCCTTCCAGGCGCTGTGGTATATCGTGCTGCCGATCCTGCGCCCGCATATCCTGTTCGTGTCGATCATCATCATCACATCCGCCTTTCGCGAATTCGACATGATCTGGGCGCTGACCGGGGGCGGGCCGGGGCGGGCGACCACGGTGATGTCGATCTTTGCCTACAACCGCGGCATCGCCAACCAGGACATGGGGATGGCCAACACCATCGCCATCTCGATGTTCCTGATCATGGCGGTGGTGGCCTGGCTCTACATCACCGTCTATCGCCGCACGATGGGGGAGAAGGAATGAGCGTGCTTTCCGCAAGACTGCGCAAACGGGGGGCCACCTGGATCGTCCATGGGCTGTTGTCGGTCTGGCTGGTGATCTCGCTGATGCCGCCCGTGATGCTTCTGGCGGCCAGCCTGAACCGCACCGCGCTGTTCCGCAGCCCGCTGGACCTCCTGACCTTTCGCGATTTCACGCTGGAGAACTTCACCCAGGCCTTCACGCGCGGCGATTTCTGGTTCTTCTTCACCAATTCGGTGATCATCTCGGCCTCTGCGGTAGTAATCACATTGGTCGTCTGCGTGCCGCTCGCCTATGGGCTGACGAAGATTTCCGGGCGCGCGCGGTCGGCGGTGTCTTTCGGCGTGCTGGCCATGCGGTTCATTCCCTATGTGGTGCTGGCGCTGCCGCTGTTTCTAATCTTCGTGAACCTCGGCCTGTCGGGGTCGCGCACCGGCCTTCTGCTGGCGCATCTGTCGATCCACATTCCCTTTGCGACCTGGATGCTGGTCGGCTTTTTCGACACAGTTCCGCATGAACTGGAAGAGGCTGGCATCGTCGATGGCTGCTCGCCCTGGCATCTGTTCTGGAACGTCTCTCTGCCGGTCGTGCGGTCCGGGGTGATCGCGCTGGCGATCCTCGTGTTCATCATCTCCTGGAACGAATACCTGTTCGCGCTGTTCCTCGCTGGCAACGACGCACAGCCCCTGACCGTGGGGATCACCCGCTTTCTGGGCGGCGCAGAGGCAGGGGCGGAATACGGCGTGATCGCCGCCTACGCGGTGCTGGTTATCGCCCCCGTGATCCTCTTCGCGCTCACGGCCAACCGCTACATCGTCAGCGGCATGACGGCGGGGGCGGTTAAGGGTTAAGGCTGCCCGCAGACTTGTGGGACGGCACCACGGTGGCGGATCAAGGCTGTAGACCTTGCAGGTATCCATCCGGAGACTGCATGTGAGACTGGGTCGGCTTCGGCGCCGAAACCGACCGCCGGCAAACTCCGAAACTGCAAAAAACAGGTTGCCGTGTGGTAGAGGAATATCTGATCAACGCGTTCGGCTGCGCCGAAATGGCAGCCTGATCGCTTCTGCGGCAGCAGGGCGAGCTTTTGTGGCCGGGCATCGCGCTTTCGGCTCCGCCCTAGGGGCGGTTTCCCGGTTTTCGGACAGACTCGTCCTCATGCCGCAAGCCTCCGTCGCACCAGGAACAGGTTGCCGAGCGCGAACTGCGTGAAGAGCTGGGCGCGGTTCTTGGCGAGGCCGCGGTAGCGGGTCTTCACGTGGCCGAACTGACGCTTGATGACGCGGAACGGATGCTCGACCTTTGCCCGAACCATGGCGATGATGCGGTTGATCTGTGCGTCAATCGGGTGCAGCGGGCTGCCCTTCGGGGCCTTGCGCATGACACCCCAGACCTTGCCCGGTCCCCGGAACGCGTCCTCGCGCTCGGCGCTGACATAGCCCTTGTCGGCCCAAACCGAGGTTTCTTCCCCGTGCAGCAATGCGTCCCAGACCTGACTGTCATGCAGTTTCGCCGTCAGGGTCTCCAGTCTGTGGGTCACGCCGCTGTCGGCATCCACGCCGATGTGTGCCTTCATGCCGAAATACCAGTCGTTGCCTTTTTTGGTGGATGACATCTCGGGGTCGCGGGCCTTGGCCTTGTTCTTGGTGCACGACGGCGCGTCGATGATCGTCGCGTCCAAAAGGGCGCCCGAACGCAGCGTGATGCCCTTGTCGGCCAGATGCGCGTTGACGTCGGCGAAGATCGCTTCGGTCAGCCCGTGCCGCTCCAGCAGATGCCGGAAGTTCAGGATCGTGGTCTCGTCGGGGATGCGGTCGTCGCCCAGCTCGATCCGGGCAAAGCGGCGCATGGCCTCGCTGTACTACAGCGTCTCCTCGGCCATTGGGTCGCTCAGCGCATACCAGTTCTGCAGAAAATACACCCGCAGCATCGTTTCCAGCGGCATCTGCGGGCGCCCGCCCTTCGGCCTGACCTTGGGGTAGTGCGGCGCGATGCGTGCCATCACCGGCCCCCAATGCACCACCTCGTCCGTCTCCGCCAAAAACTGCGCGCGCCACGTGACTTTCTTCTTCATCGCATCAGGACGGCCAGGAAAGGCGGGCTGTTTCAGCATCGGAAGGGCTCCTTGCAGGGATGCCCAAGTCTAACAGATCAGGCCGAAAGTGCGAGGTTTTGACGTTGCCCCCAACTTTTATCCAGCGTGAGCGAGACTCCGAGTTTTAGTTTTGCCCATTTGGGCGGGTTGGGCGACGGTGGCTGGCGCGGAGCTTTGCAGATCGCGCAGCGTCAGGCCCTATTGCGGGGCAAAGGTCTGTGCGAACTCGGCGGGCGTTTGCCAGCAAAACCGGGAATGGGGGCGTTCGGTGTTATAGTCCTTGCGCCAGGCGGCCAGTGTGACACGGGCGTGGTGCAATGACGGGAACAGGGTCTCGTTCAACAGTTCATCGTGCAGGCGACCGTTGAAGCTTTCGATGAAGGCATTCTGGGTCGGTTTGCCTGATCTCGACACCGTAAAGGGGGTCAAATTTGGGTGCCGATAGGGGGGTCAGTTTTGCGCGCCGATTGACAGCATCGCCGTGATCCGGCACCGCATGTGGAAGGATGACATCGACTTCCGCTTCGATATTCCGGTGCGCCATGCCGGCTGAAGATACAGGTTCCAGACTGCTGTCCGTCTGATCGCGGGCCTTCGAGGTCCCCACGGGACGCGGTTCCGGTGATGCCGTGCTCAGGACTGATGCCGATCGCATCGAGCACGCCAATGAGAAGGGCACGTCGGAATTGAATTGAACCAGCATCATGTTGGCGGCCATTGCGCTGACCACGGACCGAAGCATGCACCCGGGTCGCTCTCAGACGAAGGCTACCGCACAGGGAAGCAGATCAATCGTTCACAGAACGCGACTGCGGCTCGGCGGCGCAAGTCGCATGCGCAAATCCGCTTGACCGGGCCGACCCCGTTACCGAAGTCCGGAGCCTAAAGTTCTCAATCACCGCGCAAACCCCGGATATGTTCATGCAGCGTGCTTCGAGATATTCCCAGCACGCGTGCAGTCCGCGATGCGTTCTTTCTTTGCGCCAGATAAGTTTCGCGCATCTGAATGCACCTGTTGCGGCGGAGCGAGCTGTCGCGACAGGCGCAACAGGCCGATGGTCTGCATTGACCCGACACATGATCCAAATCGCTTGCGGCAGGATGCCCGGGAAGCGCACGCAGGATGTCCTGCGGCCGGATCTGGTTGTCATCACAAATTGCAATCGCGACGTTCAGCGAGGTCCGCATTTCACGGATGTTCCCGGGCCATTCGTGGGTACAGAGGGCACGCATCGCGTCAGAAGTAATCTCAACACCGACTGCCATCTGCGCCAGAAGCGACCGTGCGATATCACGGATATCGGTTCGTTCGCGCAACGCGGGAAGCATGATGGCGAATGCATTCAGGAGGAAAAGGCCCCTTCCCCGACGGCTGGCGACCACGTCTCGGGTATGTTTCTTCGACAGACTGCCCGGTGACGTGATCGCCGAAATGACCTGAACATCCAGCGTGACAGTTGCTGCGCCGCCAATCGGGCGCACCTCGCCGGTGTCCAAGAAACGGTTCAGGTCAGCATGTGCCGCAGTCGGAAGGAGGTCGGCGTCCTCCAGGAAAAGTGTGCCATTCTGGGCGGATCCCAAAAGTCCGGGCGGGTCTACACGCGTCATCCGATCCACCTGTCCAAACAGTTCAGCGGCACAGGTGTCACGCGACAGGGCCGCACAGTTCACCGCCACGAACGGCCCCGCGCGCCCGGACCGGGCATGGGCAAACCGCGCGACCGATTCTCGTCCCGTGCCGCTTTCGCCGATGATCTGGACAGGCACCCTCCGTCGGACAACGCGCTCCAGCGTTTCCATCTGGGCACGGATACGGAGATCAGTGGCCACGAACCCGCCATCGGATAAGCTCGGCGAGGCTTTTATCGGTCGCGAGACATCGCGGCCCGCAGCGACCGAAGGCTTCTGATCTGCCAATGCCGCATGAAAACCGTAAACCTGCTGAAGGCGAAGGTGATCGCTGGAAATCCAGACCGTACCACCCTGACGCAGGGCACAGGCTGCACGGCCTGAACGCATCAGATTTCCGATCACCACGCCAACCGCATCCGCAAGTATATCGTCCAGAAACTCGGGAGTCTTGTCACTGTCGATCCGCAGGAAATCACGCCCTCGCATCGAAACGGCAACAACCACACCATCCGGATCGATCGCGACGAGTCCCGCACTCAGGGTTGGAAGGTATTCAGGCCGCGGATGCACACGCAGGATGGTATGGGCCTGCTGCTCATAGTGAAACAGCCCTGCCTCGATGTTGGACGCCGACAACGCCAGCAGTGCCATCGTGTGGGCATGCCAGTCCTCGCTTGCGGTGGACGCATCAAGCACGCCAGCGATATCGCCACCACTGTCGAAGATTGGAACCGAAATACAGGACACATGCCCCTGTTCGCGAAAAAAGTGCTCTCCCCGCCAGACGCTGCGGGGTGCCCGGTCCATGATGGCAAGGCCCATGCCGTTGGTGCCGCGCAAAGCTTCGGTCCAGATCGACCCTTCAACCACCGTCTTGCTTGCCTTGGTTTCGAGAAATGACGTGTCGGCGAGTATGTCTGTGATGATTCCATCAGGCGTCCCAAGCGCCAGCATGTAGTTGGAGCCGGTCACCTGCCGGAACAGTTGTTCCAGTTCTGGCCGTGCGAGGGCGCGCAAGACGCTGTGCTGGCGCAAAAGCCGCCCCATCTTGCCGGCATCAACCACGAGGTTGTCTGGCTGATCCAGTGGATCCATCTGCGCATCGACGCAACGTTGCCAACTGAGCGCCACGGGATCGCTCAGAAACGTGCCTTCGACAACCCTTCTGTTTTCGAGCCGTGCTCGCGCCCGCACCAGACCCGACCTTTCCGATGGCGGAAACAGGCGCTTCTGCACAGACATGTTTTGTCCTCCTGTCCGCGAGTCTAATGCGCCCCAAACGAATCGCAAGTATTGATACGGCCCATGAAACTGTCCGATTTTCCGACAGTTTCATCGCGAGCTGTCGAAAAACCGGACATTGCTCGACGCGTGCCGAGATGCTTCGATGACACCCAGGTAACGGGTAGGCATGGGAACACCGTGCCGCGGCGCAGACCGCCCGACCCAAGGGAGGACTTCGAGTGACGGCAGGGATGTTCCATCGCTGGGGCGATGGTGTTGGGGCACGTATGTTGCGGACTGCAGTTGTCTTTGAGCGGGCCGCCCGGCCATACCGCTCAGGAACCGTTTGCCGGTGGTCACGTCTCGTCCTCAAACCCGATGGACAAAAAACAACCTGCGGTCATCGGCGACCCGCAAGTCCTGTTCGTTGGGGTTCTTGACGGTGGAGCATGTGGCATCAGAGGGAAAGCGCACCGGAACCGATCCACTTCTGCGCGTGGACAACCTGAAAGTGCACTTCAAGACTGCGCTGGGTATTGTCAGGGCTGTCGATGGCGTGAGCTTTCACATCAACCCCGGCGAGACGCTGGCGGTTGTTGGCGAGAGTGGATCGGGCAAATCCGTCACGAGCCTGACCGTGATGGGGCTGCTGACAGGCGGTCAGCGTCACATTGCCGGTGGCGCGATCAGCTATGACGGCAGGGATATGCTCAAGATGCCCGAGCGCGACCTGCGGGCGTTGCGGGGAGGGGAGATCTCGATGATCTTCCAGGAGCCTATGACCAGCCTAAACCCGGTTTACATGGTCGGCACGCAGATCGCCGAGGCTGCGCGGCTACACATGGGCATGACCAACAGGCAGGCGACGGCGCGCGCGCTGGAAATGCTAGAGCTTGTCGGCATCCCCGAGCCCAGGGCGCGTTTGAAGAACTACCCGCACGAACTTTCCGGAGGCATGCGCCAGCGGGCGATGATCGCCATGGCGCTGGCCTGCAACCCACGCCTGCTGATTGCCGACGAGCCGACCACGGCACTGGACGTGACGATCCAGGCCCAAATCCTGGATCTCATCCAGCGGTTGCAGCGCGAACTGGGCATGAGCGTTCTGTTCATCACGCATGATCTGGGCGTGGTGGCCGAGATGGCCGACCGGGTGGTGGTCATGTACTCCGGTCGGGTCGTGGAGGAGGGTCCGGTCGCCGAGGTGCTGTTGCGCCCGCGCATGCCCTACACGCGGGGCTTGCTGAATTCCAATCCGCGGCTCGCACGGAAGTCGGCGCGCAGGCTGGATACCATTCCCGGCAATGTGCCCAACCCGCTGAAATTGCCGCAGGGATGCAGTTTCCACCCCCGTTGCCGGTTCGGACGCGACGGGGTGTGCAACACCGACGTGCCGCCGATCATCGAAGTCAGCCCCGGCCACCGGGTCCGCTGTGCGCGATACGACGAGATCCGGGAGGATGTCGCATGACCCTGGCCGAAGCGACCATGGAGGCACCCATCAGCCGCAAGGGCGATCCTGGAACGCCGCTGGTGTCTTTGCGCGCCCTGCAAACCCGGTTTCCCCTGCGCGGCGGGTTCTTTGGCCTCACGAAAAAGGCGGTTCATGCTGTCGAGGACGTGAACCTTGACATACGGCGCGGAGAAATCCTGGGCCTGGTGGGCGAAAGCGGGTCAGGGAAGACGACACTCGGGCGAAGCGTGATCCGGCTGGTCAACCCGACCGGTGGCCGCGTGGTATTTGACGGCGAGGATGTGACTGCCGCAGATGACGATGCGCTGCGGGTGCTGCGGCGCAAGATGCAGATCATCTTTCAGGACCCCTATGCCAGCCTGAACCCCCGCATGACCGTCGGCGAGGCGATCAACGAGGCCTATGTGATCCATGGGTTGCATCCGCCGCGCGAACGTAAGGCGCGGATCGGGGATCTTTTGTCCAGGGTCGGTCTGTCCCCTGCACATGCCTCGCGGTTTCCGCATGAATTCTCGGGCGGTCAGCGCCAGCGCATCGGTATCGCGCGGGCCCTTGCCGTGGACCCGACCTTCATCGTGGCGGATGAGCCTGTGTCAGCGCTTGATGTGTCGATCCAGGCGCAGGTGATCAACCTGATCTCCGATCTCAGAGAGGAATTCGGCCTGACCATGCTGTTCATCAGCCATGATCTGGGCGTGGTCGAATACCTCGTGGACCGGATCGCGGTTATGTATCTGGGCCGCATCGTCGAGGTGGGACCGGCGGATCAGGTCTATGCCCGTCCACGCCATCCCTACACCGAGGCTCTGCTGTCCGCGGTGCCGAACCCGGTGCCCGGGGCTGCAAAGAACCGCCGCATCCTGCAGGGCGACATTCCCAGCCCGATCAATCCGCCGTCGGGCTGTGTGTTCCGGACCCGCTGCCCGCTTGCCTCGCCGCAATGTGCAGATGTCGTGCCACCGATGGAGCAGGTCGGCGTTGACCACTTCAAAGCCTGCATCAACCAGTGAGGGCAACCATGACAGATGCCACTCTGCATCCCGACACCCGCGCGCCAGATGTGCCTCCGCCCCTTGCCGGTGCGGCCGAACAGACGCTTGCCCATTCACGGCAAACGCTCGCCCAAAGGGCCTTGGGCAGCCTGCTGGCGTCGAAAGTGGCGCTTGTGTCGCTGGCTCTGGTTGTCGGTCTGGTCATTGTGGCGACGTTCGCCCATTGGATTTCACCGCATGCCCCAGGTGAGATGAGCCTTGTGAACCGGCGCCTGTATCCCGCTTTCGCGGCAACGGGCAAAACCAACCCTGCCTACCTGCTCGGAACCGACGGTCTGGGGCGCGATATCCTCAGTCGTCTGATCTATGGCGCCCGAATGACCTTGATCGTGGCGTTTTCCTCGGTGCTGTTGGGCGGGCTTATCGGGGTCATGGCCGGTTTGCTTGCTGGATACTTCGGAAAATGGGCCGATGCGATCATCATGCGGCTGGCCGACCTGCAACTGGCCTTCCCCAGCCTTTTGCTTGGCCTGATCGCGATGGCCCTTTTGGGCTCCGGAGTGGTCGAGTTGGTGATCGTGATCGCGCTGACACAATGGGCGGTCTATGCCCGGGTGGTGCGGTCCGAAGTGCTGAAGGTCAAGCAACTGGAATTCGTGCAGGGTGCCCGCGCGCTGGGTGCGGGAAAGTGGCGGATCATCTTTCGGCATGTGTTCCCGAACACTGTCGCCTCGATGCTGGTCGTTGCCAGTTTCTCGCTTGCAATGGCGATTTACTACGAGGCGGCGCTCAGCTTCTTCGGTCTTGGCGTGCCGCCCGCGATTCCGACCTGGGGCAACATGTTGGCCGATGCCCGCGACATCATCTTTCGCGATTTCTATGCACCGCTCTGGCCGGGTCTGGCGATCACTGCGACCGTGCTCGCCTTCAATCTGCTGGGGGACTGGGTGCGCGACTTCTTCGATGTGCGGATCTGAGGGGCAGCCCGAGTTTCGAAGTTCTTACGGGCGATGGCAACGCCGCCCGCAGCAAGGCCCGATAAGCGCGGCAAAGACCGAGCAGGGCACGTCACCAATCTGGAGGAGGAAAAACATGCGAAGACTATTCCTGTCAGCCCTGGCAATTGCCGGGATGGCACTGGCGGTGGGCAGCAGCCCGGGCCATGCCGAGACGTCGATCACCTATGTGGTGAATGAGCGGATCGACATCATCGGGGATCCGCCCCGCAACATCGTCTTTGCCGAACAATATGTGTCGAAGGCGATGTTCGAACCTCTGATCTTCGACTTCGACGGGCGCACTGGAAAGAGCGGTCTCTATCCTGCACTTGCCACTGAATGGGCGCCCGTGGATGACCTGACGTGGCGCTTCAAGTTGCGCCAGGGGGTCAAGTTCCACAACGGAGAGCCGTTCAACGCGGAAGCCGTAAAGTTTTCGCTCGAACGTCACCTTGCGCCCGATTTCCCAAGTTCGGACAAGTTCCGCGATGTGCCGATCACGGCCATCAACGTGATCGACGACTTCACGGTCGAAATCGTGACGAAGACGCCCGTCCCGATCCTGCCGCAGCGCCTGTCGCGGAACGGTGCCTTCATCCTGGCGCCAGGGCATTATTCCAGCATCTCGCTGGACGAGGCGATCGTGCAGCCTGTCGGAACCGGCCCCTACAAGTTGAAGGAGTTCCGCCGTGATGACCGCGTGATCCTGACCAAGAACGCGGATTACTGGGGCTGGGACGAGAAAAGCAACATCGACGAGCTGGTCGTTCGGATGATCCCCGAAATGTCCACCGCCTTTTCCGAGGTGATGGCCGGGAACGCCGACATCGTGCGCATCACGCCGGACCTCGCGGATGTCGTGTCGTCCAATGACAACCTGAAGCTGGTGGTGGCGCCGACAACGGCAAGGGCCGTGATCATTTACAACCTTACCGTTCATCCGGCCCTGCAGGACCCGCGCGTGCGCGTCGCCCTGAACCTTGCCGTGGACCGGGACGCAATCATTGACGCATTTGCGTTTGGTGAGAAAAGCCTGAAAAGCGTGACGCTGATCAATCCGCCGCACGAAAACCCGGCGCTGTCGCCCTATCCCTATGACCCCGAACGCGCCAAAGCACTGCTGGCTGAGGCGGGCTATCCGAACGGGTTCAAGATCGACACCATCGACGTGATGATCCCCGATGCGTTCGAGTTCTCGGAAGCTGTCGCGCAGTTCTGGGGCGCAATCGGTGTCGAGGTCGGCGAGGTTCGCAGGCTGGAAGCCGCAGTGATGCGCGAACGCTGGGGCGCGCGGACCCTGTCGGTCGCGGGTTATGGTTGGTCGGCTGCCGAAAACACGCCGGAGACGGATTCCTGGGCCGTCCATGACGGACGCAAGACCAACTCGACCCATTGGGTTCGGCAGGATTTCCTCGATCTCTATCGTGAGTTGACCGAAACCGTCGATTTGGCGCGTCGGACAGAGATCAACTACAAGATGCAGGAAATCCTCTACGAAGATCCGCCGTGGGTTTACCTCTATCGCCTGCCTGCCGCCTATGCGGTGACCAAGCGGATCAAGGGCTATTCCCCGCATCCGTCGCTGTTGGTCGAGGATTGGGCGTCCATCTACGTCGAGTGATGAAAAGCACGACTGCCGGGTGGGCGTATCGCGCCCACCCGGACCTGAAACGCCAGAGGAGCGCGGGTCATGAAGTTTCTTCTGCAAAGAGCCGGCCAGGGGTTGATCGTCATTTTTGCCGCCCTGACGCTCGCCTTCATCCTGATGTTCGTGATCGGCGATCCTGTGACGATGATCACGGGTGCCGAAGCCTCGGTCGAACAGGCCGAACAGCTTCGCGAGCAGCTTGGCTTCAACCGCCCCCTGATCCTGCAGTATGTCGAGTTCATGACCAGCGCCGTTCAGGGCGACTTTGGCGTTTCCTACAGGCATCAGCAGGAAGTGCTGCCCCTGCTGTGGGAACGGCTTGGCAGATCGGCTGAAATCGCGATCCCGGCACTGCTTCTGGCGATTGCCATCTCGATCCCGGCGGGGATCATCTCGGCTTTGCGCCGCAATTCTGCTGCCGATTATGCGGCACGGGTGACAGCCCTCGTCGGTCAGGCCGCCCCGAATTTCTGGGTCGGGATCATGCTGATCGTGCTGTTTTCCAACGTGCTGGGCTGGCTGCCCTCGTCGGGACGCGAAATCGATGGCGGGTTGGTCAAGCGGATCAGCCACATGGTCCTGCCGGTGGTCACGCTGATGTTGCTGCCCATGGCCTATCTCACGCGGATGATGCGCTCGACCATGCTCGAGGTAATCAACGAAGATTACATCCGCACCGCCCGGGCCAAGGGCGCGCCAGTGTCGCGGGTGGTTTATGTCCATGCGCTGCGCAATGCGCTTATCCCTTACGTCACGATCACCGCCTTGCAGATCGGCAACCTGATCGCCGGGTCGATGGTCGTGGAAAGCGTATTCGCCTGGCCCGGCATGGGACGCCTGCTGATGGACTCGATCCGGCAACTGGACATTCCCGTTGTGGCGGCCGGCCTCAGTTTCGTGGCGGCCCTCTATGTGGTGCTGAACCTCATCGCTGATGTCTTTTACGTCCTGCTTGACCCTCGGGTCGGCAAAGCCTGAAACCTGAAACGGAGTAATCCCATGCGATTTGCCCACACCATGATCCGCGTGAAGGACATGGACCAATCCATCGCGTTCTACCGCGATACACTAGGGCTTGACCTGATTGAACACTTCGAACTGCCCGGCGCGGATGCGACGCTGGCGTTCCTGAAAGATCCCAAGACAGGGATGGAGATTGAGCTGACGTTCAATCACGACGGGCGCGACTATCAGCTTGGCGATGCCTTCGGCCATCTTGCGTTCTTCGTGGCCAGCGTCGACGAAAAACATGCCGAACTGGCGGCAAGGGGTGTGCCGTTTTCCCTTTTGCCAAAGACGATGAAGAACGGCACCCGGATCGCGTTTGCCGTCGATCCGACCGGCTACAAGATCGAATTCATTGAAAATCCCGAACGCGCGGCGTGACGGAAAAATCGGAACGACTGGAGGTTTTGACATGACAGAACGCGTTGCCATGATCGGCTCGGGCATCATCGGCCGGGCTTTTGCGATTTGCTTTTCGCGCGGTGGTTATGAAGTGCGGCTCTACGACCCAATTGCAGGTGTGGCCGAGGCGGCCCTGCCCCGGATTGCAGAGACCGCCGCCGATCTTGAAGAGGTGGGCCTCTTGAACGGACGGACGGCCGCCGATGTGCTCAGCCGGATCAGCGCCGTAAACACCATCGAAGAGGCGGTCGAGGGGGCGATCCATGTGCAGGAGAACGCGCCCGAAACGCTGGAACTGAAGCTGGAGATCTTTGGCAAGCTGGATGCTTTGTGCCCGCACGATGTGGTGCTGGCCTCATCCTCCTCCTCGATCGTCGCAAGCAGGTTCACCGAGCACCTTGCCGGGCGCCATCGCTGCATGATCGTGCATCCGACGAACCCGCCCTATGTTGTGCCGATCCTGGAGCTGGTGCCTGCCCCCTGGACGGACAAGGCGGTCGTGAAAAAGACCCGCGACCGGCTGGAGGCGATGGGTCAGGCGCCCATCACGCTGAACAAGGAGGTGACCGGTTTCATCATGAACCGCCTTCAGGCACCGATCCTGCACGAATCCTTCCGTCTTGTGGCCCAGGGCGTGGCCTCGCCCGAGGACGTGGACCGTGCCATGTCCGAAGGGATCAGCCAGCGCTGGTCCTTCATCGGGCCGTTCGAGGTGGGTGACCTGAACGCGCCCAACGGCATCCGCGAATATGCCGAACGCTACGAGCCGATGAACCGGGCCATCGCCGAGACGCAGCGCGATCTGGTGCCATGGGCCGGGCCGCTGATCGACCATATCGAAGAACGCCGCCGCGCGATCCTGCCTGCCGAAGGCCTGAAGGACCGGCAGCGCTGGCGCGACCGCCGCCTGATGGCGCTGGCCGTCCACAAGAAATGGGCCCGCGAAAACATCAAGTGACAAAACGGCGGGGGCACCGGAGACGGTGCTCCCGGCCAGCGAAAGGGACAACCATGCGTTATCGCAAGTTCGGGAAAACCGATCTGGAATTTTCCGAAATCACCTTCGGCGCCCTTCGTTTCGTGGACGGCGCGCAAGCGAAGAACGATGAGGACCTGGGTCGTCGTGCGCTGCTGGATGCGCTGGACGCAGGTGTTAACGCGATCCATTCCAGCTATGAATACGGCACCCGCTGGGCGCTGGAGCGCATCCTGGCCGAGCACCCGCGACGCGCCGAGCTGCACCACATCATCAAGGTGCCCTCACCCGACTACACCGATCCGAGCTTCAGCGATGCCCAGTTTCGCACCCATGTCGAAACCGCCCTGCGCGAGTTGAAGACCGAACGCATCGCCATCGTCCAGCACCTGCAGCGCGGTGTCGCGAAGGACATCATCTACGACGAACGTGGAGACCCAGATCGCCTCGCGCGCATGGACGCGACAAACGCCGCGTTGACCGAGACCGCCGAGGCAATGCGCCGGGAGGGCAAGCTGGGCTATGTCATCACTTTCCCGCATACCGTCGGTTTCGCCAGACCGGCGATTGCCTCGGGTGCCTTTGACGGGCTGATCGCCTTCTGGAACTTTCTTGAAACCGAGATGCTTGACGTCCTTGATGATTGCGCAGAACGCGGACTGGGCGCGTTTTCCATGCGCCCCTACTTGCAAGGGATCATCACCGACAAGCGCGCCAACCGCAGCAGTCTTTCAGCTGACGACCCAAAACGCGATCCGGCATGGGACAGGCACTACGACCTTTTCGTGCGCGTCCAGACCGACCTCGGCCCTGACATCGCATCGTGGAGCGATGCTGCCATCCGGTTCGCACTATCGCATCCTGCGATCACCTCGGTGGTGGTGTCGCTGAACAATCCCGACCAGGTGCGTGCGGCAATTGCGGCCATCGACGGGCGCACATACGACCGGGCGTTCGTCGAGCGCGTCGCAGGGCTGGCGCGCTGAAGCAACTGCCACCAAACCGAAGGAGAACGCCCATGTCAGGCAAGCCAAGGCTGCTCGTCACGCGAAAGCTGTCGCCCGAGGTCGAGACGCGCGCCGCGCGCGACTACGATGCAGTGTTCAATCCGGAGGACAGGACATTCTCATCCGAGGCGTTGATCGCGGCATGTCAGGACGTCGATGCGGTGCTCCCCTGCCACTCGGAACGCTTCAGTGACAAGGTCATCGCTGCCTTGCCAGACAGGCTGAAGGTCATTGCAAACCATTCGGTGGGGGTGGATCACGTCGATCTGGCCGCCGCCGCCGCGCGTGGCATCATCGTCACCAACACACCAGATGTTCTGTCCGATGCTACCGCCGAAATCGCCATCCTTTGCATGCTGGGAGCGGCACGCCGGGGCGCCGAGGGTGACCGGATGGTGCGCGAGGGTCGCTGGAATTCGTGGTCGCCGTCCTTCATGGTGGGCAAGCAGATCACAGGAAAACGTTTCGGTGTGATGGGCATGGGGCGCGTCGGGCTGGTCGTGGCTGAACGTGCACGCGGCTTCGGGATGGAGATTCACTATCACAACCGGCGGCCCCTGACGGAGGCGCAGGCAAAGGGTGCATTTTACCACGACAGCCCGGAATCGCTGATCGCCAGTTGTGACGTCCTGTCCCTGCACTGTCCCGCCACGCCGGAAACGACCGGATTGATGAACGCCGCGCGCCTTTCGCTCATGCCGAAAGGGGCCATTCTGGTGAACACCGCTCGCGGCGCGCTTGTCGATGAGGATGCGCTGATTGCCGCGCTGAAATCCGGGCAGCTGTTCGCAGCCGGATTGGACGTTTTCCGCAACGAACCTGGTGGCCATCCGGGCGTATCGGCGCTCGACAACGTCTTCATGCTTCCGCACATTGGGTCGGCTACATTCGAGACCCGCATCGCGATGGGTTACAGGGCGCTGGACAACATCGATGCCGTGTTTGGAGGGCGCCTACCTGCCGACCGCGTTGCATGAATCTTCTTGAGCAGGTCATGTTGATATAGACCTGCACCGGTTCTGTTCCGGTCAGGTGCTCATGTTATACCAGCGGCCTCGGGCTGTGGCTCTCGCAGGATACCCTTCGGCTTTGTGCTGTGATTCAATGTCGTCGCAGCACGGAGGGCTGGATGGCGGTTGCGATCACGCGGACAGAACTTTCGGCGCGTGAGCTTCGGGCTGCGGCGGCGAAGACGACGGATGCGAAGGCGGCGCGGCGCATGCTGGCGATTGCGTTGGTGCTGGAGGGGGCGGACCGCAAGACCGCCGCCGAGACCTGCGGGATGGACCGGCAGACGTTGCGCGATCGGGTCCATCGCTACACCGCCGCCGGGCTGGTGGGGCTGCCCGACCGCCGCTTGGCCGGACCCGCGCCGCGGCTGAGCCCTGACCAGAAGGCGGAACTGGCACAGATGCTACGTGAGGGTCCCGGCCCTGCCGTGCACGGGGTGGTGCGCTGGCGGCGCGTTGACCTCAAGCGCAGGATCGAGGCGCACTTCGGCGTGACGATGCACGAGCGCACCGTGGGCAAGCAGCTGGCCAGCTTGGGCTTTCGCCGCCTCTCGGTGCGCCCGCAGCACCCGAGATCCGATGCCAAGGCCCCGTCGGCGTTCAAAAAACTTCGCTGTGACGGTCGCCGAGGCCCTGCCGGAGAACGCCCGCGGCATGCCATTGGAGGTCTGGTTTCCAGATGAAGCGCGCGTTGGCCAGCAGGGCACGCTGACCCGTATCCGGGCGCCGCGCGGCAGCCGCCCGCGCACCCCCCGGGATACCCGCGACACTTCCGCCGACATCTTCGGCGCCGTCTGCCCTGCGCGCGGCACCACCGCCGCGCTGGTCCTGCCCCACGCCGACACGGCTGCGATGAACGCCCATCTCGCCGAGATCTCCCGAACCGTGGCCGAGGATGCGCACGCCGTTCCCGTCCTCGACGGGGCCGGGTGGCATGGCCCAAAGACACTGTGCGTCCCCGACACCATCACCCTCCTGCCACTTCCACCCTCCGCCTTCCATCCTGCGCCTTCCATCCTGCGCCCCGGAACTCAACCCGATCGAAAACGTCCGGGCCTACCTTCGCGCCAACCGCCTCGCCATCTCCGTCTTCGAGACCTGCGACGCCTGCAACTTCTTCGCAAACGACATCGACACCGTCCAATCCATCACCACCAGAGACCACGCAAAAACGGTCAAAAGCTAAGGCCGTTGCTCTCGGGCGGCGGGGCCAGAACCGCAATGGCCGTGGCGATGAGCGGCCCGATGCCCGGCACCGTCATGAGCCACCGGGCCAGCGCGTTCCCCTTGGCGCGACGGGCGACCTCGGCATCAAGCTTGCCGATCTCCGCCTCCAAGGGAAAGCCGCTTTCCGGATCCCCGACGATGGCGATCAGTCGCGCGGCGTTCGCTGCCGGATCGGAAGCTCGCGGATGCGCAGGACCATCGCGGCCCCTTGGGTTTCCTCACTCTTCACCGGCACGAAACGCATCGTCGGCCTCAGCGCTGCCTTGCAGATGGCCTCGCAGATGGCCTCGGCGTCGTTCGTCGGCTTACGCGGCCGCACCGCGGCCACGGCCCTCCTCACCATCGTGCCTCTGCCGCTTGACGAAAGGCTTGACGTAAGCGGCCAGGATGAGCCGCACCTCATGGCCCGGCGTGCCGATCTCGCGGCCACGGTAGTGGGCACCGCCGCAGGCCTCCATCGCGACGATGCGGCGCGGCAGCTGGCAGAAAAAGCCACGCACCTGATCCCGTCGCAACTTCTTGCGCAGCACCGCTCGACCGGAAGCTTCAGCCACATGAGCCCGAAAACACATTCTTCGCCAGCTCGGGCCCGACCGTGGCAATCTCCAACATGACCGTCCTCCTGTGTGGATCCTCGCAGACACACCTTGGCACAGCGATGCCGTCGGGGGGCGGTCACATCATCAGAGCCGGGGCAGCCCCCTCTCGTGTTTCGCAGCTTGAATGATCGGGTGGAACGCAGGCATTAGCCAAATCGCGGCCGTTCACGTGTCAGGTACATACCGTCTCCTATTGCGCCGGTCAGCCGCCCGTCCAGCATCATCACGCGACCCCGCAATACAACACCGACGGGCCAGCCCTTGACCGAAAAACCCTCATAGGGCGTGTAGTCCGATCCGTCGTGCAGATCGGCGTGTCGGATCACCCGTTCCACCAGCGGGTCCCAGATCGTCAGGTCGGCGTCCGATCCGATGGCGATGGTGCCCTTCTGCGGGTAAAGGCCATAGGTTTTCGCCTGGTTGGTGGCGGTCAACGCCACGAACTTGCAGATATCGATCCGGCCCTTGCTGACACCTTCGGAAAACAGGATCGGCAGGCGCGTCTCCACCCCCGGAATTCCATTGGGCACATGCCGGAAGGACGTGCGGCCCCTCGGGTTCAACTTGCCCTGAGGGTCATCATACTTGAATGGGCAGTGATCCGACGACACCAGATCGAACACTCCGGTCTGGATACCGCGCCAGCAGGCGGCCTGATCGGCGGTGGTGCGGGGCGGGGGGGAGCAGACGTATTTCGCCCCGCTCCAGTCCATCGCCTCCAGATCGGCGGCGGTCAGCACCAGGTATTGCGGGCAGGTTTCGCCCACCACGCGGGCACCGCGCGCGCGGGCGCGGGCAATCTCTTCCATCGCCTCGCCGTTCGAGACGTGGACGATCACCACCGGCACCTCCGTCACCTCCGCCAGCGACAGGGCGCGGTGCGTCGCCTCGCGCTCGGCGGCCACCGGGCGGGTGCGGGCATGGGCTGCGGGCGCCAGGTCGCCGCCACGTTCGGCCCGGTCCACCAGAAAGCGGATCACATCCTCATTCTCGCAATGCACCATCACCAGGGCCCCGGCACCTTGGGCCGCATCCATGGTGGACAGGATCTGGGTATCGTTCAGCCGCAGCCCCTCATAGGTCATGAACACCTTGAACGAGGTATAGCCATCGGCCACCAGCGCCGGAATCTCTTGCCCCAACACCGCATCGGTGGGGTCGGTGATGATGATGTGGAAGGCGACATCGGTATGGCAGCGCCCCGTTGCCAGCGCGTGATAGTCGGTCAGCGCCGCCCGCAGCGATTGCCCCTTGGCCGGCAGGCAGAAGGGCATGACGGTCGTATTCCCCCCCATCAACGCCGACAGGGTGCCCGAGGCAAAGTCATCCGCCATGACGATCCCGTCGCCCGAGGGTTGGGCGATATGAACATGGCTGTCGATCCCGCCGGGCAGCACATAGCGCCCTGTCGCGTCGATCACCTGACGCGCTTCGCCCAGATCCAGCCCGATCTGCACGATTCTGCCGTCCCTGACCGCCAGATCGGCGCGAAACACGTCGGCCGCGGTGGCCACCGTGCCGCCACGGATGATCAGGTCGAAGTTCATGGCAGGCCCTCCTCAGGCGTTGATCTCGTCGATGTCGAACCCGGCCACCTCCTGCCGCTTGCGATAGGCGATGCCCATCATCAGCGTTTGCACCAGTGACATCAGCGCGGTCAGAGACCGGAAGCCGTGTAGTTCGGCATCGTTGACGAACAGAACCTCGCGCGCGCCTTCGGTGATCGGGCTGAGCGTGCTGTTGGTGATGGCCAGAACCGTGTTTCCCTGGTCGCGCACCTGCCGGGTGATGGCGACAGTTTCGGCGGCATAGGGCGGAAAGCTGATAGCGATCAGCAGGTCGTCCGGCGCCATCAGGGCCGCGTGATCGGCGATGGCGCTGCCCAGGCCGGTGATCTGGAAACTCTGGATACCCGCCCGGTTCAGCGCATAGGACAGGTAAGATGCCACCGCAAACGACCGGTCGATCCCGATCACATGCACCGTCCGCGCGCCCAGCACCAGGTCGATAGCGGCATCCAGCGGCATGGCGCCCAGCCGGTCGGCCAGATGGGACAGCGACGCAATGTTGGCCTGGGCAAATGACCGCCCGATGGCGGCCACATCGCTGGGGTCAGGGATCACCTGTTCGCCCTGTGAATGGCGGATGCGTTCGTCCAGCGAACTGGGATAGGCCCCGCGCAAAGGTTCGCGGAACAGGGCCTGCATTTCGGTAAAGCCCGAAAACCCCATGGCCTGCGCCAGCCGCACGAAACTGGTGGTGGCGATGCCTGACTGCTGCGCCAGCACCGCCACCGCACTGAAGGCCACCTCTTTGGGGTTCTCGACGACATAGGCCCCCGCCTCCAGCATTCGGGGGGTGAACCTGTCCCTCTCCTGCACCAGCAGGGCCTGGAACTCGGCGGCGGTGACGGGTTTGGATGGGGCTGTCATGGCAGGCTTTTCTGCGGATTGGGCCATGTCCCTTACCCCACCAGCACATGCGACAGGAATGCCCTGGCGCGGTTGGTCTGCGGATTTGCAAAGAAATCCTGCGGCGGCGCCTGCTCCACGATCCGACCGCCATCCATGAATACCACGCGGTTGGCCACCCGGCGGGCAAAGCCCATCTCATGGGTGACCACGATCATGGTCATGCCCTCATCGGCCAGTTCGATCATCACATCCAGCACTTCCTTGACCATCTCGGGGTCGAGCGAGGATGTGGGTTCGTCAAACAGCATGATCTTGGGCCTTGTGCACAGCGCGCGGGCGATGGCCACGCGCTGCTGCTGGCCGCCCGACAGTTGCGCGGGGTATTTGTCGGCCTGTTCGGGGATGCGCACGCGGGACAGGAAATGGCGCGCAACCTCCTCGGCCTGTTTGCGCGGGGTGCGATGAACCAAGATCTGCGCCATGGTCAGGTTTTGCAGCACCGACAGATGCGGGTAAAGGTTGAAGGACTGGAACACCATACCGATGTTGCGCCGCACGGTGTTGAGCGTTTTCAGCTCGGAATGAACCGTCACGCCGTCCACCACGATCTCACCCATCTGGTGGGTTTCCAGCTGGTTGATGCAGCGGATCAGCGTGGATTTTCCCGATCCCGACGGCCCGCAGATCACCAGCTTTTCGCCCGCTGCCACGGTCAGGTCGATGTCGGACAGCACGCGCATCTGGCCAAACCATTTGTTTACGCCTTGCATCCGGATCATCTGCTGACCTGTCATCGTCCCGCCCGCCCGCCCAACTGCCGTTCCAGCCGCATTGACCAGCGCGAGAGCCCGAAACACAGGATCCAGAAGCCCAGCCCCGCAAAGACATAGCCGGTCTTCGTGACATTCGAGGCCAGCCAGTTGGCATCCGCCACCCCGGCCTGCACGATCCCCAACAGGTCGAAGAGGCCGATGATCAGCACCAGCGTCGTGTCCTTGATGATCGCGACCCAGGTGTTGACCAGACCCGGAATAACCAGCCGCAGTGCCTGCGGCAGGATGATGAAGCCCATCATCCGCCAGTATCCCATACCCTGCGACGTCGCCGCTTCGTATTGCCCCTTGGGGATCGCCTGCAATCCGCCCCGCACCACCTCGGCCATCAGCGCGCCGTTGAACACGGCGACCCCGATCAGTGCGCGCAAGAGTTTGTCGAGGGTAAAGCCGGACGGCAGGAAGAGGGGCAGCATGACGGACGCCATGAACAGCACAGTGATCAGCGGCACGGCACGGAACAGTTCGATGAAGGCGGTGCAGAACACGCGGATCGCGGGCATCCGCGACCGGCGGCCGAGGGCCAGCAGGATGCCGATTGGCAGCGACCCCACCATCCCCGTGATCGCAACCACCAAAGTCAGCATGAACCCGCCCCAGCGCGCGGTTTCAACCACTGGCAGCCCGAACACCCCGCCATGGAGCAGGAAGAAGGCCACCACCGGATAGACCGTCACCAGCCCGAGGATGATCCAACCCTTGTTCCGGACGACACTCAGGAACAGTGGCAGCAGACCCGCCACCAGCAATGCGAATGCGACATTGACCCGCCAGCGTTCCGCATCGGGGTAGAAGCCATAGATGAACTGCCCCCAGCGCGCGCCGACAAAAGCCCAGCATGCACCCCCCGCTGCCACGCAATCATCCCGCGTGCCGGTCCATGTGGCATCGGTGAAAAGCCATGCGAACAAGGGCGGCAGATACCGCGCCAGCAGGAACAGCACCAGAATCGTCAGCAGGCCCTGCCGCCAGTCGGGAAACAGGTTCCGCCGCACCCAGACCAGCGGGGTGATCGATGCATCCGGGGCAAGCCTAGCTTCCATGGCGCAGCACCCGGTAGTTCAGGAAATTCATGATCGCCGCGATGGTCAGGCTGACCGTCATGTAAAACAGCATCGCCAGCATGATGGATTCCACCGCCTGCCCGGTCTGGGTCATGGTTGTGCCCGCGACGATGCTGATGACCTCGGGGAAGGCGATTGCGGCGGCCAGCGAGGTGTTCTTGGCGAGCGAAAGGTATTGCGTGGCCAGTGGCGGAATGATGATCCGCATCGCCTGCGGCAGGATCACCAGCCGCATCCGCTCCCCCTGCCGAAGGCCAAGGGCCGAGGCCGCCTCATACTGCCCGCGGTCCACGCCCTGGATCCCTGCGCGCACGATCTCGCCGATGGCGGCCGAGATGTAGAACCCAAGGCCCAGCAGCGCCGCCAGCATTTCAGGCAACAAGAGGATGCCGCCCTGAAAGTTGAAGCCGGTCAGTTCCGGCACCACCAGCGAAGGTGTTGCTCCCGACAGCACGGCCGCGATCATCGGAAATCCGATCAGCCCCCCCAGCCACCACGGCCAGACGGCCAGCCCGGTTCCCGTGCGGTCGCGGTGACGCCGCGCGCGAACCTGCATCACGATGCCCAGCAGCACCCCGGCCAGCAGGGCCAGCAGGATCGCGCCCCCGCCCTGATCGACCACAGGACGCGGCAGATAGAGGCCCCGGTTGTTCAGGAAGGCCATGTCGCCGAGGGTCACGCTGGCCCGGGGTGCGGGCAACTGGCGCAGCAGGGCGAAGTACCAGAAGAACAATTGAAGCAAGAGCGGCACATTGCGGAATATCTCGATATAGACCGTCGCCAGCCGCGAGATCAGCCAGTTCTTCGACACCCGCGCCAGCCCGAGGCCGAACCCCAGCACCGTCGCCAGCACGATCCCCAGACCCGACAGCACCAGCGTATTCGTGACAGCCACCCAGTAGGCGCGGCCATAGCTGTTGGCGCTGGAAAACGGGATATAGGACAACGACACGTCGAACCCCGCGCGGGTGTTCAGGAACCCGAAGCCCGACGCGATGCCCTGCCGGTCAAGGTTCGCCATCGTGTTGGCGAACAGGAAGTAAAGAACGTATCCGACCCCGCCCAGAAACACCGCCTGCACGGCCAGCGCCCGCACCCGTGACCGGGTCAAGACCTTTGCGCGCGGCGGTTGCAGCGTGTCGGACATGATGCGAAAGCCCGCTTCCTGAGGGACCGGGCGGCCCGACAGGCCGCCCGAAAAACCGCTGACAGCTTACTTGATCGGCGGGGCGTACTGGATGCCGCCGTTGGTATAAAGCTCGTTCAGCCCGCGCTCGATCTTCAGGGGCGTATCGGGCCCAAGGTGGCGCGCCCAAAGCTCGCCATAGTTGCCGACAGCCCCCAGCGCGCGAACCGCCCAATCATTGTCCAGCCCCAGCCATTCGCCGATCGAGGTTTCGCTGCCGCCCAGCAGCCGCTTCACGTCCGGGTTTCCGGTTTCCTTCATCTCGGCGATGTTCGCCTGGGTGATGCCCATCTCCTCGGCCCCGATCAGGGCATAGACCGTCCAGGTCACCACATCGAACCACTGGTCATCGCCATGCCGCACGACTGGGGCCAGCGGCTCCTTGGAGATCGTTTCGGGCAGCATCACATGCTCGGCCGGGTTCTGCATCACCAGACGACGTGCGGCCAGCCCCGACAGGTCCGAGGTATAGACGTCGCATCGGCCCGCGTCATAGGCGGCCAGAACCTCATCGGCCTTTTCGAACCGGACCGGGTTGTAGGTCATCCCGTTCGCGGTGAAGAAGTCGGCGAGGTTCAGTTCGGTCGTTGATCCGGCTGACACGCAGACGGCCGCGCCGTTCAGTTCCATCGCAGACTTCAGGCCCGAGGATTCGCGCACCATGAAGCCCTGCCCGTCATAGAACACCGTCGGCGCAAAGTTCAGCCCCAGCGCGGTATCGCGGTTCAGCGTGCGGGTCGTGGTGCGCGACAGGATGTCAACCTCGCCCGACTGGAGCGCGGTAAAGCGTTCGGTGTTCGACAGCGGTGTGTACTTCACCGCATCGGCATTGCCCAGCACGGCGGCGGCGACGGCGCGGCAGATGTCCACGTCGAAGCCGGTCCAGTTGCCCTTGTCGTCGGGGTTGGAAAAGCCCGGCACGCCCTGAGTCACGCCGCAGATCACCTTGCCGCGCGCCTTTACATCGTCAAGCGTACCCGCAAAGGCCACGCCGGACCCGGCAAGGCAAACAGCGGTTGTCAGATACATCGTATGTTTCATCGTGGTATCCCTGTTGGTTGGGGTGGGGGTGGGGTCAGGCGGCCTGTCTGCGCAGGCTTTCCAGATGCTCGATCAGCCGGTCGAGTTCTTCGGTCGTGTTGTAATGCACCGCCGAGACGCGGATCACGCCATCGGGGTTGGGCAGGTTCAGGCTGGTCACCAGCCGCTTGGAATGGAAATCGCCGAAGCGGATGCCGATCCCGGTGGCATCGGTGGCCTTGACCACATCGGCCGAGTTCTGGCCGTCGATCACAAAGGCGATCGTCGGCACGCGCAGCGCCTTGTCCGGCACCGTGTCGCCCAGGATGGTCACGTCATCGCGGCTGGTCAGATAGTCCAGCATCCGCTTTGACAGCGCCTCTTCGTGGTCGGCGATCAGGGCGAACGCCCCCTCGATGGCCGTCCGGCCGCTGGCGTTGATGCCATGGGCATGGGCAAACCCTTCAAGGTAGTCCACGACCCCCAGGCACGAATAGGCGAGTTCGTAGTTCGGGTTGCCCGGTTCCAGCTTGGCCGGAACCTTGTCCTCGCCATACATGAAGTGGTTGATGTTGGCGGCCTTGTGGCGCAGCAGGTCATACCGGCCATAAAGCGCCGCGTGGTGCGAGCCATAGACCTTGTAAACCGAAAAGCCATAGAAATCGACGCCCAGCGCCTGCACATCGACGGCGCGGTGGGGCGCATAGGCCACCCCGTCCACGCAGATCATCGCGCCGCCCGCATGCACCGCATCGGCGATCTGCCGGATCGGCAGGATCGAGCCGAAGATGTTGGACACATGCGTGACCGCAACCAGCCGCGTGCGGTCGGTCATCAGCGCCTGCAAATCCTGCAGCCGGGGCATGTATTCCCCCGGGCGCAGCGCCCATTCCCGAACCACGATCCCCTGCGCCGCCAGCTTGCGCCAGGGGCCGATGTTGGCCTCATGGTCAAAACCGGTCACGATCACCTCGTCGCCCGGCTGCCAGTGCTGCACCAATGCGCGGGCCAACTGGTCGAACAGCTGGCTCGATGTGGCACCCATCACGATTTCCTCGGGGCGCTCGGCGTTCATCAAAAGGGCCAGCGCCTTGCGGCCCTCGGCCACCTTGGCCCCGGCATCTACCGACGCGCCATAGCTTGCGCCAAGCTGGACGTTCGCCCCCAGCAGATAATCATGCACCCGTTGCGCCACGGGGCGGGCCACCTGCGAACCACCCGCGTTGTCGAGGAACACGGTGCCCTTGCCCAGAGCCGGGAACATGGTTTCGATGAAGCTATGATCGAGCTGTGTCATTCTTTTTCCCCTGTCGCGGCGAAGCTCCGCGCGTCCGAGCCTCGGCGTCTCAGCCTGTCTGAATTATATGGTTCAATCCAGAATAAAATGCAACGAACGTTTCTATGCGTAAATGAAAGGCGGCCAGAGACGCCTTCGCGTCTTTGTTCGGCACCGGGGAATCGCTGGGTGAACCAAGGGGCGCCTGCGGACCCCGCAGGCGGCGTTCGAATGGAGGGGTCGAAGCGAGGCGGGCCACCCGGCGCTGCCACGAGGGCTCAGCCGAGAATCAGGTCCTCGACAAGCGCATCCGCGCCAGGATGCGGCATATGCCCGGCACCAGCGCGCAGGTGGATGGCGGCCCGCGCCGGAAGGCGGGCGCAGTCCTGCCAGTCAAGCACCTGATCGGCGGTGCCAAAGAGCGCGCGGATGGGGGCGGTCACAGCCTCCAGGTCTGGCGCGATGTCGATCTGCTGCACGCCGCCCGCGGCAAGTTCCCGCGCTAGAGCGTAGTGTGACGGCCTGTTGGCGATTAACACTGCAAGTTCCTGCGCCAGAACCGCGTCTGACACCGGCCCCCCCCCCAGCAGGCCCAGTCCGCGCCGCAAGGCGGCAATGGTTTCCGCATGGCACAGGATATCCAGAAACGTCTGGTTGATCCGCGGGCCCAGGCCCGCCGGTGCGAGCAGCACCAGCCGTTCAACCCGCTCGCCATAGCGCCGCGCCAGCCGGGTGGCCAGGATCGCTCCCATGGAATGACCGACCAGAATCAAGGGGCCATCCGCCTGACTGTCGATCACGCCGGCAAGTGTGGCCTCGATCCCCGCCAGATCCTCGGCGGCGGGACTGGCCCCATGCCCCGGAAGGTCCGGGGCCAGCACCTGCACGCCCGCACGCGCCAGTCGTTCCGGAAGCCCGCCGAAACCGGAAGATGATGAAAACAGGCCATGCAGCAGCACAACGGTCCCTTCTCCGCTGTCCTTTCCCTGCCCCAGACCACCCAGACGGCCCGCCGATTTCGCCGCGGCAACATCCGCCCCCGTGATCCGGCCCCGGCGTCCCGTGCCGGGGATGCCGTGAAGGTCAAGCCCCAAGTTCCGCGCCTGTCGGCGTGCCAACGGGCTTGCGCGCAGACGGGGGCCAGCATGGGCTTGCGCGGGCGACGGAGCCGCCACGGGGGCCGGGGCGGCACCAAGTTCGGGACGGGCGGCTTGCGGCGCCGCTGCCTCAGCCGACCCGGTTTCCACCTCGGCAATCGGCTGGCCGATCTCGACCACATCGCCGGGGCCCACCAGATGCGCCTGCATGACACCCGCCGCCAGCGCCGGAACCTCGACCACCGTCTTGTCGGTTTCCACCTCCAAGAGCACATCGCCCCGCGCAAAGGCCGCCCCCGGCGCCACCAGCCAGTCGGTGACCTTCGCCTCTTCCATCGTCTCGCCGAGGCGCGGCAGGGTCAGGGTGGTCAGGCCCATTCCGGCGCCTCCCGCCGCACCAGCCAGCGCGCCGCCTGTTCGATCAGCGCAGCCGAGGGGATGGACCCGCGTTCCAGCGCGGGCGCCACCGGGATCGGGATATCCTCGCCGCCGATGCGCAGCACGGGTTCCTCCAGCCAGTCGAAACAGCGCTCGCCGATCCGCGCGGCGATCTCGGAGGCGGCAGAACCGGTGACCACGGCCTCTGTGACAACCATCGCGCGCCCCGTGCGGGCGACCGAGGCAAAGATGCCCGCATCGTCCAGCGGGTTCAGGCAGCGCAGGTCGATCACCTCGGCCGAAATGCCCGCCCCCGCCAGCACCTCGGCGGCGGCGAGGGCTTCGTGCACCATGCGCGACCAGGTGACGATGGTCAGGTCATCGCCCGCGCGCCGCACCAGCGGCTGGCCCCATGGGGCCTCGGGCGCCTCGGTCAGTTCGCCCTTCAGCGTGTAAAGCCCCTTGTGTTCGATGAACACCACAGGGTCGGGCTGCACCAATGCCTGCCGCAGCAGGTGATAGGCGTCCGACACGCTGGCCGGCATCACAAGGCGCAGGCCCGGCACATGCAGCATCCAGGCCTCAAGGCTTTGGCTATGCTGCGCCGCCGCCGACCGCCCGGTGCCCCCCTGGGTGCGCAGGACCATCGGCACACCGATCTGGCCGCCGAACATGTAGCGGCTTTTCGCGGCCTGATTGGCCAGCTGGTCCATCGCCATGCCGACGAAATCGACATACATCAGCTCCGCCACGGGGCGCAGGCCGGTCATCGCCGCGCCCACCGCCGTGCCGATGATCGCGGGTTCCGAGATGGGGGCATCCATCACGCGCTGCGCGCCGAACAGGTCGATCAGCCCCTTGGTCACGCCATAGGCGCCGCCGTAAAGCCCCACCTCCTCACCCAGCAGGATGATGTCGGGATCGGCCTGCATGGCGTCGATCAGCGCCTGGCGCAGCGCCTCGCGGTAGGTGGTCTGGGTCATCGGGCGGCCTCGGACAGGATGGCGCGCAGGCGGTCGGCCTGCGGGGTCGGGGCGGGGGTGCCGGGGGCATAGACGTCCTGAAACATGGTCGGCAGGGTGGGGGCGGGGGCTTCGATGGCGCTGGCCAGGGCCGCGTCCATCTCGGCCCCGGCCTCGGCGTCGATGCGATCCAGCGTGGCGGGATCGGCCAGCCCTTCGGCCGTCAGCGCGGCGCGGGCGCGGGCAAGGGGGTCGCGCTGGCGGCCCTCGGCCTCTTCCTCGGGGGTGCGATAGGGGCTCTTGTCCATCCGGGCATGGCCAAAGAACCGGAAGGCAGAGATTTCCAGAAACCCCGGTTGCCCGCCCCGCGCCCCGTCCATCAGCGCCTGTGCGGCCTGATGCACCGCCTCCACATCCGCGCCGTCCACCGTTTCTCCCGCAAGGCCGAAGGCCCGCGCGCGTTCGGCAAAGGCCACGCGGCCGGCCGAGCGGTCCACCCGCGTGCCCATGCCATACTGATTGTTGATGCAGCAAAACAGCACCGGCAGGCGCCAGAGCGCCGCCATGTTCATGGATTCATACAAGATACCCTGGCTCATCGCCCCGTCGCCGAAGAACGCGACCGAAACGTGATCCTGCCCGCGGTTGCGCGCGGCGATGCCGGCGCCCACCACATGCGGGATGCCGCCACCAACGATGGCATTGGCCCCCAGATGCCCCAGCGCGCGGTCGGCGATGTGCATCGACCCGCCCTTGCCGCGGCAATAGCCGGTCTCCTTGCCCGCAATCTCGGCCATCATCCGGGCGGGGTCGGCGCCGCGGCCCAGAAACACCCCGTGCCCCCGGTGATGCGTGGTAAAGGTATCACCCGCCCGCATCACGTCGGTCAGGCCCACCACGCCCTCCTCGCCGATCGACAGGTGCAGCATCGACCCCGCACTTTCGCCTTTCAGGAACAACTCGCCCACCCGTTCCTCAAAGGACCGGATGCGCCGCATCATGCGGTAGCGGGCGACCGCGCCGCTGTTGGATCGTTCGGTCATGGGGCCTCCCGCAGGGGTTTCAGCGCGGCATAGGCGGCGCAGTAACGGTCATAGATCGGGGCATAGGCGGCATGGGCGGCCATGTCTGGGGTGATGGTGCGGGCGACGCGGACCATGGCGGCGCAACCGTCCTCGATCCGGGCAAATCGCCCGGCCCCGGTGGCGGCCAGGATGGCCGAGCCGAGCGGGCAGGCCTCGGGCTCCTCGGTCAGCAGCAAGGGCACGCCCAGCGTATCTGCATGGACCTGCAACCAGAACTCCGACCGCGTGGCCCCGCCCGCCACCACGATTCGGCGGGGGTCAAAAGCATCGCCGAAACTGTCCACGATCAGCCGCGTGCCAAAGCACACCGATTCCACCAGCGCGCGATAGACATGCGCGGGCGTGTGTTTCAGCGTCAGCCCCGTGATTGCCCCGCGCGCCAGAGCGTCGGTGTGCGGGGTGCGGTTGCCTTGAAAGTGGTCAACGGCCAGCAACCCCTCTGCCCCCGGCGGCAAGGCGGCGGCCATCGCGTTCAGCCTGTCGAAGTCGATATGCTCGGCAAAGTGCCGCTTGAACCAGGCGATGACCGACCCGGTGGAGGTTTGCCCGCCTTCGATCACTTGTTTGCCGGGATAGACGCAATCGGCATAGGTGCCCCAGACGCCCCGCGCATGGACCGCCCGCGTGGCGATGCCCAGATGCAGGTGGCTCGACCCGGTGATGAGCGCGAGGTCGCCCGGTTCCGTCACCCCAAGCCCGATCATCCCAATGAACGCATCCGCACCGCCCTGGACCACGGGCGTGCCCGCGCGCAGGCCCAGATGGGCGGCAGCCTGCGCCGACAGCCCCGCGATCACCTCACCGGGGACCACGATGTCGGCGGGCCATTTGCCCGCGAGGTCGGCCAGCCCCAGCCGCGCCAGCATGGCGGTTGGCCAGCCGCCGTGATCCGCCTGCCAGTGCCAGCGCATCGACACGTTGTTGCGGCTGGCACACCAGCGGCCGGTCAGGCGGTGGTTCAGCCAGTCCTGATATTCGCAGATGCGGGCGGCGCGGGCGTAAATGTCGGGCTGGTTCCGGTGCAACCACAGCGCCTTGGGGATCATCCATTCCGGGCTGACCGGCCCCGCCCCGTCGCCGTTGATCCGCAGCGCCGGATCGCCGCAGGCCGCCACCTCGTCCGCCTCGCGGTGCGCGCGCACGTCCATCCACAACAGCGCAGGTCGAAGCGGCGTGCCGTCTTCGGCGCAGGCGACCACGGTGCAGGATGTGGTATCGGCGGCCAGCGCGATGATCTGGTCCGCGCCGACCCCCGCATCCGCCAGCGCGCCCTGCACCGCCTCGCCCGCCGCGCGCCACCAGTCATCGGGGTGCTGTTCGGCCTGCGCGGGGGCGGGGAACGCGGTGGCGTAGACGCCCCTCCCCATGCCCGCAGACCGGCCCGACAGGTCAAAGACGTGCGCGCGCAGGCTTTCGGTGCCGCCATCTATCCCGATCACGTATCCCATGAGCCGCCCCTTAACGCTGCAGCTGCATTGCTGCAATGCAAAATTGTGCAAGATGCGCACAAATGTGAAATATCCGTTGACCGTTGGCTTCGTCAATAGTTAGATAACTGCGACAAATGGTGGATTGCGATGCTGGCCCCCAACACCGACACCGATGATCTTGCCCGTGTGGCCTGGCTTTATCACGTCGGCCAGATGAGCCAGGAGGATGTGAGCAAGGCGCTTGGCATTTCGCGGTTCAAGGTGCTGCGGATGCTGGCCGAGGCGCGGGATCGCGGCATCGTGCGGGTCAGCGTGCAGCACGAGATCAGCGAGACCTTGGTGATGGCGGACCGGCTGAAACAGCGCTGGGGCCTGACCGAGGTGATGGTGGCGCCCATGCCCGCAAGGTTGATTCCAGGGCCTGACACCTCGGCCCTTGCGCGGCGGGCCGTGGGGATCGTCGCATCGGGGTTTCTGGGCCGTGTGGGGCGCGGCGACCAGCCGCTGACCATCGGCATGGGCTGGGGCTGGACGCTGGCCGCGATGGCGCGGGCGGTCAGCGGGTTGCGCAACCCGAACCTGCGCTTCGTGTCGCTGATGGGGTCGATGACGCAGACATCCGACAGTTCGCCCTTTGATGTCTGCACCAATCTGGCGGCCCTGACGGGCGGAACCGCCATGTTCCTGCCCGCCCCATTCATGGCCGATGACGAGGAGGCCTGCCGCCTGATCCTGTCGCAGCGGTTGGTGCGCGAAACCCTGGCCGTGGCACGACAGGCCGATTACGCCATCGTCAGCGTGGGCGAATGTGGGCCGGGGGCGCTGCTTTACTCCTCGAACGTGCTGACGCCCGAGGACCGGCTGGAGTTGCAAGCATCGGGTGCCGTGGCCGATACCACCGGCCGGTTCTTTCGCGCCGATGGAACGCTGGCCGAAACGGGCCTGAACCACCGCGCCCCGGCCATCGCCTATGACGACCTGCGCGGCCGGGATGTGGTGCTGCTGGCGGCGGGAACGGAAAAGCGGGTGGCGGTGCAGGCGGTGCTGCGCGCGGGCTTTGTGCGGCGGCTGATCGCCGATCAGATGCTGGCCGAGGCGTTGCTGGCGGCAGACGGCCCGTGATTGCCAATTGACAATATCTACTGACACTTGTCGAAATACGATCCGAGAATCGCAGGGGCAGGGGGCATGACATGACACGGATCTCACATCTCGGGCTTGGGATCATGGGGCGCGGCATGGTGCGCAACCTGCGCGCCACCGGACATGCGGTGACCGGGTGGAACCGGTCTGCCCTTGACCTGCCGCCGGAATTGTCAGGCCTGACACTGGCCCCCAGCATCGCCGGGGCGGTGCAGGGGGTCGAGGTCGTGACCCTGTGCCTGACCGGCCCGGATGCGCAGCGCGCGGTGCTGCTGGGGGATGGCGGCGCGCTGGCCCATGCCGCCGAGGGCACGCTGATCATCGACGCCACCACCACCGACCCCGAGCTGACGCGCCAGATTGGCGCGGCGGCGGCTGCGCGCGGCCTGCGCTATGTCGATGCGCCGGTGTTCGGATCGCGCGGCGAGGCTTGGGAGGGGCGGCTGGATTTCATCTGCGGCGGGACCGAGGCGGATGTCGCCGCCGCCCGCCCGGTGCTGGACCCGATGGCGGCTACCATCCACCACCTTGGCCCGGTGGGGGCAGGGGCCGCGGCGAAACTGGTGGGCAACCTGCTGGTGGCGGCGCAGCTGGTATCGCTGGGCGAGGCGCTGGCGCTGGCGCGCAAATCGGGTCTGCCGGATGATGCGTTGATGGGGTTTCTGGATGTGACCGACTATTCCTCGGCCTTGATCCGGGGGGTGGGGCGCAACACGCTGGCGGGCGATTTCAGCCCCCATTTCTATCTGCGCCACATGCTGAAGGATGCCCGGCTGATCACCGATCACGCGCGCCGGCTTGGGGTCTCCATCCCCGCGACGGCGGCTGCGGCCGAGCAGTTCCAGGCGGCGGTGAACCAGGGCCTGGGCGACCTGAACGCCTCGGGCCTGCATGTGATGCAATTCGAGAATGCGGGTCTGGGAAAACCCTGACCCATCGCCGCGCGCGGGGAGGCGCGCGGCCAACCAACGACGGGAGGATGACGTGAGCACAAGCGGAGACCCGATCCTGCAAATGCGGGGCATCTCCAAATCCTTCGGCGGCCTTCGGGCGCTGATGGATGTGGATCTGGAGCTTTACCCCGGCGAGGTTCTGGCCATCGTCGGCGACAACGGCGCTGGCAAATCCACCCTGATCAAGGTGCTGACCGGCGTCTATCAGGCCGACAAGGGCGAGATCACCATCGAGGGCAAGCCCGTGCAGGTCCGGTCGCGCCGCGACAGCATAGATGCCGGGATTGCCGCAGTTTACCAGAATCTCGGGCTGGTGGACAGCCTGCCCGCCCCCGAGAATGTCTTTCTGGGGGTGGAGCCGATCCGCCGCATCCTCGGCCTGCCCTTCATCGACAACCGCGCCATGCGCGAACGCACCATCGCCATCCTGCGCGACCGGGTGGGCGTGTCGTTGCCCAATGTCGATGAACCCACGCGCAATTTCTCGGGCGGGCAACGGCAGGCGGTGGCGATTGCCCGCGCGATCAACGCCGCCGACCTCAAGGTGCTGGTGATGGACGAACCCACCGCCGCCCTGGGGCCTGAGGAGACGCGCAACACCCTGAACCTGATCCGCGCGGTCAAGGAGCGCGGCACCTCGATCATCCTGATATCCCACAACCTCGATCACGTGTTCAAGGTGGCCGACCGCGTGCAGGTGATGCGGGGCGGGCGCCGCGCCGGGGTGGCCGTGGTGGCCAATTCCACCCGCCGCGACGTGCTGGGCATGATCGTCGGCAGCGATGTCGATGAAGACGCACATGTGTGACGGCGGAGACCGCGAATGACCATGACAACCACCCTTCCCGCCGACAAGAACGCAGGCCGCAAGGTCGCGCTGCCCTGGTATGAGCGCTACATCAACATCGTCGGCCCCCTGGTGATGATTATCGCACTGGTCGTCGCCATGGCGGTGTTCGAGCGGCGGTTCTTCGAATTCCAGAACGTGATGATCATCCTTCAGGATGCGGCGATCTTCATGGTGCTGGGGATGGCCATGACCATCGTCATCACCGGCAAGGGGATCGACCTGTCCATCGGCGCGGTGGCCGCGCTGTCCGCCGTCATCATGGCGATGCTCATCAAGGATCAGGGCTGGGGCGTCTATCCTGCCATGATGGCGGCCGTCATGGTCGGCATCACCTGCGGCACGGTCAATGGCCTGGTGATCACCCGGCTGAACGTGCCCGACCTGCTGGCCACGCTGGCGATGGACCAGATCTATCGCGGCATCGGCCTCGTGCTGGCGGCAGGCGCGGTGCTGGCGCGGTTTCCCGAACCGATCCCGTTCCTGGGGCGCGGCCGGGCCTTCGACCTGATCCCGACAGCGGCTATCGTGGGGCTGATCTTCCTCGGCATCGGCTTCGTGCTTTACCGCTATACCTGGCTGGGCCGCTATGCCATCGCCATCGGCGGCAACCGCGAGGCGGCCGTGTTGACCGGCATCAACATCCGGCGGCAGAAGGTGTTCCATTACATGCTGATGGGCACCTGTGCGGCCATCGCGGGCATCCTGCTGACGGGTCGGCTGAACGCGATCCAGGCGACGGCGGGCATGGGCTTTGCGCTGCACACCATTGCCGCCGTCGTGGTGGGCGGAACCGCCCTGTTCGGCGGGCGCGGATCGATGTTCGGCACGCTCGTCGGGGTGCTGCTGCTGGCGATGGTGACAAACGCGCTGGTGATGCTGCGATTCCAGTTCTTCTGGCAGCTTGTCGCCAGCGGCATCATCATCATCGCTTCGATCGGTTTTTATTCCTACCTGCAGCGCCGGGGCAATTCCGACGCCAAGGGGGATGACTGACGCGGGAAAGGGAGGAGCCTTGCCCGCCCCGCCGACCCGAACAGGACCGGCATACCAATCAACACGGGAGGAACCAAGACCATGAGTAAGTTGCAGAAACTGGCCGCAGGTGCGTCGTCACTGGCGCTCGGCCTGATGCTGGCGGGGTCGCTGGCGGCTCAGACCCTGCCCCTTAAACCCTTGCCCGATGATGGCGACCGCTATTTCTGGTGGTATCATCAGGTCCAGACCGATGAGGTTCTGGCCAACATGCAGGCCATTGTGGGGGCCCCGGCCACGCCGCTGGCCAGCCCGCCCGCAAAGCCCGTCAAGATCGCGGTGATCTATCCCAGCCAGGACGTGTCCGATTTCTGGCTGCGCAGCTATCTGGCGATGGAGGCGCGGTTCAAGGAAATGGGGATGCCGTTCGAGGCGGTCCAGTATGCCTCGAACATGGGCGATTTCCTGCTGCAATCGACCTATGCCGAACAGGTCGCGCGCGAGGATTTCGAGTATGTCATATTCGGCCCCTCCGAGCTTCAGGCCCAGCAGGATGACATCAAGCACCTGATGGATGCGGGGAAAAAGGTCATCGTGCTGAACTATGACACCCCCATCCAGGAATGGGGCGACAACCAGCCGATGATGTACACCACCTTCAGCCACCTCTTCGGCGCGCTGAACATCTGCAACTGGGTGGTCGAGAACCTTGGCACCGAAGGCACCTATGCGATGATCCGCGGCATCGTCGGCGGCATCGACGATCAGCGGTCGGGTGGGTTCCGCGATTGCCTTGCGGAAAAGTCGAACTGGAAACTCGCCTATGAGCATTATGGCGAATTCCAGCGCGAAGGCGGCTTCAACGGCGCGCAGCTCATCACCTCGGCCTATCCCGAGGTCACGCTGATCCACAACGCCAACACCGCCATGGCCATGGGCGCGATTTCCGCCGTGCAGGCGGCGGGTCTTGGCGACAAGGTCGGCGTCACCGCCTGGGGCGGCACGGGCGACGAGATCGACGCGCTGAAGAACGGTGAGCTGCTGGCCACCCCCATGCGCATGTCCGATGACGTGGGCGTGGCGATGGCCGAGGCGATCCGCGCCGATATCGAAGGGCGCAAGGCGGACATCCCGCTGGTGTTCCTGGGCCGCATCGACATCGTCTCGGGCAAGTCCAGCCCCGAAGAGGTCGAGGCCAAGGCCAACGAGGCCTTCCGCTACACCGGCCGCGCCAAGCTCGAGCGCTAAGCCAAACGGGCGCCCCATCGCGGGGCGCCCATCTCTGCCGCCGGGAGATTCCGATGAAAAAGGTCCTCAACGACCCCTTCGCCTATGTCGATGAAATGCTTGCGGGCCTTTGCGCCGCACATCCCGAATACTACCGCCAGACCGGCGACCAGGGCCGGGTGATCGCACGCGCCGCCCCGATCCGCCCCGGCAAGGTGGGCATCGTGTCGGGCGGCGGGTCGGGCCACCTGCCGGTGTTCACCGGCTATGTCGGCACGGGTCTGCTCGATGCCTGCGCCATCGGCGACGTGTTCGCCTCGCCGTCGGTCGATCAGATGGCCGATGCGATCCGCGCGGCCAACGGCGGCGCCGGGGTGCTGCGGCTTTACGGCAATTACGGCGGCGACATCATGAATTTCGACATGGCGGGCGACATGGTCGAGATGGAGGATATCACCACCACCACCGTCGTGATCGCCGATGACGTGGCCTCTGCCAAACCGCAAGAGGCGCAGAAACGCCGCGGCGTGGCGGGCATGGTCTATGCCTTCAAGATCGCCGGGGCTGCTGCCGAGGCGGGCCTCGACCTTGCCGGTGTCACCGATGCCGCGCAGCGCGCCGCCGAGGCCTGCCGCTCGGTCGGCTTCGCGCTGTCGTCCTGCACCGTGCCGCAGGCCGGCCGCCCCACCTTCCAGATCGACGCGGGCGACATGGAAATGGGCATGGGCATCCACGGCGAACCCGGCGTCTGGCGCGGCCCCCTGCGCCCCGCCGATGCGATTGCCGAGGAGATGATGGATATCCTGCTGGCCGACCGCCCGGCATCGGGGCGCGTCTCTGTCATGGTCAACAGCCTCGGCGCCACGCCACCCGAAGAACTTTACATCCTCTACCGCATCGTCAAGGCCCGGCTCGAAGGCGCAGGGGCCACCATCGTCATGCCGCTGGTCGGCCGCTACGCCACCTCGATGGAAATGGCCGGCGCCTCCATCACGCTCTGCCACCTCAACGACGATCTCGAACGCTGGCTAAAGGCCCCCTGCGACTGCGCCTTCTGGAGGGTCTGACATGCTGACCCGCGACACGCTGGCCCTCGGCCTCGCCCGCATCGCCGACCACATGGACGGCGCTGCGGATGAATTGAACGCGCTGGACGGCCAGTTGGGCGATGGCGATCTGGGCGTCACGATGGTGCGCGGCGGCCGCGCGGTGCGCGACCTCTTGCCCGACCTGCCCGCCGACCTGGGCCAGGCGCTGATGCAGGTGGCGCAGGCCTTCACGCGCACCTCCGGCTCCAGCTTCGGTACGCTGACCGCGACGGGGCTGATGGCCGCCGCCAAGGCGCTCAAGGGCCGCGAGGCGGCGCACTGGTCCGAACTCCCCGCCCTCCTGACGGCCGCATTCGAGATGATGCGCAGCCGCGGCAAGGCCGAGCTTGGCGACAAAACCGTGCTCGACACGCTGCACGCCGCCGCCACCGCGACCGAGGGTCTGACAGACCCCGCCCAAATCCTCGCCGCCGCACAGGCCGCCGTCACCGCCACCATGGACCGGATGCGCGACCACCCCGCCCGGATCGGGCGCGCCCGCATCTTCGGCGACAAATCCATGGGCCTCGACGATCCGGGAATGCGCGCCTTTCACCACATGCTCCAAGGCCTTGCACCGCCCTGATCCTCTTCTTTGCAAAAATACCCACGGGGGGTCCGGGGGGCAGTCAGCCCCCCGGCGCCCGCCACCCCGCACCACCCCCGGAAAGGAAAGACCATGCAAGGCTTTGGCGTTCACACCAGCATGTGGACCATGACCTGGAACCGCGAAGGGGCCGAACGGGCCGTCGCCGGGGCCGCCCATTACAAGATGGACTTCATCGAGATCGCGCTGCTGAACCCCGCCGGTGTCGATGCCCCCCACACCCGCGCGCTTCTGGAGGCGAACAACCTGCGCGGCGTCTGCTCGCTGGGCCTGCCAGAGGGCAAATGGCCCTCGGTCCATCCCGATGCCGCCATCGAGCATCTGAAGTTCGCCCTCGACAAGACCGCCGAGATGGGGTGCGAGGCGCTGTCGGGTGTCACCTATGGCGGGATCGGGCAGCGCACCGGGGTTTACCCCACGCAGGCCGAATACGACAACATCGCCCGCACGCTGGAGGCGGCGGCGAAACACGCCAGATCGCTCGGCCTCCTGTTCGGGATCGAACCCGTGAACCGCTATGAGAACCACCTCCTGAACACCGGTGCCCAGGCGCGCGCGATGATCGAGCGGGTGGGGGCGGACAACATGTTCATCCACCTTGATACCTACCACATGAACATCGAGGAAAAGGGCGCGGGCAACGGCATCCTGGATGCGCGCGACCATCTGAAATACATCCATCTGTCGGAATCCGACCGTGGCACGCCAGGCTGGGGCACCTGCGACTGGGACGAGATCTACGCCACCCTCGCCGCCATCGGCTTCAAGGGGGGATTGGCGATGGAGAGCTTCATCAACATGCCGCCCGAGGTGGCCTTTGGCCTGGCCGTCTGGCGCCCCGTGGCGAAGGATTTCGAGGAGGTCATGGACAACGGCCTGCCCTTCTTGCGCGGCAAGGCGCGGCAATACAGGCTGATCTGATGGAAACCGAAGGGCTGGCCGAGACCATCCTTGCGCGTCTGGGCAAGGACCGCATGATCGTCGCCATCGCCGGCGCACCCGGATCGGGCAAATCGACGCTGGCCGAGGCGCTTTGCGCTGCGTTGAACACCCGGCACGCGGGCGTGGCGGCGGTGATGCCGATGGACGGCTATCATCTGGACAACGCGATCCTCGATGCGCGCGGCCTGCGCGCGCGCAAGGGCTCGCCCCCTACCTTCGACGTGGACGGGCTGGCGTGCGATCTGGCGCGGGTGCGCGCCGCCAACCGTCCGGTGATCCTGCCGGTGTTCGACCGCGATCTCGACCTTGCCCGCGCTGGCGCGCGCGAAGTGGGGCCGGAGGTGCCGGTGATCCTGATCGAGGGCAATTACCTGCTGCTCGACCAGGATCCCTGGCGCGATCTTGCGCCGCTGTTCGACTTGACGGTGTTCCTTGAGGTGCCCGAGGCGGAACTGGAACGCCGCCTGATCGACCGCTGGCTGCACTATGGCCATGACGCGCCGGCGGCGCGCGCCCGTGCGCTTGGCAATGACATTCCCAATGCACGGCTGGTCGCCACCACCTCGCGCCCTGCCGACATCACGATCAGGCAGGAGGGTGCCAGATGACCGCCTATTCCCCCTTCACCACCGACACCCTGCGCGCCCGTCTGGCCGGTGTGCCCGCTGTCACCGACCGGCTGGGCCCCGACACCGCAAGCTGGCGGGTGCGCGAGGTGGGCGACGGCAACCTGAACCTGGTGTTCATCGTCGAAAGCCCGGCGGGAGCCTTGGTGGTGAAACAGGCGCTGCCTTACGTCCGGCTGGTGGGCGACAGCTGGCCCCTGCCGCTGAAGCGGTCGTTCTTTGAATACAACGCGCTTGTGCGCCACGCCGCGCGCGACCCCGGCCGGGTGCCCGAAGTGTATCATTTCGACGAGGCGCAGGCGCTGGTGGTCATGCGCTACCTCAGCCCCCATGTGATCCTGCGCAAGAGCATCGTCGCCGGGGTGCAGCACCCCAACCTTGCCCGCGACATGGGCCTGTTCCTCGCGCGCACGCTCTTTCGCGGGTCGAACCTGTCGATGGCGGCGGCCGAGGCCAAGGCCGATCTGGCGCTGTTCGCGGACAACGTGGCGCTGGCGGACATCACGGAAAACCTCGTGTTCTCCGACCCCTATTTCGCCGCGCCGATGAACCGCCACACCCCGGGGCTGGCCCCTTGGATCGGGAAACTGCGCGCCGACCGTGACATGAAGGTGGCCGCACAGGCGATGAAGCACAGCTTTGTCAGCAAGGGAGAGACGCTGGTGCATGGCGACCTGCATTCCGGCTCGATCATGGTCACGCCCGAGGATACGCAGGTGATCGACCCCGAATTCGCAATCTACGGCCCGTTCGGCTTTGACATCGGGATGCTGCTGGCGAACTTCCTGCTGGGCTATTTCGCGCAATCGGGGCACGAAGCCACCCCCGGCGACCGCGCCGCCTATCGCCGCTGGCTGCTGGAGGTCACGCACGACACCTGGAGCACCTTCGCCGCCGAATTCACCCGCCTCTGGCGGACCGAACGCAGCGGCATCCTCTATCAACGCAGCCTTTACGAAGATCAGGGCGACGTGCTGGCCGCCGAACAGGCGTTGCAGGGCGTGCTGGCGGGCATCTGGGCCGATGCGATGGGGTTCTGCGGGGTGGAAATGCACCGCCGCATCCTGGGCCTTGCCCATGTCGAGGATCTGGAAAGCATCAAGGACGACGCGCGCCGGCTGGTGGCCGAACGCCGCGCGCTGGCGCTGGGGCGGCATGTGGCGGTCAACCGCGCAATCATCACCATGGACGGGCTGATCGCCTGTGCCGAACGTATCGAGGCGGAGGATCTGGCATGAAGGTCAACGGGGTTCCCTACCGGTCGATCTGGACCACGCCCGAGGGCCGGGTGCAGATCATCGACCAGACGCGCCTGCCGCATGAATTCGTGGTGGTCGATCTGACCTCGACGGAGCAGGCGGCGGTGGCGATCCGCGACATGTGGGTGCGCGGTGCGCCGCTGATCGGGGCGACGGCGGCCTGGGGCATGGCGATCGCGATGTCCGAGGATGCGTCCGATGCGGGGCTCGACCGGGCCTTTGCCCACCTGACGGCGACCCGCCCCACGGCGGTGAACCTGCGCTGGGCGCTCGAGGACATGCGCGCGCGGCTCGCCCCGCTCGCCCCGTCCTCGCGCCACCACGCCGCCTGCGCCCGCGCCGCCGCCATCTGCGACGAGGATGCCGAGATCAACCGCCGCATCGGCGAACATGGGGTCGCGCTGATCGAGGCGATCGCCGCCCGCAAATCCGGCCCGGTCAACATCCTGACCCATTGCAACGCGGGCTGGCTGGCAACGGTGGATTGGGGCACCGCCACCTCGCCCATCTATCACGCGGTGGAACGGGGGATTGCGGTGCATGTCTGGGTCGATGAAACACGCCCGCGCAACCAGGGCGCGCATCTGACGGCCTGGGAGATGGCGGGCCACGGCATCCCGCACCACCTGATCGTGGACAATGCGGGCGGGCACCTGATGCAGCACGGGCAGGTCGACATTGTGATCGTGGGCACCGACCGCACCACCGCGCGCGGCGACGTTTGCAACAAGATCGGCACCTACCTGAAGGCGCTGGCGGCACATGACAACGGCGTGCCCTTCTATGTGGCGCTGCCCTCGCCCACCATTGACTGGCGGGTGCAGGACGGGGTGCGCGAGATACCGATCGAGGAACGCTCGGGCGACGAGGTGTCCTTCGTGCAGGGCCGCGATGCGCAGGGGCGGGTGGGGAAGGTGCGGATCAGCCCCGATGCGACACCCGGCGCCAACCCCGCCTTCGACGTGACCCCGGCGCGGCTGGTCACCGGCCTGATCACCGAACGCGGGGTGGCCCCGGCAACGGCCGAAGGGTTGGCGGCGATGTTCCCCGATCACGCCGCAGGATGACCCGTGCCGCCGGGTTCCAGCAGCGCCGCCGCCGTGCCCGCATCGGTGACCAGATGGGTGGCATAGCCGCCTGTCAGCACCGCGTGCATCGGCGCCACCTTGTCGGCGCCACAGGACACCAGAAGCCCCATTTTCAGCCCGCGCAACCGGTCCAGCGACACCCCGATCATCCGCCCATCGAGCGGACCGGGCAGCGGCGCGCCCTGTGCGTCGATGAACCGCCCGCACAGCACGCCGGTGGCCCCCGCCGCCTTGTACACCGCAAGCTCCGACAGGTTGGCCACACCCGCCCCCACCACATGGCTGTCGGGCAGGCAGGATCCGGCGGCGAAGATTGCCTTGGTGCAGGTGTTCAGCGTGGCAAGCTGGGCCGCGATGATCGGCTCGGCCATCAGGATGCGGGTGGTTTCGGCGCTGGACAGGATGACCGGCGCGAAAAGGTTGATACATTCCGCCGACAGCTTGCGCGCAAGGTTCGTGGAACAGGCTTCGGCGGTGAACCCGAACGGGCTGGGCACCGACCCGACAAGCTGCACCACCTTGACGCCGTCGATGCGGGTCTGGCCCATGGCCTCGACCGTCTCGAACACGGTCTGGCCCCAGGCGATGCCCAACCGGTCACCCGGATCCAGAAGGGTGGGCAACCAGTCGGCGGCAGCCCGCGCCACACGGTGCAGCGTGGCGTGGGGATCAGCGCCAGCAGGGGCGACATAGGCTGCCGTCAGGCCGAAGCGGTCGCACAGATCGCGGGCAAGGCGGTGACGGGTAAAGGGTTCCTCGGCCAGCGAGATGCGCACAAGGCCCGAGGCCCGCGCCTCTTGCAGATAGGTGACGACGCTGGCGCGCGAGATGCCAAGCCGGGATGCGATGTCGTTCTGGTTGAGGCCGTCGAAATAATACAGCCACGCGGCTTCGACCACCGCATCCTCGCGGTTGCCCCGTCCGGCGTTGCGAGGACCTGCCATCCGAGCACCCACACCATTTTGTCAATTGTTCCCGATGTTGGCAAATGTCGTCCCCGGCAACAAGGGGGGTCGCATGGGTAACCTCTTTGTCGGGCTGGACGCCGGAACCTCGACGCTGAAGGCCGTGGCCTTTGATCTGGCAGGGCAACCGGTGGCGGTCGCGCAAAGGCGCAACCGGCACGACGCGGGGCCGGGCGGGGCCGC
This sequence comes from Gemmobacter sp., assembly GCA_046294265.1. Lineage (GTDB taxonomy): Bacteria > Pseudomonadota > Alphaproteobacteria > Rhodobacterales > Rhodobacteraceae > JBKBKC01. The sequence continues at coordinate 176,494 of JBKBKC010000004.1, read as the reverse complement.
AACGCAGGACATGCCGCGCACCTGGGACGATTGCGCCGAGGTGCTGCGCGATCTGGGCGCGCGGGTGCCAGGCTTTGCTGACCGGGTGGCCGCACTTGGTGTGACCGGCCAGGGCGACGGCTGCTGGCTGATCGACGGGGCGGGCGATCCGGTGGGGCCGGGGTGGCTGTGGCTCGATACCCGGGCGGCCGGGCTGGTCGCGGGCCTGCGGGGCAGCGAGGCAGAGGCGATCCACTTCCGCGCGACCGGCACGGCGCTGACCGCCTGCCAGCAGGGCCCGCAACTGTTGTGGATGCAGTCCCATGCGCCCGAGATGCTGGCGCGCGCGGCCACCGCCTTTCATTGCAAGGACTGGCTGTTCTTTCGCATGACCGGAACGCGCGCGACGGACCCTTGCGAGGCTTGCTTCAGCTTTGGCGATTTCCGCACCCGCGCCTATGACGACGGAGTGATCGAGGCCCTGGGCCTTGGCCCCCTGCGCCGTCTGCTGCCGCCCATCCTTGACGGCCTGTGCTCGACCCTGCCCCTGACGGCCGAGGCCGCTGCGCGGACCGGCCTTCGGGCAGGGACGCCCGTCGCCCTTGGCTATCTCGATGCCGCCTGCACTGGGTTGGGGGCTGGTGTCCTGGATGGCGGACAAGGCTTTGGCTGCACCATCCTCGGGTCGACCGGCGTCCACATGAAAGGGATGCGGGTGGAGGACGTTGTCCTGCCCGATCTGCCCACCGGATATGTGATGGTCATGCCGGTGCCCGGAATGGTGGCGCAGATGCAGACCAACATGGCCGGGACGATGAACCTCGACTGGGTTCTGGGCCTGGCCGAGGGGCTGCTGCAGGGCCTCGACCAACCGGTGCCCGACCTGATCGCGCGGCTGGATGGCTGGCTGGACGATGCCCGGCCGGGGCCACTGTACCAGCCCTACATCTCGACCGCCGGCGAGCGTGGGCCGTTCGTGGACCCGCATGCCCGCGCAGGGTTCATCGGGCTGACGAAACAGCACGGATTTGCCGATCTGGTGGGAAGTGTCGCTGAGGGGCTCGGTATGGCCGCGCGTGACTGCTACGCGGCCATGGGCGGCGTGCCCCCGCAGGTGCGCCTGACCGGCGGAGCAGCCCGGTCTGTGACCCTACGGCGGATCATGGCGGCGGCCTTGGGCGTGCCGGTTCGACCCAGCCTGCGCGATGAGGCGGGTGCGGCGGGTGCCGCGATGATTGCCGCCGTCGCTGTGGGGGCATTCCCGGACATGCAGGCGGCCTTGACGCCATGGGTCAGCCCGTCCCTCGGTCTGCCCCTTGAACCGGATGGCGCCGCCGCCCTACGGCAGGAGCAGCGCTATGCCCACTACCTTCAGGCCCGCCATCAGCTTGCGCCTCTCTGGGCGGCCATGGCGAAAGACAACGAAAGGAAAGATGCATGACCGAGAATGACCTGCGCGCCGACCTGGTGGCGCGCGCCAGGGAACTGGATGCCTCGGGCCTCAACCGGGGGGCCTCGGGCAATCTGTCGGTGCGCTGCGGCGACCGCATGCTGATCACCCCCTCGGCGGTTCCCTATACCCGCCTGACCGCCGACATGATCGCCGCGATGCCGCTGGACGGAGAGCATGGTGCCTGGGAGGGGCCGCTGAAACCCTCGACGGAGTGGCGTTTCCATCTGGACCTGATGCGCACCCGGCCCGACATCGGCGCGGTGGTCCACACCCATGCGCCGTGGTGCACGGTTCTGGCCATCGCGCGGCGACCCATTCCCGCGGTGCACTACATGATGGCGGCATTCGGCGGCACCGAAATCCCGGTCTGCGCCTACGCCCGCTATGGCACGGCGGATCTGTCCCAGCATGTGGTCAAGGCGATGGAGGGACGCGCCGGGTGCCTCATGGCCAACCACGGCATGCTGACCGCCGCCGACACGCTCACCCGCGCGTGCTGGCTTGCGCATGAGATGGAGGCACTGGCGCACCAGCACTACCACGCGCTGCTGATCGGCGGCGCTCACATCCTGTCGGATACACAGATCGCGGATGCCGCCAAGGGGTTTGCCAGCTACGGGGTGCAGGAGCGGGACTGAAGCGTCGAGCTTTCCGTAAAGCCCGTTGATTTAGCTATTGGGCTTGGCTCCGGCTGATCCGGCGCGGCTTTCTGCCCGTGTCAAAAGAGCTGGGGCAATTTGGCCCGGAATCCGACAGACCAGCGGAATGCCGGTCGCATCCAACGGCTGATACCAACGGCCTTAGCTTTTGACCGTTTTTGCGTGGTCTCTGGTTGTGATGGATTGGACGGTGTCGATGTCGTTTGCGAAGACGTTCCAGGCGTCGCAGCATCGCGCGACGATGTCATCGGGATCGGGCGGCTTTTGTCCGAACGAATACAAGGAAACTACTGGGAAGAGGTGGCCTTCATCATCATCGTGATCCTCGTCGCCGCGGCGCTGGCTCCCTGGCAATCGCGTCGATCCTCTTTTTCAGAGCATTGATCCGGGCGGTCAAGTGCATGATCTGATCCAGCAGCTCGCGACAGATTTCCCGGGCGAGCGGCGGCAAGTTGGAGTTCGGATCATCCAGGACGGCACCGAGGCGCGGGAGATAGCCGATCCCCTCCGGCGCGATGAAGCCGAACTCGTACAGGTGCGGCCGCAGCGCGTTGACCGTTGCGGTGCGCTGCTTCACGAACTGCTCGCGGGTGCGGAGCAGGATGGACCGCGCCTGCTGGTCCCCGGTCTCCGGCTCGACATAGCGCATGGTCGGGCGCAGCGCTGCCTCCAAGATCGCCTCCGCGTCGTTCGTCGGCTTACGCGGCGCCACTGGCGCCGCGGTCCTCCCCACCGTCGTTTTTCTGCCGCCTGGTGAACGGCTTGACATAGCGCGGCGCGATCAGTTTTACCACGTGGCCGACCCGCACCAGCTCCCGCGCCCAGCCGGCGCAACGCAGCGCCCGCGTGGCGCCGATCGCGCGTTGCCCATACGCGCCTCGGCTGCACTTGCCCGATCCGGTTCGGCAGGACAGCACTGCGCCCGCCGCGCGCGTGGCGGGCGACTTTTCCGCAGGGGCGGCGGCTGGCAACAGCGTGACCCTGCGCGCGCGGCGGTCACCTGGCCATTCCCTCCCGCAGCATCCTGCACCGCCGGTGACCTTTGAGCGCGCGCGCCGGGGCCACGCGGGGTCCACGGCTTGCGTCGGGTGCCACCGAGAGTGCCAAGTTCTCCGCCCTCAGGCATGTCACGGCGAGGGGCGGCCAAAGGTTGGCCGAGATGGACACACGCACCCGTGGCCCGTGCAGCGTAGAGGGCCCGGCGCCCGACCGGTTCCCCGCCCGACGGACGACCCGCGCGTATCCTGTGGCCCGGCCGGGATGCCCCGGTCACCGTCCCGGCCGCAAGCCCATGCCCCCCCTGTCCTGCCCCCCCGCAGTCCTTGCTTCCCCGCCGTCCTGGCCCCCGCCGTCCTGGCCCCCGCCGTCCTGGCCCCCGAAAGGACGCGCCGCATCTCGCGCCCCGCCCGCCCCTGTGCCTCACCCCGGCGCCCCTGCCTGGCTCGCCGTATCCTGCATCCCGGCCCAGCTGCGCCGCATCCCGCGTCCGGCCACCGCGCAAACCCGGCCAGACCGACAGCCCCCGCGTCAGGGGCCCCCACCCTTTCCATCTCGCCGGCCTGCCCTCACCGGGGCAGTGCGCCGGACATGGCCATGCGGCACCGATGGTCCAGCCGGCCGATCCGCCTGCCCCGTCCTGCGCGCCTTCGCCCTTGCCGGCACAGCAGCGACCGTGCCCGCCCGGCAGGCCCCTGTTCCCTCTCCTTGACCAAATACCCCGGGGGTCGGGGGGCTGGCCCCCCGGGGGTGCCGTCGCCGTGCCGATGCCCATGCATGGCGCTGCCGTGTCTTGCCGCCCTGTGGCCCGGGCGCTAGCCTTCGGTGATGGGGCGGAGCAGCGTGACGGGGCGGAGATGACGGCCGATGAGATTGCCCGGCTGTTCCAGCGGTCGGACGGGTCGTTCCTCTGTGCCCGCTGGGGCCGGGCGGTGGTCCCGGTGGTGTTCGGGGTCGAGCCTGCCACGCTGGCGGTGGTGAAGGGCGCCATCGAGGCGGTCTGTGCGCTGGCGCGCCATCAGGTGGACAGGGTGGACCCTGAACTGGGCGCCAATCTCATGGTCTTTTTCTGCCGCGACTGGGAGGACCTGCGCGGTGTGCCCAATCTCGGGCGGCTGATCGACGGGTTCGGGCCGCTTTTGGATCGCCTCGCGGCGACGGAGGCAAACCAGTATCGGGTGTTCCGGTTCGACGAGGCGGGGGCGATCCGGGCGGCATTCGTGTTCCTGCGGATGGACGCGCATCTGTCCGCCTTGCCGGCCGAGGTTCTGGCGCTGCATCAGGCAGTCCAGGTGATCCTCCTGTGGTCGGACCGGGCATTCACCGAGGTCTCGCCGCTGGCGGATGCGGGCGGGCGGGTGATCCTGCGGCCCGAGGTGGGGGCGGTGATCCGCGCGGCCTATGATCCGGTGCTGCCGGGGGTGGCGCGCGATCCGGTCCATGCGCTGCGGCTGGCGGCGCGGGTGGGCGCGGTGCAATAGGGGGCAGCGTGGCGGCGGGTGCGCGCCCCGGCCGCGTTGCCGACCGCGGCCGCACCCGTGGCGTGCAGCAGGATCGCGCGGGGCAGGCCTGCGGGAAAGCCGGTTGCCGGAGGGTGCGGGCACGTCCCGCGCAGCCGGGATGATGCCGCCTTTGGCAGCGTCGGCATGTCCCGCAGGCGGGCGGCGGGTCAGATGGGCAATGCGCGCCTTGACCTGTCATGGCCAGGGGGTGACACTGATCGGGCACGATATTCCCCGGGGTCATGGTCACGAAGGAAGGGTTTTCCGACGCAACGTCTGTTTGCCGCCATGCTTGCAATGGCCGCACTGGCCGCCTGCGATCCGAATGCGAACCATACCGGCAGACTGTCCTTCGCCTATGCCTCGATGGATGCGGGGTTCCACAACAACGCCCGCGATCCGGTCGGAAAGGTGTTCCGCTGGGTGCCGGGGTCGGCCCCGATCGACCTCGCCACCGTCCCGATCCCGCGCGACAGCCTGATCGAGCGCCCGAGCGCGGATACGGTCAGCCTGGCCTCGCAGGTGCGCGGAACGCTGGTCGGCCCGTCCTTTGCCGCAACGCCGGACCAGAAGGCCGCGATCGAAGCCGGCGCAAGTTCCAAGACCCGCATGGAATACACCAACGCCACCACCCGCGAGGGCAATGACACCCGCGGCGCGATGGCGGCCTACATCCAACAGTCGCCGGACGAGGTTGCCGAAGACTGGGTCCTGCGCGACGCGGTGGCCGCGCATGCGGCGGGCTCGCCCGAGGCGCCCTATTTCGTGATCGTGTTCGAGGCAATCGAAACCAGCAGCACACGGCTGACGGTCGATCAGACGGCCGCGACGGCGGCGACGGTCGAGGTGCCCGGCATCAGCGGGGCGATCCGGCTGACATTCGAGACGCAGGCGCTTGCGCAGTGCACCGGGCGACAGGACTGCCTGTTCGACCTGCGCGTCTATCGGCCGGTCCGCAACGCGGCGGGAAACCGGGACTTTCGGATCGTGGAGGCGCGGGCCCGGTTCGTGGCCGACTTGCGACGGCTGGTGCAATGATGCGCACCCGGCCGGGCGCGCCCTGACGGGGATGCGCCCAGCCCAGCCGTCCGATCCCCGGACCGGGTTACTTTTTCTGAGGCGGCTGGCGTTCCTGCCCCTCGCGGACGTTGCCTGTCGGCGAGGCCGAGACGACCTTGACTGGCGTCTTGTCCTTTTTCGGCTTCTTCGCCTCGCGGTTGCCCTTGTTCATGCCCTTGGCCATGGTCCGTGCCTTTCCGTTCCGGTCCCCGCGACGGCGGGGCCTGCGCGGGGGGCGGACCCCTGCGCTCGAGCTACATGTGACGGCTGCGGGGCGGGATTGCGAGGGGGGTCGGGAAATAAGCAGCGGAGGGCGCGAGCGGAGGCGGCTTGCAGGGTTGTGGCGGGGATGCCACCTTTGGCCCGCGGGGATTGGGGGCGCGGGGTTTGGGGGATGCGATGCGGGACCGGCTGCGGGTGGGGGGCATGGCGCAGGTCGGACCGGTCGCGCGGGACGGGGGTGCCGTGGAACCCGGGCCACCACGGATGCCCGCGGCGCGGTCAAGGCGGGTTCGCGGGGCGCTGGGATCGCTCGGGGTGACGCGGTTGCCGGTCGCCGCGATATACAGCCACGGGCGGCAGGATGCCGAGGCGCGGCATCGTGATCCGAGGCAACGGCCATTCCAGACACATGTCGCACGGCCCTGATGACCGCGCATCTGCACCCCGTCCGCGTCTATTACGAGGATACCGACCTTGCGGGCATCGTCTATTACGCCAATTACCTGCGGTTCACCGAGCGGGCGCGCACCGAATGGGTGCGGTCGCTGGGGATCGACCAGGGGCGGTTGCGGGCCGAGGCGGGGATCGTGTTCGCGGTGCGCCGGATCGAGGCGGATTACCTGCGGCCTGCGGTCTTTGACGACCTGCTGGAGGTGCGCACCATGCTGCGGGGCATGACTGGCGCGCGGATCGTGCTGGCGCAGGATGTCTGGCGCGGGGAGGAGCGGCTGTTCGCGTCCATCGTCACGCTGGTCTGCCTGACGGCGCAGGGCACGCCCGCCCGGCTGCCGCGTGACATCGCCGGGCGGCTTTCCGCCTGACACGGCGTTTTTCCGCCCACGCACATGTGTTGGCATCGGCGCACGATTCCGGTATGAATGCGGCGAAAGCAGGGCCAGAGAATGCCCCGCATCCCTGAGCAGGTTGACGTCACATGGACACCGGAACCCTTGCCGCCGCGCAAGACATTGACTTTTCGCTGCTCGCCCTGTTTTGGCGGGCGACGCTGACCGTCAAGGTCGTGATGCTGCTTTTGCTGGTGATGTCGTTCTGGTCCTGGGCGATCATCGTGCAAAAGCATCTGGCCTACCGCATCGCCCGGCGCGAGGCCGAGGTGTTCGACCGCGCCTTCTGGTCGGGTGAGCCGCTGGACGAGCTTTATGAGCGGATCGGGCCCGAGCCCAGAGGCGCGTCGGAAAAGATATTCGCGAGCGGAATGCTGGAATGGCGGCGCAGCCACCGGCAGGACGGCGGGCTGATCGCGGGCGCGCAGGCGCGCATCGACCGGGCGATGGACGTGGCCATCGGGCGCGAGAGCGAGCGGCTGAACGGTGGATTGTCGTTCCTGGCCACGACCGGATCGACCGCGCCCTTCATCGGGCTTTTCGGCACCGTCTGGGGGATCAAGCATGCGTTCGAGCAGATCGCCATCAGCCAGAACACCAATCTGGCGGTGGTGGCCCCCGGGATTGCCGAGGCGCTTCTGGCCACGGGCATCGGGCTGGTGGCCGCGATCCCGGCGGTGGTTTTCTACAACAAGCTGAGCGCGGATGCCGAGCGGATCACCGGCGGCTATGACGCCTTTGCCGACGAATTCGCCACGATCCTGTCGCGGCAGTTGGACGCTGCCTGATGGGGGCCGGGGTCATCCAGAAGGGCGGCGGGGGGCGGCGCGGCGGGCGGCGACGGCGCGGCACCTCCGCCGCGATGTCGGAGATCAACGTCACGCCCTTTGTGGATGTGATGCTGGTGTTGCTCATCATCTTCATGGTGGCTGCACCGCTGTTGACGGTGGGCGTGCCGGTGGAATTGCCGCGCACCGCCGCGACGGCCCTGCCCACGGAGGCGGAAGAGCCGCTGACCGTCACCATGACCTCGGACGGGCGGCTGTTGATCCAGACGACCGACATCGCGGATGACGAGCTGATCCCCCGCCTGCGCGCCATCGCGGCCGAGCGGCGCAGCGACAAGGTGTTCCTGCGCGCCGACGGGGCCATCCCCTATGCGCGGGTGGCCGAGGTGATGGGGGCGCTGAACGCGGGGGGCTTTCGCAACATCGGGCTGGTGACGGATAGCGACGGGCCGCGCTTTGGCGCGGGATCGGGCGGCTGAGGCGGGCATGGCGACGGGGCATGTCATATCCGGGATCGGCCATGCGGGCGTGATCCTGTGGGTGCTGGTGGGGGGCCTCTTCACCGCCCGTGACGCGCCCGAGCCTGCGGTGACCGAGGTGACATTGCTCAGCGGCGCCGAGTTCGCGGCGCTGATGTCGCGCGAGGTGCCGATCGTGCCGCCAGCCCCCCCCGCTGCCGCCGCACCCGAAGCTGTGGCGGAGGCCCCCGTGGCCCCGGTGCCGGAACCCGCGGCCCCCGCCCCGCCGCCACCCGCGCCTGCCCCCGCCCCCGCGCCGGAGGCCCTGCCGCCGGTGCCCGATACCCCTGCCCCGCCACCGCCCGAACCCGAAGCGGCAGAGCTGCCCCCCGCGCCGGGCGATCTGGCCCCGCCACCCCTGCCCGCCCCGGTGGCCGAGGCCCCGCCCATCCTCGCGCCTGACGTCAGCCCCCGACCGCGCCCCAAACCGGCCGAGCGTGTGGCGCCAGCGCCCGTGGAGGCCCCGCCGCCCGAGGTCGTGACCGCGCCCGAGGCCGCCCCCGAGGTGGCGCCCGATCCGGCGCCCGCGCCCGTGGTGGTGGAGGAACGCCCGCCCGCCGCACCCGAGGAGTCCGGCACCGAGCTTGCGACCGAGGCGAACCGGCCCGATCCTCTGGCCCCCTCGGCCAGCGTGCGGCCCCGCGCGCGGCCCGCCCGCACCGAAGCCCCGGTGCAAGCGGCTGCCACGCGGCCCACGCCGCCTGCGGCGTCTACCCCCAACCCCGCGCAGGACGCCATTGCCGATGCCGTGGCCGCCGCCGTGGCGGGTGCCGCCGCCAGCGGATCGGCCGCCGCCCCCTCTGCCCCCTCCGGCCCGCCGATGACGGCGGGCGAGAAGGACAGCCTGCGCCGCGCCGTCAGCCAGTGCTGGAACCTCGGCAGCAGTTCGACCGAGGCGATGAGCACCACCGTCACCGTGCTGGTCACGATGTCGCCCGACGCGCGCCCAACCGGCATCACGCTGCAATCCTCAACCGGGGGGTCCGAGGCGGGCACCCGCGCCGCCTTCGACGCCGCGCGCCGGGCGATCCAGCGCTGCGGGCAGAACGGTTACCCGCTGCCGCCCGAAAAGTATGACCAGTGGCGCGAGGTCGAGATGGTGTTCAACCCCGACGGGATGCGCCTGCGATGACCGCTTCACGTTCCCGATACCCTGCTCCGTCAGGCTTTCCCCACGATCCCGCCCGTCGCATCCTGCGGCCGCGACCCTGCTACTCGTGTGCATGAGGTTCCAATGCGTATCCTGAGTTTTGCCCTGTTCGCCCTGTCGGCCCTTGCGGTGGGTGCCCCGCCCGCTGTGGCCCAGCCGCTGCGCATCGAGATCACCGAAGGGGTGATCGAGCCCCTGCCCTTTGCCGTGCCGAACTTCGTGGCCGAGAATGCCGCCGCCAACGATCTGGCGCGCGACATGGCGCGGGTGATCGCCTCCGACCTGTCGGGCACGGGGCTGTTCCGCGAGATCCCCGCCACCGCCCATATCGCGCGGGTGACGAGTTTCGATGCGCCCGTGTCCTATCCCGACTGGAAGGCCATCAACGCGCAGGCGCTGGTGACGGGGGCCGTGTCGGCATCGGGCGACCGGGTGGTGGTGAAGTTCCGCCTTTATGACGTGTTCTCGGGCCAGCAGCTGGGCGACGGGCTGCAATTCGCGGGCACGCGGGCCAGCTGGCGGCGGATGGCGCACAAGGTGGCCGATGCCGTCTATAGCCGGATCACCGGTGAGGGCGGGTATTTCGACAGTCGCGTGGTCTATGTGGCCGAGAGCGGGCCGAAGAACAACCGCCGCAAGAGGCTGGCGGTGATGGATTATGACGGGGCCAACATCAGCTATCTGACCGGGTCGGACAGCATCGTGATCGCGCCGCGGTTTTCGCCCACGGGAGACCGGATCCTTTATACCTCCTACCAATCGGGCTTTCCGCGCATCTATCTGATGGATGTGTCGAACCTGTCCACCCGGGTGCTGGACGACCAGCCGGGCACGATGACCTTTGCGCCAAGGTTCGCGGGCGACGGGCGGCGCGTGGTGTTCAGCCTGAGCCAGGACGGCAATACCGACATCTACATGCTGGACACCCAGACCGGACAGCGCCAGCGCCTGACCACCGCGCCCTCGATCGAGACGGCCCCCAGCTTCAGCCCCGACGGCGCGCGGATCGTGTTCGAGAGTGACCGGTCGGGCACGCAGCAGCTTTACATCATGGCCGCGGGCGGAGGCGATGCCACGCGCATCTCCAACGGACCGGGGCGCTATGGCACGCCGGTCTGGTCGCCGCGCGGCGACCTCATTGCCTTTACCAAGCAGCATCAGGGCCGGTTCCACATCGGCGTGATGCGCACCGACGGGTCGGAGGAACGGCTGCTGACCGCGTCGTTCCTGGACGAGGGCCCGACCTGGGCGCCCAACGGGCGGGTCATCATGTTCACCCGCGAGACGGCCGGCGAGGGCGGTCAGCCCGCGCTCTTTTCGGTGGATATCTCGGGGCGCAACCTGCGCCGGGTGCCGACCGAGGGCCCGGCGTCAGACCCTGCGTGGTCCCCGCTTCTGCCCTGAAACAGGGCGTGATTTCCCGCCCCGCCCAAACATGATATCGTGCCGCACATCGAGCAAATCACAAAGGATGCCCCTTCCATGGCCATCGCCCCGAAAATCCTTCTGATCGTTGCCGCCCTCGGGCTGGCGGCGTGCAACAATCCCAACCGCTTCGGCCAGGGCGGCCCGGACGGCGCCGGCGGCGGCTTTGGCGCGGGGGGGATAGACCAGTCCGCGCTCGGTGGCGCGGGCGATCCCAACTCGCCCGCCTATTTCCAGCAGACGCTGGGGGACCGGGTGTTCTTTGCCGTCGATCAGTCCACCCTGTCGGGCGATGCGCAGGCGACGCTGGCGGCCCAGGCGCAATGGCTGAACAACCAGGGCGCGCGCTATGCCATCATCATCGAGGGCCATGCCGACGAGCAGGGCACGCGGGAATACAATATCGCGCTGGGTGACCGCCGCGCCAATTCGGTGCGCAACTATCTGGTGAGCCAGGGCGTGTCGGCGGGCCGCCTGCGCACGGTCAGCTATGGAAAGGAGCGCCCGGTGGAGGTGTGTTCGACCGAGGCCTGCTATTCCCGGAACCGCCGCGCGGTGACGGTGCTGTCGGCGGGCGCGGGGGTCTGAGGCGATGTGGCGCGCCGCAGCCCTGATCGTGATGCTGGCCGGTCCCGCGATGGCGCAGGACCGCGCGCAGACGCTGGCCGATATCCGGCAGGAATTGGTGATCCTGCGGGGCGAGATCGACGGGCTGCGCGCCGAATTGAACACAACCGGGGCCGCACGAGGGTCGGGCGCCAGCGGCCCCGCGTTGATGCGGCTGGACGTGATCGAGGCGGCGCTGACCGCGCTGACGGCCAAGACCGAGGGGCTTGAGTTCCGGCTGAACCGCGTGGTGACGGATGGCACGAACCGGATCGGCGATATCGAGTTCCGCCTGCAGGAACTGGCGGGGGGCAATCTGTCGGCCATCCCGCCCACGCCGCCGCTGGGTGGCGGCACCCCTGCCGCCCCCGCGCCTTCCCCTGCCCCCGTTCCCGGTGGCCCCCAGATGGCCGTGGGAGAACAGGCCGACTTTGACCGGGCCCGGGAGGTGCTCGGTCAGGGTGACTTTCGCACCGCCGAAACGCTCTTTAAGACCTTTACCGAAACCTACCTGGCTGGGCCGCTGACGCAGGAGGCGCATTTCCTGCGCGGCGAGGCGCTGGGGCAGTTGGGCGAGACGGCCAATGCCGCGCGGGCCTATCTGGAGGCGTTCAGCGGCGCACCGGATGGCGCGCGGGCGCCCGAGGCGCTGCTGAAGCTGGGGCAGGCGCTGGGGGCGCTTGGCCAGGGGCCGGAGGCCTGCGTGACGCTGGCCGAGGTGGGTGTGCGGTTTCCCGGCGGCCAGCCCGCGGCGGATGCGGCGGCGGCGATGGCCGCGCTGGGGTGCCGGTGACGGCCACGGGCCGCGCGCTTGAACCGGACGAGGATGGCCCGCTTCTGCGCGCGGTGGCCGAGGCGCTGGACCAGTTCACGGGGCCGGTCGGGGTGGCTGTTTCGGGCGGGGGGGATTCCGTTGCGCTCCTGCACCTGATTTGGCGCGTTTGCGGGCATCGTGGCGTAGCGGTGTCGGTGGTGACCGTCGATCATGGGTTGCGTCCCGAGGCGGCGGCAGAGGCGGCGGAGGTGGCGGCCCTGTGCACAGGGCTGAGCGTGCCGCACCGGACGGTCGTGTGGAAGCACGGGCCGGTGGCTGGCAATCTGATGGACGCCGCGCGACGGGCGCGGATGGCGCTGATTGCCGGATGGGCGCGCGAGCGGGGGATTGGCCATGTGGCGCTAGGGCATACGGCCGACGATCAGGCCGAAACGTTCCTGATGGCGCTGTCGCGGGCGTCGGGCCTTGATGGTCTGGTGGGGATGCCTGCGCAATGGCAGGCGGAGGGGGTCGGTTGGACGCGTCCCCTGCTGCGCGCCACGCGGGAGGATCTGCGCGCCTATCTGCGGCGGCACGGGATCGGCTGGGCCGAGGATCCCACCAATGACGACTTGCGGTATGAGCGGGTGCGGGCGCGGGCGGCGATGGCGGCGCTGGCGCCCCTTGGGATTGACGCAGGGCGGATCGGAATCAGCATCGACAATCTGCGGATGGCGCAGGAGGTGGTGGCGGAGGCGCTGCGCGCCGAGGGCGCGCATGTGTCCGAGATGGCAGGGGCGTTGCGGATCGACCGCGCGGGGTTCGGCCAGATGCCCCGCGAGATGCGGCGACGGGTTCTGGTGTCGGGGATCGGCTGGCTGTCGGGCGAGACCGCCCCGCCGAGGGGGGAGGCGCAGGTGATGCTGCTGGATGCCGCCGAGGCGGGGCTGGACCGGACGCTGGGGGGGTGCCGGATGATCGCGCGGGGGAACCATCTGTGGCTGCTGCGCGAGGCGCGGGCGGTGTCGGGTATCGAGGCGGTGCCGGGATCGGTCTGGGATGGCCGCTGGCTGGTGACCGGGCCGGGGGCCGAGCCGGGCGTGACCTTGGCCGCACTGGGGCCTGCGGGCCTGCGCCAATGCCCGGACTGGCGCGCGACCAAGCTGCCGCGCGAGGTTCTGGCGGTGACGCCCGGCGTCTGGCGCGGCGATGTGCTGGTCGCGGCCCCGCTGGCCGGGATGGCGAACGGCTGGGTGGCAAGGGTGCGGCCCGCCTTTGGGGTATAGGTGCCGGGCTGCTGGCAGGGGGCCATGTGCTTTCCTGTCGGGGCGGCGGCGGGTAGGGTCGGGAGTGGCAAGGGCAGGAGTGGTGCGATGCGGGTGACACGGCGGGCAGTGGTGGCGGGGATGGCGGGTTGGGGCCTTGCGGGCTGCATCCCGCAGGGGGGTCCGGTGGCCGCACAGGGGCGCGCGCGGCCTGCCGAGGCGGCGCTTCCGTCCGCGCCGAACGCGGGCTTCGACGCCTGGGTGCAGGGGTTCCGCGCCCGCGCGCAGGGGCGGGGCATCACGCCCGCCACGCTGGACCGGGCATTCCGCGATGTCGGGTTCCTGCCCGGCGTGGTGGAGCGTGACCGCAACCAGACCGAATTCACCCGCACGACCGAGGAATACCTGTCCATCGCCGCCTCGGATGAGCGGGTGGCCAAGGGCCGCGCGGCGCTGGCGCAACATGGCGCGGTGCTGGCGCGGATCGAGGCGCGCCATGGGGTCGAGGCGCGGGTGGTCACCGCCGTCTGGGGGCTGGAGAGTTTCTATGGCGAGCGGCGCGGGTCGGTGCCGGTGATCTCGGCGCTGGCCACGCTGGCCTATGACGGGCGGCGCGGCGCGTTCTTTGAAAGCCAGCTGACGGCGGCGCTGCGGATCGTGCAGTCGGGCGACATTCCGCCCGAGCGGATGACGGGCAGCTGGGCGGGGGCGATGGGGCATACGCAGTTCATCCCGACCTCATACCTCGCCTATGCGGTGGATTTCACCGGCGACGGGCGGCGCGACATCTGGTCGGACGATCCCACGGATGCGCTGGCCTCGGCGGCTGCCTACCTCTCGCGGTCGGGCTGGACGCGGGGGCAGCCCTGGGGGCTGGAGGTGCAGGTGCCTGCCGGATACGCGGGGCCCGTGGGGCGGGGGACCGCGCGCGGGGTGGGCGACTGGCGCGCGGCGGGGCTGCGCACGGCGGAGGGCGGGGTGATCCCGGACCACGGTGCGGCCAGCCTGATCCGGCCTGCGGGGGCGGCGGGGCCGGGGTTCCTTTTGTTCCGCAACTTCGGCGTGATCCTGCGCTACAACAATTCGGAGAATTACGCGCTGGGGGTGGGGCATCTGTCGGACCGGGTGGCGGGGGGCGGGCCGATCCGGGGCAGCTTTCCCCCCGACAGGACCGGCCTGACCAAGGCCGACCGGCAGGAAATCCAGCGCCGCCTGACCGCCGCCGGGTTCGACACGGAAGGGGCCGACGGTGTGATCGGGGCACGCAGCCGCGCCGCCATCTCGGGCTATGAGGCGCGGGTGGGCCTGCCGGTGACGGGGGAGCCTTCGGTGGCGCTGCTGGAACGGCTGCGGCGGGGATAGAGGGGGCGTCCCACCGTGGGACATTGCCCATCCCCCTTTATATCAATGACTTGAATGGGTCCCGTTCATATATTGTTAAGACCTCGCACCATCTGCGATGAAGGAGTCCGCGTCGCCGCCACCCCGTCCGGGGTGGCGGCGTTCGGGATCGAAGGGCGGGTGCCTGCACATGACGGGGCTGGTTCCTTGACACCCCCCACCAGACCCGCAACAACCCGGAGCACGTGGCACGACGAGGGGCGGCGATGATCCGGGACTACATGCGCAGGTTGCGACCGGGGGCAGGCATGGCCGAGACGGTCATTTCGGCGGCCCGGCAAGGCCGGTCGGACGCCGGGGCCGTGGACATGGCGCTGCGCTACAACGGGCTGTTCGACAGCCGGTGGTATCTGGCGCAAAATCCCGATGTGGCCGCCGCCGGGATCGACCCGCTGGAGCATTTCCTGTCGAGCGGGATGGCCGAGGGGCGCGATCCGGGCCCATTGTTCTCGGGGCGCTACTACCTCGCGCAGAACCCCGATGTGGCGGCGGCGGGGGTGCATCCGCTGTTCCATTTCATCACCGCGGGCGGGGCCGAGAACCGCAGGCCGCATCCGCTGGTGGCGCCCCGCTGGCTGCGCGGGGCGCTGGGGGGTGCGCCGCCGCTGGACAACCCGCTGCTGGGCCTGTTGATGACGCGGGCGCCGATCGGGCCGCGCCCGTTCTTTGACATCGCGCGGGTGGCGGCGGGGCTGGGCCTTGCCCCGGACAGCCCGCCGGGCGACGTTCTGTCGGCATGGTTCGCCACGCCGCCCGCCGCGCGGCCCGACCCGCATCCCCTTGTTTCCGGG
This sequence comes from Gemmobacter sp., assembly GCA_046294265.1. GTDB lineage: Bacteria > Pseudomonadota > Alphaproteobacteria > Rhodobacterales > Rhodobacteraceae > JBKBKC01. The sequence goes on along the minus strand of JBKBKC010000004.1, from coordinate 161,081 downwards.
GCTCATCTGCGGCGGGTCATCGGCCTTGCGCCCGACGCCTGCGCGGTTGAGGCCTATTGCCGCGACCGGGGGGCCGGCGTGGCCCCGCATCCGCTGTTCGACCGCGACCATGTCTGGGCCCATGGGCCGGAACTGCACCAGACCGCCGAGGAACTGACGATCCTGGACGGCGTGATCGTGTCGCCGCGCGCGGCAGACCTGCCGCTGACCCCGCTCTTTGACGCGCCCGGCTATCGCAGGCGGGCGGCGCGGGCGGGCATCGCGCCCGATCTGGAGGGCATGCTGCCGCTGGCGCATTACATCGAGAGGGGCGCAGCACTGGGGCTGGACCCCAACGCCTTTTTCGACGAGGCGGGCTATCGGGCGCGCTATCTGGGCGGGCGTTCCGATGCGCCCGCGCTGATCCACTACCTTGAATACGGGCGCGAACCCTGGATGGACCTCGCGCCGCGGTTCCCCGACCGGTTCTATGTGGCGCGGCACCCCGAGGTGGCCGAGGACTATCCCGGCCCCCCGCTGCAGCACTACCTCGCCCATGGACGGGCCGAGATGCGCAAGCTGCGCGAGCCGCTGTGGACCGACGATTTCGACAGCTGGGACGCCCTGCGCGACGCGGTGCGGGCGGGTGCGCACCGGTTTGGCGACGCGGACCCGGAGGTTTCGGTGATCGTGCCGGTCTACAACCAGTTCCTCTATACGCTGCGGTGCCTGTGGTCGATCCTGCAGGCCGGGGACGGCGCGCGGGTGCAGGTGATCCTGGCCGACGACGGATCAACCGACGAGACGGCGGCGTTCTTTTCCGGGCTGCCCGGAATCACCTACATCCGCAATCCCGAGAACATGGGTTTCCTGCGGTCGTGCAACAACGCGGCGGGGGCGGCGCGGGCGCCCTATCTGTTCTTGCTGAACAACGATACGGCGGTGCTGCCGGGCTGGATCGACCGGCTGCTGGAGGTGGCGCGCGCCACGCCCGAGGCGGGCATCGTGGGGGCCAAGCTGGTCTATCCAGACGGCACATTGCAAGAGGCGGGCGGGTTTGTCTGGGCCGATGGCGGGGGGGCCAATCTCGGGCGGGGTTCCGATCCGTTCGAGCCGGGCTTTTGCACGCGGCGCGACTCCGACTATATCTCGGGTGCCGCGATCCTGGTGCCGCAGGCGGTCTGGGCGGCGGTGGGGGGGTTCGACACGCGCTATGTGCCCGCCTATTGCGAGGATACCGACCTTGCGATGCGGCTGCGCCAGCTGGGCTGGCGGGTGATCTACCAGCCCGCCTCGGTGGTGGTGCATTTCGAGGGCGTGTCCTCGGGCACCTCGACCGACAGCGGGATCAAGGCCTATCAAGTGGTGAATTTCGAAAAGCTGCGCGACCGCTGGGCCTTTGCGCTGGAGCGGCACGAGACCAGCCAGACGATCCATCCCCGCGCCATCCCGCGCGCACGGCGGCCGCGCGTCCTGATGATCGACCACAAGGTGCCGGAGCCCGACAAGGATGCAGGCTCGGTGGTCGCCATGTGGCATCTGCGGCTGCTGGTCGAGCTTGGTTATGACGTGACCTTCGTGCCCAACAACCTCTTGCCCATGGGGCGCTATGGCGAGGCGGTGCAGGCGCTGGGGGTCGAGTTGATCCATACGCCCTATGTCAAGGATATCGCCCGCTATCTGGACCGCCACGCCCAGGGATTCGACGTGTTCTACCTGTGCCGCTACGCCGAGGGCGGCGCCTGGATGGAGCGGCTGCGGGGTCTGTGCCCCGAGACCCCGGTGATCCTGAACACCGCCGACCTGCATTTCCTGCGGGCCGAGCGCGAGGCGCGGCTGGCGGGCGACCTGCCGGAGGACCTGGAGACGGCCCGCGCGGTGCGCGAGCATGAGCTGCGGGTGATCGGGCTGGCCAGCGACACCATCATCGTCTCGACCTATGAGCGCGACCTGCTGCGCGGGATGGGGGTGCGCGACAACCTGTCGGTGATCCCGCTGGTGATGCCGGTGGTGGCCGAGGTGGCGCCGCGTGCGGGGCGGGCGGGCATCGCCTTTGTCGGCGGCTACCGGCACACGCCGAATGTCGATGCGGTGATGTATTTCCTGACCGACATCTGGCCGGTGGTGCATGCGGCGTGTCCCGATCTGGAGTTCCTGATCGTGGGGTCCTATCCGCCGCCCGCCTTCGACGCGCTGAACCTGCCGGGGGTGCGGGTGCTGGGCCATGTGGAGGATCTGGAGGCGTGCCTCGCGGGGCTGATCGCCACCGTGGTCCCGCTGCAATATGGTGCGGGGATCAAGGGCAAGATCGGCTCATCGCTGGCGGCGGGGGTGCCCTGCATCTCGACCAGTGTGGGGGCCGAGGGGATGGGCCTGCGTGACGGCGACGAGATCTGCATCGCGGACGGGGCCGAGGCCTTTGCCGCCGCCGTGCTGCGGCTGGTGGAGGATGATGCGCTCTGGGCGCGGCTGAGCGCGGGGGGGCGGGACTTTGTGGCGCGGGAATATGCGCCCGATGTGACCCGGCAGCGGCTGCTGCGGCAGTTGGCCAAGATCGGGACGGTGCCGTTCACCGGAAGGTGCCCGCTGTCGGGCCAACCGGAGGTGCGCCGCTTCCTGCATGGCGACCAGCCCGACAGCCTCGCCTCGGGCGATCTTGCGCCGCGGTCGTCGGACAGGGTTGCGGCCGTGGCGCTGGCGCGGATCGCGGGGCTGCCAGACCTTGCGGGAGGGGGGCCGGGCCTGCTGCCCGCCACCTGGGCGGGCGCCACGATGCCGGTGCTGGCCGCAGCACTGGACCGGATGGGCCGCAACGCCCCGCCCGACGCCGCCGAGGTGGCGACGATGCGCCTGCCGCTGGACGATGCCGCACCTGCGGCGCTGGCGGGTCTCATGGGCGCGCTGGGGTCGGGGGTGCGGCGGTTGGTGCTGGCCTGCCCACCGGTGGGCCAGGCGCCGGGCACAGCCCGCGCCGAGGCCACCCGGATCATGCCGCTGGTGCTGGCGCTGGAGGCGGCGGGCTGGGAGGTCAGGACCGAACGTTTGCCCCTTCCCGAATGCGCGCTGACGGGTTGCGCGCTGATCGAGGCGCGGCGGCGCCTGTGAGCGGGGCCACGACCGCAGTGGCATCCCGTGCTCCGGTCTCGTGGCGCGTTGCCAAATCTTGCCGGTCAGGCCGCCCCCCCCCCCCGGATTGAACGTTCACGCAAACGTCACTATCTGCGATTGCGGCGGCGGCCAATCTTTAGTAACGGCGAGGACCGCGATGGCAAAACTTGGGCAGAATGCAAAACGAGAATGACCCGAGGACGAACCATCCCCCCCAACTGTAACTTCCTTTGCCTGCTGAAAGGGCATGTTCAGTGCCAGTGACCGACAGGACGATCATCCTTCACTACCATCTTTTCAAGAATGCCGGGACATCCTTCGACGGCATCCTGCGGCGGAATTTCCCCGGCCGCTGGGAGACCACGGAGTTTCCCAACGACAACGGGGACAACAGCGCCAGGGTGGCCGAGTGGATCGCGTCCAAACCCGAGGCGGTGGCCTTTTCCAGCCACACCGCCAACGGGCCGATCCCCGTCATTCCCGGGGTCAAGGTGATCTCGGCGCTGTTTTTGCGCGATCCGGTGGCACGGATACGGTCGGCCTACATGTTCGAGCGGATTCAGGCGAGCGGCAACCAGGGCGACCCGCGCGGGGTGCAGATCGCCAAGGCCCATGATTTCGGCGGCTATGTGCGGGCGCGCATCGCACACCGCGGCGACCGGCAGTGCCGCGATTTCCACGTCGCGCGGCTGAGCATGATCGTCAAGGGAACGGGCGACGAACTGGACCGCGCGACCGAGGCGCTCGGTGTGCTGAGCTTTGTGGGCGAGGTGGAGCGATTCAACAACAGCATGGCGCGGTTCCAGCGGCTTGTCGCGCCGATCTGGCCACGGTTCGACCCGGGCCCGATGCACCTGAACCGCTCACCCGTCGAGGACAGCCCCGTGATCGAGCCGGAACTCATGGCGCTCTTGGAGGCGAACAACGCCCTTGACGCCACCCTGATCGAGCGCGCCCGGGCGACCGTCTGGGCCAACTGACGTCGATTGCGGCCAATCCGCCCGGGTGACGTGTCGTAAAGGCGACACCCCCGGGGCGGACTGGGTGCCGCTGCATCGAAATCCAAGATTTTCATTGCCCGCGAATCTGCCGCAGGATTAGGGTCAGGCAAACTTTATGCCCGGGTCCTTTTCGGGGCCCCTTGGCCATATGCAGGGATACATGATGTCGAACCCCGGTTTCCGTCACCCCGAGGATACGAAGAACGCCACCCTTGCGTCCCTGCCGTTCAAGCCCAGCCAAGGAACATCCGCCATGCTCGCAGCACGCCAGACCACGATCCAGATCGGCATCCGCCAGCGCAGCCTGGGGCCGCGCTGCCGCCTGGGGCGGGCGACGGAGCTGGTGTTCATCCTGGCGACCGGCGTGACGCTGGCGCTGTCGGGCGGGGCCGAGGCGCAGACCTGGCGCGGCGTGACGGACGGCAACAACTGGGACAACCCCCTGAACTGGAACGGAGGCACTGTGCCCGCCGCGGGCGGCAGTGTGGTCATCAATGGCGTCTCCTTCTTCCAGCCGACGCTGAATGTCGCATCCGCCGCGCTGAACTCCACCCTGATCACATCCGGCACGCTGACCGATGACTCGGTTGTGAACGGCGCGCTGACGGTCGATCAGACGCTGACCTCGACCACGGTCACGGTGAACCAGGGCGGCAACATGACGATCAACGCCGGCCGACAGGTGATCGGCGCGGTGACCATTAGCAGCACGGGGACGCTGAACAACGACGGCGGCACGATCACCGGCACGCTGGAGATCAGCGCCGGCACGACGAACAACGCGGGCGCGGTGACGGGCGCCACGACGATTTCGGGCGGCACGCTGAACCTGAACACGGGATCGAACATCTCCGACGCCGCCGCGCTGACGGTGAACGGCGGCACGGTCAACATCAACGTGGCCGAAACCATCGGCAGCATCGCGGGCACCGCGGGCACGATCAACGTCACGCAGGCCATCAGCGCACAGAACAACACGAACGTTTCCGGGACCGAGATCAACTTTACCGGCGCGGGCGGCTATACCGGATCGCTGACGACAACCGGCGTGCTGGGCGTGAACACGTCCGGCAACATCCAGAGCACCACGCTGAACGACGGCGCGGTGGCGACGCTGACGGCAGGCACGATGGGATCGGTGTTCGTGAACACGGGGGCCGCGTTGAACCTGAACGGCGGCACGGTCACCGTGGCGCTGGTGGGCGGGGGCGGCACGGTGGCCATCGACGCCGATCGCAGCCATGCCGGGGCCTGGACGAACAACACAGCCGGCACGACGCTGGACACCAACACGTTCACCTTCACCCAGACCGGGGCGATGGCGCTGAACCAGGGGCTGACCGTGAACGGCGGCGGCACCCTGAACCTTGCCGCCACGCCGACCGCGAGCGGGTCGATCACCCTGAACGGGGCCGGGCTGGCCGCAACCGGCGCGCGCACCCTTACAGGTGCGGTGGCCATCGGCACGGGCGGCGGCACGCTGAGCAGTTCGGGCGCCAACGCGCTGACGCTGGGCGGCGGCCTGTCGGGGACCGGTGCGCTGACCGTGGGCGGCACGGGCACGACCACGCTGGGGGCCGACAGCACGCTGACCGGGGCCGGGGGAACCGTGACGGTGAATTCCGGGGCGACGCTGGCGCTGGGCGCCGGGATTGACCTTACGGCAACGTCGATCACGGCGAACGGCACGGTGAACGTGGGCGCAAGCGGGTCACTGCGCGGGTCGGGCAACACGCTGAACGTGCCGGGCACGATCAACCTGGCGGATGGCGGGTTCCTCGTCGACGCGACCGCGATCAACGTGCAATCGCCGAGTGGCGAGGTGAACTTTGCCGCCAACGGGAGCCTTGTGGCCCCGACCATCGACATCGCGACGGGCGGCGCGGCCGTGAACCTGAACGGTGCGGCGGGCAGCATCGTGGACGTGGTCGGCAACGTCACCGGGACGGGCGCCATCAACATCACCAACGGTGGCACGCTGCGCGCGGGCGGCGGCACGCCCGATGCCTTCCCGGCGCTGACGGGGACGGGTGCGCAGAACATTGCGGCGGGCATCGCGGTGTCAGGTGCCACGGCGGTGATCGACAACGGCGGTGTTGCGCTGGGGCTGAACGGCCCCATCACCGGTGCCCAGGGCGTGAGTTTTGCAGGTGCCGGCACGACGACCCTGACGGGCGCGAATACCTATACAACCACCGAAATCACCGCAGGCACTTTGCAGGTCGGCGCAGCGGGCACCACCGGCACGCTGGGCACGGGCAATGTGACGAACAACGCGGGCCTGACCTTCAACCGCACGAACGCGCTGACCGTGGGCAATGCGATCTCGGGCACGGGCACGCTGACGCAGGCGGGTGCGGGCACCACGACGCTGACCGGGGCCAACAGCTACAGCGGCACCACCACCATCAGCAGCGGCACGCTGCAGGTGGGCGCGGGTGGCACGGCCGGCACGCTGGGCACCGGCACGGTCACCAACAACGCGGGCCTCACCTTCAACCGCAGCGACGCGATAAACGTGGCGAACGCGATGTCCGGCACCGGCACGCTGACGCAGGCGGGCGCGGGCACGACCACACTCACCGGGGCCAACAGCTACAGCGGCACCACGACGATCAGCGCGGGGACGCTGCAGATCGGCAATGGCGGCACGGCGGG
>JBKBKC010000004.1:152671-154235 GCA_046294265.1 Gemmobacter sp. | reverse complement strand
GCGGGCACGACCACACTCACCGGGGCCAACAGCTACAGCGGCACCACGACGATCAGCGCGGGGACGCTGCAGATCGGCAATGGCGGCACGGCGGGGACGCTGGGCACCGGCGCGGTCACCAACAACGCCGCGCTGGTGTTCAACCGCAGCAATGCGCTGACGGTCGGCGGCGCGATCTCGGGCACGGGGACGGTGACACAGGCGGGTGCGGGCACGACCACACTCACCGGCACCAACTCCTACAGCGGCATCACCACGATCAGCGCGGGGACGCTGCAGATCGGCAATGGCGGCACGGCGGGCACGCTGGGCAGCGGCGCGGTCACGAACAACGCGGGCCTAACCTTCAACCGCAGCAATGTGATCACAGTCATGAACGCAATTTCAGGCAGCGGAAGCGTGACGCAGGCGGGATCGAGCGTGCTCGTCCTCGCGGGCGCCAACACCTATGCGGGGACGACGACGATCAACGCCGGCGGGACCATCCAGGTCGGCAGCGGCACCATCGGGACGCTGGGCACCGGGAACGTGATCAACAACGGAACGCTCAACTTCTCGCGGACCGATGACACCACGGTTGCCAACACCATTTCCGGCAGCGGAGGGGTGCAGCAACTCGGTATCGGGACGACCACGCTGTCGGGCACCAACACCTACACAGGCGCCACGACCGTCCAAGGCGGCACGCTGGCGCTGACGGGATCGATCGCCTCTACCGTGGTGCAGGTGAACAATACCGGCACCCTGTCCACCGTGGGCGGGCTTGCCGCGACCGCGGCGGTGACAGTGGCAAATGGCGGGACACTCACGGTCGCGGGGTCCGACACGATCGGAACGCTGACCAATGCGGGCGCCGTGAACATCGCAGATGGCGAAACGCTGACGGCGACCACGATCACCAACAACACCGGCGGCGTGATCAGCGTGGGCGCGGGATCGACGCTGGAGGGCGCCGGCAACACGATCAACAACAATGACACGATCAACGTGGCCACCGATGGCATCGTGACCGATGCGGACGACATCAACAACAACACCACGGGGATCATCAACTTCAACGGCCCCGGCGGCACGGCGCAGTTGAACACCGGCGGGACGATCACCAACGCCGGGGCCATCAATCTGAACAGCGGCGCGCTGACGATCAGCGGCCCGCTGGTCAACACCGCCACCGGCTCCTTCACGATTGATCTGGCCGCGGGCAATGTCACGCAGACCGGCAACCTGAGCACCGCGGGCACGCTGACGCTGGCGGGTTCGACCTATACCAGCACGAACGCCACCCAGACCGGCGGCACGATTTCCGGTGCGGGGGCCACGCTGGCCACGGGGGCCTTCACGCAATCGGGCGGCACGACCTCGGGCACGCTGGCCGTGACCGCGACCACCTTCGCCCAGTCGGGCGGGGCCATCGTGGCGGCGGGCACCACCGTCACCTCGGCGGGGGCGCAGACCCTCTCGGGCGGCACCATCGCGGGCGCGCTGAACGGCGCGGGCGCGATCACCGCAGGCGCGGGCACCACCAGCGTCACCGGCACCATCACCAACGCCGCCAGCCTCACCG
>JBKBKC010000004.1:0-152571 GCA_046294265.1 Gemmobacter sp. | reverse complement strand
GCAGGCGCGGGCACCACCAGCGTCACCGGCACCATCACCAACGCGGCCAGCCTCACCGTCGCGGGCGGCACGGTGAACCTCACCGGCACGGGCAGCGTGGACACCTCGGGCAACACCATCGAGGTGACCGCGGGGACGTTGACGAATGACGGCGACGGCATCGCCAATACCGAAGCGGTCTTGATCTCGGGCGGCACGCTGACCACCACCGGGGCCGACACCATCGCCAGCCTCACCCAGTCCGGCGGCCTGGTGAACGGTGGGGCCGTGTTGACGGCCGGCACGTTCAGCCAGTCGGGCGGAACCATGGCGGGCAATGTGAACACCATCACCTCGGCCACGCTGAACGGCATGAGTAGCATCACGGGCACCCTGTCGGGCGGGGATGTGACGGTGATGGGGGGTGTGGCATCGGTCACTAGCGGCGGGCAGATCACGGCAGCCAGCGTGAGCATTGACGCGGGCACGCTTCGCACAGACGGTGGTGCGCTGTCGGCCGGTGTGGCGGTCAGCAACGCCGGAACGTTTGTCTTCACCGGAACCGAGACGATTGGTGCCTTGAGCGGCAGTGGCACGACTAACCTTGGCGCTACAGACGGACTGAACAACGTCCTGACGCTTGCAGGGGGGGCTAGTTCAGTGCAGTCGCACAACTTTGTGCTGGGCAGCGACGCGGCGGGCGTTGGTGACCGACTGGTCAGTGACGGTGGCAACGCCTTCGCTGCGGCCGCTACGCAGACGTTCAATATCTCCCTTGCGGGTGATTATGCCCTTGGAACGACTTACGTGGTCGTTCAGGGGCAGACAAATATCGCAAGCTCCCTGACCGTGAACGTCGCCAATCAGAGTGGTGGAGCGCTGCTATACTCACTCGTAGACCGAAATGGCAATACGGAGCTTGTTGTAGAAGGGAACCCAGGCATCGGCGGCATTGCATCCGGCGTGTCCCTCACGCAGTCGATTGTGGCCAACGTTGTGAACCGGCCTTCTTCGCCATTCGCGTCGGGTCTTGCTGCCGAACGTGGGTGTTCGCAGGGGGGCTACGGTCGTGCAGTGGGCGGACGGACGAAGGCAAAAGGGTCGAGCATCGCGGAAACCGCAGGTGTGGTTCGACAGAATTCTTTGACGGCGAACTACTACGGGGTTCAGGGAGGATACGACTTTATCTGTAATGACGGGCGGTTCTTCGACGGCTGGTCCGGTGGTGCAGGCGCCCTCCTCGGTTACAATAAGGGTAAGTCTAACCAACCCGTCGAAACTGATCGCGCTGACGGGCTAGGGCTGCGCACAAGATCAATAACTAACTCAGACTTCGATCAAACCTATGCCGGCTTCTATGTCGTCGGAAACAAGGACGCCCTTACGGTCGACGGTCAGTTGCGGTTTGAGAACACACGCTACACCCTGAATGAAACAGAGATAGTGTCTGGCAGTGCGCTGGGACTGCGGGGAGACAAGTTCACCACCAAAGGTGTCAACTTCACCGGCCGAGTGAGCTACAACGTAATTGTAAACGATCAAGGCCTTAACTTCGTGCCGACTGCGGGGGTCTCTGTCACTCGCACGGGGGCATCGACATTGACATTCTCGGGGAGCGGCTTCCCTGGGGCACGCAACAGCCTTGCACTGGATGCTTACACGTCAAAGGTAGGCTTCATCGGCGGCACCTTGGCTAAATCTACGATCAACGAGGCCGCCGCGTCTGGGTCTACCGTTTTCGTAAGCGCGAACTATTACAAGGAATTTGGCGGAGCTCGAAATGCACGCTTCACGAGCTTCGTGCAAAATCCTGACTTGTCAATCTCGGCGTCCACAGAGAACATCAAGAGCGATAACCTCGGCGGGTTCGGCGAACTCAGTCTGGGCTGGAACTACATCAAGGTGCTGGAGAACGGCCCGGCAGGGGCGCGGCAGCTGAACACCAACCTGCGTCTGGACACCCGGTTCGGGAAGAACATCAGCGACAGTTACAGCCTGACGGCGCAGGTGCGGCTGTCATTCTGACTTCCGGGCCTGCCGAGGCGAGCGCGACATGATGGGGGGCCGGGCAACCGGCCCCTCTGTCCATTGTGGGACCATCCACTTTTTTTGGGCTTCGCTGAAACGACCGCTTTGCGGCGCAAGGCGTTTGCGCCTATTCTTTCGGACAGGATGAAACATATTGTCGTGACCTTTGTGGCGGATGAATTTGGGTGACGCGGGGGGAAGGAATGCTGGACGTTCAGTTCGTGTTCGACACAGGGGCGGCTTCCCATCCCGGGCGCGTCCGCAACCACAACGAGGACTGTTTCCTGACCCGTCCCGCCTCTGGCGTCTGGCTGGTGGCGGATGGGATGGGCGGCCACAAGGCGGGCGATTTCGCCAGCCGCAAGATCGTGGAGAATGCCAACTGGGTGGGCATTCCGACCTCGGCCATGGACCTCAAGGTGCGGTTCATGGAGCGGCTGATGCTGGCGCATGAAGAGATCCGGCGCCATTCGGCCGAGCTTGACGGGGCGACGGTGGGGGCGACGGTGGCGGCGCTGCTGGTCTATCAGCACCATTTCGCCTGCATCTGGTCGGGCGACAGCCGGGTTTACATGATGCGCGACGGCACGCTGCACCAGATGACCACGGACCATACCGAGGTGAACGAGCTTCTGAAGATGGGCACGATCACCGAGGAGCAGGCCACCAACTGGCCGCGCAAGAATGTGATCACGCGCGCGATCGGCGTGTTCGATGCCCCGGAAACCGACGAAACCTATGGAACTTTGCAGCCGGGCGACACTTTTCTTTTGTGTTCCGACGGGTTGACCGGGCATGTTGCGGATGAGGAGATTGCGGCCTACCTGTTGAGGCCGGGGGCACAGGCGATCTGCGACCAGTTGATCGCGTTGACTCTGGAGCGTGGTGCCCGCGATAACGTGACGGTGATTGTCGCGCGGTGCCAGGCCGATGCGACCGACGATGATGACGAGAGGACGCGGCCCGGCATCCCCCTGGACCGTGTGGACGGCGGACAAGCGGAAGACTGAGGATCATGGCCGATGACAAGACCAACCCGCCGACCAAGGTAGGCGGGACCTCCGTGACGAGTGCGCCGACAACGGGCATCCGCCCGATCACGGCCGTCACCACCGGCACGCGGATCATCGGCACCTACGAGATCGAAAAACTGATCAACACCGGCGGGATGGGCGAGGTTTACCGCGGCCGCAACATCCACGACGGCGAACCCGTGGCGATCAAGATCGTGCTGCCACATCTGGCGCAGGACGAGATGATCACCCAGCTTTTCCAGAAAGAGGCGAAGGTTCTCAACCGCCTCGTGCATGACGCCATCGTGCGCTACTATGTGTTCACCAACGACCCCGACATCGGGCGCCCGTGCATGATCATGGAATTCATCGAGGGCACCTCGATGAACGACGTGCTGAAACAGGGGCCGATGGCGATGGAGGATGTAAAGCTCCTCCTGCGGCGTCTGGCCTCGGGGCTGGACAAGGCGCACGCGATGGGTGTGGTGCACCGCGACCTGTCGCCCGACAACGTGATCTTGCAGGGCGGATCGGTCGAGCATGCCAAGATCATCGACTTCGGCATCGCCAAGTCCACGATGAAGGGCGACGCGACGCTGCTGCAGGGCCAGTTCGCGGGCAAGTTCAGCTATGTCGCGCCCGAGCAGCTGGGTGCCTATGGCGGCAACGTGGACGGACGTGCGGACATCTATTCGCTGGCCCTGATGATGGTGGCGATGGCGCAAGGCCGTGTCCTGAACATGGGCAAGTCCATCGTCGAGGCGGTGCGCGCGCGCGGTGCCGTGCCCGATCTGTCGGGCGTCTATCCCGAGCTTCGGCCGCTCCTGTCGCACATGCTGGAACCCGACCCGGAAAACCGCCCCGGCACGATGGCAGAGGTGATCCGGCTGCTGGACAACCCGGCCGAAGTTCCCGACGTGGCGGAACCGGCGGAGGATGATCCCGACCGGACGCGGATCGTGCAGCTGCCAAAGGGTGGCCTGCCGATCGGCGGTCCCACGCAGGCCCCGCGGCGCGGCGGCGCGCAGGTTACAGGGTCCGGGGCAGATGACGCCCTTTTCCTGGGGATTCCCGACAAGAAGGCTGCCCCTGTGCCCGAGCCCAAGAAGGGGGGCAAGGGCGGACTGGTCGTGGTCCTGCTGGCGGTCGTGGTGCTGGCCGGGGGAGCAGGGGCCTGGTTCTCGGGGCTGTTCGACCCCAAGCCTCCGACCGAACCACCAACCCAGGTGGCGACAGGCGACACGCCAGTGCCGGCGGACCCGCCGCCCCCCAACCCGCCACCGGGCGACCCCATACCGGCAGAGCCGCCGACCACCGTGCCTACCCCCGCCCCTGCTGACCCCACGCCCGCCGAGCCGGAACCCGAGCCCGAGCCGACGCCGCAGCCCGCGCCCGAACCGGCGCCGGAGCCTGAACCCGAACCCGCGCAGCCCGCCTCGCCGCTGGACCGGATCAGCCAGCAGGTCGCCTGGTTGCGCAGTTACGACAGCGGGCCATGTTCGCTGGTGCAGCTCTTGTCCTCTACCGGGGATTCGGTGGCGATCGAGGGGTTCGGCACCTCGGTCGATCCGTTCAGTTCGCTTCTGTCGGCCTTTACCGCCGCGCATGGGGTCGAGCCCGACATCGGCGTGCGCATCGTGAACCCGCCGCAGTGCCCGGTGGTGGAGTTCGCCGCATCGGCCCGCGACAATGGCACCCTGCCCGCCCGCATCGTGCTGGACAACCGCAGCGATGTGCTGAAAAGCGGCGAGACGGTCGCGGGGCGGATCGAGGGCCTGGCGGGGCGGTCGGTGGCGCTGTTTCTGGTGAACGGCACGGTGGGCGCCACGAACAACCTCAAACCCTTCATGTCGCGCGCGTCGGACGGGTCCACCAGCTTCAGTTTCTCGGTCAATCTGGCGGCGGGGGCCGAGCCGACGCCACAGCTCTTGATGGCCATCGTCACCGATACACCGATGACCAAGCTGGATGCGGTGCCGAACGGCGTGACGGCGCGAACGCTGGTGCCCTTTATCGCCACGGAGCTCGCGGCCGTGCGGCAGCAGCCGGCCATTGTGCTGCGGCATTTCCGGCTGGAGAACTGATCCCGTCCGGGGCGCGCACGAGGACCGTCAGCGCACGCTGAAGGCGACGAGCGACATATCGGCCCGCATGGCCCTTGCGCTGAATTCCGTTGCGAGCGCCGCAAAGAAGTCGGCAGCCGCAGCACCGTTCATGTCCAGCACGGTGCGCGGCAGGGCTGGCGTGGACAGCGCCATCAGCAGTTGCCGCGTCGCCACAGGTCCATCTGTCAGGCTGAGGGGGACGGAAAACCGAGCCTCGCCTGCGGTGAACTTCAGGAAGGTGAACAGGTCTTGCACCGTCCCTTCATCGTCGATCACCAGAAACGAGAGAATACCCCCACCGGTATTGCCAATCCGCCCCTCCAGCGCCGTGCCGCTGGCGATGTCGCGGCTGGCCAGGTCGAAATAGATGGTGAAGGCCGGATAGGCGGGGCTGGCGCGCAGCGCGTCGATTGCTGCGCATTGGGCGGGGCTGACCGGTTTCAGTGTGGCATTGGGCACCTGACCCAGCGTTTCGGTCAGGCGCGCGGCGAAGATGGCGAGGTCGGCCTCGCTCTGCGCAAAGACCTCCAACTGGAATTCGCCATCTTCGGACAGGGTGGGAAGGGCTGCAAAGCAGGGGGGCGCGGGGGTTTCCGCCAGGAGGGTCAGCACATCGCGGTACGTGGTTTCGGGCGGCGGCAGGTCGGCATCGGGGGCGGCGATTCCGGGCTGGTCGGCCCTCGGTTCGGGCGGCGGCGGGGTGACGGGCCGCAGTGGTGCCTCCGGCGCGGGGGCTGCGGCGGCCAACCGTTCGGCCCCGCGGGGAAGGGCGGGCGGCGCAGGGACGGCCACCGAGGCGACGCGCGCGGCGGTCGAGGCCGCCGGCGACGCCGCCTGAACACCGGAGGCGGCGGGCGCCACGGCCGTGACGCGCGCGGCGGTGGTGGTGGTGGCGGTGGCCGTTGTGACGGCGGCCGTCGCGGTGGTGGCGGTGGAGGTTGCGGTGGTGGCTGTCGCGGTGGCGGGCGGGGCGGCGGCGGCGGCGATGGCAGGCGGGGCGGTGGTCGTGGCGGTTGCGGTGGGGGTCGGGGCATCCGGGGTGGCGGGTCGCAACGCCTCGACAGCAGTGGTAGAAGGGGCGGGGACCGCGATTACCCCCAGACGTGTCGGACCTGCGACCTCAACGACGGAGGGCGGCGGGCGCAGGCCCGCGCTTGGCGGTGCGGCCGAGACCGGAGCCACGCCCCCGACACGCGGGGCGGCGGCGATGGCGGGCGCGGCGGCAACCGGGGCCGTGGGGCGCGCCGCGTCGGCGCTGGCCCTGTCCGCACCGCTTGCCGCCACCGGGGCCACGGCATCCACCCGGTCAGCGGTCGCGGCGGCTGCCGCGTCGGCGCTGGCCCTGTCCGCACCGCTTGCCGCCACCGGGGCCACGGTATCGGCCCGGTCGGCGGTCGCCACAGCGGCGGAGGTCGCGGCCAGGGGCGGCTCGGTCCGCCCTGCCGCCAGGCGTTCGGCCTCTGCCCCGGGCGCCAGACGTTCGGCCGGGGCGGCGGGGCGGGCCGTATCCTGCGCGGCGGCGGTCAGGCGGTCCGCCGGGGGGCGCGCGGGTTCAACCGTTGCGGGCGCGATGCTGACCGCCGCCGCCTGCGCCTCGCCCGCAAGAATGCGCGGGGGGGCGGCAAGGCGGGTTTCGGGCGGCGGGGTGGCCATGGCAGCGCTGCGTGCGGCATAGGCCGCCATCCCCTCGCGCACCGCGACGCCGTTGATGAGCAGCGCCACCGCCCCCGCGCCCAGCCAGAGCGCCGCCGCCGCCGCCTGCGGAACCTCCCCCCCGGCCGTCATGGCAACTTGCCAAAGGCGCTGTCGTGCAGCGTGACGAGGTGGAGCGCGGTTCCGGCAAGGTCCGGGCGGGTGGTCAGCCGCAGGAGGGTATCCGCAGCAAGACGTCCGTCAGCGAGGAGATACAGCGCGGGTGGCATAGGCGCCAGGCGCGCGGCGAGGTCATCCTCGGCCATGTCCACGCCATCCAGCGCCATCCGCCCCTCGGCGTCGATCAACAGAAGCGGGCGCGGCAGGCGGTCCAGCGGCAGGTCGGCCGTGCGCGCCAGATCGACGCGGGTTTCGCCCTGCTGCACCAGCGACCCGGTGATGACAAAAAAGAACACCAGGAGCAGCACGATATTCACGATGGCCAGCGAGAAATCGGCGGCGCGGCGGCGCGGCGGGGGCAGGAGCCGGGCGCGCGGCACCGCTAACCCCCGCCCGCGCGGCTGCCCGCGACGATCTGCACCCGAACAACGCCCGCGAGCGCCAGAACCTCGGTCACCCGCGCAAGGTCCTGCACGGTGGCATTCGGAGCGGGAAAGATCAGCACGCCGATGTCAGGCTCGGCGCGCAGGGCGGGGATCAGGCTGGCGATGTCCGAAAGGGGCATGACCTCGGTGCCTGCGCGCACCTGCCCGCGCGACAGGTGCCAGACCAGCACCCGCGCGCCCGCATCGGGGGCGGGGGCGGCAGGGGCCGCCGTGCCCTCGATCCGCGACGATCCGGCGGCCCCGCCGGTCAGCGGGATCAGCGAATAGGGCGCGAGACTGGAGGACAGCATGAAAAAGACCAGAAGCTGGAACATTGCATCGGCCAGCGGCGTCAGGGGAAAGCCGTAGCGCCGCGGGCGCGCTGCGGCGAGCGCGGTCATGCAGCACCCGGCGCCACGCTGCGCGAACTGCCATGCACCGCGCGCGACAGCACCTGCTCCAGCGCCTGCCGTTCGGCGTCGATCCGCCCTTCCAGCCAGATCGCGATGGCATAGAACACCAACGCGATGCCCAGCCCGACAGCGGTGGTGGAAAGTGCCGTCCAGATGCCGCCTGCAAGGGCCGCGGGATCGACGCCTCCCGTGCTTTCGGCCAGCCGGCTGAAGGCCTCGATCATGCCGATGACGGTGCCGAGGAGGCCCAGCATGGGTGCGGCCTGCACCGCGGCCTCCAGCCCGCGCATCCAGCGGCCTATCCGGCCAAGCTCTGCCAGCGCGGCCTGGCGACCCATCTCTTCGGCCCAGGGGATGTCGTCGGGGCGTTCGGTGCGCGCGGACAGCACGGACAGCACGACGCGGGACAGGACGCCGCGCGCGGACCGGGCGGCGGCGAGGGCCTGGTCGTGGCGGCCCGCCTGCCAGTCCGACAGGATGCGGTCGGCCGCGCGCTGGCGGCCGAGGCCCAGCAAGGCGAACTGCACGACCTTGTAAAGGCTGACGGTGGTGCCGAGCGCCGAGAGCGCGGCCAGCGCCGCGAACACCGCCAGCGTCACGCCATCAAGGCCCGCCCCGACCGTCGTCAGCATGGGTGCATCGGCATGGTCGATCCCCCGCGCGCGGCGTCGCCGGTCAGTTGAACTGGATGGTGCGGACCCGCGTGGACAGGAGGGCACGGTCGCGGCAGACGGTCTGTTCGCCCTGCGCCGACGAGCATTCCACCGCGCCGTTGACCGAGATGCGCGAGATCGAGGCGCAGGTCTGTTCCGGCAGGTCGAACTGCACGACGCGCGTCTTGCCCGATGGCAGCCAGCCGAACTCCAGCACCAGCAAGCGCTGCACCAGCCCATCCAGGTCGAACACCGCAACCTCATAGGACACCTTTTCCAGCCCGGCCTGCGTGGCATTGGTGGCCACATAGGTCAGGCGGCATCCATCGTTGATGTCCTGCGCGGTGTTCAGTTCCAGCTCGACATTGCCGGTCTGTGCGGCGGCCCCGAAGGCAGAGGCGACAATGGCGGACAGCGCGATCATGGCCGCGCCCGTGGCGTGACGAAAGGTATGCACGGTCAGAATCTCCTGCGGTCAATGGGCGGGGCCGAAGGCCCTCTTGCTTGCAGATTAGTCCGGCTTCATGACGTTCTGTCAACTGAAAGCGCCCCGTGCGGGGCGGGGCGGTTCATGTTTCACGAAGCGACGGGGAAGGGCAGGTTACTGGAACACGCCCGTCTGCCACGGGATATTGAACTTGCGCTGCCCCGGCCCCTGCGGCGCCGCAGGGGCGCGCACGGGTGCCGCTGCGCGAGGGGTCGCCACGGCGCGCGTGGGTTTCGGGGGCGTTGCCGCGGCCGACACAAGCACCGGTGTTGCAACCTCCGGCAACCCGTCCGCGCCCGCCTCGCTCGCGCCACGCTCTGCCATCACGCTGTCGGTCACCGAGTCCTCCGGCCCTGTGCGCGTCGGCGCCTGCTCCCGGACGGGGACAAGCTCATCGTGCCCGATCGGCGTCTCGGCCTCGCCCGCGATGGCGATGTCCCACGACGCCAGCCCGGACAGCATGAAGGATTGTGCGTTGGGCGATTCGGCAAGCGCGGGGACACCGGCGATCACGATCGGCAGGACGGCAAGGCAGCGGAAAGAAATGCACATCGGGTATCCTTTCGAAATCAACTCCCGTCGCATGACAACGGGAGCGCCGCCCCTCTATTCCTTCGTATAGCCGAGGATGACGGGTTTTTCAATCGCCGATGGCGGAAACGATCCCGCCGCACCGTCGCGCAGAGATCGCCCTGCGGCGCGGCCAAGCGGTGCGGCGCGCGAAAAACCGCCATCGCGCTGTCGTGATAACACCATTGCGACTCGCGCCGCACCCCGGAAACCGCTACCCTTTCAGACATAGATGGATTGATCGGACCTGAGCATATGACTTCGCGAGATCGCATGACCCTTGCCCTGCCCAAGCGCGCCCCGATGATTGTGGCCCTGACCGCGTTTTTCCTGGCCTCCGGTCTGTCGGAGGCCGAGGCACGCCGCCTTGCGCTGGTGGTTGGCAATTCCGACTATGCGGCCGTATCGCCGCTCAAGAACGCTGCGCGGGATGCCCGCGACGTGGCGGAGGCGCTGACGCGGCTGGGCTTCGAGGTCACCCTGATGACCGATGTGAAGGCTGCCGATTTCTGGGAACGCATCGACGCCTTCGCCGAAGACGCGGAAACCGCCGACAGCACGGTATTCTTCTACTCCGGCCATGCCTTCCAGATGAGCGGCGTCAATTACCTCGTCCCCGTGGACGCAGAGTTGCAAAGCCGCGAGGCGATCCGCACCGAGACCTGGAACCTGGACGGCATCATTGCCCGCCTGCAGGACCGCAAGCGGCAGACGCTGATCTTCCTTGATGCCTGCCGCAACGACCCCGTGCCGCAGTCGGTGCGCGGATCGGGCAGTGCGGATGGTCTGGCCCGGCTGCAGACCGGCGTGGGCACCTTTGTCGCATTCGCCACCGAACCGGGAGCGGTGACCTATGACGGCGCGGGTGATGCGCTGAACAGCCCCTTCACGACCGCCCTTCTGAAGAACATCGAGGCCCCGGGCCTGTCCGTCTCGGACATGATGATCAAGGTGCGCAACGAGGTCGAGGATGCGACGCTGCGCCGCCAGACCCCGTGGGACCAGTCGTCACTGCGCGAGCAGTTCTATTTCTCGGCGCCGCCGGCAGCCGCCAAGCAGGAACTGTCCGAGGCGGATTACGAGCTTCTGGCCGCACTGTCGCCCGAGGATCGGGCAAAATTCATCGCGCTTTTGCGCGCGTCCAACTTTTCCGAGGACTCGCTGCAGCGCGCGGATGCGGCAATCGCCATCGCCCAGGCCAATTTCGTGATTGCCGCCGAAGAGGATGTGACCGTGACGATCGGGGCGGGCAGCGTGGTGACAGCCGCGGTTGTGGAAGAGGCGGGCCCCGACCTTTCCTCGCTGGAAATCGTGGATGCCGGGGTGACCGTCGGCACGACCGTGGTGGCCGAGGCGCCGGTGGTTGTGGAGGCCCCTGTCGTGGTGGCCGACCTGCCCGCAGGGGTGGAGGCGCCGGTCGTGGTGGCAGAGGCCCCGACCGTGGTGGAAGAAGTGCCGGTCGTGGTGGAAGAGGCGCCGACCGTGGTTGAGGAGGCACCGGTCGTCGTGGCCGAAGCCCCAGCCGTGGTGGAAACCGCCCCCGCCGTGGTGGCGGAGGCGCCTGCGCCTGCGCCGACCGCCGAGACGCCGACCGTTGTGGCCGCCGCTCCGACACTGGCGCCCGAAGTCCCCGCCATCGTGACCGCCCTGCCGGAGCCCGAGGCGCCCTTTGTCGTGGCAGGCGCACCGGATGTGCCGGTCGCCCCCGAGGTGATCGCCATGATCCCCGAAACTGTCGTGTCAGGCCTGCCGACGGAACAGGGCATCCCGCCGCTGGGCAGCGACATCGGTCCGCCGGTGCGCGTGGCGGCACTCACCTGGGAAACCCGCGGGATCCTGGAACTCAACGCTGTCAGCGGCGACCGCGACCGGGTGTCGGGCAACGAGGTGCGGGCCGACAACGATGCAGGCCGTGCCCTGCTGGCGGCGATCGACCCGCGGCTTCTGGATGACACAGGCATCGTGATCGACGAGAACCCGAGGGCACTTGCGCGCGACGCACAGGCGGAACTGCAGCGGCTTGGCTGCTATCAGCTCAAGGTGGACGGGTCCTGGGGCACCGGGTCGCGCACGGCGCTGACCAGCTATTTCCTGGCCAAGCGGATGGTGCCCGACAGCCTGGAACCCTCGGTCGCACTGGTGTCGCAACTCAAGAGCGAACCGACGGTCGTGTGCGAAGTGCGGGTGGCCAAGGTCTATGTCGCGGGCAAAACCCAGGCGATCCTGCCCGCCGCAGCGAAACAGCAGCCGACCAAGGCCGCCGTGCGCAACCCCAAGACCGGTCGCGTGACCGCGACGCAGGAGCAGCGCAAGACCGAGATCAAGAAGTCGCTGATGAGCCCGGGCGGGTTCTGATCCCGCCCGTCTCTGATCCCGTTCGTCAATGTGTCCGTCGCCGCGCCCTGACAGCCAAACGGCCGCCGGGACGCAATAGGCCCCGACATAGCATCGGGGCCTTTGTAGTTGTCCTGGGCCGGATGCCGTTATTGCAGGTCGATCCGCAGTTCCACACGACGGTTCTCGGGGTCAAAGGCGTCGCCCGTGCGCGGCTGCCCCTTGCCCAAACCGACCGATGACAAACGCTCTTCCGACACGCCAAGTCCGATCAGATGGCGGCGGACCGCTTCGGCGCGGGCATCGGAAAGGCTGTAGTTATAATCGTCCGAGCCACGGGCATCGGTATGCCCCTCGACGACGAACCGCGCGATCTTCAGGCGTTCGTCCTGCATCATCTGCGCGAAGAGCCCCAGGTATTTTTCCGCCTGTGGGGTCAGGTCAGACGAATCGAGTTCGAAAGTCACGAGCATGTCCAGACCTTCGGGCTTCGGCGGTGCGCATTCCTGCGGGGTGCCGATGCAGATACCGCGCGTTGCCCCAAGATCGGCGGATTTCGTAAAGAAATCCACCAGTTGATCAACGGTGTATTCCTTGGTTTTTTCTTGCGCGACACCTGCGGTCGCAAGACACATCGCAAAGGCCGTCGAAATCGCCACGGAAAATTTCATAACAAACCCCATCTGGATTGCATTTAGAGTGTAGCGGAAATTGGCAAGACGGTCAACGAAAGCACCCCAGACCCTTATCACGCAGCCGTTATCGCGCCAGCGCCAGCAGGCCTGGCACATCCAGATGCGCCTCCAGATGGTCCGCCAGCGCGTCAAGTGCCGCCTCCACACCCGCCGCATGGTCGCGCGGGGCGACCCGCACCCCGAGCGCCGCGAGCCAGGCCGCGCGAAAGGCATCGGCCTGGAAAAGGCCGTGCAGATAGGTGCCACTGACCCGGCCATCTGCCGAAACCGCGCCCTCCGCTACCGCCCCGACACGGGCAAACGGCCGGGCACGGTCAGGGCCATCGCTCTGGCCGATGTGGATCTCATAGCCCTCAACCGGCAGGCCCGTGGCCGCATGCACAGCAGTGGTGCGCGTCAGCCGCTTGTCGGGGGTCATCACCGTGTCGATCTCCAAAAGGCCAAGGCCCGCGACCTCGCCCGCCGGGCCCTCGATGCCTTCGGGGTCGGCCAGGCGGCGCCCCAGCATCTGATAGCCGCCGCAGATTCCCAGCACATGCCCGCCCCGCCGCAGATGCGCGCGCAGGTCGATGTCCCATCCGGTGGCAAGGAGGGCCGCCAGATCGGCGCGCGTGGATTTCGAGCCGGGCAGGATGACCAATGCCGCATCCCCGGGGATCGCCTGCCCGGGGCGCAGCAGCGTGAGCCGCACCCCAGGCTCCTGCGCGATCGGGTCAAGATCGTCGAAATTGGCAATGCGCGGCAAGGCGAGCGCCACGACATGCAGGCCCGCGCCGGCGCCGCCCTGCGGCAGGTCCAGCGCATCCTCGGCCGGCAGGCGCGCGGCCTGGGCGAACCACGGCACCACCCCGAACCCCGGCCAGCCGGTGCGCGCGGCAATGAGCGCATAGCCATCGTCGAACAGCCGCACGTCACCCCGGAACTTGTTGATCACGAAGCCCGCCACCATGGCCGCGTCGCGAGGGTCCAGCACCACCTGCGTGCCCACGACCTGCGCGATCACTCCGCCCCGGTCGATGTCGCCCACCAGAACCACCGGCACGCCCGCCGCCCGCGCGAAGCCCATGTTGGCGATGTCGCCCGCGCGCAGGTTCACCTCGGCAGGCGATCCCGCCCCCTCGACGATCACCAGATCGGCCCCGGCGCGCAGCCGCGCGAAACTCTCCAGCACCGGAGCCATGAGCGCAGGCTTGAGCGCGGCATAGTCGCGCGCCTTGACCGTGGCGATCCGTCGCCCCTGCACGATCACCTGCGCGCCGACCTCGGATTCGGGTTTCAGGAGGACCGGGTTCATGTCGGTCACCGGCATCCGTCCGCAGGCCAGCGCCTGCAACGCCTGCGCCCGCCCGATCTCGCCCCCGTCGGCGGTGACGGCGGCATTGTTCGACATGTTCTGCGGCTTGAACGGCGCCACCGACAGCCCCCGCCTCACGGCCGCCCGGCACAGCCCCGCCACCAGCATCGACTTGCCCACGTTCGAGCCGCAGCCCTGGATCATCAACGCGCGCATCGCCCTACCCCGCCACGGTCACCCTGCACGGCGCGGCGGGTGCCTCCGGCGGGGGTATTTTTGCAAAGAAGAGAACGCCCTGTCCTCTTCTTTGCCCAAATACCCATACGCGGCCCCAACCTGTGCCCCACCTCAGAACTCGACCCCCGGCTGGCCCTTGATGCCCGACCGGAAGGGATGCTTCACCAGTGTCATTTCGGTCACCAGATCCGCCATGTCGATCAGCGCCTGCGGCGCGTTGCGGCCCGTGAGGCACACATGGGTGAGGGGCGGCTTTTCGGTGGCGAGAAACCCGGTCACCTCTTCCGCCGACAGGTAATCGTAGCGCAGCGCGATGTTGATCTCGTCCAGCAGGACAAAGCGGATCGCGGGGTCGCGGATCAGGTCGCGCGCCTTGTCCCAGCCTTTTTGCGCCATCGCGATGTCGCGGGCGCGGTCCTGGGTTTCCCAGGTGAAGCCTTCGCCCATGGCGTGGAACTGGCAGAGCCCGGCGAAATGCCCCTCGATCAGGCGGCGTTCGCCGGTGTCCCAGGCGCCCTTGATGAACTGGACCACCGCACAGGGCATCTGATGCGCGATGCATCGCAGGATCATGCCGAAACCGCTGGAGGATTTGCCCTTTCCCGCTCCGGTATGGACGATCACCAGGCCCTTCTCCCCGGCCTTCGTCTCCATCATCCGGTCGCGGGCGGCCTTTTTCTTGGCCATCTTCCGGGCGTGCCGGGCCTCGGGGTCCGGGTCTGCGGGGGTCTGGGTGTCGGTCTCGTCGGACATCTGGGCGTTTCCCGTTCTTGACACTGGCCGCGCCTGGGTTCACCACAAGGACGCGCCGGTTCCTGCGTAAAGCAGGCGAAGAGGGAATGCGACAGGGGAAAGGGCGTATCCGCGCCGCGACCCGAAACCGCAGCCGCCCCCGCGACCGTGACGCGGAGAGGGTCCATGCCACTGGCGCTCATGCCGGGAAGGCCGGATCCGGTGGGGGCCGATCCATAGGATTTCGGGTCCCGCTCCGCCGAGCCGGGAGACCTGCCGGCGCAGATGATCACGGGCGGACGGGGTGTGCCGCGACCGGAAGCTGGCGGAGCCCTGTCCGGGTTCCGCCCTTTCGTGCGTTCCTCCCCCCTATGCCCCCAAGGCCGGAACCACGCCCGATGGACTATGCCCCGCCCCTGACGCCCCCGATCCCCCAGGCCACGCTGGTCGTTTGCACCACCTGCCGCCGCGCCGGCGCCCTGCCCGAGGGCGAGGAGCGCCCCGGTGCCACACTCTTGCGTGCGCTGGACCAGGGCGCGCTGCCGCCGGGCCTGACCCTGCGCGCGGTCGAATGCCTGTCGGTCTGCCAGAACGGCTGCGCCGTGGCGCTGACCGCCCCGGGCAAATGGTCCTATGTCTATGGCGGGCTTGACCCCGCCACCCATGCCGCCGACATCCTTCAGGGCGCCGCCCTCTATGCCGCGGCGCCCAACGGCCTCGTGCCCTGGCGCGAGCGCCCCGAGATATTCCGCAAGCAATCCGTCGCCCGCATCCCCCCCATGGAGCCCCTCGCATGACCGATCTGGCCAAAATCCCCGTCACCGTGATCACGGGCTTTCTCGGGTCGGGCAAGACCACGCTGATCCGCCATCTGATGGCGCATCCGGGGGGGCGGCGCCTGGCCATCCTCGTCAATGAGTTCGGCACCCTGGGGGTGGACGGCGACATCCTGCGTGCCTGCGCGGATGAGAATTGCCCCGAGGACAACATCGTCGAGCTGGCCAACGGCTGCATCTGCTGCACCGTGGCCGATGATTTCATCCCCACCATGGAGGCGCTGCTGGCCCGCCCCAACCGCCCCGACCATATCCTGATCGAGACCTCGGGGCTGGCGCTGCCCAAGCCGCTGCTGAAGGCCTTCGACTGGCCCGCCATCCGGTCGCGCATCACCGTCGATGGCGTGGTGGCGCTGGCGGATGCCGAGGCGGTGGCGGCGGGCCGCTTTGCCCCCGACCCCGTGGCTGTGGACGCGCAGCGCGCCGCCGACCCCAGCCTGGACCATGACACGCCGCTCGCCGAGGTGTTCGAGGACCAGATCGCCTGCGCCGACATCGTGCTGCTGACCAAGGCCGATCTTGCCGGAGAGGCGGGCCTTGCCGCCGCCCGCGCGGCGATCAATGCCGAGGCGCCGCGCCCCCTGCCCATGGTCGCCATGACCGACGGGGTGATCGATGCCCGCGTGATCCTGGGCCTGAATGCCGCCGCCGAGGATGACCTTGCGAACCGCCCCAGCCACCATGACGGGGCGGATGACCATGAGCATGAGGATTTCGACAGCGTGGTGATCGACCTGCCCGAAGTCGCCGACCCCGAGGCCCTGCAAGAGCGTATCCGCACGCTGGCCCGCGACCAGCAGATCCTGCGCGTCAAGGGCTATGTCGCGGTCACCGGCAAACCCATGCGGCTGCTGGTGCAGGCCGTGGGCGCACGGGTGCGCGCGCAATACGACCGGCCCTGGGGCACCGCCCCCCGCCAGACCCGCCTCGTTGTCATCGCCGAGCATGACCATATCGACCCCGCCGCCATTCGCCGCGTGCTGGAGGGCTGACCCCTTGCACGTCGTCTTTCGCGACAGCCACGGGCTGGAGGAGACCGAGACGCCGTTCGACCCGGGGCAGAGCCCGGCCGATCTGGTGGTCCTGTCCTTTTCCGACAGCGATCTGGGCGCTTTCGCGGCGGGCTGGCACCGGGCGGGGGGGGCGCTCCCCCCGACGCGGCTGCAAAACCTTGTGGCCCTGAAACACCCCTTGTCGGTCGATACCTATGCGGAAGGCGTGCTGTCCCATGCCCGCGGCATCCTGATCCGGCTGATCGGCGGCGAAAGCTACTGGCCCTACGGATTGGCGACCGTGCAGGACCTTGCCCGCCGCCACCGCATCGCGCTGGCGGTGTTGCCCGCCGATGGCCGCCCCGATCCCCGGCTCGATGACCTCTCCACCCTGCCCGCCTCCACCCTGCGCCGCCTCTCGGCGCTCTGCGAGGCGGGCGGGGCGGTGGCGGCACAGGCCGCACTGGCGCAGATGGCCCTCGCGGCGGGCCTCTATGCGCCCCCCGTCGCGGGCGACAAGTCGGTGCCGGACACGGGCTGGTATGACCCCGACCGGGGCGTGATCCCGCAGCCTATGGCCACGGGCCCCGCCGTCGCCGTCACCTTCTACCGCAGTTACCTCACGGCCGCCGACACCGCCCCCGTCGATGCCCTGATCCACGCCCTGCGCGCCCGGGGCCTTGCCGCGCATGGCCTCTTCGCCCCCTCGCTCAAGGGCCCCCATGCGGCACGGGTCGCCGCCGCCCTCGCCACCGTCGCGCCCGTCGCCATCGTCAACGCCACCGCCTTTTCCGCCCGGGGCGATGACGGCACCTCGCCCCTCGACGCGCCCGGCTGCCCGGTGTTCCAGGTCGCCCTCTCTACCGCGCGGCGCCGCGACTGGGCCGGGGCCGAACGCGGCCTCTCGCCCGCCGACCTTGCCATGCATGTGGTCCTGCCCGAGGTGGACGGCCGCCTCTTCGCCGGCGTCGCCTCGTTCAAATCCCCCGGCAAGCGCGACCCCGACCTGCAGTTCAGCCGCTTCGCCCACCTCCCCGACCCCAACCGGATCGCGGCCATCGCCGACCGCGTCGCCGCCTGGCACCGCCTGCAAACCACGCCCGCCAAAGAAAAACGCACGGCCCTCATCCTGTCCACCTACCCCGGCCGCGCCTGGAACATGGCGCATGCCTTGGGCCTCGACGCCGCCTCTTCCGCAGCCGCAATCCTCGCCGCCCTCGCGGGCACAGGCGATCCCGCTGCCCCATTCATCTTGGATCAAATATCCCGGGGGGGGGCGCAGCCGGGGGGCAGCGCCCCCCTCGACGCCGCCACCCTCGCGCAGCGTCTGGCATCCGAAACCCTGGCCTGGCCCCTCGACGCCTACCGCGCGGCGATGGCCGCCCTGCCCGACCCCCTGCCCGCGCAGCTTGCCGCCGCCTGGGGACAGCCCGAGGATGACCCCGCCTGCGACGGCACTGCCTTCCGCTTTGCAGCCCTCAAAACCGGCAACACCCTGATCGCGCTGCAACCCGAACGCGGCGACCTTGCCACGCGCGACGGCACCTATCACGATCTCGCCCGCACCCCGCGCCATGGCTATGTGGCCTTCTACCTCTGGCTGCGGTCGCAGGATCTCCATGCCCTCATGCATATCGGCGCGCATGGCACGCTGGAATGGCTGCCGGGCAAGGCGGTGGCGCTGTCCGGGGCCTGCTGGCCCGAGGCGCTGATCGGCGCCCTGCCGGTGATCTATCCCTTCATCGTCAATGACCCGGGCGAGGCCGCGCAGGCCCGACGACGCATCGGTGCGGTCACGCTGGGCCACATGCCGCCGCCACTGGCGACCGCCGCCCTGCCCGCGCATCTTGACCGCCTCGAACGCCTGCTCGACGAATATTCCACCGCCGACGGCCTTGACCCCGCCCGCCGCGACCGGCTGATCGCGGCGATCCGGGCCGAGGCGCGGGGCGCGGGGGTCGAGGATGACCTTGCCATCCCGCCGGGCGCCAGCGCGTCCGAGGCGATCCTCCGCATCGACCGCTTCGTCTGCGACCTGAAGGAAAGCCGCTATGGCGAGGGCTTGCATGTCTATGGCCAGGCGCCGGGCGAGATGGCGGGCCTCATGGCGGCCCTGAACGGCCGTCGCGTGGCGCCCGGCCCCTCCGGCTCGCCCTACCGGGGGCGGACGGATGTGCTGCCCACCGGGCGCAACATGTATTCGGTCGATCCCCGCGCCGTGCCCACGCAGGGCGCCCATGCGCAGGGGGTGAAACTGGCCGAAGAGCTGTTGCGCCGCCACCTGCAGGATCACGGCGACTGGCCGCGCGGGCTGGTGGTCGATCTCTGGGGGTCGGCCAGCATGCGCACGGCGGGCGAGGAATTCGCGATGGCGCTGCATCTGGCGGGCCTCGCACCCCGCTGGGATGCGGCCACGGGCCGGGTGACGGGGTTCGAGGTGATCCCGCTGGCCCTCTTGGGCCGCCCCCGCATCGACGTGACGCTGCGCGTCTCGGGCCTCTTTCGCGACGTGTTTCCGGGGCTTGCGCAGATGTTCGAGGCGGGGGCAGAGGCGCTGGCGCTGCGGGGCGAGGATGCGGGCGACAACCCCTATGCTGCCCGCGCGCCCCGCGTCTTTGGCCCGCAGCCGGGGCTTTACGGCATGGCGATGGGCGCGGCGCTGGAGGAATACTCGGATGCCGGGCGCGCGGCGGCGGGGGCGGCCTGGCTTGCGGCCTCGGAATGGGCGATCGACGCGCGGGGCGACATCCGGCGCGACCGCGCGGGGCTGGAGGCGCGGGTGGCCGGGGCCGATGCCTTTGCCCATGTGCAGGATCTGGCCGAAACCGATGTGCTGGTCGCCTCGGACTATGCCGCGCACGAGGGGGGGTTTGCCGCCGCCCGCGCGGCGCTGGGGGGGGATGCCCCCGCCCTTTACCACATCGACGCCACCCGCCCCGATGCCCCCCGCGCCCGCGCCCTGACCGAAGAGATCGCCCGCGTCGTGCGCTCGCGCGCGGCCAACCCCGACTGGGCGACGGGGATGATGGCGCATGGCTTTCGCGGCGGGGCCGAGATCGCGGCGACGGTGGAGCATCTGGCGGCCTTCGCGCATCTGACCCGCGCCGTGCCCGCGCATCTGATCGACCTTTGCTTTGATGCAACGCTGGGCCGCGCTGATCTGGTGGCGTTCCTGCAAGAGCACAACCCCGGCGCGCTGGCTGCGCTGCGCGACCGTTTTGCCGCCTTGCGGGCGGCCGGCCTCTGGGTGACGCGGCGCAATTCCATCATGGCGGTGCTGGAGGCGGGAGAATGACGGCGGCCCCCGAGGTGCGGGGCTGGTGCCCCGGCGCGCTGCGCCCGATGCTGTCGGGCGACGGCTATGTGGTGCGGCTGCGCCCGCTGGCCGGGCGGCTGACGCCGGCGCAAGGTGAAGGGATCGCGGCGGCGGCGCGGGCCTACGGGAACGGCCTTCTGGACCTTTCGGCCCGCGGCAACCTGCAACTTCGCGGGGTGACCGAGGCAAGCCATGCGCCGCTGATCGCGGCGCTGCGCGAGCTGGGCCTGATCGACGCGGATCCCGTGACCGAGGCGCGGCGCAACATCCTGGTGGCCCCGTTCTGGAACCCGGACGACGGGACGCAAGCGATGGCGGCGGCGCTGGCGGCAGCACTGGCGGCCCCCGATGCGCCCGACCTGCCGGGCAAGTTCGGCTTTGCGCTGGATACCGGGGTGGAGCCGGTGCTGGCGGGGGGCGGCCTTGCCGATGTCGTGATCACGCGGGCGGGACGGGGATTCGTGGTCCACGCGGCAGGGGCTGCGGCGGGGGTGGCTGCGACCGCGGATACGGCGGTGTCGCAGGCCATGGCGCTGGCGCGCTGGTTCGTGGCGACGGGCGGGGTTGCAGGGGGACGAGGCCGGATGGCCGTGCATCTGCGCCGGGTGCCGCTGCCCGCCGCGTGGTGCGGTGCTGCGGTGCCGGAGGCGACGGCTGGCCCGAAGCCGGGCCTTGTGGCGCAGGGCGCGCTGGTGGGGCTGGTCTTTGGCCAGATCGGGGCGGAGGGCTTCTCGGCCCTCACGGGCCTCGGCGCGCTGCGCATGACGCCCTGGCGGATGGTGCTTGTGGAGGGGGTGAGCGCAATGCCCGATCTGGCGGGCCTCATCACCCGGGCCGACGACCCGCTGCTGCGCGTGGTCGCCTGCACCGGCGCGCCGGGCTGTCCGCAGGCGCTGGGGCCGACGCGCCCGCTGGCGCGGGCGCTGGCCCCGCTGGTGCCGCAGGGGAGCCTGCTGCATGTCGCGGGCTGCGCCAAGGGCTGCGCCCATCCCGGCGCCGCGCCGCTGACGCTGGTGGCGGCACGGGGGGGGCATGTCGCGGTGCCGCAGGGCGATGTGCTTGACAGCCGGACCCTTGACAGTGAGGGCGCGATCCTGTCCCCCGAGGCGATCCGCGCGTTTGTTCAGGGCAGGGACCATGCCGCACAGCTATGAAACCGACGGGGCCGCGATCTATGCCGCGAGCTTTGCGATGATCCGGGCCGAGGCGGCCCTTGCCCGCTTTGACGCGGAGGAAGAGCCCGTGGTCGTGCGCATGATCCATGCGGCGGGCATGGTGGGGCTGGAGGCGCATGTGGCGATGACCCCCGGCATGGCGGCGGCGGCGCGGGCGGCGCTGGAAGCGGGCGCGCCGATCCTGTGCGACGCGCGCATGGTCAGCGAGGGGATCACCCGGCCCCGCCTGCCCGCGGGCAATTCGGTGATCTGCACGCTGCACGATCCGGCCGTGCCCGGCATGGCCGCGGCCATGGGCAACACCCGGTCGGCGGCGGCGGTAGAGCTGTGGCGCCCGCATCTGGCGGGGGCGGTGGTGGCGATCGGAAATGCGCCAACCGCGCTGTTTCACCTGTTGAACTTGCTGGAGGATTCCGCCTGCCCACGCCCCGCCGCGATCATCGGCTGCCCGGTGGGCTTTGTCGGCGCGGCGGAATCGAAGGAGGCGCTGATGGCGGCACCCCCCGCGCCTGCGCTGGTGGTGCGGGGGCGGCTGGGCGGGTCGGCCATCGCGGTGGCCGCCGTCAACGCCCTGGCCTGCCGGAGGGAATGATGGCGCGCGTGGTTTGTGCGGGGCTGGGGCCGGGCGACCCCGCGCTGATGTCGGTCAAGGCCGACCGGGCGGTGCGCGGCGCGGCGCAGCTGGCCTATTTCCGCAAGGCCGGGCGACGGGGGCAGGCGCGGGCCATCGTGGAGGGGATGCTGGGGCCGGGGGTGGTGGAATATCCGATGGAATATCCGGTGACCACCGAACTGCCCTTCGACAGCCCCGGCTATGTGACCGCCCTGGCGGCGTTTTATGATGGCTGGGCCGACCGGCTGGCAGCGCTGCCCGGCGAGGTGGTGGTACTGTGCGAGGGGGATCCGTTCTTTTATGGCTCGTTCATGCATCTGTGGACACGGCTGCGGGGGCGCGCCGAGGTGGAGGTGATCCCCGGCATTCCGGGCATGGCGGGATGCTGGAACCGGGTGGGCCCGATGACCTGGGGCGATGATGTGTTGTGCGTGCTGATGGGCACGATGGCCGAGGATGAGATGGTGGCACGGATGGCGGGGGCAGAGGCGCTGGTGGTGATGAAGACGGGCCGCAACCTGCCGAAGGTGCGGGCCGCACTGGCGCGTGCAGGGCGGCTGGAGGCGGCCTGGCTGGTTGAGCGCGGCACGATGGCGGGTGAGCGGGTGGTGAAGCTGGCCGAGGTGGAGGCGGAGGACTGCCCCTATTTCGCGCTGGTGCTGGTGCCGGGTCAGGGGCGCAGGCCCGAGGCGGGGGAATGAGCACCCGGCTGTTCACGAAGCGGAGAGGCGGGGGGGCTGACTGCCCTCCCCGCCGGGGGGGGGGGGGGGGGCTCCCCCCCCCCCCGCGCCCCCCGGTGGATATTTGTGCCAAGATGAAAGAACGCTGTGGTGACCGGCTGGCTGACCATTGCGGGCCTCGGACCTGGGGACGGGCGTCTGGTGACGCCGGAGGTGACGGCGGCATTGGCGGCGGCGACGGATGTGGTGGGCTATATCCCTTACGTCGCGCGGGTGGCGGTGCGCGAGGGGCTTCGGCTGCATCCTTCCGACAACCGGGTGGAGATGGACCGAGCCCGCGCGGCGTTGGGGATGGCGGCGGCGGGGGCACGCGTGGTGGTGGTGTCCTCGGGCGATCCGGGGGTGTTCGCCATGGCCTCGGCGGTGTTCGAGGCGCTGGAGGGGCGGGCGGACTGGCAGGCCCTCGACATCCGTGTGCTGCCGGGGATCACCGCAATGCTGGCGGCGGCCGCGGCCGCGGGGGCGCCGCTGGGGCATGATTTCGCGGTGGTGAACCTGAGCGACAACCTCAAGCCCTGGGAGGTGATCGCGGCACGGATCGAGGCGGCGGCGCGGGCGGGCTTTGCCATCGCGTTTTACAATCCGCGCTCGGCCAGCCGGCCCGAGGGGTTTGGCCGGGCGCTGGAGGTGATGCGGAGGGCGTGTGGCGGCGACCGGCTGATCACATTCGCCCGCGCGGTCAGCACCCCCGAGGAACGGATCCGGACGGTGACGCTGGCCGAGGCAGCGCCCGGGATGGCTGACATGCGGACGGTGGTGATCCTGGGCAACCCCGACAGCCGCCGGGTTGGGCGCTGGGTCTATGCGCCGCGGCGGGCGGGGGGTGTGGCATGAAGCCAGGCCATCACTTCGGCCACGCAGGCGGCGGTGGGGCGCGCGGGGATATGCGGGCGGTCGATCAGGATCACCGGCAGGCCCAGCGCGCGCGCCGCGTCGAGTTTCGCGCGCGCGCCGGTGCCGCCTGCGTTCTTGGCGACGACGAGGTCGGTGCCATGGTCGCGCATCAGCGCCGTGTCGCCGGCCGCCGTGAAGGGGCCGCGCGAGATGACGGTCTGCGTCTGCGGCAAGGGAGGCGGGCACGCGGGCGGATCGACGAGGCGCAGGAGGTAATGGTGCTGCGGCGCCCCTGCGAAGGCGTCGAGGTGCAGGCGGCCGATGGCCAGAAAGATGCGCTTTGGCGTTGCGGGAAGCGCCGTCACCGCTGCTGCGAGATCGGGCACCATGGTCCAGCGGTCGCCGGGGGTGGGGGCCCAGGGGGGACGTTCCAGCGCGATCAGGGGCAGGCCGAGGGTGGTGGTGGCGGCGACCGCATTGGAACTGATGCCCGCGGCGAAGGGGTGGGTGGCGTCGATGAGGTGGGTGTAGCCGCCGTCGGCGAGACATGCGGCGAGGCCCTGCGGGCCGCCAAAGCCGCCCGTCCGCAGCGGCAGGGGCTGGTTCCGCGGGGCGGCGGTGCGTCCGGCGTAGGAATAGGTGGCATTGATACCCGCGGCGGCCAGTGCGATGGCCATATCGCCCGCCTCGGTCGTCCCGCCCAGAAGAAAAACCCGCATGATCGCCTCCGGGTGCAGCATGAACCTGGGGGGGGATGGAGTACAAGGCGTCGAGTGGCGGTGCTGGCGGCAAGTGCGGACGCTCCGCGGGGGATATTTGGGGACGAAAGAAGCGGCACTCTTGGTTTTGCGTGGGAACGGCTGGCATGAGCGGGGCATGGTTGTCGCTGGTCGGGATCGGGGAGGATGGGCTGGCGGGGCTGAGCGAGGCAGCGCGGGCGGCATTGGAGGGGGCGGAGGTGGTGTTCGGGGGCGCGCGGCATCTGGCGCTGGCGGGGGTGGAGGGCGCGCGGGCGCGCGTCTGGCCGGTGCCGTTTGACGCGGGCGGTGTGCTGGCCTGCCGCGGGCGGCGGGTGGCGGTGCTGGTGTCGGGCGATCCGTTCTGGCACGGGGCGGGCGGAAGCCTGATGCCGCATCTGGCGGCGGGGGAGTGGGTGGCGCATCCGGCCGTCTCGACCTTTCAATGGGCCGCGGGGCGGTTGGGATGGCGGCTGGAGGAGGTGAGCTGTCTGGGCCTCCATGCGGCCCCCTTCGCGCGGCTGGTGCCGGTGCTGGGGCGCGGCGTGCCGGTGATTGCCCTGGTGCGGGATGGGGCGGCGGTTCAGGTGCTGGCGGATTGGCTTTGTGCCAACGGGTTCGCGGATGCGCGGCTGTGGGTGATGGAGGCGCTGGGCGGCCCGCGCGAGCGGGTGCGCGAGGTGGCTGCGGCGGGGTTCGACCTTGCCGAGGTGGCGGCCCCGGTGGCGGTGGCGATCACGACCGAGGCGCCGGGCCTGTCGCGCGCGGGCGGCCTGCCGGATGCCGCCTTTGCCCATGATGGCCAGATCACCAAGGCCCCCATCCGCGCGCTGACGCTTGCGGCGCTGGCCCCGCGTCCGGGCGATTTGCTGTGGGATCTCGGGGCGGGCTCAGGCTCGGTCTCGGTGGGGTTCTGTCTGGCCGGGGGGCGGGCGGTCTGTGTCGAGGCTCGCAGCGACCGGGCGGCGAACATCCGGGCCAATGCGGCGCGCTTTGGTCTTGAGCACCGCATGACGGTGGTGGAGGGGCGTGCCCTGGAGGCACTGGGCGGGCTGCCCGCGCCGGATGCGGTGTTCGTGGGGGGCGGATGCGATGCCGCCCTGCTGACGCGGCTGTGGGAGGGTCTGGCGGCGGGCACGCGCCTTGTGGTCAATGCCGTGACGATCGAGACCGAGGCGCTGCTGGCCGGGTGGCAAGCGCGGCAGGGGGGAACGCTGATGCGGATCGACATCGCGATGGCGGCCCCGCTGGGCACGATGCGGGGCTGGAGTGCCGCGCGCCCCGTGGTGCAGTGGAGCGTGGTGCGATGAGGGTGGCGGGGTTCGGGTTTCGCGCCTCGGCCGATGCGGCGGCACTGCGGGCGGCGCTGGAGGCGGCGGGGGGCGCGCGGGGTCTTTGCGCGGTGGCCACGGCAGAGGACAAGGCCGGGGCGGCGTCGTTCGGGGCGCTGGCAGGCGCGCTGGACCTGCCGGTGATGGCCGTGCCCCTGTCCGCCATCGCGGCCGCCCCCGTGGCGCTGTCGGCCCGCGCGCCGCAGCGCTACGGCGGGCGTGGTCTGGCCGAGGCTGCGGCCCTCGCCGCGGCAGGCCCCGGCGCGCGACTGGTCGCCCTCCGCGCCCTATCCCCCTGCGGGCGCGCCACCTGCGCCATTGCCGAAAGGACGCTGCCATGACGGTGCATTTCATCGGGGCGGGGCCGGGTGCCCCCGACCTTATCACGCTGCGCGGGCGTGATCTGATCGCGGCCTCGCCTGTGTGTCTTTATGCCGGGTCGCTGGTGCCCGAGGCGCTGCTCATGCATTGTCCGGCCGGGGCGCGGGTGGTGAATACCGCGCCTCTGAGCCTGGACGAGATCATGGCCGAGATCGCGGCGGCCCATGCGGCGGGCTATGACATCGCGCGGCTGCATTCGGGGGACCTTTCGGTCTGGTCGGCGATGGGCGAGCAGTTGCGCCGGTTGCGCGACCTCGGCATTCCCTATGACGTCACCCCCGGCGTGCCCGCCTTTGCCGCCGCCGCCGCCGCGCTTGGGGCAGAGCTGACCCTGCCGGGGCTGGCGCAATCGGTGGTGCTGACGCGCACGCCGGGCCGCGCCAGCGCCATGCCCGAGCGAGAGACGCTGGCGGCCTTTGCGGCCACCGGGGCCACGCTGGCGATCCATCTGTCGATCCACATGCTGGACCGCGTGGTGGCCGAGTTGACCCCGCCCTATGGCCCCGATTGCCCTGCCGCCGTGGTCTGGCGCGCAAGCTGGCCCGACCAGCGGATCGTGCGTGCGCCTCTCGCAGGGCTGGTGCAGGCGGTGGGCGCGGGGATGGAGCGCACGGCGCTGATACTTGTGGGTCGGGCGCTGGGGGCCGAGGGGTTCGACGAAAGCCGCCTATATGCGGGCGACTATGACCGCCGCTACCGCCCCGTCGGCACCGATCCCCGGTTCCCGGAATGAGCGGGGTTCCCGGCCTGATCGTCTCGGCCCCCGCCTCGGGCACGGGCAAGACGACCGTGACCCTGGGCCTGATGGCGGCCTTTCGCGCGGCAGGGCTGCGGGTGGCCCCGTTCAAATGCGGGCCCGACTTCATCGACCCCGCATTCCATGCGGCGGCCTGCGGCCAGCCCTCGCTGAACCTCGACAGCTGGGCGATGGCGGGGGGCGACATCCTGGGCCGGATCGCGGAGGCAGAGGGTGACCTGATCCTGGCCGAGGGCGCGATGGGCCTTTTCGACGGGGTGACGACGCGGGGGGCCGCGGGATCGGGGGCCAGCGCCGATATCGCCGCGCTGACCGGCTGGCCGGTGATCCTCGTGCTGGATGCGGCAGGACAGGCGCAATCGGCGGGTGCGGTTGCGGCGGGGTTCGCGCGGTTTCGGGCGGGGGTGCAGGTGGCGGGGGTGATCCTGAACCGCGTCGCCTCGCCCCGCCATGCGGCGATGCTGCGCGCGGGCCTGGAAGAGGCGGGCATCCCCTGCCTTGGCGCCCTGCCCCGCCGCGCCGATCTGGCCCTGCCCGAACGCCATCTGGGCCTCGTGCAGGCCTCCGAGACGGATGGGTTGGCGCATCTGCTGTCCAGCCTTGGCACCCTGATTGCCCAAGGCTGCGATCTGGCGGCCATCCGCGCCGCCGCCCGGCCCGGCCCGGCCATGCGCCCCCCCCGCCGCCTGCCCCCTCCGGGGATGCGCGTGGCCATCGCCCGCGATGCCGCCTTCAGCTTTGCCTACCCGCATCTGCTGGCCGACTGGCACGCGCAGGGGGTCACGATCCTGCCCTTCTCGCCCCTTGGCGACGAAGGCCCGGACGATAGCGCCGATACCTGCTGGCTGCCGGGCGGTTACCCGGAACTTCATGCGGGGCGGTTGGCGGCGGCGGGCAATTTCCAGGCCAGCCTGCGCGCCTTTGCCGCCAACCGCCCGGTGCATGGCGAATGCGGGGGCTATATGGCGATGGGGGCCGCGCTGATCGACAAGGACGGCACGCACCACCCCATGGCGGGCCTTCTCGGCCTTGTCACCAGCTATGCCGCGCGGCGCATGAACCTTGGCTATCGCCGCGCCCACCTGTTGTCCGCCGTCCCCGGCCTGCCCGCCGGGACCACCCTCGCGGGACACGAATTCCACTATTCCACCATCCTCGCCCAGCCCGACCCCCCCCTTGCACGCATCACCGACGCCGCGGGTGCCCCCGTGGCCGAGACGGGCAGCCACCGCGGCCATGCCTCGGGCACCTTCTTTCACCTGATCGGACCCGGCACGCCATGACCGCCCCCGGCTTTGTCTCCTTCGTCTCCTCCGGCCCGGGCGATCCCGACCTTCTGACGCTCAAGGCCGTGGACCGGCTGTCGCGCGCCGATGCCGTGCTGTATGACGACCTGTCCGCAGGCCCCATTCTCGCCCATGCCCGCCAGGGCGCCGACCTCGTGGGTGTGGGCAAGCGCGCGGGCCGCACCTCGCCCCGGCAGGACCATGTGAGCCGCCTTCTGGTGGATTACGCCCGGACGGGCGCCCGCGTGGTGCGACTCAAATCCGGCGATGCGGGCCTTTTCGGGCGGCTGGAGGAAGAGATCGTGGCGCTGACCGCCGCGGGCATCGCCTTCGAGATCATCCCGGGCGTCACCTCCGCCTCGGCCGCGGCCGCCATGGCGGGCATCCCCCTCACCCGCCGCCTGACCGCCCGGCGCGTGCAGTTCGTCACCGGCGCCGATACCTCCGGCGCGCTGCCCGCAACGCTGGACTGGGCCACCCTCGCCGACCCGGAGGCGACCACCGTGGTCTATATGGGCCGTCGCACCTGGCCCGAGCTGGCCCGGCAGCTGATGGCCCATGGCCTGCCCCCCGATACCCCCGCGCTGCTGGCCGAATCCATCGGCCACCCCGGCGCGCGGCTTACCCGCGCCACCGTCGCCACCCTGTCGGACCGGCTCGAACTCTCCACCGGCACCGGCCCCGCGCTCATCCTCTACGGCCCGCTGGCCCACCCTGTCGCCACCACTGCCCCGGACGCCGCGAACGGCGCTTGACGCCGCCCCGCGATGGGGCACAGATGGACACGCTTGGTGCCCGCAACGCGCGATCGCGCAGGGCTCAATCGGGAACGGGCAGGGGGCGGACCAAATCGCGGCGCCCCGAACCCGGCCGCCCCCGCGACTGTCCGCGGCGAGCGGTCTTTCAACGGCCACTGGGGCACCCGCGCCCCGGGAAGGCGAAAGATCGCAACGACCCGCCAGCCAGGAGACCGGCCAGGCAAGGGAAACACCGCACGCCGTCGGGTGGACGGCGAAAGGAGCATGGAATGCATATCGAAGAACACATCGTCACAGGGGCCAAGCTGCTGGTGGGCTACGCCACCGCCGCGACCGCCGGCCTCTACTCCGCCAAACTCGCCTGGGACGCGCTGCGCGACCGGGGGCTTGCCTCGCTGGCCGGCCGCGCAGGCATCGCCACCGCCGCCACCTTCACCTTCTTCGAAGTGCTGCCGCACTTCCCGGTCGGGGTCTCCGAAGTGCACTTCATCCTCGGCTCGACGCTGTTCCTGATCCTCGGCGCCGCCCCCGCCGCCATCGGCCTTGCGCTCGGCCTGCTGATCCAGGGCCTGTTCTTCGCGCCGTTCGATCTGCCGCAATACGGCATGAACGTGACCACGCTCCTCGTCCCGCTCTTCGCGCTGCAGATGATCGCGCGCCGCATCGTCGCCCCCCACACCCCCTATGTGGACCTGACATATTCCCAGGCCCTCGCACTCTCCACCGCTTATCAGGGCGGCGTCGTGGCCTGGGTGGCCTTCTGGGCCTTTCTCGGCCAGGGGGTCGAGGCGACCTCCGGCATCCTCGCGTTCGGTGCGGCCTATATGCTGGTCATCATCCTGGAACCGCTGGTCGATCTGGCGGTGCTCGCCGCCGCCAAATCGGCGCGCGGCCTGGCGGGCTCCGGCCTCGTGACCCCGCGCCTGCACGCCCCCGCGTGATCGGTCGGACCTGAAGCGGGGTTTGCCGCCCCCTTTCATCTTGGCGAAAATATCCTGCGGGGGTCCGGGGGCGCAAAGCCCCCGGCCTCTCCGCCCGCACCACGGCAGCCCATGCAGCACCTTACCCTCATCGGCATCGGCACCGGCAACCCCGATCACCTGACCCTGGCCGCCATCCGCGCGCTGAACGCGGCCGATCTCATCCTGATCCCGAGGAAAGGCGAGACCAAGGCGGACCTCGCCGACCTGCGTCGTGCGGTCTGCGCGGGCGCACTCACCAATCCCGCCACCCGCATCGCCGAATTCGACCTGCCCGAGCGCGATCCCGCCACCCCAGACTACGTGCAGCGGGTCGAGGACTGGCACGATTCCATCGCCCGCGTCTGGGCCGCCACCATCGCCGCCGCCCCCACCCCCCGCGACCGCGTGGCGCTCCTGGTCTGGGGTGACCCGTCGCTGTATGACAGCACGCTGCGCATCGCTGCGCGCATCCATCCCGCGCCGCAGGTCACGGTGATCCCCGGCATCACCTCGCTGCAGGTGCTGACGGCTGCCCATGCCATCCCGCTCAACGCGCTGGCGGGCCCCGTCACCATCACCACAGGCCGCCGCCTGCGCGATCACGGCTGGCCCCCGGAGGCCGGGCGCATCGCGGTCATGCTGGACGGCACCTGCGCCTTTGCGACCCTGCCCCCCGAGGGGCTGACCATCTGGTGGGGTGCCTATCTGGGCATGCCGCAGCAGGCGCTTGACCATGGGCCGCTGGCGGAGGCCGCCCCCCGCATCGTCGCGCGGCGCACCGCATTGCGCGCGGGCCATGGCTGGATCATGGATTGCTACCTTCTGGCCCGCGACGACCAGAACCGTGACACCTTGGCCTGACCCCGCGCGTGTCCTGTCATCCCACGCGGATCGCACCTATGCTGCGGGTCACCCGCGAAAGATGCGCCATGACCGCTTCGCCATCCCCGCCATCCGCAACGGCCCCCGCCCCCGCAACGTCGGCACCCGAGCCCCGTTTCGACATCGCCCTGACAGGCCTCACCGTTGCGGGCCTTGCCCTAGGCCTGATCGACGCCTTCCTGGTCTCCGGCCCCTGGGGTGTCGCGGGGCTGGCCCTTGCCTATGCGGCAGGTGGCGTCCCGGCCGGGCTGACCGCCCTGCGCGCGCTGTTCCGGCAGGGCCGGATCGACATCGACCTGCTGATGGTCGTCGCAGCCGTGGCGGCGGCCCTTGTCGGGTCGGCGCTGGAGGGGGCGGTGCTATTGGCGCTCTTCTCGGCCTCGACCACGCTGGAGAACCGCGCCATGGGGCGTGCCCGCCGCGCGGTGGATGCGCTGATGCGGCTGCGCCCCGAAACCGCCCCCCGCAGGCGCGGGGATGTGGTGGAAGAGGTGCCCGTGGCCGACCTTTCCTCCGGTGACATCGTGATCCTGCGCCCCGGCGCGCGGGTGCCGGTGGATGGCGAAATTACCGCAGGCGAGGGCCGGCTGGACGAAAGCACCCTGACGGGCGAGGCGGAACCCGTGGCCAAGGGCCCCGGTGCGCAGGTGTTCGAGGCGACGGTGAACCTGCACAGCATCCTCGACATGCGGGTGACGCGCCCGCTGGCCTCCAGTTCCGTTGCCCGCATGATCGCGCTGGTGGCCGAGGCGCAGGCGGCCCGCGCGCCCTCGCAGCGGTTTTCGGAATGGTTCGGCCAGACCTATACCGTGCTGGTTCTGCTGGGATCGGCGCTGGCCCTTGGCGTGCTGCTGGCTTTGGGGCGCGGGATGGATCAGGCGCTCTATACCGCCGCGACGCTGCTGGTCGCGGCTTCGCCCTGCGCGGTGGTGATCTCGGTGCCCGCGGCGATCCTGTCGGCGCTGGCAGCGGCGGCGCGGGGCGGGGTGCTGTTCAAGGGCGGTGCCGCGCTGGAACGGCTGGCGGGGGTGCAGGCATTCGCGTTTGACAAGACCGGCACGCTGACCACCGGCCGCGCCGACCTCACGGCCTTTGTCGCCCGCGACTCCGCTGCCGATCTGGCGCTTCTGGCGGGGATCGAGGCGCAATCGGAGCGCCATATCGCCGCCGCCGTGCGGCGCGAGGTGCTGCGGCAGGCGGTGGTGCCGGCGGCGGTGGAGGATGTGCGCGCGCTGCCCAGCGAGGGGCTGACCGGCACGCTGGACGACGCCCCGATCTGGGCCGGAAACCTGCGTCTGGCAACGCGGATGGGGGCCGACACGGCGACCCTGCCAGGGGCCGGGGACATGGTCGCGGGCAGCGCAACGGTCGTGTGGCTGGGCCGGGGGACAGAGGTGCGCGCGGCCGCGGCCTTTGCCGACCGTCCCCGCGCCTCTTCCGCGCCCGCGCTCGCGGCGCTGCGGGCGGCGGGCACGGAGCTTGCGCTGATGACAGGCGACCGCGCGGCGGTGGCGCAGCGGATCGGCGCCGATCTGGGCCTGCGCGCGGAGGAGATCCACGCCGACATGCTGCCCAAGGACAAGCTGCGTATGGTCGCCGACATGGCGGCGCGGGGCCCGGTCGCCTTTGTCGGCGACGGCGTGAACGATGCCGCGGCCCTTGCCCGCGCCGATGTGGGCATCGCGATGGCCGCGGCGGGCAGCGAGGTGGCGCTGCAGGCCGCCGATGTGGCGCTGCTGTCGGGCGACATGATGCGGCTGGTGGCGGCACAGGCGCTGGCGCGGCGCACCGCCCGCATCATCCGGCAGAACCTGGTCTTTACCATCGGGGCGATGCTGGTGCTGGTGGCCGCCACGCTGGCCTTTGCCCTGCCGCTGCCGCTGGCCGTGATCGGGCATGAGGGTGGCACGCTGTTGGTGGTGCTGAACGGCCTGCGCCTGCTCGGCGATCCGATCCGCCGCGTGGCCACCACAGCCGGGCTTGAGCCTGCGCGCGCGGGTGTTATCCCTGCGCAGAGCCCCGATGCAGGAACCATGCCATGAGCCGCCCCAACCCGAGCGTCCACATCCGTGACGTGACCTTTGACAACGGCGCGCCGCTGTCCTTCATCCTTGGGCCCTGCCAGATGGAAAGCCGTGCCCACGCGCTGGAGATGGCGGCAGCGATTGCCGCGATCGCCCGCGATCTGGGTGTGGGGGCGGTGTTCAAGGCAAGCTATGACAAGGCCAACCGCACCAGCCTGTCGGGCGCGCGCGGCATCGGCATGGCCGAGGCGCTGGAGGTCTTTGCCGAGGTGCAGGAGACGCATGGCCTGCCGGTGCTGACGGATGTGCATGAACCGGGCCATTGCGCGCCGGTGGCGCGGGTGGTGGACATCCTGCAGATCCCCGCCTTTCTGTGCCGCCAGACCGACCTTCTGGTGGCCGCGGCACAGACCGGCCGGGTGGTGAACGTGAAGAAGGGGCAGTTCCTGGCCCCCTGGGACATGGCGCATGTGGTGGCCAAGGTCACCGGGTCGGGCGGGCGCGACGTGCTGGTGACCGAACGCGGGGTCAGTTTCGGCTACAACACGCTGGTCAGCGACATGCGCGCGCTGCCCGTGCTGGCCGCGACCGGCGCGCCGGTGATCTTTGACGCCACCCACTCGGTGCAGCAGCCCGGCGGGCAAGGCGGATCCTCGGGTGGGCAACGCGAATTCGTGGCGGTGCTGGCGCGGGCGGCGGCGGCCGTGGGCGTGGCGGGGGTGTTCATCGAAACCCATGACGCGCCCGACCGCGCCCCCTCGGACGGGCCTAACATGGTGCCGCTGGCCGATCTGCCGGGCCTCTTGCGCGACCTGATGGCCTTTGACGCCCTGCGAAAGGCGATGCCCGCGCGGGGCTGAGGTGGCGCTATCCGTCGAAGCTGACGGCGCGGTGCACCTCACGCCCCCGGAACAGCGTCAGCATCACCCGGGTATCGCCGATGCGGTTCGGCGGGCAGGCGAACACATCCTGATCCAGCACGATCAGATCGGCCGAAAACCCGGGCAGAAGGCGCCCGGTATGATGCCCCCGCCAGCAGGCGGCGGCGGCATGGGCGGTATAGCCAAGCACCGCCTCCTCCACCGTCAGCGCCTGATCGGGCAGGAAGGGCGGGCGGTGGCCCTCGATGCGCCGGGGCTGGCGGGTGACGGCGGTTTCCATGATCTCGAAAGGGTTGAGCGTGGTCACCGGCCAGTCGGACGAGAGGCAGAAGGGTGCCCCCGCATCCAGCATCCGGCGAAAGGCATAGGTATCGGTCAGCCGGTCGGGCCCTATCATCTCCAGCGCCACATCGGGCACCACGGGATCGTATCGCGCCCAGAGCGGCTGGATATTCGCCATGGCCCCCGTTGCGGCGATGCGCGCCACATCCGCAGGCGCCACCAGTTGCAGATGCGCAAGCTGGTGCAGCGCGGGCCAGTCGCCGTTGGCGGCCCGCGCCGCCGCAAGCCCGTCCAGCGCCACCCGCGCCGCCGCATCACCGATTACATGAACATGGATCTGGAACCGCGCGGCATCCAGTGCCGTGAAAAGGTCGCGCGTCTGGGCCTCGCTGAACATGGTGGCGCAGTTGCCGCCCGCAGTGTCTGCATAGGGGGCCAGCAGGGCGGCGGTGCGGTTCTCGAACACCCCGTCCATGAAGAATTTGGCTGA
Source organism: Gemmobacter sp. (assembly GCA_046294265.1). GTDB lineage: Bacteria > Pseudomonadota > Alphaproteobacteria > Rhodobacterales > Rhodobacteraceae > JBKBKC01. The sequence continues at coordinate 118,517 of JBKBKC010000004.1, read as the reverse complement.
CTGCACCCGGAACTCCGGCCCCGCATGGTCGCGCCGCATCGCCTCCAGCCGCGCCAGCGCCGTCTCCACCGTATCCTCCGCCGTCACCAGCGCCGCGCCGCAGACATGCAGCGTCAGAGCCCCCGCCGCCGCCAGTGCCGCGTAGATGCGGGCGTCGTCGGGTTCCACGCGCGGGTCGATGATGCCGGTGATACCAAGGGCATTGGCATGGGCCTGCCCTGCCCGCAGCCCCGCCAGCCGGTCGGCGTCCGTCAGCGCAGGCAGATGCGGCAGCACCCGGTAGATCGCATCCTCATGCAGCATCCCCGTGGGATGGCCGCCCGCATCGGTGACAAAATGCCCGTTCGGCGGGTCGGCGATGCCGCGCGCCACCCCGGCCCGCGCCATGGCCGCCGTGTTCAGGCAGGCGTTGTGATAGGAACTGTCGTAGAGGATCACGGGGCGGTCCGGCACCACCGCGTCGATCACGGCCGCCGTCAGGTTGTGGTCGCCAAAGATGCCCGCCTGCCAGCCCGCGCCGATCACCATGGCCATGCCGGGCACCCGCGCGGCATGGACCGCCAGACGATCCTGCAATCCGGCAAGGGTCGTCACATCGTGAAGCTGCGCGGCGGTGGCCAGATCGGTGCCCCCCGACAAGAGGTGCACATGCGCGTCCTGCAACCCCGGCAGCACCAGCCGCCCGCCCGCGTCGATGCGCCCCGCCCCCGGCCCCGCCAGCGCCGCCATCGCATCGGGCGACCCGATGGCGAGGATCCGCCCCCCTTCGATCACCAGCGCCCCGGCCTCGGGGCGGGCGGCATCCATCGTGCGGATGCGCGCGTTCGTGAGCAGGATGCGCGTCACAGCCGCAGTGCCTCCAGCGCGGGCCAGTCCTCTGCCGGGATCACCCGGGCGGGCAACTGGGTGTCGCGGGTCCAGGCGTAGAGGCAGAGGAAGGGCACCGGCCCCACCTTGGTCAGATGCGGCTGGTGGGGTTCGTTCCAGACCGGCACGTGCGCGGGTTTCACCACCAGCGGCGCATCCGGGGCAAAGCGCCAGCCATGCGGGCCGGTCAGGGGTGCATAAAGCTCGGGTGCGGGGTGGCAATGGTCGCGGTAAAGGACATGCGGAGCCAAAAGGAACAGGCCCAGGTCGAAATCACCCGCAGGGATCGGGGCATACTGCGCGCCGATCATCACCGCATAGGCATTGCCCTGCACGAACCCCGGGCCGATCAGGGCGGGGTCATAGTCGGGGTAGCCCTGCCAGTGCAGATGGGGTGCTGCGGCCCCGATGGCGGCGGCAAGCGCCGGATGGGTCTGCGCCACATGCTCCAGCGCCGCGGCCAGATGGGCCGCCACCACCGGATGCGTAGGGGCCTCGACCGGCAGGCAGTCCCCGCCCCGCGCCTCTGCGATGCCCGCGCGCGCCTCTGCGACACCGGGGCCCGGCAGGTCGGCCAGATAGGCATCGGCCTCGGTCACAAGGGCGCGGATCAGCGTGTCGGGGGTGGGGGCGGGCAGGTCGGGCATGGTCAATCCTCGTTCGTGCATCAGGTCGGCCGGGTTCTCGCCGTCATGGGCCGATGCGATGCGATACACCTCCAGCACCGCATCGGACAACGCACCCGACCGCCACAGCGCCATCGCCGCGCCATAGCGCACGCGGCCCGACCCCGGCTCACCCAGCCGGGTGCGCAACAGATGCGCGGCCTCAATCATCGGTGCGATAGGCCATGCGCTCGTCCGCCCGCCTGCGCGCCTCCTGCCGGTTCAGGATCAGGGCGGCCAGCACGACCCCCAGCCCCACCACCAGCACCGTCAGCGTAGCAAGCGCGTTCACGTCGGGCGTGACCCCCAGCCGCACCTTCGACCAGATGAGCAGGGGCAGCGTGGTCCCCCCCGGCCCGGTGGTGAAGGTGGTGATGACCACATCATCGAGCGAGATCGTAAAGGCCAAGAGCCACCCCGCCAGGATCGCGGGCGAGATCACCGGCAGCGTGATGTCCCACAGCACCCGCCAGGGGCGCGAGCCCAAATCCATCGCCGCCTCCTCGATCGCGCGGTCGAACTGCACCATCCGCGACTGCACCACGGTCGTCACATAGACCATGGAAAAGGTGATATGCGCCAGCGTGACGGTGGTGAACCCGCGCTGCCCCGGCCAGCCGATCAGGTTCGCCATGACGATGAACAGCATCAGGCAGGACACACCCGTGATGACCTCGGGCATCACCAGGGGCGCCGTCACCAGCCCCGAAAACACCGTGCGCCCCCGGAACCTGCGGAACCGCGCCAGCGCGATGCCCGCCATGGTGCCCAGGATGGTGGCGATGGTGGCCGACACCAGCGCGATCTGCAGCGACAACAAGAGCGCCGCCCCGATCTGGCGGTTGGAGAACAGCGACACATACCACCGCGTCGAGAACCCGCCCCAGACCGTCACCAACCGCGATCCGTTGAAGGAATAGACCATCATCGACAGGATGGGGATGTAGAAGAAAGCGAACCCGAAACACAGCATGCTGATCAGAAAGATGGGGCGGCGGGTCATGGCGCAGTGTCCTGCGCGCCCTGCGCGCGGCCCTGGTAGCGTGCGTAGATCATCGTCGGCAGGATCATCACCGCCAGCAATGCCACCGCCACGGTCGAGGCCATGGGCCAGTCGCGCGCCATGTTGAATTCGTCGTTGATGACGCGCCCGATCATCGGATTGGCGGCACTTCCGACCAGCGTGGGGATCACAAGGTCCCCCACCGCCGGGATGAACACCAGAAGCGATCCCGCCACGATCCCCGGCACCGACTGCGGCAGCGTGACATCGCGGAACACCCCGAATGGCCGCGTGCCCAGATCCATCGCCGCCTCGTCCAGGTTCGGGTCCAGCCGTTCGAGATTGGCGTAAAGCGGCAGGATCATGAAGGGCAGGTAGGTATAGACCGTGACCAGGATCACCGCGAAATTGGTCTGCATCATCGGCACGAAACTGACCGCCATCTCGGGCGGCACCACGGCATTCCAGCCGTCGGTCAACATCTTGTTGAACCAGCTGTTGCGCCCCATCAGCCCCATCCAGGCATAGACGCGGAGGAGGAACGAGGTCCAGAACGGCAGGATCACCAGCATCAACAGGATGTTGCGCCGCGTGGGCCGCGCCCGCGCGATAGCCAGCGCCATCGGATAGCCGATCAACAGGCACAGCACCGTCGCCACCGCCGCGTTGGTGAACGAGGTCAGAAATGCGCGCAGATAGATGCGCTCGGTGAACAGGCGCTCATATCCTTGCAGGTTCACCCAAGGATGGTTGCCGCCAAAGCTGAACGGGGGCTGCGTGGGCGTTGTGGTGGCCACCGACATCGCCACCACGATCAGGAACGGGATCAGGAAGAAAAAGATCAGCCAGGCATAGGGAACCGCGATGATCGCCTGCGCCCAGCCACGCCCGTGAAACCATGTGGCCAGCCGCGCCATCGCCCTAATCCGTCAACAGGATCGCGGCCGAAGGGTCAAAGGCCAGCCAGACCCGGTCATACCAGTCCGGCCGCCCCTCGTCGCCCCGCCGCGCGTTCACGCCATGCACCGAGATCAGATCGCCCCCCGGCAGGACCACGCGGTAAAGGCTGTCCTTGCCGAAATAGGCCAGATCCTTGATCTGCCCTCCCACGCGGTTCGCGGCCTCGGGCGGCTCGCGCGTGAGCGCGATCTTTTCGGGGCGCAGGGCCAGCGTGACCCCCTGCCCCGGCACAAGGCCGGGCACCACGCGGGCGGCAAAGGTGCCCGCCATCGCGGGAACCTGCACCTGCGCCAACTCGGCCGTCACCGACACCACCGTTGCCGGAAAGGTGGTGATCGCGCCGATGAAGCCCGCGACGAAACGGCTGTTGGGATATTCATAGACCTCGGTCGGGCTGCCCACCTGGCGCACCTGGCCCCTGTCCATCACGGCGATGCGGTTCGACAGGGTCATCGCCTCTTCCTGGTCATGGGTGACCACGATGAAGGTGACGCCGGATTCTTCCTGGATGCTCATCAGCTCGAACTGCGTGTGCTCGCGCAGCTTCTTGTCCAGCGCCGCCAGCGGCTCATCCAGCAGCAGGACCTTCGGCTGCCGCGCGAGCGCCCGGGCCAGCGCCACGCGCTGCCGTTGCCCGCCCGAGATCTGATGCGGCTTTCGCGCGGCAAAGGGGGTCAGTTGCACAAGGTCCAGCATCTCGCGCACCCGCGCCGCGCGCTCGGCCCGGCCCATCGCTTCATGCTTGAGGCCGTAACCCACATTCGCCTCCACCGTCATATGCGGGAACAGCGCGTAGGACTGGAACATCATGTGGATGGGCCGTTCCCAGGGCGGGGCCTCGGTGATGTCGCGCCCATCGAGAAAGACGCGCCCCCGGCTGGGCCGCTCAAACCCCGCCAGCACGCGCAACAGCGTGGTCTTGCCACAGCCCGAGCCACCCAGCAGCGAGAATATCTCACCCTTCTCGATGGTCAGCGACACGTCGCGCACCGCCTCGAAGCTGCCAAAGCTCTTCGACACACCCTCGATCGCCAGGAACCCGTCGGGCATGGCTCAGCCGCCCGATTTCACCATCTGCCAGGCGCGCAGCATCTCGCGCTCCTGTTCCTCGGTCGGGGTTTTCGGCGTGTACATCCGCGCCAGCACCGCGTCATCGGGATAGACGGCGGGATCGTTGGCGATGTCGGGATCGACCAATGCGGTGGCCGCCTTGTTGGCATTGCCATAGCCGGTATAGTCGGTGCAGGCGGCGATCACCTCGGGGCGCAGCAGGTAGTTGATGAACTCATAGGCCGGATCGACGTTGCGCGCATCGGCCGGCATGCACCAGACGTCGAACCAGGTCGGCGCGCCGGTGCGCGGGACGTAATAGGCGAGGTCGATATCGATTCCCGCCTCGGCCGCCCTGCTCTTGGCCGTCCGGTAATCGCCCGACCAGCTGTTTGCCACGCACAGCTCGCCATTGGGCAGGCCGCTGAGGAAGTTGGAGTTGTCGAAGACGGCGATGTATTGGCGAATTTCGGCAAAGGCGTCGGCCGCCAGCTTGTATTCCGCGGCCCCCGCCGTGTCAGGGTCAAGCCCCAGCCATTTCAGGACCGAGGCCATGATGTCATCGGGGCTGTCCAGGATCGAGATGCCGCAATCGGCCAGCTTGGCGGCATTCTCGGGCAGAAAGATCGTGTCCAGGCTTTCCAGGTCGGCATCGGGCAGCCGCTCGCGCACCATGGTCACGTTATAGGCGAATCCCACCGATCCCCACATGTAGGGCACGCTGTAGGCAATGCCGGGGTCGAACCCTTCCAGGATGCGCAAAATGTCGGGGTCAAGGTTTTCCCAGCCGGTCAGGCGGGCGCGGTCCAGCTTCTGGAACACCCCCGCCGCCACCATCCTGGGCATCGACACGCCCGCCTGCAGCACGACATCGTATCCGGTCTGACCGACCAGCATCTTGGCCTGCATCTCCTCGGCCGAGGCGTAAAGGTCATAGGTCACCGCGATGCCGGTCTCGCGTTCGAAATCGGCGATGGTGGTCTCGCCGATATAGTCGGTCCAGTTGTAGACATTCACCCGGCGGGCCTGTGCCCAAGACGGGCGGACCCATGGCAGGGCCAGCGCCCCCCCGGCGGCAACAAGTGCGGTGCGGCGTGTCAGCGTCATGTCATCCCCCTGTTTTTGATTTTGTCTCAGGTTACCCCGATCATTCTGACTGGCAAATCAATTCGGCATAACGGGCGGCCATTTCCGCCTCGGGCGGGGCCTCGGGCATCGCCATGACCGGCAAAAGGGCGCGCAAAAGGTCGTGGTGCCGCTTCAGCCCGTATTCCAGATCGGACAGGTGGAACCCCTCGAACGCCTGCGACCGCATGGATTCGTCCGACCAGATCGAGAGCTGCCGGTCCTCGGCCGAGGTTTCGCGGTCGATGCGGTTTGCCAGATACCGCGCCAGCCGCTGGCGGCGCGTCTCGTCCGGGCGGCGATAGAGGCGGCCCGCGATGCGCGTCAGCGCCGGGCCCGCGGGCAGGTCCTGATAGAACTGCGCTCCCTCGGGGGTAAAGGCAAAGACGGTGTTGGGAAACAGGCCATAATAGGCCCAGGTTTTCGCCAGATGCGGGGCGGTGCCGGGGGCATCCTCGCTCAGCTCCACATAGCGGCGCACCGACCAGCGGCGGCCCGGCGCATCGCCGAAGCGTCCGATCGAGACATGCAGATGCGGCGCGGGATAAAGGTCGCGGTAGTCGCGGCCATAAAGTTCCTGCAGCGCGGGATGGGCGAGCGGGACGTGATAGCCCTCATTGTCCACATCGCGCAGGGATTTCCAGTTGACGGGCAGTTCCGCCGCCCCCCCCGCCCCCGAGGCGGGCAGCAGCGCGCCCGCGCGATGCGCCGCGAAATCGGCGGAATAGGGGGCCAAGAGCTCGGCCACATCGGGCTGCGGGCCGGGGTGGAAGCGCAGGAACAGGAACCCGTGGAACACTTGCATCTCGATGGGCCGCAACCCGAATTCGGCCCGGTCCAGGTCACCGAAACTGCGCGGCTGCGCCGCCCCGCGCAGGGTGCCGTCAAGGTTGTAGACCCAGCCATGGAAGGGGCAGACGATGGAGCCCTTGCAATTGCCCTGCATCCCGTCCACCACCCGCGCGCCCCGGTGACGGCACAGGTTATGGAACGCCCGCACCACGCCATCCGCCCCCCGCATCACCATCGCCCGCTCGCCCAGCAGGTCGAACGTCAGCCAGTCGCCCGGCGCGGGCAGGTCGGCCTCATGCCCCGCCACCTGCCAATGGGTGAGGAACACATGGTCACGCTCCAGCGCGAACAGCGCCTCGGACCGGTAGGTCCAGGCGGGCAGGCCGCTGCGGTCCCAGTCGGGCGGAATGGGGTTGGTGCGATAGGGAAGATCGCTCACGGGGCACCCTCCAGATGCCGCATCACCCAGCGGTGAAAGCGTGCAATCTCGTATTCCTCGGGCATCAGGCGGCCCCTTGTGTGGGCGGGCGAGGTAAGGCCGCGCTGGTTCATCTCGGCCGCCGCGGCATCCTGCGCCATCACGATCTTGGGAAAGGCCGCCACGGCCTCGGCGTCAAAGCCCGGCTGCGCCAGCGTTTCGGGCGGGAAATACCATTCGGCGGTCAGGCGGGTGCGGTCGGGCCCCAACGGCTCCAGCCGCACGGCGCGCACATAATCGACATGCGCCACGACATAGGCCGTGGGCCAGAAGGTGACGAAGCTGTGCCCGCTGTCCCGCTCGGCCTCGGTCAGGCCGGGAAACACCGGCCCACAGGGCGCGCCCGTCAGGGTCCAGCTTTGCACACCGGGCTTGAGGCCGGGCACGGGCGGCGCGTCCGGCGTCCAGCCCAGCGCCTCATTCGCGCCCATGATCCCCTGACGATAGACCGGCACAAGGTCACTGAGTTCCGGGTGGATGCCGGGGCAGTGCAGGCATTCCGAATAGTTTTCCCAGAACACCTTCCAGTTGCTGCCGATCTCGGTCACCCAGCGATGGCCGGTCACAAGGCCGTCCATCGGCCAGTTGTCCAGCGAGGTCAGGGCCACATCGGCGCGAAGGTGGGGCGGGTCGGCCGCGGCCGAAAGGAACACGAACCCGTTCCAGACCTGCACGGCAACCGGATGAAGCCCGTGATCGGCGAGGGCGAAATCGGGGGTGGGACGGGCATGGGCGGTGCTGACCAGCCGCCCGTCATCCGCCGCATAGGCCCAGGCGTGATAGGGGCAGGCGATCAGGCGGCCCAGCGGCTCCACCTCGCCCCGGCAAAGCTCCGCCCCCCGGTGGCGGCAGGTGTTGTGAAAGGCCGACAGCGCCCCCTCGGCGCTTCGGCAAAGCACCACCGGCGCATCGCCCAACTGCACCCGCCGCATCGTGCCGGGCTCCATGTCGGCCAGCCGCCCGGCCATGATCCAGGCTCGGCCAAACACCGCCCGCATCTCGCGCGCGTGCCAGTCGAGCGAGACATAGGCCTCGCGCGGCAGCGTCTCGGGGCAATGGTCGAGGCGGGGCGACGCAGGGTGGCGGTCTAGTCCCATCAGAACCTCCCCGGAGGTGTGGCGCGGCGGCGGTCGGGGCCGTGAAAGGGCCGGGGAACCACGCGGGCGCGCATCATCAGCTTGGCATAGTGCAATTCGCGCATGGCATAGATCTCGGCCCAGAGGTTCCCGCCCTGCGCATAACGCCGCTCCACCTGCGCCAGCGCGATGCTGGCCTTCAGGATCGGCGACCAGCAGGCGCCGGTAAACACCCCCACCTCGCGCCGTTTGGCGTGGTAAAGGATCGCGCCCTCGGCCGAAACATTCCCCGCAATCTCCAGCCCCACAAAGGCCCAGCGCGACCCCTCCGCGCGTTCGCGCAGCAGGGCGCGGCGGCCGGTGAAATGGCCCCTGTCCCAGTCGATCATCCAGTCGAGCCCCATCTCCAGCGGCGAGCGCGCGCGATCCTCGCGCACCGCCTGCGGGGCGGGGGTGAAATCGGCTTGGGTCAGGATGAACCCCGCCTCCAGCCGCGCGATGTTCAACGCCTCGGACCCCACGGGGCGCAGGCCCAGGGGCGCGCCCTGCGCCATCAGATGATCCCAGAGCGGCAGCGCAAGCGCGGGCGTGGTCCACAGCTCATAGCCCAGATCGCCGGTGAACCCGGTGCGCGACACCATCAGGCGGCCGCCTTCGAACGGGAAATCGGTCATGCGGAAGGGCCGCAGCGCGTCGATGTCGAACCCCGCCCGCCGCAGCACCTCGGCCGAGGTCGGCCCTTGCAGCGACAGGGCCGCCACCGCCTCCGTCTCATCCGTCACGGTGCAGTCGAACCCCCGCGCGCTGTCCAAAAGCCAGGGCAGGTGGCGTTCCTGACAGCACAGGCGGAACTCGTCGCGCCCCAGCCGGAACAGCGTGCCGTCATCCACCAGCTTGCCGTCGTCATCGCACCAGGCGGTGTAGTGCACCACCCCCACCGCCAGCTTGCCCACATTGCGCAGGGTCAGCCGGTCCAGCATCGCCACAGCCCCGGGCCCCCTGATGCGATACTTGATCATCGGGCAGAGGTCATAGAGCGAGGCGGCGTTGCGGATCGCCGAATACTCCATCGCCGTGTCCTCATAGGTCAGGACGGTGGCGTATCCGGCCCAGGGGCCCCAGCGATGCGTGCGGCAATGGGCGAAGGTGCGCGCGTGAAACGGCGTGGTCATCAGCGGGGTTTCATAGTGCCTGAGCGGGATCATCGCGCCCTCCCGATGGCTTCGGCCGCGTTCCAGCCTGCCGCACCCGAAATCCCGCCCCCCGGATGGCACCCGGCGGACGCCAGCCACAGCCCCTGAACCGGCGTGCGGTATTGCGCAAGCTCCGGCAGGGGGCGCAGGAACAGCATCTGCTCGACGCTCAGCTCGCCATGGTGCCAGTTGCCCCCCGGCATCCCCCAGCGCGCCTGAATGTCATGGGGCATCAGCATCTCGGCATGGGACACCAGCGCGCCGATCCCCGGCGCATGGCGCTCCAGCTGCGCCATGGTGGCGGCCAGCATCGCCACCCGCGCGGCATCATGGCCGTCCACCGGGTCATGGGGCGCATATTGCACGATGGCCGACAGCAGGTGCTGCCCGGGCGGTGCATGGCCGGGTTCATGCACGGAAGGGATCACCACCTCCATCACCGGCGCCTCGGGGACCTGACCGTATTTCACCGGGTTGAAGGCGTGCTCCACATCCTCCTCGGAGGGCGCGATGACCAGCCGCGTTGCCGGGTCGGCACCCCGGAAATCCGGCAGGCCCGTCAGCGCCAGATGCAGCTTGGCCGCCGCCCCCCGCGCCTTTTGATGCGCCATGCGCGCCGTCATCCCGGCGTCCAGATGGCGCGGGCCCACCAGCGACAGCAGCGTGTCCTTCGGGCTGATCGCCGACACGACCAGCCCCGCCGCGATCTCTTCGCCCGAGGCCAGAGCCACGCCGCGCGCGCGGTCCCCCTCCACCAGCACCCGCGCCGCCCGCGCATCCGCGCGCACCACCACACCAGCCGCCTGCGCCGACCGCGCCATGGCGGCGGCAATCGCCCCCACACCGCCCTTGGGCAGGCCCAGCGCCCCCTGCACGCCCCCCGCCTGCCCGGCCAGCCGGTCAAGCCACAGGATCAGCGAATTGGGCGACCGGGGGGCGAGCCAGGTGCCCAAGGTCGCATCAAACGCCAGCACCCCCTTCAGGCGCGGGTCGGTCAGCTCATCGTTCAGGGTGTCATGCACGTTGGTCAGCAGCATCCGCAGCAGCTCGCGGAATTCGGCCGTGCCGATCATCCGCACCTTGGCCGCTGCCCGCAAAAGCCGTCCCCAGTCATTGCCCGCCCGCCGCGCCAGCCGCGGCGGCGGCATCCGGCGGAAGGGGCCCAGCACTTGCGCGAACCTCATCAGCCGGGCGCGCAGCGCGGCCCAGGCGGCGCGGTCCTCGGGCGACACGCCCTCGACCATCGCGCCCGCGGGCCCCGACAGCACCAGATGCGCGCCGGTGTCGGACAGGGCGGTGGTGGCAAGGTCGGTGGTGATCCAGTCCAGCCCATGCTCGGCCAGCCGCATCCCCGCCGCCACGCGCGGGTCCAGCTGGAACGCCAGATGCGCCAGCGGGGGTGCCGGAAACCCCGGCGCAAACGCCCCCCGCCCGCTGGCCCCGCCCCCCGGCACGGGCGCATCGTCCAAAAGCAGCACATCACGCCCCTGCCCCCGCAGCGCATGGGCGGCGGCCAGGCCGTTCGGCCCCGCGCCGATGACGATGGCATCAAAAGACGGCATAGGCATCGCGCATGTCCTTTGGGGCGCGGCGCATGTCGCGCAGCACCTCGCGCGCGGCATTGCGCCCCGGTGCCCCCATCACGCCGCCGCCCGGATGGGTGGAGGACCCGCAAAGGTAAAGGTCGCGCACCGGGGTGCGGTATTGCGCGTATCCGGGCACGGGGCGGTTGAACAGAAGCTGGTCAAAGGTCAGCTCGCCCTGGAAGATGTTGCCCTCGGTCAGACCCACCTCGGCCTCCAGCTCGCGCGGGGTGCGCACCTCGACATGCAGGATGGATGCGCGAAAGCCCGGCGCATGGGCCTCGATCTGGTCGATGCAGGTGCGGCCAAAGGCGTCGCGGTCGGCATCGGACCAGTCGGCGCCCCGGATTTTCGGCGGCGCGTATTGCACGAAGCAGGACATGAAGTGCTTTCCCGCAGGCGCCATCGTCGGGTCGATCATCGTGGGGATCATCACGTCCTGGAACGGATCGGCGCTGAAGGTGCCGGCCTTCCAATCGTCATAGGCGCGTTCCATCGCCGCGATGGTGGGGGTGAAGTGCAGATCACCCTTGATGTATGGCGCATCCTCCGGCAGCGCGGTGAAGCGCGGCGCGCGGTCCAACGCGATGTTCAGCTTGCCCGACGATCCCCGCGTCTTGAACCGCTTCACCCGCGCCATAAACTCGCCCGGCACCTCGCGTTCATCCACATGCCGCAGGAAAGTGCGCCGCACGTCCATGTTGGACAGAACCCGCGCCGCCCGGATCTCGTCGCCCCCTTCCAGCAGCACGCCCCGCGCGCGCCCGCCTTCGACCAGCACACGCTCCACCCCCGCCCCGGTGCGGATGTCCCCGCCCGAGGCCCGCAGGGACGCGGCCAGGGCCTGCGTGATCGCCCCCATCCCGCCCCGCGCATAGCCCCAGGCGCCCACGTTGCCGTCCACATCCCCCATCGCGTGATGCAACAGAACATAGGCCGTGCCGTGCGACATCGGCCCCAGCGCCGTGCCAATGATCGCGCCGACCGCCTGATAGGCCTTCACCGCCGGGTTCTCGAAATACCCGTCCAGGAAATCCGAGATCGACATGGTCCAGAACCGGATCATGTCGCAAACCGCGCGCTCCGACAGGCCCGAGATGTGGCGGCCCAGCCAGATCAGTTCGCCCAGGTCGCGGGGGCGGAAGCGCGCGGGATCGGGGGGCGTGCGCATCAGGAGGGGCCGGATGAACCGACAATGGCGCAGCACGTCGCGGGCATAAAGGTCATAGGCCTCGGCATCGCGGGGGGAGTGGCGCGCGATCTCGCGCCGGTTGACGTCATGGTCGCGGTGCATCCCCAGGTATCCCTGCCCGGTCAGCAGCGCGCCGCCCTCATAGGGCAAAATCTGCAAGCCGTGGCGCGCGAGGTCCAGATCGCGCATGATCTCGGGGCGGAACAGGCTGTTGACATAGGAACAGTTGGAATAGGTGAAGCCGGGATACAATTCGCGGCTGACCGCCGCACCGCCGATCCAGTCGTTCTTTTCCACCACGCACACACGCAGCCCCGCGCGGGCGAGATAGCAGGCCGCCACCAGGCCGTTGTGCCCCGCCCCCACGATGACGGCATCAAGGCTCATTCGGCGGCGGCCTCGACATGCTCCAGCGTCAGGTCGATGGCGGTTTCCACCGCGCGCAGGGTGTCGGTCAGGCAGGTCTCGTCCAGCCCGTGCGCCTCGCACATGAACCAGGGCTCGCGGCTGTCGGGTTCGCAGATCACGCCCAGATCATGCAGGAAATAGGCCATGCGGTCGTAGAAACTGTAGTCCGAGGTTTTCCAGTCGCGGTAGTTGTCGGGCGGTTCGGGCGCGAAAAACAGGCCGAACATCGACGGATGCCCGGTGTAGGAATGCACGATCCCGCGCGCATCGAGGATGCGGCTGATCCCCGCCTTCAGGCGCTCACCATACCCCGCCAGCGTCTCCAGCGCGGGCGTTTCATCGAGGATGCGCAGGCATTCATTGGCGGCGGCGAGGCTGACGGAATGCGCGGTATAGGTGCCGCCGTGGCTCGCCCCGCCATGGCGGAAGGTGCGCATCACCGTTTCGCGCCCCGCCACCACGGCGATGGGGTATCCGTTGGCCATGGCCTTGGCGAAGGTGGTGATGTCGGGCTGCACGCCCATGATGCCCTGAATGCCGCCCCGGCCCACGCGGAAGCCCGTCTTCACCTCGTCGATGATCAAGAGCACCCCGTAGCGGTCGCACAAATCCCGCGCCAGCCGCACATAATCGGCGCGCGCGGTGATGCCGCAGCAGTTGCCCTGGATCGGCTCGATCAGCATGGCGGCCAGCGTGTCGCCATGCTTGCGGAAGGTATCCTCCAGCCGCTCGCTGTCGTTCATCGGCACCAGATGCGCCAGCTCCTTCAACGTCCGGGGAATGCCCTTGCCGTAAGACACCACCTCGGGGGCGCCGTTCGACCCGCGCTCCCAGGCGTCCATGTTGGCCATCCACATCGCGGCGTCGAACAGGCCGTGATAGCCCCCTTCCACCAGCAGATAGCTGTCGCGCCCGGTATGCGCGCGGGCAAGGCGCAGGGCCGCCATCACCGCCTCGGTGCCCGAATTGGAATAGCGCACCAGTTCGGCGGCAGGCACCATCCGGGCGATCCGCTCGGCCACGGTGAACTCCATCTCGGTGGACAGGGCGAACACGCCACCCACCTGCATCCCCCGCATTGCCGCCGCATCCACCCGGTCGTCGGCATACCCCAGGATCGCCGGGCCATAGCCCAGCCGGTAATCCACATAGGCGTTGCCGTCGATGTCGAAGGTCCGGCCGCCCTTGCCGTGATCGACGTAGATCGTGCGGTCATCCCCCCAGTAGCGGAACGTCGAGGCCACCCCCAGCGGCAGGCGCGTCAGCGCCTTTCGGAATTGCGCGTGGGATTTGGTCAGGTTCCGGCGGGGAATCGGGGGCATGCGGCGCTCGCGCTGTTGCTTCGTCGCCCTTAGCGTCCCATTATTCTGACTGTGCTGTCAATCAGAACAGCAAAACCCTTTCCCCGCCCCCGATTTGCGATAAGACACGAGGACACGCAGCCGAGGCCCCGATGCCCAACGACGCCACCCCACCCTCCCGCAAGCAGCCCCGCGATGCGCGGCGTGTGCAGCTGATCGAGGCGACCATCGAGGTGATCGCCCGCCACGGCTTTGCCCGCACCACGCTGACCGAGGTGGCGCGGCTGGCGGGCCTGTCGCACGGGCTGGTGAACTTTCATTTCCAGAGCAAGGACAAGCTCCTCCTCGAAACGCTGCTGTATCTGGCCGAGGAATACCGCGCGAACTGGACCGGGGCGCTGGCCGCCGCCCCCCCGGCACCCGAGGCGCAGATCGCCGCCATGATCGGCGCCGATTTCAACCCCGCCATCTGCACGCCCGCCCGCCTGTCAACCTGGTGCGCCTTCTGGGGCGAGGCGCAAAGCCGCCCGATCTATCAGGAACGCTGCGGCGCGAATGATGCCCACTATAACCGCACGCTCGAATCCCTCTGCGCCCGGATGAACGCCGAACACGGGTATTCCGGCAACCCCACGCGCATCGCCCGCATCCTGCGCGTGACGACCGAGGGCGTCTGGCTCGACATGATGACGATGGCCGACGCCTATGACCTGGCCGAGGCCCGCGCCACGGTGATGACCAGCGCTGCGGCCTTTTTCCCGAGGCATTTCACGGCGGATTAGGCGTTGGCGCGCGGCCCTTGTCACGCGTTCGTGAAGGTGCCAGATTTCCCGCGCGGCCATGCATTTCCGAGTCGCGCCCCATTTTTTCCGGGAGGCCGTGATGGCCAGGATCGAATTCGGCACCTCGTCACCCGAGGTGAAATCCCTGCAAAAGCTGATGAACCAGGTCCTGCCCAAGGGCAAGATCAAGGAAACCGGCACCTATGACGAAGACACCCGCACCGCCATGGCGCTGCTGCAGGACCAGCTGAACGTGGGCCATTCCTCGGGCCTGCCCGACCAGAAAACCATGGCCGCGATGAAAGAGGCGCTGATCCCGCGTACCCGCATCGTGGTCAATGGCAAGGAGGCCTGGGTCACCCGCGAGCAGTTCGCCCAACTCAAGCGCATCGCGGGCGCCCGCGCGGCCGAAGCGGTGCGCCCCTATGTCAGCATGGCCAACGAGGCGATGATGTATTGGGAAGCGCATGACAGCGCGCGCAAGGACAATGCCTTCTGGTCGAAATTCGTCGATGTCGCGGTGGGGCTGAAATTCCCGTCGAAGGCCACGATGGTCGGGGCTGTGAAGGCGGCGGAGGCCATGGAAAAGGACGCCCGCGACTGCGCCCTCACCCCCGCCGACATCTCGCGCCGCGCGGCCCCGATCCGCCAGGCCTTCGCCGACATGGACCAGTATCGCGACGAACTGTTCATGGGCGGCGGCCAGCTGGTGCGAGAGCTGGAAAAGATCCGCGACGGATGCGTGCTCACCCTGCAGGTCACGGCGGCCTTTGCCACCGGCGGGTCGTCCTGGGGGGTGCAGGTGGGCGTCTCGGCCGGGGTGGCGGCCTATGACGCCGTGCTCAAGGAGGTGGACAAGGCCTCGAAAACGGCAAACTACGCCATCGAAGCGGGGCTTTCGAGCGTGTTCATGGCCACCGTCTGCGATGCCACCGTGGGCCTGATCCTGAAGGGCGGCGGGGCCAAGGACATTACGGACGACATCGCCAAGGCGGCGCTGAAGGAGGCCACGCATCCGGCGATGAAAAAGCTGGTGGTCGATTCCCTGAACGGCGGCGCCCAGCAGATGCTGAAGGACGGCATCAACGGCCTGCCCGGCCTCGCCGACCCCAAGAAAAAGTTCGATGCGTCAGACCTGGCCGAGGCTGCCGTGAAAAGCTTCATCAAGGGCGCAGGGCTGAAAATCCTGGGCAGCGAGTTCAAGAAATTCGGCGAAAGCGCCAGCAAGCATGTCAAGCCCGAGATGTTCAAGGGGCTGGGTCTCGACCCATCGAAACTCGACAAGACGGGCGAGGAGGGGTTCAAGAAACTCGTGGACAAGCGCGCGGGCAAGATCCTCGATGACGTGGCCAAGAACTGGGACGTAACCAAGGACGACGCCGCGAAATTCGCCGATGAGGTGATCAAGGCCTACCAAAAGGACGGCGCGCTGCGCGATTTCATCAAGGAACAGATGAAAAAGGCAAAGAAATAGGCCAGACTCGCGTCGATCGGTTGGCGATCGGCAGGGAGTCAGGATGGACGACACGACGCATTATCCCGAACGTATGGTCGCCTTTCTGGAGGCGCTCTGGGGTGAGGGGTTCCTGTCGCCCGGCGGCCCCGAAGAGGTGGCGCGCATCCTCGATGGTCGTCGGCTCGACGGGCTTTCGGTGCTCGACATCGGATGTGGCGCCGGCGGGGTCAGCCTGTGTCTCGTGCGGGACCATGGCGCGGCCTGGGTGACGGGCATCGATGTCGAGGATGGCGTGCTGGCCCGCGCCCGCGCCATGGTGGCGCGTGCGGGCCTGAACGCGCGCATCGGTCTGGCCAAGGTCGCCCCCGGCCCCCTGCCCCTGCCACCCGCCAGCTTCGATGTGGTGTTCTCCAAGGATTCCATCGTCCACATCCCCGACAAGGCCGCCCTGATGGCCGAGGTGTTCCGCGTGCTGAAACCGGGCGGCGCCTTCCTCGCCTCCGACTGGCTGATCGGCCATGACGACGCCCCCTCGCCCGCGATGGCCGCCTATATCGAGGCCGAGGGGCTGGGCTTCGGCATGGCCTCGCCGCTTGGCTATGCCCGGGCGATGACGGCGGCGGGGTTTGTCGATGTCGAAACCGTCAGCCGCAATGCCTGGTATCGCGACACGGCGCGCCAGGAACTCGCCCGCCTGCGCGGGGCCGAGGGGGCCGCGATGGCCGCTGCCGTGGGGGCGGATTTCGTGGACTACAACATCGCCCTTTGGACGCGGATGATCCCGGTGCTGGACAGCGGCGAACACTGCCCCACCCACCTGCGCGCCGTGAAACCCGGCTAGGGCTATTTGCCGCCGCCCGCCGTCTCGCCCCCGCCGCGCGTCAGATAGTAGGCCAGCAGGATCGGCAGGAACGTCGTCGCAAAGACCACGATCGCCACCACATTCGTCACCGGCCGCTGCCGGGGCCGCACCAGTTCGTTCAGCATCCAGATCGGCAGGGTGGATTGCTGGCCCGCCGTGAAGGTCGTCACGATCACCTCGTCAAAGGACAGCGCAAAGGCCAGCATCCCCCCCGCCAACAGGGCCGAGCCGAGATTGGGCAAGAGCACGAAACGGAACGTCTGGAACGCATTGGCCCCCAGATCAGCCGAGGCCTCGAGGATTGCCCCCGACATCCGTCGGAACCGCGCCACGGCATTGTTGAACACGATCACGATGCAGAACGTCGCGTGGCCCAGAACGATGGTCCAGGTGGAAAAGGGTATCTCCATGATCGCAAAGGCCGAACGCAGCGACATGCCGGAAATTACACCCGGCAACGCAATCGGCAAGATGATCAACAGGCTGATCTGATCCCGTCCGAAAAAGCTGGCCCGCGCCATCGCGGCCGCCGCTAGCGTCCCCAACACCAGCGCCATCGCCGTGGAAATCGCCGCCACACGCAAGGACAGGTAAAGCGGCGGCCAGATATCCGCCCGGTTCCACGCCACCCCGAACCATTGCGTTGTCAGGCCGGGAGGCGGAAAGGCATAGGTCCGCTCATCCGTGGTGAAGGCGTAAAGGAAGATCAAAAGGATCGGCAGATGCAGGAACAACAGCCCCCCGATGGCCGCCACCCGCAGCCCTACCGATGCCCCCTCAGAGCGCATTGAACGCCCCCTGCCGCTTGGCTAGCCACAGATAGACCAGCATGATCGCGATGGGCACCACCGCAAAGGCCGCGGCCAGCGGGATGTTTCCGGCCGTTCCCTGCAACTGATACACCGTCTGCCCGATGAACCGCGCCGAGGTGCCCACGATCTGCGGAATGATGTAGTCGCCCATCGTCAGGCTGAAGGTAAAGATCGACCCCGCGATCACCCCCGGCATCGCCAGCGGCAGGATCACCGACCGGAACGTGCGCCCCGGCCCCGCCCCCAGATCCGCCGAAGCCTCCAGCATCGACACCGGCACCCGCTCAAGCGCGGCCTGCATCGGCAGGATCATATAGGGCAGCCAGACATAGACAAAGACCATCCAGGTGCCCAGAAAACTGGTGGACAACGAATTCCCCCCGATCCAGGGCAGCGACAGCACCGCCTCCAGCACGAACCCCGCGCCGATTCCGTCGGCGGCCCAGGTGATGATCCCCTCTTTCGCCAGGATCAGCTTCCAGGCATAGACCTTGACCAGATAGGACGACCACAGGGGCAGCATGACCCCCAGATAGAACGCCGCCTTCCACCGCCCCCGCGCATGGCGCGCCGCATAATAGGCCACCGGAAACCCGATCACCGCGCAGCCCAGCGTGACCGCCGCCGCCATCGCCAGCGTGCGCAGGATGATGTCGAGGTTGGCAGGCCGGAACAGCTCTCCATAGGTGCGCAAGGTGAACTCGCGCACCACCAGACCCGAGAACTCGTCGATCGAATAGAAGCTCTGCACCAGAAGTGCGGCGAGCGATCCCAGATAGACCAGCCCAAGCCACAAGAGCGGCGGCAGGATCATCAGCACCAAAAGCAGATTGGGCCGCCGCCAGAACAGCCCCGTCAGCCGGTCCCCCGGCCCCCGTCCCGGCAACACCGCAGGCGTCATGCAGGGGCCGCCGCGTCGCAGGGGGGCGCTGCCCCCCGGCGCGTGCCGCGCCTCCCCCCGGGGTATTTCAACAAAGAAGAGAACGGATTTGATTTAAATTGTGCCTCTCCTTGACCGAAATACCCCGGGGGGTGAGCCGCCGCAGGCGGCGAGGGGGGCTGGCCCCCCTTGGCAACCGTGGTCATGGCGCAGCCTCCATCGGATGAATCGCCCCAGGCGCCGCCTGCACCTGGACCGGGCTGCCGGGGGGCGGCACAGGCTGGCCGGGGGGCAGCCAGACCTGCACCGCGACGTTGTTGCCCAGATCGACCGACAGCCGCGTCCCGGCACCCAGATACCGCGCGGGTCCCGCGGTGCCGGGGATGCCGCCCCCGGCCAGCCTGATCGCCTCGGGGCGCAGAGAGGCCCAGGCGTCGGGCCCGCCGAAGCGGCGGCTGACCTCGGGGGGCAGAACGTTGGAGGAGCCCACGAAATCCGCCACGAACCGCGTCGCGGGCCGGGTGTAGATGTCCTGCGGCGTGCCGATCTGGGCGATGCACCCCTCGTTGAACACCGCGAGGTGGTCGGCCATCGACAGCGCCTCACCCTGGTCATGGGTGACGAAGACAAAGGTGATGCCGAGGCGGCGCTGCAGCGCCTTCAACTCGTCCTGCATCGCCTCGCGCAGCTTCAGGTCCAAGGCACCCAGCGGTTCGTCCAGCAAGAGCACGCGGGGTTCGTTGACCAGCGCGCGCGCCAGGGCTACGCGCTGGCGCTGGCCGCCCGACAGCTGCGCAGGTTTCCGATCACCGTAGCCGTCCAGCTTCACCAGTGCCAGCATCTCCTCGGCCCGCGCATGGCGGGGGCCCCGCCCAACGCCCTTGACCATCAGCCCATAGGCCACGTTGTCGCGCACGTTCATGTGCGGGAACAGCGCATAGTCCTGAAACACCGTGTTCACGTTGCGCAGGTGCGGCGGCACGTTCGACACGTCCTGCCCGAAGATGCGGATCGCCCCCGAGGTGGGTTTCTCGAAGCCCGAGATCAGCCGCAGGCAGGTGGTCTTGCCCGACCCGGACGGGCCCAGCATGGCAAAGAATGCGCCTTCGGCGATGGTCAGGTCTACCCCGTCCACGGCGCGGACAGGGCCGAAATGGCGGGTGACGGCGGTGAAGGTGACGGCGGGGGTCATGTCTGGCCTGCCTGTGGCCGCCCCCCACCCCCATCCCCTCCCCACGAGGGGGAGGGGAGGCGCAGGATGACCGGCGCGGCGCGGGTCGATGGGGCGCCTCCCTCCCCCCTTCGTGGGGGAGGGATGGGGAGGGGGGGGGGTTGCCGGGATCACCGTCCGCCGATCACGCCGATGTAGTCCGACACCCAACGGTAATAGGGCACGCATTCCCCCTGCGGGCAGCTTGAAACGGGCGTGGTCCAGAATCGGATCCGCTCGAAATCATCCAGCCCGTTCTTGGTGCAGCCCTCGGCCGTCTGCATCCCGCGCCCGTCCGTGCAGGCGGCAGGCACCGCCGGGTTGGCGCCGAACCACACCGACAGGTCCGATTGCAGGTTCGAGGCCAGCGTATGCTCCATCCAGAGATACGCACAGGTTGGGTTCGCCGCATCGGCATGCATCATCGTCGTGTCGGCCCAGCCCGTAGCCCCCTCTTGCGGGATCACCGATGCCACAGGCACCTTGTCGGCCTGCAAGAGGTTGACCTGGAACGGCCAGGTGCCCGAGGCCGCCATCCCCTCGTTCCGGAAATCGTCCATCTGGATGAAGGCGTCGTGCCAGTAGCGCGCCGTCAGCGTGCGCTGCACCCGCAACAGGTCCAGCGCCGCCTTGTACTGATCCGCGTTCAGCGCGTAGGGCGAGGTGATGCCCAGGTCCGGCTTGTGGAACATCAGGTATTGGGCGGCGTCGGCGATGTGGATCGGCCCGTCATAGGCCTGCACGCGGCCCTTGTTCGACTTGCCGTCGGGCAGCGTCATCTCCTCGAACACCACGTTCCAGGAGGTGGGCGGCGCATCGCCGAACACCTGGGTGTTGTACATCAGGACGTTTGGCCCCCACATGTAGGGCGTCCCGTAATGCACACCATCGACCGTGTGCCAGGGCGCCGATTTCAGCCGGTCGTCCACCGTGGACCAGGACGGGATCAGATCCACGTTCACCGGCTGCACCCGCTTGCCCGCGATCAGGCGCAGGCTTGCGTCACCGCTCGCGGTCACCAGATCGAACCCGCCCTCGTTCATCAAGGCCACCATCTCGTCCGAGGTGTTGGCGGTTTTCACGTTGACCTTGCAGCCAGACGCCGCTTCGAACCCGGTCACCCAATCGAATTCCTTCACGGTCTCGCCACGCTCGATATAGCCGGGCCAGGCCACGATGTTCACCTGGCCCTCAGGCGCCCCGAGGGCGGTTACCTGCGCCAACGCTGGCGACAACGCCATGATGGCGACAAGTGCGGTGGTCCCGCCAAGACGGAAAACGGACATGCGATGCTCCCTGTGTGTCGGCCTCTGACGGGCCATGATCCTGACAAAATGCTATCAGGCGCCGGGCATGTCGCAACAGAAATATGCGCAGGCGCCGGAGCGGCTTGCCCGCTGCCAAAAATCCGGGCAGTGCGGGGAACCCACCCTGTCAGGCGCGCCGCAACCGGATCACCACATCGACGCGGCTCAACTGCATGCCTGCGGGCAGGCGCGGCAAGCGCGCGATCTGCAGCTCGTCAGCCGGGGCGTCGGTCAGCATCGACGTGTCTTCCCAGTAAAAATGCGGATGGTCGTCCATGCGCGTATCGAAATAGCTTTTCGATCCGTCCACCACCACTTCCTGTATCAGCCCGGCTTCGCAAAAGGCGCGCAGGGTGTTGTACACGGTGGCGAGACTGACGCCCGCACCTGTCCGGGTGGCGCTTGCGAACAGGCTTTCGGCCGTCACATGCCGGTTCTCGCCATCCCCCACCAGAAGCGCCGCCAGCGCCAGCCGCTGTCGCGTCGGTCGCAACCCCCCCTTGGTCAGCCAGGCGGTGCCGCGCTGAATGGCGATGGTCTGGTCGTCGTGTGCGGGCATGTCCATGCCGCATATATAAAGCTCGTTGACCGGGTTTTTCAATCGGGAATACGGACAGGACGACCTTCACCGCGCACGCCATCGTGACCGGCCCTCCAACAGCCGAAACTTTCCGTGGCCACGCCCCGTTGCTCGCGACAGGGCCGGGACGATCCCGGCTCGTCAGCACAGGAATACCGCCATGCACATCCGTTCCACCCTTGCCGCCCTCCTGATGGCGGCCACCGCCCTGCCCGCCCTCGCCGCCAATCCGATGGTCGGCGGTGCCGCGATGTTCGAGGCCAAGAACATTGTCGAGAATGCCGTGAACTCTGCCGACCACACCACGCTGGTCGCCGCGGTGCAGGCGGCCGGCCTTGTCGAAACCCTGATGACACCGGGCCCCTTCACCGTTTTCGCCCCCGTCAACGCAGCTTTCGACGCCCTGCCCGCCGGCACGGTGGAAACCCTGCTGAAGCCCGAGAACAAGGCCATGCTCACCAAGGTGCTGACCGCCCATGTGGTGCCCGGCAAGCTCAACGTGGCCGACCTCGCGCGCCGCGCAAAGAAGGACAAGAAGGGTTTTGTGCACCTGCAGACCGTCTCGGGCGACGCGCTGTCGGTGCAGGTCAAGGGCGCGAACCTTTTTGTCTTTTCGGAATCGCGCAACATCGGCCGCATCACCATCGCCGATGTGAACCAGTCGAACGGCGTCATCCATGTGGTCGACACCGTCCTGGTGCCCAAGTAACCCGACACGCCACAGGGGCCCGGCATGTCACCAAGGGGCGGGGGTCAGCCGACACCTCGCCCCCAAGGAGGATCGGGACCGCGTGCCTTTGGGCGACAACTTCGGCTGTTGTATATCCGCAACTTTGACGCGGGGCCGTGCCGCGCCGCGGCGATGCAAATTCCACCGACAGCTTCAATCCGCTACCCTCGCAAGTGGCCATCATACGGGGCCAGAGGCAAACAATGACGGGCAAAGCCCGCTCACGACAGGAGCAGTCGATGTATCATTCTTTCAAGGTCGCTGCGGCGGCCCTACTTGTTTCGGCACCCGCTGCCATGGCCCAGCAGGTGACTGGCGGCAGCCTGAGCCTGTCGCACTCCTTCCTGACCGACGAATCCTCCATTTCCAAGACCACGCTTCTGGGCGCGGTGGAGGTCGGTCTGAACCGTGATTTCTCACTGCAATTCGATCTGGGCCTGAACCGCCTGAACGAGGTGAAGGAAAACACGACAAATTTCGTCCTGCATGGCATCTATCACCTGAACGAGAACACCTCGGCGGGTCTCTTCGCGGGCACGGACCGCGCCGATGGCGAGTCGGTGAATTTCATCGGTTTCGAGTTCGGGCATGTCGCGGGCCAGACCGGTTTCGAGGCCTATGCCGCGCGCGGCGAGGAGCAGGGCATTTCCGGCACCGTTCTGGGCCTGTCCACCCGGTATGCCGCCACGCCCCAGTTCGGCATCGGCGTGTCGGTGGACCAGCTCGACATCGGGGTTGCGAATGCGCGGCGCTACAGCGTGAATGGTGACTACGATGTCGCCCCCAACTTCAAGGTGTTCGGCGAACTGGGCGTGGTGCGCGGCTCGGTTCCGCTGGCCGAATTGTCGGGCAGCGAAGGCTATGTGAAACTTGGCGGCAAAATCACCTTTGGCGCCAAGCGGGGCACCACCTTCGGCCAGCGCTCGTTGACGAACCTGCTTCCGGGCGGCTGATCCGGGCCTGGCGCGGCGCGCGCCATCGGGCGCGCCGCCTCAGCCGGGCATCCTCAATCGGGCAGGTTCCGCGGCGGGTTCGCCAGGTCATAGCACCATACCGAGAACCGGTTGAGCATGTGCGGCCCGAAGGAATGCACCAGCGGCACATCCGCCGCATCCCGGCCATGCGCCACCTTGATCCGACCGATCCGGCGCGTGTTGTTGCGCGGATCGAAGGTCACCCAGCGGCCCCCCAGATAGACCTCGATCCAGGCCGAGAAATCCATCGGATCGACCACAGGCACCTGGATGTCGCCCAGGTATCCGTTCACATAGCGCGCCGGAATGTTCATCGCGCGGCACAGCGCGATCCCCAGATGCGCGAAATCGCGGCACACGCCTACCTGCTCATGCCAGGCATCCTCCGCCGTGCGCGTGTTGCGCGCGAGCTGATAGTCGAACCGGATATGCCCCTTCACATAGTCGCAGATCGCCTGCACCCGCGTCCATCCGGGGGCCGTGTTGCCAAAGAGGTTCCAGGCGGTCTGGCTCAGCCGGTCCGTCTCGCAATAGCGGCTGCCCAGAAGATAGAGCATCACGTCATCGGGCAGCGCCTCGATCGGCTCTTGCATCAGATGCGGCAGATAGGCATCGGGTTCGCCGCTGTCCCGGATCGTGCAGTCATGCCGGATCGAGAAATCGCCCGCGGGCGCAGTCATCCGCAGGCAGGTGTTGCCAAAAAGATCGCGGTAGGTGCTCATCCGCGTGTCGGGCATGGTGATCACCGGCCCCTGCTGCTCCAGATCGGGGCGGCGCTCCTCGCGCAGCGCCAGAAGACAGATCAGCGGCGTCGGCTGTGCGCAGTTGATCGTGACGTGATAGCCGAAGCGGATCAGCATGGGATTGTTCTCCTAAACGGCAACTGAACGCGCGCGGAGGTCGGACGGTTCCACGCTTTCCTCCCCCCGCACTGCGCGCATTCGGCGCGAAAGGCCAGCGCGGCTTCCGCATCCGGGCGAAATTAATCGTTCCCGCTGCGTCGACGCGGAAGGATCGGGCAGGATCGCAATGCCGCCGTCACAGTCTGCCATTACCCCGCGCCGTGCAGACACTGCCAGACCACCGCAGAAGGACCCGAAAGATGCCGAACTGGCACGATACCGTCGCCCCCGAGGGCAACCCCGACAACCCCCACCTTGGCATCCGCTTCGACGCATCCGGGCGCTTCCTGCCCGAGGCGGGCGTCACCGTGGTCTGCCAGCTGATCCCCGGTTCACCCAGCGAGGCCGCGCTGCTGGACCTGCGCGGCGCCATGATGGCCGCGCCCTGGGCCGACCACTTTGCCTTCACCGATGTCGGAAGCTGGCACATGACGCTGTTCGACGGCGTGATCGAAACCGCCCGCACCTCCGACCGCTGGGCGATCGGCCTGCCCCTCGACGCCGATCTCGACACCATCGCAGGCACCCTCGCCGCCCGCCTCGACGGTTTCGCCCCCCCGCCGCCCTTCCGAATGCGCGTCACCGAGGTTACGCCCTTTGGCCTCTCGCTCACCGGCGCCACGGACGGGGATGAGGCCACCGCCCGCGCCTGGCGCGAGGCGCTGTCGGCGGCCCTCGGCATCCGCCACCCCCGGCACGATACCTACGGCTTTCACCTGACCATGGCCTATGTCCGCGCCTGGCTGCCGCGCGAGACCCTGCCTGCCCTCACCGCCGCCATGGCCCGCCACACCGACACCCTGCGCGCCCGCCTGCCGCACTTCGACCTCGCGCGCCCGGCCTTCTGCCGCTTTGCCGACATGAACGCCTTTCCCCCGGTCCGCCCGCTCTGACCGCGCCCTTGCACGCGCCAAAGCACGGGTGTTACTTGTTGTGACAGTCCGGTAGCCAAGGCCGGGGCCAATGGGGGGCAACAGGCCATATGACGGTGTTTCCGACACGTTTCGACCGCGAGGACCTCTTGAAATGCGCGCGGGGAGAGCTTTTCGGCCGCGGCAACGCGCAGCTTCCCGAACCGCCGATGCTGATGATGGACCGCATCACCGACATTTCCGGCGACGGTGGCGCGCATGGCAAGGGGCATGTGGTGGCCGAATTCGACATCTCGCCCGACCTGTGGTTCTTTGCCTGCCACTTCCCCGGCAACCCGATCATGCCCGGCTGCCTCGGCCTTGACGGGTTGTGGCAACTGACCGGCTTCAACCTTGGCTGGCGCGGCTGGCAGGGGCGCGGCTATGCCTTGGGGGTGGGCGAGGTGAAGCTGACGGGGATGGTGCGGCCCGACCGCAAGATGCTGACCTACCGCGTCGATTTCACCAAGGCGCTGCAATCGCGCCGCCTGACGATGGGCGTGGCCGATGGCATCGTGGAGGCGGATGGCGACGTGATCTATCAGGTCAAGGACATGAAGGTGGCGCTGAGCGAGGCGTGAGGGGTGAGGGTTGCACCAGAAGCGCTGCGAATTTGAACTTCAATGCGCTTTCAAACCTTTCGCTACGTCTGCAAACCTCATCAGAAGGCCAGCAACGGCGAAACTGAAACGGTTTCCTGCGCTTTGCCCGCAAGGCCTACCAGTTTCCTGTCGCCAAGTCCCATGCCATGAAGCCAACAAAAAGTACTACTATCGCAGCGCTTTCCACAACATCTAGGACAAAGTTTCCAGTGATTTCAGCGCCATCCTCAAGTGTCTCAAGGGCATCCCCTGCAAGTTGATCAAATGGATAATGTTCGTTCGCGTGAGATAACGCTTCGATTGCCAATCCAAGCCAACCGGCACGCTTCGCGATGAATTGCGTACCTGATCTTGCCAGCTCCAATATTTCCTGAAAAAAGCTTGGCTTCGCTGCCTTAAAGGTATTGCGCAGATAGCCATCGGGCCCGGTGTCAATCGACCCTCCTGATGAATGCGGCACGGTTTTTACTTCTTGGGCATTTCCTTCTGTAGCAAGAAGCACGTTCAGGATGAGGAAAATCGAAAAAAATATTATTTTCATGGCGTCTCCAAATAGGTCTTTCGTGTTAGTCGTGTCGCGCTGACCGTTCATCGACGTTCTGTCATAGCATGTGCCGCCGGTGACAGCTCAAAATAATGCTGTGATGCAAACTCACAGCATACGAGGCGTCACAGAGAACATCGGCGGTAGCCTCCCACCTTGCCCCCCCGCCAACCGTCGCCTACACAAAGGTAACTGACCTTGCAGGAGGCCACCATGCGCCGCGTCGTCATCACCGGGATCGGCATCGTCTCGCCCATCGGCAACACCGCAGCCGAAGTCAAGGCCTCATTGCGCGCGGGCAAGTCGGGCATCGTCTTTGCCCCCGACTATGCCGAACGCGGGTTCCGCAGCCAGGTGCATGGCCAGCCCGTCATCACCTTCGAGGATCACATCGACAAGCGCGACCTGCGCTTCATGGGCGACGGGGCGGCCTACAACTTCATCGCCATGGCGCAGGCGGTGAAGGACAGCGGGCTGGAACCCGGCGACGTGTCGAACGACCGCACGGGGATCATCGTCGGCTCTGGCGGCCCCTCGACGAAAAGCTTTTTCAAGGCGCACAACATCGTGCGCGACAGTGGCAGCCCGAAACGGATCGGTCCCTTCGGCGTGACCAAGGGGATGTCGTCCACCACCTCGGCCTGCCTTGCCACGCCGTTCAAGATCAAGGGCGTGAACTATTCCATCACCTCCGCCTGCTCGACCAGCGCGCATTGCATCGGCAACGGCGCCGAACTGATCCAGATGGGCAAGCAGGACATCGTGTTCGCGGGCGGCGGCGAGGAACTGGACTGGACCCTGTCGTGCCTCTTCGACGCCATGGGGGCGATGAGCTCGAAATACAACGACGCCCCCGAAACCGCCTCGCGCACCTATGACGCCACCCGCGACGGCTTCGTGATCGCGGGCGGCGGCGGGGTCGTCGTGCTGGAGGAACTGTCTCATGCCCTGGCGCGCGGCGCGAAAATCTACGGCGAACTCACCGGCTACGGCGCCACCTCGGACGGCCATGACATGGTGGCCCCCTCGGGCGAGGGTGGCGAGCGGTCGATGAAGCTGGCGCTGTCCACCCTGCCCACGGGACGACGCATCGACTATATCAACAGCCACGGCACCTCGACCGCCGTCGGCGACGTGACCGAGATCGAGGCGATCCGCCGCGTCTTTGGCCGTGGCGCCACCCCGCCCGTCGCTTCCACCAAGTCGCTCACCGGCCATTCCCTTGGGGCGACCGGAGTGCATGAGGCGATCTATTCGCTGATCATGATGAACGCAGGCTTCATCGCCGCCTCGGCCAATGTGCGCCAGCTCGACCCCGCACTCGACCCGTCCGAAATCGTGACCACGCTGCGCGAGGGGATCGAAATCGACGGCGTGCTCTCCAACAGCTTCGGCTTCGGCGGAACTAATGCGACGCTGGTGATGAGCCGCTATCTCGACTGACCCACCCACCCGATCTGGACAAGGAAACCCCGGCCATGGCCGATCTGATGAAGGGCAAACGCGGGCTTGTGATGGGCGTGGCCAACGAACGCTCCATCGCCTGGGGCATCGCCCGCGCCATGGCCGACGAGGGCGCGGAACTCGCCTTTTCCTACCAGGGCGAGGCCTTCGGCAAGCGGGTAGAGCCGCTGGCGGCCTCGGTCGGGTCGGATTTTCTGGTCGATGTGGATGTGACGAACGACGACAGCCTTGACGCCTGTTTCCTGGCGCTGAAGGACCGCTGGGGAACCCTCGATTTCGTCGTCCACGCCATCGCCTATTCCGACAAGGCCGAACTCACGGGCCGCTTCATCAACACCAGCCGCGCGAATTTCAAGAATTCTCTGACGATCAGTTGCTTCAGCTTCATCGACATCTGCCGCCGCGCCTCCGAACTGATGCTAGAGGGCGGCACCTGCCTCACGCTGACCTTTCAGGGCTCGAACCGCGTGACGCCCAACTACAACGTGATGGGGGTGGCCAAGGCCGCGCTGGAAAGCTCGGTCCGCTATCTGGCCAATGACCTCGGCCCGCAGAAGGTGCGCGTGAACGCGATCAGCCCCGGGCCGATGAAGACGCTCGCCGGGGCCGCCATCGGCGGCGCCCGCGCCACCTTCCGCCATACCGAGGCGAACGCGCCGCTACGCTCCAACGCGACGCTGGAGGCGGTGGGGGGCACCGCCGTCTGGCTCGCGTCAGACTACGGCGCCTATACGACCGGCGAGGTTGTGCGGGTGGACGGCGGGTTCCACGTGCTGGGGATGCCGCAAGCCGAGAACCTCTGACCGGGGCGACGCGGGGTAGAGTATTAAGGTTCGGTAAACTCGGCCGCGCAAGCCCCTGATATTGTTGTGGCAGAGACGTGTCCCACGGTGGGACAGCCGCGCCGCCCGCGCAAAGGCCACGCGGGCGACGCCCGCTGTCCTCGCTCAAGCCAGCCCCTGGCCCGCCAACCGTTCCTCGATCTGGTCCAGCGCGCGGCCCAAGGTCGCCGCCAGCTCGACCTTCACGTTGAACGGATTGTCGTCGCACAGCGCCACGAGCGGATTGCCCGCCAGAAATCCGCGATACCCGGCGATTGCCTCAACCACCGCGTCCCGCGCACCCATGTCGCCCGGCGCTCGGGAATAGGTGACCAGCGATGCCATGAGCGCCGTCTGGACCCCGCCGCCCGACAGCCCTGCAAGGCCGAATTCCGCGATGCGGTCCAGCGCCGGATGGCCATAGCCCCGCAGCGCCTGCTGAAGCTGGGTCAGCCCTGTATCGACGCCCTCCTTGGCGCCGTTCCAGATGTCCAGCGGCGCAGGCCCGGCCGCCTGGCCCGGGCCGGATGCCTCGGCAGCCTGAAGTTCAGCGACCAACGCGCGCAATGCCGCGACGGCCGACCCCGTATCGCCCGCCTGCACGAATTGCTGCACGCCGCGCGCGGACTGTGCCAGCGCCGTCTGAACCGGACCGGGGGGCAGCGAGCGGATGCGCGGCACCAGCCCGGTCAGCGCCGCCGTGATCTTGGCGGCCGCATCGCCCGCTGTGGCGGGTTGCACGGGCCTCGCGGCGAACTCGTCAATCGCCTGCTCCAACCCGTCCAGCGTCTCCACGACGGTCGGATCGCCTGCCCTGAGCTGCGCGACAGCCAGCTTGAAACCGTCCAGGATGGGTCCGATTGCGTCCCGCGGCAGGGCCTCGATCCGGCCCTTGACCGCGACAAGCCGCTGCTTCACCGCCTCGTGGTCGAAGCCTGCGGGTTGCCCGCCCGCATCCGCGTCGGCGGGAACGGTGCCATCCGCCACGTCGCCTTCGTCATCGTCTGGCAGCGTGTCCTCGTCCACTGGCACGCCCGAGGCATCCACGAGAACCGGTGTGAACCTGAGCAATCCCTCGTCACGGAATCGGCGCTTCAGTTGCTTGATCATGCCCTTCAAGGGCCGGAGAGGCTGCAAAAGCACATCCCCGTCCACCACCGTCAACGTGCCAAAGCAGATCTTCTTCAGATCGTCGCCCGCCTGTTTCAATTGCGTCTTCAGCGCCTGGCCCGGCTTGCGCAAGTCCAGCATCAGGCCGCATTTCTGGGGCTGCGATCCCAAGCCGAAGGCAAAGTTGAATTGACCTCCGCTTGCGGCGGCCTTTTTCAACAGGGCCGATATCGCCTCGCTGTCGAATGCCGGACTTGCTGCCTGATCGGCCATCGCGCCACCTATGCCTTGCCCTGCCGCGCCGCCCATTCGGCATCGGTCATCGGCACGAACTCCATCGCGGGCGCCTCACCAGGCAGGCTGCGAGGAAGGTCGGGCCAGATCCGCTCATAGGCGTGGGTCAGCAGGTCCACCATCTCATCGTCGCGAAACCCGTGGACCTGGCCAGAGAACATGCCGATCCGCCCCTCTGGGTCCGACAGCAGAGAATCGACGGATCGGCGCAAGAGCTCCTCTTCGCCCGCCTCCCGCGCCGCGGCGATCATCAGGTCGATCTCGTAGTCATAGCCCGTCAGTTCCTCCATCGGGTCGCTGCGCGAGGCGGCGATGCCGTTGGTCAGCATCCAGACATACCGCTCGACCGCATGGCTGTTGATCTTCATGTATCGGCCTTCCCTGCCGCCAGAACCTGATCATACATAGGCTTGCTTCTCCTGGTCCCAGTTATCCACCAGCGGGAACAACTGCATCATCACCCATTTGCCCGGAATGGTGGCGGGCAGCGGAACGGTCGGTTTTCGCGCCGTCCAAAGCTCTTTGTAGCCCTTGGGATTGCGCTTGTCGTGCGGGATGGTCGTGTGCGTTGGCGGAATGATCAGGTCGCTGTAGTCAATCTCAAACAGCCACATCGCCTTGCTCTTGGTGATGCCCGTCAAGGTCTCGTATGTCTCGAACGTGTCGCCCTTGACGATCCTGCCTTTGTCGGCATCCACCCCGATCTCTGGCTTGATCCCGACAAAGGCCTTGTCGATGGGGCCCTCATGGTCGATGGGCTGGCAATCCACCTTGATCACCGCATTGTCGTCGAGAGGGATTTCCGGTTTCGACAGGTCTATGGTCACGCCGCTGCCCGGCACCTGTTCCATGCTTTCGACTTCCTGGGCCGAAATTTCGCGGGCCTGCAGCCAGCTTTCGAAGTTGTCGAACCGTGATGACTTCTTGGTGGTCGAAGTCTTGTCGTCCGGCGCTATGCCTGTCGTCAACCGCCGCAACAGCTTTTCGTCACTCACCTCCGGCCCATGCCGGTCCAGAGAGTGACCGGCATTGCCGACGGATGCATCGGCCAGCTCGTACGTCTTGCCTGCGGCCCTCATCCGCCCGCTCCAGTCCTTCAGCAGCTTGTCACATTCCTTGACCGCCTTCGACACGTCGCCCTTCACCGCCTGCGCGTCGACATCGGCCATCGCCTTGACCAGGGACTTGTCGTCCGGCCCATCATAGATTGCCGCGACGACCAGCGGGTCAGCGGCAAAGGTCTTGGCCGCCCGGTCCAGCGCTGCCTTGACATTCACCAGGCGCTTGCGCAGCGCGATGTAGTCGCGCGCGTCGGTTACCAGTGCGGCATGCGCCTCCAGCAACTTGACCGCCGCAGGGATGTCCTTGTCCACACCAGCCTTGGTCTTTGCCGCCTCCAGGCTGTCCTGCAAGGTTTTCTTCGCCGCTGCGGGTTCGACCTTGCCGATCAGGCCGTTGTGCCGATCCTCGACGGGTTTCAGCTGGGCCAGCCAGGCGCCCGCTTCGGTACCGGCCTCGGCCAGCGCCGGTTGTTTCAGGACGTCCAGCAGCGCATCGCGCGCCTCCACCACTTTCTTCTGCACGACGGCCAGATCGTGCGCCTTGTCCAGCGCAGCCTTCACGGCCTTGCCCGTTTCCGACGCGGCATCAAGCGTTGCGTGCAGGAAATCGACCTGCGCCCTGCTCGCGCCATACGCCCCGATCGCCTGATAGCCTGCGATTGCCGCTTTCAGCTCTGGCATGGCCGCCGCATACTTGTGCTGCTGCGCAAGCGTATCCGCTGCGCCCAGCAACCCATAGACATCGCCATTGTCATGGGCCACCCGCGCGGCGCGCGCATCCGCCGCCAGCGCCGCCCAAGGTTCGACGGATTTCAGCTCGGCATCAGCCGTGTCCATCGCGGCGTCAGCCTTGTCATAGGCCGCCGCGTTGATTTCGTTCTGTGCCGTCGTCAGGAAGCCGCTGACATAGGTGAACGCGGCAAGCTCCGGCCCTCGCAGCAGTTCGACCCTCTTCGTCAGCTTCGCCAGCCGCCGTGTCGCATCAGCCTTCTCGCCGATGCTGGCGTCCAGCCCGGAAAACTCGGAGAGGGCGCCCCCCCAGTCCTTCGCTCCGCATTTGACGTTCGCACGCTGGATGGCCTGCTTGACCGGATCGGTGTTGGGCGTCGCGCTGGTGACCAGCGCCCCATAGCGCTGCAACAAGAGACACACACTGTAACTCCCCGCCACCTTGAGCTTCAGCGCATCGAGCAGGGCCTGCGCCGCAGGCAGGTCCTTGTCCTTCAGACCCTTCTTTCGCGCTGCGGCAAACTCGGGGTCGATCGTGGTGTGGCCGGTCGGCTTTACGATCTTGATCGTCGCGATCTCCGGACCGTTCTGCAGGGCAGCCACATCGGCGGCGAACTTTGCCGTCTTGTCGAAATCACCACCCGATCCGCCGCCCACGGAGCCGTCGGCCTCGAACTTGGCCAGTTCGTTCCGCGCGGCCGGAAAATCGCCTGCCCGCGCCCTGGCCGCCGCTGCGTCCGCCAGATCGTGGCGCAGATTGCCCAGACGGTCCTTTTCGGTCGGGGGCACCATGGTCGCCAGATAGACCTCTACCTTGCGCGCCCAGTTGTCATAGTCCTCTGCATAGGCCAACGCATCGGCAACCTTGCTGCGCGCCGCAGCCAGACCATCTGTCGCCGCCTTGAGGTCTTTTGCGTCCACCGCCGTGGTGATGCGGCCTCGGGCGGCCTTGGCCGTGATGCCGAGATATTCGAAAAAGCCGCGGTCCAGGTCTGCTGCCAGCTTTTTCACCTCGGCTTCAAAGGCCGCGATGTCGTCCAATGCCGCCTTGCGCAGCGGGATCACCGCGACAACCGCATCGGTGTCCTTGCCGAAATCGTCGATGCGGACATCAATCGTGGCAAGGCTGTCCTGCGTTTCCGCCGCGCTGACGTCCTTGTGCAACGCCGTTCGTGTGCGCGCCAGCCTCCGCACGTCTTCTGTCGGCGCGCCATCGGCATAGGGAACCTCGGCCAGCCTGTCCGTCAGAGCCGTCTGCCTGTCCTTCAGCCGCTTTACCACGGCGCCCTTCGTGTCGGAGACCATCTTCAAGAGGCCGTCGAACTCTTTGCGCACGTTCGCCACATCGCTGGACGTATGGGCGCGCAGCGTGAAAACCAGCGTATCATAGGCCGTGTCGATAGCCAGAACCTCGGTGTCGGTGGCGTCCTCGGGGGCAGTGGCCATCGTCGTGCGCGGGTCGGCGATCATGCCCAGCAGGTCGAGCGCGGCTTGCGACGGTTGCGACATGCCCGGCGGTTCGTCCGACCATTTCAGGGCACTGTAGACCGCACCGATCCATTGGGACACCTTCTGCGGAAGGGTCCGGGTGTCCGATGGACCAGTGTCTGTCATGTTCCCTCTCCTGGGGGCGTGAGTGCGAAAGTGCGAGGGCGCTGCGCCTGCGCTCCTGCCTTGACCGAGCCCCCGCGCCGCACGGTTGCCTGAGTTTGACGACAGATCAAGTCTTTCTGCAGCAGGGCAGGCAGTCTTGATCGGTCAGGTCTGATACCCCATAGC
This sequence comes from Gemmobacter sp., assembly GCA_046294265.1. Classification (GTDB taxonomy): domain Bacteria; phylum Pseudomonadota; class Alphaproteobacteria; order Rhodobacterales; family Rhodobacteraceae; genus JBKBKC01. The sequence continues at coordinate 85,014 of JBKBKC010000004.1, read as the reverse complement.
CGTCTTGCGCTTGAAGTCGGCGCCAGGCGACGCCAGCAACCGCCGCACGGGTGGCCCTTGCTATACCCGCACGCATCGGGCTGGCCATGATCGGGGCCGAGGGCGCCTTGGCGCCGGGCGGATTCGCGTCCGCCGCCGTGGCGATTCCGCTGGTCACGAGCGGCTGGACACCCGTGATCGGACTGCCGGTCATGGCGCTTGCCGCCATCGCGGCGGGGGCGGTCTGGATCGGGCTGATTGGCTGGCTGCGCCCTTATCGGGGGGTGAACGAAACCATCGCCTCGCTGCTGCTGACCTACATCGCCATCGCCACGATGAACTTCTTTGTCGAAGGGTTGCTGCGCGATCCGGCCTTGGCCAACAATCCATCGACCATGCCCATCGGCGACCTGTATCGGGTCGGCGCGATGCCCGGAACATCGGTGCGTTGAGGCCTTGCGGCAGGCCTCGTGCTCCTGCGAAAAGCCGCTGCCCGCACCTGCGAAGACCTGTGGAAGGCCGTCGGGGCCGTCTGCGACCTCTTCACCGAGGACGAATGCCTCAACCACTTCATCGCCGCAGGATACAAATCCGGATAAACGCGACACGCTCTAAAGCGCCCTTGCCTGCTCACCCTGTCGTCAGATTTTCACCCGCTCAAGGGTCTTTTGTGCAAGCTTCAGATTGCCCCGGGCCATCGTGGCAAACGCGGCAGCGGCCTCCTTCATCTCGACATGGGAAGCCGATCCGGTCGTGTCCTGCAGTGGGGCATAGCCCTTGAGCCCTGTCTCAAGGCGCGACAGAAGGTCGATCGCGGTCTCAAGCTCCTTGATAAGGTCCAGTCGCTCCTGTGTCGGGCCAACCGGGGTCTGCTGCGGCGTCTGAGGCGGGGCGTTGGCTTCATCCACGACCTTCTTCACCTTCTTGGCGTCGTTCCAGGCCTTGAGCGGGGCAAGTTCGGCCAAAAGCCGGTCGATCCCACCGGTTGAAAGAGACTCCTTTGCCAACGTGGGTTGCGCGGACTTGTGTGCCGCCGCCTTGTAGGCGACCCAGCTTTGAAGGGTCAGCACCGGTGTGCCGGGCTGCCAGTTGTTCTTGGTCGAGTATTCCACCCGCAGCACCTCGGGGTCTTCGTTCAGCTGGTGTTCCAGATAGTTCACAAGCTTCACGCAGATATCCTTGTCGTCTTGCAGCGCCGCCACCGTAAGACCAGTTGCAGCGATAGCCTCCTGGGCCGCGGGGTCGCCCATGATCGAGGCTCCATAGGCGATGCAGCACTTGGCCAGCGTGCTGTTCAGCCGCAGCGCCTTGCGGGCGGCCTTGCGGTTTCCCTTGCCTTCAGGCGATGTCGCATCCTTCCATGCCTTCCATCCGTTGCGGATCTCGACTTCCTTGTGCATGGCAAAACCGAACTCGACCGTCGCGCTGGCCATGCTGATGCCAGCCGAAACGCCGGTGGCGATGCCGGTGGCATCAAACACGCGCGCGACCTCGGCAGACGCCTTGAGAGTGTCAAGCACCAGCCGGACCGAAGCCTGCGAAAGATGGATCTTGGCATTGTGCAGCGTGTTCTGGATCGCAGCGGCCGCCCCCCCCTGCCCGGCCATCGCCACTTCCATGCTCTCGCACCAGGCGTTGTGGACATCGACGCATTTCTTCAGGGCGTAGATATCAGCGGCAACCTTCTGCGCCGCCACCACAGCCCCGGTACCGGGAACGACCGCCGCGAGCACGCTTGCACCGGCTGCTGTGATGCCGTTGATCAATGCCACACGCTGACGCAATTTGTCGGTGTTGGCCATCGCGCGCTCGATTGCCCTTTGAGCCTGGATGATCTCTTCCGGGGTCTTTTCGGGCAGGCCAGGGTCGGGGAAGGCGTCGGAATAGGTTTTGCCGAACAACTCCACCTCGGCGTCGGCATCCATCAGGACTTCCTTCATCGCCTCGGCCGTCAGGGCGCCCTCCATCGACTTGATGGCAAGCTCTTCCTGCTTCTTGGCCGTCAGTCCGGCCAGTTCAGCTTCAAGCTGCTGCGCGGTCATGCCGCCGAGGACAGAAGATATGTCCCCGGTGATTCCGTCGGTGATGGTCGATTGCAGTTCGCTCGTGCTGTCGCCGATGGTGTCGAGGGCGCCCGAGGTGCCGGTATCGCGGTTCATCTGCTGCTTGGGGCCGGTGTCTTCCTGGAAAATGCCCTTCTGGATGTCGCTCGACCCCGAGGTGCCCTCACTTACGTCGGTCCGGATACTGGAATAGATGCTTTCGGCAGACGCCGACATGGCGATGGCAAAGGCACTGCCACCCAGAAGAAGCGCCAGCGCCTTGGTGTCGCCCGCCTGGATCGCCTCATAGATCTCGGTAGCCTTGCCGCCCTGGACAATCGCCACCTTGATGGCCGAAGCGATCTTGGACAGGTGTGCCTGCTGGTCGTAGTGCACCTGCTCGCCACCGGTGGCGATCTTGCCGCCCACTGCGTTGATGCTGTCGGCAACCGCCCCGGCAAATTCAGAGATCATGCCGTTGATCAGCTTCAGCCGCTTCTTGGGGTCCTTTTCAACCACCACCATCGCCATGGTCACGCCCATGCCGGTGCCGGTCATGGCGGCGCTCGTCGCGCATTTGACGCAGGTAATCATTCCGTCAAGGTTGTATCCGCCGTCTTTCGTGCCCGCGCGCATCCCGGTGTCGATGGCGGCCAAAGTCATGGTCTTGAGGATGTCGAGGGACTTTTTGACGGTGTTCAGCATCCTTTCGCGCAGCGTCAGGTCCTTGTCCTGCGTCACGCCATCCACGATGGTCTCGGTCAGCTCAAGTCCACCCATGAGCAACGTGCCCGCCGTTTCGGCGTAGGTTGACATCTTTTCGAAGTGCTGGAGGTTCGCCTTCAGCCCGTCGATCACATCACGCTGGTCCTGAATCTGCTCTGGCGTCACGCCCGTCCCTTCGGACATCTCCTTCAGCTTGGTGTTGGCCTCTGTCAGCTGGTCGTTCACCTGCTTGACGTTGGCGGTATTGGCGATGGTGACCGAGTTCGATGCGATCGCGGTCCCGAGCTTCACGACTTCCTTGCCGATCCGCATGAAATCCTTGAACCGCTCCTGTCCCTTGGTCTTGCCGGCCGAATGTTCCTCGATCTTGTCGGCGTAAAGGCTGCGCGCCCCCTCGAATGCGACCGCATGCTCGCTCATGCCGTCAGGCACCATGTTGTCGGGGATCAGGCCCGAGCGGACGAGGGGCGTCCACAACTCCTTGCGGATCTCGTCATCGCTGAAGAGCGGCTCTCCGTTCTCGTCGAACTGCAGGCGCATGTTCTTCTCGATGGCGGCGATCCGATCCAGGGCCTCGGTGACCTTTTCGATCCGATCGGGCGGAATCTCGCCGCCGTCGCCGTGGATGTCGGCGCGGGTATCAACCTCTACATCGGCGCGCAGCTCATAGCTGCCCGTCACCCCCATTTTCTGTAGGATGCCCGTATTGGTATCTTCGTTACGGGCGCGCCACTTCATCTTTTTGGTGCCGCCCTTGCCATCGGGCACGTCGATCTCGAAATCCACCGCCTCGTCGATCTGGCCGCGCACCTTGCCGAGCTCTTCACCGATCAGCGACGACAGGTATTTGTCCTTCTGGGCGTTGCGGCTTTCCGCCTTCGCGACGTCCTCGACGAGCGTCAGCCCTGCGGTCGCCTCGATCCATTCGATTTCCGTCTTGGCCAGCGCCATGTCTTTCACCCCTCCAGAGGTGGCATCACTTGGGATTGAGCTCGGTCATGATCTTGACGTCAAAGCTGTGCAGCGTCGCCAGGAACTGCGGCCAGGCCAGGCCTTTGTCCATTGGATTGTTGCGGTACAGTTTCAGCGCAGGGTCGCCGTCGCAGGCGGTTCGGATGCGGCGCAACTCGGCCATCGCCTTCTCGCGCGCAATGGCCAACGCCTTTGACCGCTTGTCCGGATCGGATTCTTCCTGCGCATCCTTCACGGCCTGCAAAACGGCGGGTTTCAGCGTGACCAGGTTGACAAAGCGCGCGTCGGCGGCAGCCTCCAGGGCCTTGGTGGCGTCGTCCACCGCCTTCTGCAGCTGCTGGTCACGGGCCTGCGCCTGGTCCTCGACCGCCCTTTTGCGCAAAAGTTCCGCCGCCGACTTGGCCGCGTTCCCGACCTTGGCGATATTCGCGAGCAACGCCTCCTGCCACTTGCCCATGTCCAGCCGCGACCCACCCTGCGTAGTCACCGCCGTCAGACCGGACAATTCCTTGTGCAGTTCGTCGAAATTCTCGGACAACATGCGGTATTGCGAAATCGCGGCGTCCGTATCGTCCGACTTCTCAAAGCTGGTGTCCGCAGACTGTGCCTGTTCCTTCAGGCTTTCATAGACGTTGCGATATTCGTTGTAACTGGCAAGGCGGTCTTTTTCCTTTGACAGCAGCTTGCTCACCTCGCCCTGCCGCTTTTCGACGGCAGCCTTGAGTTTTTTCACCTCTGCCCTTGCCTTTTCCAGGCTGGCCGCGCCCTGCAGCGCCTGTTTGATGAAGGCTTCGATCTGGCGCAGATACTCGATGCCCATCGACGGATCGGTGGCGGCCCCGTTCTTGGCCTTGTCGAGTTCGGAGCGGATGTTCTCCGCCGCTTTGCCTGCCGCCGTGACCCCGGTGTCGGTGCGGGTTTCGAGCGTCTGGCGCGCGGTCATGACCTGTTTGCCCAGCGTGCCCTCGAACCCCTTCGCAGCCTTGTCCACCTCGCCAAGCTTATCCATGTAGCTGCGGATATTTTGGGCGAGCCGTGCCCATTCCTGCAACTCATCAGGCTTGCGGCCGTCACGATTGACGGTGTTCAGGATACCGTCCGAACCGCCCTTCATCAGCTTCTTAAGCGTGGCGGCCGGATTGTCCTTGGGTGCGCCCTTGCCGCCCTTGATCTCTGTCTCAAGCGTATCAAGCGTCTTGGCGACCTCCTTGTAGCGCAGCTCAAGCGCCTTTGCGGCGAGGCCAAGGTTGGTGAAATCGTCCAGAATCCGGTCGATGATCTTGCGGGCCTCTGCAGCCGTCATTCCGGTCAGATAGGTCTCCTGGAACCGCTTGAACTCGATCTTGATCTCGACCAGCCCCTTGGGAATCCAGACCTTGCTGAACTCGCGCTCAAGCTTGGCCACCTCTTTGATCTGCTTGGCAACGTGGTCATAATCCTTGCCGCCCGTCTGGGCGTTGGCCAACAGTTTCCCGGCCTGCTCCACAGCCGCCTTGATCGCATCGCCACAGCCGGGGGTGTCGCCATCGCCCAGCAGTTCCAGCATCGAGGCCTGTTCGAAAAGCTGGTCCATCACCTCGCGCGGGATGTGCTTGTTGTCACGGCGGTTCTCGGTGTCATCGTGCTTGGACAGGATCTTGTGGTATTCCACGCCCCCTCCGGTCAGCCGCACGACCAGAAGGCTGTCGCGCGGCACGCCATTGATCTCGGTCTCCTTCAGTTTCTCGGTCTTGTAGAGCTTGAGCATTTCAGCATTCAGCGCATCGCGCATCTCGCCGGCTTTCTCTCGGGCGGCCTGGTCTTCTGGCGACGGATTTACGCCCTGCCGGTCAAAGTCTGACTGCGCTTCCAGGATGTCAGCCCTGAGTTCAGCCAAAAGCGTTTCGGCATCCGTGAAGGAAAGCGGCGCCTTTTGCCGCGCCAGCCCGTCGGTGATGTCCTTCAGCCGCTTGCGCAGCGCCCCGTTGGCATCGCCCCCGATCCCCCACAGACGATCCAGCGCCAAGGTCACCCCCTTCAGCGCCGTGTCGACCCGGGCGGCCGGCGCGGGCGGACGTTCGGACAGCTCCGGCAGGGGGAACTTGTTCGAGGCGATAAAACGGTTGTAGAGCGCATCGGCCTCGTTCAACAGCAGCTCCGCCAAGGCGTCCTTGCCGCTGACGGCCATCTCCTTGGCCTTGTCGAGCATCCTGTTCAGGATATCGACCTGGTCTTTGGTGATGTCGGTCAGCGCCGGTTCGTCGGGAAACATGCGCGTATCCACCGAAAGCCGCTGGGACGCATTGGCGAACTTCTTGCGCATGGCCTGAACGCGGCCGTCCCTGAAAACGCCACTGTCATCGGTGACGCCGATGAGCTCGGCGCGCGCCTCAGGTGCCCGGACAGGCAGCGGCCACGCCATCCCTTTCGTCAGCGCCGCCGCCTGCAGCGATTTCAGGGGATCGTCCATGAAATCCTGCGCTGTCTTGAGAATATCCGCCTGTCCGTTGATCTTTTCAACCCGGTCCCCGGCGCTGTCGCGGTAAAGGCGCAGTTGCACCGCGCGTTCCGACAGCAGCGCCCTCTGATCCTGCAGCGTGTTCAACTCCCCTTGCAACTGGCGCCGCTTGTCAAACCCAAGGCTCTGGTCGGAAAGCTGAGACTCAAGCTCCTTGATCCGCTTGCGCATCGAGCTGAGCGCCGCAAGGGCCTGCTTGCGGGCCTCCTTGATCTTCTCCTCGCGGAACACCTCACGCTGTGCAACTGCGTCGCCGTTCTTGGCCAGGCTTTTCATCACCTCGCTGGCCGGGCCGTTCAGGCAGGCTCCGAGCTTTCTGATCACGGGCGCCCGCTTGGCCAAAAGGCCGGCCAGGCGCCCCTCGGCCCAGTCGCAGGCTGCTGTGATATCGGACGGCCGCTTGCCTTGAGTCCCCTTGATTTTCTTATCAAAGGCCTTGTCTGCCTCGGCACACAGATTGTCATGCGAGGCAAGAAGGTCGGCACGCGTCTTTTCGGCATTGGGCTCGGGCAGCGTGCTGCGCGCCATCGCGTCGGTAAAAACCGCGACATCCTGAAAGGTCTTGAGCTCACCGATCCTGGCGCGCAGGACCAAAAGCCTGTCCAGCCCCGGGGCGGCGCTGACCGTGGGCTTGGTCAGGCCCGCGCGCAGCTGCGTCAGGAGCTGTAGTTGACGAAGCAGTTCGTCACCGCTTTCCTGGAAGACCGGCGCATCTTTCGGTGCGCGCCCGGCATCTGCCACGGCCTTGTCCACGGCATTGCGGTGGCTCGTCCATGCGCTCTGCGCCGTGGCCTGAGCTTGGACAAAGGCGTCGTCCACCTTTCCACCGGCCGATACATGCAGGTCATGCCGGATATTGCCCGCAGTGATCGCCGCGTCCACCTGCCCCAACAGGGCCTGCGCCTCGGCCCTGAGCCGCTCGAAGCGCAGGAAATCGTTCTTGACCCGCTCGTTCTGGCTGAATGCGCTTTGCCGCTCGGATTTGGCCTTTGGCATGACCTTGAGAAATGTGGCGATGAACCGCGCCTGGTCGGGCGTCAGTTCGACCTTTGAAACGGGGTCCTTCGGCATCAAAAGGATCCTTTGCTGCAGGGCCGGGAGAACCGGCGAATGGCTATGTCCATACCGCAAATACACACGGCAAAACCGAAGATGTCAGGCGGCCAGAACCTTTGCGATGTCGCCCAGCGCGCTTCGCGCTTGCGAGGCTATCGCGACAGGCTGAAAGCCGTTCCCGTTGTCCACGACCTGATAGAATGGTGTTTCCAGCTCGGCCTGGTAGTCGGCGAGGATCTGGCGGGCCTCGACCTTGGCCTTGTCACGGCCGGGCCCGGCCGGGGCGTTTACAATCTCGTCCAGCTTGGTTTCCAGCCGTTCGTCGAGCGCCGTCAGATAATCCATCAGCCGCGGCACCGCCGCCACCACCTCGGCCAAATCCTCATCGTCGCTGCAGGTGCTGACAATCGCGTTCTGCAGCCTCGCCATCTCGCCGCGCAAGCCGCTGCGGGTATTGGCCCAGAGCACGCGCGAGGTGGCGAAGGGCCGAACCTCGGCGCCGATCTCGGCCTCGAACTGCGACGCGCCACCTGGCACACCCGCAGCGATCATCGCCTCGACCCGCGCAAGCCCAGCCATGGCCTTGGCGTGATCCGCGGCGGGCACCTGCTCGCTGTAGACCCCGAAGAGGGTGCGCAGAGCGCTTGGGTCTGCGACCTTGCCCTGGGTCGCTGCCACCGACACGAGAGGGGCAAGCCGGTCAATCTCTGCCTGCAGCCGCAGCCCGTCCTGCACGCGCTTCAGTGCGGCCACCCCCGCCTTGGCATCGCCCTGCGCCAGCGCGGCATCGGCCCTGTCCAGTTCTGCCGTCAGCCCGTCCTGCGCATCGCTTGCGGGCAGCGCGGCCACCTGCTCGCGCAATTGAGCAGCGGCATCGGCCACCCGGGCTATCGCAGGATCGGGGGCCTGAGCCTCGGTTTTCAGGCTGGCCATGGCAGCCTCGATCCGGTCGAGGGTCGCCGCGGCCTCTGGCAGTCTCTGGGCCCGCATCTGATCCATCGCACTGGCCAGCACCTCCGACAACCGGGGGCCCAGCGGGGGCGGCATCGCGGCGATCCGGTCACGCAAGGCGCGGATCCGCGCCACAAGTGCCCCCGCGTCGAGGCCCGGATCGGAAGCGCCAGCCTGGCCCAACCGGTCCAGCGCCGCCTCGATGCGGTCAAGCCCGGCGGTCGCACGGGCAACCTCTTCGGCCCTGACCATCTCGACCACCTTGCGGAAGGCTTCGGCCAGAGGCGGCACCTGCTCGGGCGAAACCGCTGACAGCTTATCGCGCACCCGTTTCAGGCGTTCGGTCAATTGTGCACGATCGGCAGCAGGGGCAGAAGGCCCGCCCTCGGACTCGGTGAGGCTTGCTACGGGCGGCTCGTCCTGCCCCCCTTCGATGCCCGCGTCCGACAACTCGCCCGCAGCATCTTCAATGTCCTCGATGTCTGACTCGAGCAGGTTGCCCTCGGCGTCCAGCACCACCACGTTCAGCTTTGCGCCATTGGCTTTCAAAAACCGTTTGAGCTTGCGCGCGATGCCTGGAACGACATCTTCGCAGGTCAGATGCAGCTCTTTCGATTTTACCTCGCAAGTGCCAGAGGCGACTTTGCTGCCGCCCCCCTCTGCCTTGGCCGCCTTTGCGAGCACGGCGACGGATTTGAGCTTGTGCATGGCCAAGCTCTGATCGTCGTCGGATTTGCCGGGATTGAAAGCAAACGACACTGGGCCCTTACGCGCGAAGGCCAGCATCTTCTTGAGGTCGTCCCCTTCAAGCGAATATTCGCCCATAAAAAATCCACGCCGTTCGTTCAATGCGTGAAGATTATCACGTTCCAACCGGCGTGCAAGCCGAACAGGAACGGAACGAGCCATTGGAAAGGCTGCTTTTTTACATGTACTTGACAGCCCAAGTGCAAGCTCGCCACGATCATGTCGTCCTACCTGCATCGGCCCTTGACGAACTCTTCCGGGCCTTCCGGTGACCCACAGCAAGTCTGCATCAATCCTTGGCGCTCGGCGATACCCAAGTCGGCCACGCCCGATCTCCAACCCAAGCGCAATCCAGCGCGCGCGCCTGTCCTGCCTCCTGTCCCGGGCAAGCACTGCCACATCGACGGGGCGCGCCCTTCGGTAAAAGATCTGCACAGACCCGCGAAACGCCGTCGCGCAGCCAGGCCATGGCGCTGTCTTTTCGGGCAAAGGGTGACCACAACACGTGCAGCGTCCAAGGCGCCAGCCCCAGGAACGCGAGGTCGAATGTCTCGATGCCGGGGCCAAAGCGAGCCGCCGCGCGCGCTGGCACTGCGGCAACCAGATCGGTGGCGCGCAGAATTTCGAGCAGCGCCATCAGGTGAGGCAATGCGAGGCGCACCCGGCGCGTCATCCCCCGTGTGGCCAGAACGTCCCGGACCCGGTCTGTTGGCCCATGTGTTGGTCAACACTTATGCCGACCACTTGCCGCTCTATCGGCAACGCCAGATCTTCGACCGCGACGGGCTTGATCTGGACCGCGCGACGCTGGCCGACTGGATCGGCAAAACCACCGCCCTGCTGGAACCGCTCGCTGACGCCATCGGACGCTACGTGCTCGCGGGTCAGGCAATCTTTGCCGTCAACACCGCGGTTGCATTGCTGGCCCCCGGCACCGGCAAGACCCAGACGGCGCGGCTTTGGGCGTGAGGCCGCGATGAGCGCCCTTGGGGCAGCGCCATCCCGCCCGCCAGTTGTTATCGCTTTTCATCCGACCGCAAAGGCGAACAATCCGACTGTGTGCCCCGTCTGTGCCTGAATGTGCACTGAACGGGGCCAAAATTTTGCAAGCTATTGATATTATTGGCGCACTAGGCACACGGTGGAGCGGGCGGCGGGAATCGAACCCGCGTCTTTAGCTTGGAAGGCTAAGGTCTTACCATTACACAACGCCCGCACGCGACGAGGGATAGCATCCCCCGCGCCCATGCTCAACCCCGCCTTACGCGGCCAACGGCTCGATCAGGCCCGCCCCCTCGGCCCGGTTAGAGTTCACCCGCGGGTCCACCCGCCACGGCGGCGCCAGAATGCCCGGCGCACTCGCCCGCATCAGCACCGCCGCCCCGTGCCCCGCCTCGCCCAGCCACAGGGGCCAGTCGACCTGCTCCACCACCACTGCCTCGCGGTGATGCAGGCCCGCCATACCCGGCCCCGCGTCCGTCGAGACAATGGCGCAGGTGTCCCACGCCTGCCCGTCCCGCTCCCACCGCTGCCAGATTGCGGCCAGCGCCATCGGGGCCCCGTCGGCACGGGTGAAATACCAGGGAAGCTTGGTCCGCCCATCCGGCGCAGTCTCCCATTCATAGAACCCGCTCGCCGGGACCAGGCACCGCCGCGCCCGCACCGCCTCTCTGAAGGCGGGCTTGGTCGCGATGGTATCCGACCGGGCATTGATGATGAGGGGGCCATCGTTCGGGGCTTGATACCAGCCGGGTAGAAACCCCCATCGCATCACCCGCAGGCGCCGCGTGCCGCCCTCACTGGCGACCACGGGGATCGGCTGTGTCGGGCAGACGTTGAAGCGCGGCGGTGCGGGCAGATCGTTGCCGGGCATTGCGTCGAACATCCGCGCCAGCGCCTCGTTCGGGTGGGTCAGGGTGAAACGGCCACACATGGCGATGATGGTGCCGCCCCCTGCGCGCGGGGGCAAGGGGGGGATTGCCGGGGCGGCGGCGACGCGCCGCCCCGGACCGTCGCGGCCTCAGAGCTTGTCCTGCTCCGTTGCGAAGATGACCTTCCAGTTCCGCTCACCCTTCATGATCGTGCCGGGAACGTCGGTCAGGAAGACATTCTCATGCGCGCCCTTGGAGCTGTTCAGATAGAGCTGCCCATCGACCACCGCGAAATAGTTCGGGTCGATGACGATCTTCTTGCCCTTCGCCGCCCCGACCGAGCACCAGCCGCCATAGGCGGGCGCGTATTTCGCGGGGGAGGCGGCAAAGAGGTCACGGTTCTCGGCGCTTGCGAAGTTCCAGGTGACGCCCTGATAGGTCGTGGCGAACATGGCGTGGCCCTTGGTGGGCTTGCCCATGGTGTGAAAGGCCACTGCATCGTAGCCGTCGATGGCGGCACCTCCTGAAATATAGTGTTCATCTGCCGCATGGGCTGCGACGGGCAGGGCAAAAGCCAGCGTCACGGCGGCGATGCGACGCGTGATGGTGCGCGAGATTGTCATGGAAGGCTCCCGTTGGATCAAGTTGCGCGCCGCGGGATCTGCCCTGCGGCCAGCCGCGCCCATGATGGATGCGACACAAGGGTATCCGTTCCGGCAACACCATCCGTTACCCGAGATGCCCGCGCCTGACGCAGCCGTGATCGGCTGTCACCAGCGCAGCACTTGCGGCCCGATCAGCGCACCAAGGCCGGTGGCCAGCGCAAGGCCCAGCGAATACCAGACCGCGATAAAGACATAGGCCCCCTCGGTGCAGCCCAGCGCATAGGCCCCCGCCGCCACCCCGCCCGCCGCCAGCCCGGCCGCCGCCCCCGCCAGGCGCAGCCGCACCGGTGCCAGCAACCGCACCGCCGCCATCGTCGCCGCCAGCGCGGGCAGCGACAGGACCATCACGGCCCAGGGGCAGGTGATCGACGAATACCCGATCAGCCGCGACATCCGTGCCTCCGGCTGCGCCATCAGCAGGTCCATCATCCCCGTCGCCGCCACGACGCCCAAGAGCGCCGCCAGCAGGATCAGCGGCCCCGCGACCGACATCCCCGGCCGCCCCGCGCAGCGCAAGAGCCAGATGCCCGCCCCCGTCACCAACCCCGCATAGGCCAGCTTCGTTGCGGTGGAACTCGCCCCCCACAGCGCGGGCGGCACCAGCCCCATCGACAGGGTCACGGCCACCACCGCCACCACAAAGGCCACGGGCAGCCCGATCAGCATCAGCCGTCCGTCGCGCGGCGGCTCCACCGGCCCAGCACCGGTGGCGAGCAGCCCGATCAGGTCATGGGTCTTCATGCCCCGCTCCCCGCCCGCGCCATCAGCCGCTGCAACCCGCGATGCACCCGCACCTTGAGCGTGGTCACCGTGATTCCCATCCGCGCCGCCGCCTCTTCGGTTGAAAAGCCTTGCACCTTGACCAGTTCGATCGCCTCCCGTTGCGCATCGGGCAGCGTGCCCAGCATCTTGCCCAGGTCACGCCGCGCCACCGCCGCCTCGGCCCCGCCCGACCCCGGCACCGCCTCCATCATCTCGTCGTCAAGCTCGACCGTCCCGCGCCGCCCCTGCCGCCGCCAGTGGTCGGTCAGCCGGTAGCGGGCGATGGCATGGATCCAGTTCGACACCGGCTGGGCCGGGTCATGCGTGTCGCGCTTCAGGTGGATGGCAAGCAGGGTCTCCTGCACCAGATCCTCCGCCTCCTCCGGCTGCCCGGCAAGCCTGCGCCCGTAATACCCCCGCAGCCGAACCGCAATCAGTCCCAGCGCCGCCTTGTAGGCGGTGCTGTCCCCGGCGCGTGCCGCCGCCCAAAGCGGAGCAAGCTGGCCCTCGAAGGGGTCATTGGTCGGCTTGCGTCCAGAAGGATTACGCGCTTCCATGCCCAATGGTTACAGGCTGCGCGGAAATGTGAAAAGGCGCACCGTTCCCGGCGCGCCAGCTTTTCGTCGCGCGAAAGCTCATTTCCGGGTGATGCGCCCGTCCAGCACCGCAGCGACCGCACCGACCTTTGCCATGTATTCGGCCGTCACATCGGCAAGGTCCGGGCCGTAGTCATAGGCATTGGCCGCATCGATGAACATGCGATACCCGTCACCGCCTTTGCGCACATAATCGTTGGACACCACGCCATAGACCTTCGCCAGGTCGATGGGCGCCCAGGTGCCGCCTTCGTTCACCATCACCTCCGAAACGCGGGCACCCTTTTCGGCCGCCGGGTCGAAGGCGTATGTCAGGCCAGCCACCTGCGGGAAACGCCCGCCGCCGTCCTCCACCGTGCTCACGCCGTTCTCCAGTGCCTTCACGATGGTTTCACCCGTCACCTGGAAGGTGGAGAGCGTGTTCTGGAACGGCAGCACCGTCAGAACCTCGCCCATCGTCACCGGCCCCGCCTCGATGCTGGCGCGGATGCCGCCGCCGTTCTGGATGGCGATCTGGATGCCCTGGCCCGCCACGCGGTCCAGCATCGCATCGGCGATGATGTTGCCCAGAACGCATTCCATCTGGCGGCAGGTCTCGCGCGTGCCGTCCAGATCGGCCGCCGCCTCGGCCACCACGCGGGCCTTCAGCTCTTCGATGGGGCCCGCAAGCTCGGCCACCCGTGCGACGATCCCGTCGTCCTGCGGGACCGACGCGTCAAGCACGATGGTATCGCCGCCCGCAAACACCAGAGCACCGGCGTCGTCGAAGGTCAGTTCCAGATGGCCCAGATACATCGAATAGGCGCCCGCCTGCACCACCGGCACCATCCCGCCCGCCTCTGCGTCCACCCAGGTCGGGTAGGGTCCCTGCCGCTTGGGGTCGGAGGCGGACAGATAGGTATGCGAATGGCCGCCGATCACCGCGTCGATGCCCGCCACCTTGGCCGCTATCTCCATGTCCAGCCGAAGCCCCACATGGTTCAGCGCGATGATCTTGGTCACGCCTTCAGCGGTCAGCCGGGCCACGTCATCGCTCAGCGATGTGATCTCGTCGGTAAAGATCACCTGCGGGCCGGGGCTGGAGGTATCCACCGTCGTCACGGCAAGGGCCGAGATGATCCCGATCCTCTCGCCGCCCACCTCCAGCACCGCGTTGTTCTGCACCCGCCCGGCCAGCACGTTCGACCGGCTCACGTCAATGTTGCCGGAGATCACGGGAAAGCTCACCTTGTCGAGGAAGGCCGCAAACCCCTCAGGGCCGTCGTCGAATTCGTGGTTGCCCATGGCCATCACGTCGAACCCGATCCGCTCCATCATCTCGGCTTCGACGGCGCCCTTGTAGGTGGTGTACATCAGGCTGCCCTGGAACTGGTCGCCCGCATCCACCACGATCACGTTCTTGCCCTGCGCGCGCAGGGTGTCGCGGATCTCGGCGATCTTGGTGGCCAGCCGCGCCACGCCGCCAAAGCACTTGTTTTCTTCGGCGTCCTTGGCCGAACAGGTAGAGCCGAAGGCATTCACCGGCTCGATGCGGCTGTGCAGGTCGTTGATGTGCAGGACGTGCAGGGTGTAGTCGGCCTGAGCGGTTCCGGCGGCAAGCGCCAGCGCAGAGGAGGCAAGCAATCTGGTCAGCATGGCGGGGCGTCCTTTCGGGTCAGCAGAACGTCACAATTCTGTCATATGGCGTGCGAGTCAACGCCGCAGCCTGTGGGTATCGCGCCAAGATTACCTGGCCGTGACAGCGCGCAAGCTGGGGCATTGACCCGCCGGGCCACCGGGTGCAAGAGGTGGCGATGCTGATATTCAAGATTTTCCGCCGCGCCGAATGGAACGCGCTCGTCGCCGCAGGGCAGACGCAGGGCGCGCCGGTCGATCTGGCCGATGGCTTCATCCATCTGTCCACCGCGGCCCAGGTGGCCGAGACTGCGGCCCGGCATTTTGCCACCGAAAGCGACCTTGTGCTGGTAGCGGTCGAAGCCGGGCGGCTGGGTGATGCCCTGCGGTGGGAGCCTTCGCGCGGCGGGGCGCTGTTTCCGCATCTCTACCGGCCGCTGACCCTGGCCGATGTGCTCTGGGACAAGTCGCTGCCGCTGGGGGCCACGGGCCACATCTTTCCCGAGGGGCACCTGTTCGAGGGCCAGCGGTGAACCTTGTCGAGCGCGCGGGGCTTGCGGTCCTGCACCGGATGGACCCAGAGACTGCACATGAGATGTCGCTGCGCGCTCTGAGGGTGGGGCTGGTGCCGTTGCAGGGGGTGGTGACGTCGGACCGGCTGGCCTGCAATCTGGCGGGGCTGACCTTGCCCAATCCCGTGGGCCTCGCGGCGGGCTTTGACAAGAACGCGGTGGCGGTGAAGGCTCTGTCGCGCGCGGGCTTCGGCTTTCTGGAGGTGGGGGCTGCAACCCCCCTGCCCCAGCCCGGCAACCCCAGGCCGCGCCTCTTTCGGCTGCCCCGGGACCGCGCGGTGATCAACCGCTTCGGGTTCAACAACCAGGGCGCCGAGGCCATTGCGGCGCGGCTGGCGGCGCGGGTGCGCGGCCCGGTGCCGGTGGGGCTGAACCTTGGCGCCAACAAGACCTCGGCCGACCGTGCGGGGGATTTCGCGCGGGTGCTTGCAATCTGCGGACCGCATGTGGATTTCGCCACGGTCAACGTCTCCTCGCCCAACACTGAACACCTGCGCGACCTGCAGGGGGCTGCGGCGCTGGCGGCGCTGCTGGCGGGGGTGATGGCGGCGCGCGCCGCCCTGCCGCACGCGATCCCGGTGTTCCTGAAAATCGCGCCCGACCTGACCGATGCCGAGATCGAGGCAGTGGCCGGTGTGGCCACAGAAGCGGGCATCGACGGCATCATCGCCACGAACACCACGCGGTCACGCGATTGCCTGACCGGCCCGCATGCCGCCGAGGAGGGGGGCCTGTCAGGCGCGCCACTGTTCGCGCGCTCGACCCGCGCGCTGGCGCGCCTGTCGCGGGCCACGGGGGGCCGGATGGCGCTGATCGGCGTTGGTGGCATCGCGACAGCCGAGGACGCCTATGCCAAGATCCGCGCGGGCGCACATGCCGTGCAGCTTTACACGGCACTGGCCTATCAGGGCCTGTCGCTGGCCGCGCGGATCGCGCGGGGGCTGGACACGCTCCTCGCACGCGACGGCCATGCACGCCTGTCCGAAGCGGTCGGCACCGCCCGCGACGACTGGGCGTGAGCACGTTTCCTTGAAAGGAATCGTTCCGAATTCTTGCAAGAATTCGGCGCCGCGCGCGGGGTGGCGTGGTGCTTGAACCTCTCGCCGCTTTGGCCCATGTGAGGGGCACCAGCACGGAGATGCGCGATGGATTACGGCAAATCGGGAAATCCCAAGGCGGCCAAGGATCTGGCCCGCCAGAAAGACAAGGGCCATGCACTGGCCAAACCGAAGGGCAGCACCAAAGCGCCCAACACTCGGCCAAGCCGCGAAGAGTTGCTCGAACGTCTGAAGACGAAACGGACCGACTGATCCTGCCTTCGGGCGATCAGTGCCCGAGGATCTGGCTGAGGAACAGCTTCGTCCGGTCGCTCTTGGGGTTGTTGAAGAACTCGCGCGGCTCGTTCTGCTCCACGATCTGGCCCTGGTCCATGAAGATCACGCGGTTCGCCACCGCCTGGGCAAAGCCCATCTCATGCGTGACGCAAAGCATGGTCATGCCTTCCTCGGCCAGCTCGATCATGGTGTCCAGCACCTCCTTGATCATCTCGGGATCGAGGGCAGAGGTGGGCTCGTCGAACAGCATGATCCGCGGCTTCATGCACAGACTGCGCGCGATGGCCACGCGCTGCTGCTGGCCCCCCGACAGCTGGCCGGGGTATTTCAGCGCCTGCTCGGGGATCTTCACCTTGCGCAGGTAGTGCATCGCCACCTCCTCGGCCTCTTTCTTGGGCGTCTTGCGCACCCAGATCGGCGCAAGCGTCAGGTTGTCGAGGATGCTCAGATGCGGGAAAAGGTTGAAGTGCTGGAACACCATCCCGACCTCGGATCGCACCTTGTCGATGTTCTTCAGGTCGCTGGTCAGTTCCGTTCCATCCACCACGATCTTGCCCTGCTGGTGCTCCTCCAGCCGGTTGATGCAGCGGATCAGCGTCGATTTCCCCGACCCCGAGGGTCCGCAGATCACGATCCGCTCGCCCCGCTGCACGGTCATGTCGATGTCGCGCAGCACGTGGAACGTGCCGTACCACTTGTTCATGCCTGTGATCTGGATGGCGATCTCGTCCGAGACCTGCATGTGGCTGATATCCACGGGGCGTTCGATGGTTTCCATGTCGCGGCTCCTAGCGGTGGTCGGTTTGCAGCTTGCGTTCGAGATACATCGAGTATCGCGACATGCCGAAGCAGAGGATGAAGAACAGCGCGCCCACAAAGATGTAGGGCTCCCAATAGACGCCCTTCCAGTCGGTCGAGGCGCGCACGGCATCGGTGATGCCTTTCAGCGGGTCCAGAAGGCCCACGAACACCACGAGTGTCGTGTCCTTGAACAGCCCGATGAAGGACGACACGATGCCGGGGATCGAGATCTTGAGAGCCTGCGGCAGGATGATCATCTGCTGCGACTGCCAGTAGTTCAGGCCCAGCGCATCCGCCGCCTCATACTGACCTTTGGGAAGGGCCGCGAGGCCGCCGCGGATCACCTCCGCGATATAGGCCGAAGCGAACAGAGTCACCATGATGACCACGCGCAGGATGATGTCAAAGTTCGATCCCGGCGGCAGGAAGTAGTTGAGCAGCAAAGAGGCGGTGAACAAGAGCGTGATCAGCGGCACACCACGGATGAATTCGATGAATACCACCGACAGGCCCTTGATCAGGAACATGTCGGATTGCCGCCCCAGCGCCAGCGCGATCCCGAGGGGCAGCGACATCGAGATGGCCGAGATGCCGATGATCACCGACAGGATGAATCCGCCGAACCTGTCGGATCGAACCGTGTCGATCCCGATCGGCATAGCGCGATCCAGCACACCCACGACCGCGCCCTGCAAGAACAACCAGAACAGGATCGGAACAAGCACGGCGGCCACGGCTGCAACGATGCCGTTGATACCAGAGAGCGCGCGGAACGCCACAACGCCCAGCACCACGCCGCCCACCGCCACCAGCGGCCCCCAGATCGTGCCCCCCCAAAGCAGCCAGAACCCCAGCGCCGGATAAATCACCGTGAACCACAGCATCTTGCGCGGAATTTCGGTGAACAGCACCGGCGCCAGCGCCACGAACATGAGCACCATCGCGAGGTTTGGGCGCCAGTAAAGATGCTGCGGATAGAACCCATAGATAAACTGGGCCCAGCGTTCGCGGATCACGGCCCAGCAAGCGCCCGTCGCGCCCTCGCCCCATCGTTCCTGAATGATCGACCGGCACTCCGACAGGTTGTTCGCGGTCCAGACCGATGCGCGCAGCCAGGGCATCGCGGACGAGGCAAGCCACCATATGGCAAACAGTCCGAACAATGTCAGCCCGGTGTTCAGCGGCCCGGAGAACAAGTTCTCGCGCACCCATTTGACCGCACCCGCCTCGGTGATCGGCGGCGCCTTTTCGGGCAGCATCGTGTCGCGGACGAACTGCGCCGAATGTGCGTGCATCCCACTCATCTCAGCGCTCCTTCAGTTTGACGGAGGCGTTGTAGATGTTCATGACCCCCGAAATGGTCAGGCTGATCAGCAGGTAGATCAGCATCATCAACAGCACGCATTCCAACTCGCGCCCCGTCTGGTTCAGCGTGATGCCCCCCAGGGTGCCGCGCAGGTCCAGATATCCCACCGCGATGGCCAGTGACGAGTTCTTGGTCAGGTTTAGATACTGCGAAATCAACGGCGGTATGATCACCCGCAGCGCCTGCGGAAGGATCACAAGGTTCATTGTGCGCCCGGGGCGCAGGCCAAGTGCAAAGGCCGCCTCGGACTGGCCTTTGGAAATCGCCATGATGCCCGCACGCACGATTTCCGCGATGAAGGCCGCCGTGTAAAGCGTCAGCGCCAGCCACAGCGCCATCAACGAGTTCGACACGTTGATCCCATCCACGAAGTTGAACCCTTGCAGGCGCGGATATTCCACGTGGAAGCCTAGTGCGACAAGCACCGCCAAAACCGGCACAACCCAGATCAGCAGCGATTTCCACCAGGTCGTCGGCCGGTCTCCGGTGGCTTCCTGCACGCGCGTCGCTTGGGCCAGCAACTGGCGGTTGCCATAGAAGCTGGCAACCAGCGCCGCGATCAGCGCCAGCAGATCAAGGCTGACATACATGAAGCCAAGGCTGATGTCCCCAAGCGACCGCGAGAACAAAAGGTCGGGCACCGCCGTGTAGCGATTGGTCACGGCGATCGTGCCGAACAGTTGCATCGACATGCCTGGCGTCCCATCGGCGGCGGGGCGATAGGCATTCGGGCCGGGCGTTGCCTCGATGAACACCGTGTAGATCAATAGAATCCACAGCAAAAGCGGGACGTTGCGGAAAATCTCGACATAGACGGTCATCAGCCGACCGACGAGCCAATTCTTCGACAGGCGCAACACGCCGACCAAGATCCCGAGGAAGGTCGCCGCGACGCAGCCCAGAAACGCCACCAGTAGCGTGTTCAACAGGCCGATCAGCATTGCGCGGCCATGCGTGCTGTCGTTGGTGTATTCGATCAGGACCTGCGGAATGTCATACCCGGCCCTGTTCCACAGGAAGCCAAAGTTGAAATCCTTGCCGAGCAATTGCAGGTTGCGATAGGCGTTGTCCACCAACCAGCCTGCACCCGCCATCACCAGCATGAAGACGACCACCTGGATCGTCAAAGACCGGTAGCGCGTGTCGTAGATCAGCATGGATAGCCGAAAAGACGTTTTCGGCACGTCGGTCATCACCGCCATGGTCTTTTCATACCCCCTGTGTTCCGACCGGGCGCGTTTGCGCGCTCTGATGCCTGCCCTTAGGGAAGGATTGGTCGACGGTCACGTTGCCCGGATGTGCAAGGGGCGCGCGATCCGCGCGCCCCCAGGTCGTTCGATATCAGCGGAAGGGCGGCGAGTAGAGCAGCCCGCCCTGGGTCCACTGCGCGTTCAGACCGCGCGCGAGACCGATCGGAGTGCCTTCGCCCAGGTCGCGGGCAAAGATCTCGCCATAGTTGCCACCCACGGCGATGGCGCGCTTGGCCCAATCCTTGTCCAAGCCCAGCATCGCACCCAGGTCGCCCTCGGTGCCCAAGAGGCGCTTGACTTCCGGGTTGGGCGAATTCGCGGCCATTTCTTCCAGGTTGGCCGAGGTCACGCCGTATTCTTCGGCCGCGATCAGGGCGTTCAGCGTCCAGCGCACCACATCCCCCCACTGGTTGTCGCCATGGCGGACCAGCGGGCCCAGCGGCTCTTTCGAGATCACTTCGGGCAGGATGATGTGGTTGTCGGGGTCGGTCAGCGTCGCGCGGGTTGCGGCAAGGCCCGACACGTCGGTGGTGTAGGCGTCGCAGGCGCCCGACGCATACTTCTGTTCCATCTCGGCGTTGGTTTCGGCCGGGACGGGCTGGTAGCTGATATTGTTGGCCTTGAAGAAGTCGGCCAGGTTCAGCTCGGTCGTGGTGCCGGTCTGGATGCAGACGGTCGCCCCGTCCAGTTCCTTGGCCGAGGAAACGCCCAGATCCTTGCGCACCAGGAAGCCCTGGCCGTCATAGTAGTTCACACCGGCCCAGTCGAACTTCAGGTCCACGTCGCGGCTGAAGGTCCAGGTGGAGTTGCGCGACAGCACGTCGATTTCGCCCGAGGCCAGCGCGGTAAAGCGGGTCTGGCCGGTGGTCGGCACGAACTTGACCTTCGATCCGTCCCCCAGCACGGCGGCCGCAACGGCACGGCACACGGCCACGTCGAACCCGGTCCAGTTGCCGTTCGCGTCGGGCAGCGAGAACCCGGTAAGACCGGTGGTCACGCCGCAGTTCAGCTCGCCGCGCGCCTTCACGTCGTCCAGAGTCGCGGCGGCGGCCACGCCCGCCATCAGCGCGCCCGCTGCGGTCAGGGTGCCGAAGAATACCGATGATTTCATGTTGACCTCTTCCTGATTGGCGCCGTGCCTTTTCGGCCGGCATTTTGTTCCCTGCAGCGCGCAGGGACTTCCCTATGGGGCATCCCCCAGTGCGCATCACTTTCGACCGAAGCGGTTTGAAAGGTCAAGAGCAACTGGTGCCGCCTCCGATGATCGCAGCAAATCAGGCAGTTGCACAACCATTGATCAGTGATCGGGCAAGGCCGCCACTGATTTCAGCAATCCTGTGCCCGACACAATTCCAAGAATCGGGCGGCATGACCATGGGCCGCGCGTTTCAGGGCGTCGGATTCGACCGCTTCCTCGTCTGGGCCCCACAGTTCGGCCTGCCAGGTCTCGTCGATCCGCGACAGTGTAAAGGCCGCATCGGCCGTCAACCGACCCTCGCTGACCGCCAGCGCCAAGACCAGCGATCCGGGAATCGCAACCAGATCATGCGCCGCCGACAGCTCGAACGCCGTCATTGCACGAAGCCGCCCGTCCAGCGCGCCAAGGCTGGCCCCCTCCTGCGCCACATGCATCACCCCCGGCACGGCGCGCAGGGGCGCCCCCAGCGCATCCGCCGCCCAGGCCAGCAGCGGGTCCCAGCCCGCCGCCTGCCGCGCCACCAGTTCCGCAGGGGCCACGGCGCGGTAACACAACAGGTCGGTGCCGCCATAGGCCGCCAGCATATCGACCACCGCATTGAACTGCGGCGTCACCTGGTCAACCGCCGAATGCGCGATCCGCGTCAGTGGCATCAGCGCGGGGCGAACCTCGCCCTCCTGCGCCTGCCATTCGGCGGCCACAGCCTCCGCCAGCGCGCGAGTGGGCAGCACAAGCGGAGCCTTGGCGGGCGTGCGCACCGGGCGACCGTCGAGATGCACGGCGAACCCGCTCGGCACCTCAGCCGCCCGGGCTTCGGCCCAGAACCGTTTCAGCGCCCAGGCCGCCATGGCCCTAGCGGATCGCCGCGAAGGGGTCGGCGGGCACGCCGCCCTCTTTCCAGTCCAGCGTTTTCCAGGTGCGGGCCATATGCTCGGGCAAGGGGGCCACGAAGGTCATCACCTCCTTGGTCACCGGATGCTCGATGCTGATCTGGCGGGCATGGAGGTGCAGCTTGCGGCTCAGCTCACCCCCCGCCCCGGCCCCCCAGCCGTCACCCGCATTATCCTGCCCCGATCCGCCATACTTGCCGTCGCCAAGGATCGGATGCCCGATCTCGGCCATATGCGCGCGCAACTGGTGCGTGCGCCCCGTCACCGGCTCCAGCGCCATCCAGCTCATGCGGGCGCCCAGAAACCACAGCGTGAAATAGTCGGTCTGGGCGCGCTTCGCCTCCGGGTGCTCGGCCATCTTGGCCGGATGCACACAAACCATCTTTTCGCCCTCGCCGCCCCGGCCATGGCCGGGCGCCTTCATCAGGCCGAACTTGACCGATCCCTGCCGCGGATGCGGAACACCCGCCACCAGCGCCCAATAGATCTTGCGCGCCGCGCGGTGGCGCAGCGCCTCGGACAGCGCGCGCGCCACCCGGTCGGTGCGCGCCAGCATCAGGATGCCCGAGGTATCCTTGTCCAGCCGGTGCACCAGCTTGGGCTTTTCCTTGTAGCCGAACATCAGCGCGGGCGTCAGGCCATCGACATGCCGCTCGCCCTGCCCGCTGCCGCCCTGGGATGGCAGGCCCGGCGGCTTGTTCAGCACGATCATGTGCTGGTCGCGGAATATCACCGCGTCCTGGATCATCTTTTCATCCGCCGCACTGATCCGCCCGTCGGCGGCACGTTCCGGTGCCGGCCCCTCGGCCAGCGGCGGCACGCGCACAACCTGCCCGGGGGCGACGCGATCCGATGCCTTCACCCGCCCGCCATCCAGCCGCAGCTGCCCCGTGCGGCAGAGCTTTTCCACCGCCCCTTGCGTGACCTGGGGAAAGCGGCGCTTCAGCCAGCGGTCCAGCCGCTGCTCGCCCTCTTCCTCGGCCACGGTCAGCATCTGCACGCCGCTCATGACAGCACCCCCCGCGCCAGCATCACGCCCGCCACCAGCGCCCCAAGCGACAGCACGACCGACAGCCCCACATACAGCCCCGCTGCGCCCACCTGCCCGCGTTCCCACAGGCAGAAGGCATCCAGCGAAAAGGCCGAAAAGGTCGTAAAGCCGCCAAGGATGCCGGTCAGCACGAAAGGCGAAAACCGTCCCTCGCGCGTGATGAGGATAAAGAGGATGCCCATGGCAAAGGACCCCACCACATTCACTGCCAAAGTGCCAACCGGAAAGCCGGGAAGGCAGGCGCGCGAGGCCCCGTAGGTGATCAGGTATCGCGCCACCGAACCGATGGCGCCGCCAAAGGCAACCTGGAGAAGGATCATGGTCTGGGTCATGCGCTGTTCCCTTGTCGCCTTAGGGCAGGCTTGTCAATCGCCGCCGCCTGCCCGCCGCTCGCGCTGGCGCGCGAACCAGTCCACGCGCTTTTTCAACTCGCGCTCGAACCCGCGCTCGGGCGGTAGATACCAGACCGGGCGCTTCATTCCTTCCGGGAAATAGTCCTGCCCGGAAAACCCGTCCTCGGCATCGTGGTCATAGGCGTAGCCCGCGCCATAGCCGAGGTCCTTCATCAGTCCGGTGGGTGCGTTTCGGATGTGCAGGGGGGGCGGCAGGCTGCCGGTGTCGCGCGCGGCCGCCCGCGCGGCCTTGTAGGCGACATAGACCGCGTTGGATTTGGGCGCGAGCGCCAGATAGACCACCGCCTGCGCCAGCGCCAGCTCGCCCTCGGGCGAGCCCAGCCGCTCATAGGTCTGCCAGCCCGCCAGACAGACCTCCTGCGCCTGCGGATCGGCCAGCCCGATATCCTCGACCGCCATGCGGGTGATGCGGCGGGCGAGGAACCGCGGATCCTCGCCCCCCTCCAGCATCCGGGCGAACCAGTAGAGGGCGGCATCGGGGTCGGAGCCGCGCACCGATTTGTGCAGCGCGGAGATCAGGTTGTAATGCTCCTCTCCCGATTTGTCATACTTCGCCGCACGCCGTTGCAGCCGGGCGGCCAGTGCAGCGCGGTCGAGGGGGGCGGGCACCTTCCATGCCGCCACCTGCTCGATCAGGTTCAACAGCGCCCGGCCATCTCCATCCGCCATCTCCAGCATCGCCTCGCGCGCCTCGCCGGTGAGCGGCAGCACGCGGCCCAGGTCGGCTTCCGCCCGCTGCGCCAGACGCTCCAGATCGACCAGGGACAACCGCTCCAGCACGATCACCTGTGCGCGGCTGAGAAGGGCGGCGTTCAGCTCGAACGACGGGTTCTCGGTCGTGGCCCCCACCAGCAGGATCGTGCCATCCTCCATATGGGGCAGGAACCCGTCCTGCTGTGCCTTGTTGAAACGGTGGATCTCATCCACGAACAGGAGTGTGCCCTGCCCGTTGCCGCGCCGAAATCGCGCCACCTCGAACACCTTGCGCAGATCGGACACGCCGGTGAAGATCGCGCTGATCTGGACAAAAATGCGGTCTGTCTCCTCGGCCAGCAGGCGCGCGATGGTGGTCTTTCCCACGCCGGGCGGCCCCCAGAGGATCACCGACCCCAGCGATCCCGCCGCCAGCATCGCGCCCAGCGGCCCCTCCGGGCCCAGCACATGCTCTTGGCCGATCACCTGCGACAGAGCTGCGGGGCGCAGGCGGTCCGCCAACGGCCGCGGCGCCGCGGAAGGGGATGGGGCCGTGTCGAAGAGATCGGGCATGGTTTCCCTTGTGGCTGCCGCCGTGGGCTTTGCGCCCCCGGACACTTGCAGGATATTTGCGCGATCAGGAAAGGGAAAGGCGGAGTGTCGCGCGCGGGCGAACAGCGCCAGCGCCGCCTTTCAACGGCGTGCGTTGACCGGGGCGAGGGGGCGCCAGGTCGTCGCGCATAATGCGCCGCTGTGTCGGCGGCGGTCCGGGGGTTATCCCCGCCCGCCGCCGCAAGCGCGGCACCGCGACCCACCTGCACGGTGCCCGCGCGGGGGCGTCAGTGCAGTGCGGAGGTAAAGTCCATCGAAACGACCTGGTTATCTACGGCCTCGATGTTCATCACCGGACCCATCGCCTCCATCTTCACCCCCACGCGCCCGCACCAGCGCGGCCAGTTGGCGTTCAGAAGGGTCAGGCAATGCGTTGCCCCCAGGCGCCGCGCCGCCCGGCCCAGTTCCTCGACCAGCCGCGCATGGACCGCGCGGCGCTGCGACATCGGCACGTCATGGCTGACAAACAGGCGTGAGCTTTCCCAGACATGCTCGGCCACCGGCGCCTCGTCATAAAGAAGTGAGGAGGGGATGGTGTCCAGAAGGCCCCGCTGCGCGTCGCGGATCATGTAGGTATAGATGCCGCATTTCGTGGTGGTGGGGGTCAGCCGGTTGCCCGCAAGCACGCGGCCCAACTCGTCATGCACGACCACCCAGCGCGAGGCGGGGGTGTCATACTGGTCGTATTCCATGCCCATGGCCTCGGGCAGGTTCCATTTGTTGTGCACGATGAACAATTCGCGCCGAGCGCGCATGTAATTCGCGAAGAGTTCGCCGTGGTTGTGGAGATTGGCAAAAGAGAGAGTCGTGGTCTGCATGAGAGCCTCCTTGCAGGGTTGGTGGTCGAAAAAACCTTGCAGGGAGGCAGCCCGGTCAGATCAGGCGGTAGTCCTTCGCGCGCTGGATCGCCTCGGCAGTCGTCCTGGCCATGAGCCGGATTCGTGCCGATGTGATGCGCGCCTTCAGCGCACTTTCCGAGATGCCAAGCTTCGCGGCCGCCGCAGCGTGCCGGTCGCCCCCTGCTATGCAACGCAACGCTTCGACCTGCGCGCGCGTCAACTCTTCCGGCGGTTCGGTGACGTCGTGCAGACGCAGAACGATGGTTTCCGCCAAGGCAATCTCGCTGTCGGTATATTCACGGTCCGGCCGCGCCAGCGAGGCGATGGTGCGCGACTTGATCGGACCGCAGGCGACGGTAAACCCGTAGTTCAATCCGAAACGCGCGGCTTCCCTGAAAATGCCGAAGGGATCGGGCAGGGCTGAATCGCTCCAACGGATGGTGCCGATGCGCGAAAACCCCCAGGCCGTGGCCGGATCGCGCAGCACAAAGCCATTTTCAGTATAGTGGTCCAACCAGGCCTGATCATAGGTCTGGAAGGTCATCAGGGGTGCCGTGAACCGAATATGCAGGCCCAGAAAATAGCCGGACGGCGCCAGCAACGTAAGCTGGTGCAGTTCGAGGTCTATGCCCGCCTTGATCGTCATGTCTGTTTCGATAGGTTTCATGATTCTAGACCAACCTTAGATTGCAAGCGACAGGTGCGCCAGTCGCCATGACACGCATGGCACACCGCGAATCCCCCGCATGGCGCAAGGGGATAGGGCTATCGCTACGGTCTGGGCGGGCCGGACCCGGCATGGACCTGCGCCGAAAACCAGAACGCCCGCCGGTGGGGCGGGCATTCGAGGATCTCGGCGCGGGGGGGCATCGCCCCTCAGGCCTCGGCGGTGTCTTCGGCCTCGGCGCGGGCGCGGTCAACGGCGCCCTTGGCCGACGGATCGCGATCAACGAATTCGATGATCGCCATCGGGGCCATGTCGCCATATCGGAAACCCGCCTTCAGCACACGCACGTAGCCGCCCTGACGCTCCTTGTAGCGCGGGCCCAGAATGGCGAACAGCCGCTCGACATGCTTGTCTTCCTTGAGCTGCGAGGCTGCCTGGCGGCGCGCATGCAGGTCACCGCGCTTGGCCAGAGTGATCAGCTTTTCGATGACCGGACGCAGTTCCTTGGCCTTGGGCAGAGTCGTCTTGATCTGCTCGTGCTCGATCAGGCTGCCAGACATGTTGGCGAACAGCGCCTTGCGGTGCTCATGGGTTCGGTTGAGGCGGCGGTAGCCGCGAGAGTGACGCATGATAAACTCCTATCGGGTTTTTTGCTTTGTCCGGCGGGTCCTCGTGCGGCCCCGCTCACCTTGGGGCCGGATGGCCCAGTCTTTCCCCGGCAGCCCGGGCATTTTCGCAGGGTGGGGTTGCACCCCACCCTTTCCTCAGAACTGGTCCTCGAAGCGCTTGGCCAGATCCTCGATGTTCTCCGGCGGCCAGTCCTCGACCTCCATGCCCAGATGCAGGCCCATGCCCGACAGCACTTCCTTGATCTCGTTCAAGGACTTGCGGCCAAAGTTGGGGGTCCGCAGCATCTCGGCCTCGGTCTTCTGGATCAGGTCGCCGATATAGACGATGTTGTCGTTCTTCAGGCAGTTGGCCGAACGCACCGAAAGCTCCAGCTCGTCCACCTTCTTCAGCAGCAGCGGGTTGAACTCCAGCCCGGCGTCCAGCTCGGCCTTGCCGGCCTGCTCGGGTTCGTCGAAGTTGACAAAGATCGACAGCTGGTCCTGCAGGATGCGCGCGGCATAGGCCACGGCATCGTCCGGGGTCAGGCTGCCGTCCGTCTCGATCTTCATGGTCAGCTTGTCATAGTCCAGCACCTGCCCCTCGCGGGTGGGCTGCACCTCATAGCTGACCTTCTTCACCGGCGAGTAGATAGCGTCGATCGGGATCAGGCCGATGGGCGCATCCTCGGGGCGGTTCTTGTCGGCCGCGACATAGCCCTTGCCGGTGTTCACCGTCAGTTCCATGAACACGTCCGCCCCGTCGTCCAGATGGCAGATCACGTGATGCTTGTTCAGCACCTCGATGCCGTTCGATTCGCTGATATCCCCAGCCGTCACCACGCCGGGGCCCTTGGCCGAGATCGACAGGCGCTTGGGCCCCTCGACCTCCATCTTGATCGCGACGCCCTTGAGGTTCAGCACGATGTCGGTCACGTCCTCGCGCACGCCCGCAACGCTGGAAAACTCGTGCAGCACGTTGTCGATCTGCACGCTGGTGATGGCACCGCCCTGCAGCGACGACATCAGCACGCGCCGCAGCGCGTTGCCCAGCGTCAGGCCGAACCCACGCTCCAGCGGCTCGGCGATGACTGTGGCGGTCCGGTTCGCATCCGGGCCCGGTTTAACGATCAATTGCGCGGGCTTGATCAGTTCCTGCCAGTTCTTGTGGATCATGCGTGTCGCCTCCATTCCAGCCCGCTGCCCATGTCCCGTAAGCGGCGGACGCCCGAGGTAAAATAACGAATCCGGGCCGCGGCGGATGCACGCGGCCCGGCAATGCAGAGCGTCGTCAGACGCGGCGGCGCTTCGGCGGACGGCAGCCATTGTGGGCCATCGGCGTCACATCGCGGATCGAGGTGATGGTAAAGCCCACGGCGGCGAGTGCCCGCAGCGCGGATTCGCGGCCCGAACCTGGGCCCTGGACCTCAACCTCCAGCGTGCGCACGCCGTGTTCCTGCGCCTTGCGGCCGGCATCCTCGGCGGCCATCTGGGCGGCATAGGGCGTGGATTTGCGGCTGCCCTTGAACCCCATGGTGCCCGCCGACGACCAGGCAATCGCATTGCCCTGCACGTCGGAGATCAGCACCTTGGTGTTGTTGAACGACGAGTTCACATGTGCCACGCCGGCGGCAATGTTCTTGCGTTCTTTTTTCTTGACGCGGGCGGCGCCCTTCGGATCGCGTGCCATATCGGATGCCCCCCCTTATTTCTTCTTGCCGGCGATGGCTTTGGCCGGGCCCTTGCGGGTGCGCGCATTGGTATGCGTCCGCTGGCCTCGCACGGGCAGGCCCTTGCGGTGACGCAGGCCGCGGTAGCAGCCAAGGTCCATCAGCCGCTTGATGTTCATCGACGTCTCGCGCCGCAGGTCGCCCTCGACGGTGAAGTTCGCGTCGATATGCTCGCGGATCGACAGAACCTCGGCATCCGACAGCTGGTTCACGCGGCGCGCGGGGTCGATCCCCACGGCGGCGCAGATCAGGTCGGCCGTATGCGGCCCGATGCCGGTGATATAGGTCAGCGCGATCGGAACCCGTTTCGCGGTCGGAATGTTGACGCCAGCAATACGTGCCATGCGCATCGTCCTTTCGTTGCGGTTCCGTGATGCCGGAACCTTTTTTCACAACCGGGGCGGTCCATGGGCCACCCCTCGATCCGTTCCGGCCCATGACAGCGTCATAGCGAACGATTCCCCTGCGGGACGCTGTGCCTTAGGGGCTTTCTCCATGGACGTCAAGCGGCCGTTCAGGAATTGGCTCGCCTGTCAAGATGTGGCGTCAAGAACCGCCGCCACCGCGACCTCCACCGCCTCGACATCGGCAAGGCCATCCACCGTGCTCAGCGCGCCCTTGGCATAATAGTATCCGACGAGCGGCGAGGTTTTCTTGTAATATTCCATCAGACGCGTGCGCAATGCCTGCTCGGTGTCATCCGCGCGACGCCGCAAATCGCTCGATCCGCAGGCATCGCAGACGCCCGCCACCTTCGTCGGCCGGGTGGTATCGTGGTAGACCTCGCCGCAGTTCCCGCAGGTGAACCGCCCGGTAACGCGCGCCACCAGCACGGCGTCATCCACCTGCATCTCGATCACCGCATCCAGAGACTGCCCCATCCGGGCCAGAAGGTCCCCCAGCGCATCCGCTTGCCGCAGCGTGCGCGGAAATCCGTCGAAGATGAACCCGCCGGACGAGCCCTGCGCCATCCGCTCTTCGATCAGGCCGATGACGATCTCGTCCGTGACCAACTCGCCGCGGTCCATCACCCCGGCCACAAGCTGCCCCAACTCCGTGCCCGAATTGCGCGCGGCGCGCAGCATGTCGCCGGTGGACAGTTGCACCATCCCCCGCGCCTCTTCCAGCCGCCGCGCCTGTGTGCCCTTGCCCGCGCCGGGGGGGCCCAGAAGGATGATGTTCGCCATGCCCCCGCTCCTTCAGCGCCGCAAGGGTGGCCGGGTGCCCCCGGTCGTGGGCTTCTTGCGCCCGCGCAGCTGCGATTTCTCGATCAGCCCCTGATACTGATGCGCCAGCAGATGCGATTGCACCTGGTTCACCGTGTCCATCGTCACCGACACGACGATCAGCACCGAAGTCCCCCCGAAATAGAACGGGATCGCCAGTTCATTGCGCAGAATCTCGGGCAAGAGGCACACCGCGACCAGATAGAGCGAGCCCAGCACCAGGATGCGCGTCACCACGTAATCCAGGTATTCCTCGGTCTTCTTGCCCGGCCGGATGCCCGCGATGAACCCGTTCTGGTTCTTCAGGCTTTCGGCCACCTCCTCCACCTTGAAGGCCACGTTGGCCGTGTAGAAGTAGGAAAAGAACACGATCATGATCGCGTAGAACAACAGATACAGCGGCTGCCCAGGCCCCAGATAGGCCAGGATCGTGGACATCACGGGCCCGGTCTGCTGGCCCGAAAAGGTCGAAACCGTCACCGGCAGCAACAAGAGCGACGAGGCAAAGATCGCCGGGATCACCCCCGCCGGGTTTACCTTGACCGGCAGATGCGATGACCCGCCGTCATAGACCTTCATCCCCACCTGCCGACGCGGATACTGGATGGTGATCTTGCGCAGCGCGCGCTCCATGAACACAACGAAGGCGATCACCGCCACCACCATGACCAGCACACCCACCACCACCGCAGGCGACAGCGCGCCCGACCGGCCCTGGCTGAAGAACTGCGCAAGGGCCGCCGGAATCTCGGCCACGATGCCCACAAAGATGATCAGGCTGATCCCGTTGCCGATGCCCCGCGCCGTGATCTGCTCGCCCAGCCACATCAGGAACATCGTGCCGCCCACCAGCGTGATCACGCAGGACGCGATGAAGAACCAGCCGGGGTTGGTCACAAGCTCACCCGACTGCAACGATACCGCGATGCCGTAGGCCTGGAACGTCGCGAGGAACACCGTGCCATAGCGCGTGTATTGGTTCAGCTTGCGGCGCCCCTGCTCGCCTTCCTTCTTCAGCTGCTCGAACTTCGGCACCATCGAGCCCAGCAGCTGCACGATGATCGAGGCGCTGATATAGGGCATGATCCCCAGGGCAAAGATGCCCATCCGGCTGATCGCCCCGCCGGTGAACATGTTCAGCATGCCGCCGATGCCGGTCGTCAGATCCTCCATGAAGGACCGCAGCGCCGTGCCGTCGATGCCGGGCACCGGGATGTAGGTGCCAAGCCGATAGACGATCAGCAGCCCGACGGTGAAGAAAATCCGCTGCCGCAGGTCGACGGCCTTGCCAAGCGCCCCCCAGGACAGGTTGGCCGCCATCTGTTCCGCTGCCGATGCCATGCTGTTCATTCTCCGCGGGCGATATGGGAAACGCCGCCGAACCGTTCTTCCGGTCGGCGGCGCGAAAGACTGTCAGGGATGTAGGCGGTCCTGCGACCGCTCACAACCCGGTATCTGGCGCTTATGCCGCCGCAGCCGCTGCCGGTGCCTTGACCGTGATCGTGCCGCCCGCCGCCTCGACCGCCGCGATGGCGCTGGCAGAGGCCCCGGTGACCACCAGGTTGACCTTGGCGGTGATCGCGCCCTTGGCCAGCACCCGGATCCCGTCCCGCTTGTGCGAGGTCAGGCCAGCCGCGATGATCGCATCCTCGGTGATCTCGGAACCCGCATCCAGTTTCCCGGCCGCGATGAATTTCTCGATCAGGCCCAGGTTGACCACGGCATATTCCAGGCGGTTCGGCTTGTTGAACCCGCGCTTGGGCAGGCGGCGATAGAGCGGCATCTGCCCGCCCTCGTAGCCCCCGAGCGCCACGCCCGAGCGCGACTTCTGCCCCTTGATCCCGCGCCCTGCGGTCTTGCCCTTGCCCGAACCGGGGCCACGCGCCACACGCTTTTGCTTCTTCGCAGCGCCGGGATTGTCGGAAAGTTCGTTCAGTTTCATGTCGCTACTCCTTTGCCGGATGCGACCCCGATAGCGACATCCGGGCCGAACGCGGGTTGATCGGCGGGCCAGGCCCCCCTTGCGGCCTCAGCCGCGCTCTTCGACGATCCGCACGAGGTGCGAGATCGAGTTCACCATGCCACGGACCGAGGGCGTATCCTCAAGCTCGCGGGTGCGGCGGATCTTGTTCAGGCCCAGACCCTTCAGGGTCGCGGTCTGCTTGGCGGGGCGGCGGGCGGCGGATGCCACCTGCTGCACCACGATGGTCTTTTTCGGCGCGTCGGTCATGCTCAGGCCTCCACGGTTTCGGCTGCGGCCTCGGCGGCGGGCTCGGCCGCGGCCTCGGGGCGGCGCAGGATCTCGGCCACCTTCTTGCCGCGACGCTGCGCGACCATCCGGGGGCTGGTTTCCTTGTTCAACCCGTCGATGGTCGCACGGATCATGTTGTAAGGGTTCTGCGATCCGATGGATTTCGCCACCACGTCCTGCAAGCCCAGCATCTCGAACACGGCGCGCATCGGGCCGCCGGCGATGATGCCGGTCCCCGCCACGGCGGTGCGCATCACGACCTTGCCCGCACCATGGCGGCCTTCCATGTCGTGGTGCAGCGTGCGGCTGTCCTTCAGCGGCACGCGGATCAGGCTGCGGCGCGCCTGTTCGGTGGCCTTGCGGATCGCCTCGGGCACTTCCTTCGCCTTGCCCTTGCCGAAGCCCACGCGGCCCTTCTGGTCGCCCACCACCACGAGGGCAGCAAAGCCGAAGCGTTTCCCACCCTTCACGGTCTTGGACACCCGGTTGATCGCCACCAGACGTTCCTGAAACTCGGGGTTCTCGTCCCGGCGATCATCGCGGCGGTTGTTGTCGCGGCGGTTGTCACGTTCTGCCATTTGTCATGCTCCTCAGAACTTCAGTCCGCCTTCACGGGCAGCATCGGCCAAAGCCTTGATCTTGCCGTGAAAGAGGAAACCGCCACGGTCGAAATAGCACTCCTCGACCCCCGCCTTCTTTGCCCGCTCGGCAATCGCCGCGCCGACCTTTGCCGAGGCCTCGACATTGTTCTTGCCGAAGAACCCCAGGTCCTTTTCCAGGGTCGAGGCGGCCGCAACCGTCACGCCCTGCGCGTCGTCGATCAGCTGCGCGCTGATGTTCTTCGACGACCGATGCACCGACAGGCGCAACCGGCCCGACGACATCGCCTTCAACTTGTTCCGCACGCGCATCCGGCGCTTCAGGAACAGCTCTCGCTTTGAATTTGCCATGTTCCCGATCCTTACTTCTTCTTGCCTTCCTTGCGGAAGATGAACTCACCCTTGTAGCGGATGCCCTTGCCCTTGTAGGGCTCGGGCGCGCGCCATTCGCGGATGTTCGCGGCGACCTGGCCGACCAGCTGCTGGTCGATCCCCTCGATCACGATTTCCGTCTGCTTGGGCGATGTCACCGTCACACCGGCGGGCACCTCGAAATTGACCTCATGGCTATACCCCAGCGACAGCTTGAGCACATTGCCCGCCATCGCGGCGCGGTAGCCCACGCCCTGGATCTCCAGCTCTTTCTTGAAGCCGGTGCTGACGCCCTGCACGAGGTTGTCCACCATCGACCGCGCCATTCCCCATTGCTGGCGCGCGCGCTTGGAGGTGCCGCGCGGGGTGACCTTGACCACATCGCCGTCGATGGTCAGCGTCACGTCGTCCGTGGCGGTAAAGCTGCGGGTGCCCTTGGGCCCTTTCACTTCGATCGTCTGACCCGACACCGAGGCGGTCACGCCCTTGGTCAGGGTCACGGGTTTCTTGCCGATACGAGACATCCCACCCTCCTCAGAACACGGTGCACAGCACTTCGCCGCCAACATTGGCAGCGCGTGCATGCGCATCCGACATCACGCCCTTGGGCGTGGACAGGATCGACACACCCAGACCGTTGCGCACGGGCTGGATGTCCTTGATCGACATGTACACCCGGCGGCCGGGCTTGGACACGCGCTTCACGTCACGGATGACGGGCGTGCCCTCGTAGTATTTCAGCGAAATCACCAGCTCACCCTGGCCATTGTCGCTGTCCTTGCGCTCATAGCCGCGGATGTAGCCTTCGTCGGCCAGCACGTCCAGCACCCAGGCCCGCAGCTTCGACGCGGGCGTCGAGACGGTGGACTTCCCGCGCATCTGCGCGTTGCGGATGCGGGTGAGCATATCGCCCAGAGGATCGTTCATCATCATGTCCTGCCCTCCCTACCAGCTCGACTTCACCATGCCGGGGATCTGGCCGAACGAGGCGAGATCCCGCAGCATGATGCGGCTGAGCTTGAGTTTGCGGTAATAGGCGTGCGGACGACCCGTCAACTGGCACCGATTGTGGATCCGCGTGGCCGAGGAATTGCGCGGCAGTTGCGCAAGCTTCAGCGTGGCGCGGAACCGCTCTTCCATCGGTTTCGTCTGGTCATAGATGACCGTTTTCAGGGTGGCCCGCTTTGCCGCGTGCTGCTTGACCAGCTTCGCGCGCTTCACTTCGCGGTTCACCATGGATTTCTTTGCCATGTCTCTCTCCTCCCGCTCAGTTCACGAAGGGCATGTTGAAATGCTTCAACAGCGCCTTGGCTTCGGCGTCCGTCTTGGCGGTGGTGCAGATGATGATGTCCATCCCCAGCACGTCATCGACCTTGTCAAAGTCGATCTCGGGGAACACGATCTGTTCCTTCAGGCCCATGGCATAGTTGCCCCGGCCATCGAAGGAATTGCCCTTCACGCCGCGAAAGTCGCGGACGCGCGGCAGGGCGATGGTGATCAGGCGGTCCAGGAATTCATACATCCGGTCGCCGCGCAGCGTGACCTTGCAGCCCAGCGGCATCAGCTCGCGCACCCGGAAACCCGCGATGGATTTCTTGGCATGGGTGATGACGGCCTTCTGGCCCGCGATCAGGGTCAGCTGCTCGGCAGCGGTCTTCACCTTCTTGGTGTCCTTCACGGCCTCGCCCACGCCCATGTTTAGGACGATCTTGTCCAGACGCGGGATCTGCATGTCGTTCTTGTAGCTGAACTCTTCCTTCAGCGCGGGCCGCAGCTTGGTCTGATAGACCGCTTTCAGCCGCGGGGTATAGGTGGCGGTGTCCAGCATCAGATGGTCTCCCCCGTGGTCTTGGCATAGCGGACCTTGGCATCACCCTCGATGCGGAAGCCGACGCGCGTGGCCTTGCCGTTGGCGTCCATGATCGCAAGGTTCGACAGGTCGATCGGCATCGCCTTGGGGATGCGGCCGCCCTGCCCCTGCGCGGATTGCTTGGTGTGGCGGATGGCGATGTTGATGCCCTCCACGATGGCCTTCCCGGCATCAGGCATCACGGCGGTAATCTCGCCCTGCTTGCCCTTGTCCTTGCCGGCCAGCACGATGACCTTGTCGCCCTTTTTCAGTTTCGCGGCCATCAGAGCACCTCCGGCGCAAGGCTGATGATTTTCATGAAGTTCTTGGCGCGCAACTCGCGCACCACCGGCCCGAAGATGCGGGTGCCCACAGGCTCGCCCTGCTTGTTCAGGATGACGGCGGCGTTGCGGTCAAACCGGATGGCGGTGCCATCCTCGCGGCGCACTTCCTTGGCGGTGCGCACGACGACGGCCTTGTGCACGTCGCCCTTCTTCACCTTCCCCTTGGGGATCGCCTCTTTCACCGACACCACGATGATGTCGCCGACCGAAGCGTAGCGGCGGTGCGAACCGCCCAGAACCTTGATGCACTGCACCCGGCGCGCGCCGGAGTTGTCAGCAACATCCAGATTGGTCTGCATCTGGATCATAGTCTAGTCTCCCGACCTTCAGGGCCGTGCCCTGGGGTTTCGATGAGACGGCAGGGATCAAGCCGAAGCTTCGGTCACCACCGTCCAGCGTTTCGTTTTCGAAATCGGCGCACATTCCTCGATGCGGACGGCATCGCCGACCTTGTAGGTGTTGTGCTCGTCATGGGCGCGGTATTTCTTGGATTTCCGCACGGTCTTTTGCAGCAACGGGTGCTTGAAGCGACGCTCGACCAGAACGGTGATCGTCTGCTCGTTCTTGTCGCTGGTGACAGTGCCTGCCAGAATGCGCTTGGGCATCGTCCGCTCCCTCAGTTCGCGGCCGCTTGCGCGGCCTTTTCGTTCAACAAGGTCTTGATTCGCGCGACGTCGCGGCGCACGGCACGCATCCGCGCGGTGTTCTCAAGCTGGCTGGTGGCCTGTTGGAAGCGCAGGTTGAACGCCTCCTTCTTCAACGCAACCAGGCTGTCGCGCAGCTGGTCGGGCGTCTTGTTGCGCAGTTCGGTGGCGTCCATCGCCGGTCTTCCTTTACACAATCACCAGAAGGCCCCGTTACCGGGTAACCCGTCGCCTGGTGGATCAATGAGGTATAAGCGATTCCCGTGGCCAGAAATCGCAGATGTGCCGCAATACAGACGCTTTAGGCCAAGGGCAAGTACAATCACGCCCCGCCCCCATGAAAAGGCCCTGCCGCGACCGGCAGGGCCATCCGAAGGATCGGGTTGCACCCAACCTTACCAGTCTTCGCGCACCACGACCCGCGTCAGGACCGGCAGCTTCATGGCCCCCAGGCGCAGCGCCTCGCGCGCGATCTCCTCGCTCACGCCGTCGATCTCGAACATGATGCGGCCGGGCTTCACCTTGGCCGCCCAGTAGTCGGTCGAACCTTTCCCTTTACCCATCCGCACCTCGGTAGGCTTGGACGAGACCGGAACATCCGGGAAAATCCGGATCCAGACGCGGCCCTGGCGCTTCATGTGGCGGGTGATCGCGCGGCGGGCCGCCTCGATCTGCCGCGCGGTCACACGCTCGGGTTCGGTCGATTTCAGGCCGAAGGTGCCGAAGTTCAGCATGAAGCCGCCCTTCGCCTCACCGTGAATCCGGCCCTTGTGCTGTTTGCGGAACTTCGTCCGTTTGGGTTGCAGCATCTTTTCTCTCCCTTACGCGCGTTCGCGGTCGCGGCGGGCACCGCGCGGGGCGGGGCCTTCCTGCGCCTCGGACAGGCGGCGGTCATGGGCCTGCGGATCATGCTCCAGGATTTCCCCTTTGAAGATCCAGACCTTCACGCCGATGATCCCGTAAGGCGTCGTCGCCTCATCGGTCGCATAATCGATGTCGGCCCGCAGCGTGTGCAGCGGCACCCGGCCCTCGCGATACCATTCGGTCCGCGCGATCTCGGCTCCGCCCAGACGCCCGCCCACGTTGACCCGGATCCCCAGCGCCCCCATGCGCATCGCGTTCTGAACGCCCCGCTTCATCGCGCGGCGGAACGAGACGCGGCGCTCCATCTGCTGCGCGATGCTCTCGGCCACAAGCTGTGCATCTAGTTCCGGCTTGCGGATTTCCACGATGTTCAGGTGCAGTTCCGACTTCGTGAATGCCATCAGCTTCTTGCGCAGACCTTCGATATCCGCGCCCTTCTTGCCGATGATGACGCCTGGACGGGCGGCATGGATCGTCACGCGGCACTTCTTGTGCGGCCGCTCGATGATCACCTTTGAGATGCCGGCCTGCTTGGCCTCCTTGTGGATGAACTCGCGCATCCGCAGGTCCTCCAGCAAGAGGTTGCCGTAATCCTTGGACTCCGCGAACCAGCGGCTGTCCCAGGTGCGGTTGACCTGCAGGCGCATCCCGATGGGGTTGACCTTCTGTCCCATTACGCGGTCTCCGCTTTCTGACGCACCTTGATGGTGATTTCGCTGAAGGGCTTCATGATCTTGCCGAACCGGCCACGCGCCCGCGGGCGCCCCCGCTTCAGCGTGATGTTCTTGCCGCACCAGGCCTCGGCCACCACCAGTTCATCGACGTCGAGGCCGTGGTTGTTCTCGGCATTCGCCACGGCCGAGCGCAGGCATTTCAGCACGTCCTGCGCGATTCGCTTCTTGGAGAACACGAGGTCGGCCATCGCCTTGTCCACCTTCTTGCCGCGGATCAGACCCGCCACAAGGTTCAGTTTCTGCGGCGAGGTCTTCAGCATGCGCGTGATCGCCATGGCCTCGTTCTCTTCCACGCGGCGGGGATTCTTGTCCTTGCCCATGGCTTACTTCCTCTTCGCTTTCTTGTCGGCGGCATGGCCGTAAAAGGTTCGCGTCGGGCTGTATTCCCCGAACTTCTGGCCGATCATCTCTTCGGTCACCGCCACCGGGATATGCTTCTTGCCGTTGTAGACGGCAAAGGTAAGCCCCACGAACTGCGGCAGGATGGTGGACCGGCGCGACCAGATCTTGATGACCTCGTTGCGGGTGCTTTCCTTGGCCTTCTCCGCCTTCTTCAGCACGAAGCCGTCAACGAAGGGGCCTTTCCAGATAGAGCGTGCCATGGATCAGCGTCCCTTCTTCTTGGCGTGCCGCGACCGGACGATCAGCGCGTCCGAGGCCTTGGCCTTGCGGGTCCGGTTGCCCTTGGTGCCCTTGCCCCAAGGTGTCACCGGGTGACGGCCTCCGCTCGTGCGGCCTTCGCCGCCGCCATGCGGGTGGTCGATCGGGTTCATCGCGACGCCGCGCACCGTGGGGCGCACGCCCTTGTGGCGCATCCGGCCCGCCTTGCCGAAATTCTGGTTCGAATTGTCCGGGTTCGACACCGCGCCAATCGTCGCCATGCACTCCTGCCGCACCAGCCGCAACTCACCCGACGACAGCCGGATCTGCGCGTAACCTCCATCGCGGCCCACGAACTGCGCATAGGTGCCCGCCGCCCGCGCCATCTGGCCGCCCTTGCCGGGTTTCAACTCGACATTGTGCACGATCGTGCCGATCGGCATGCCGCTGAACGGCATCGCATTGCCGGGCTTCACGTCGGTCTTGGCGCCCGAGATCACGCTGTCACCCACCGCGAGGCGCTGCGGCGCCAGGATATAGGCAAGCTCGCCGTCCTCGTATTTCACGAGGGCGATAAAGGCCGTCCGGTTCGGATCGTATTCGATGCGTTCGACCACCGCCGCCATGTCGTGCTTGGTCCGGCGGAAATCGACGACGCGGTAAAGCCGCTTGGCCCCCCCGCCCTTGTGCCACATCGTGATGCGTCCGGTGTTGTTGCGTCCGCCCGTCTTGATCAGACCCTCGGTGAGGGCCTTGACAGGACGGCCTTTCCACAGCTCCGAACGGTCGATCAGAACCAGCCCGCGCTGGCCAGGCGTCGTCGGCTTGTACGACTTGAGTGCCATGCTTTCTGTCTTCCGTTAGCTATCGGGGACAACGCGCCCCCAGGATTTCCAGTAAAAACCAAGGCCCCGGAAAGCCGGGGCCGCAGGATTCGCGGGCTTCTATCAGAGGCCCGTGGTCACGTCGATGGTGTTGCCCTCTTCAAGCATCACATAGGCTTTCTTGCGGTCCGACCGGCTGCCGGGGCGGCCGCGGAACTTCTTTTCCTTGCCCTTCAGGATCGAGGTGTTCACCGCCTTGACCTTCACGCCAAAGACAGCCTCCACCGCTTCCTTGATCTGCGGCTTGGTCGCATCCATCGCCACCTGGAACACCACCGCGCCATGCTCGGACGCCATGGTGGCCTTTTCGGTGATGATCGGCTTCTTGATCAGGTCGTAATGTTCGGGTTTCGCGGTCATTTCAGGTCACCTTTTCCCAGACGGGCCTCAAGCGCCTCGACCCCCGCCCGCGTGATCACAAGCTGGTCACGGCGCAGGATGTCGTAGACATTGGCCCCCATCGACGGCAGCACGTCGATGGTCTCAATGTTGCGGGCGGCCAGCGCGAAGTTCTCGTTGACCTCCGCACCATCGATGATCAGCACCCGCTTCCAGCCCAGGTTCGCGGCGGCCTTGGCCAGCGCGCCGGTCTTGGGCGTCTCGAACGCCAGCGAGTCGATGATTACCAGCTCGCCCGCCTTGGCCTTGGCCGACAGCGCATGCCGCAGGCCGAGGGCGCGGAACTTCTTGGGCAGGTCATGCTCATGGCTGCGCGGCACCGGGCCCTTCACCACACCACCGTGACGGAAGATCGGGGCCTTCTTGGACCCGTGGCGCGCGCCGCCGGTGCCCTTCTGGCGATAGATCTTCTTGGTCGAATAGGACACCTCGCCGCGCGTCAGCGTCGAGTGGGTGCCGGCTTGGGCCTTCGCCCGCTGCCAGCGCACAACCCGGTGCAGGACGTCCGCGCGCGGGTCCAGGCCGAACAGCGCCTCGTCCAGGTCGATCTCTCCGGCCTTGCCGCCGTCCAGCGTGATCACATCGAGTTTCATGCTTCACCCCCTTCGGCATCGGCCGCCGCGGACGCGGCAGTTGACGCCTGTTCGGCTGCCAGACGGTCGGCTGCCGCAGCAGCCTCACGCTCAGCTTCTTCAGCCGCAGCCGCAGCCGCAGCCGCCTCGGCCGCCTCTTGCGCCGCCTTCATCGCCGAACGCAGGGCCGCAGGGCGGATCACGTTCTCCGGCACGGCCTTCTTCACCGCATCCTTGATCGTCACCCAACCGCCCGCAGAGCCGGGCACCGCGCCCTTGACCATGATCAGGCCACGGTCGCTGTCGGTCTTTATGACCTGCAGGTTCTGCGTGGTCACCCGCACGGCCCCCATGTGGCCGGCCATTTTCTTGCCCTTGAACACCTTGCCGGGGTCCTGGCATTGACCGGTCGAGCCGTGCGAGCGGTGCGACACCGACACCCCGTGGCTGGCCCGCAGACCGCCGAAGTTGTGCCGCTTCATCGCGCCCTGAAAGCCCTTGCCGATGCTCGTCCCGGCCACATCGACGAACTGGCCCGCAAAATAGTGGTCCGCCGTGATCTCCTCGCCGACGCCGATCAGGCAGTCGGGGGTCACGCGGAATTCCGCGATCTTGCGTTTGGGCTCGACGCTTGCCCGGGCGA
The DNA here is from genome assembly GCA_046294265.1 of Gemmobacter sp. Taxonomy (GTDB): domain Bacteria; phylum Pseudomonadota; class Alphaproteobacteria; order Rhodobacterales; family Rhodobacteraceae; genus JBKBKC01. Next base: position 44,534 of record JBKBKC010000004.1, on the reverse strand, counting down.
AATGCCCGCGCATCGCGGCGGTCGTCCGCTTGGCCTTGGCCGCACCCGCGCCAAGCTGCACGGCGGTATAGCCGTCACGCTCGGCGGTGCGCTGTGCCACCACCTGCAGGTTGTCCAGTTGCAGAACGGTCACCGGCACCTGCCGTCCGTCTGCCATGAACAGCCGGGTCATGCCCAGCTTCTTTGCAATCACGCCGGAGCGCATCTCGTTGCCCCCCTTACACTTTGATTTCGACATCGACGCCCGCCGCGAGGTCGAGCTTCATCAGCGCGTCCACCGTCTGCGGGGTCGGGTCCACGATATCCAGCAGGCGCTTGTGCGTGCGGATTTCCCACTGGTCGCGCGACTTCTTGTCGATGTGCGGACCACGCAGAACCGTGAATTTCTCAATCTTGTTCGGCAGCGGGATCGGCCCGCGCACCGTGGCGCCCGTGCGCTTGGCCGTCGAAACGATCTCCGCGGTGCTGGCATCCAGCACGCGGTAATCGAAGGCCTTGAGCCGGATGCGGATGGTTTGACCTTGCATCTGTCTGTCCTCGGCAGGGTGGGTGGGTGTCCCCCACCCCACATTCAAAAAACGGGCCGACGGTTGCCCCCACCCCGTTTGGGATGGGGGGCCATCGTTACTTCAGGATCTTCGACACGACGCCTGCGCCGACGGTGCGGCCGCCTTCGCGGATGGCGAAGCGCAGTTTTTCTTCCATGGCGATGGGCGCGATCAGTTCCACGTTGAACTTCAGGTTGTCGCCCGGCATCACCATTTCCGTGCCTTCCGGCAGTTGCACCGTTCCCGTCACGTCGGTCGTGCGGAAATAGAACTGCGGACGGTAGTTGGCGAAGAACGGCGTGTGCCGGCCGCCCTCTTCCTTGGTCAGGATATAGGCTTCGGCCTCGAACTGCGTGTGCGGGTTCACCGATTTCGGCTTGCACAGCACCTGCCCGCGCTCCACCCCCTCGCGGTCGATCCCGCGCAGCAGCACGCCCACGTTGTCGCCCGCCTCGCCCCGGTCGAGAAGCTTGCGGAACATCTCCACACCCGTGCACACCGATTTCTTGGTGTCGCGGATGCCCACGATCTCCACTTCGTCGCCCACGTTGATCACGCCGCGCTCGATCCGGCCGGTGACCACGGTGCCCCGACCGGAAATCGAGAACACATCCTCGATCGGCATCAGGAACGGCTGGTCGATGGCGCGCGCGGGCGTCGGGATATACTCGTCCACGGCCTTCAGGAGGGCGTGGATGCTGTCCTCGCCGATGTCCTTGCGCTCGCCGATCATCGCCTGGTGGGCCGAGCCCTTGACGATCGGGATGTCGTCGCCCGGATAGTCGTAGCTGGAGAACAGCTCGCGCAGCTCCATCTCCACAAGCTCGACCAGCTCCTCGTCATCCACGAGGTCGATCTTGTTCATGTAGCACACCATGTAGGGGATACCCACCTGGCGGCCCAACAGGATGTGTTCGCGCGTCTGCGGCATCGGGCCGTCCGAGGCCGCACAGACCAGGATCGCGCCGTCCATCTGCGCCGCACCCGTGATCATGTTCTTCACATAGTCGGCGTGGCCGGGGCAGTCGACATGCGCGTAATGGCGGTTCGCCGTCTCGTATTCCACATGCGCGGTCGAGATCGTGATCCCCCGCGCCCGCTCTTCCGGCGCGCCGTCGATCTGGTCATAGGCCCGAAACTCGCCGTAATACTTCGTGATCGCCGCCGTCAGCGTCGTCTTGCCGTGGTCAACGTGACCGATGGTCCCGATGTTCACATGCGGCTTGTTGCGTTCGAACTTTGCCTTACCCATGGGGGTATCTCCTCAAATCAGTCGGTGGCGGTGGGGTGAAACCCCACCCTACGGGGTGGTAGGGCGGGGCGTTCCCCGCCGCACCGTCATGCGTATTTCTTCTGGATCTCGTCCGAGATGTTCTGCGGCACGGCATCGTAATGGTCGAACTGCATCGAGAACACCGCGCGGCCCGACGACATGGACCGCAACGTGTTGATGTAGCCGAACATGTTCGCCAGCGGCACCATCGCCGTGATGACGTTGGCGTTGCCACGGCTGTCCTGGCCCTGCACCATCCCGCGACGGCTTGTCAGGTCACCGATCACGCCGCCGGTGTATTCCTCGGGTGTCACCACCTCGACCTTCATCATCGGCTCCAGCAGCTTCGCGCCGGCCTTCTTCATGCCCTCGCGCATCGCGGCGCGTGCCGCGATCTCGAAGGCCAGAACGCTGGAGTCCACGTCGTGGAACGCACCGTCAACCAGTTGCACCTTGAAGTCGATCACCGGGAACCCGGCCAGCGGCCCCGAATCCATCACCGACTTGATGCCCTTTTCGACACCCGGGATGTATTCCTTGGGCACGGCACCGCCGACTATCTTCGATTCGAAGGAATATCCCTCGCCCGGTTCGGTCGGCGAGATGATCAGCTTCACGCGGGCGAACTGCCCCGTGCCGCCGGTCTGCTTCTTGTGGGTATAGTCGATCTCGTGCTCGCGGCTGATCGTCTCGCGGTAAGCCACCTGCGGCGCACCGATGTTGGCCTCGACCTTGAACTCGCGGCGCATCCGGTCAACCAGGATGTCCAGGTGCAATTCGCCCATGCCCTTCATGATGGTCTGGCCGCTTTCGATGTCGGTCTCCACCCGGAAGGACGGGTCCTCGGCCGCCAGACGTGCCAGGGCAATGCCCATCTTTTCCTGGTCGGCCTTGGTTTTCGGCTCCACCGCGATCTCGATCACAGGCACCGGGAAGGTCATGGTTTCCAGAACCACCGGTTTGGCCGCATCGCACAGCGTGTCGCCCGTGGTGGTTTCCTTCAGCCCCGCCAGCGCCATGATGTCGCCCGCGAACGCCTCGGAGATTTCCTCCTGCTTGTTCGCGTGCATCATCACCATGCGGCCGATGCGTTCCTTGCGGTTCTTGGTCGCGTTCAGGATCTGGTCGCCCTTCTTCACCTGGCCCGAATAGATCCGGGTGAAGGTGAGCGTGCCCATGAACGGGTCGTTCATGATCTTAAACGCGAGGCCCGAGAAGGGCTGATCATCATCCGCCGACCGCTCGATGTTGCGCGTCTCCGTCTCGTCGCCCGGCGCAAAGCCTACATAGGGCGGCACGTCCAAGGGATCCGGCAGGAAATCGATCACCGCGTTCAGCATGGGCTGCGTGCCCTTGTTCTTGAACGACGATCCGCAGAGCACCGGCACGAAGTCGATGGCCAGCGTGCCCTTGCGGATCAGCTTGCGCAGCGTCTCTTCGTCAGGCTCGTTGCCTTCAAGATACGCCTCCATCGCCGCATCGTCCTGTTCGACGGCGGTTTCCAGCAACTTGTAGCGCCATTCCTGCGCCGTCTCCTTCAGGCTGTCGCGGATCGGACCGCGCGTCCAGGACGCGCCCAGATCCTCGCCCTCATAGACCCATTCTTCCATCGTGATCAGATCGACGATGCCTTCCAGCTGATCCTCGGCACCGATCGGAATCTGCACCGGCAGCGGAATGCCTCCCGTGCGCTCGGCAATCATGCGCACGCATTTGAAGAAATCGGCACCGGTCTTGTCCATCTTGTTGACGAACACGATCCGCGGAACCTTGTAGCGGTCAGCCTGACGCCACACCGTTTCAGTCTGCGGCTCGACGCCCGCGTTCCCGTCCAACAGAACGATGGCCCCATCGAGCACGGCCAGCGAGCGTTCCACCTCGATGGTGAAATCCACGTGGCCGGGGGTGTCGATGATGTTGAACCGGTATTTATCCTTGCCGTCGCTGGTGCCCGGATCGACCTGGCGCTGCCAGAAGGTCGTGGTCGCCGCCGAGGTGATGGTGATCCCCCGCTCCTGCTCCTGCTCCATCCAGTCCATCGTCGCGGCACCATCGTGCACTTCGCCGATCTTGTGGGTCTTGCCGGTGTAATACAGGATCCGCTCTGTCGTCGTGGTCTTGCCCGCGTCGATGTGGGCAATGATCCCGAAGTTGCGGTAGCGGTTCAGCGGATATTCGCGGGCCATGATCGCGGTCCTTTACCAGCGGTAATGGCTGAACGCTTTGTTCGCGTCGGCCATCTTGTGGGTGTCTTCACGCTTTTTCACCGCGGTCCCGCGGTTGTTGCAGGCGTCGGCCAGTTCGGCGGCCAGACGTTCCTCCATCGTGTTCTCGTTGCGCTTGCGCGCCGCGATGATCAGCCAGCGGATCGCCAGCGCCTCGCGACGCTCGGTGCGCACTTCCACGGGGACCTGATAGGTGGCTCCGCCCACGCGGCGCGACCGCACCTCGACTGAAGGCTTCACGTTTTCCAGCGCCTCGTGGAACGCCTGGATCGGCTCGCGCTTCAGCCGGGTCTGCACCCGCTCCAGCGCGGAATAGACGATCGTTTCGGCGACGGATTTCTTGCCGTCCACCATCAGGTTGTTCATGAACTTGGTCAGCACCGTGTCGCCATATTTGGCGTCGGGCAGGATATCGCGCTTTTCGGCGGCGTGACGACGGGACATCTCTCAATACCTCACTTCGGACGCTTGGCGCCGTATTTCGACCGGCGCTGACGACGGTCCTTGACGCCCTGGGTATCCAGAACGCCGCGCAGGATATGGTAGCGCACACCGGGAAGGTCCTTGATGCGGCCCCCGCGGATCAGCACGACCGAGTGCTCCTGCAGGTTGTGCTTTTCGCCGGGAATATAGCAGATGACCTCAAAGCTGTTGGTCAGGCGCACCTTGGCAACCTTCCGCATGGCCGAGTTCGGCTTTTTCGGCGTTGTGGTGTAGACGCGCGTGCAGACGCCGCGTTTTTGCGGGCAACCTTCCAAGTGCTGCGACTTGGACTTTCTCACGTTCGGCTCCCGCGGTTTGCGGATCAGCTGCTGGATCGTCGGCATAAGGTGTCTCGCCCTTCTTCAACCCGTTCATGCCCCCCGGGGGGCGCTTCGCCCGTCTGCGCGTCCGCAAACGAAAATACCGCCCTCGTCCCCAATCGCAGGGACGACGCGGTGGAATTCCAGAGGATCGGGGCAACAGGGCCCGGATCGTGACCACTTCGGTTCAGATACCCTGCAAAAGCCAGTGCCCTGTCAGGTGTCGCGCCGTATAGGGGGAGTCGCGGGGGTTGTCAACACGGGCACCCCCCGGTTTCGCGTGTCTTTCGACACCGCCACCAGCCCCGCGCGGAACGGCCGGTCCAGCATCAGCGCCACCCCCAGCACGATCAGCACCGCGAAGGTCACGTCCGACAGGAAGTGCCGCCCCACCATCAGCCGCGTGGCCATGCCCAGCACGACAACCCCCGCCGCAAAGGCCAGCCCCGCCCGCCATATCGCCTGGCTGATCCGCGGGCGCAAGTGGCGCAGCACCACAACCATGCCAACCGCCAGCGCCGCGGCTGACGCCGTCTCGCCCGAAACGAAGGAACAGTTGCGCGCACATTCCGCCGCCGGATTCAGCGACGCGGTAAACTTCAACCCGCCGCCGAACGCCTCGACCGTGTCGGGCCGCGCCCGCCCCCAGTGTTCCTTCAGCAGCAGGTTCACCAAAACACCCGGCCCGACCGCATAGACCGCCAGCACGAACCCCCACAGCCGCGCGGGCAGCCACAGCGCCGGCCGCCCCGTGGCAAGCCCCAGCCCCAAGCCCAGCAACGCCACAAGAATCGCCGCCTCGCTGACCTGCCACATCAGACGGCGCACCCCCTCCACGATCCCCCAGCGCGCCGCCGCAAACCCGTCAGGCCCGTAAAAAAACCCCGATACCCACAGGTCGATCCCCGGCCACAGCGTGAACACCAGCGCCGCCAGCACCATCGCCCCGGCCCAGACCAGCAGCGGGCGACTGTCAGCGCCCGGCATCGCAGCCCTCCTCCAGCAGCCAGAACCGCAAGCCGAGCTTGCGGTAAGCCCCCCCCGCCCCGTCATGCGCGCCAAGGTCGCGCGCGCAGTCCGGGGCAGCCTCGGCCACCAGCAGCAGCGGCGCGGGGGCGGGGTCGGGCAGCGCATGCACCTGCTCGTAGAAATTCCCTGGCCGGCCCGCAGGCGGCGGCGCGAACACCGCCACGCCCGCGTCCCGCCCGGTGTGGAACAGATCCGCCAGCACATCGCGCCGGTCGGCCAGGATCGCCGCCCCCTGCCCCCGCGCCGCGGCGATCGCCGCCTCGCTCAGCGCCGCGCGGCCCAGATACCGCGCCATCACCACCTGATCGCCCACCGTCACCCAGGGCATCGCCGCCAGCAGCGGCACCGCCACCGCCGCCAGCCCGTTCACCCCGAACGACAGCGCCCGCCACACCGGCCGCCCCGCCAGCCAGCCAAAGGCCAGCACCGCGCCATAAAGCCACCCCGCCGCCGCCCAGTTCGCATTTGCCCCCCCCAACAGCGCCTGCACCGTCACCACCGCCAGCGGCACCAGCGCCATCACCGCCAGCGCCAGCGCATCGCCCCGCGCCCCCGCCACCCGCAGCACAAAGGCCAGCGCAACCACCGGCCCCACCACCGCCAGCTGCGCGGCCCAGAACCCCAGCATCTCGCCCGGGCGCAGCGCCACCCCGCCGCGCACCCAGCGCGCATTGTCCGCCGTATGCGCCAGCGTGGTCATGTCATGCGCCAGGTTCCACGCGATGTTGGGCGCCACCACCACCAGGGCCAGCGCCCCCATCACCGCCCAATGCCGCCACCCCGCGCGCCACCCCGGCACCAGCACCGCCGCCAGCGCATAGCCGATCAGCCCGTAAACCCCGGCATATTTCGCCATCACCGCCAGCCCCAGCGCCGCGCCCGCCAGCGCCGCGAACCCCAGGCCCCCACCCCGCACCACGCGCAACCATGCCCACAGCGACACCGCCAGACAGGGCAGCATCACGGTATCGGTCGAGAACAGGAACGACCCCACCGCCACCATCGGCAGCGTCGCATAGCCCGCCGCCGTCACCACCGCCGCCCGCCCCCCGAACAGCGCCGCCGCCACCGCCCCCAGCACCATCGCCGTGATCCCGTGCAGCACAGCCCCCGGCATCCGCACCCAGAACACCGCATCCGACCCGGCCAGCCCCGTCACCCCCCGGATCACCCAGGCGATCAGCGGCGGCTTGGAGTAATACCCCCAGTCCAGACTCTGGCCCCAAAGCCAGTATTGCGCCTCATCGACAAACAGATCCGTCCGGTCAAACGCCAGCAGCACCAGCCGCGCCAGCGTGATCGCGCCCACGATGGACGCCGCAGGCCGCAGCCACCCGGCGCCCTCAGATTTCTGCACGCTTGCGCTCACCATAGATCAACCACAGGTTGCGTGCGTAGATCACCAGCCCCATCGACTGGCCCAATATGAACACCGGATCGCGGCGATAGACGGCATAAGCGAACAGCACCATGCCCCCCGCCAGACTGAAATACCAGAATGCCACCGGGATCACCGACTTGCGGCTCTTCTCGCTCGCGATCCACTGGATCAGGAACCGCGCGGTGAACAACAACTGCCCCGCCAGCCCGAACATCACCCACCACAGTTCCGCCTGCGATCCCACATGCAGGATCGCCATCAACCTATCCATGCCGGGGCTCCCTTGCTCCCAGGGGCTGCGGGCTTTCCACCGCCTCCGCACGTTTCTTGCGCCGGATCAGCCACATGACCCCCAAAAGGTCCACCGCCCCCACCAGCCCGCGCTGGATGTTGGAATAGTTCGACCGCCCCGCCCCCCGCGCCTGATGCGCCACGTCCACATGCGCCACCGCATGGCCCGCCCGGCCAAAGAGCGCGGGCAGATAGCGGTGCATATGGTCGAAATAGGGCAGCGCCAGAAAGGCATCGCGGTCGAACGCCTTGAGCCCGCAGCCGGTGTCGCGCGTGCCATCCGCCAGCGCCCAGCCCCGCACCCGATTGGCAAAGCGCGAGGCCATGCGCTTGGACCATGTGTCCTGCCGCACCTCCCGCTGCCCCGCGACCAGCCCCACGCCCCCACGGCGATAGGCCGCGATCAGCTTGGGCAACTCGCCCGGCGGGTTCTGCCCGTCGCCGTCCAGCGTGCAGACCAGATCATGCCGCGCGGCCAGCACCCCGCTGTGAACCCCGGCACTCTGCCCCGCCGATACCGGATGCCGCAAGAGCCGCAGATGGGGCACCACGGCCATCCGGCCCGCCACCACCGCCCCTGCCCCATCCGTCGATCCGTCATCCACCACGATGATCTCGCGCAACGGCTCGCCCGCCAGCGCCGCCTCGATCCCGTCGATCAGCGCAGCGATGTTCTCTGCCTCGTTGCGCATGGGGATCACGATGCTGACGCCACCCATGGCGACCCTCCTTGCGCCTGCCTCCGGCCCGGTCCCTGCGCCTACGACGCCCATGTGTCAAGCGTGTGAACGCCTCAGCCGCGCCTCGCGCCAGAAGGTGAACAGACCCGACGCCACGATCAGCGCCGCCCCCGCCCAGGTCAGCGCATCGGGCAGCGTGCCGAACACCAGCCATCCCAGCAAGATCGCCCACAACAGCGAGGTATAGCGGAACGGCGCCACCATCGCCACGTCCCCCGCCCGCATCGCCTTGACGATGAACAGATATCCGAACACCAGCAAGGCCGAGGACCCTGCAAGCCGCACCATCGCCCCCTGCCCCACCGGCTGCCAGCCCGTTCCCTGCACCATCTGCAGCGCCACCCCCGCCGCCCCCATCAGGCCCACCGCCACCGCCGTGTAGAACGCCACCGTGACCGAGGGCAGGCCCACCGACAGCCGCCGCGTCGCCAGATCGCGCACCACGACGCACAGCATCGACACCACGCCCACCACCGACCACACATCGAACCCCGCCGTCCCCGGCCGAACGATCATGAGGACCCCCACAAACCCCACCGCAATGGCCGACATCCGCCGCCAGCCCACAGGCTCGGCAAAAACCAGCGCCGCCGCCAGCGTCACCGCCAGCGGCAGCGCCTGCAAGATCGCCGACAGATTGGCCAGCGGCATGTGCATCAGCGCGGTCAGGAATGTCAGCGTCGCCGCAAGCTCCGCCAGCGTGCGCAGGCCCAGCTTGCCCCGGTCGGCCTTGGGCAGCGCCAGATGGATACCCCCCACCACGCTTGCCAGCGCCAGCAGCATCGCCGCCGACAGCGCGCCCCGGATCAGGATGGCCTGCATCAAGGGCACCGTTTCCGTCACCGCCTTCATCAGCGCGTCATTGCCGGTAAAGGCCGCCATGGCGATGCACATGAAGCCGACCCCCCGGGCGTTGTCAGACAGGATCAAGGCGGACCTCGCATGTGGCACAGCGCCCCGGCCTATCCTGACCACCCGCGAAGGACAAGCCACAGCGCCCCCGCGCAGGTTGCGCGTCGGACCGCCACCGCGCCCGATTCCCGAAAGAATGAACAAGCGGTAAATTCCGTCAGCCAACCCTCTGAATCCATTGGGCCCGAAACCTGTCCCACCGTGGGACACCCGCAATCCCCACGAAAAAACCCCGCCGCCCGGTTGGGCGGCGGGGTCAGGGTCATGCCGGATCGGGCGGGATCAGAGGTCGCGGCTCTCCACCGTCTCCACCAGACCGGACTCGTCCTCGACGTCGATCACCTCGTCCATCGGGGCGGCCAGCGCCGCGGCCTGCTCGGCCTCGGCCCGGCGCAGGTCGATCACCTGCTGGTCGCGGTCGGTCGCGATCTTCTTCAACCGCGTGGTCGCCCCGCCCGTGCCCGCCGGGATCAGCCGACCCACGATCACGTTCTCCTTCAGGCCCACCAGCTTGTCCCGCTTGCCCTGCACCGATGCCTCGGTCAGCACCCGCGTGGTTTCCTGGAACGACGCGGCCGAGATGAAGCTGCGGGTCTGCAGCGACGCCTTGGTGATGCCCAGGAGGATCGGCTCTGCCGTGCAGGCCCGCATCCCGCGCGCCTCCACCTTTGCGTTCTCCTCGTCAAGCTCGGCCTTGTCGACGTGCTCGCCTTTCAGCAGCGTGGTGTCGCCGCTGTCGAGGATCTCGAACTTCTGCAGCATCTGCCGCACGATCACCTCGATATGCTTGTCGTTGATCTTCACGCCTTGCAGGCGATACACGTCCTGCACCTCGTCGATCATGTAGTTGGCCAGCGCCTCGATCCCCGAGATGCGCAGGATGTCATGCGGCGCGGGGTTGCCATCCATGATGTAATCGCCCTTCTGGACGAAGTCGCCTTCCTGAACCGGAATGTGCTTGCCCTTGGGGATCATGTATTCAACGGCCGTCAGCGTCTCATCCACGGGTTCCACCGTGATGCGCCGCTTGTTCTTGTAGTCCTTGCCGAACCGCACATAGCCGTCGGTCTCGGCGATGATCGCGTGATCCTTGGGCCGCCGCGCCTCGAACAGTTCCGCCACGCGCGGCAGACCGCCAGTGATGTCCTTGGTCTTGGCACCTTCGCGCGGGATTCGCGCGATCACGTCGCCGGGCTTGATGTCCTGCCCGTCCTCGACCGACAGGATGGCATCGACCGACATCTGGTAGCTGATCGGATTGCCCGTCTCGCCACGCACCGGCTCGCCTGTCGCCGCGTCCATGATGATGACCTCCGGTTTCAGGTCATTGCCGCGCGGGGCCGAGCGCCAGTCCGACACGATCTTCTGCGTCATGCCTGTCGCCTCGTCGGTGTCCTCACGCACCGAGATGCCCGACACGAGGTCCACGAACCGCGCCACACCGCCCTTTTCGGCGATGATCGGCAGGGTATAGGGGTCCCATTCGAAGAGCTTCGCCCCGCGTTTCACCGCCTGGCCATCCTTCACATGCACCTTGGCGCCATAGGTCACCTTGTGCGACGCGCGCTCTTGCCCGTTTTCGTCGATGATCGCGATGGACATGTTCCGGCCCATCACGATGGCCTCTCCGCTGGTGTTGTCCAAGAGGTTCGCGTTGCGCAGCTCGATCCGGCCCTCCTGGCTGGCTTCCAGGAAGGACTGCTGGCCACCCTGCGCGATGCCGCCGATGTGGAAGGTCCGCATCGTCAGCTGCGTGCCCGGCTCACCGATGGACTGCGCGGCGATGATCCCCACCGCCTCGCCCTGGTTCACCAGCGTCCCGCGTGCCAGATCCCGGCCATAGCACATGGCGCAGACGCCCTCTTCGGCCTCGCAGGTCAGCGGGCTGCGGATGCGCGCCGATTGCACGTTGGCCGCACCGATCGCATCCGCGCGCCGCTCGTCGATCAGCTCGCCCTGCGCCACGATCACCTCGTCGGTGCCCGGCACGACGATGTCATCGGCAGCCACCCGGCCCAGCACCCGCTCGGCCAGGCTCGACACAACCTCGCCATCGTTTACCGCAGCCACCGCCGTGATCGCGTTCTCGGTGCCGCAGTCATGCGACCGAACGATGCAGTCCTGCGCCACGTCCACCAGACGGCGCGTCAGATAGCCCGAGTTCGCCGTCTTCAGCGCCGTATCCGCAAGGCCCTTGCGCGCCCCGTGGGTGGAGTTGAAGTATTCAAGAACGGTCAGACCTTCCTTGAAGTTCGAGATGATCGGCGTCTCGATGATCTCTCCCGACGGCTTGGCCATCAGGCCCCGCATCCCTCCAAGCTGTTTCATCTGCGCAGGCGAACCCCGGGCCCCGGAGTGGGACATCATGTAGACCGAGTTCGGCTCCTTCTCGGCTCCGTTCTCGTCCACCCGGACGGCAGAAATTTCGGCCATCATCTCGGCCGCCACCTTGTCCGAGCATTTCGACCAGGCATCGACGACCTTGTTGTACTTCTCGCCCTGGGTGATCAGACCCTCCATATACTGGGTTTCGAACTCCTTCACCTGGTCGCGCGTGCCGTTCACGATCGGCCACTTGGTGTCGGGGATCAGCATGTCGTCCTTGCCGAAGGAAATGCCCGCGCGGAACGCCTCGCGGAAGCCGAGCGTCATGATCTGGTCGCAGAAGATCACCGATTCCTTCTGGCCGCAGTAGCGATAGACGGTGTCGATAACCGTCTGCACGTCCTTCTTGCGCAAGAGGCGGTTCACCAGGTCGAACGGAGCCTTGGCGTTCAGCGGCAACAGGTTGCCCAGCCGCAGGCGGCCCGGCGTGGTGTCGAACCGGCGCCAGACCTCGTTGCCCTCTTCGTCGATCTGCTTGATGCGCGCCTTGATCTTGGCATGCAGGTGCACCACGCCCTGGGACAGCGCGTGCTCCACCTCGTCGATATCGGCAAAGGCCATGCCCTCGCCGACCATGCCCTTGCGCTCCATCGTGACGTAATAGATGCCCAGAACCATGTCCTGCGAGGGCACGATGATGGGCGCGCCGTTGGCGGGCGAGAGCACGTTGTTCGTGCTCATCATCAGAACGCGGGCCTCAAGCTGGGCTTCCAACGACAGGGGCACGTGAACCGCCATCTGGTCACCGTCGAAGTCGGCGTTGAAGGCCGAACAGACCAGCGGATGCAGCTGGATCGCCTTGCCTTCGATCAGGATCGGCTCGAAGGCCTGGATGCCCAGACGGTGCAGCGTCGGCGCGCGGTTCAGCAGGACCGGGTGTTCGCGGATCACCTCGTCCAGGATATCCCAAACCTCGGGGCGTTCCTTTTCGACAAGTTTCTTTGCCTGCTTTACCGTGCTGGACAGCCCCTTCGCCTCCAGCCGCGAATAGATGAAGGGCTTGAACAGCTCCAGCGCCATCTTCTTGGGCAACCCGCACTGGTGCAGCTTCAGCTCCGGCCCGGTCACGATGACCGACCGGCCCGAAAAGTCCACGCGCTTGCCCAGAAGGTTCTGGCGGAACCGGCCCTGCTTGCCCTTCAGCATGTCCGAGAGCGATTTCAGCGGCCGCTTGTTGGTGCCGGTGATGACGCGGCCACGGCGGCCGTTGTCAAAGAGGGCATCCACCGCCTCTTGCAGCATCCGCTTTTCGTTGCGCACGATGATGTCGGGCGCGCGCAGCTCAATGAGCCGCTTCAGGCGGTTGTTGCGGTTGATGACACGGCGGTAGAGGTCGTTGAGGTCGGACGTGGCAAAGCGGCCACCGTCCAGCGGCACCAGCGGGCGCAGTTCCGGCGGGATCACCGGCAGGATCGTCAGCACCATCCATTCCGGGCGGTTGCCGGATTCGAGGAAACTCTCCACGATCTTCAGCCGCTTGATGATCTTCTTGGGCTTCAGCTCGCCCGTCGCCTCTTTCAGATCCTCGCGCAACTGGTCCGCCGTCGCTTGCAGATCAATTGCCGCCAGCATCTCGCGAATGGCCTCGGCGCCGATATTGGCGGTAAAGGCATCCGCCCCATACTGGTCCTGCGCGTCGAGGAATTCCTCTTCGGTCATCAACTGGCCATAGGTCAGGTCGGTCAGACCCGGCTCTATCACCACGTAGTTCTCGAAATAGAGGATCCGCTCCAGGTCCCGCAGCGTCATGTCCAGCATCAGGCCGATGCGGCTGGGCAGCGATTTCAGGAACCAGATATGGGCGACGGGGGCGGCAAGCTCGATATGCCCCATCCGCTCTCGGCGCACCTTCTGCAGCGTGACCTCCACGCCGCATTTCTCGCAGACGACGCCGCGATACTTCATGCGCTTGTACTTGCCGCAGAGGCATTCGTAGTCCTTGATAGGCCCGAAGATGCGGGCGCAGAACAGCCCGTCCCGCTCGGGCTTGAAGGTGCGGTAGTTGATGGTCTCCGGCTTCTTGATCTCGCCATAGGACCAAGAGAGAATCCGCTCAGGCGAGGCCAGAGAGATCTTGATCTCGTCGAAGGTCTTGATCGGGGCAACCGGGTTGAACGGGTTGGTCGAGAGTTCCTGGTTCATTTCATCTTCCCAATTGAAGGGCTGCGGTCAGAAGTTGGCGGCAAATTCCTTCGAAGGAATTTGCAAATCTTTTCGAAAAGATTTGCGCCTCACTCCTCCTCCGCATCCAGGAGTTCCATGTTGAGGCCAAGGCCCCGCACTTCCTTGACAAGGACGTTGAACGATTCCGGCACCCCGGCCTCGAAGTTGTCCTCGCCCTTGACGATGCTCTCATAGACCTTGGTCCGGCCCGCCACATCGTCCGACTTCACCGTCAGCATCTCCTGCAAGGTGTAGGCGGCGCCATAAGCCTCCAGCGCCCAGACCTCCATCTCTCCAAGACGCTGGCCGCCGAACTGGGCCTTGCCGCCCAGCGGCTGCTGTGTGACGAGGCTGTAGGGCCCCGTTGAGCGCGCGTGCAGCTTGTCGTCCACCAGATGGTGAAGCTTCAGCATGTATTTCACGCCCACCGTCACCTTGCGCTGGAACTTCTCGCCCGTCCGCCCGTCGAACACGTCCGACTGCCCCGACTGGTCGAACCCGGCCCGCCGCAGCGCATCGTTCACGTCCGCCTCCTTCGCCCCGTCGAACACGGGGGTCGAGATCGGCACGCCCTTGGTCACGTTGCCCGCCAGCTCAAGGAAGTCATCCTCGCTCCGGTCGGCAAATGCCGCATCATAGGTCTCGTCGCCATAGGCGATCCGCATCGCTTCGCGCACCGGGGACAGGTCGCCCGACCGGCGATAAGCCTGCAAGGCCTCGTCGATCTTGATGCCAAGGCCGCGCGCAGCCCAGCCCATGTGGGTTTCCAGAATCTGGCCCACGTTCATCCGGCTCGGCACACCCAGCGGGTTCAGCACAAGGTCAACCGTGGTGCCATCGGCGAGGAACGGCATGTCCTCCATCGGCACGACCTTGGAGATCACGCCCTTGTTGCCGTGACGCCCGGCCATCTTGTCGCCCGGCTGCAGCTTGCGCTTCACCGCGACGAAAACCTTGACCATCTTCATCACGCCTGGGGGCAGGTCATCGCCGCGGCGCACCTTTTCCACCTTGTCCTCAAAGCGCAGGTCCAGCGCGCGTTTCTGTGCCTCGTACTGATCGTGCAGCGCCTCGACCTCCTTGGCCTCGGCCTCTTCGCCGAGAGCAAGCTGCCAGTACTGGCCACGGCTCAGCGTGCCGAGCAGCTCTTCGGTGATCTCCGACCCGGCCTTGACGCCCTTCGGACCCTTCACCGCCACGCGGCCCAGGATCAGCGATTTCAGGCGCGAATAGATGTTTCGCTCCAGGATCGCCAACTCGTCGTCCCGGTCGCGTGCAAGGCGTTCGACTTCCTCGCGCTCGATCTGCAGGGCGCGTTCGTCCTTGTCTACGCCGTGGCGGTTGAACACACGCACTTCGACGATGGTGCCATAGGCCCCCGGCGGCAGACGCAGCGAGGTGTCGCGCACATCCGATGCCTTTTCGCCGAAGATCGCGCGCAGCAGCTTTTCTTCCGGCGTCATCGGGCTTTCGCCCTTGGGGGTGATCTTGCCCACCAGGATGTCGCCCGGCTGCACCTCGGCCCCGATATAGACGATGCCCGCCTCGTCAAGGTTGCGCAGCGCCTCTTCACCGACGTTGGGAATGTCGCGAGTGATCTCTTCCGGCCCCAGCTTCGTGTCCCGCGCAGCCACCTCGTATTCGTCGATGTGGATGCTGGTGAACACGTCATCGCGCAGGATGCGCTCTGAGATCAGGATCGAGTCCTCATAATTGTAGCCGTTCCAGGGCATGAAGCCCACGACCACGTTGCGGCCAAGCGCCAGCTCTCCCAGATCGGTGCAGGGGCCGTCCGCGATAACCTCGCCGCGCGACACGGTATCGCCCACCTTCACCAGCGGGCGCTGGTTGATGCAGGACGACTGGTTGGACCGCTTGAACTTGCGCAGGCGGTAGATGTCCACGCCAGGCTCGCCCGGCTCCATCAGCTCGGTCGCGCGCACGACGATCCGCTGCGCATCGACCTGGTCGATGATGCCCGACCGCCGCGCCATGATCGCCGCACCGCTGTCGCGGGCCACCACCGCCTCGATCCCCGTGCCCACGAAGGGCGCGTCGGATTCCAGCAATGGCACCGCCTGGCGCTGCATGTTCGATCCCATCAGCGCCCGGTTTGCGTCGTCATTCTCGAGGAACGGGATCAGCGAGGCCGCCACCGACACCAGCTGTTTCGGCGACACGTCGATCAGGTCGATGGCGTCCGACGGGTTCAGCATGAACTCGCCGCCCTTGCGCGACGAGATCAGGTCATCGGTAAAATGCCCCTCGGCGTCCTGCGCCGCGTTGGCCTGCGCCACGGTGTGCCGCATCTCCTCGGTCGCCGACATATAGACGACCTCATCGGTCACCTTGTTGTCGATGACACGGCGATACGGGGTTTCGATGAAGCCATACTTGTTCACTCGCGCAAAGGTGGCGAGGCTGTTGATCAGGCCGATGTTCTGGCCTTCCGGCGTCTCGATCGGGCACATACGGCCATAGTGGGTCGGGTGCACGTCGCGCACTTCAAAGCCCGCGCGTTCACGGGTCAGACCGCCCGGCCCGAGGGCCGAGAGGCGGCGCTTGTGGGTGACTTCCGACAGGGGGTTGGTCTGGTCCATGAACTGCGAAAGCTGGCTGGAACCAAAGAATTCCCGCACCGCCGCCGCCGCCGGTTTGGCGTTGATCAGGTCCTGCGGCATGATCGTGTCGATCTCGACCGAGCTCATCCGCTCCTTGATCGCCCGTTCCATCCGCAAGAGGCCCACGCGATACTGGTTCTCCATGAGCTCACCCACCGACCGCACGCGGCGGTTGCCGAGGTGGTCGATGTCGTCGATCTCGCCCTTGCCGTCGCGCAGTTCGGTCAGCGCGCGGATGCAGGACACGATATCCTCGCGGTCCAGCGTGCGCTGCGTGTCGGGCTTTTTCAGCGCCAGACGCATGTTCATCTTGACGCGACCCACGGCCGACAGGTCATAGCGTTCCTTGTCGAAGAACAGCGTGTCGAACAGCTGGCTCGCGGCTTCCACCGTCGGCGGCTCACCGGGGCGCATCACGCGGTAGATGTCCATCAGGGCGGTGTCGCGCCCCATGTTCTTGTCCACCGCCATCGTCGTGCGGATGTAGGGGCCGACGTTGACGTTGTCGATGTCCAGCACCGGAACATCCGTGATCCCCTGGTCCAGCAGCAGCTTGACCGAGCCGCCCTTGGGCGTGCCGTCGCGGTCATATTCCATGGTCAGCTCGTCGCCGGCCTCAACCCAGATCTCGCCGGTTTCCTCGTTGATGATGTCCTTGGACACATACTTGCCCAGGATATTGTCGAACGGGACCAGCAGTTCGGCAATATCGCCCTCCTTGGCCCAGGTGTTTGCCATCTTCGGCGTCACCTTCTCACCCGCCTTCAGGATCACCTCGCCGGTGGCCGCGTCCACCAGGTCATAGTTGGGCCGCGTGCCCGACAGACGCTTGGGGAAGAACTTGGTCGCC
Organism: Gemmobacter sp.; assembly: GCA_046294265.1. Lineage (GTDB taxonomy): Bacteria > Pseudomonadota > Alphaproteobacteria > Rhodobacterales > Rhodobacteraceae > JBKBKC01. The sequence continues at coordinate 27,313 of JBKBKC010000004.1, read as the reverse complement.
CAGCCCTTGTTCTTGATGTGGCGGTAGCTGACAGTCTCGTAATAGGCATCCATGATGCCTTCCTGGTCCATGCCGAGGGCATAAAGCAGCGTCGTCACCGGCAGCTTGCGGCGGCGGTCGATGCGGGCGAATACCACGTCCTTGGCGTCAAACTCGAAATCCAGCCACGACCCGCGATAGGGAATGATCCGGCATGCGAACAACAGCTTGCCCGAGCTGTGCGTCTTGCCCTTGTCGTGGTCGAAGAACACGCCGGGGCTGCGATGCATCTGGGAAACGATCACGCGCTCGGTCCCGTTCACGATGAACGTGCCGTTCGACGTCATCAGAGGCATGTCGCCCATATAGACGTCCTGCTCCTTGATGTCCTTGACCGACCGCGCCCCGGTCGTCTCATCCACATCGAACACGATCAGGCGCAGCGTCACCTTCAGGGGTGCGGCATAGGTCATGTCGCGCGCCTGGCATTCGTCGACGTCGTATTTCGGCTTTTCCAACTCGTATTTCACGAACTCCAGCACGGCCGTCTCGTTGAAATCCTTGATCGGGAACACCGACTGGAACACGCCCTGGATGCCCATGTCATCGGCGGGCTTGTCGCCGTCGCCAGAGCGCAGGAACAGGTCATAGGAGGATTTCTGAACCTCGATGAGGTTCGGCATCTCCAGCACTTCACGAATTTTGCCGAAATACCGCCGGATACGTTTCTGGCCAACGTAGGACTGCGCCATGCTCTAGGTCACCTTTCGTCGTTTCGCGGGCGAGTGGCCGTCGGGGGCACGGGCACACACCGTTTGCGAGAGGGGGCAAGGTTCTATTCACGCCCCCCGTCCCACCGGAAGGCTCCCGAACCCGTTGCCGCACCCGGGGGGAGGGCCCGGTTCAAGGCCCCCCGCCAGGAGGCGGGTCGTCAGACAGACGGGGCCGGGCCCGGCAGATGCCGGACCCGGTCCAATGTTCGCTATGTCAGGATGCGCGCGGCACCCGACAGATCACTTCAGCTCGACCTTGGCCCCGGCCTCTTCGAGCTTTTTCTTCACGGCTTCGGCATCGGCCTTGGCGACCTGCTCCTTCACCTTGCCGCCCGCTTCCACGAGGTCCTTGGCTTCTTTCAAGCCCAGACCGGTGATCGCGCGCACTTCCTTGATCACGTTGATCTTGTTCGGGCCGGCTTCCAGCAGCACGACGTCGAACTCGGTCTGCTCCTCGACCGGAGCCGCTGCAGCCGCAGCGGGACCGGCCGCCATCATCACCGCGCCACCGGCAGCGGGTTCGATGCCATACTTGTCCTTGAGGATCGTTTTCAGTTCCTGTGCCTGAAGAAGGGTCAGGCCCACGATGTCTTCGGCGAGTTTGTTCAGATCAGCCATTTTCATTTCCGTTCTTGATAAGATGGGGTCCGACGCAGGGGGATCAACCCACGCGGGCGACAAAGGATCAGGCGGCTGCCTTCTCCTCGATGGTGGACAGGATGCTTGCGATGTTCGACGCAGGCGCGCCAATGGCCCCGGCAAGTGCCGACGCAGGCGCCCCAAGGCACGCCACGATCGAAGCGATAAGCTCCTCACGCGACGGCATGGAGGCGACGGCCTTCACTCCGGCAGGGTCAAGGATCGCACTGCCCATGGCCCCGCCAAGGATGACGAACTTGTCGTTCGTCTTGGCATAGGCCTCGCAGACCTTCGCCGCAGCGACGGGGTCTTCCGAATAGGTCAGCACGGTCATGCCCGTGAGAAGGTCACCCATCTTGACGGCGGGTTTCCCTTCCAGGGCAATCTTGGCGAGCTTGTTCTTGGCCACGCGCACGGACCCGCCCACGTCGCGCATCCGCGCGCGCAGGTCCTGCATCTGTTTCACCGTGACGCCCGCGTAGTGGGCAACCACCACGACGCCAGAGCTTTCGAAGATCTGGCCGAGTTCCTCGACCAGCTTTTCTTTCTGGGCTCTATCCACAGTTTCACTCCAAGGTTGGGGGGTTTCCCCCCCGGCTCATGTCACCCCCGCCGCTTGCGCGCCGGGGCCTTCGGGTCCGCGATGCTTCCCGAAACCAGAGCCACCCTTGCGGGCAAATCCGCCTCGTTCCCCATCTCAGGCAGGATATTAAGGTGTTTGCGCACCACCGGCCGTCTCGGACAGAACCGGGCCTTTCCGCCCGGCCAACCCTTTGCTTTCGCATCGGGAATTTCGTGTGTCAGACCTGTGCGGTCGCACTCGACAGATCGACCGACACGCCCACGCCCATCGTGGACGAGATCGACACCTTCTTCAGATAGGCGCCCTTTGCGCCCGAGGGCCTCGCGCGGCTGACGGCATCGACAAAGGCGCGCACGTTCTGCGCCAGTTTCTCGTCGTCAAAGCTCACCTTGCCCACGCCGGCATGGATTACGCCCGCCTTTTCCACCTTGAACTGGACCTCGCCGCCCTTGGCATTGGTGACGGCCGTTTTCACGTCCATCGTCACCGTGCCCACCTTGGGGTTCGGCATCAGGTTGCGCGGGCCGAGGATTTTGCCCAGACGGCCCACCAGCGGCATCATGTCCGGTGTCGCGATGCAACGGTCGAACTCGATCTTGCCGGATTGGATCGTCTCCATCAGGTCCTCGGCGCCCACGATATCGGCACCCGCGGCCTTGGCCTCTTCGGCCTTGGCCCCGCGCGCGAACACCGCCACGCGCACCGTCTTGCCGGTGCCGTTCGGCAGGCTGACCACGCCACGCACCATCTGATCCGCATGCCGAGGATCGACCCCGAGGTTCAGCGCGATCTCAACCGTCTCGTCGAACTTCGCCGTCGCCGCCTGCTTGACCAGTTTCAGCGCCTCTTCAAGGCTCAGGTTCGCCTTGCCCTCGACCACGGCCCGGCCGGCCTTCACGCGTTTTGCCACATGTGCCATGTTGATCAGCCTTTCACGTCGATGCCGCAGGACTTGGCCGAACCAAGGATGATCTGCATCGCGCCTTCAATGTCGTTGGCGTTCAGATCCTTCATCTTGGTCTCCGCGATCGTGCGGATTTGTGCCACGGTCACCGACCCAGCCACATCTCGGCCCGGCTTGGCCGAACCCTTCGCACGGTTGCGCTTGCCCACCTGCGGCAGGCCCGCCGCCTGCTTGAGCAGGAACGACGCGGGCGGCGTCTTGAATTCCAGGCTGAACGACTTGTCCTGATAATAGGTGATGATCACCGGCGTCGGCGTGCCGGGCGCTAGGTCGGCCGTCTTGGCATTGAATTCCTTCACGAATGCCATGATGTTCAGCCCGCGCTGCCCAAGCGCCGGACCCACCGGCGGGGACGGGTTCGCCTGCCCCGCCTTCACCTGCAGCTTGAGGCTGCCCATTACCTTCTTGGCCATCTGGCCCTCTCCTTCATCACTGCGCCAAAAATGCGCGGTTTAGTGGTGCGGTCCGTCACCCGAAACCGGGCGCTCACCTCCCACGACACACACTCAGGCCCCCTTGGTGACCTGCGTGAATTCCAGTTCCACCGGCGTCGGACGGCCGAAGATCGACACCGACACCTTGAGCCGGTTGTGACCCTCATCCACTTCCTCGACCATTCCCTCGAACCCCTCGAAGGGCCCGTCGGTGACCTTCACCTTCTCCCCGATGTCGAACCGGATCAGGTTGCGCGGCGCGATCTCTCCCTGCTCGACGCGGTTCAGGATCTGGTTCACCTCTTCGTCGCGCATCGGCATCGGCTTGCCCTGCGGGCCAAGGAACCCCGTCACCCGATTGATCGACGAGATCAGGTGATAGCCGCGATTGCTCATCTCCATGCGCACAAGCACATAGCCGGGCATGAAACGACGCTCGCTCGTCACCTTCTTGCCGCGCCGGACCTCAAGAACCTCTTCGGTAGGCACCAGAACCTCTTCGATCTCGTCCTCAAGGCCCGCTTCTGCCACGGCTGTCTTGATCTGTTCGGCAATCTTCTTCTCGAAATTCGAGAGCACGCTTACCGAATACCACCGCTTCGCCATGCCTGCCGCATCCTTCCCATCCCCGGTTGCCCGGGCCCGGTTTTCCGGGATAATCCTGATATTCCAAGCACATGACGCGCCGACCGGAACAGAAAACAGCGCGCAACACGAATCATTGCGCGCCCCAACTGCCCGAACACAGGCGGCGATACCCCCCCGGCCGGGCGAATTCAAGGCTTAAACGCTACCTCAGCCCACGCTGGTCAGGATCACGCTCAGGCCCCAGCGTATCCCCAGATCGACAACCGAGAAGAACGTGGCCGTCAGCGCCGCAAAGATGAACACCATGACCGTTGTCAGGAGCACCTCTCGCCGCGCGGGCCAGACCACCTTGCCCACTTCCGCGCGCACCTGCTGGAGAAACTGAAGTGGGTTTGCATTTGCCATCGTCGCTGTCCTGCCGTGCCTGAGATGCGTGCGGAATACTCGGACCTCGCCCCGAATTCAAGGCCGACCGTCGCGACGTCTGATAGCCCCTACGACGCCGGGTCTGAACTGCGCAACCGGCGGCGACGCGGCGGCAAGCCGAACCCGACGCATCGGCTGGGGTATGTTTCGCAAATCGCCATACGGTCAGAGGTTCACAATCCCCAGGCGGACACATCCCATGGATTTGGTGAAGGGTATCCGCGACTTAAGCCTTGGGTTAACTCTGTCCGGGGCTGAGCGCGGCCCGCCTGCCCCCGTATCTGTGCACCAGGGCCTCATGGGGTAGTCCACCCCACTTGAACCTCGCCCACACCCCCCGGCCGAAAAGCCGCCCTCAGGGCAGCTGCGCCCCGCTGCGGTTCAGCGTTACCGCATAGACACTCGTCGTCGCGGTGATGAACAGCCGATGCTTCGCCCGCCCCCCAAAACAGACATTCGACACCAGTTCAGGCACGAAGATCTTGCCCATCAGCCGTCCGTCAGGCGCGATGCAATGCACCCCATCGGCGGCCGAGGACCAGATATTGCCGTCCGTATCCACCCGGAACCCGTCGGCGCAACCCGTGTCGATGGTGTGGAAATGCCGCCCGTTCAAGGGCCGCCCCATGGCCATGTCGAACACCCGGATATGTTGCGCATCATCGCTGAACATATGCCCCGTGTCGGCGACATAGAGCAGGCTCTCGTCGGGCGAGAAAGCCAGCCCGTTGGGGCAGCGCATGTCGGTCACCATCGCCTCGATGCTGCCGTCCGGATCCACGCGATAGACGTTGCAGGGCAGTTCCGGTTCAGCCCTGAACCCTTCGTAGTCGGTCATGATCCCGTAGTGCGGGTCGCTGAACCAGATGCCGCCGTCCCGTGCCACCACCACATCGTTGGGGCTGTTCAGCCGACGGCCATCAAAGCCTTCGGCGATCACCGTCACCGACCCGTCCCATTCCGTTCGCGTCACCCGCCGGGTCCCGTGTTCGCAACTCACCAGCCGCCCCTGCCGGTCGCGGGTATGGCCGTTTGCATAGTTGGACGGGGCGCGATAGGTCGTCACTCCGCCCTCGGGCGTCCAGCGCAGGATGCGGTCGTTGGGGATGTCCGAGAACAACAGGCACCCGTAATCGCCGAACCAGACCGGCCCCTCAACCCAGTCGAACCCGGTCGCCAGCCGCTTGACCGGCGCATTGCCCAAGACATAGCGGCCAAAGGCCGGGTCAATCACCTCGAAGAAACTCACGCGCCGCCCTCCCCAAACATCAGCTGCACCTTGATCGCGCGGGCGCGGTCGCCTGCGGTTTGGAATGCCGCGACCGCGTCGGCTACCGGGAAATGATGCGTCGTCAGTGGGGTCACGTCGATCAGGCCCGCCTGCATGAACGCCACGCCCTGCGCGAATTCGTCGTGGAACCGGAACGACCCGCGCAGTTCCAGCTCCTTTGCGGTGATGGCCATCATCGGCAGGGCCATGTCGCCCCCGAGGCCCAGTTGGACGATCACACCGCGCGGGCGCAGGGCCGCGATCCCCGCCACAAGCGCCGGTGCTGCGCCTGAGCATTCGAACAGCACACCGAAATGCCCCTTTTCCGCGCCGTAATCGGTCAAGGCCCCGGCATCCTCGGCCACGTTCACCACCCGGTCCGCACCCACCCGCCGTGCCATCTCCAGCGTAAACCCGGTCATGTCGGTCGCCACGATCTCTGCCGCGCCCGCCCGCCGCGCGGCCAGAATACACAACAGACCTATCGGCCCGCAGCCCGTGACCAGAACCCGCGCGCCCAGCATAGGCCCCGCCCGCCCCACGGCATGCAGGCACACCGCCAGCGGCTCCGCCATGGCCGCCTGTCCCGGTGTCAGCCCGTCCGCCGCCACGCATTGCGCGACCTCGGCCACCAGCAGCTCCTGAAACGCGCCCTGGATATGCGGAAAGGGCATCGCCGACCCGTAGAACCGCATATGCAGACACTGGTTCGGCAACCCGGCCAGGCAAAAGCGGCAGGCTCCGCAGGGGCGCGAAGGCGACACCGCGACGAGCTGCCCCACCTCCAGCCCGGTGACGCCAGCCCCCAGCGCCGCAACATGCCCCGCCACCTCATGCCCCAGCACCATCGGCTCGCGCAGCCGGATCGCACCGAACCCACCGTGGTTGTAGTAGTGCAGGTCCGACCCGCAGATCCCCCCCGTCGCCAGCCGCACCTGCACCTGACCGGGCCCCGGCTCGGGCACCGGCCGCTCCTCGATGCGCAGGTCGTGCGCGGCATGGATCACCACGGCACGCACCTCAGACCACCCGCGCGATCAGCGGCCGCCCGGCGAAATGCGCCGCCAGATTGTCGCGCATCATCTGGCCCATGGCCTTTCGCGTCTCCACCGTGCCCGAGGCCGCATGCGGTTGCAGGATCACATTCGGCAAAGCCACGAAGCGCGGGTTCAGCCGCGGCTCATCCTCGAACACATCCAGCGCTGCCGCCCGCAGGGCGCCCGTCTCCAGCGCCTCCAGCAGCGCCTCCTCATCAATATTCGCCGCCCGCGAGATATTGGCGACCATCCCCTCCGGCCCCAGCGCCGCGATCACCTCGCGCCCTACGATGTGCCGTGTTTCCGCTGTGGCGGCCAGCGCCACCACCAGAATATCACATCCCCGCGCCAGCGCCACCGGATCGGGCACAAAGGCCCAGCCCTCCGGCACATCCTTGGGGGCCCGCGCCGTATAGCTGATCGTCATATCGAAGGCCGCAAGCCGCCGCGCGATGGCCTCGCCGATCCGCCCCAGCCCCAGGATGCCTGCGCGCCGCCCGCTGACCTTGCGCTGCAACGGATAGGCCCCCTTGGCGGCCCAGTCACCCGACCGCACCCAGGCATCCGCCCCGATCATTCCCCGGTTCAGCGCCAATATCATCCCGACACAAAGGTCTGCCACATCGTCGGTCAGCACATCGGGCGTGTTCCCCACCGCGATCCCACGGGCGCGGCAGAGGTCCAGGTCGATCTGGTCATACCCCACGCCATAGACCGAAATCACCTCCAGCGACGGAAGCGCCGCGATCAGCGCCGAGGGTGCGCCCAGCCCGCCATTGGTGGCGATCGCCCGAACCCCGGCCCCATGCACCGCGACCCAGGCCATCGGATCGGCCTCTTCGAACAACCGGTGGACGCGATACTCCTGCATCAGCGGACCTTCGTCCCATGGCGGATATGGACCCAGTTGCAAAACTTCCGGCTTGTTCATTTGACCCATCGCCTTGACAATCCTGATAACGATATCATAGGTGTTGAATATGCGATCTGTCGAGCAAAAAAGGGTGACATGACAACCATATCCAACCTTTTCGGCCTGACCGGAAAACGCGCGCTCATCACCGGATCGTCGCAGGGGATCGGCCTTGCGCTGGCGCGCGGACTGCAGGCGGCGGGCGCCGCGATCATTCTTAACGGGCGCGATGCGGACAAACTCGCGGCGGCCGCATCAGTGCTTGGTCAGGCCGATACGCTCCGGTTTGACGCCACCGACCATGCGGCGGTGCGCGCGGCGGTGGACGGGTATGAGGCTGACCATGGCCCTATCGACATCCTCGTGAACAACGCGGGCATGCAGCATCGCACCCCCTTGGAGGATTTTCTGCCCGAGGCATTCGAGAAACTGCTGCAGACCAACATCACCTCGGTGTTCAACGTGGGCCAGGCGGTGGCGCGGCACATGATCGCGCGGGGCGCGGGCAAGATCATCAACATCGCCTCGGTCCAGTCGATGCTGGCCCGGCCCGGCATCGCGCCCTACACGGCGACCAAAGGTGCTGTGGCCAATCTGACCAAGGGCATGGCGACCGACTGGGCCAAGTACGGGCTGCAATGCAACGCCATCGCACCCGGCTACTTCGACACGCCGCTCAATGCGGCGCTGGTCGCCGACCCGGTGTTCAGCGCCTGGCTTGAAAAGCGCACACCTGCAGGCCGATGGGGGCGGGTGGAGGAACTGGTGGGGGCCTGCGTGTTTCTTGCTTCTCCGGCCTCGTCCTTTGTGAACGGGCATGTGCTTTATGTCGATGGCGGCATCACTGCCTCGCTCTGATGTCCCCCCCCGCTTCCCGTCGCGCATCGTCGTGATGGGGGTGGCGGGCTGCGGGAAGTCCACCGTAGGGGCTGCATTGGCCGCTCGTCTCGGCGGACACTATCTGGATGGTGACGACCTGCATCCCTCCGCCAATGTCGAGAAAATGCGGCGGGGCCAGCCTCTGACGGATACCGACCGCCGGCCTTGGCTCGACCTAGTGGGTGCGGCCTTGGCGCGCATGGACCCTCCCGCCCTGATCGGTTGTTCGGCCTTGCGCCGCGCCTACCGCGACCGGATTACAGTGGCGGCGGGGGGGCCAGTGTTCTTTTTGCATCTCGCCGGGTCGCGCGACCTGATCGGCGCACGGATGGCGGCGCGCACCGGTCACTACATGCCGACGAGTCTGCTCGACAGCCAGTTCGCCACGCTGGAGCCGCCCGCGCCCGATGAATGGGCCGCCGAGATTGATATCGGGCTGCCCGCCGACGCAGTGGTGGCGGCAGCACTCGCCGCCCTCCCTCACCCCTGACCCCGCCGCCGCACGCCAAGGCCAACCGGCGAGCGCCGGTTGCCCGGATGCGCGGGGTCCGGCCCCCAGATCGCCTGATAGGTGTCCACCGCCATCCCCCGCCGCTGCCACACCACCGCCAGCACCGCCAGCACCGCCCACCACAGCAGGATCACCGCCCACATCCAGCGCGGCCCGTTGGCGTGCCACAAACCGCTGAGGATCGCGCCGGCGGCACAGGCCAGCGCCGCATAGCCCGCAAACTTGTGCGTGTATTCAAAGACCAACCGCCGGGGCGTCATGTCATAGTGATCGCCGCGCAGCGAGCCATCGGCGGCGGGCGCAGTAGGCCCACCCTTGCTGCCCCGCGCCCAGGCAGCGATAAACTGCACCCCGGCCAGCGCAAGCGCCGCCCAGCCCAACCCGCGGTGCAGGGGCGGCGCGCCCTCGCCTGCCCAGATCAGCCACAGACCCGCCAGCATCAGCGCGCCGCCCAGATACTGGCACGACCGATGCGCCACCCACCACACGCGGTTGTCCACCTCGCGCGGCCAGTCCTGCCCCGGCAGAACCTTGAAGAATCGCGCCGCCAGAATGCCCACCGGCACCAGCCCGCCCCAGGCCACCACCATCGCGCGGGCATGCCAGGACACATGCCAGGACACGTCATGCGCGCGGGCAGCGTCGATCGGGGCGATCCACCAGTCGATCACCGCCTACCCCTTCACGGCGCCTGCGGTCATGCCGCTGATGATCTGGCGCGCGGCAAAGAAGGTGAACAGGATCGGCGGCACCGCCAGCAGCATGCCGGTCGCCATGATCACCCCCCAGTCGATGTTGTATTCCGTCAGGCTGTTGACGATGGTGACCGGCACGGTGCGCGTGTTGCGGTTGGCCAGAGCATTGGCCAGTAGGAACTCGTTCCACCCGATGCGGAAGGTAAAGATCGCCGCCGCCGCCAGACCGGGCTTGATCAGCGGCAGCACGACCAGGAAGAACACCTGGAACGGCCCCGCACCGTCCATCCGCGCGGCTTCCTCCAATTGGATCGGCACCTGCACGATGAAGCTTTGCAGGATCCAGATCACAAAGGGCAGGTTCATCGCCACATAGATCAGCACGATGCCCGCCCGCGTGCCGTCGATGGCGAACTGGAACGTCCAGATGCCGAACACCGGCACCAGCAGCACCGCCGGCGGCACCATCCGCATCATCAGCGAGGTCAGCGATACCACCCCTCGCCCCATGAACCGGAACCGCACCAGCGCATAGGCCGCCATGCAGCCCATCACCAGCGTCAGCGCGGTAGATGTCACCGAGATCACCAGCGAATTGGCCAGCGCGCGGCCAAAGGTGGGATCGCAGCGGCGCAGATGATCGGGCCGGTACCACAGGAAATCGCACAGCGCGGTTTCATAGTTCCGCAAGGTGGGCATGAAGATCAGGCTGGAGGTGTCGGACAGGATATCGACGTTCAGCCGCAGCGAGGTGATCAGCATCAGCGCGATCGGCCCCGCCGACATGATGACCAGCGCCACCAGCAGGGCATAGAAGGCGGGGCTTTGCCGGGTCTGGGTCGCCATCAGGTATCCCCCTCTGCCCGCGCGCGCAGCCGCGCGGTGCGCGCCTCGGCCAGACGGGAATAGACGAACATCGCCGCCGTGAGGGCCATGAGGAGCAGGAGGAGCAGGTTCGACATCGCCGCCGCCGTGCCCAATTCGCGGAATTCGGATGCCGTGCGCGAGATGCGCAAACTGAGGATCTCTGTGGACAGGCCCGGCCCGCCGTTCGTCAGCACCAGCACCACCTCCAGCACCTTGAAGGCGTCGATCAGGCGCAGAAGTCCGGTCACGATCAGCACCGGCACCATCAGCGGCAGCTTGATGTGGATGATCTGCTGCCAGGGTGTGGCCCCGTCTATGCGCGATGCTTCCAGCGTGGATTGCGGCAGGGACTGCAGGGCGGCGAGAGAGAGGATGAAGATGAAGGGCGTCCATTGCCAGACATCGGCAATAACGACCGACGCGAAGGCCCAACTGCCGTCCGACAGCCAAGGGATGCCGTCGAACCCAAGCGATTTCAGCGTGCGGTTGAAGATGCCGACCGTGGGGTGATACATGTAGCGCCACATCAGGCCGACCACGATGGGCGCGATCATCATAGGCAGGATGAAGATGGTGCGCAGGACCGACATGCCCCGGATGTTGCGGTCGAGCAGCAATGCAAGGCCAACGCCCAGCACCATTTCCACCGAGACCACGATGGCGGCAAAGCGGATGGTGACCCAGAAACTTTCGCGGAAGGCCGGGTCGCCAAGCAGTTTGGCATAGTTGCGCAGGCCCACGAATTCCGCCTGTCCGATCCGCTGGCTGGGGTTCCAGTTCAGGAAACTGGCCCAGACCATGTAGCCGATGGGATAAAGGAGCGCCACCGCCAGCACGAGGCCGGCGGGGGCGAGGAAGAGGTAGGGGGTCAGCCGGTTCACCGCCGTGCCCCGTGGCCGCACGACGCACCTGCGGAGAGCGCCGGGGGTTTCACACCCCCGGACCCCCGTGGGATATTTTCGGACAGAAGAAGCGGAGGCTGCGGCATCTGCGTGGCGATCCGGGTCAGTTCGACCAGGTGTAGTAGCCGGCCGCTTCCATCGTGGCGCGGGTGCGTTCGGCCACGCCGTCCAGCGCGGTCTGGATGTCGGTGCCTTCGGTCAGGATCTGCGACAGCGTGGTGCCGAGGTCGGCGTTGATGCTGCCCCAGGTGGGGATGATCGGGCGCCAGTCGGGATCGGCGTATTTCAGTGCCTCGCCGAAGGTGGCGGCGTAGGGGTATTTCGCGTTGACCTCTGCGTTGGCATAGGTCGAGAAGCGCGAAGGGTTGCCGCCTTCGAGGGCGATTCTCAGATCGGCCTCTTTCGAGGTGAGCCATTGCATGAGGAGGAACGCGGCCTCCTTGTTCTGCGCGTTCTTCGGGATGCCGATGCCGAAGCCGCCGGTCTGGCTCGCGCGTTTCTCGCCCATCGGGTGCAGGGCCCAGCCGACCTTTCCCACGACTGTGGAGTTGGCCGGGTTCTCAAATCCCGCGGCGAAGGCGATGCTGTCGAGGAACATGGCCGATTTGCCCTGGGCAAAGGATGCCGCCGCCTCGGAGGGGCCGAAGGTTTGCGAGCCTTCGACGCCGCAATCGACGATGGTCTTGAGCGCCTGTGCCGCGGCGACGCCCCTGGCGTCATTCACCACCGGGTTCCAGGCGTCATCGAAGATGGCGCCGCCCAGGGGGTTGAGGTGTAGAAGGAACGCATGGGCCGCTTGGTGGCCGGAGGCCGCGCGGCTGGCCATGCCGCCCATTCCGGGTTCCAGTTCGGGGATCTTGCAGGCCAGCGCAAGCATCTCGTCATAGGTTTCAGGGACCTTCAGTCCGTGCTTCTCGAAGATGTCCTTGCGGTAGCCAAGCACCGATGTCTCCGACCCGAAGGGCAGCCCGAAGAGCGAGCCGGTCGGCCCCGGCAGATACCCCTTGAACCCGCCCGCCACGCCGATGTTCTGCACATAGCCCGATATCAGGTCCTCGGCGTCATAGGCGGGATCGGCCAGCTTGGGGTTCATGAAGAACCGAGCGAGGTTTTCCAGCTGGTCGGCAAACACATAGTCGGCCTTGGAGAAAACCACATAGGCGATCAGGTCATAGTCGCCACGATCCTTCGTCAGCTCCAGCGTCTGCTTTTCGCGCATCCGCAGGTATTCGAGCTGGTCAACTTCCACCTCGATGCCCGTCTGGGCGGTAAACTCGTCCAGCACGTTCAGCACCGCGTTGTAATGCGGATGGGCGGGGAAGTTCACCACCAGCCGCGTGCCCTTGTAGGGGGCATAGGGGTCGGCGCCCGCCGCGCCCGCCACCAGGGACAGGGCGAGGGCAGAGCCCATCAGTCGTGCCGTCATTGTCATCGTGTTTCCTCCCGTTGCAGTCATTCCGTCACAGGCTTCGCCCTGTTGTCCGGTCGAAGAGCATGATCTCGTCCAAATTCACGCCAAAGCGCGCGGTCTCCCCCGCGCGGGGGATCTGGGCCGAGGACCGCTCCACCAGCACCTCGACTGCCCCGCAGCGCGCGACCACGACCGATTGCGCGCCCAGGTATTCCGTGACGACCACGCGCAGGTCGATGCCGGGGCCGTCGGTGGGGGCGAGAAAGGATGACGGGCGGATCCCCAGCGTCACCTCGGGTGCCTTGATGCGGGGGGCGAAGCGGGGCGGCAGGGGCAGGGCAAAGCCTTCGCCCTCGATCCGCAGCGCGCCCCCTTCGCCCGTCACGCGGCCGGGCAGGAAGTTCATCGTGGGGCTGCCGATGAAACCCGCGACGAACTGGTTGACCGGGGCCTTGAACAGCGTCTCGGGCGTGCCCTGCTGCTGGATCACGCCCTCTTTCATCACCACGATCCGGTCGCCCAGCGTCATCGCCTCGACCTGGTCATGGGTGACGTAGATCATGCTTTTGCGGATGGTGTTGCGCATCTCGGCAAGTTCGGTGCGCATCTTGGCGCGCAGCTTGGCGTCAAGGTTCGACAGCGGCTCGTCGAAGAGGAAGGTCGAGGCGTCGCGCACCATGGCGCGGCCCATGGCGACGCGCTGACGCTGGCCGCCCGAGAGTTCGGCGGGCTTGCGATCGAGGAGATGGCCGATGTTCAGCATCCCGGCCACGCGGGTGACACGCGCCTCGATCTCGGTCTTGGGCACCCGCGCGAGGCGCAGGCCGAACGACATGTTGCGCGCGATGTTCATGTGAGGGTAGAGCGCGTAATCCTGAAACACCATGGCGATGTCGCGCGCCTTTGGTTCCAGGCGGCTGACCGGGCGGCCATCAAAATAGATCTCGCCACCCGAAAGCGACTCCAGCCCCGCGATCATGCGCAGCGTCGTGGACTTGCCGCAGCCGGACGGCCCCACCAGCACCGTGAACTCACCATCCTCCATGGTCAGGTCCAGCGGCGGCAGCACGGTGACCGCGCCATAGCGTTTCTCGACCTGTTCCAGCACGATCTTCGGCACGGCTCTCCCCCCCGGGCCCGGCGCATTCTGCACCGTTGTTAAGGATAACATTGGCATTGACAGGCGCATCGGAACAGGCGGAAACTTTGGAAATAACGTTAACGCTAACGTATCCGCGAGGTCCATGACCACTCCGTCCCGCCCTGGCCTTACCCGGCGCGTGCGCATCACCGATGTGGCCGAAGCCGCCGGTGTCAGCGCCATGACCGCCTCGCGCGCGCTGCGCGGAATCGAAGGGGTGGGCGCCGAGAAGCGGGCCGAGATCGAGCGGCTGGCGTCCGAGATGAACTATGTGCCCAACGGCAATGCCCGGTCACTGGTGGTGTCGAACTCCTCGCTGATCGGGATATCGGTGCCAAACCTCTTGAACGATGTCTTTCCCGAGATCCTCTCGGGCATGCGCGGGGTTCTGACGGCGGCGGGGTTCGAGACGGTGATCGACACCACCGAATATGACGAGGCCCGCGAAGAGGCCTGGGTGCGCCGACTGATGGGGTGGAACCCGGCGGCGGTCGTGCTGACCGGGGTGCATCATTCGGCGCGGGTGCGCCAGTGGCTGCGCGCAACGCGGGTGCCCACGCTGGAGTTCTGGGACTGGACGGACGATCCCATCGACATCTGCGTGGGGCTGGACCATCTGGAGGCCGGGCGCAGCATCGGTGCGCATGTCTGTGCCCTCGGGTATCTGCGCCCGGCCTTCGTGGGGGTTGCGGCGGGCCATGACCTGCGCGCCGATGCAAGGCTGTTCGGGATACGCGCGGCATTTGCCACGCAGGCCGGAATAGAGGTGACGGCGATGCAGGCCACGCGCAGCCTGTCGTTCCAGGCCGGGTTCGACGGCACCAAGGCCCTGCTGGCAACGGCCGACCCGCGCCCCGATGTGGTGTTCTACCTCTCGGACCACCTGGCCTTTGGCGGCCTGATGGCGTTGCAGGCGGCGGGGCTGTCGGTGCCGGGCGATATCGGGGTAGTGGGGTTCAACGCGCTGAACATCAACGGCGTGCTGCCCTGCCCGCTGACGACGCTGCGCACGCCGCGCCACAGGATGGGTGTGATCGGCGCGCGCAACATCCTTGCGCGTATCCATGGGGTAAGCCCCGAGCGTGCGGTCTGCCTGCCCGGGCGCATCGTGCCCGGCGCCACAACCCGCCCCCAAGTCGCGTGAAAGGGCCGCCATGCGCAAACCCCCGACGATGATTGAGGTGGCGCAAGCCGCGGGCGTCTCTCCCATGACCGTATCGCGCGCCCTGCGCCCCGATGGCGCGGTCAGCCCCGAAACCCGCAGCCGCATCCTGCGGGTGGCCGAGGACCTCGGCTATGTGCTTGACCAGACCGCCTCGGGCCTTCGGTCGCAGCGCACGGGGTTCGTGGCCGTCACCATTCCCTCGATCAACAACGCCAACTTTGCCGATACGCTGCGCGGGTTGTCGGACGCGCTGCGCCACACGCAACTGCAAATCCTGATGGGCACCACCGACTATGCCGACGACGAGGAAGAACGCCTCATCGCGGGCATGCTGCGCCGCCGCCCCGAGGCGATCGTGGTTACGGGCGGAGTGCATACCGACCGCACCCGCGCCATGCTGCGCAATGGCGGGGTGCCTGTGGTCGAGATTTGGGACCTGCCGGCCGAACCACTGGGCCATGTCGTCGGCTTTTCCAACGCCGCCGCAGGCCGCCTGATGGCCGAGCATTTGATCGCAAGCGGCCATACCCGCATCGGGTTCATCGGCGGCGACGACAGCCGCGACAGCCGCGGCCTTGACCGCCGCCGCGGCTTTCTCGCGGCGCTGGCCGAGCATGGGCTGGACGCGGCAAGACTGGTGGCCGCGGGCCCGCCGCCCGTCACCTTGGCCGAGGGTGCCGTATCGATGCGCCAGATGCTGGCGCGATGGCCCGACACGCAGGCGGTGATGTGCGTGTCGGACCTCTCCGCCTTCGGGGCCCTGTGCGAATGCCAGAGGGCAGGCATCGCGGTGCCCGGACAGATCAGCATCGGCGGCTTCGGCGATTATGACATCGCGCAGAACAGCGTGCCGACCATGACCACCATCGACGTCTCCGCCAACCTGATCGGGCGCATGGCCGCCGAGACGGTGATCGACCTGCTGGCTGGCCGCGAGGTGCCCGCGTTGAAGTGCATCGAACCCCGGCTGATCCGGCGCGGCACGACGTGAGCCAAAGTGTCAGGGCTTCCGCAGGGGCCGCCCCGGCGGGCTGATACCGTGTCAGCCACGCCCGATGAAGGGCATCTTGGTGGCCATGATCGTCATGAACTGGGTGTTGATCTCCAGCGGCAGGTCGGCCATCTGCACCACGGCGCGAGCGACATAGGTGATGTCCATCACGGGTTCCACCTTCAAAGAGCCATCGGCCTGCGGCACGCCCTTGGTCATCGCCTGCGTCATGTCGGAGGCGGCATTGCCGATGTCGATCTGGCAGCAGGCGATGTCATGCGGGCGGCCGTCGAGCGAGAGCGTTTTCGTAAGGCCGGTGACACCGTGTTTCGACGCGGTATAGGCGGCCGAGCCGATGCGCGGGGCATGGGCCGAGATCGAGCCGTTGTTGATGATCCGCCCGCCTTTCGGCGACTGTGCGCGCATCACGCGGAACGCCCCGCGCGCGATCAGGAAGGCTCCGTCCAGGTTGACAGAGAGGACGCGACGCCAGTCATCGAGGCTCACATCGGCGGTTTCAGTCGACGGAAGGGCGGCGCCCGCGTTGTTGAATACCACATCGAGGCGGCCAAAGCGGGCTGTGATGGCGGCATACATCGCATCCACTTCCGCCTCGTTCGTCACGTCGCAGCCGATGGCAACCGCCCGGTCGCCGTAAGGGGCGGCAATCTCGGCCAGCTTGTCGGCGCGGCGGGCGATCAGCGCGACCTGCGCGCCCGCGTCCAGAAAGCCCAACGCCGTGGCCCGGCCGATACCCTGGCTTGCGCCGGTGACCAGCACGATCTTGTCCTTGACGGTCATTCGATGTCCTTCCCTATTCACTCAAACCGCCGCCCGATGATGCCGGGCGGCGGCGTTGGTCCTACCGTGCGGGGGCTCAGACCCTAGCGGCTGAGCGCGCCCACGCCCGAGAAGCGGAACGCCTCCGTTTCCATGGCGATCAACTCCTGCTCCGACATCTCGGAAGGCGCAACAAGGATGCGCCAGAGAACGACGAAGGGCAATTCGTAAGCGCGGCCCTCAGGGTGGTATTTCACCGCCTCGGCGGCGGCGCCCACATCGTCGCCCATGCGCAACGGCGTCGCATCCAGTTTCTTGGCGCGCATCCCGTCATCAGCCTGCCCACCGTCGCATCCTGATCAAGCAGGCCCGCGCCGAATATCCCGGTGACGATCAGCGCCAGCTACACCACTCCACGGGACAGCATCCGATCACCATCCTGGTTGGGGAAACGGGCCTGCACCGGAATACCCTGCGTACCCGTCTGGCAAGGGCCAAGGTGCCCGTCTTTTCGCCCGCAGGCGAGGATTTCGGGTTTCTGTATCTGCGCGACGAGGTGGAAAAGGCGATCAGCCTCAACCCCTGACGACGGGCGGACCGGCCAACGATGCGACTCCGCGGCGCCTTGTCAGGGCATCATTCCGCAGATCATCCCACACCGACTGCAATGATATCAGTTGCATGCGGGATCCACCGACCATTTCAGCCTGAGGGCGACAGAAAACGCTTGGCTCGGGTGAGCAGTCAAAACGCCAAAAGCGAGCACGCTTATGCCTTATCAGCATCAGCAATTGCTAAAAAACCATAAGCGTGCTCACCTTGCTGTTCATTTCAAGAATCCGGATAATTACACTATATTTATCATAGACTTGCTGGTTCAATTCTAGTGATCAGTGCATAAGCTTGCTCATCTGAAGCATAAGCCTGCTCACTCAGGCGTGAAACTAGCTGCCGCGTGCCTCACTCGAAAGCCGCCGCACAGACGCAGTGCAGCATATGGAAAAGTGTTTCCGGAAGGCAGACTGGGCAAAAGGTCTCCTCGACACTCGGTGAACCGGGCCCACCGTCAAAACCGCTGGGTGAGGGACAGACCGACGTCACGCCTGGAATAATCGTGAAAGGGAATATTTGAGCGGGATCTCGTCAGTCTGAGGCTGAGTTCCGGCACGAAGGACCCAAGCCGGATGTCGTTGTGGCGCAGCGTCAGCCCGACGGTCGTGACGCGGTCTCTGCGAGGCACGGCAAAGCCGGGGTAAATGCCATTGTATCGGTTGCGGGACTGGCCGAGGCTGAAACCAGTCGAAAGACCACCGCTCCATGACTTTTCGAGGCTCACGGCCAGGCCCAGATCGCGGTGATCTAGATGCGACCGGTTCGTCTTTTCCACCTCGAATGGCAGGCTCACCGCAAGGCGCAGATCGGGCCGGGCGATGTAGCTCGCCGTCAGCTCACCCTTGACCAGCGATCCGTCAAGGAAATCGAGATCCGGATGGCGTTGACGCCACAAGGTCAGCCCGCCTCCGACCTGAAGGTCCGGGCGCAAAAGATACTGGCCAGAAACCGTGATGCCCAACCGCTTGCGGTACGGTCTGTCGTTCTTCCACGTCATGTCTGCAACGGGGCCGAACTGCAGCCGCCCCCGGTTGCGGGTGATGCCCAGGTCGAACCGCAACGCGGCCGTCGTTTCATCCGACACGCTCGGATGGTTGTAGCGCAGAATGTCGATGCTGCCTGACAGTGTACCGTCGGTTCTTTCGGACAATTGCCAGCGGTTCCAGGCAGTCGCACCAAGCGTGACCCCGATGGCGGATGTCGCGCGTGATTCCGGATCCAGCGTGAATGGAAGCCCCGCGATGATGACCGTATCCGTCGTCGCGCCGCCGTTGGCATTGCTGGAGGGAACGATTGCAAACCGAGTGGTCACGCCGCGGGGCTTTCCGCGCGATTGGGTGGCGATGTAGCCCTGTAGTTCGGCCCTCAAGGCAGGGTCCTGGGTTGTCGCCAGCAGGGATTCCGCGTGATAAAGCGCACTTGTGGTGTTTCCGGTGCGTGCCAGAAGTACGGTCAGTTCCCGCCGGGCGGGTTCGAACCCCGGCGCGACATCCAGGATCTGGCGAAACAAGTCTGCAGCCTTTTCATGCTGGCCCTGACGCACCAGAACAAGGCCCTCCAGAAAGGCGAAATGCAGCGCAGCGTCGGGCCGGTGGCCGACCTCGGCCGCCAGTGCCGCCCGCGCCGCGGGGTAGTTGTCGGCCATGAGATGGTCGATCGGAGTAAGCGCGGCCTGCGCAGGCGCGCCAAGCGCCAGCACAAGGCCGACGGTCCGCAGAAGTGTTCCAAGCATCTGTGTTCTCCAAGCAGAACGGGGTCAGCACCTGTCGGAACTCGCGCCCGGGCCGGGTTCTGACCCCTTGATCCAAGCAAAAGGGAAAGTGCGCGGACGCGGCTTGGAACGCGTCCGCGCGGGGGTTCCGGAAGGGGCCATGGCCTCAGTTCCGGTTCCCTTCGAAGAAGCCGGTGCTGACAAAGCCCGTGGCGCCTTCGGTGCCAGAGAGGGTCATTGTGCCACCGACCTGCTGTCCTGCGGGACCATAGAAAGTGCCGCCATAGGTGCCGCTTGCACCGCTGATGCCCGTCGAGGTCAAGAGCGTTGCGTTGGGTGTCAGCGTTCCGGCAAAGCCGTTGCCGTTGATCGTGGTCGGGTCCATCGACACGCTTCCCGCGACACCCAACTGCGTGCCGCCCGGTGCCTGCCGCGTGATGTTGGTGATCTGGCCTGAGATGGTTCCCGCGCCAAAGTTGGCGGCCATGTTCACATCGCCCCTGGTGCGGGTGCGGCTGGTTTCGTTGTTGACGAAGCCTGTGGTCGGGAAGGAGTCGAGTCGCGCCCGGCCGGAATATGTGGCCGACGGCAGCGTGGCCAGCGCGGCGGCGGTGGTTTCGGTGCCGACAACGGCAAAGCCCCGAACATTGCGTGGACCGCCGGTAATCTGGTTGGTCTGGTAGCCCCAGATCTGCATGTTGCTCGTGTTGGCGGCGGCCAGCGTTTCGTCGAGCGTGCCCGTATGGGAGAAAAGGCCAACGAAGCGGTCGTTGCCCGGATCCGAGATATCGTACCCGTAAACAGTTCCATCCGTTTCGACGAACCGATCAGCCGTGGCGAAGGCCTGTTCGACCCCGTTGACCGTAAAGGTCAGCTCGCCAGCAGCGTTCTTCTTCAGGGCAAAGCTGGCGGTTGCCTGCGACGTTTCGCCGTTGCTGTAGTTGAGGTTCGCCGCCGAACTGCCGCCCTCCTGCGCCGTCAGCGTCTTGCCATCGTCAAGCGCCTTTACCGCCGTGCCAGCGGTTTCCGCAAAGTTGCGCGTCGTGGGTGTGGTCGACGATCCGCAGGCGGCCAGCGCCGCAAGGATCGCGGTGGAAGTGGTCAATCGAAAGATCTGTGTCATCTCTGCCGTTCCCTTAATGCCCAAGCGGGCAGATTGCCGTTGATACCGGACGATCCGGTCAGGCAACGATTGGGGACGCTCCGTGATCGCTTAGGAAATCCAGCGTGAATGCAGCGTGAAAAGAGTCAGAGCCCGTGAAGGGACCGCTCGCGTCGCTGTCATTGTGCCGTGTTGACGAACTTTCTCAGCCCCGCAGGTCGCGGAGCGCGGCGTTTTCCAGCAAGCCGCTGCGGCGAAGGGCTGCAATCGGATAGCTGCGATCCTCAATCATGCGCGCAACGGAAAAGTCGCCCTCCAGCCTTTGCAGGCGGCCAACCGACTGCATGGCACGGTCGGTGTCGCCGGAGGCGGCATGCAGTGCTGCCATGTAGCGAAGGGGCGGGCGGAACTCCGGCACGAGTACGCTGGCCGAATGCGCCAGTTGCAAGGCCGAATCCAGACGTCCCGTGACCACCGAGGTCAGGCACGCGCCCATGTTCCAGAAATGCCGGATCGGAGAGCGTGAGGACAGCGCGCAAGCCCGCAACTGATAATCATGCGCCTCTTCCGCGCGGCCGTTCATCAAGAGACCGATACTCAGGCAATCCCAGGCAAAGGGATTGGCCGCATTGAGCGAAAGCGCCCGCTGTGCCAGATCCAGCCCCGATGGGATATCGTCGTCGATCAGTACGAGCGCATTCGCGGCGGTCGCCAGTACCATCGAGTTTCCGGGTTCCAGTTGCAGCGCCTGGGCAATCAGTCCCTGTATCTCGAAATCATCCGTGGAACTGACGGTCAGATGACGCTCCATCCGCTGGATCACCCGAAGCTGCACCCGCCATGCCAGAAAGACTGCCCGGGGGTCCCGATCAAACGCCTGGACCAGAAGAGCGTCAGCCTCGGCCACTTCGGCCGGGTTCATCGAAAAGATCTTTCGAACCGCCAGTCGCCCAAGAATTGCTGCATCCAGCGCCTCGCGACCGCGTGCTGCCCTCGTCAGCAGGCCGTCGGCCAGCGCCTCGGTCGCCTCATGCACCAGGGCGAGGATGTCAACACTCTCGACCGGCGGCGCCCCACGCGCAGGCACGACACGCCTTCCCGACCACAACGCACGCCGGCGAGGGCCTTCCTCGATCGCCAGGCGCATCCCCACATCGCTGTTGCCCGCCACAAAGGCCTGCACGGAAACGATGATCGGGTCAGGCACCCCGGGATCCGGAGCACGCCGGAACACATCCGCCACCAACGTTTCGCGAATACTCCTTTCCAGACAATCGATAAAGAGGTCTTCGAAAAGGCGTTCCGGACTGGCTGCGACAGTCATCGGCAGGAGATAGACCGACCGTGTTCTGAAGACACTGGCAAGGCCCGGCGAAACCGCCACAGGCCTCGTTACAGGCGGCCCGCGTGCGCTTTCCGTGTCGGCTCTGGCAACGCGTTCCTGTCGCAGCCAAGCCTCGAATTCCGGATCGCGGATGTCGATCCCCTCAAGAAACTCCCGCCCCGACGTGCCGACCTTTGGGTCCGCAACGGTCACGCGGTCAAGGTCGAGCCTTATGGAGTTGCGCGTGGCAACAAGGACGTCCGCGTATACCGCCAGATCGCGCCTGATCTGGCTCAGCGCCTGCCGAAGGCTCGCCGATCCCTGATCACGGCCCCGATCGCTCCAAAGCTTGTCCTGAAGCCAGATCCGCGCGCGTCGTCCTTGCGGGCTCACGGCAAGCAAAGCAATCAATCCGCAGGCCTTGGCGCTTCTCGGAGTCAAATCGACGCCAGAGACGGTTTCCAGACGGAACCCCCCGATCAGAAAAAGCCGGAGAACCGGCACTGCCGTTTCTGACGTCTGCTCCAAGCACCCAGACCCACAACGTGGCATGACGTTGAATGCAAGTGTTCCCACGTCGTCCCACACCCAAATCTCGGCTACCATAAAACCATTGTGAATTCCAGAAGGTCAACGACAAAGGAATTGACGGATGATCGTGTTCGTCGCCACCTGCTTTGGTCAGATGTGACCTGCGGCTTGGGAGACGACAGATGAGCGAATATGGCAGATCGGGACGGTCGGGCAGATCCGGAAGATCGGGACGGTCGGGCCGGTCGGGACGGTCCGGAGAGCAGGACCTGACCGGCCACGCAGGCGGGGATTCGTCAGCGCTTCTCAACGCTGCGCTGACGGCGACGCATGACGGGATCGCCGGGTACTGGGACGGCAAGCCCTCGACCGAACTTCCGGACGAAAACTTCAAGAACAAGGACAACCAGATTCTCTATCTGCGCTTTTCGACCCGTGGTCTGATGCTGAACCACGAATTGTTCAGCAGCCTGAAGGTTTCAGGGGTGACGGGCACGGCCACTGTGAGCGACGGAAGAAAGGACCTGATCCGGTTCGTTCGACCCGGACGGGATGCCTTTGTCGAGCAGTTGAAGTATCTGCGCTCCTATGCCGATCTGCGCGACGACCGGATTGCCGAGATCAATGCACAGATGGATGATATCCTGTCCTTCTTCGGGTCCATCGCCCTTCTGGACGAACAGCGCCGGTTGCGCACACTGGAACTGCTCGAAGCGCTGGTGCGCACGGCAATCTTTGTCCATATGAAGGTCAAGCACCTGTGCCGCGCCCCACGCCCGCTGGATTTCGCGCCCGAGGTGCAGCCGATCATCCAGACGCCCGATCATTCGGCCTTTCCCAGCGGTCATGCAACCGAGGCCTTTGCCGTGGCGACCGTGATGCATCGCCTGATGACGGGTAAAGGTCCGAAGCATGGGGTGGAGACCAGAGCGCAGGTGTTCAGGCTGGCAAATCGCATCGCTGTCAATCGCACCGTGGCTGGCGTCCATTTTCCGATCGATTCAGCGGCGGGTGCCCTGTTTGGCTGCATACTCGGCGAACATGTATTCGGACTTGCCACAAAGAACGCGAAAGACGGCCCGGTCATTTTCCAAGCCTCCACTTCGTCCGACGACAATGACGCCCAACGAAGCAGTTTCGATCCCGGCAGGGATTTCGATCTGAATTGGCTGCAAGAAAGCCTGCCTGCAGACAAGGACGGCGGCAAGGCCCATGGGAAGACCATCCTGTCCGAGTTCTGGAGGATGGCCCAGTCGGAATGGCCTCATCAGCCGTAGTCACCGCCGCAACCATCCGGAAAGATTGACCGGCCCGCCCCGCCCGGCGAGGACTCCCTCAGGCGTCTTTCCGGTCTTCCCGGCGACGGCGTATAGGCCAGAACACCGCTGCCCAGCCGTGGATCGGCAGGGGACAGGGCGCCGGCGAGTTCAGCAATATCAACCTTTCCATCGGCCGGTAATTCCTTCGACCACAGGTCGACAAGTGCCCTCGTGACCAGGGGCGCGGCCGCACTTGTGCCATCGAAAATCGCCGTGCCACCCGAAAACGTGCCCGCCGCCAGCCGCCCGGGATGGGCGCGGGATTCCGTGCCGATGGCGCCAAGGTCCGGCCCCGACCGCGCCCCGTTCGGCCCGGCCCCGGACTCGAGCGCCGCTACCGCCAGCCAATCCCGGTCGAACGCGCTTCCGACGACGATCACATTTGCCTCGGTCGTGGTAGCCATGGCCGACAATGTTCCGCCTCGGGTGATCGGCCCCCGATCCGGGCAGGGCAGGTTCTGCATCAACGTTTCAGGGTCGATGCAGTGCACCGCCTCGTGGTCAAGGTAGGCCTGCCGACCATACATCGGAAAATCGCTGAGCGAGTCATCGCGCTGCACATCCAACCGCGCGACCAATGGTTTCCTGCCGCCATTCCGCAGCGCGATGCCATAGGGTCCCGGCGGTGCCGTCTTTTTCGGATCGTCATGGTTCATCGTAGGGCACAGCGCGATAACCACCCGCGTTCGCGCACCGTCTTTATCGCTTCCCGGAAAATGCCGCACATAGATGCGCCCGATGGTCGTCGGCACCTCTTTACCTCTGGTGTCGGTGCTCGATCGCCGCCAGTCAACGACTTGCGCTTCGGGCATCAGGTGGATGGTCCGCGCAGGTCCGACCGGTGGCGTGATTGTCAGGCTCGCCTTTCCCAGCTCGTCCAGCCAGATCTCAACGAAACTGACCGACAGGTCCTCCGGCTGAACCCGAAGCGTTACCGCATTGGTCCCCTGCCGCGGCAACCTCATTTCCGCGTGGCACTGGGTGCGATAGGCATTTCCCGAAGGCAGCACCACGGCCGTCGGAATTCCCGCGGCATTGCGCAGACCGACCAGACGCGCAATCTCGGCTTCCAGAAATCCGCGGCCGTCCTTGGGGCCTGCCTGAGTGCCATAGCTGATGTTGATGACCACCGGCGCGCGCACAACCTCGTCGGGTGGTGCACCCGGGAAACGGGGCCAGCGATCAGCCCAGCGAAGTATCCGCAGCACTCCGCTTAGGATGAACAGGTCTAGCCGCGCACCCCAAGTTTCGAACGTTGCCAATTGCGGCAACTGCACTGCGACAATAGGGCGATCTGGCGGAGCACTTTCGCACGGCCATCCTGCCGCAAGGTCTAGAACATGGGTGCCATGGGTGGCCTGAAACCCGAACGGCCGGTAGAAGGTCTGGTCCGCGATATCCGTCAATCCGCGCGGTATAGTCCGCAAGGTCCCAACCATGCCCTTTGGATAAAACGCGCGATAAAAATCGGCCTCGACCGGGAAATTGCGCAGAAGATCGTCCAGACCCCCTTTGTCGTAGTGGATTCCGACCTCGAAGCGGCCGGACTCCTCCGATCTGGACGGCATCCCCTGTGCCCAGAACCTTTGGATGCGGGTCTTGTCATCCGGCAAACGAAACCGCTCGTTCGCAATGCCCATCACTCCGTCGATGACCGCCGTGACCACCTCTGAACCACGGTTGCGAGCTACCGGTGCCCATTGAAACTCACGATCAGCCTGTTCGACAAAGGCAAAGGGAATTGCCGGGCCCACCTGAATAACCTTGTAGGGAAGGTCTAAGGTGCCGGCTCCCTTGGTTGAATAAGCTAGGCTCTCGGGCCGGTAGACGAAGAACCGCAAGAGTTCTTCAGGTACATTCTGGTCATTGGCAGTGCCTTCGATTTCCATCAACATGGCGGCCGCGTCCGGATCGAGCACCATCGATGTGGCGTTCTCCGCGTCAAGCAACTGTTTGGCAAGCGATTGATAGTGCTCACCTTTGCGAGGCAGCAATTCTACATAAACTGGTTGCCACAGTTCCTGATCAGTATCCTGACCATTGCCTTTCTGCCACCCGGGGCGGGTCAGGCGCTCCCAGTTCTCATAGGGATCGACAAGGTCAACAGGAGTCGTGTCGTCAAGGTGGGCACCCGTCGTCGATGGTTCGCTCCAGTCAAGTTTCATCGGATTCTCCCGCAAGGCGCCGCCAGATCTAAACGCAGTTTGCACCATGATCGTCCCGTCCGTGCCGGGTGCGGGGTCATTCACGTATAATTGACGCGCACGAATAATTCTACGTTGAGAAGTTGGGTCTCGCCAGCGCAGGTCGCGGTCAACCATCATCGGGCCAAGCCACCCGCCGCCTGGTTCCGCTAAGGACTCCACATCTGGTCGATATTCTTGGGGGCCCGGGGGTGTCCGGGTCCGCAGGGAAATTGCCTGTGGATCAAGCGACGTGCACGAGAGCGCTCGAATCTTCCTGCACGCAGGGGGGGAGTGACGACGGTGTGAATCCCATCGAGCGCTTCGTCATGCTTCGAGGCAATGGCGGGGCGTCCCCGGGAGCTCGTTCCGAAATGCGGAGCCCGTCTTTGCGAACGACTGCTCTGCCTTCTTTCTGCGGCTGCGATGGTAAGTTTGTGTCGGGCCGCATTCCGACCAGTGTGTTGTCGAGTAGGTTCTGCGGCACCTTGTCTGATGCGATGGCGCGGCATTCTGTTGTCCAGCCAATGAACCCTCCTCCACCCTGACGTCAACTTGATCCTCATCGGCGTGTCCTGCACGTCGCCCACCACATCCGGGTGTCTCATTTTGATAACCCTTATTCGGTAGGCGCCCGTCCCTTCGTCCCTCGAAATCTCGAACGTGTCACCCTCGGTGGCCTGCTCGTGACGGAGGAATTTGGTCAGGTAGGTGATCCTGTACTCGTTTCGGGTGCCATTCGGGGCGTGCAGGCGGTTGTTGTAGTAGACGAACCTGAGGCGCAGCATGCTGCCGTCCGGTGTTTGGCAGTCGATCCATGCCGAGGGGTTCATTACCGTAGGATTGAGCTGCGGTAGGAAGGCCAGCAGTTCCCCGTCCCCTTTCGGCACAAGGACTCCACCCATGTGGCCCCCAGTCGCCCCAACGTCGTTCGCGCTGAGCGTCTTGATGAATGCCTTGGCTGTCATGGCCTCACCGGGGAGATTTCGAGGGCGCGTTTGATGTCCGCCGCGTCCCTTGTTGACACTGGCACGGTCTCGTTGGCCAGATCGCTTTTCCAGGCAGAGCGGTCGATCATGATCTCTTCGACGGTGTCCTTGTAGTACAGGCGGTAGACCGTCACCGGTTCGGTCTGGCCGCGCCGGTGGGCGTGTGCGCTGGCCTGGGCTTCCAGTGCGGGGTTCCAGACGGGCGTGAAATGGATAACGACAGTCGCCGCCGTGATGTTCAGGCCGGACCCGGCCGCCTTCGGGTTCAGGATCAGGCAGGCGGGACCATCATGGTTCGAGAACTCGTCGACAATCGCCTGGCGGTCTTGCTGGGGCGTGGAGCCGTTGATGGCACCCCAGTAAACGCTGATCGGGTCCTTGGCGGCCTTGCGGATCAGATCCCCGATGCGGTTGAAAAGCGCAAACACGATGACCTTCCGGCCGTTCTGGAACGACTCGCGGAGCAGTTCAGTTGTCGAAGCTTTCCAGCAGGCGCAGGACCTGGACCCTCGCCATTGTCCTCGGACCAATGGCGGACAATGGCTCGATCGCGCCGCCCCGTCTTCTGCATGCGCGCCTCCATCAGGCGGCGCA
>JBKBKC010000015.1:0-82312 GCA_046294265.1 Gemmobacter sp. | reverse complement strand
AAATGGTTTCAGACGCTCCATCTGGGCGTCGCTCAGCCAGTAAAGGTTGCTCATCGATCAGGTCTCCTCGCGCAGCCTGAATCACGCCAACAGCCTGAAATCAATGGGTCTGGAGCCTAGGTGTTTGATCCCATGGTTTGATGGTGCGATCCTTTCGCAGGATTGGAAGGAAGCACTATGGGACAGGTTCGTCATCTTCGCCAGCAGATCCCGGTCGTGCCCTTGGTTCGTCACCTCATGTGCGACAATCAGATGCGTGTCGGCATCAACCACGCTCTGAACATTGTAGCCGACATGCCCGCTGTGCTGCGCACGTGTTGCCATGGCGCGGGCATCGGGATCGGTGAGTGATATCTGCCCGTCAGGGGCATTCGCCAATTTCTCTTCCATCGCAAGCAGGCGCTCGATCTCCTTGCGGATGCGGTGATCTCGGCCCGTCAGATGTGCGGCGCGCTCCGTTCGTGCTGGGTCGCTTTCCTGACGGTCAATTCGGTCGGCCTCCTCGATATAGCGGCCAATTTCGGCTTCCAGATGGGCAAGGCGGCTGGCTATCTTTACCCTTGGTGAAATTCCGGTCGCGGTTGTTGACCGCCTTGAACTTGCTCCCGTCAACGGCGACGACCTCGCCCTTCAGCACACCGACGCGGCGGCAGAGATCGACGAACTTCGCGCAGGTCTTCCGGATGGCTGGGCCATTCTGCCGCCGGAAATTCGCGATGGTTTTGTGATCGGGAACCAGCTGCCCCGTCAGCCACATCACCTCGACATTGCGCCCGGCCTCGCATTCCAGGCGGCGGCTGGAAGGGATCCGGTTCAGGTAACCGTAGATGAACAGCTTGAGCAGAACCACCGGATGATACCCCGACCGCCCCGTGCGCGCAGCGGCATGGCGTTGGAACCCGAGCGCGCGCAGACCGAGCTGGTCAACGAACAGATCAACCACGCGCACAAGGTGATCTTCCCCGATCCAGTCCTCAAGCCGGTCCGGAAACAGCGTCGTCTGATCGCGGCTGACACCCTCAATGAAACCCGCCATGCGAACCCTCCAAACCATGGGTAAGCATAGCATAAATCAGGTTTTTACACAGCCTCGGCGGGATCTGAACGGTCACAGGGGCCATGGCAGCAGACGTTCCGGCGCAATGGAGGGACGGCCAAAATCGGCGCAGATCGCCGCAGAATCGCCATCGAGGCTGATCAGCGCATCATTGACGACATGCCGGATCCTGCGCAGCGGGTGCCGGGCCGGAATGCGATCTTCAAGATCAACGCAGCTGAACAGCGACCCGCTCGCCTCGTCCTTTCCACGCATGATCACCTCCGGCCAACCGTCAGGAAACGTGAATCATGTCCCAGTTCCGGCGGCCAGCGGCGGGTTTTTCAACAGCGTGCTCAGCGGCAGTGCCAGAGCGATCAACCGAGTTCCCCGTTACTGCACTATGTTCGACGTTGTCCGTCAGTGAAGGGCGCGTTGAACAGGTCACAAATAGGATACATGCAACGCACCATTCCCCCTCGCCGACCAACCATGGCGATAACAACGGGGGACATTTGGGGGATTGGAAACATGGAAAAGACGTAAAGCCCTAATATAAAACAATTTTTACTCAATCAATGGTGCCCGCGGCCGGGATCGAACCGGCACGGCCTGTTCGGCCTGGGGAGTTTAAGTCCCCTGTGTCTACCGTTCCACCACGCGGGCGGGGCGCGGGCAGCATAGGGGCGGCGGCGGCAAGGTAAAGCCACCGCGTGCAGGGCGGCGCGCGGGTGGTGCGAACACCTGCCGCACGGACGAGGCGAAGGCCATGCCCCGCCCTCCTCCCAGATTGCCGCGCCGCGGCACGATTGACGCAAGCGCGCCATACGGGCACAAGAGGGTGGCAGGTCAACAGGGGGCGCGGCGTGAAGAAGGTGCATGCATCGGCGGCGGAGGCGCTCGACGGCCTTTTGTTCGACGGGATGACGATTGCGGCAGGGGGCTTTGGCCTCTGCGGCATCCCCGAGCTTTTGATCGCGGCAATCCGCGATGCAGGGACGAAAGGCCTCACGGTCGCCTCCAACAATGCGGGCGTGGACGGGTTCGGCCTCGGCCTCCTGCTGGAGACGCGGCAGGTGAAAAAGATGATCTCGTCCTATGTGGGCGAGAATGCCGAGTTCATGCGGCAGTATCTGTCGGGCGAGCTTGAGCTGGAGTTCAACCCCCAGGGCACGCTGGCAGAGCGGATGCGGGCGGGCGGCGCAGGCATTGGCGGGTTCTACACCCGCACCGGCGTGGGCACCGTGATCGCCGAGGGCAAGGATGTGAAGGTGTTCAACGGACAGGACCATATCCTGGAAACCGGCATCGTCGCGGACCTGTCCATCGTGAAGGCGTGGAAAGCCGACCCGTCAGGCAACCTCGTGTTCCGCAAGACCGCGCGCAATTTCAACCCGCCCGCCGCCACCTGCGGCAAGGTCTGCGTGGCCGAGGTGGAGGAGATCGTGCCCCTGGGGTCGCTGGACCCCGACGGGGTCCACCTGCCGGGCATCTATGTGCACCGGATCGTGCAGGGCACGCATGAGAAACGCATCGAACAGCGCACCGTTCGGACAAGGGAGGTGGTGTGATGGGCTGGGACCGCAACCGGATGGCGGCACGGGCCGCGCAGGAACTTCAGGACGGATGGTATGTGAACCTGGGCATCGGCATTCCCACGCTGGTGTCGAACTACATCCCCGCAGGCGTGGAGGTGACGCTGCAATCGGAAAACGGGATGCTAGGCATGGGCCCCTTCCCGTATGAGGGCGACGAGGATGCCGACCTGATCAACGCGGGCAAGCAGACCATCACCGAACTGCCGCAGACCGCCTATTTCGACAGCGCGCAGTCCTTTGCCATGATCCGGGGCGGCAAGATCGCCATGGCGATCCTGGGCGGGATGGAAGTGTCCGAAACCGGCGATCTGGCGAACTGGATGATCCCCGGCAAGCTGGTCAAGGGGATGGGCGGCGCGATGGACCTGGTGGCGGGCGTGGGTCGCGTGGTGGTGGTGATGGACCACACCTCCAAGCACGGCGAATCCAAGGTGCTGCGCGCCTGCACGCTGCCCCTGACCGGAAAGGGCGTGGTGGACCGGATCATCACCAACATGGGCGTGCTGGACGTGGTGCCGGGGGGGCTGCGGCTGGTCGAACTCGCCGATGGCGTGACCGAGGACGCGCTGCGCGCGGCGACCGAAGCGACCATCGTCGGCTGAGGCCACCCCTGGCGGGCGAAGGGATGGCAAGGCGCCCGCACGCTGGCGACCCGTGAAGCCAAGACCATGCCCGGCCGCGCACTGGTCCTCTTCTTTGCCCAAATACCCCGGGGGGTGCCGGGGGGCTGGCCCCCCGGCTCAGGGCGCAGCCGAGATCACCTTGAAGACGCAAGGATCGCTGACCAGCTCGGGCGGCGTCAGGCACAGGCCCTGCGCCACCTGCCAGGCCGCCAGCACCTTGGGCACGTAATCGCGCGTCTCGGCATAAGGGGGCACGCCGCCATTGGCCCTCACCGCGCCCTCGCCCGCGTTGTATGCGGCCAGCACCATCAGGGGATCGCGGTCGAATTCCTTCATCAGCCAGTTCAGATAGGCCACGCCGCCGCGGATGTTCTGGCCGGGGTCGGTGGCATCGGTGACGCCAAAGCGTTCGGCGGTGGCGGGGATCAGCTGCATCAGGCCCGTGGCTCCGGCCGAGCTGACCGCATCCGCGCGCCCGGCACTTTCGATGCCGATCACCGCCAGCACCAGCGCAGGCGACACCTCGGTGCCAATTGTGGCCTTCAAGATGGCGGTGCCGTGGGTGGCGGCGACCGTCTGCAGGTGCTGCATGCGGGGGGCCGTCACGCGCGCGCCCGCCGGACCCTGCGACAGCGCCGTCATCGCGGCCTGAAAGCGCCCCGAGACGGCGCCCCGCGTGGGCGAGATCGCATCCCAGAACCAGCCATAGGTGGCCGAGGGCGGAGTGCGGGCGACGGCGGCAGAGGCGGTTTCGACGGGCGCATCGGTGCCGGGGGCGCGCGGCACGACCTTGGGGAGCGCGGCAAGGCGGCGTGCCTGTTCTGCGGGGTCGATCTGGACGGTGATGCGCGCGCCCCCCGCCGCAGGCGGCTTGACGCGCCGGAACGTGAAATCGTCGCCGCCGGACAGGCCCTGCCCTGCCGCCGCCCCCGCCACCGCACCCGTCGCAATTCCAAGCACCACCGCAAGGAGCCTGCCTGTGCCCCGCATTGCCTGCCGTCCTGTCACCTGCCCGTTTCTTTTGCCGGAACGCTGCGGGAATCGTTCCCGCCTGCCAAGCGTTTTCGGGCGCAGGCCGCCGCATTCCTGCCAGATTCGGCCCCTCTGCCACAGTCCTGCAAGCGACCCTCAGCCCTCGCCATGTTGGGTTATCAAATCTTTTCAATCGGATGAAAGATTTCTCCGATCATTCGCATTTTCCAGAAAATGCCCCGGACAGGCCAAGTTTCGAACACGAGCGGGGTGGATAACACCTTCATACCGAAGCGGAGATCGGGGCGGAACAGAGGCCCTCCGAGATGAACCGAGGCGGTTGGCAACCGAACCTGACAGCTCCTAGGAAAGGGACATCAAATGCTGACGAAACTGAACATGATCAAGCGTTTCAAGAAAGACGAAGACGGCGCCGTGACCGTTGACTGGGTCGTGCTGACCGCCGCCATCGTCGGCCTGGGCATCATCGTGATGAGCGCGATCCGTCCGGCCATCACCACCGCCGGCAACACGATCGCCACCGACCTGACCAACGCCGCGACGCGCTGATCCGGTTCGTTCCTGCGGCGGCACCACGTCGCCGCATCCCGGAACGCCAAGACGCGGCCCCACACGCGGGGGCCGCGTTTTCCGTTGCGGTTGGGGGCCGCCGCTCGACGCCATCGGCAAGGCGGGCCCAGGCAGTGGCGATGCCGGACGCGACCCGGGAACATCTCCTGAAAACGCGCCATCTTCGCCAATTTGGCGCCACAATCCGCCGCTAACCAAACGGCAAGGGGCGCTTATTACGGAGCATCGGCCATGCTGGAAATGGGCAAAAGACTGAAGGCTACCGTCCGGCGCTTTGCGCGGGACGAGAGCGGTGCGGTAACGGTGGATTGGGTTGTGCTGACGGCTGCCATCGTGGGGGCCGCGATCGCGCTGCACCAGCTGCTGACGGTCTCGCTGTATCAAGACGCCGGGTTGCGCATCGCGCAGGATGTGGTCGAGGCGTCGGTCCGCTGACCGGACGCCGCGCGCGCAACACATCGGGGATGTGTAGGGCATGACCGCCTGACGGCGGTTGCAATAAGGGGGTGGACGCGGATGCGTGCGGTTTTCGGACTTGTCTTTGTGGTTGGCCTGGCACTTGCGGGCTTTGCCGTTTACATGGTCCAGGGTTTCATGGGCCAGAACCAGAGCGAACTGGCACAGGAGCGCGCCTTCCGCGCCAGGCTGGGCCCGGTGGTCGAGGTTTATGTGGCCAAGGAGGGCATGCCCTACGGTGCCGCCCTGACGCGGGACAATGTGACCCGCGTGCTGATGCCCAAGAACAGCCTGCCCGAGACGGTGTTCACCGACGAGGCCGCATTGTTCCCCGGCGACTATTCCAAACCGCGCTACGTCATTCGGCAGCTGGAGAAATCCGAGCCGATCCTGGCGGTGAAGGTGACCGAACCGGGCGAGGATGTGGGCCTGACGGCGCGTCTGGCCAAGGGAATGCGGGCGTTTGCGATCAAGGTCGATGTCGCCTCGGGCGTGTCGGGGTTCCTGCAACCGGGCGACACGGTGGATGTCTACTGGACGGGCACATCGCAGGACGTGAGCGGCGAACTGACGCGACTGATCGAGGGCGGCGTGCGGATCGTCGCCGTGGACCAGATGGCGAAGAGCGAGCGGTCGTCCGACACGCTGGTGGCGCGGACCGTCACGGTCGAGGTGACGCCGCAGCAGGTGGCGCGTCTGGCGCAGGCGCAGGCCACAGGCCGGCTGGCGCTGTCCCTGGTGGGCACGGATGACGTGGCCTCGGCCGGGGTGGTCGAGGTGAATACCCGCAGCCTGCTGGGAATTGTGGTCGAGGAAAAGGTCGCCGCAGAGGCCGAGAGGGTCTGCTCGGTCAAGACGCGGCGCGGTGCGGAAGTGGTCGAAATTCCGATCGCTTGCACGAACTGAGCGGAGGCGTTGGCCCGGGCTGCCGGCATGCGGGGCACCCCATCTGGTGCCCCGTTCCATTCCGCAGGGCCAACTCTTGCGACCTGTTGCAGGTTATCCACATAAAGGACGGCCGCCAAGCGCATGATTCTTGCAAATAAACCCCAACTCCGGCACAGTGCCGGAACAAGACTGGGCGCGAAGACCCGGTATAGAGGCGTGATCGGAAAGGCAGGTCACATGAGCGTTCGTATTCTGATGACGGCGACGGCGCTGGGGCTTGTCCTCGGGCTGACGCCCCAAGGCCCCCTGGGGGCCGAGACGTTGCGGGTGATGACGGGCTCGCCCTCCAGCGCGCTCAACGTGCCGATGAACCGCGCCGTGGTGGTTGAAAGCGACATCCCCTTTGCGGAACTGTCGATCGCCAACCCCGGGATCGCGGACATCTCCACCCTGTCGGACCGGTCGATCTATGTGCTGGGCAAGGCGCCGGGGCGCACCACGCTGACGCTTCTGGGCGCGGACGGGCGGCTGATCTCCAACGTCGATGTGCATGTCAGTCCCGATGTGGCCGAGTTCAAGGAACGGCTGCGCCAGATCCTGCCGGGCGAACCCATCGAGGTGCGCACGGCCAATGACGGTATCGTGCTGTCGGGCCAGGTGTCATCGACGGTCAAGCTTGACCGTGCGCTGGACCTGGCGAACCGCTATGCCCCTGACCGGGTGTCGAACCTGATGACGGTGGGCGGCACGCAGCAGGTGATGCTGAAGGTCCGCTTTGCCGAGATGAACCGCTCGGTGTCCAAGAACCTGTCGTCCAGCCTTGCGGTGCAGGGCGGCACCAAGATCGGCGTGTCGGGCGAGACGGGCACCTGGCTGGCTCCTGGCAACGCGCTGAACTCCGGCAACTCGATCACCACGCGCAACAACGCGAATTCGGCGCTGGCGCTGGGGTTCACGGCGGGCTCGCTGCAATTCGCGGTGCTGCTGGAGGCGCTGGAATCCAAGGGCGTCGTGCGCACGCTGGCCGAACCGAACCTGACGGCCCTCTCGGGTCAGGAGGCCAAGTTCCTCGCGGGTGGCGAATATCCGATCCCAGTGGCGACCGACAACGGCATCGCCGTCCAGTACAAGCCTTTCGGCATCGAGATGAACTTTACGCCCGTGGTGGTGGACGGCGATGTCATCAACCTTACGCTGATGACGGCGGTATCGTCCATCGACAACTCCATCTCGGTTACCGCCGGCGGCACCTCGGTCAACGCCTTCAAGCGGCGCGAAACCTCCACCACCGTCGAGATGCGCGACGGCGAAAGCTTTGCCATCGCGGGCCTGTTGCAGGACGATTTTCGCAACCTGAACGGCCAGGTGCCGTGGCTGGGCGACATTCCGGTGCTGGGCGCGCTGTTCCGCTCGTCGGAATACCAGCGTGACCAGTCCGAACTGGTCATCATCGTGACCCCGCACCTTGTCACCCCCACACGGGGCGAGGCGCTGGCCCTGCCCACCGACCGCGTGCGCCTGCCCACCGAAAAGGAATTCTTCCTGTTCGGCCAGGTCGAGGGCAAGCGGGCGCAGAAGGGGGCCGCGGGCGAGGTCGCGCGGCAGGACTTCGGCGGTTCCTATGGCTATGTGATGGAGTGACGGCGATGATGCGACCCCTCCTGATGGCGGCCCCTTTGCTGATCCTCGCGGCCTGCGCCGAGCACGAGGTCGGTGCCCAGGTCAACATGGGCGACTTCGGCAATGCCACGATGAACAACGTGCTGATCCAGACGGGTCAGAAAGACTATGTGATAGCGCTGGCGGGCCGGTTCAGCCAGGAAGTGCCCGACACGATCAACTTCGGCTTTGACAGCGCGGTTCTGGACGCCGAGGCGCGCCGTGTGCTCGCGCAGCAGGCGACATGGATCAAGCAGTTCCCCGAGGTGCGCTTCCGCGTCTATGGCCATACCGACCTCGTGGGTTCGGCCGCCTACAACCAGGGGCTCGGCCTGCGCCGGGCGCAGGCGGCGGTGAACTTCCTCGTCAGCCACGGCATCAGCCGCTCACGGCTGGAGGCCGTTGCCTCGTTCGGCAAGACGCGGCCGCTGGTCCCGACCAACGCGCCGGAGGTCCGCAACCGCCGCACGGTGACCGAGGTGACCGGCTTCGTGCGCCGCCACCCGACGGTGCTGCAGGGCAAATACGCCGAAGTCATCTTCCGCGAATACATCGACCTGGCCAAGCGGGTGCACCCACCCGTCACCACCACGGCGAACCAGACCGTCGGGTCGTCGCTGAACTGATGCCCCTGCGGGGTGCGTGCCGCCATGGCCCGCGCCCCGTTTTCATCCGAGCATCGGAAAAACGCTTCCCGGCCGCCCCGGTGATTGTCTCCTGAAGCGCTAAAAATCAAAGAATAACGATTTTTTAGCCCCATTGTCGCCACCATCCCGCATCAATGTTCCTGCAACGGGAACAGGTGCGCGGAAAATTCCGCGCCCGGGTAACTGGGGCGATGACGCGCCCCGCGCCCGGCTTGATGAGGGCAGATGAGGCGATGGCAAGCGTGGCAAACCTTCAACCGGAACCGGCACCGATCCTCGCGTGCACGATCTCGCGAGATGTGCAGAATTTCGATCTGCTCATCGACGACATGGAACTGGAACTGGGCGAGAACTGGGGCGACCTGTCGTTCGAGGATGCGCTGGTCTTTCTGGAACAGCCCGATGCCGCCACGCTGGAATTCATCGCCGTCGCCGTGGATGGCGAGGATGAGGCCGATCTCACGCGAATCACCGAGATCATCCGGCAGGCCCGTGATCGCGGCATCAAGGTCATACTGATCGCCCACCAGATCAGCCCGGTGGGGCTGCACCAGCTCCTGCGCCTTGGGGCCGAGGGGTTCGTGCCCTATCCGCTGCCCGACGGCGCGCTGCACGATGCCATCGAGACGCTGCGCAAGCCTGCCCCGCCGCCGCCCTCCGCGGCCGCGGTGGCCCCAGCCGTGCCCGCCCAACCCGCCGTTGCCAGCCCCAGCTTCCGCGCCAAGGGCGACCGCGACGGCGTGCTGTTGCCGGTGCACGGGATGGCGGGCGGCGTCGGCGCCACGACCTTTGCCACGAACCTCGCGTGGGAGCTTGCCACCATCGTCAAACAGGACGCCCCGCGCGTCTGTCTGCTGGACCTCGACCTGCAGTTCGGCGCCGTCTCCACCGGCCTGGACCTGCCGCGCCGCGATTCGGTGTTCGAGGTGCTGTCCGACACCGCGAGCATGGACAGCGAGTCCTTCCTGCGCGCCATGCTGACCTTCAACGAGCGTCTGCACGTCTTTACCGCCCCGCCCGACATGCTGCCGCTGGAGATGGTGACGGGCGAGGATATCGAGCGTATTCTGGATATGGCGCTGTCGAATTTCGATTTCGTCGTCGTCGACATGCCCTCGACCATCTGCAGCTGGACCGAAACGGTGCTGAACCGCGCGCATGTCTATTTCGCGCTGATGGAGTTGGACCTGCGCTGCGCCCAGAATGTGCTGCGCCTGACCCGCGCCCTGAAGGCCGAGGGGCTGCCGCATGAAAAACTGCGCTATGTGCTGAACCGCGCGCCCCGCTTCACCGACCTCAGTGCCAAAAGCCGGGTCAAGCGGATGGCCGAAAGCCTGGACATCGACATCGAGGTGCAGCTGCCCGATGGCGGCGGCCAGGTGACGCAATCCAACGACCACGGCCTGCCGCTGTCCGAAAGTGCGGCCAAGAACGCGCTGCGGCGCGAGGTGCAGAAGCTGGCGAAATCGCTCTTTGACCTGAACAAGGCCGTCGAGACGGGCAAGGGCTGAACCGTGACACGCCCGCCCGACACCATCGCAACCAGGGGATAGCCGAATGTTCTCGCGCTTCAAGAAGCCCGGCGAGGGCCCAGCCAAGCCAGCCACCAGCGTCGCCGTGGGCGCCGCCACGCCCTCGGTCAAGGCACCCGAACCGCCGGCAAACGGCAAGGCGCCGATTCCGCTGCGCCCCCAGCCCGGCGCCGTCGCCCCGCGCACGCCCGCCGAGGCGGTGGCCGCCGACAAGGAGCAAAAGCGCAAGGAACGGCTGATGGAGCTCAAGGTCGAGCTTCACAAGCGCCTGCTGGAGAACCTGAACCTTGCCGCGCTGGAACATGCCAGCGAATCCAGCCTGAAATCCGAGATCTCCGCCATCACCTCCGAGGCGCTGGATGAGTTGTCGGTCGCGCTGAACAAGGAGGACCGCACCACCCTCAACCAGGAGCTCTATGACGAGGTCATGGGCCTGGGTCCGCTGGAGCCGCTGCTGAAAGATGACACGGTCAACGACATTCTGGTGAACGGGCCCAAGCGCATCTTCGTCGAACGCTCGGGCAAACTGGAACTGACCGACATCACCTTCAAGGATGAACGCCACCTGTTGCGCATCATCGACAAGATCGTATCGGCCGTGGGCCGGCGGGTGGACGAATCCAACCCCTATTGCGATGCGCGCCTCGCCGATGGGTCGCGCTTCAACGTGATGGTGCCGCCAGTGGCGGTGGATGGGAGCCTCGTCTCGATCCGGAAATTCAAGAAGGACAAGCTGGGCATCCCGGATCTGGTGCGCTT
Organism: Gemmobacter sp.; assembly: GCA_046294265.1. Taxonomy (GTDB): domain Bacteria; phylum Pseudomonadota; class Alphaproteobacteria; order Rhodobacterales; family Rhodobacteraceae; genus JBKBKC01. Next base: position 71,551 of record JBKBKC010000015.1, on the reverse strand, counting down.
CGGCGCCTTTACCGAGGAGATGGCAGCCTATCTGCAGGCCGCCGTGTCCACCCGCCTCAACATCATCGTGTCGGGCGGGACAGGCTCGGGCAAAACCACCACGCTGAACGCGCTGTCGTCCTTCATCGACAACAAGGAGCGCGTGCTGACGATCGAGGATACCGCGGAACTGCAGCTTCAGCAGGTCCACGTTGGCCGCATGGAAAGCCGCCCGCCCAACGTCGAGGGCAAAGGAGCCGTGACGCAGCGCGACTGTCTGCGCAACGCCCTGCGGATGCGCCCCGACCGCATCATCGTGGGCGAAACCCGCGGGGAAGAGGTCATCGACATGTTGCAGGCCATGAACACCGGCCACGACGGCTCGATGACCACGATCCACGCCAACAACCCGCGCGACGGCATCAGCCGTCTGGAGAACATGGTCGCCATGGCCGGGATCGAGATGCCGCTGAAGGCGGTGCGAAGCCAGATCGCATCCGCCGTCAACCTGATCGTTCAGGCCAGCCGCCTGCAGGACGGCAGCCGCCGCATGGTCTCGATCACCGAACTCACCGGGATGGAGGGCGAGGTGATCTCGATGCAGGAGATTTTCCGCTACGAACGCCTCGGCCTTGCCGGTGACGGCAAGATCATCGGCCGCTTCAACGCGACGGGCGTGCGCAGCCACTATTCCGAACGCTTCCGCCAGTGGGGTTTCGATCTGCCGCCCTCGCTCTATGAACCCCTGCCGTAAGGTGTCTCCATGACCATCAGCGCCGCCCCCATCATCTACATCCTGATCTTCGTCGCGGTCGTCGTGCTGGTCGAGGGCCTGTATCTGACCGTCTTTGGCAAATCCATCAGCCTGAATTCCCGTGTATCCCGCCGTCTTGACCTGCTCGCCAAGAACGGCAACCGCGAGCAGGTGCTGGAGCAACTCCGCAAGGAGATGTCCCAGCACCTGACCGCACGGGGGATCCCGCTCTATTCCATGCTCGCCTCCAAGGCGCAGAAGGCCAACATCGCCTTTTCGCCTAAGCAGCTGGTGATGATCATGGCGGGGCTGAGCGCCTTTGCCTACCTCGGCCTGACCGTCGGAACCTCGGCCGATCTTGCCGTGCGCGCGCTGATCGCGGTCGGCATGGGGGTGGGCGGCGTCTATGTCTGGGTGAACAAGAAGGCCAAGAAGCGCATGGCGCTTCTGGAGGAACAGCTGCCCGATGCGGTGGAACTCATGGTGCGGTCCTTGCGCGTGGGTCACCCGTTCTCTTCCGCCATCGGGATCGTGGCGAAAGAGGTGACCGATCCCTTGGGCACCGAATTCGGCTTCATCGCGGATGAGGCCGCCTATGGCCGTGACGTGTCCGAAAGCCTCAAGCATTTCGCGGAACGGATGGACAACCAGGACCTTCGCTTCCTTGCGGTCGCCGTGTCGATCCAGCAGACCTCGGGCGGCAACCTGGCCGAGATCCTGGACGGTCTGGCCAAGGTGATCCGCGCGCGGTTCAAGCTGTTTCGCCGCGTCAAGGCCATCACGGCCGAGGCGAAATGGTCGGGCATGTTCCTGTCGGCCTTTCCCATCGCGGCCCTCGTCGGCATCAACATCCTAGAGCCGACCTATTACGACGGGGTCAAGGAAACCCCCGCCTTCATCCCGGCGGCGCTGGTGGTGGGCGTGTTCCTCGTGCTCAACGTGATCTTCATGAAGATCATGGTCAACATCAAGGTCTAGGGGCAAGCATATGGAAATGTTCACCAATATCCAGGCCATGCTGGTCGAGAGGATGGGGCCTGCCGGGCCGTTGATCGCGGTCGGATTTCTGGGGTTCATGCTGGTGCTGGCCACCCTGCCCGTGATGCTGCGCGCACGCCCCGAACCCTTCGACAAGCTGAAGAACCAGGCCCGCGCCGCCGCGGTCACGCCGCAGGGCCAGATGCTGCGCTCGGCCAAGAAGGTGGACAAACTGGAGAAATTCGCGGGCTTTCTGGAACCCCAGTCCGCCGAGGAGATGTCCGCCTCGCGCATGAAGATGCTGCGCGCGGGCTACCGGTCCAAGAACGCGGTGCGCATCTTCCACTTCTCGCAGCTCTGCCTTGGCGTGGGCCTTCTGGTGGTGGGCACGATCTATGCGCTGATCATGTCGTCCAACGCGCCGCTGACAACCCAGCAGATGCTGATGTACACGCTGATGCCCGGCGCGCTGGGGTATTACGCACCCATCTTTTACATCAACAAGCGCGTAAAACAGCGCGAGACCGAGATCATCCAAGGCTTCCCCGACGCGCTGGACATGATGCTTGTCTGCGTCGAGGCCGGCCAGTCGCTGGACCAGTCGATCATGCGCGTGGGCAAGGAAAGCCGCGCGGGCTATCCCGCACTCGCCGAAGAGTTCGAGATCGTGAGCCATGAGGTCAAGGCCGGCAAGGAACGCGTGCAGGTCCTCAAGGACATGGCCGAGCGTGTGGGGGTGCCCGATGTGGCCTCTTTCGTGACAACGCTGGTGCAATCGGCAACCTTCGGCACCTCGATCGCCGAAGCGCTGCGGGTCTATTCGGCGGAAATGCGTGACAAGCGCGTGATGCGCGCCGAGGAAAAGGCAAACACCTTGCCCACGAAGCTGACGCTGGGCACAATGCTTTTTACCGTGCCGCCCCTGATGATCATCCTGATCGGCCCCTCCATCCACGGCATCGCCACCTCGATGGGGGCCTCGCGGGGGAACTGATCGGACGCGCGCGCGGCACCGAGGCAGGGCGAACCGCGCATGAGACGCGACCACGAGGCGACCATCTTCCGCGCCACCTGCGCCGGGGCCTTTCTGGCGCTGGCGCTTCTGGCAGGCTGTCAGACCGCAGGCACCGCCACTGCGGAAAACCGCGCGCCCGCCGTGGCACGGGGGGGCAAGGGCGAGGATGGTCTGATCGTCGGCCACCGCCTGATGGAGGCGGGTGAGCATGACCTTGCCCTGCGCGCCTACCTGCGCGCCGCCGCCGAAGAGGGGGTCACGGTCGATGTCCTTTCGGCGCTGGGGTCCGCCAACCTTAAACTCGGACGCCTGGGCCAGGCCGAACAGCTCTTGCGCCGCGCGCTGGAGGTGGACCCGACCTTCGTGCCCGCACTGAACAACCTCGGCGTGGTGCTGATGGAGCGCGGCAAACCCGGCGAGGCGCGCGGCGTGTTCCAGCAGGCCTTTGCGCAAGACAGTGGCCAATCGGACTCGATCCGCGAAAATCTGCGTCTGGCCATCGCGCGCACCGAAGGCAATGTGTATTCTGCGCCAGAGGATAGTCCGAACTTTTCCTTGGTGCGGCGCGACAAGGGGCAATATGTCTTGCTGTCGCAACTGTAGGTGACGTCGGGCTTGAGCAGCAAAAGGACGCAAAATGCGCCACACCGGACTGATTGCGCTGTGCATCTGCACGGTGGCCCTGGCGGCATGCGGCCGCGGCGGAGATGCGCAGGTGAACCGCGCGCTGAAGTCGGTGAATGTCATCGACGAAAGCAACCTCAACGACATCATGCTGACGGTGGGCGACCCGAAAGAGGCCGTGACCTATTTCACCCGCGCCAGCACCGACAACCCCGACCGGATCGACCTGAAGCGGGGCCTTGCGAAATCGCTGATCCGCGCGCAGCGCCCGCAGGAGGCGGCCAAGGTCTGGGCCGAGGTCGCGGCAATGCCCGGCGCCACGCAGGATGACCGGGTGGACCTGGCCGAGGCGCAGATCCGATCGAACGATTGGAAGGCCGCCGAGGCCACGCTGAACACCATCCCCCCCACGCATGAGACGTTCCAGCGCTACCGACTGGAGGCGATGGTGGCCGACAGCAACAAGAACTGGCAAAAGGCCGACAGTTTCTATGAGGTCGCCGTGGGCCTGACCACCAAACCCGCCGCTGTCTACAACAACTGGGGCTTTTCCAAACTGACGCGGGGCGACCATGCGGGGGCGGAGCGGCTGTTCGCCGATGCGCTGAAATTCGAGCCCACGCTCTTCACCGCCAAGAACAACATGGTCCTCGCACGGGGCGCGCAGCGCAAATACGACCTGCCCGTGGTGGCGATGACCCAGACCGAGCGCGCGCAGCTGTTGCACACCATGGCGCTGACCGCGATCAAGCAGGGCGACCTGCGCATCGGCAAGGGCCTGTTGCAAGAGGCCGTGGACACCCATCCCCAGCACTTTGACGAGGCCGACCGCGCGCTGAAGGCGCTGGACGCCAACGTGACGAACTGATGCTGCCCGGCTGGCTTGCCCTGCCGCCGGTCGATCCGGCGCTGTTCCTGTGGTTCCTGCCCTTCACGCTGCCCATCGCCGGCTGGGTCGCCTGGTCCGACATGGCGCGGATGAAGATCCCGAACAGGGCGGTGCTCAGCCTCGCTGCCGTCTGGGTGCTGTCGCTGGTCATCCTGCCCTGGCAATATGCGGTGGTGGGGGTGGTGCTGATGGTCGTCACGCTGGTCATCACCTTTTTCCTGAACATGGGCGGGTTGGTGGGCGCGGGCGACGCGAAGTTCGCCGCCGCCATGGCGCCCTTCTTCACGGGCGCCGACCTTCCCCAGCTGGCCTATCTCTATGCCGCCTGCTGCATCGGGGCACTTGTGGTGCATCGCGGCGCGCGCGCGGTTCCCGCCATCCGCCGCATGGCGCCGGGCTGGAAAAGCTGGACCAGCCCCAAATTCCCCTTCGGCCTGTCGCTGGCGGGATTGCTGATCTTTCACCCGCTTCTTGCCCTGATCCTGCCGCGATGATGCGGCAGCCTGCCCCCGTCGCAGTCCAAAAGGGTCCATGATGAACGTCCAGGTCAGCCCCGTCACGCCCAATGTCATCGCCCCCCCGGCCCCACGGACCCTGGCCGAGGTGGGCGTCTCGCTGGTGATGATGCGCGACATCCTGCTGAAGACGATGTTCCGCACCAACCTTGACCTTGTGTCGCAACTCAGCCGCGTGGTCTGCCTGCCGGTGCCGGTGATCCAGGAACTGGTGGACATGGCGCGCGGCCAGAAGCTGATCGAGGCGACGGGCACGCTGCACGCCACCTCCGGCAACGAGATGGGCTATCAGCTGACCGACGGCGGCAAGGCGCGGGCGCTGGATGCGCTGTCGCAGTCGGAATATTACGGCGCGATGCCGGTGCCGCTGGAGGATTACAAGGCGCAGTGCAAGCGCCAGTCGGTGCGCGACATCCGCCTGACGCGCGACGACCTGACGCGCGCCATGGGCCACCTGATCCTGCCGCCCGACCTGTTGTCGAACCTCGGGCCCGCCATCACCTCGGGCCGGTCGATCCTGATGTATGGCCCGCCCGGAAACGGAAAGTCGAGTATTTCCAACGGTATCCGCGATGCCATGGGCGACCGCATCTATGTGCCGCGCGCGCTGGAATATTCGGGCCAGGTGATCACGGTCTATGACCCGATCGTGCACCGCGCCGCCGAACAGGCGGTCGATGACCCGAACAGCCTGCGCCGCACCTCCAACCGCTTTGACAACCGCTATGTGCATTGCGAGCGGCCCACGGTGATCACCGGTGGCGAGTTGACGCTCGACATGCTGGACCTGAAATACAACCCCACCGCGCGCACCTACCAGGCGCCGCTGCAGCTGAAATCCACCGGCGGCATCTTCATCGTCGATGACCTTGGCCGCCAGCAGGAGCCACCGCAAAAGCTGGTGAACCGCTGGATCGTGCCGCTGGAAGAATCCAAGGACATCCTCGCGCTGCAATCGGGCGAGAAATTCACCGTGCCCTTCGATACGCTGGTGATCTTTTCCACCAACTTCCACCCCAACGAGATCTTCGATGGCGCGGCCCTGCGGCGGATCTTTTTCAAGATCAAGATCGACGGGCCGAGCCAGGAGAATTTCCTGAAAATCTTCGCCATGGTGGCGCGGAAAAAGAAGATGCCGCTGGATGAGGCGGCGCTGGTGCATCTGATGAAGGTGCGCTTTCCGGCCATCGAGAACCGCTATGCCAACTACATGCCGGTGTTCCTGATCGACCAGATGATCGCGGTCTGCGAATTCGAGAACATCCCATATCACATGAGCCCCGATCTGATTGACCGCGCCTGGGGCAACATGTTCGTGCGCGACGAGCACATTGCGAAGTAGCGCAGGCGGCGGCTGCGGGAGCGGGGGCCAGCCCCCGCACCCCCGGGATATTTGCAGACAGAAGAAGCGGATCAGGGCGTGATGACACCCGCTTCGGTCACGATCAGATCCAGCGGCTGGTCGGTGGGTTCGGTGGGCACCTCGGGGTGTTCCTGTGCCGCGAAGGCAAAGCCGATGGCGAGGCGCGGGGCGGTGGCGCGCAGGGCGGCCAGCGTGCGGTCGTAGTAGCCGCCGCCGTAGCCGAGGCGGTGGCCGCGCCGGTCGAAGGCGAGGAGGGGGACGATCAGGACGGTGGGCTCCAGCCAGTCGCCGGTGGCGGGGACCATCGCGCCGAAGGGTCCGCATTCGAGCGCGGCACCGGGGGACCAGGCGCGAAATCGCAGGGGCTGGCCGCGGGGCGGGGTGATCGGCACACAGACCGGGCCGGGATGGGCGGCCATGGCGGGGAGGGGGTCGATCTCGGTCCTCATGGGCACATAGCCGGAGAGGACCGCGCCGGAATGGGCCGCCAGCACGCGGCCCAGATGCGCCGCAGCCTCGCCCTGCCCCGCCGCATGGGCCAGCGCCCTGCGCGCCACCATCTCGTGCCGCAGGGTGGGCTTGTCCATCACAGCAAGAACAGCGTGGCGAAGCCGAGGAAGGCGAAAAAGCCCATCACATCGGTGAGCGTCGTGACGAAGGTGCCCGAGGCCAGCGCCGGATCGAGCCGCAGCCGGTTCAGCGTCAGGGGCACGAGCACGCCCCCCAGCGCCGCCACGATCTGGTTCACGATCATCGCGGCCCCCAGCACCACGCCAAGCTTGGGGTCGCCAAAAATCAGCCACCCCGCGAGGCCCAGGATGACCGCCAGTCCCAACCCGTTCAACAGCCCCGCCCCCAGTTCACGCAACACCACGCGGCGGGCATTGGCGCTGGTCAGGCTGCGGGTGGCCAGCGCCCGCACCGCCACCGCCAGCGATTGCGTCCCCGCGATCCCGCCGGTCGAGGCGACAATGGGCATCAGCGCCGCCAGCGCCACCAGCGCCACGATCGTATCCTCGAACTGCGTGATCACGATGGCCGACAGCGAGGCCGTCATCAGGTTGATCACCAGCCAGGGCAGGCGCAGCCGCGCGGTGGCAAAGGCACCATCTGACATCGACGCCTCAATGCCCACGCCCGCAAGGCGCAGCATGTCCTCCTCGTGCTCTTCGTCCAGCACGTTCATCGCGTCGTCGATGGTGATCACCCCCACCAGCCGCCCCGCCTCATCCACCACCGGGCAGGAGATCAGGTGATACTGGTTGAAGAGATAGGCCACGTCCGCCTCGGGTTCGGTGGCGGGGATGGTGCGGAAACTGTCCTCGGTCAGGTCGGCCAGCGCCACATCGCGCCGCGCCGACAGCATCCGACCCAGCGTGACATAACCCGTGGGTTTCATCCGCGGGTCCACAAGGATGACATGGTAGAACTGGTCGGGCAGCACCTCTGCCTCCCGCAGGAAATCGATGGCCTCGCCCACCGTCCAGTGCAGGGGGGCCACCACCACCTCGCGCTGCATCAGGCGGCCGGCGGAATATTCCGGGAAGGACATCGCGCGTTCCACCGCCACGCGGTCCGCACTGTCCAGCGCGCCAAGGATGCGCTGCTGCTCGGGTCCCTCCAGATCCTCCAGGATATCAACCACATCGTCGGTATCGAGATCGCGCACGGCATCGGCCACCGCATCGGCGGGCATCGATTCGATGACCTCCTCGCGGATCGACTCGTCGATCTCGGACAGGATGTCGCCGTCGATCTCGCCCGACCACATGCGCAAGAGATCGCGCCGGGGGCCCGGGCCGATCTGTTCCAGCAGGTCGGCGATATCGGCCGGGTGCATGGGCTCCAGCAGCAGCGTCAACCGGCCGGCATCGCCCTCGGCCACCGCCGCCAGCACCTGCGCCACCCGACGTGGGGTCAGGTCTTCGTCCTCATGCGCGGTATCCGCCATGGCGCTGCCTTCACGTTGCCTGGAATGATTGCACGGAGCTTAGCGAAAGCTGTTTCCGGAAAACAGTGGCACGGGCAAAATTTACCGCCCCTCCGGTTTGGCGTAGCGTGAGGCGGGGCAACGGGAGCGTGTGATGGCCGATCTGATCCTTGGGCAGGTGCTGACCTTTGCCGACGATCCTTTCGTGGCGGGGCCGCAGGCCGCGCGCCATTGGACGCGGGGCGGCATGCTGGTGGAGGGCGGGCGGATCGTGGCGGTGGGGGACGGGGCGAACCTGCGCGCGGCACATCCGGGGGTGCGGGTGACCGATTACGGGGCAGCGCTCATCTCGGCGGGGTTCGTCGATGCGCATGTCCACTACCCCCAGACCGCCATCATCGCCTCCTGGGGCAAGCGGCTGATCGACTGGCTGAACCGCTACACCTTTCCCGAGGAGATGCGCTTTGCCGATCCCGCCTACGCGGCCGAGGTGGCGGGGCGCTATTGCGACCTGACGCTGGCGCAGGGCACCACATCCTTTTGCACCTATGGAACGGTCCATCCGGTGTCGGTCGATGCGATCATGCGGGCCGCGCAGGCACGGGGCCAGCGCATCTGGGCGGGCAAGACCTGCATGGACCGAAACGCACCTGCGGGCCTGCGCGACACGCCGCAATCGGCCTATGACGACAGCCGGGCCCTGCTGCGGGCCTGGCACGGGGTGGACCGGCTGTCCTATGTGGTCACACCGCGCTTTTCCCCCACCTCGACGCCCGAGCAGCTGGCCGCCCTTGGCGCCCTTTGGCGCGAGCATCCCGACTGCCTGATGCAGACGCATCTGAGCGAACAGGTCGATGAAATCGCCTGGGTGCAGGGTCTCTTCCCCCAGGCGCGCGACTATCTGGATACCTACGAGGCGCAGGGCCTCCTGCGGACCGGCGCCGTCTATGGCCACGCCATCCACCTGACCGCCCGCGAGAGGGCCCGGCTGGCCGAGGCGGGGGCGTCACTGGTGCATTGTCCCACCTCCAACACCTTCATCGGCTCGGGTCTGTTCGACATGGGGCTGGCGCAGGTGCTGCGGGTGGGGCTGGCGACGGATACCGGGGGGGGGTCGTCCTTTTCAATGCTGCGCACCATGGCCGCGGCCTATGAGGTGGCGCAACTGCGCGGGCAGGCGCTGCACCCCGCGCAGCTGTGGTGGCTGGCTACGGCGGGTTCGGCCCGCGCACTGCATGCCGGGGACCGGATCGGCACCATCGCCCCGGGGATGGAGGCCGATCTGGTGGTGATCGACCTCGCCTCCACCCCCGCCATCGCGCAGGCCTCGGCGCGGGCGGGTGACATCTGGCAGGCGCTGTTTCCCACCATCATGATGGGCGATGACAGGGCGGTGCGGGCGGTCTGGCTGGGCGGTCGCCCGCGGGCCTGAGGTCGCACTCGACCGCCCCGCGCGCTTCCCGTCCCCCTCGTGGGGAGGGGGGCCGCGCCCGAAAAGGGCGTCACGCCTCCAGCATGTCCCACCCGTCCGGCCAGAAATCGAACGCCAGCGCAACTTCGGTCGCCTTGCGCTCCGAGGCCCAGATGCTGTCCGGCGTCACGTCGATGGGGCCAATGGCTGCGTCCAGCATCCCTTCCTCCTCGTCGCGCGTGCAGGTAAATCCCAGCACCGCCAGCGCCGCCTCACAGCCCGCCCAGTCGGGCTCCATCTCCTCGGCGTAGAACAGGAAATGCACGACCGCCCGCTTGGGCAGGTCAGGCTCCGCGCGCAACTCCTCGAAGGTGTCAAAGGTTTCGCGCCGCTGCGCGTCCCAATCGTGCCCTTTCGCCATCGCCTAGTCCCTCAGCGCCCGCGCCAGCCGGTTCTGCCGCTCGATCACGCGCGGCAGGTCTAGCGTGACCATCTGGCCGTCCGCAACCACCTGCCGCCCCTCGACGAACAGGTGCTTCACCCGGGAAGGCCCCGCCAGCAGGATCGCCGCCGGGTCCCAGGACCCCGCACTCTCCACGCCCCCCACATCCCAGACCGCCACATCCGCCCGCATCCCCGGCGCCAAGACCCCCAGATCGTCGCGCCCCAGCACCCGCGCGCCGCCCAGCGTGGCGATCTCCAGCGCCTCACGCGCGCTCATCGCATCCGCCCCCCGCGCGACGCGCTGGAGCAGCATCGCCATCCGCGCCTCGCCCACCAGGTTCCCGGCATCGTTGGAGGCCGAGCCATCCACGCCCAGCCCCACCGTCACCCCCGCATCCCGCATCAGGCGCACCGGGGCGATGCCCGACCCCAGCCGACAGTTCGAACAGGGGCAATGCGCCACCCCCGTGCCGGTGCGGGCAAACAGCGCCATCTCGCCCGCATCCAGCTTCACGCAATGCGCATGCCACACATCGTCGCCGGTCCAGCCCAGATCTTCGGCATATTGCCCCGGCCGACAGCCAAAGCGCGCCAGGGAATAGGCCACATCCTCGTCATTCTCCGCCAGATGGGTGTGCAGCCGCACACGCTTGTCGCGGGCCAGCAGCGCCGCCTCGCGCATCAGGTCGGTGCTGACGGAAAACGGCGAACAGGGCGCCAGCCCCACCCGGCACATCGCCCCCGTGGCGGGGTCGTGGAACGTATCCACCACCCGCGCCATGTCCGACAGGATCGCCGCCTCCCCCTCCACCAGCGCATCGGGCGGCAGGCCCCCGGCACTTTCGCCGATGCTCATCGCGCCGCGCGTGGGATGGAACCGCAGCCCCACCTCGGCCGCCGCCGCAATGGTGTCGTCCAGCCGCGCGCCGTTCGGGAACAGATACAGATGATCCGAACTCGTCGAACAGCCCGACAGCGCCAGTTCCGCCAGCCCCACCTGCGCCGAAACGAACATCTCCTGCGGCCCGAACCGCGCCCAGACCGGATAAAGCGCGCGCAACCATCCGAACAGCAGCGCATCCTGCCCCCCCGGCACCGCCCGCGTCAGGGTCTGGAACAGATGGTGATGCGTGTTCACCAGCCCCGGCGTCACCACGCAGCCTGCCGCCCGCACCACCTGCGCCCCCGGCGCCGCCAGCCCCACGCCAACCGCCGCCACCACGCCACCGCGCAGCAGCACATCGCCGGCCGCAACCTCGCGCCGCGCTCCGTCCATCGTCAGCACCACCTCGGCGCCCCGGATCACCACATCCTGCATGTCGAAAAGGCCCTTCCAAACCACCCCCTTCGGTGGACCGGACCCGGACGCGGCGACAGAAGGGGAGAAGGACTCGGACCGCGCGAACGCCATCATAACCGGGCGCCACAGCCCCGCAATCTCCGTTTCTTCTGTCCGAAAATATCCCGGGGGTGCGGCCCGACGGGCCGTGGGGGCAGCGCCCCCCTACCCGCCCGCCAAAAGCGCCATCGCCTCGGCATGGATCGCGGCATTCGCGGCCGCCAGCACCTGCCCCCCCCGGTGGCAGGGCCGCCCCTGCCAATCGGTCACGATGCCCCCCGCCGCCTCGACCACCGCAATCGGGGCCGCCACGTCATATTCCTGCAGCCCCGCCTCGATCACCAGATCGACCTGCCCCGCCGCCACCAGCGCATAGCCATAGCAATCCGTGCCATAGCGCACCAGCCGCGCCCGCTCTGCCACCCTGCGGAACGCGGCACCTTCGGCCGGCGAGCCGACCTCGGGAAAGGTGGACAAGAGGATTGCCTGCCCCAACGCCCGCGGCCCCCGACAGCGCAGCGTCCGCGGCCCCTGCGGCCCCGTCACCCCGGCCCGGCCAAACCCGCCCTCGAACCGCTCGCCGACATAGGGCTGGTCGATCACGCCATAAAGCGGGCCCTGCGCATCGCAGACCGCGATCAGCACGCCCCAGGTGGGGGTGCCTGCCAGATAGCTGCGCGTGCCGTCGATGGGGTCGAGCGCCCAGGTCAACCCGCTCGTTCCCGCAAGAGCGGCGAACTCCTCGCCCAACACCCCATCCTGCGGCCGCCGCCGCGCCAGGACGCCGCGCATCGCCGTCTCGCTCTCGCGGTCGGCCACCGTCACGGGGTCGAACCTGTCATCTTCCTTGGTGTCGGCGGTCAGGCCCGCCGCTCGGAAATGCCGCAGCGTAGCCACCCGCGCGGCCTCTGCCATCTCGGCGGCGACCGCCATCAGCTCTTCCGCATCCGCCCGCATTCTGTCCGACATGCCGCTCGGGCCCCCCAGAAACACCGCCGCCCCCGCGCTAGCAGCGCAGGGGCGGGCAGGTCAATCCGCAGGCGTGGCTTCAGGCCGCGTCGGACAGGACGCGGGCCAGATCGAACAGGCGGCGGCGCTGCGCCTCGGGGATGGCATAGTAGGACCGCACCAGTTCCAGCGCCTCCTTGTCGGCCAGCATGTCGCCCTCGATCCTCTCGGCCTGCTGGCTTGCGCCCAGCCCCTCGAAGAAGAATGCGACGGGCACCCCGAGCGCCTCGGCGATATCCCACAGACGCGAGGCCGAGACGCGGTTCATCCCGGTCTCATACTTCTGGATCTGCTGGAACTTGATCCCGACCTTGTCGGCCAGTTGCTGTTGCGTCATGCCCACCATCCAGCGACGGTGGCGTACACGCTTGCCGACATGGGCATCGACCGGGTGCTTCATTCTTTACTCCTTGAGGGACTGGTTATCCTGATCCCTTACAAGCAAGTTTCATGCCAACGCCACGGCCACGTCAACTTTTCCACAGAAAATCTGACGCGGGGCCAAAACCTGTCTTTTTCGATATGTCCAATTATACAGACGAGCAACAGAACACGCGCAGATAGCAAAAGTCGCGCACACGAGTGCCTCGCCATACCCCGACTCGCGCCTGAGATGTGTTGCAAGATGATGTGCATTTTGCAAAGATATGCTTTGCACTCTGCAACTTCCCTCGGGGTCCGCCCGGTCGCTCAGCCCTTGAACAAGGGCGCGAGGACTGGCAGCCTGCCTCCGCAATGGCTGTGAAAGGATCCCGATGCGTGCCCTGATCTGCGACGGCCCCGGCCAGTCCCCGCGCCTGTCAGACATCCCGGCCCCCTCGCCCGGCCCCGGTGAGGTGGCGCTGCGCATCCGGGCCTGCGGCCTGAACTTCGCCGATCTGCTGATGCTTGACGGCACGTATCAGGACACGCCCGCAACCCCCTTCACCATGGGCCTTGAACTGGCGGGCGAGGTCACGTCGCTTGGCCCCGGCACCACCGGCCCCGCCCCGGGCACCCGGGTCGCGGTGTTTTCCGGCCAGGGCGGGCTGGCCGAGGCCGGGGTGTTCCCCGCCGACCGCTGCCTGCCCATTCCCGATGCGATGCCCTGGGCCGATGCGGCCGCCTTCCAGATCGCCTACGGCACCTCGCATCTGGCGCTTTCCCATCGCGCGCGCCTGCAACCGCAGGAAACGCTTCTGGTGCTCGGGGCCGCGGGCGGGGTGGGCCTGACGGCCGTGGAGATCGGAAAGCGGATGGGGGCCCGGGTGATCGCCTCCGCCCGCGGCCCCGACCGGCTGGAGGTGGCGCGCGCCGCCGGGGCCGATCACCTGATCGACAGCGACGCGCCAGACCTGCGCGACCGCCTGCGCGATCTGGGGGGCGTGGATGTCTGCTATGACGCCGTGGGCGGCCCGGCCTTTGACGCCGCACTCCGCGCGATGCGGCCCGAGGGGCGGATGCTCGCCATCGGCTTTGCCAGCGGGAAGGTGCCACAGGTGCCCGCGAACATCCTGCTGGTCAAGAACCTGACGGTGACCGGTTTGTATTGGGGCGGCTACCTGCGCTTTGCCCCGCATGTGCTGGCGCACAGCCTGATGACCCTGCTCGAGTGGTATGGCCGTGGCCACCTGCATCCCCATATCAGCCACACCCTGCCCCTGGACCGCGCGACCGAGGCGCTGACCCTGCTGCGCGACCGCCGCGCAACCGGCAAGGTCGTGGTGACGATGGACTGAGCGTTACGCCGCCGCCATCTCGGCCCGCGCCGCATAGGCGCTGCGCATCGCGTCCAGCAGATGTGCGGCGGCCGGTCCCACAAGCGTGGGCGCCGCATAAAGGCAGACCGCAAGCTGACCCAGCGGCGGCAGCGCGCCCCGGCAATCGATGGCTTCGGTGCCTGCGGGCAGCACGCCCTCCATCCGCGCGGTCACGGCAAGGTCTGCGGCCACCGCCGCCTCGATCGCCTGCTCGGAATTGCCGTCGAACGCCATCTCCCAGGACAGCCCCGCCCGCTCCAGCGCGCCCTGCGCCACCTGGCGAAAGATGCAGGTTTCCGAAAAGCCCAGCCGCAGCGGCGGGCGCTGCCATGCCCGCCCGCCCGCCGCGCCCACCCAAAGCATGTTCTTGCGCGCGACAATCTCGCCCCCGGCATCCGGCGCATGCTCGGTCGTCAGGATCGCATCATGCACGCCCCGCGCGAAGCTGTCCTTCAGTTCCAGCGTAAAGGACGACACCAGATTGATCCGCACCCGGGGAAAGGCCCCCGCCATGCCCTTCAGGATGGCCGGGATGGCGGGGAACACGATGTCACTGGGCACACCCAGCCGGATCTCGCCCTCGTAGCTGGAGCAGGTCATGCGCAGCATCGCCTCGTCGTTCAGCGCCACCATGCGCCGCGCGTAGGACAAAAGCTGCTCACCCTCCGGCGTCAGCGCCATGCCGCGCGCGGCACGCAGGAACAAGGGCTGGCCCAGGCTTTCCTCCAGCCGTTTGAGCTGCATCGACACCGCCGACTGCGTGAGGTTCAGAAACCCCGCCGCCCGCGTCACGCCGCCCGCCTCGGCAACGGCGACAAAGCTGCGCAGGGCGGTCAGGTCCATGGTGCGGGGCATCATCATCTCCTGTGATGGATGGCGTCACAATCATTCGTTTCCATTGTGGCACAACAGGGCGCATCTATCAACACATCCGATCAATACCGCAGCCATCATCACGATCTGTCATTCAGGAGGACCCGATGCCCACCACACGCCGCCTTGCCCTGCCCCGCGCCGCCACCCCGTCCGGCCTGCTGCGCCGCCTGTTCGCCGCCCTTATCCTGCGCCGCAGCCGCGCCCGTCTGGCCGCGCTGGACGACCATATCCTGCGCGACATCGGCCTGTCGCGCGCCGAGGCCGAGGCGGAATCGCGCCGTGCGCTCTGGGATGTGCCCGATCATTGGCGCGGGTCCGCGCGGGACCGGTAAATCATTCGCGTTTCAGTCACCTTTTCGGCCGGTTTGGCTTGAAATGACTGCCCTTCCTGCCAATATGACTGCACGAAGGGTGTGCGCCCCCCGCGCCGTCCTGAACGTTTAACCGGAGGGACCACATGGCTCAATTCCAAACCATGCGCGCCGCCACCGCGACCGGCGCCCGCACCGCGCAGATCGACGAAGGCCTGCGCGCCCATATGAACAAGGTCTATGGCCTCATGTCGGTGGGGATGGTCCTCACTGGCGGTGTCGCCTGGGCTGTCGGCACGAACGATGCCATGCTTGCCGCGATCTTCGGCACGCCGCTGAAATGGCTGGTGATGTTCGCGCCGCTGATCATGGTCTTCGCGTTCGGCGCGCTGATCAACCGGCTGTCGGCAGCCGCCGCACAGCTGTTCTTTTACACGTTCGCGGCACTGATGGGGCTGTCGATCAGCTATATCTTCGCCATCTACACCGGCATCTCGATCGCGCAGACCTTCTTTGCCACCGCCATCGCCTTCGCGGGTCTGAGCCTTTATGGCTACACCACGAAGAAAGACCTGTCGGGCATGGGCACCTTCCTGCTCATGGGCCTGATCGGCCTGATCGTGGCGTCCATCGTCAACATCTTCATCGGCTCTTCGGCGCTCCAGTTCGCGATTTCGCTGATCGGCATCCTGATCTTCGCGGGTCTGACCGCCTACGACACGCAGTCGATCAAGAACGAGTATCTTGAGCATGCGATGCATGCCGATCAGGAATGGTTGGGTAAGTCGGCGATCATGGGCGCGCTGCGTCTCTACCTCGACTTCATCAACATGTTCATGTTCCTGCTGCAATTCATGGGCAACCGCGAGTAACGCGAGGCACATGCCACAACGCTGGGGGCCGGTCGCAAGACCGGCCCTTCTGCATGGCGGCGGTCAGAGCGCCCGCACCATCCGCACCGCCGGAAACGCGATCCCGGGGGCAAGGGTGATCGTGACAGGCCCCCGCACCCGAAACCCGAGGCTGGCGTAGAACGGCACCGCCGTCCGGGTGGACAGGCACTCCAGCATGCCCACACCCGCAGCCCTCGCCTGTTCGATGACCCGCACCATGACCGCCGCTCCGATCCCCCGGCGCAGCGCATCCCGGTCGGTGGCGACATGCCGCACATGGCCCGTCCCCGACCGGCCTTCACCTGCACCCGCAGCACCGGGGGAATGCAGGCTCCACCCGCCGGCACCCAGTACGCGGCCAATCTCGTCCTCCACCAGAAAATACCGCCCCGAGGCCAGCAGCGCAGGCTTGGCCCGCGCGATCAGCGGCACCGCCGTCACCATCACAGAGGGCGGGTAATCCGCCGCCAGCAGACGCGGATAGGACCGTGCCAGCAACAGGTCCACCGCCGCAAGATCGCGGAGCTCGGCGGTGCGCAGGGTCAGGGTGTCATCCATCCCCCTGAAATAGCACCACTCCGCCAAACGAAAAGGGCCGCTCCTTGCGGGAGCGGCCCCTTCACATCCACCAAAAGGCTCAGATCACTTGATCTTGCCTTCCTTGTATTCCACATGCTCGCGCTTCACGGGGTCGTATTTGCGCACCGTCATCTTTTCGGTCATCGTGCGGGCATTCTTCTTGGTCACGTAGAAATGCCCCGTCCCCGCCGTCGAGTTCAGACGGATCTTGATCGTCGCCGGCTTGGCCATGGTCGTCTCTCCTGCATCCGGGGAACCGCTGCCCCCGGTCGAAATCCTGAAACACGCGTTTTACGCATGGGGCGGGCGGTGTCAACCGCCAAATGCCCCTAGAACAGCGACAGCTGATCCCCCGCCCGTGCCGGCACCCGAAAGAGGTCGCAGCGCATCGCGGGCATCCGCTGCACCAGCCCCAGCCGCGCGCAGGCCACCCGCATCCGCTGGCGCAAGAGGTCCGCCCAGATCCCCTGCCCCCGCATCCGCACGCCAAAGGTCGCGTCATAGTCGCGGCCCCCGTGCAGCTCGCGCACCCGGCCCATCACATGCGCGGCGCGGTGGGGGAAGGTCGCCTCGATCCAGTCGCGAAACAGCCCCGCCACCTCCAGTGGCAGGCGCAGCGGGATGGTTGAGGCCGCCACCGCCCCCGCCTCGCGCGCCGCCGCCAGCACCGCCTCCAGCTCGTGATCCGTCAGGCCGGGGATCATGGGCGAGGCCATGACCCGCACCGGCACCCCCGCCTCCGTCAGCCGCCGGATCATCGCCAGCCGCCGCGCGGGCGAGGGCGCGCGCGGCTCCATCTTGCGCGCCAGCCCCGCATCCAGCGTGGTCAGCGAAATCCCCACCCGCACCAACCCCTCAGCCGCCATCGGCCCCAGAATGTCGATGTCACGCTCCACCAGTGACCCGCGCGTGGTCACCCCCACCGGATGCCGGAAATCGCGGCACACCTCCAGCACCTCGCGCGTGACCCGCGCGGTGGCCTCAACCGGCTGATAGGGGTCGGTGTTCGACCCCAGCACCATCACCTTCGGCGCGT
Organism: Gemmobacter sp.; assembly: GCA_046294265.1. Taxonomy (GTDB): domain Bacteria; phylum Pseudomonadota; class Alphaproteobacteria; order Rhodobacterales; family Rhodobacteraceae; genus JBKBKC01. The sequence goes on along the minus strand of JBKBKC010000015.1, from coordinate 53,868 downwards.
AACCCTTGGCCGAAAACTCCCGCGCCAGCACCGCGCCGATGCCGGGCCGCGCGATCAGCCGCGTCTCGAAATCCAGCCCCGGCGAAAGGTTCAGGAACGCATGGCTGGGCCGCGCATAACAATAGACGCAGCCATGCTCGCAGCCGCGATAGGGGTTCACCGCCCGGTCGAACCCCAGATCGGGCGAGGCGTTGTAGCTCAGCGCCGACCGTGCCCGCTCCTCCCGCACCTCGGTGCGCAGCACGCGCTCTTCCTGCGGGATGTCCCAGCCGTCATCCACCGCCTCGCGCGTGGTGCCCTCATACCGGCCCGCCACGTTCGACGAGGCCCCCCGGCCGCGCACGCCCTGTCCCGGAAGGATTCCCCTGCCCCGCTGCATGTGCAAAAGATAGAACGGGACACGAACAAACGCCACCCCTGACGCTTTCCACATGCCCCCTGTCGCAAACCGGAAAGTCTGCTAGATCATTGAAGCAGATGACGGGAAGAGCCCCGCGCGAGGACATCATGGCAGACGACGACATCATCCTTTCCGACCTGAGCGACGATGAGCTCGTCCTGCAGATGCACGACGACCTTTATGACGGGATGAAGGAAGAGATCGAGGAAGGCGTCAACATCCTGCTGGGGCGCGGCTGGACGCCCTATGACGTGCTCACCCGGGCGCTGGTGGCAGGCATGACCATCGTCGGCAACGATTTCCGCGATGGCATTCTCTTTGTGCCAGAGGTGCTGCTGGCGGCCAATGCGATGAAGGCGGGCATGTTCATCCTCAAGCCGCTGCTGGTCGAAACCGGGGCCCCCCGCATGGGCAAGATGGTGATCGGCACGGTCAAGGGCGACATCCACGACATTGGCAAGAACCTCGTCGGCATGATGATGGAGGGGGCCGGGTTCGAGGTGCGCGATCTGGGCATCAACAACTCGGTCGAGAAATACCTCGCCGCACTGGAAGAGGATCAGCCCGACATCCTCGGCATGTCGGCGCTGCTGACCACGACCATGCCCTACATGAAGGTCGTGATCGACACGCTGAAGGAAAAGGGGATGCGCGACGACTATATCGTGCTCGTTGGCGGCGCCCCCCTCAACGAGGAATTCGGCCGCGCCATCGGGGCCGATGCCTATTGCCGCGATGCGGCAGTGGCGGTGGAAACCGCCAAGGCCTTCATCCTGCGCAAGCACAATCAGCAGGCTGCCGCCGCGCACTGACGCCCGGCGGCATCAGGCCATCCACGCGCCGGACCAGGACCTCCCTCCTCCCCAGGGGGGCAGGAAAGGGGATAGGGGGCACGCCCGCAAAACGCCCCAGCACAGCCCCCACAATGCACCCAATCAGACCGGGCACCTCCCTCCCCCCTCGTGGGGGAGGGATGGGGAGGGGGGGGCAGCCCAGCAAACCGCGCGAGGATCGCCTCTTGGCGGCGGGGCATCCAGACCTTACCTTGATGTTAGTCAAGCGAACCCCGTGTCGGTACGGATGTCCGACGCAAAACCGACGCGGACCCGACGGATGACAGACGCAAGGAATCCCATGCCCCCCCGCATCTTCGCCCTCCTTCTCCTCGCCGTGATCGCCGCAGGCGGGATGACCGTGGCGGCGGCGGCCTGGGCCGGATTTCCTCTCGTGGCACTCGGCCTCGTGGTGCTGCTGGCCAGCCTTGTCCCCGGCCTCCGCCGCTGGAAATGACCCAGGCCCCCGACGATGCGACACTGACCGAAACGGGCCTTGCCCCGGCAGGTCAGGGCCGCATCCTCGCCATCGCCTGCGGAGCGCTGGCGCATGAAGTGCTGGCGCTCAAGCGCCTGAATTCATGGGATCATCTCGACCTGCACTGCCTGCCCGCCAACCTGCATCTCTGGCCCGACCGGATCCCGGCCGCAGTCGAGGCCGCCGTAACCCGCTGGCGCGGCGCCTACGGCACCATCCTGGTCCTCTATGCCGATTGCGGCACGGGTGGGGATTTGTTGGAAATGTGCAGTAAACTGGGGGTCGAGATGATCGAAGGCCCCCATTGCTATTCGTTTTTCGAAGGCAACGCCACTTTCGCGACCCACACCGACACCGAGATCACGGCCTTCTACCTCACCGATTTTCTCACCCGCCAGTTCGATGCCTTCGTCTGGCGCCCCATGGGCCTCGACCGCCACCCCGAACTGCGCGACATGTATTTCGGCAACTACACGAAACTGGTCTATCAGGCACAGACCGACGACCCTGCCCTCGACCGCAAGGCGCAGGAGGCCGCCGCCCGCCTCGGCCTCGCCTATGAGCGGCGCTTCACCGGATATGGCGACCTCGGCACCTTCCTGCAGGCCCGCGCAACCTGACCCTTCCACCCCCCCGCCACCTGCCCTAACCTGCCGCAGCCAAGGGGGAACACATGCCGCACGACACCGCCATCGCCAACCTGACCGCCCTCCTCGGATCTCGCCTGACCTGCGTGCAGGCCATCCGCGACCAGCATGCCGCCAGCGAAACCCATATCGCTTGCGGCGCGCCCGATGCCGTGGCCTTTCCCGAAACCACACAAGAGGTGGCGCAGATCGCGCGCATCTGCACCACCCATGGCATGGCCATGACCGGCTGGGGCGCAGGCACCTCGCTGGAGGGGCACGCCCTGCCGCTCCACGGCGGCCTGACAATCGACTTTTCCCGCATGGACCGCGTGCTGGCGATCCACCCCGGGGACATGACCGTGACCGTCCAGCCCGGCATCACCCGCGAGGCGCTGAACACCGAGCTGCGCGCCACGGGCCTGTTCTTTCCGGTCGATCCCGGCGCCAATGCCACGATCGGCGGCATGGCGGCCACCCGCGCCAGCGGCACCACCGCAGTCCGCTACGGCACGATGCGCACCAATGTGCTGGCGCTGGAAGTGGTGCTGGCCGATGGCCGCACCATCCGCACCGGCAGCGGCGCGCCAAAATCCTCCGCAGGCTATGACCTTACCGCGCTGCTGGTCGGCTCCGAAGGCACCCTCGGCCTGATAACCGAACTCACCCTGCGCCTGCAGGGCCAGCCCGAGGCGGTCTCCGCCGCCGTCTGCGCCTTTCCCACCATCGCCCAGGCGGTGGCCTGCGTGACTGAGACGATCCAGACGGGCATTCCCATGGCCCGCATCGAATTTCTCGACGAAACGGCAGTCGCCGCCTGCAATGCCCATGCCGGTGACACCCTGCCCGTTGCGCCCCAGCTGCTTGTCGAATTCCATGGCTCGCCCGCCATGGTCGCCGAACAGGCTGCCCGATTTGGCGAAATCGCGGCCGAGCATGGCGCCGGCGATTTCCGCTGGGCCGACAGGGCCGAGGATCGCACCCGCCTCTGGCGCATGCGCCATCAGGCCTATCCGGCCTGCCTGGCCCTGCGCCCGGGGGCGACAGCGCTGGTCACCGACACTTGCGTGCCGATCTCGCAACTGGCACTCGCCGTCGAGGAAACCCGCGCCGACCTCGCGGCCAGTCCCATCCCCGGCCCCATCCTCGGGCATGTCGGCGACGGCAATTTCCACGTCATCCTGCTTGTCGATCGCGCTGACCCCGCCGAGCTCGCCGAAGCCAAGCGTCTCTCCGCCCGCATGGCCGACCGCGCGCTGCGCCTTGGCGGCACGGTCACGGGCGAACACGGCATCGGCATGGGCAAGCTCGGCTACATGCAGGCCGAACATGGGCTTGCCTGGGATGTCATGGGCGCGATCAAACGCGCGCTCGACCCCCGGAATCTCATGAACCCCGGCAAACTGGTGCGCCCGTGACCGCTCCCGCGACCACACCGCAAGACTTCGCCCGCACCTTCGCCGCCGCCTGGGTCGCCGCCGAGGCAGAGGCCCTCACCCGGCTCACCACCCATGATGCCGAGATGCTCACCCTCACCGGCCTCTGGTGCGAGGGCCGCGCGGCCCTTGTCGCCGCGGCCGAGACCGAGCGCCTGGGCACGCTCGCCCGCGCCCGCCTCGTCACGGGCCGCGCCACCTGCCGCCTGCCCCTGCCCGGCCTCGCCCTTGTCGCGCAACGGCTGGTCGTCTCGGGCCTGACCGATCCGCAGGGCCGTGACTTGGGCCGCCAGGGCGCGATGCTCACCGCAACCCTCGCCGAGACGCCCGAGGGCTGGCAGGCGCAGATGATCACCTTCGCCCCGGTTCTCTGACCCTGCCCTTTCATCTTGGCCCAAATATCCCCGCCGGAGGCTCCCGCCCTATCCGGCCAGCAAGACCCGCGCCGCCTCGCGCGCGGCCCCCGTCACCGTGTCGCCCGCCAGCATCCGCGCGATCTCCTCGATCCGCGCACCGGCATCCAGCGGCACCACGGTCGAGGTGGTCATCCCCCGATCGACCCGCTTTTCCACCCGCCAGTGATGCGCCCCGAGTGCCGCCACCTGCGGGCTGTGTGTGACCACCAGCACCTGCGCGCCGGTCGCCAGTGCCGCCAGCCGCCGCCCCACCGCCGCCGCCGTGGCCCCGCCCACGCCGCGGTCGATCTCGTCGAAAATCATCGTCTGGCCGGGGCTTTGGCCCGACAGGCACACCTTCAGCGCCAGCAGGAAACGTGACAGCTCGCCACCCGAGGCGATGCGGTCCAGCGGACCGGGAGGCGCGCCTGGGTTGGTGGCGACGGTGAAGGTCACCGTATCCTGACCCTCCGGCCCCGCCTCGCCTGCGGTGATCACCGTGCGAAACCGCGCGCGCTCCATCTTCAGGGGGGCAAGCTCGCCCTCCATGGCCGCATCCAGCCGCGCCGCGGCCTCGGTCCGCGCCGTCGTCAGGCGCGTAGCCTCGGCCTGCCAGGCCGCCCCGGCCTCGGCCTCGGCCTCACGCAACGCGGCCAGGTTGCGCGCGCCGCCGTCCAGCGCCGTCAGTCGCTGGCGCAGCGTGTCCGCCAGCCCCGCCAGATCGTCCGCCGCCACGCCATGCTTGCGCGCCAGCGCGCGGATCGCGAACAGCCGCTCCTCCACCCGCTCCAGCTCGCGCGGGTCGAAATCCATCGCCGCAAGGCAGCCCTCGATCCCCGCCTGCGCCTCCGACAGCTCGATCAGCGCGCGTCCCAGGGCCGCCAGCGGCGCCTCAAGCCCCCCCTCGGCCCGGTCCGACACCCCCTCCAGCCAGCGCGCGGCATCGGCCATCAGGCGCTCCGCCCCCTCCTCGCCCAGGGCGGCTGCGGCCCGCGCAATGTCGCCCCGGATGCGCGCGGCCCCCTGCATGGCACGGCGGCGGGCGTCGAGCGTGGCATCCTCGCCCGGATCGGGCGCCAGCTTGTCCAGTTCGGCCACGGCGTGGCGCAGGAAATCCTCCTCGGCCCGCGCCGCGGCAAGGGTCGCCTCCGCCTCGGCCAACGCACGTCGCGCCCGGCCCATGGCGGTCCAGGCCGCGCGCACCGCCGTCAGGTCCGAGGCGGCAAAGGCGTCCAGCAGCGCCCGGTGCCCGCGCGGATTCAAGAGGCCCCGGTCGTCGTGCTGGCCATGCAGTTCCACCAGCGTCTCGGACAGCGCGCGCAGCACGTCGCCACTGGCGCGGCGGTCGTTCACCCAGGCCGACTTGCGCCCGTCCGCGGCATTGACCCGACGCAGGATCAGCTCGTCCCCCGCCGCGATCCCCGCCTCTTCCAGCACCGCGCGCGCGGCATGGCCGGGGGGCAGGCGAAACACCGCCTCCACCTCGCCCTGCGCCGCCCCCTGCCGCACCAGATCGGCCCGCCCCCGCCAACCCAGCACCATGCCAAGCGCATCCAGCAGGATCGACTTGCCCGCCCCCGTTTCCCCGGTCAGCACGTTCAGACCCGGCTGGAAGGCCAGGGACAGATGGTCGATGATCAGGATGTCGCGGATGGCGAGCGTGGTCAGCATGGGGTCATCCGTCGGGTGCGTGCGGGCACGCACCGCCCTTTCACAACCACTCGCCCCGGATGACCTGCCGATAGACCTTGCGCAGCCAGCTGTTGCCGCGCGCCTCGGGCGCAAGGCCGCGCCCCTTCAGCAGGCGGAAACTGTCGTCGTAAAAGGGGCTGGACTGGTAGTTGTAGCCAAGGATCGCCGCGGCCGTCTGCGCCTCGTCGGTAAAGCCCAGGGACAGATAGGCCTCGACCAGCCGGTGCAGCGCTTCGGCGGTGTGGGTCGTGGTCTGGAAATCCTGCACAACCGTGCGGAAGCGGTTCACGGCAGCGCTGTAATGGCCCTTTTTCAGGTAGTAGCGCCCGATCTCCATCTCCTTGCCGGCAAGGTGATCGAAGGCGAGATCGAATTTCAGCATGGCCGAGCGGGCATAGTCGCTGTCCGGGTAGCGCTCGATGACCTCGCGCATCCCCTGCAGCGCCTGGAAGGTCAGGCCCTGATCGCGGCCCACCTCGTCGATCTGGTCATAGTAGCTGAGCGCCAGCAGGTATTGCGCATAGGCCGCATCCTCGTCGCCCGGATAGAAATCGAGGAAGCGCTGCGCGGCGGATCGGGCATCCTCGTATTTCTTGGCCTTGTGCTGGGCAAAGGCCTGCATGATCAACGCGCGCTTTGCCCATTCCGAATAAGGGTAAAGCCGCTCCACCTCGGAAAACAAGCGAATCGCCTCGGTCGGGCGGCGCTGGGTTTCCAGCGCGGCCTCGGCGCGCTTGTAGATCACCTCGGCCTCGAGCGTGTCGAGCGGGACCTCGCGTTCCCGAAACATCCCGCCGCAGCCGGAGAGGATGATCAGGCACAGCGCCGTCCCGATCAACCGTGCGCCTACCCTGCCGCCTGCCATGGTCCGACTACCTCAACGTCTTTCGCCTGCCCGCCCTTCGGGGTGGTTCGGCCCGTCCTAGCACAGAAAAAACCGGGGCGCAAAACGCCTTTCGCCGCCCCAAGACGCAAGGTCAGGCAACGCGGGGAATATCGGACAGGACCACGCCCACCCCCGGCAGCTTGCGGCCCGTAGGCTGGGTGCAATCGACCCAGGCATGGCTGGCGGGGTCGGCGAAAAGCGCGCGCAGCAACCGGTTGGTGAGCGCATGGCCTGCCCGGACGCCCGTGTAGCGACCGAGGATCGGCCCCCCTGCGAGTGCCAGATCCCCCAGCGCATCCAGCATCTTGTGGCGAACGGGCTCATCGCCGTGGCGCAGCCCGCCGGGCGACAGGACGCGGCCATTCTCGAACACCACGGCATTGTCGTAGCTGCCGCCAAGGGCCAGGCCGTTCTGACGCATCATGTCCACATCGGCTTGCAAGCAGAAGGTCCGGCTGTCGCACAGTTCGCGCACGAAGCTGCCGTTGGCCATCGACAGATGCTTTTGCTGCTCGCCGATCGCCTTTTCGGCAAAGGCGATGCGGAAGTCGATCTCGAGCATGTCGGACGGTTCCAGCCGCGCCACCGCCTCGCCGTCGCTGACCTCTACCTCGGTCAGGATGCGCAGGGCCCGCACTGGGGAAGACTGCATCCGCAGCCCCGCACGCAGAAAGCGGGCGACAAAGGGATGGGCCGAACCGTCAAGGATCGGAACCTCGGGGCCGTCGATCTCGATCAGCGCATTGTGGATGCCGGTGCCGGCAAGGGCTGCCATCAGATGCTCGATGGTCTGCACCTCGGCGCCAGACGCATTGCGGACGAGCGTGCAGAGGCGCGACGGCACGACCGCATCCCAGCGGGCCGCGATCAGGGCATCGCCGGTGGAGAGGTCCGTGCGCAGGAACCAGATGCCGAAATCGGCAGAGGCGGGGCGCACGACCATGCGAACGGGGCGCCCGCCATGAAGGCCGACGCCGGTAAAGGTCACATCAGATCGAAGCGTGTGTTGCACCGCGTTTATCCTGGTTAGCGCCGCCTGAACGGACGGTCTTGTGCTAACGTAGGTAAGTGAGGTGCCATCCGGGAACAATTCACTCTTTGTGACCGGTTGTAACAGCCCTGCAAATCTCAGGAACACATTGATCCAGAACGAAAAAGACCCGCCTTTCGGCGGGTCTTGGGGGTGTGTTCGCACGCTCGGCTCAGTTCGCCTGGCGGCGCAGGAACGCGGGAATTTCGATGCGCTCCTGATCGGCGTTCATTTCGGGCTCGTCGTCATAGGCCGCGACGGGGGGTTGCGGGCGCGCCGAACCGGCGGGCCGCTCCATCGGCGGCTCGGCACCACCCACGTTGCCCGCCATCCGGCCGATCAGCGATCCGATGCCGAAGCGCGGACGTTCGGCGGCGGGTTTCGATGCGGCAGCCTGGGCCTGCGCCGGTGCCGAGGTGCGGGCACCGGGCGCCTTGCTCACCGCAGCCTGAAGCCGCGCGAGCGCCTCTGGCGAGGGGGTGCCGGTGGGCCGGGGGCGCGGCGCGACATAGCCCTCGGGCCCCGGTGCAGGGGCGGTGGCAGCGGGACGCTGCGCGGGCGGCTGGGGGCGGTAGGCCGGCATGGGCAGGTCATCGAGCGCCTCATCGGCGACGCGCTCCACCGGTTCGGGGGCCGGGGCGAACAGGTCGGCCTCGGGCGCGCGGGCGGCCTGTGGGGCCGGGGTAACCGAAACGGTCAGTGGCACTTCGGCCCGACGCGGCTCGACCGGCGCGGGGGGGATGAAGGTCGGGATGCTGGCCGAAGCGGCGACCGACGCGCGGCGGGCCTGTGCGGGTTCGGCGCGGTTGGCGGCAGTGGCGTCGATGCCGGTAGCCACGACCGAGACGCGGATCGTCCCCTCCATTCCGGTATCGAGCGTGGAGCCGACGATGATGTTGGCGTCGGGGTCCACCTTTTCGCGGATGATGGTCGCGGCCTCGTCCACCTCGAAGAGGGTCAGGTCATACCCGCCCGTGATGTTGATCAGGACACCGCGCGCGCCGTTCAGGCTGATTTCATCCAGCAAAGGGTTGGCGATGGCCTTTTCGGCGGCCTGCACCGCGCGATCCTCGCCCGTCGCCTCGCCGGTGCCCATCATGGCCTTGCCCATCTCGTCCATCACCGACCGCACGTCGGCAAAGTCGAGGTTGATCAGGCCGGGCCGCACCATCAGGTCGGTCACGCCCTTGACGCCCTGGTAGAGCACGTCATCGGCCATGGCGAAGGCTTCGGTGAAGGTGGTGCGTTCGTTGGCCAGCCGGAACAGGTTCTGGTTCGGGATGATGATCAGCGTATCGACGACCTTCTGCAGGGCCTCGATGCCCTCTTCGGCCTGGCGCATCCGCTTGGCACCCTCGAACTGGAAGGGCTTGGTCACCACGCCAACGGTCAGCACGCCCAGCTCTCGCGCGGCCTGCGCGATGATCGGGGCCGCCCCGGTGCCGGTGCCGCCGCCCATGCCGGCGGTGATGAAGCACATGTGCGCGCCTGCAAGCTGATCGACGATCGCCTCGATGCTTTCCTCCGCCGCGGCGGCGCCGATCTGCGGCTTGGCCCCGGCGCCCAAGCCCTCTGTCACCTTGATGCCCATCTGGATCGCCGCATTGGCGCGGCTTTGCGCCAGCGCCTGCGCGTCGGTGTTCGCCACGACGAACTCGACCCCCTCCAACTGCTTGTCGATCATGTTGTTGACGGCGTTGCCGCCCGCCCCGCCGACCCCGAAGACGGTGATGCGCGGCTTCAAGTCTTCGCGCTGCGAGGTCATCATCAGATTGAGTGCCATGCCGTTTCGCCCTGCCTCTCGTTCACGCCACACCTGAACCGCTGTCCTTTTCGGATCGGGGTCCGTTTCCGTCGTCGCCGTTCGGGGTGTGACACGTCCGCTCCCGACGCATTTCCCCGATTAATGTGCAAATCTATCCACAGCCCGGCCAAAGGTCACGAGAAAAACGCGCATCGGCCACAAAATATGGCCCGCACGTGGCGCTTTTCCGCGCGCTCTCGACCGGGATGCAGGATGTAGCGGTCACCAGTTGTCCCTGAACCATCTGAGCGCCCGTTTCAGCGACCGCGCGGGGTAGCGTTCGACGGGGATTTCAAAGTCCCACCATTCGTCCTGCGGATGCGCCGCGAAGAGGCACAGCCCCACCGCACCCGAAAACGCGGCCCCGGTGACCGCCTGCGGCAAGCCTTGCACCCGCAAGGGGCGGCCAAGGCGCACCCGCTGGCCGAGGATGCGGGTGGCCAGCCCGTCCAGGCCGGGGATCTGGCTCGCGCCGCCCGTCAGCACGATCTGCTGGCTGGGCAGGCTGTCGAAGCCCGCCGCATCCAGCCGCGCGCGGGTTTCCTCGAGTATCTCCTCCACCCTCGGGCGCATGATGCCGATCAGCTCGGTGCGGCTGACCTGGCGGCGGTCCTTGTCCCAGTCGCCGCTGTCGCCGCCGATCTCGATCATCTCGCGGTCGTCCATGCCGGTGGCGAAGATGCCGCCATGCTTGGTCTTGATCCGCTCGGCCACCGACATCGGCACCTGCAGGCCCTTGGAGATGTCGGAGGTCACATGGTCGCCGCCCATCCGCACGCTGTCGGCATAGATCATGTGCTTGCGGATGAAGACCGAGATGCCGGTGGTCCCGCCGCCCATGTCGATGCAGGCAGCACCCAGTTCCTGCTCATCCTCGACCAGCGCCGAGATGCCCGAGACATAGGCCGAGGACGCGATGCCCGCAACATCCAGATCGCAGCGCTTGATGCACTGGATGATGTTCTGCACCACATCCGCCTCGACCGAGAGCATGTGCATGTCGCAGGCGAGGCGATTGCCGATCTGCCCTCGCGGATCGCCAAGGCCGGTGCGGTGGTCCAGCGCAAAGTTCACCGGCTGGGCGTGCAGCACCTCGCGCCCCTGCCCGATGTCGGGCACGTCGCAGGCAGCCAGCACGCGGGCCACATCCTGTTCGGTGACGACCGAATCCTGCAGCTCCCACTCACCGGCCAGCCCGTAGCTGCGCGGATCAGCCCCCGAAAAGCTCGCGATCACATGATCGACGCGCAGGTTGGCCATCTTTTGCGCGGCTTGCACGGCAGTGCGGATGGCGCGTTCGGTTTCCGCCATCACCGCGATCTCGCCGAACCGAACCCCGCGCGACCGGGTGGTGGCCGCCCCGATCACCCGGAACCCCGCCTGCCCGGCCATGGGCCCCACGCCGTCCGCCTCACGCGGGCGCAGCTCTCCGTCAAAGCGCAGGATCAGGCAGGCCACCTTGGACGACCCGATGTCGAGGATGGCGATGACGCCCCGGTTCAGGGCGGTGCGGCGCAATTGGCGCATGGCGCGCTGGGTCTGGTAGAGATCGGTCACAGGGCGGTCTCCGGGGGAAGGATGCCGCGGGCGCGGCGGAATTCGATCAGGGCAGCGGGGGCAAGGCGCAGCACCGGGCGGCCATGCAGGCGCAGGTCCACCGCCGCCACGTCGCGTTCGAGAATGGGCTGCGCGGCGTCCAGCGCGATCAGGCGTTCCAGCGCCGCCAGCGGCTCGACCTCGGGCAAGAGGATGCGCTGGTCGCGGTCCAGCACGATGTCCCACCGCCGGTCGCCCATCCGCACGAGGCCACGCAGCCGCGGCAGGAGCGGGCCGGAGGACAGGATCAGTTGCAGCGCCTCGGGAACGGCCGCATCCGCGCCTTCGCCCGCGATCAGCGGCAGGTCCGCGCGTTCGGTGCGCGCCTCAAGGGCGGCGATCCGGTGGCCGGTGTCGTCCAGCAGGATCAGGCCGAGGGGCCCGCGCCAGACGACGGCGGGTTCGCGTTCCGTAACAGTGACTTGCAGGATACCGCCCGGCTGCACGCGCATCAGCACCGTGGCCACGGCGTCGATGCCGATCACCCGGTCCCGTGCGGCGGCAAGGTCAAGATCGAGCGACGACATCGGCAGTGGCAGCGCCAGGGCCTGCCGCACCGTTTCGGCCAGGGCCAGCGAGGCCCCTTCGACCGACAAGAGCGAGACCATGAATTCGGGGCGGTTCTTGACCTCTTCGCGCAAGGACGCCACGCCCGCGGTCAGTTGCATGCGCCGGCCTTCGTCCGCCAGATAGAGCCCGACGCCGAAGGTGAGCACGAACACCGGCACCCCCACCCGCACCAGACGGCGGAAGATTGGCGTGAGCCACAGCCGGTGCATCCGATAGGACCACCGGCTGGGCGCGGGGTCGCGCCGGGTGACCGGGGGCGCGCGGCGGATCAGCGATCGCATGAGGCGTCCTTCACCATCCAGGCGCAGAAGGCCGGAAAGGAAATGCCCATCACCGCCGCCTGCTCGGGGGCGAGCGAGGTGGGCGTCATGCCGGGCTGGGTGTTGGTTTCCAGAAGGATCAGGCCCGCCAGACCGCGCGCCTCGTCCCAGCGGAAATCGGTGCGGCTGACGCCCCGGCAGCCAAGGGCACGGTGCGCGCGCAGGGCGTAGTCAAGGCAAGCCTCTGCAATCTCTGGCGGAATCTCGGCCGGGCAGACATGGCGCGACCCGCCGACGCTGTATTTCGCGGCGTAATCATACCAGCCGTCGGTCAGGATATCGGTCACGCACAGCGCACGGTCGCCCATGACGGTTGTGGTCAGCTCGCGCCCCGGGGCAAAAGCCTCGACCATCACGGTCGCGGGCATCGTGTCGGCCAGACACGGGGCGTTCGCCCCCTCGCGCACGATATGGACGCCGACCGAGGAGCCTTCGTTATTGGGTTTCACCACATAAGGCGGGGGCATGACATGGCCCGCCTGCACGTCGTCACGCGCGGCCAGCACGGATTGCACCACCGGCAGGCCCGCGGCGCGGAACGTCTCCTTGGTGCGCTGCTTGTCCATGGCGAGGGCCGAGGCCAGCACGCCCGAATGCGTGTAGGGGATGCGCAACCATTCCAGGATGCCCTGCACGCAGCCATCCTCACCGTAAGGGCCGTGCAGCGCGTTGAAGGCGACATCGGGTTTCAGATCAATAAGTTGTGCGGGCAAGGACCGGTCGCAATCGACCTCGGTCACCCGGTATCCCGCCTCCCTCAGGGCCTGGGCGCAGGCGCGCCCGGACGACAGGCTGACCTCCCGCTCGGCGGAAGGGCCACCCATCAGAACCGCCACTTCGGGGGCTGCCCTGCTCGACATGCCCGCCATCACTGCCTCTGGGCCGGTTCCGGCCCTTATTCTTGGTTGTCAGCGGCCGGTTCACCCACCCGCATGATTTCCCATTCTAACGCGATACCGCTGTGTTGGAAAACCCTTTTTCGCACCTCTTCGCCCAAACCCTCCAGATCGGCGGCGGTGGCGGTGCCGGTGTTGATGAGGAAGTTGGAATGTTTGAGGCTCATCTGCGCGCCGCCCCGCGTGGCGCCGCGCAGGCCAGCCTCGTCGATCACCTTCCAGGCCTTCAGCTCATGCGTGTCATCGGCCTGTCCGGTGGAGGATCGGCCCAAGGGGTTGCGGAAGGTGCTGCCTGCGGATCTATCCCTTGTGGGCTGGCTGGCGTCGCGGGTGGCGATCTGTTGGGCCATGCGGGCCTCAAGTTCCGCCGGATCGCCGGGCGGGGCGCGGAAGGTGGCGGCGATGATGACGGCATCGGTGGGCAGGTCGGACTGGCGGTAGCGCAGGTTGAGGGCACTGGCGGGGAGGGTTTCGACGGTGCCCTGACGGGTGACCACGCGGATTTCCGCCAATACTTCGGCGACATAGCTGCCGTAGCAGCCCGCATTCATCCGCACCGCACCGCCGATGCTGCCAGGGATCGTGCGCAGGAAGGTGAGGTCGCGCCCCGCCTCGGCCGCCCGGCGCGCGACATGGGCATCGAGGGCAGCGGCCCCTGCGGTGACGGTATCGCCCGTGATCTCGAGGCCATTGAACCCCCGCCCCAGCCGGATCACCACCCCCCGGATGCCGCCGTCGCGCACGATGAGGTTGGAGCCGACGCCCATCGGAAAGACCGGGATGGCGGGGTCGAGGGCTGCCAGGAAACCGGCCAGGTCACCCTCATCCTGTGGCTGGAACAGCCAGTCGGCGGGGCCGCCCACGCGCAGCCAGGTGAGGTCGGCGAGGGGGCGGTTGGGGGTTAACGGGCCGCGGGGCCGGGGCATGTTCATGGGGCGCGGGATAGCGCGGCGGGCGGATTTCCGCAATATCGGGCGCGCGGTAGGGTAACCTGCGGGAATGGCGGGGAAATCGGGGGCTGGCCTGCGTCGGGTTCGCGTCGGGTTTGCGTCTGGCATCCGTCCCGACACGGACGGGCGGGCGGGGCGTTAACGGATGGGGGGATTCGGGGGGAGCCAGATGCGAATGACCGGTCGGACCAACCCTGTTTAAATGGTTGATCCGCGGGTGAGAGGGCGATGGCCGGTTGTGCCGCGCTGCCTTGCCGCCCGGCGCAATGCCTCAGCCGCGGCGGCGGCTGCCGATCCAGAGGCCGATGGCAATGCCGATGCCGGCTGGAATGAAGAAGATGAAGGCGATGACGACATGGCCCATGGCATCCATCCCGTCGCGCATGTGGGCGGTTGCGAGGAGGAGGAGGCCGCCGAGGAGGACCGCGGAAAGAAGGCCGATGGCGATGGACTGGCGGCCCATGCGGGCGAGGAGGTAGCCAAGGGCCGCACCTGCGGCGACGCAGCCGAGGGCGAGGGCGGCGATGGCCTGCATCGGCGCGCTTACCCTGCGCGGCGGCGCATCCAGCGCCAGAGGTGGAACACCGGCCAGCGCAGGACCGACACCCCGGCGGCCAGGACCGCAAGGCCCCAGAACGGGCCGTTCGTCCAGGTGACCCAGCCCAGGATCGGGATGCCGGTCGCGATCAGTGCCATGGCCTGCGGCCAGTGATTGCGGCGCGAGGGGATCAGCGCGGCGATGTTGGCGGCGATGGCCCAGAGGCAGGCAGCGACGAGCGAGGCGGTCATTTGCGAGGCTCCTCAAGTTCGGGTGGCAGGGCGGCGGGGCGGCCCGTGACGCGGCGGGCGAAGTAGATCAGCGGGTTGCGGAACATGCTGAGAAAGCCCGCGAGACCTGCGAGGGCGATCCAGGGGCCGTGCACCATGCCGATCCAAATGAGGATGAGCGGCGCGGCAATGAGAAGGGCAATCCCGGGGATCATCTGGGCGCGCATCGGAAGGAAGGCAGTGGCGGTGGCGGCAAGCGCCCAGGCGACAGCGGCGATCAGGGGAGTGGTCATGTGCGGCACCCGTCGCAAGAGGGGGGCTGTCTGCCCCCCGGGCCTGCGGCCCGCCCCCCGAGGATACTTGCGCCAAGATGAAAACGGGAAGTGGTTTCAGGATGGGCGCGGCGCATCAGGCGGCCTGGCCGATGAGGCGGCCCGGCAGGGCGTTGGCCCAGGCGCTGATGGTGCCGGCGCCGAGGCAGACCACGATGTCGCCGGGGCGGGCCTGTTCGCGCACCAGGCGTTCGAGGTCGGCCTCGTCCAGCAGGGCGCGGGCGTGGCGGTGGCCGTGGGCGATGAGGCCCGCCACCAGATCATCGCGGCTGGCGCCGGGGATGGGCTCCTCGCCCGCGGCATAGACATCGGCGATGGCCACGACATCAGCCTCGTTGAAGCAGGTGCAGAAGTCGTCGAAGAGGTTCGAGAGGCGCGTGTAGCGGTGCGGCTGGTGGACGGCGATGATGCGGCCCTGGGGGTTGGCCTCGATGGATTTACGGGCGGCCTTGAGGACGGCGGCGATTTCCACCGGATGGTGGCCGTAGTCGTCGATGATGGGGATGCCGCGCCACTCGCCCACGCGGGTGAAGCGGCGGTTGACGCCGGCGAAGGCGGCCAGCGCCGCGCGGATCTCGGATTTCTTCATGCCGAGGTGGCGGGCGACGGCGACGGCGGCAAGCGCGTTCGACACGTTGTGATCGCCGGGCATGGGCAGGGTGCAGCCCTCGATGGCCGCGCCTTCGCCCTCGTTCTGGAGGAGGATGTCGAAGGCGGGGGTGCCGTTCTCGTAGCGCAGGTTGACGGCGCGCACGTCGGCCTGGGCGTTGAAGCCGAAGGTGACCACGCGGCGGTCGGTGAGGCGGCCGACCAGCGCCTGCACCTCCGCGTGGTCGGTGCAGCAGACGGCGAGGCCGTAGAAGGGAATGTTGGATACGAAATCGTCGAAGCCTTTCCGCAGGGCGTCGAAGCTGCCCCAATGCTCCATATGTTCGGGGTCGATGTTGGTGACGATGGCGATGGTCGCGGGCAGGCGGTTGAAGGAGCCGTCGGATTCATCCGCCTCGACCACCATCCATTCGCCTTCGCCGGCGCGGGCGTTGGAGCCATAGGCGTGGATCACCCCGCCGTTGATGACGGTGGGATCGAAGCCGCCCTTGTCCAGCAGGGTGGCGACCATCGTGGTGGTGGTGGTCTTGCCGTGGGTGCCCGCGATGGCGATGTTGGAGCGCAGGCGCATCAGTTCGGCCAGCATCTCGGCCCGGCGCACCACGGGCAGCTTGCGGCGGCGCGCCTCTTCCAGTTCGGGGTTGCCGCGCTTGATGGCGGAGGAGATCACGACCACCGCCGCCTCGCCCAGGTTATCCGCTTTTTGCCCCTCAAAGACCGTGGCGCCGAGTTTCACCAGCCGGTCGGTGATCTTTGACGCCTTGGAATCCGACCCCTGGACGCGGTAGCCGATGGTCATCAGCACCTCGGCGATGCCGGACATGCCGATGCCGCCGATGCCGACGAAGTGGATGGGGCCGAGTTCGAGGGGCAGTTTGGTGGCGTTCATGGGGCGGACGTTCCGGACAGGGTGAGGACAAGATCGACAAGCGCGTCGGTGGCGGCGGGGCGGCCCAGCGCGGTGGCGTTGGCGGCCATGCGGGCGGCGGCGGCGGGGTTTTCAAGGACCGCCGCCATGTGCGACGCGAGCGTGCCTGCGTCAAGGGCCGCTTCGGGGATCAGGATGGCGGCCTCGCCCTCGACCATTGCCCGCGCGTTGGCGGTCTGGTGGTCGGCGGCGGCGGCGGCGAAGGGGATCAGGATGGCGGGGCGGCCGATCGCGGTGATGTCGGCGATGGAGGAGGCGCCGGCGCGGGAGATCACCAGTTGCGCCTCGGACAGGCGGCGGGGGATGTCGGGGAAGAAGGGTTCGACCTCTGCGCGGATGCCTGCGGCGGCGTAGGTACTGGTCACGCGGGCGGCATCCTCGGGGCGGGCCTGGTGGGCGATGCGCAGGCGGTCGCGCAAGGGGTCGGGCAGGCGGGCGACGGCGTCGGGGACCACATCGGAGAGGATCCGCGCGCCCTGGCTGCCGCCCATGACCACGAGGGACATGGGGTAATCGCCCGGCGGGATATAGGCGGCCCCGGCGCGGTCGCGCACGGCCTGGCGGACGGGGTTGCCGGTGTGGGTGCCGGTGACGCCGTCCGGCAGGGTGGTGGGCCAGGTGCCGCAGGCCACGGCCATCACGCGGCGGGCGAAGGTCTGGTTGACGCGGCCCAGCACCCCGTTCTGTTCGTGGATCATGCGCGGCAGGCGCAGGATCGTGGCCGCCGCCAGTGCGGGGATCGAGGGGTAGCCGCCGAACCCCACCACCAGCGCGGGCCGGTCGCGCAGCATCCGCGCGACCATGGCCGTGACACCGCCCGCGATGCGCAGGGGCACCAGCGCCTTTTGCAGGGCTCCCCCCCGCGCGAAGGTGGCGGAGGCCACGCGCTCTACCGCCACCACATGCGGAAATCCGCCCGCGTAGCGCGCGCCCCGGTCATCGGTGGACAGTTTCACCCGCCAGCCGCGCCGCACCATCGCCTCGGCCAGGGCCTGGGCGGGGAACATATGCCCCCCCGTGCCGCCCGCCGCGATGAGGAGGAGGGGTTGGGTCACGCCCCCCTCCGCGTGAAGATCTCGCCCATCCGGCCCTGCGGGCGCGACCGGGTGAGGGCCAGAAGGAACCCCAGCGTGATGCCTGCGGCAATGACCGAGGATCCGCCATAGCTGACGAAAGGCAGTGTCATGCCCTTGGCAGGAAGCAGGCGCACGGCCACGCCCATGTTGATCATGGCCTGCACGCCGAAGATGCAGGCCAGCCCCGCGCCTGCGAGGCGCGTGAAGGGGTCACGCTCGTGCACCAGGCGCATCAGGGCGCGGGCGACGATGGTGGCGTAAAGCGCGATGATGAGGATCACGAGGACCAGCCCGTATTCCTCGGCCGCCACGGCGATGATGAAATCGGTATGGGCATCAGGCAGCGACCATTTCACCTGCCCCTCGCCCACGCCCACGCCGAAGAACCCGCCCTCTTGTATGGCGTTGGTGGCATAGCCAAGCTGGGTGCGGGGGTCCACGTCGGGGGCCAGGAAGCCGTTGATGCGGCGTGCGAAATGTTCGGACATGGTGTAGGCGGCAAAGCCCCCCGCCGCGACCAGCCCCGCCACGACCAGGATCAGGATCATCGAGGCCCCGCCCACGAAATAGACCACCCCCCAACCAAAGAGCACCAGCGCCGCCTGCCCGAAATCGGGCTGGATGGCCAGAAGGCCCACGATCATCAGGGTGAGGGTGAAGGACCAGATCTTGCCCGACGGCCCCATCGGTTCGTTGCTGGCCGCGATCAGCCAGGCGGCCAGCACGACGAAACCGGGTTTCAGGAACTCCGAGGGCTGGACCGAGGCAAAGCCCAGGCTGAACCAGCGCACCGCCCCCTTGCCGAAATCGGTGCCGAGGAAGGGCAACGCCGCAAGCGCAAGGAATGCCCCCACGAACAGCAGCACCCCCATGCGGCGCACCAGTGCAGGCGGGGCCATCGACACGATCACCATGACCCCCAGCGCAACGGCGCCAAAGAACACCTGCCGCTGGACATAGTGGAAGGGGTTGAGCCCGTTGCGCTGCGCGAGCGGCACCGATGCTGCCAGCCCCAGCAGGATGCCGATGGCGAAAAGTGCCAGCACCGCCATCAGCGACCAGCGGTCGATGGAGCGCCACCAACGGGGAAGAACCGGCTCCGACACCCGCGAGGGCATGGAGCCATAAACCATCTCGGTCATGGGGGCCGCCTGATCTGCCTGTAAACTGCCTGCCTCGGTCGCCCGGTTTTCCCCGGGTCTGTGGGTAAGACTAGCGAGTTTCCGGCGGTCAGGCCAGCAAAAATGCGGGGGGTTTGGGCAAGGCGTTCCGCGGGCGTCTGTCATATAATTTTAAAGTTATATTCAGGAGCGCCGGAGGGACAGTGTGGACACGCTCCTGCGCCGCTGGACCGACCGCACCCGCACCGGTGCGCGGGGCCTAATCCTGTCCGACAACGCGCCCGATGCCCGCATCTTCGATGTGATGGCCCCTCTCGACTACGTCTCTCCTGCCGCCGATGCGGCGACCCGGGATGACTGGGTGGCAGAGACGACGGGCGAGGCGACGGCGCAGGTGCTGGCCGCCCCCTTCACGATCAGCCAGCCCGCCATTTCGCCATCTGCGGGTGCTGGAGGCGGCGGGGCTGATCACGACACGGGTGGCGCGGAGCGCCCGGCCACGGCGGGCGAATCCGGAGAGGGTGGAGGCGCTGTGGGGCTGGCTGGGCCGATACCGCGCCGTATGGGAGCCGCGGTACGACCGGCTCGATGGCGTGCTGGACAAGATGCGACGCGAGGATGGGCCATGACCAAAAGACTGACCCTGACGACGACTGGCGACCGGCAGGTGCGCGTCACCCGCCGATTTCGCGCGGCACCGGCGGCGGTGTTCCGCGCCCATACCGACCCCGCGATCATGCAGCACTGTCTGACAGGGCCGGAAGGCTGGACCATGCCCCTCTGCATCGGCGAAGCCTGGCCGGGCGGGCGGGCGGACACGCTGCGAATGGGCGGATGGGTTCGGCGAGGGGTTCCACCTGACCGGGGAATATCTGGAGGTCGAGGCGCCCCACCGCATCCCGCATGTGGAACGGAAGCACCTGCCCGACCCCACGCCCGACGACCGCGCGGAAACGCGGTTCCTGCCTGATGACACGGGTATGCGGCTGGTGATGGTGATGACCCTGCCCGATGCCGAGGCGCTTGGCGCGATGCTGGCGAGCGGGATGGAGGAGGGGATGGCGGCCAGCCATGCCCGGCTGGACGGGATGGCGGGGGCGGTGTGACGCCGAAACCGGCTTGGCCGAGGGCGGGCGTGCGGCATATGCTCAGGCCACGACCTGATCCGACCGCAAGGGGCCACGCATGTCCGACAGCGATTTTCGCCTGATGGCCGAGGGGCCGCACTCCCTGGTGATCCGCCGCAGTTTCGAGGCGGAGGGAGAGGAGATCATCAAGGCCATGCTCGACCCGGAGCTTTTGCCCAAATGGATGGGCGCGCCCGAAATGCCCGTCACCACCTGCGAGGTCGATGCCCGCCCCGGCGGGCGCTACCGCATCGCCTGGACCCAGCCCAACGGGGCGAAATCCTGGATGGCGGGGCGATTGATCGACATCGGCCCCGACCGGATCGTGGCGACCGAAATCCATCGCCCCGACTGGACCGGGGGCGAGATGCGCGTGACAACCCAGGTCAAGGACCATGAGGACCGCGGCTGGCTGCGGCGGATCGTGGAGTTCTCCAGCCCCGCCGCGCGCAACCAGGCCATGGGGACCATGGCCCCGGGCACCAAGGCCGGGTTCGACCGGCTGGAAAAGCTGCTGACCGAGGACGAGGAATAGCAGCCTATCCCTTTGCGGCGTTGCGCTGGCGGCCGGGCCGTCGTTACCTGTGGACACTTCGCGACGGAGGTGCCGATGCGGTTGACCCTGAGCTGGCTTTTCGCCGTCCTTCTGCTGGTTCCGGCCGCGACCGCGCAGACCGCGGCGCCCGCGCCCGACAACGCCTATGGGGCGGCGCTGACCGCGGCACTGAAATCCGACCCGCGCCAGATCGACTTTGCCGCCCTTCGCGCGGTCTATGCGGCGTCCGAGGGCTATACCGGGCGGTCCGACCTGGGCGAGTTCGACAAGGAGGCCTTTGCCGCGGGCCTGCTGGGCCAGCCGGTGCCGGTGCTGGACGAAACCGGCGTCAACCGCGCCCTTGTGGCCGATTTCCCGCTGGCCGAGACGCAGTATGCGGCGTTCCTGCATGTCAAAAGGACCGACCCCGGCAACACCAAACGGCTGGCGCTGCATTCGATGTGGTATCTGGCGATCATCGAGGTGATCCTTGCCAGCCGCCGCGCATCGCCCGAGGGTGATCCGGTCTATACCGTGCTGTCGATCAGCGAGGAAAACCATCTGCTGGGCAAGCTTGGATACGCCAGGGCCGGGAGGCAGGAAATGCTGGTGATCGACGGGGTTCCGCATGACCGGATCGCGACCGACAAGGGGCCGGTCCTGTTCGACATCAGCGCCTTTTTCGGGCGCTGACTATCGCGCCAGACCCGCCACCTGGGCCGCGAAATCCTCGCCCCGCCTTTCGAAGTTCGGATACTGGTCGAAGCTGGCGGCGGCGGGGGCCAGCAGGACCACCTCGCCGGGCTGCGCCTCGGCGGCGGCGGCAGCCACGGCGCGGGCCATCGTCTCGCAGATCTCGTGCGGCGTCTCGCCCAGTTGCAGCGCGAAATCGCGCGCCGAATGGCCGATGAGATAGGCCTTGACCACCGACCCCAGATGCGGGGCAAGGCCCGCGATGCCGCCGTCCTTGCCCAGGCCCCCCGCGATCCAGCGGATGCGGGCAAAGGCCTGCAGCGCCTTGGCCGCACTGTCCACATTCGTGGCCTTGCTGTCGTTCACGAACCGCACGCCGCCGATCTCGGCCAGCTGCTGGCTGCGGTGCGGCAGGCCCGCGAACGACCGCAGCGCCGCCTCGATCACCTTCGGCCCGATGCCGATGGTGCGCGTGGCGGCCCAGGCGGCGCAGGCGTTCTGGTGGTTGTGCGCGCCGGGCAGACCCGCGATGTCGCGCAGATCCACCGCGGCGACCTGCCGCCCCTTGCGCCATTCGGCCAGAAACCCCTTGCGCGCAAAGACCGACCAGCCCACGCCATCCAGCTTTTGCCCCGCCGAGACCCGGATCACCCGGTCGTCCCCGGGCCCCTGCCCCATCTGGTTGGCCAGATACACCCCCTCGGCCTCATCCACCCCGATCACCGCACGGTCGGGCCCGCCTTGGGTGAACAGCCGCGCCTTGGCGGCGAAATAGCCGCCCATCCCGCCGTGGCGGTCCAGATGGTCGGGCGAAAGGTTGGTGAACACCGCCACATCCGGCGTCAGCGCCCGCGCAAGATCGGTCTGGTAGCTGGACAGTTCCAGCACCACCACCTCGCCATCCGCAGCGGGGTCGAGGTCCAGAACACCGCGCCCGATGTTGCCCGCCATCTGACAGGGCCGCCCGGCCTCGGTCAGGATATGGTGGATCAGGGCGGTGGTGGTGGACTTGCCGTTCGATCCGGTCACGCAGATCACCCGAGGGGCCTGGTCGAAGCCGTCCCAGTCCTGCACCGCGAAGGACCGGAAGAACAGGCCGATGTCGTTGTCCACCGGCACCCCCGCCGCCATGGCCCGCGCGATCACCGGATGCGGACGCGGGTAAAGATGCGGGATGCCCGGCGAGGTGACCAGGAGCGCCACGCCATCAAAGGCCTGCGCCCGCGTGAGGTCCCGCAGCACCAGCCCCGCCGCCTCGGCGCGCGCCCGCGCCTCGGGGCTGTCGTCCCAGACCACGGGTTCCGCGCCGCCCGCTGCCAGCGCCGCGGCCGTGGCCATCCCCGACCGCCCCAGCCCCAGCACCGCGACCCGCGCGCCCGCATATCCCCTGACCGGAATCATCGTGACAGCCCCC
The DNA here is from genome assembly GCA_046294265.1 of Gemmobacter sp. Taxonomy (GTDB): domain Bacteria; phylum Pseudomonadota; class Alphaproteobacteria; order Rhodobacterales; family Rhodobacteraceae; genus JBKBKC01. Next base: position 31,353 of record JBKBKC010000015.1, on the reverse strand, counting down.
CCGTATCCGGCGCGGACAGTGCCCCCGTGCCCGCGCGCGCGCAAGCGGCGCCGGCAGGAGCGGGGGGCGCGTCGCCCCCCCGCGCCCCCCAGAGGGTATTTCAGCAAAGAAGAGAACGAACAGCGGCCCTGGCTGTTCTCTTCTTTGCACAAATACCCTCGGGGGGTGAGGCCCGTCAGGGCCGAGGGGGGCGGAAGGCCCCCCTGCCCGCCACCCGCGCAAGCGTCAGGCAGGTGGGCGTCAGGCAGGTGGGCGTCAGGCAGGTCGGCGTCAGGCAGCGGGGCGGCGGGCGACAAAGCGCAGGCGCACATAGTCGGCCACCCAGCCCTCCACCGGGTCCTGCAGTGCGGCCAGCAGCGTCTCTGCCTCGGCCAGCAGGCCTGCGCGGGCGGAGGCGGGCAGGTCCTGCAGGAACGGGCCCGCGAAAGTGGCCAGCCAGCCCGCGATGCCGGTGGGCAGCGGCGTGGGGCGGGGGATCAGATCGAGGGTTTCGACGGTAAATCCTGCCGCCTCCAGCCGCGCGCGGGCGAGGGATGGCGAGGGGAAATCCCAGGGCCGGCAGGCGGGCAGGCCCCGCGCGGCGCGGGCGGCGTTCAGCGCCGTCACGACCGCAGCGACATTGCCGTGCCCGCCCTGTTCCGCCACCAGCCGCCCGCCGGGCCGCAGGGCGCGAAAGGCATGGGCCAGCACGGTCGCCGGGTCGCGCATCCAGTGCAGGGCCGCATTGGAGAGGATCGCGTCATACCGGCCTTCGCCGAAAGGTGCGTGGGCGTCCTGTTCGATCACCGATATCCCGCGGGTGCGGGCGGCGGCGGCCATGGCGGGGTCGGGCTCCAGCCCCGTCACGGCGGCCCCCGCCGCCGCCAGCCGCACCGTCAGCGCCCCGTCGCCGCAGCCGAGGTCCAGCACCGCCGTGCCCGGTTGCGGATCGAGGAGCGCCAGCACCTGTGCCCCCATGGCCGGCACGAAGGCGGCGTGGCGGGCATAGTCGGCGGGCGACCAGTCCTGCCCGGCGGGCGGCGGCAGGACCCCTGCCGCGCGCGTGACCAGCGCCGCGAGTGCCCCGACCGCCCGCGCGGCCATCGCCTCGGGCACGAAGACATGATCGTGCCTGCTGGCCGCGACGACATTGGCGGGGATGCCCTCGGCCGCCAGCGCCGATGCCACGGCGGCGGTCAGCCCCACCCCCTCCAGCGAGGACCAGACCTGCAGCGTGATCTGTGCCATCGGCAGGGCCTCGGCAAACCCCTCTTGCCGGGCGAGGTCGAGGGGCAGGATCAGCGATGGCCCCTCGGCCTCGGCGAACACCGCGCGGGCGCGGGGGGCAAGGCGCGCGGCATGGGCCGGGTCGGGGGACACGAAGGCAAAGACGCCCGGCAGGCGCTGCGGGTCCATCTGCGCCAGCATGGCGCGGGGCTCGGCGACGGGGCCGGTCATGCCCGGTCGGCGGCCAGGCGCAGGCCGAGGCCCATCAGCATCGCGCCCCCCGCCCGCGCCAGCCAGCGCCCCGCCGCCGCGCCTGCGCGCAGCCGTGCGGCAAGGGCCGCGGCAAATGTCACCGCCACCACATCCGCGGCCGAGAACATCAGGTTCACCACCACCCCGAGGATCGCCATCTGCGCCCAGACCGGCAGCAGGGCCGCCGGATCCGCGAATTGCGGCAGGAAGGCGAGGTAGAACATCGCGGTCTTTGGGTTCAGCACCTCGACCAGCATGCTCTGGCGAAAGGCGGCGGGGGCTGTGGGGGTGGCCGCCGCCGGCCCCGGCCGCGCGAGGATCAGCCACAGGCCCAGCCAGATCAGATAGGCCGCCCCCGCCAGCTTTGCCGCCGCATAGACGGGCGGCACCGCGTGGAACAGCACCGCAAGCCCGCCCGCCGCCGCCAGCACATGCGCATAGCCGCCGACATGGATGCCGAGGGCCGCGCGCATCCCCGCCCGCCGCCCGCCTGCAAGGGCGCGGGCGGCGGCATAGAGCATCGCGGGGCCTGGCATAAAGGCAAAGAGGGCGGCGGCGGCAAGGAACGTCAGAAGCGTGTCGAGGGGGGCCATGGGTGCCTGTCCTGCGGGATCGTCCGAAAGGTCGCAGGTCCGCGTCGCGGCCACAAGGGTGAGGTGCGGCGCGCAGGCCTGCATAGGGGATGGCCTCTTGATCGGGGGGCCGCGTCGTGGTCCGGTTCAGACACGCTGACCGGAGCCTGACGATGCCGCCCTTTCGCCGCCGCGCCGCCCTTGCCCTGATCCTGCTGGCCGCTACCGGTTGGGGGGCGGCGGCCACCGCTCAGGAAATCCGCTGGGATATCTACTACCGCCTGCACACCGCGTTCCGGGGGGCGGAGGAGCCGCTGGCCGTGGTCAACGGCGGGGTGCGCGACCAGGCGGCGCGGCTGGCCCCGCGCGCCGAGGTGCAGAGCCAGTTCTGGCGGATCGCCGTGGCGGGCGACGGCTTCGTGCGCATCACCTCGATGTTCACCGGACCGTGGGTCTGTCTGGACGTGATCACCGAGGGCGGGTTCCTGAAGGACGGGGCCGAGATGCGGGCCTGCACGGGGTCGCCCACGCAATCGTGGAAGATCGAGCCCGACGAGGGCCGGTTCCGCCTGAGGAACGCGGCACTCGGGCGGGAGGTCTGCCTGGAGGCGATCACCGGGGGCGGCGAGGACGGGCTGGCCGCGATGCGGCCCTGCGGGTTCTGGGGCACGCAGTTCTGGGTGCTGGAGCCGACGGGGCATGTGGCGCAGTAGGGGTCAGGTCGCGCGCGCTGCACTGTCATCCCTTCGGCGCAACTAGCTGCAGACGAGCGGAAATTTTTCACTGATACCGTCGACGACGAAGAGGGTCAGAGCAAGCGAAAAGAACGCAACAAGAAATACCCGAAAGACTGCATCTCTTGCCCTCGTCCCCGCAGGCAGCCGATCGAAGAGGTGACCGGGAAACAACCGAAGCAGCCGGTCGGATCCGTCAAAACCGGTCGCCACCGCCGTCGCAGCAAAGACCAGAACAAGAAGCCAAGACCACCATTCCGACAAGCTGCATGTCCACAGGGCTGCACATGCCACAATAGAAACGCCGCTTGCGAGAAAACATTGCAACAAGGCGCTTGCCGACTGCGCAACCGACGCGAAGTTGCGCGGGGTTTCGCTGCTCAGTGTCCCTAACGCACCTTCAGCGTGGCAAGTCCCATCAGTGCGAGGATCAGCGAAATGATCCAGAAGCGGATGACGATCTGCGGCTCGGCCCAGCCCTTTTTCTCGAAATGGTGGTGGATCGGGGCCATCAGGAACACGCGGCGGCCGGTGCGTTTGAAGTAGAGGACCTGGATGATGACCGACAGCGCCTCGACCACGAAGAGGCCGCCGACGATGGCCAGCACGATCTCATGCTTGGTGCAGACGGCGATGGCGCCGAGCGCACCACCAAGCGCGAGGCTGCCGGTGTCGCCCATGAACACCGCCGCGGGGGGGGCGTTGTACCACAGGAACCCGAGGCCACCGCCGAAGAGGGCGGCGGAGAAGATCAAAAGCTCACCCGTGCCCGGCACGAAATGGACGCCGAGGTATTCGGTGAAGTTGAAGTTGCCGACCACATAGGCGATCACCCCCAGCGTGCCGGCCGCGATCATCACCGGCATGATGGCGAGGCCGTCCAGGCCGTCGGTCAGGTTCACGGCATTGGCCGCCCCCACGATCACGATCATGGCGAAGGGCACGAAGAAAATGCCGAGGTTGATGAGCAGGTTCTTGAACACCGGCACCGCCAGTTGCCCCGACAGGCCCGCGGGGTGGAAATGCTGCGCCGCGATGGCGGCCATGGCGGCGATGACAAGGCCGATCAGGAAGCGGATGCGCGAGGAGACGCCCTTGGTGTTCTGTTTCTTGACCTTGGCATAGTCGTCGGCAAAGCCGATCAGGCCGAAGGCCAGCGTGACGCCCATCACGATCCAGACATAGGGATTGTCGAGCCGCGCCCAGAGGAGCGTGGAGAACAGGAGCGCCGACAGGATCAGAAGGCCCCCCATCGTGGGCGTGCCCGCCTTGGCGAAATGCGACGCTGGGCCGTCGTCGCGGATCGGCTGACCCTTGCCCTGCTTGCGGCGCAAGAGATTGATGAGCGGGCGGCCGAAGATGAAGCCGAACACCAGCGCCGTCAGGAACGCGGCCCCTGCGCGGAAGGTGATGTAGCGAAAGAGGTTGAACACATCCCCGCCCTCGGAAAACTCGGTCAGCCAGTAAAGCATCGCACCTGTCCCATGTCGCGGCCCGTTCGGGCGGGCCGTCGGTTGCCGATTTTCGTCAAGCCGGGTCGCCCTGCCCCAGTTTGCGCAGGGCGTCAACCACGAGGCTGACCTTGATCCCCTTCGATCCCTTCACCAGCACCACATCGCCCGCATCCACCAGGCTGCGCGCGCGGGCGGCAAGTTCGGGCGCCGTCTCGACCCACTCACCCCGGATCTCGCGCGGCAGCGCGGCATGGAGCGCGCGCATGCGCGGGCCCACGCAATGCACCAGCGCGACATGGGCCATGGCGGGGTGGCTTGCGATGGCCGCGTGCAGGGCGGCCTCGTCGGGGCCAAGTTCCAGCATGTCGCCCAGGATCGCGATGCGCCGGCCCCGGCCCACGCGGCCCACGCCATCCTCGGGCGGGCAGACCGCCAGAAGGTCGAGCGCCGCCGCGACAGAGGCGGGGTTGGCGTTGAAGGCGTCGTCGATCAGATCGAACCCGGCCTCGTCCACACGGTCCAGCGTGATGCGCTCGCGCAACCCGCGCCCTGCGGGGGGGGACCATGTGGCGAGGTCGAGCGCGGCCACGGCGGGATCGAGGCCGAAGGCATCGGCCAGCGCAAGGATCGCAAGCGCGTTGCGCGCGAAGTGGAGGCCGGGGGTCATCACCTTGAACAGGTGGTCGCGCCCGGCGTGGCGGGCGCGGGCGATGGTGGCGTCGGGGGTAACGGAGGCGTGCGAGAGGGTCCAGTCGGCCTGCGTGCCCGCGAAGGTGACGATGCGCGCCGCGCGGTCCTGCGCGGCGGCGATCAGGATGGGGGCGGTGGCGATGTCGGTGGGCAGGATGGCGGTGCCGCCGGGGACAAGGCCCGAAAAGACCGCGGCCTTTTCGCAGGCGATGCCCTCGATGCTGTCGAAGGCCTCCAGATGGGCGGGGGCCACGGTGGTGATGACGGCCGCGTGGGGGCGGGCGAGTTGGGCAAGGGGCGCGATCTCGCCCGGATGGTTCATGCCGATCTCGATGACGGCATAGGCCACGTCGGCGGGCATCCGCGCAAGGGTGAGGGGCACGCCCCAGTGGTTGTTGTGGCTGGCCTCGGCGGCATGGGTGGCCCCTTGCCCGGCGAGGACCGCGCGCGCCATGTCCTTGGTCGAGGTCTTGCCGACCGAGCCGGTGATGGCGGCCACGCGGGCCGTGCTGCGGGCGCGGGCGGCGCGGGCGAGGTCGGTGAGGCCCGCGAGCACGTCGGGCACGATCAGGAGGGGCGCATCGGGGGGCAGGCCCGGGGGGATGCGGCTGACGAGGGCGGCGGCCGCGCCCTTGCGCAGCGCCTCGGCCACGAAATCATGGCCGTCGCGGGCGGCCATGAGGGCCACGAAGAGGTCGCCGGGGGCGAGGCTGCGGGTGTCGATGGAGACGCCGGTGGCCGCGAAGGGCCGGGTGGCGGTGCCGCCGGTGGCGAGGCTTGCGTCGAGGTGGGTCCAGAGCGGGGTCACGTGCGGGGGCTTTCCGGCGAGGTTGTGCGGGCGGAGGGGGCAGGAGCGGGGGGGGGGGGGGGGGGGGCGGCCCGGGGGGGTTTCACACCCCCCGCGCCCCCCGTGGGATATTTGGGGACGAAAGAAGGGGAAGGCGGGACGGGTTGTGCGATCGCGGGACGTGGGGGGCGGCCGCGCCGGATTGCCGGGGCGGAGGGGCGGCAGGGCGCGCGACGGGCATCATGGGCGGCGGTCCAGCACGGCCACGGCGATGGAGGCCTGTTCGGCGTCGTCGAAGGGCAGGATGTCATGGCCGAGGATCTGGCCCGTCTCGTGCCCCTTGCCTGCGATCAGTGCCGCGTCGCCGGGGCCGAGCGCATCGACGGCGCGCAGGATCGCCTCGGCGCGGTCGGGCACCTCGATGGCCTCGGGGCAGGCGGCACGGATGGCGGCGCGGATCGTGGCGGGATCCTCGGTGCGGGGGTTGTCGTCGGTGAGGTAGGCCACATCGGCATGGGCGGCGGCGGCGGCCCCCATCAGGGGGCGCTTGGTGCGGTCGCGGTCGCCGCCCGCGCCGAAGACGATCACGATGCGGCCCATCACATGCGGGCGGAGCGCGGTGAGCGCGGTGGCGATGGCATCGGGCGTATGGGCGTAATCGACAAAGACCGTCGCACCGTTGGCGCGGGTGGCCACATGCTGCATCCGGCCCCGCACGCCGGTGAGCCCGGGCAGGGCCGCGATCACGTCACCAGGCGGCGTGCCGGTGGCGGCGACGAGGGCCGCGGCGGTCAGCGCGTTCTGCGCCTGAAAGCCGCCGATGAGCGCGAGGCGGATCTGGTGGCTGCGGTCGCCCCATTGGAAGCGCAGGTCCTGGCCGGTGGCGTCGAACCGCTGCGCGGTGATGCGGATATGCGCCTCGGGCGACTGGCCCAGCGTCAGGGTGGCGTGGTCGGGGAGGTGCCGGGCAAGGCCCGCGACGAAAGGATCGTCGATGTTCAGCACCGCCGGGCGGCCCGGCGGCAGGAGGCGGGTGAAGAGGGCGGATTTGGCCGCGCCATACGCCTCCATCGTGCCGTGATAATCCAGATGGTCCTGCGTGAGGTTGGTGAAGGCCGCCGCGGCAAGGTCCACCCCGTCCAGCCGGTATTGGTCGATCCCGTGGCTGGAAGCCTCCATCGCCGCGTGGGTGACCTGCGCCCCCGCCGCCTGCGCCAGCATCCGGTGCAGGGCGATCGGGTCGGGGGTGGTATGGGCGGAGGGCGCGGACCAGTCGCCCTCGACCCCCGTGGTGCCGATGTTGATGGCGGCGTGGCCCAGCGCCTGCCAGAGCTGGCGGGTGAAGGTGGCGACCGAGGTCTTGCCGTTGGTGCCGGTGACGGCGACCGTGCAGGCGGGCCCAGCGCCGAACCAGAGGGCGGCGGCGCGGGCCAGCGTCTCGCGCGGGTTTTCGGCGATCACGAGGGCCGCGCCGTGCGCGGGCGGCAGGCGCAGGGCCCCCGCCGCATCGGTCAGGATCGCCACCGCGCCATTGGCCAGCGCATCGGCGGCGAAATCGGCGCCATGCGCGCGGCTGCCCGGCAGGGCGGCGAAGAGGCCCCGCCGCGGGATCACGCGGCTGTCCACCGACAGCCCGCCGATCACCGGGTCGGCCCCGCCCTGCGCGGTCAGCCCCAGATCGGAGAGGGGTCTTGGCTGTGTCATGCTGTCCCCCTGCCCGGACGGGATGTCAGTTGCGCACGGGCATTAGCGCATTCCCGTCCCCGGCGTCCACCTGTGGCCTGAGGCCCAGCAGGGGGGCGGTGCGGCGGATCATCTCGGCCGCCACCGGCACCGCCGTCCAGCCTGCGGTGCGGCGGGGCTGTGGGCCGGAGGTTTCCACCGGCTCGTCCAGCGTCACCACCAGCACATAGCGGGGGTCGGAGGCGGGGAAGGTGCTGGCGAAGGTGTTGATCACCTTGTCCTTGTAGTAGCCGCCCGTGCGCTTGGGCTTGTCGGCCGTGCCGGTCTTGCCGCCCACGTCATACCCCTCCACCTCGCCCAGGGACGCGGTGCCGCGCGTGACCACCTCGCGCAGCATGGTTTGCGCGGCCTCGGCCACCCCGCGCGACAGCACGCGCGTGCCCTCGGGCGGCGCATCGCGTCTCAGGAGGGTGGGTTTCACCGCCACCCCGTCATTGGCGATGGCGGCATAGGCCGCGGCCAGATGCATGGGCGAGGCCGACATGCCATGCCCGAAAGAGGTGGTGATGGTGACGATCTCGGGCCAGCGGGCGGGGATCAGGGGGCGGGCCTTGGGGGCCTCGATCATCTCCAGCGGCGTGGGGTCGAAGAACCCGAGGGCGCGGTAAAAGGCCCGCTGCCGCTCGGCCCCGATCATCAGCGCGATGCGGCCGGTGCCGGCGTTCGAGGATTTCACGATCACGTCGGTGGCGGTGATCTGGCCGTAGTTCTTGTTCTGGAATTCCTTGATCTTGTGCTTGCCCCAGACCAGCGGCGCGCGGGCGTCGATCATCGTCTGCGCGTTGATCAGGCCCAGATCCATCGCCTGCGCCACGGCGAAGATCTTGAAGGTGGAGCCCAGTTCATAGACCCCCTGCATGGCGCGGTTGAACAGCGGGCTGTCGGCGGGGTCGCCCTTGACCGCAGGTTGGGGCCGGTCGTTGGGGTCGAAGTCGGGCAGCGAGGCCAGCGCGATCACCTCACCCGTGCGCACGTCCATCAAGATGGCGGCGGCACCGCGCGCGTTCATCATCTTCATCCCGGTATCGAGGATCTCCTCCACCGCCGCCTGCACGGTCAGGTCGATGGAGAGCATGATCGGCGTGGCCGCCTGGTCGGGGTCGCGCAGGCGGGCATCGAGTGCCGCCTCGATCCCCGCCACGCCGATCACCTCGGCCGCGTTCACGCCTTCGGCGCCAAAGCTCGCGCCGCCCAGGATATGGGCGGCCAGCCGCCCGTTGGGGTAAAGCCGCATCTCGCGCGGGCCAAAGAGGAGGCCGGGGTCGCCGATGTCATGCACCTGCTGCACCTGTTCGGGGCTGAGCTTGCGGCGCAGCCACAGGAAGGACCGGCCATCGGTGAAGCGGCGCTCAAGATCGGCGGCGTTCATGTCGGGAAAGATGCGGGCCAGGTCGCGGGCCACGCGGGCGGGGTCGATCATCTGCTTGGGATGGGCATAAAGCGCGTGGGTCAGGAGGTTCGTGGCCATCAGGCGGCCGTTGCGGTCGGTGATGTCGGCGCGCAGCGCGGTGATCTGGGCGCCGGTGCCGGTGGCGCGGGGTTCCGACGGCGAGGTGGCCGCGAGCGAGCCCATGCGCACCCCCACCGTGGCGAAGGCCGCGAGAAAGGCGAGGCCGAGGAATTTCAGCCGCCGCTCGGCGCGCGCGCGGCTGCGGTCGCGCGTGGCCTCGGCGCGCAGGCGGATGTTTTCACGCTCGATGCTGTCGGGGTTTTCGCCGCGCTGGCGGGCGGTCAGGATGCGGGCGAGGGGGCGCAGGGGGATGCGGGTCACAGGTCGGCCTCCGTCAGTTCGCCCTGAACCTCAACGGGGATGATGTCCAGCGGCAGGATGTCGGCGGGGGGCATGGCCACGTCGCGCGTCTCGGCGAACTGGCCGGGTTCCAGCGGCAAGAGCGGCACACGCTCGAAGTTCAGGCCCACGAGGTCGCGCAGGCGGTCGGGGCGGTTCAGATAGGCCCATTCGGCGCGCTGCACCGACAGCGCCTGCTGCAGATTGCGGATCTCGGCATCCAGCGCCGCCATCCGGCGCAGGGCGGTCTGGGTCGCGTAATTCTCGCGGTAGGCCCAGAAGGCGAGGGCCGTCAGCAAAGCGATGGTGGTGAGGTAGAGGAGCGGGCGGGTCATGGGCGGGCCTTCGGTCTGCGCGTGTCGGGCGGTCTGCGCGCCTCGGGGAGCATGGGCATCCCGAGGGTGGCGGGGTCGGGGGTCGCGGGCGGGGCCTCGGTGCGGCGCGCGATGCGTAGGCGGGCCGAGCGGGCGCGGGGGTTGGCGGCGGTTTCCGCGTCATCCGGCGCGGTGGCGCCCTTGGTGACGGGGGTGAAGCGGGCGGGCGTGGTGGCTTGGGCGGGCGCGTGGCGGTTGCCGGCGCTGCCGCCCGCGGCCTCGTGGAAGAACCGTTTCACGATGCGGTCCTCCAGGCTGTGGAAGGTGACGACGGCCAGCAGGCCCCCGGGGGCCAGCGCCCGCTCGGCTGCGGCAAGACCTTGCACCAGTTCGGAAAACTCGGCGTTCACCGCGATGCGGATGGCCTGGAAGGCGCGGGTGGCGGGGTGGCTTTGGCCCGGCTTGGGGCGGGGCAGCACCGATGCCACCACCTCGGCCAGCCGCAGCGTGGTGGTGATGGGCTCGACCGCGCGCGCGGCCACGATGGCGCGGGCGATGCGGCGGGCGGCGCGATCCTCGCCGTAGTGGTGGATGATGTCGGCCAGCGCCGCCTCGGAGACGGTGGCCACAAGGTCGGCGGCACTGGGGCCCGCCTGGCTCATCCGCATGTCGAGGGGGCCGTCGCGCAGGAAGGAAAACCCGCGCTCGGGCAGATCGAGCTGCATCGAGGACACGCCGAGGTCGAGGACCACGCCCTGAACCGGCCCCTCCGCCAGCGTATCGAGGTCGGAAAAATTGCCCTGCACCAGCCGCAGCCGGTCGCCATGCTCGCCGATCCAGCCCGCCGCCATCTGCAGCGCCAGCGGGTCGCGGTCTATGCCCGTCACGCGGCCCGCCCCCGCCGCAAGCAACCCGCGCGCATAGCCCCCTGCGCCAAAGGTGCCGTCCACCCAATGCCCGGCAACCGGCGCGCAGGCCGCCAGCAGCGGGGCCAGCAGCACGGGCACATGCGGCGCGTCGGTGTCAGCGCGTCCGGGCAGCGGGGCGCGGTCGGGCAAGGGTCAATCCTCCGTGTCGTCGTCCAGAAGGCTCAGCATGTCCTCGCCCTCGGGCAAGAGTTCGGAGGCAAGCTCGGCGGTGCCCGCGCGGTCGGCGTCATAATCGGCGCGGTTCCAGATCTGGAAGGTCTGGATGTCGCCCGCGAACACGGTATCGACGGGGCCGGACTTTTCCAGCACATCGCCGCCGATCCCCAGCTTGTCGCGGCATTTCGCGGGCAGGACGATCCGCCCCTCATTGTCGATCTCAACCTCGATGGACATCCGCACGAGGTTTTTCGACAGGTAAATCCGGCGCTTGTCGCCCAGCTTCATGCGCCCGATGCGGGCCTCGAGCGCGCGCATCCCCTCCATGGTATAGCATTCGACATAAGCGCGGTTGTCGCCGCCATAGACCATCACGAAGCGCGGGCGCTTGCCGGGGGCGTGGTCGGGATCGCCCGCCTGGATCACAGCGCGGAACGACGCGGGGATCATCACCCGGGCCTTGCCGTCAACCTTCTGGTCGAACTCGCTGCGGAACGCCATTGCTGCCTTGCGGCCCCTTCATCCCCCGTGGTGCTGTTCTGGGTGCCCCTGAAACGGACAACGGCGGATCGGGCTGCTGCCACTGCCCGATCCGCCGCCCTGTCCCGTCGCCGGGTCGTCCAGCTGCGCGCGCCACCTGGGGGGATGTCTGCTCGCTCGCGCGCCGGATCCTTGTTGTCGTGCGGAGACGAAAGCGGTGCCTGTATGAAAGCCTGCTTTTGCCTTGTTCTTCGGGGTCTTGCGTCGCCCCTGTTTGGTCTTGCCGTCCCGTCTCCGTGAGCAGATCAGTGCCATGGGTTCATCTGGGACGCAAAGGTTTTTTTTGGGTCAGCTTGGGATTGAATGGGATCACAGCCTCAGCGCGAAGAGAACGCAAAAAGAACATGCGCGCGGCGCAGCCTAGGTTTGGGCATTAGTCACCCAAGCAACACCACATCTAGAGGTGTTGCCGGAATGCCGCCGCGGGCCGGGAGATCGGATTATTTTTGGCAGGCGCGCGCACCTGCCCCGCCGGTCTGCGGACATGCCGCCAGAACCGGCCGCAACCGCCTGCAAACTCACGCCGAATCGCGGTCGCGTGATTCGGCCGGGGGCCGCTGCCCCGCCCGCCCCAGCCGATCCCAGCCGTCAGGCCATCCCGCCCGCGACCAGCCCCGCGGCAAGCCGCGCATAGGCCTCGGCCACCGGACCGTCACCCGCCGCCACCGGCACGCCCGCATCACCTGCGAGCCGCACCGACAGATCGAGGGGCAGCGATGCGAGGAACGGCAGGTTCAGCCGCCTGGCCTCGGCGGCGACGCCACCATGGCCGAAGATATGCGCCTCATGCCCGCAGTTGGGGCAGATATAGGTGGACATGTTCTCGATCAGGCCCAGCACGGGCGTGCCGAGCTTGGCGAACATGTCCAGCGCCTTTCGCGCATCCAAGAGCGCCACATCCTGCGGCGTGCTGACGACGATGGCCCCGGTCAGCTGCGTGCGCTGGCAAAGTGTGAGCTGGATGTCGCCGGTCCCCGGCGGCAGATCGACGATCATTACATCGAGCCGCCCCCAGGCCACCTGCGTCAGAAGCTGCTGCAGCGCGCCCATGATCATCGGCCCGCGCCAGACCACCGCCTCGTCCTCCTTCAGCATGAGGCCGATGGACATGAGCGTGACGCCATGCGCGGTCAGCGGGATGATGGTCTTGCCATCCGGGCTGGCGGGGCGGGCGGAGGCCCCCATCATGCGCGGCTGGCTGGGGCCGTAGATGTCGGCATCCAGGAGGCCCACCCGTCGCCCCTGGCGCGCCAGCGCCACCGCGAGGTTCGAGGCCACGGTGGATTTGCCCACGCCGCCCTTGCCGCTGGCGATGGCGAGGATGCGGTCCACCCCGCTCACCTTCTGCGGGCCGCCCTGCTGCGGGGTGGGGTGCTGGCCCACCTTCAGCGCGGGCGGCGCCTTGGGGGCGGTGGGGGCTGTCAGCACCACCTGCACCTGCGCCACGCCGGGCAGCGCGCGCAGGGCGGTTTCCGCCGCCGCCTGCGCGGGGCCGAGGGCGCGCGCCTCGTCTGCTGTCGCGGCCTCGATCACGAAGGCCACGCGCCCGCCCTCGACCGTCAGCGCCCGAATCAGATCGCGGCTGGCCAGGGTGCCCCCGCCCGGCACCGCCACCCCGGCCAGCACCGCCATCACCTCTGCCCGGTCCGCCATGCCCGTTCCTCCGCTGCCCGAATGTTGCGCATAGGTTGTTCTTTCCGTGGCAAAGGACAAGGCCGGGTGGACCGGATGATCACAATTCAGGCGAACCCGGTGTTTCCCTTGGGGAAATCAATGGCGCCAGCCATGATTTTGCTGCATGGCAGCATTGCGGCGAGGAGTATTGTGCATGTGCAGCAAACGCCGCATGTTTGCGGCAACAGAAACGGGATACCCAACCCGGGGCACCCGTCGGACCTGACAGAAACGAGGCTGAAGACATGGCATACCTGAACGCATCCCGCGCCGCGACCGCCGGTCTGACCGACCGGATCGCGTCGATCCTGAAATCCCTGCGCGACGCATCGCGGCGCCGCGCGATCTATCGCCAGACCCTGCGCGAACTGAACGCGCTGTCCTCGCGCGAGCTTGACGACCTTGGCATCCACCGTTCGATGATCACCCGGATCGCGACCGAGGCCGCCTACGGCAAATAGGGTTTTTGCCGGGTCCCCTCCTCCTCCCTGGGGCCCATGGCAAGAGCGGCGGCGCTTTTCCTCCTCCTTGGCGCCGCCGCCTTTTCTACCCGGAAGCGCACCCCGAGGGGCCGTTTCCACCCGTGATCTGCGCGGCCCCTCCTCCTCCCTGGGCCGACGGATAGCGGCGGCGGCTCCGATCCTCCTCCCCGGGGTCGCCGCCCACCCTTTCGCCGGGCCCTGCCCCGGCACCGCGATCTGACCGGCCCCTCCTCCTCCCTGGGCCGGCGGATAAGCGGCGGCGGCCCCGATCCTCCTCCCCGGGGACGCCGCCCACCCTTTCGCCGGGGCCCTGCCCCGGCACCCTGATCTGACCGGCCCCTCCTCCTCCCTGGGCCGGCGGATAAGCGGCGGCGGCCCCGATCCTCCTCCCCGGGGTCGCCGCCCACCCTTTCGCCGGGCCCTGCCCCGGCACCCTGATCTGACCGGCCCCTCCTCCTCCCTGGGCCGGCGGATAAGCGGCGGCGGCCCCGATCCTCCTCCCCGCGGTCGCCGCCCACCCATCCCTCCTTGCAGCAAGTCCCGCCCTGCCGGATAACCGCGCGGGTCAACCGAAGCCGGACCCCGATGCGCGCATCCCTTGTGACGGCACCCCTCGTGGCGGCGCTGGTCGGCTATGGCTCGACCATCGCGCTGGTTCTGTCGGCGGCGGCGGCGGTGGGGGCCAGTGCGGAGCAGACGGCCTCCTGGGTCTTTGCGATCTGTCTGGCAAAGGCGGCGGCGGGGGCCTGGCTTTCATGGCGCTACCGGATCCCGGCCGTCATCGCCTGGTCCACGCCGGGGGCGGCGCTGGTGGCCGCAACCTCGGGCGTGACCATGGCCGAGGCGGTGGGGGCCTTTGTGCTGGCGGCGGGTCTGATCGTGCTGACGGGGGCGGTCCGGCCCCTGGGCCGCATGGTGGCGATGATCCCCGATGGCGTCGCGGGGGCGATGCTGGCGGGGGTTCTCTTGCCGTTCTGCCTGCGGCTGCCGGGGGCGGCAGAGGGGCTGCCCGTGGTGGTGCCGCCGATGGTCGCGGTCTTTGCCGGGGTGCGGCTGTGGAACCCGGCGGTGGCGGTGCTGGCAGCGCTGGCCACGGGGGCAGCACTGGCCTTTGCCACGGGCGAGGCCAATGCCCCTGCCCTGCCCGCCGCCCTGCCCGCGCTCACCTATATCGCGCCGGCCTTGCGGGCCGAGGTGATGCTGGGCCTTGGCCTGCCGCTCTACCTTGTCACCATGGCCTCGCAGAACCTGCCCGGCTTTGCCACGCTGCGCGCGCATGGATACGAGGCCCCGGTCGGCCCCGCGCTGATGGCCACCGGCGGCGCCTCGGCGCTGGCGGCCCTGGCAGGCGCCCATACCGTCAGCATGGCGGCGATCACCGCCGCGATCTGCATGGGGCCAGACACCCACCCGGACCCCGCCCAGCGCTGGAAGGCGGGCATCGCCTATGCCGGTTTCTGGCTGCTCCTGGGGCTGTTCGGGCCGGTGATCCTGGCCCTCATCGCCGCCCTGCCCGCCGGCGTTGTCACCGCGATCGTGGGCCTGGCGCTGCTCGGCCCCTTCATGGGTGCGGCCACCACCGCCTTCGCCACCCCCGCCACCCGCTTTCCGGCGGCGGCGACGCTGGTGGTCACCGCATCGGGTGTCGCGGTCTGGGGGATCGGCGCGGCCTTCTGGGGGCTGGCGGCGGGGCTGGTGCTGCATGCCCTTGACGCCCTGACGCGCCGCTGATCCTCTTCTTTGTCCAAATACCCAACTCCACCGCGGGCGGAGGCGTTGCGTTTGGGTATTTAGGCAAAGAAGAGAACGCGAAGATCAGAACGGCACGTCATCCGCCGCATCGGCGCGGGTGACGAACCGCGCGACCACCTTTTTCATCCCGGCCTTGTCGAACCGCACATCGAGCTTGTCGCCCTCGACATAGGTCACCAGGCCATATCCGAACTTGTCATGGAACACCCGGTCGCCCTCGGACCAGGGCGAGACGGCGGCAAGGTCGATCACCTGATGGCGCGCCTCGCGCGGCTGCGAGGTGGGGCGGTTTGCCGCGCGGGCCTGCATCCGCGCCCAGCCGGGGGAGTTATAGACATCCGCCCGCGCCACCCGTTCCTCCAGCGCCGAGGCCATGCCGAAGGTGGGGGCCGCCGCCCCGAAGCCACCGCCATGAAGGCCGGGGGGGGTGAGCACCTCGACATGGGCGCGCGGCAATTCGTCGATGAAACGGCTGGGGAGCTGGCTTTGCCACTGGCCATAGACGCGGCGATTGGCGGCGAAGCTGACGGTGCAAAGCTGTTCCGCCCGCGTGATGCCCACGTAGCCCAGCCGCCGCTCCTCCTCGAGCCCCTTCTTGCCGCTTTCGTCCATGCTGCGCTGGCTGGGGAACAGGCCATCCTCCCACCCCGGCAGGAATACCACCGGGAATTCCAGCCCCTTGGCCGCGTGCAGTGTCATCACGGTGATCTTTTCGGCGGCCTCTTCGGTGTCGTTGTCCATGATGAGGGCGACATGTTCCAGGAACCCCTGCAGGTTCTCGAACTGCTCCAGCGCCTTCACCAGTTCCTTGAGGTTCTCCAGCCGGCCCGGCGCCTCGGGCGTCTTGTCCGCCTGCCACATGGCGGTATAGCCGCTTTCGTCCAGGATCGTTTCGGCCAGGCGGATATGGCTTGTCCCCTCGCGCAGCGTGGCCTCGTGCCAGCGGTCCACGCCATCGACGAAGGCGCGCATCTGGGCCGCCGCCTTGCCGCCCATCTCGCGCCGCGCGAGCATCCCGCGCGTGGCCTCCAAGAGCGGCACGCCCGCCGCGCGGGCATTGCGCTGGATCTCCTGCATCCCCTTTTCGCCCAGGCCCCGCTTGGGGGTGTTGGCCACCCGCTCAAAGGCCAGATCGTCGTCAAGCGAGACGGCCAGCCGGAAATAGGCCATCGCGTCGCGCACCTCGAGCCGTTCATAGAACCGCGGCCCGCCGATCACGCGGTAGGGCAGGCCGATGGTCAGGAACCGGTCCTCGAAGGCGCGCATCTGGTGGCTGGCGCGCACCAGGATGGCCATGTCGTTCAGCGAATGGGGCCCCAGCCCGCGGGTGCCCCGTTGCAGCGCCTCGGCCTCTTCGCCGATCCAGCGGGCCTCTTCCTCGCCGTCCCAATGGCCGATCAGGCGCAGTTTCTCGCCCTCCTCGGCTTCGGTCCACAGCGTCTTGCCCAGCCGCCCCTCATTGGCGGCAATGAGGCCCGAGGCGGCGGCCAGGATATGCGGCGTGGAGCGGTAATTCTGTTCCAGCCGCACCACCACGGCGCCGGGAAAATCCTTTTCGAACCGCAGGATGTTGCCCACCTCGGCGCCCCGCCAGCCATAGATCGACTGGTCGTCGTCGCCCACGCAGCAGATGTTGCGGTGGCCCTGCGCCAGAAGGCGCAGCCACAGATACTGCGCCACGTTGGTGTCCTGATACTCGTCCACGAGGATGTAGCGCAGCCAGCGCTGGTACTGCGCCAGAACGTCGGGCTGGGTCTGGAAGATCGTGACCACATGCAGCAGGAGGTCGCCGAAATCGCAGGCGTTCAGCGTGCGCAGCCGCGCCTGATAAGCCTCGTAAAGCTCGGTCCCGCGGTGGACAAAGGCCGCCCCCTCGGCGCCGGGCACCTTTGCGGGCACCAGCGCGCGGTTCTTCCAGCCGTCGATCATGCCCGCGAGCATCCGGGCGGGCCAGCGTTTCTCGTCGATGCCCGCCGCCTGGATGATCTGTTTCAGCAGGCGCAGCTGGTCGTCGGTGTCCAGGATGGTGAAGTTCGACTTCAGCCCCGCAAGTTCGGCGTGCCTGCGCAGGATCTTGGTGCAGAGCGCGTGGAAGGTGCCCATCCAGGGCATCCCCTCGGCCACATCGCCCAGCATCGCGGCGATGCGGGTCTTCATCTCGCGCGCGGCCTTGTTGGTAAAGGTGACGGCCAGGATTTCGTTGCGCCGCGCGCGCCCGCTGTGCAGCAGATGCGCGATGCGGGCGGTCAGCGCGCGGGTCTTGCCCGTGCCGGCCCCCGCCAGCATCAGCACGGGGCCCTCCACCGCCTCGACCGCCGCGCGCTGCGCGGGGTTCAACCCCTCCATATAAGGGGCGGGGCGGGCCATCAGGGCCTGGGCCGACAGGGATAGGGGCTGGGGCATGGTCATCCCCCAAGTATAGCGAATGGTGGCGCGGAATAAAGCCTTTGTTCTTGGCTTGTTCGCAACTTTCCTGCCGGAAGGGGCGAGAGGGGCAAGCCTGCGCAGTCCGGTGCTACTGGCTGACCCTGATGCGGATGTCGTCGCCCTGGATCTTGATCGCCTCGCGCCCGACGGCGGTGGCCGTAAAGACCAGTTCGACGGCAGGCGTCTTGCCGCCGCACCGTTTGCTCAGCCGCCAGCCGTCGCGACCGAATGCGATCTTGCTGGTCTTGGTTGCGGGAACGCTGATCTCGCGGCGGTTGGGCAGTTTTCCGCAGTCGCCGCGAAAGCCGTAGATGACGACCGATTGCCCGACCTTCAACGCGATGTTCTCCTTGTAGCCGATGTCGGGGCCTTGCTGGGCGACAACCGGCAGGGGAGAAAGTGCCAGGACCAGGGCGATGACGGCGGCAACACGACGTCTCATCTTTTCTTCCTTTCGGCCTTCGATGCGCCACCGTGCAGGCACCTCCGCGATTCTGTAAAGCGTGAAACCGTCGCGCCCGCCTCCCGCCCGGAACGCCCCGCCCGCAGCCGCCGCACCGGACCCGATGGACCAAAGCCGGGGGCACAGGCCGCAACACATTCACATATGCGTCACCGAATCCCTTGCGCTGCATCGCGGCACCGCTAACGTGCCCCAATCATTTGACCGGAGAGCCCGTCCATGCCCGAATTCCAGAAGATCCTCGTCGCCAACCGCGGTGAGATCGCCATCCGTGTGATGCGGGCCGCAAACGAGATGGGCAAGAAGACCGTCGCCGTCTTCGCCGAGGAGGACAAGCTGGGCCTGCACCGCTTCAAGGCCGATGAGGCCTACCGGATCGGTGAGGGGATGACGCCCGTTGGCGCCTACCTCTCAATCGCCGAGATCATCCGGGTGGCGCGCGAATGCGGGGCCGATGCGATCCATCCCGGCTATGGCCTTCTGTCCGAGAACCCCGATTTTGTGGATGCCTGCGACCAGGCGGGCATCACCTTCATCGGTCCCAAGGCCGAGACGATGCGCCAACTGGGCGACAAGGCCAGCGCCCGCCGCGTGGCCATCGAGGCGGGCGTGCCGGTGATCCCCGCGACCGAGGTGCTGGGCGAGGACATGGCGGCGATCAAGGCCGAGGCCGCGGCGGTGGGCTATCCGTTGATGCTCAAGGCATCCTGGGGCGGCGGAGGTCGCGGGATGCGCCCGATCCTGTCGGAGGACGAGCTGGAGGCGAAGGTGCGCGAGGGGCGGCGCGAGGCCGAGGCCGCATTCGGCAACGGCGAGGGATACCTTGAAAAGATGATCCTGCGTGCGCGGCACGTGGAGGTGCAGATCCTCGGCGACAAGCACGGACAGATCTATCACCTCTATGAGCGTGACTGCACCGTGCAGCGCCGCAACCAGAAGGTGGTGGAGCGCGCGCCAGCCCCCTACCTCACCGAGGCGCAACGCGCCGAGGTCTGCGACCTGGGCCGCCGCATCTGCGCCCATGTCGGCTATGAATGCGCGGGCACGGTCGAGTTCCTCATGGACATGGACAGCCAGCAGTTCTTTTTCATCGAGGTGAACCCCCGCGTGCAGGTGGAGCATACGGTGACGGAAGAGGTGACCGGCATCGACATCGTGCAGGCCCAGATCCGCATCGCCGAGGGTGCCACGCTGGCCGAGGCGACCGGGGTGGCGCGGCAGGAGGAGATCACCCTGTCGGGCCATGCGGTGCAGTGCCGGATCACAACCGAGGACCCGCTCAACAACTTCATCCCCGACTATGGCCGCCTGACCGCCTACCGTGCCGCGACCGGCATGGGCATCCGGCTGGACGGCGGCACGGCCTATGCCGGTGGGGTCATCACGCGATATTATGACAGCCTGCTCGTCAAGGTCACCGCCTGGGCGCAGACGCCCGACGCGGCGATCCGGCGCATGGACCGTGCTCTGCGCGAGTTCCGCATCCGGGGGGTGGCCACGAACATCGAGTTCGTGATCAACCTTTTGAAACACCCGACATTCCTGAACGACACCTATACCACCAAGTTCATCGACACCACGCCCGAGCTGTTCCAGTTCACCCGCCGCCGCGACCGCGCGACCAAGATCCTGACCTATATCGCCGACATCACGGTGAACGGCCACCCCGAGACGGCGGGCCGCGCCAAACCCCATGCCGAGGCCCGCACGCCCCGCCCCCCCGCCCCCCTGGGCCCCCCGGCGATGGGCACGCGCAACCTTCTGGAACAGAAGGGGCCGCAGGCCGTGGCCGACTGGATGGCCAAGCAGAAACAGGTGCTCATCACCGACACCACGATGCGCGACGGGCATCAAAGCCTTCTGGCGACCCGCATGCGGTCCATCGACATGATCCGCGTGGCCCCCGCCTATGCCGCAAACCTGCCGCAACTGTTCAGCGTGGAATGCTGGGGCGGGGCCACCTTCGACGTGGCCTACCGGTTCTTGCAGGAATGCCCCTGGCAGCGCCTGCGCGATCTGCGCGCGGCCATGCCCAACCTGATGACGCAGATGCTGCTGCGCGCCTCCAACGGCGTGGGTTACACCAATTACCCCGACAACGTGGTGCAGGCCTTTGTCGCGCAGGCCGCGACATCGGGCGTCGATGTGTTCCGGGTGTTCGACAGCCTGAACTGGGTCGAGAACATGCGCGTGGCAATGGATGCGGTGGTCGCGGCCGGCAAGGTCTGCGAAGGGGCGGTCTGCTATACCGGCGACATCCTCGACCCCGATCGCGCGAAATACGACCTGAAATACTATGTCGCCCGTGCGAAGGAGCTGAAGGCGGCAGGCGCGCATGTTCTGGGCCTGAAGGACATGGCGGGCCTGTTGAAACCCGCCGCCGCGCGCGCGCTGGTCAAGGCGCTGAAGCAGGAGGTGGGCCTGCCCATCCATTTCCACACCCATGACACCTCTGGCCTTGCGGGGGCCACCATCCTTGCGGCCTGCGATGCGGGCGTGGATGCGGTGGACGCGGCGATGGACGCCTTTTCGGGCGGGACCTCGCAGCCCTGCCTCGGGTCCATCGTGGAATCCCTGCGCCATACCGACCGCGACACCGGCCTCGATATCGCGGTCATCCGGCGCATCTCGAACTACTGGGAACAGGTGCGCGGCCAGTATGCCGCCTTTGAATCCGGCCTGCCCGCGCCCGCCTCCGAGGTCTGGCTGCACGAAATGCCCGGGGGCCAGTTCACCAACCTCAAGGCGCAGGCGCGGTCGCTGGGGCTGGAGGACCGCTGGCACGAGGTGGCGCAGGCCTATGCCGATGCCAACGCCATGTTCGGCGATATCGTCAAGGTCACGCCTTCGTCCAAGGTGGTGGGCGACATGGCGCTGATGATGGTGGCCCAGGGCCTGACCCGCGCGCAGGTCGAGGACCCGGAGGTGGACGTGGCCTTCCCCGACAGCGTGATCGACATGCTGCGCGGCAATCTGGGCCAGCCGCATGGCGGCTGGCCTGAAGGCATCCAGGCCAAGGTGCTCAAGGGCGAGGCGCCCCTGACCACGCGGCCCGGTGCCACCCTGCCCCCCGTCGATCTGGAAGAATTGCGCGCGAAGGTCCGCGCCGATCTAGCCCGGGCGGAAGAGGCCGAGGACCGCGTGCTGGATGACGAGGACCTGAACGGATACCTGATGTATCCCAAGGTGTTCATGGACTACCGCGCGCGCCACCGCCTTTACGGCCCGGTGCGGACCCTGCCCACGCGCACGTTCTTTTATGGCATGAGCGCGGGCGAGGAGATCACCGCCGAGATCGACCCCGGCAAGACGCTGGAGATCCGCCTGCAGGCCGTGGGCGAGACGACCGAGGATGGCGAGGTCAAGGTGTTCTTTGAACTCAACGGCCAGCCCCGCGTGATCCGCGTCCCGAACCGCGCCGTGAAGGCCAAGACCGCCGCGCGCCCCAAGGCGGCCGAGGGCAACCCCGGCCATGTCGGCGCGCCGATGCCCGGCGCCGTCGCCTCGGTCGCCGTGCAGGCGGGGGCACGGGTGCGGGCGGGGGATCTGCTGTTGACCATCGAGGCGATGAAGATGGAAACCGGCCTGCACGCCGACCGCGCGGCCACGGTCAAGGCCGTGCATGTGGTGCCGGGCGCGCAGATCGAGGCGAAAGACCTGCTGGTGGAACTGGAATAGCCCCATCCTGTGGCGGGGCACCCGGCGGCGGCGTCGCATGGGTATTTGGACAAAGAAGAGAACAGAAGGGACGTCAGCCGAACCGCCCGCCCAGAAACCCCGCCGCCTCGGCCGTGCGGGGAGCGGAAAAGAGCTGTTCCGTGGGGCCGGTCTCCATCAGGCGGCCCGCATCGAAATAGGCCACGCGGGTGGCGATGCGGTGGGCCTGCGCGATGGAATGAGTCACCACGACGATGGCGTGGTCCGGGCGCAGGTCGATCAGCAGATCCTCGATGCGCGCCGTCGCGATGGGGTCGAGCGATCCCGTCGGCTCGTCCATCAAGAGCACCTCCGGCCGGGTGGACAGCGCGCGCGCGATGCAAAGCCGCTGCTGCTGGCCCATGGAAAGCTCGTGCGCGTCATGGTGGTGCAGGCCGTCCCTGACCTCGTCCCAGAGCTGGGCGCGGCGCAGGCAGTCCTCGACATGGGCGGCAAGGGCAGCGTGATCGCGGCACAGCCCGTGGATCTCGGCGCCGTAGGCCACATTGTGCCAGACAGAGCCCGCGAAGGGGTTGGGTTTCTGCGCCACCCAGCCGATGCGGCGGCGCAGGATCGTGGGGTCAAGCGCGGGGTCGTTCACATCCACCCCGTCGAACAGGACCTGCCCCCGCAGCGCGAGGTCGCGCGTGCCCTCGTGCATCCGGTTCAGGCATTTCAGCGCCGTGGTCTTGCCGCAGCCCGAGGGGCCCATGAAGGCGAGGATCTCGCCCCGATTGAGATCGAAACTGACGCCGTGCAGGGCCTGCGCGGGGCCATACCACAGGTCGAGGTCGCGGACGCGGATCAGGGCGGCGGGCGTGGGGAGGGGCATCTGGGAACCTCATCGGGGCTGCGGCATCTGCCCCGATCCCTGGTCGCGAATCGCGCGGGGCGGTTCGATCCAGATCAAACCGGCCCCGGATTTCGCAAAACCTTCATCCCGCCGTCACGGCCCGCCTGCGCCACCCCGCCCGCTTGAGCCCATGCCGCCCCCGCGCTAAGGGGCGGGGGTCCAGCGCAAAGGTCCGACCATGCCCGTTCACCTGTCTGCCGACGATCCCGGTTTCGACGCGGCCTTTGCCGCCCTCCTGTCGCAGAAGCGCGAGGAGGCGCAGGATGTGGACGACACCGTGGCCGGCATCATCGCCGATGTGCGGGCGCGCGGCGACGCGGCGCTGATCGAGCTCACCGCCCGCTTCGACCGGCTGGACCTCACGCCCGCCACGCTGGCCTTTTCGCCCGACGAGATCGCGGCCGAGGTGGCCAGGGTCGGCCCCGAGGACCGCGCCGCCATCGACCTCGCCGCCGACCGCATCCGCGCCTATCACGCCCGCCAGCGGCCAGAGGATGCGATGTGGGACGATGCGTCGGGCGCCCGCCTCGGCTGGCGCTGGACCCCGGTCTCGGCGGCGGGCCTCTATGTGCCGGGGGGCACGGCCAGCTATCCCTCCTCCGTCCTGATGAACGCCATCCCGGCGCAGGTGGCGGGGGTGGGGCGGCTGGTGATCGCTTGTCCCACGCCGGGGGGGGCGGTCAATCCGCTGGTGCTTTATGCAGCACAGGTGGCGGGCGTCTCCACCATCTACCGCATCGGCGGCGCGCAGGCGGTGGCGGCACTCGCCTATGGCACGGAAACGATCGCGCCCGTGGACAAGATCACCGGCCCCGGCAACGCCTGGGTGGCGGCGGCCAAGCGGCGGGTGTTCGGGCGCGTGGGCATCGACATGATCGCGGGCCCGTCCGAGATTCTGGTGGTCGCCGACGGAAACAACGACGCCGACTGGATCGCGCTCGACCTCCTCAGCCAGGCCGAACACGACGCCTCCGCCCAGGCCATCCTCATCACCACCGATGCCGCCTTCGGACGCGACGTGGCGGCAGCGGTGGAGCGGATCATTCCCACCCTGCCCCGCGCCGCCATCGCGGGCGCCTCCTGGGCCGCACATGGCGCGGTGATTACGGTGCGCGACCTCGCGCAGGCCGTGGCGCTGACCGACCGCATCGCCCCCGAACACCTGGAGCTTTGCGTGGCCGACCCAGAGGCGCTGGCCGCCCGCATCACCCATGCCGGCGCGATCTTTCTGGGCGCCTGGACACCCGAGGCCATCGGCGACTATGTGGGCGGCCCCAACCACGTCCTGCCCACGGCGCGGTCGGCGCGCTTCTCCTCCGGCCTCTCGGTCCTCGACTTCATGAAGCGCACCACGCTGGCACGCATGACCCCCGCGAGCCTGGCCGCCATCGGCCCGGCGGCCGAGCGGCTGGCGGCCTCGGAAGGGTTGCACGCGCACGGGGCCAGCGTGCGCGCGCGGCTGGACCGGCTGAACGGCTGACCGGGCGGCGCATCCGCACCATTGCCGCGCTGCTGGACCTGCTGCGGGCCCAGGGCTGGACGGTGAAGAACCCGCGGTCTTACGACAACCGCAGCGCCACCCGCGACCTTGGCCTCGACCGCCGCATCCGGCTCCTGCCCCATCTGCGCGACGGCACTGAGGTCACGCTGAAGGAATCGGTGGTCTGGCCCCCCCTTTCTGCCGCCATCGCCGCCATCGACGGCAGCCCCGAAATGGCGGGCGACGCGCCGCTGGTTCATATCAAAGCACGGCCACCCCAGACCCACGCCACCGATCCCGACGGCTTCACCCCCGACCATATCCGCGCCCTGCTGGCACAGGCCTGCGCCAACCTGCAGGATTTCGATGTGCCCGCCCATCTGGCCGACCTCTGCCGCGGCGACGGGCCGAACTTCGGCAGCTACCCGCTCTACCATCTCGGCGCCCTCGCACTTGCGCGGGACACCGCCCGCCTGCGCGCGGCCCTTGCCAGCTTCGACGCGGGCGCGGCGCATTTCATGCTGCCCTATGTGAAGCGCGCCATGGTGCAGCGCGCGCTGGACATCGCCGAGGGGCGGCTGGACCCGGCCACGCCCCCCCCTCGCAAGAGGCGCTGATCACCCAACCCGCAACGCCCCTTGCCACCCCGCCCCCCCTCGGGCATCAACGCGGGGACCTTGCCGGAACCCAACCCATGACCCGCATCTGCCATATCGAGATCGACGAGCGCGGCCTTGCGCGCCCCACGCCCGAGATCGAACAGGAACGCCGCGTGGCGATCTTCGACCTGCTGGAAGACAACCACTTCGCCCTGCCCCCCCGCGACGGCCGCCAGCCGCCCGATGGCCCCTACCGCCTGGGCCTTGCGATCCGCGAGGGACGGCTCGTATTCGACCTCAACACCGAAGCAGAGGCCAAGGTCACCGAATTCCACCTCTCGCTGGGCCCCTTCCGGCAAGTGGTCAAGGACTACTTCCAGATCTGCGAAAGCTACTTCGAGGCCGTCAAGCGCCTGCCGCCCTCCCAGATCGAGGCCATCGACATGGCCCGCCGCGGCATCCACAACGAAGGCGCGCGGGTCCTGCAGGAACGGCTGGAGGGCAAGGCCATCGTCGATATCGACACCGCGCGCCGGCTCTTCACGCTCATCTGCGTCCTGCACTGGGGCTGACCTTGCGCGATGTCCCGCAGTCGGTATTGTTTTGCTGTGACCACAATGCGGTGCGCTCGCCCATGGCCGAAGGGCTGATGAAGAAATACCACGGCCAGCGCACCTATGTGCAATCGGCTGGCGTGACCAATGACATGGAGATCGACGGCTTCTCCGTGGCGGTCTGCAAGGAAATGGGGATCGAGCTTTCCCGCCACCGCTCGCGCAGCTTCGACGAGATGCAGGACATGGGCGACGACCTGTCGCAATTCGACCTGATCGTGGCCCTCTCGCCCGCCAGCCAGCGCCGCGCGCTGGAACTCACCCGCTTCCACCACCTCGACGTGGAATACTGGCCCATCCTCGACCCCACCGCCATCGGCGAGGGGCGGGAGGCGAAACTGGCCGCCTACCGCCAGGCCCGCGACCAGATCCGCGACCGGATGCTGGCCCGCTTCGGCCCCCCGGCCGAACAACACGCCTGATTGCGGCAGCCCTGCCAAAATCCTTGCCGCGTTTTCCGTCCTCAAATATCCCACGGGGGTAGTCTATCGGTTCCGCCATCGGTACAAGGAACCGATGGACTGGGGGGGCGTGAAGCCCCCCGGGCGATGCCACCCGCCAGACCTCACCGAAAAGGGCCTACACATGACCCCCGCCGACACCGCCCAGGCCACCCTCGCCGCCTATTACGCCGCCTTCAACGCCGGCGATGCCGCCGGAATGCTGGCGCAGGTCACCGATGACATCGAACACCGCGTGAACGAGGGCGGCATCCGCAGGGGCCGCGCGCTCTTTGCCGAATTCTGCGCCCATATGGGCGTCAGCTACCGCGAAACCCTGCGCGACATCACGCTCTTCACCACCCCCGACGGCACGCGCGGGGCGGCCGAGTTCACCGTCCACGGCACCTATCTGCAAACCGACCCCGGCCTGCCACCCGCCCGCGGCCAGACCTACATCCTGCCCGCCGGGGCCTTCTTCGACCTGCGCGAGGGCCGCATCGCTCGCGTGACCACCTTCTACAACCTCAACGACTGGATCGCGCAGGTCTCGTGATGGCCGCTGGCGTCGATGTTCGGGTGCTGACCGGGGCCGCCCTCGATGCGGCACTCGATGACGTGGCCACCCTGCGCATGGCGGTGTTCCGCGACTGGCCCTATCTTTACGAGGGCACGCTGGACTATGAGCGCAGCTATCTCGACCACTACCGCCGCAGCGCGGGCGCGGTGCTGGTGGGGGCCTTCGACGGCGCGCGGCTGGTGGGCGCCTCCACCGGGACACCGATGGAGGATCATCCCGAATTCGCCGCCGCCCTGTCATCCGCCAATATCCCGCCCTTTGACATCTTCTACTGCGCCGAATCCGTGCTCCTGCCCGAATATCGCGGCCAGGGCCTCGGCCACCGCTTCTTTGACGCGCGCGAGGATCACGCCCGCCGCCTGGGGCGCAGCCATGCCGCCTTTTGCGCTGTCATCCGGCCCGCCGACCACCCCGCCCTTCCCGCCGACTACCGCCCGCTGGACGATTTCTGGCGCAAGCGCGGCTATGCCCCCCTGCCCGGCGCCATCGCGCGCTTTTCCTGGACCGATCTGGGCGACGCTTGTGACAGCGAAAAGCCCCTCCAGGTCTGGCTGCGCGCGTTGCGTTAACCCCGCGCCCCCCGCACCCCGTGTCGGGACGCAAACCCGACGCAAGGCCGACGCGCGCAGGACGGATGCCAGACGCAACCTGCGCAATGATTTCAGCCCGTTAACCCCGATTCGCGAAAATCCCCTTGAACTGCGTCCCCCATCGGCGCATATGCCGGGCCGCAGCCCGCCACCGCCCGCGGGCCCAACCCCATTTTGGAGAGACCATGGCCAAGGAAGACATCCTCGAATTCCCCGGCGTCGTGAAGGAACTCTTGCCCAATGCGACGTTCAGGGTCGAACTCGAGAATGGCCATGAACTGATCGCCGTGATGGCAGGCAAGATGCGCAAGAACCGCATCCGGGTTCTGGCCGGCGACAAGGTGCAGGTGGAAATGACGCCCTACGACCTGTCCAAGGGCCGCATCAACTATCGCTTCAAATAATCGTGTCGGATCAGGTGCTTGCCCGCCCCCGGCTGATCCTCGGCTCGGGCAGCCCGCGCAGGCTTGAGCTGTTGGCGACGCTGGGGATCACCCCCGATGCCGTCCTGCCCCCCGACATCGACGAAGATCCGCGCCGCGCCGAACTTCCCCGCCCCTACTGCCTGCGGCTGGCCGAGGAAAAGGCGCGCGCCGTGCAGGCCGCCCCGGATGACGTGGTGATCTGCGCCGATACCACCGTGGCCTTGGGCCGCCGCATCCTCGGCAAACCCCGCGACGCTGCCGAAGCCGCTGAATTCCTTGTGAAACTCGGTGGACGACGGCATCAGGTCATCACCGCCGTCGCCGCGCGCCGGGGTGACCGGCTGTGGATCCGCGACTCTGTGTCGGCGGTCAAGATGAAGCGTCTGTCGGACGCCGAACTGAACGCCTACCTCGCCTCCGGCGACTGGCAGGGCAAGGCGGGCGGCTATGGCATCCAGGGCCTCGCCGGCGCATTTATCCCATGGATATCCGGCAGTTACTCCGGCATCGTCGGCCTTCCGGTGGCCGAGACGGCGGCCCTTCTGACCGCCGCCGGCTACCCAGTTTTCGGGGCCGAATGATGGGCCGCCTCGTGATCCTCGACCACATCGCAGGCCGCCCCGCCGCCGCCCTGCTGGAGGACGGCCAGCTTCAGGACCTGCTGATCGACCCCGATGGCGACGACCTTCTGCCCGGTGCCATCTGCCGCGCACTGGCCGACCGCCCGATGAAGGGCATGGGCGGCATGTTCCTGAAATTGCCGGGACATCAGAGCGGCTTCCTGCGCCAGACGGCGGGCATCGCGCCCGGCCGCCCGCTGATCGTGCAGGTCACGGGCCCGGCCGAGTCCGGCAAGGCCCTGCCCGTCACCACGCGGCTTCTGTTCAAGTCGCGCCTCTGCATCGTCACGCCGGGCGCTCCCGGCCTCAACATCTCGCGCAAGCTGCGGGATGAGGCGCTAAGGACTGATCTGGAAACCCTTGCCATCGCTGCTATGGCAGGCGCGCCTGCCGATTTCGGCCTGATCCTGCGCTCAGCCGCGGCCCATGCGGGGGATGACGAGATCTCCGAGGATATCACGGCCATGCGCGCGCTGGCCGAGGCCGTGACCGCCGACCTCGACGGCGGCCCAGAACTCCTCATCGAAGGGGCGGGCGCGCAGGAAACCGCCTGGCGCGACTGGGCCGATCCGCCGCCCGATGCGGTGGAAGAGGGAACCTTCGAAGCCCATGATATCCCTGCCAGAATCGACGCCCTGCTGGCACCCCGCGTGGGCCTTGCGGGGGGCGGGCACATGATGATTGAACCCACCCGCGCGCTTGTCGCGGTGGACGTGAACACCGGCCCCGACACCTCGCCCGCCGCCAGCCTCAAGGCCAACATCGCCGCCGCCCGCGACCTGCCCCGCCAGTTGCGCCTGCGCGGCCTTGGCGGCCAGGTGGTGGTCGATTTCGCGCCCATGCCCAAGAAAGACCGTGCCGTGCTGGACCAGGTGATCCGCGCCGCCTTCAAGGGCGAGGGCGCGGATGCAACCCTCGCGGGCTGGACGGTGCTGGGCCTTTACGAGATGACCCGCCGCCGCGACCGCGTCGAACTTGCGCGCCTTCTGCCCAAGGGGACAGAGGAATGACCTGTCCGACCTGCGGCAAGGAAAGCGTGAAGGATTACAAACCCTTCTGCTCGCGCCGCTGCGCCGATGTGGACCTTGGGCGCTGGCTCACGGGCAGCTACGCGCTGCCCGGCCCCCCGCTGGACGAGGAAGACCTGCCGCCTGCACCGCCCGCGAACGACCGGGACGAATTTTAGCGCGGCACCCTCTGGACAGCCTGCGCGCGCTGGACTAAACCGCCGCAATCGGCGATGGCGCAGCCACGCAGACGGGGCCCAGATAGCTCAGTTGGTAGAGCAGCGGATTGAAAATCCGCGTGTCGCTGGTTCGATTCCGGCTCTGGGCACCACCCTGACATCCTCAAAACGTCCAACTACTTTATATGACGTGGCAATGCTTTCATGAGGGCAACCTTGTCCGGGCTACTTCTGGCCTGCAATACGCACGTGGTATGGGCGGCGGTGAAGAGCCAGACCACCAAAGATTCTCGCCTCAGTCCGAAAATGCCAAGAGCGGTTTTCGATGGCGACGCCTATAGACCTCACATGGCACCCCCACGCCAAGCCTTGCCCTGGAGTAGACATGACCGCTCAGACTGTGTTTCGGCATGCAATTTTGACCCCTTGGGTGGGGTGATCGGCGTCCGATTTTGACCCCCCTTTTGATCTGGCAGACCGTTCGTTGCGGGGCAGCGGACGGAGGGGGAGTTGAAGCGGGTGGATACGATCGCGCGGGTCCGGCGGGCCTTTCACATTCAGGGCTGGTCGATGAAGAGGATCCGGAGGGGACGGGCCTGATATCCAACCTTCTCTTGTGGATGCCGCTCTCATTTGCAAGGAATTTCTGAACCTTAGGCATGTGATCGAGTGCGGACTCTTGTCAGGCCTGTTCGCGCGGCCCGATAGATGCCGCTGGCCGAGATGGTGATGCGCGGACCGGGGCCAGATCTCTGAGAGCGAGCTCGAGGCTCGGAGAAGGTTTCTGGTTCGCCCAACCCGGATCATGTCGATCATTTGCCCATGCAGTTCATGTCTTCCTCACAACTTGGTGGTCCGGTTCGAACCGCGCTGCCGGATCAGGCAGCGCTTCCGATCTCCGGGCCGCGATAGTCTTCGCCGCGCGTCAGCATCGCCCAGATGCCGCGCGCCATCTTGTTGGCCAGCGCCGAGGCTGCCACCATTGGTGGCTTGCGTTCCAGCAGGCGCGCCAGCCAGGGATTGCTCGGTGCGCCATGGCGCAGCGCCCAGCGGATCACGGCCATCGCACCGGTGACGAGCAGTCGCCGAATGTCGCGCTGGCCCATCTTCGAGGTTTTCCCGAGCTTCTGCTTGCCGCCGGTCGAGGCCTGTCGCGGCACAAGCCCCAGCCAGGCCGCGAAGTCGCGACCGCGTTTGAACTGCTCCATCGGCGGCGCAAAGGTCTCGACAGCCAGGGCGCTGATCGGCCCAACCCCCGGCATGGTCTGCAGGCGGCGGGATGTCTCGCCTTCTCTGGCAATCGCGTCGATCCTCTTCTTCATGGCACTGATCCGGCCGGTCAGATGCACGATCTGATCCAGCAACTCGCGACAGATCTCCCGGGCGAGCGGCGGCAGATTGGAGTTTGCGTCCTCGATGACGGCGCCGAGGCGAGGGAGATAGCCAATCCCCTCCGGCGCGGTGTAACCGAACTCGTAGAGGTGCGACCGCAGCGCATTGACCGCTTCGGTGCGCTGTTTCACAACCTGCTCGCGGGTGCGGAAAAGGATCGACCGCGCCTGCTGGTCCCTGGTCTTCGGTTCGACATAGCGCATGGTCGGGCGCAAAGCCGCCTCCACGATCGCCTCCGCATCTGCAGCATCGTTCTTCTGCCGCTTGATGAACGGTTTGACGTAGCGCGGTGCGATCAGTTTCACCGCGTGCCCCGCCCGCTCCAGTTCGCGGGCCCAGTGATGCGCGCCGCCGCAGGCCTCCATCACGACGAGGCATTGCGGTTGCTCCGCCATGAATCGCTGGAACTGCGGTCGCGTCAGTTTCTTGCGGAAAAGGACCGAACCGTCCGCGGCCGCGCCATGCAGCTGGAACACGTTCTTTGCCAGATCGACCCCGATGATGCTAACTTCCTTCATGGATGCCCTCTCGTTTCCCTTGTGACTTCAGCATCACAAGCTTGGCGCATTGCGACGCCGTTGGGGAGAGAGCGGCATCCACCCCATCTCTGCCCAAGCACTCCGTTCCGAACAACAGGCCCGAGCGATGAAACCGAAACCGAGCGGAGGATGGAAAATCGTGCAGGCTTGCACGAAGATGGAGCCAAGGGTGGCGATCGAGAGGTTGGCGCGCAAACCGTCAAGCGCAGCCCAGGTCAGTGCCTCACGCGCAACGCCGCCCTCCAGCGCGAGGTCGGGCGGACGTGGGGTCTCCAAACGGGGTGGCGCATCCTGCAACGCCGGCACTCCTCCGCCTTGGGGCGGCAGTCAAGCCGAGGTCTGATCGGGGATGATATCGTGAATGCGGTCGGGGCG